>CAWEJL010000014.1:0-103138 GCA_963809385.1 uncultured Chloroflexia bacterium | reverse complement strand
TCGTAGCCCTGACTGGAGGCCGTCCAGCTGCACGCAGGGGTTGCGGAGGCCAGTTATCTCGATGACCGCCGTATCGCCCAGACGCAGCCGGGTACCGGGCGGCAGTAGAAGCAGATCAATGCCGCGCGTCGTGACATTCTCGCCCATCTCCCCGGCGGACACATCGAATCCAGCGGTCCGGAGCTCGTCGTGGAGCTCAGCATGGATCAGGTGGACCTGCCGCAGATTGGGCTGGCTCGAGTCACGCGCCACCCGCGAGCGGTGTTTGACTGTCTCGCCGAGATGCGCGTCACCTTCCACTCCCAGCCCGGTAAGGAGCCGGATGCTTTCCCGATTAGGCTTGGAAAAGGTGTGCGTCGGGCTGAGGCTCACAGCTACCACTGATCCCGCCATTGGCTTGCATCCCCTTCTTTGTTACCGCCGCTCGCGCGCCTTGCGCTGGAGCTCGTACAGCCGGCCAATCGCTTCAAGTGGGGTCAGCTCATCTACCGCCAGCGCCTTCAACTCTTCGATGATCGGGTCTGGCTCGGCGGAGAAGAGCGTCAGCTGGGCCACCTGCGGCGGCGCGAGCTCGCGCATGCGCGCCCGGCGGTGGCCCGCGTCGCCGGTGCGCTCCAGCTCCTCCAGCACCTCCTCGGCGCGGCGCACCACCGGCGCGGCATGCCGGCCAGCTGGGCGACGTGGATGCCGTAGCTGCGGTCGGCGCCGCCCGGCACGATCGTCCGCAGGAAGACGACCTGGTCGCCCTCCTCAGTCACGGCGACGTTGTAGTTGCGCACGCGCGGCAGCGACGTCGCGCCAGCTCGGTCAGCTCGTGGTAGTGCGTGGCGAAGAGCGTCTTGCGCGCCGCAGCGCGCGGTTGTTGTGCAGGTACTCGACCACCGCGCGGGCGATGGCCAGGCCGTCGTAGGTGCTGGTGCCGCGCCCGATCTCGTCCAGGATGACCAGGCTGCGCGGCGTGGCGTGGTGCAGGATGTTCGCCGTCTCCACCATCTCCACCATGAAGGTGCTCTGGCCGGTGGCGAGGTCGTCCTGCGCGCCGATGCGGGTGAAGATGCGGTCCACCAGGCCGATGCGCGCCGATTCCGCCGGCACGAACGAGCCGATCTGCGCCATCAGCACGATCAGCGCCACCTGCCGCAGGTAGGTGGACTTGCCCGCCATGTTGGGGCCGGTCAGCAGCATGATCTGCGCGTCGTTGGTGGACAGTCTCGGTGTCGTTGGGGACGAAGGCGACGTCGCGCAGCGTCGCTCCACCACCGGATGCCGCCCGCCGACGATCTGGATTGCGTCGCTTTCGTCCAGCGCCGGACGGCAGTAGTTGTGCCGCGCCGCCACCTCGGCCAGCGCCAGCAACGTATCCAGCTCGGCCAGCGCGCGCGCCGTCGCGCAGCACCCGCTCGCCCCACTGCGCGGCCACATCAGCGCGCACCGCTGCGAAGAGCTCCTGCTCCAGCTTGACGCTTTTCTCCTGGGCGTTGAGGATCAGCGCCTCGTACTCCTTCAGGTCCGGCGTGATGTAGCGCTCGCCCGTGCTGAGCGTCTGCTTGCGGATGTAGTCGTCGGGCACCTGGCTGCAGTTGCGAGTTGGTGACCTCGAGGTAGTAGCCGAAGACCTTGTTGTAGCCGACCTTCAGGCCGCTGATGCCGCTGCGCTCGCGCTCCTTGCGCTCCAGATCGGCCACCCACTGGCGACCGTTACGCGCCGCGTCGGTCATTGTATCCAGCTCGGCGTGGTAGCCCTGGCGGATGACGCCGCCTTCGGCCATCGTCAGCGGCGGCTCGTCCACCAGCGCGGCGGCGATCAGCGCCTGAAGCTCTGGCAGCGGATGAATGGCGGCGCAGACCCGCGTTAGCCCCTCCGGCGCGTCCGCTGTGGCCGCCGCCACCTCTTCCACCGCGCGCAGTCCGTTCGCCAGCGCCACGAGGTCGCGCGGCGTGGCGATGCGCTGCAGCGCGCGGTTGATCAGTCGCTCGATGTCACCCGCGCGGCTAAGGATTGGCGTCAGGCGCGCGCGCAGGGCCACCTGCTCTTTCGCCGCCGCTACCGCGTCCTGCCGCTCGCGCAGCCGCGCTAGGTTCAGCAGCGGCTCGCCCAGCCAGCGTCGCAGCAGCCGTCCGCCCATTGGCGTGCGCGTGTGGTCCAGCACGCTGAGCAGCGAGCCTTTCAGGCCGCCGCCGCGCCCGCTCTCGAACAGTTCCAGATTGCGGCGCGTGTGCGCGTCGAGCGTCATAAAGCCGCTAGCGCTGTACGTCTCCAGCCCGGTGATCTGGGCCAGCGCGCCGCGTTGTGTTTCCTGGAGATAGGCTAGGACCGCCCCGGCGGCGCGCACCGCTAGCGGCAAGCCCTCGCAGCCGAACGGCTCCAACGACGCCACCTGGAAATGCGCCAGCAGGCGCTCGCGGGCGGTGTCTTCGCGGAAGTAGCGCGCGTCCCAGGGCGTGACGGTCAGGCTATGGCGTGGGTCGAGCGCCGCCAGCCGCTCCGCCAGGCTGGCGGGCTCGTCGTCGCTGGCGCCATCACCCGCCTGCGCATGCTCGCTGTCGTGGTCATGGGCGTGGCGCGCGGCGCGGCGCGGCAGCGAGACGTGGCTGGGCCGCGCCGCCTCCACCAGCGCCTCGGCGGGCTGCACGCGCGTGAGTTCCTGTGTCAGCGCGGCCTCCGGGTCGGCGGCGGCGAACTGCGCGCAGGCGAATTCGCCAGTGGTGATGTCCACCCAGGCGACGCCGACGGCGTCGCGGCTGAGCGCGGCGGCGGCCAGGAAGTTGTTGCGCTTGGCGGCCAGCATCGTTGGGTCCACGACCGTGCCGGGCGTGACGACGCGGATCACCTCGCGCTCCACCAGCCCGCGTGAGAGCGCTGGGTCGCTGACCTGCTCGCAGATCGCCACCCGATAGCCTTTGCCAATCAGCCGTGCGATATAGCCATCGGCGGCGTGATGTGGGACGCCCGCCATTGGCGAGCGCTGGCCGCGCCCGAAGTCGCGCTTGGTGAGCGTAATCTCCAGCTCGCGGGCGACCAGCTCGGCGTCATCGTCGAACATCTCGTAGAAGTCGCCCATGCGGAAGAAGAGAATCGCGTCGGGGTACTGGCGCTTGACGCTGAGGTACTGCTGGCGGACCGGGCTTTGCTCCCGCTCCTCCGGCTCGCCGCTCCGTCCCACCTCCGTGGCGCGCTCATCCAGGCTCACGTTCTCGTCTCTCCCCGACTCATACTGACTCCGGCGCCATCATTGGCGTTACGCCAACGGGCATTGATAGCCGCGACGCCATGCGCCGACCATTGATGGCCGCGACATGCCGCGCGACACAGTATACCCGCCTTGCAGGACGAGTGGCGCACCGCCGCCGCCGCGCCACTGCCCCGTTCGGGCGGCGCCACGCTCGTCTCGCGCCGCTGCCTGGCCCGCTCCGCGGCGCATACCCATTCCCTTCTTTAGGTGGCTGATCGGAACGTGTGACGCCACAACCCCAGCGGGCGGCGCTTGCGGCTTTCCGCCGCGCTCTGCTATCCTGATGGCGACAGGCGAACCGTGGCGGCGCGCGACTGGAGCGGCGGGGAGAGCGGCGGCATGGTGACGGATGACGCTGCTGGCGACTCCGACCAGCGAGAGATGACAACGGAAGAGCTTCGCGCGGCGGCGCGCGCGGGCCAGCTAATCGGCGCGACGACGCCTGGCGCGCCCCAGGGCGTGATCGCGCCGGAGGGCCTGCCGCGAGTGGCGAAGCTGGAAGGACGCGAGGCGTCGCTCGAGCGGACGCTGGCCAGCCTGGCGGACGCGGTGGCTCCAGCGGTCATCGCCATCAGCGGACCGCCAGGTGTGGGCAAGACGGCCTTCGCGGCGGAGGTCGTGGCGCGGGCGGCCCAGCGTGGACTATTTCCCGGCGGCGCCGTATGGCTCTCGTGCGAGGGGCAGAGCGGCGACGCCGGGCTGGAGTCGGCGTTCGCGCACGTGACGCGGGCGATCGGCGCCGAGCGCGCGGTAGATTCTGACCTCGAAAAACGGCGGGCGGCGCTGTTCGACAACCTGCACACCGGAGACGCGCCGCGCCTGCTGCTGGCGTTCGACGATGTGGAGCCAGCGCTAGACGCAACGGCGCTGCTGGATACGCTGGCCTGTGGCCGCCCGGCGCTCCTCCTCACCGCGCGCCAGGCGATCCAGGACGTCAGGGTACAAGGCGAGCCGCTCGCACAACTCGATTCACTCTCCGCAATCGAGTTGTTCCGCCAGCGGCTCCATCAGGGCGTTCACGAACGCCCAGCGGCGGAAGATGAGCCGCTCCTGGCGAATGCCGCGCTGGCGACCGGGGGCCTACCGCTGGCGATCGGTCTCACCGCGTCCCTCACTGCCTACATGCGTCAGCCATTGGAGTGGATCGAACCCGCTGCGAGCGCTGATGAGTCGCGAGGCGCGGCAGCTGGGATGCGGGCGCGCTTTGACCGCTCGTGGGCGGCGCTGCCCGTTGCGCATCAGCGGCTCCTCGCGGGCTTGACACTGGTGGACGGCGCGACATTCCCGCGCGGGGTGGCGCTGGCGGCGGCTGGCGCCGCGCTGCGCGCGCCGTCGAGCGGCGACGCTGGCGAGGATCGCCCTGGTGAAGCATGGCGTGAGGGAGCGGCGATGGCGCTGGACGCGCTGATCGGACTGCGGCTGGTGGATACGCTGGCGGCTGGGCGTCTGCGGCTGCATCCCATCATCCGGCGATACGCCGCGACGCGACTACGCGAGACGCCTGAAGACACACGCGACGCGCTCGGCGCGGCGATAGCGGGCTGGTGGCTGAATTACGCCAGCGCGCATGAAGGGAAAGGCGGTGTCGCTGCGCTGGAGGCCGAAGCCACGGGCATCATGGGCGCTATCACCTGGGCGCACGCCCGTGGGCGCCATCACGCCTTGCTCGACCTGACGCGCAGGGTCAACTACGCCTGGTTTGTGCGTGGCAGATCAGAAGACCAGCGACACTTTCTCTCCTGGGCGGTCGAAGCGGCGCGCGCGCTCGACCACCCATCCGGGTTGCGAGCCGCGCTGCACGATCAGGCGGCCTTCGACGCGCGCGCCGGGCGCGCAGCGGAGGCGCGCGCGGGCTACGCGGAGGCGCTGCGTCTCGCCTGCGAGCTGGGAGACGAGCAAGCGGCTGCGATGGAGCGGCATGCCCTTGGCGCGCTGGATAGTCAACACGCAGAGCGCGGCGGGGCGCACGTGGCTGACTGAGCCGTGAGGCGGGGCGCGCAGGCTGTGATAGACTCGGTAACGAGCGGTGACGTGAGGCTGTCCGCCGCATTAGTGGTGGGTGAGCGAAAAGTGAGCGAGTGGTGACAGAGAGCGCGACAGGGCGCGTGGCGGCGGTGATCCTCTGCGCGGGGCAGGGGACGCGCATGGGCGCGGGCGAGAACAAGGTCTTCATGCCGCTGGCGGGGAGGCCCGCGCTGCTCTGGAGTGTCGAGGCGTTCGAGCGAGCGGCGGCGGTGGATGACATCCTGCTGGTGGCGCATCCCGATGAGGTGGAGCGCGTGCGTGCGCTCGTGACGGGCGCGGGGCCGCGCAAGCTGATCGGGGTGGTCGCGGGCGGCGCGACGCGCGCGGGGTCGGAGCGGCGGGCGCTCGCGGCGTTGCGGGCGCGCATCGAGTCTGGCGAGATCGGTCTGGTGATGATCCACGACGGCGCGCGGCCGCTGGTCACGCCTGAAGAGATCGAGCGGCTGGCGCGCGACGCGCGGACGCCGGGAGAGCCGGGCGGCGCGCTGCTGGCGGCGCCGGTCGGCGCGGATGAGGAGATCGGCCAGATTGAGCCGGGTGGCGGGCTGACACGGCTTTTCGCGCCCGGCGAGCTCGCGCGCGCGCAGACGCCCCAGGCCTTCGACGCGCGGCTGCTGCTTGCGGCCTACGACCGCGCGGAGAGCGATGGCTTTGATGGCACAGATACCGCCGCGACGGTCGAGCGGCTAGGCGCGCCAGTATTGGTCGTCGCTGGCTCCGATGACAACTTGAAGTTGACGACGCCCGACGATTTGACGCGGGCTGAGACGATTGTACGGGGGCGACCTCACCCCCTGGCCCCCGCTCCCACGGGGAGAGGGGGAATGATGGAAGGGGGCGCGAGTGAGCGACCAGGAGCGGGCGGCTGAGGGGCCGCTGACTATCGCGCGGGCGGCGGACGCGCTGCGGGACGCCTCGCTGACCGCGGAGAGTCTGCTGGAGGCCGGGCTCGCGCGCATCCACGCGCTGGATGGCGAGCTAAAGGCCTGCGTGACACTGATGGAGGCATCAGCCCGCGAGGAGGCGCTTGCGGCGGACACACAGCTTGGCGACCAGCGTCAGGCGCGGCGCGCCAGCCCGTTGCTGGGCGTTACAATCGGCGTCAAAGACCTCTACCTGACACGTGGCGTGTTGACGACCGCCGGCTCGCGTGTGCTGGATGACTACGTCCCCGACGAAGACGCGGCGGCGGTCGAGCGGCTGCGCGCGGAAGGCGCCGTGCTGGTCGCCAAGACCAATACGCATGAGTTCGCCTATGGCACGTTTACGCCACCGACACGCAATCCGTGGGACCTAGCGCGCGTGCCGGGGGGCAGCAGCGGCGGCTCGGCGGCGGGCGTGGCGGCGGGTTACTTCCTCGGCGCGCTGGGCAGCGACACCGGTGGCTCGATCCGCATCCCGGCGGCTTGCTGCGGCGTGACGGGCCTCAAGCCGACCTACGGGCTGGTTAGCCGCTACGGCGTAATCGCCTTGAGCCAGTCATACGACCACGCCGGCCCCATCGCGCGAACCGTGGAGGACTGCGCGCTGCTGCTGGACGCGCTGGCGGGCCATGACCCGCGCGACCCCGACAGCATGGACACGCCGCCGATGAGCTATGCCGCCGCGCTGGTCAGCGCACGCTCACCGGAGGAAGCTGTGCGCGGCGCGCGCATCGGAGTCCCGCGCCAGTTCTTCTTCGATGGCGCCGAGCCGGAGGTGGAGCAGGCCGTCCGCGCCGCGCTAGATGTATACCGTGCGCTGGGGGCGGAAATCCGCGAGGTGGATATGCCCAACGAGTTGGATGACGGGCTGTTCGATGCCGGATACCGCGCTGTCCAGCGGCCTGAGGCGACGGCGTATCACCGTGAGATGGGGTGGTATCCCGCGCGCGCTGACCGCTACACGCCCGCTACTCGTGACGCCTTGGCGGCTGGAGACAGTGTGACCGCCCTGGACTATATTCGCGGCCAGCGCCTCCGCCAGTCGCTCACCAGTCGTATGCGGGCGCTACTCTCCGATCTGGACGCGATCGCCATGCCCACGCTCCCCATTGTCGCGCCGCGTGTGGACGCGCTGAGCGAGCCCGTGCGGTTGGGCGCACGCGAGGTCACGGCGGGCTACGCGCTGCTGCGCAACACCTTCCCGTTCGACCTGACTGGCCAGCCCGCGCTGGCGCTGCCGTGCGGCTTCACCGCCGCTGGGTTGCCGGTGAGCTTGCAACTGGCGGCGGGTCACTTCAACGAGCCCGCCCTGTTGCGCCTCGGCCACGCCTACCAGCGCGTGACAGACTGGCATACGCGTATTCCGCCGCTGGGGTAAGACAGGGGCAATGTTTCACACTGCTTCATGTGAAGCAGTTGTTCGCTGGCCACCGAGGGCATGGCGAGCGATACCTGTTCCCTGCCAACCCACCCTGGGTCACGAGCCCGTCGCGCCCAGGGTGAGGGAGCAGGAGGGGGTAGCTTCCCGGCTACTCAGGCTTCTGGGCGACGAGCTGCAGCCAGATGCGCTCCACATCTTCAAGGCCAAGCTCGTCGAAAACCTGATCGGCGGCCCAACTGAGCGCCTCGGCGCCGATTGGGATCGGCACGCCGGGCAGCGCGCCCTCGATGAACAGCCAGTAGCTGCCGATGTCTTTCCAGGAGTTGAGCGGCATGTGAGCCGTCTCCTCGGAGCGCGCGACGACGCGCAGACCGGCATCGCGCATCAGCGCCTCATACTCGTCCGCGCTCAGCCAGACCCGCGCTGCGGTCTTTTCCTGGCGCGATGGCCGCGCCTCAGGGTGATGCTGGCGCAGCCAGCCGAGCGCGCGCCGGATCCAGAAATGATAGAACTTCTCGCTGCCTGGGGCATACGCGCCGGTATAGAATGAACTGTTGATGGCGAGAAAGCCACCCGGTCGCAACGCGCTTGAGAGCATGCTGATTACTTCGGTTTTGTTCGAGATCAAGTGAATCGCGTTGCAGAAGAAGGCAGCGTCGGCGTCACTGATATGGCTGGCGATGTCGCGGGCCTCGCCCTGGATGAATTCCACTGGCCGGCCGCGCAGGCGCCGCTCCGCGATGTCAATGGCCTCCGGCGAAGGCTCAACGCCTACCACTTGACCTGGACGACCCAGGCGCTCCAGCTCGTCGAGAATCAGCTCGGTAACCGCGCCTGTTCCCGACGCCAGCTCCGCTACGCGGACGGGCTTTCCGGCGGGCATGCTCTCATCGAGCTGGCGCAGCGCCAGCCGCACGAGCGATTCGTTGACATCATGGTAAAATTGGTGCCGCGCGAACGGATCGAAGGTATAACTGCTAGCGACCTCTGGTGTCTCTGTCACGGAGTATCCTCCCTTTCCCGCGCCGTCAGCGCCCCGATTAGGCGCTAAGGGATGTGGTCGCGGGGGACGCGCGAGGGCGCATCCCTCCTCCCGCCTGCTGGCCCGCGCGAGGGGACAAACGGACCAGGATTGACTTTCTAGTGGGGTTAGAGCAGCTTTACGGTGGGTTTGTTTCACCAGTGACGCCAGGCCCATAGCGCGCGCCGCCGCCGACGCCGTATAATTTCGCACGCATGGGTTTCGCGCCGGGCCTCGCCGCGCGCCCAGGCGCGACCGTCATCATCCGGGGCCACTGGCCCGCGTGGGAGCCATGTTATGCGTGTGGAAGCGCCACAGACCGGCGCCGTTTCGGGAATTCCCCACAAGATTCGGGTCCTGCTGGACTCGATCAAGTTCGAGCACACGATCTTCGCTCTGCCCTTCGCCTATCTGGGGGCCGCGCTGGCGGCCCGCGCGAGTCACGGCTGGCCCGGCTGGGCGCCGCTGATCTGGGTGACGCTGGCGATGGTGGGCGCGCGTACGGTGGCCATGGCAGTCAACCGGCTGGCCGACGCCAGCATGGACGCGCTCAACCCACGCACGGCCAACCGCGCGCTGCCCCAGCGGCTGCTCAAGCCAGCCGAGATGGCGCTCTTCGCGCTGGCCGCCGGGGCGCTGATGGTCTTCTCCGCCGCGCAGCTCAACCCGCTCTGCCTGGCGCTGACGCCGGTGGCGGCGCTCTTCCTGGTGGGTTACTCCTATACCAAGCGCTTCACCTGGCTGTGCCACTTCGTGCTGGGCCTGACCGACGGCATCGCGCCCATCGCGGGCTGGCTGGCGATCAATCCAACGATCAGCGCCGCCAACCTGATTCCGCCACTGCTGCTGGGGCTGGCGGTCGCCGCGTGGGTCGGCGGATTTGATCTGATCTACTCCTGCCAGGACATCGCATTCGACAAGGCGCATGGTCTGAAGTCGATCCCCGCGCGCTTTGGCCCAGAACGGGCGCTGCAAATCTCGGAGATCATGCACGGCGCGTCGGTGGGGCTGCTCGCGGCGGTCGGCGGGATGCTCGGCCTGGCGTGGCCGTTCTGGATCGCCGTTGGCTGCGCGGCGTGGCTGCTGATCTGGGAGCACCGCCTGGTGCATCCCGACGACTTCACCAAGCTGGATGTCGCCTTCTTCAACATGAACGGCTATCTGGCGGTGTCGGTGTTCGTGTTCACGCTGGCGGCGGTGATTGTGGGCTAGGGGGCTTGCGGCGACCTCTCAGCGGCCTCTCAGTCGGGCGGTTCAAACGGAGAGGCCGCGCGCGTCGTACACTATCCTGTAAGGCCGCGCCGGGGAAGCTACGCCCGCGTTGAGCGGCGTGCGGCGCTTTGCCGCGCCGCACGCCGCTCCGCTATCATCTCTCATGTGTGGATGACGCGGGTGGCGCGGGGACCAAATGACGCGAAGATGGAGACACTTGGCGATATGGAACAGACGATGGACGCGCGCGCGCTGATCGAGAAGGGTGACGCGCTGCTCAAAGAGGCGCGCGCCCGCGAGGCCGCCGCTGAATTTGCCCGCGCGGCGCAGGTGGATCCCAACGCGGTGGGCGCGCACCTGGGGCTGGCCGAGGCCAACGTGGCGCTGGGGCAATTCAATATCGTGGCGATGGCCTGCCAGGCTGTCCAGCGGCTGGCACCCAACACTGCCGACGCGTTTCTGGCGCAGGCGATTGACGCAATGCTCGCCCAGCGCTACGATGTCGCGCTGGCGGCGCTCGACCGCGCCGCTGAGCTCGACCCACCGCGCCCGTACATCTATGCGATCCGCGGCTATATTCTGCGCCAGTTGCGGCAGCCCTACGACGCTTCGCTGGCGGAGTCGAAGGCCGCGCGGCTCTCAGGCTCTCACGACCTGAGCAAACTGTTCCCGCCGATCAATCCGGTCGTGCCGGAGGTCTTCGCCACGCCGATGGCGCCGGGGGCGCCCGCCGCGCCGCCGCCATCGCCACAGCCCGCCGCCCGCCCGTGGAACCAGCGGTCAGCGGCGGAGCGCGTGGCCGTTCAGACGCGGTTCGCCACGCGCAACATCCCGGTCATGACCTTCGCGCTGATGATCATCAACGTCGGTGTGTACCTCGTCAGTCTGTCGCTCTCGGGCTTCGACCTCTTCAACACTGCGAGCTTCAACAACCCCATCTATGCGAACGGTGTCGAGATCGGGCTACCTTACATGCAGCAGGACCCGACGCAATGGTACCGCATCTTCACGGCGATGTTCCTGCACGAGAGCATCTTCCATATCGGCGTGAATATGCTCTCCCTGTACTTCGTCGGCGTTGTGACGGAGCAGATCTTCGGTCACTGGCGTTTCCTGACGATCTACCTCGCCTCCGGGATTATCGCGGGTATCGCGCAGGTCTTCTTCCTGGGGACAACAGGGTTCGCACTGGGAGCGTCGGGCGCGATCTTCGGCATCTTTGGCGCGTTCGGGGCGTTCTTCCTGCTGAACCGGCGGGTGTTGGGGCCAGCGGCGAATGCCATGCTGATGCAGTGGGGGTTCTGGCTGCTGATCAACATCATGTTCACCTTTGGGACACCTGGCATCGGCATAGCGGACCACATCGGTGGGCTGCTGGCTGGCATGGCGCTGGGTGTAGTACTATCGCCTAACATCGGGCGGCGCTGACATCAGCGGGAATGCTGACGGAGGGTTGGCGCCAGCGCGCGTGAGGGTTATAGTTGATTAAGGCTCATTCTGGAGCTGACTGGGCGTTGCGCCCAGTCAGCTCCAGACGGTATCATCCCCGCCACATTTTAAGAACCAAATGAACGTGAGGCGCGCTTCCATGACCAGCTCCCCTTCGCATGTTGGTGTCGTTCTGCTGACCTACGGCTCCCCGCCAACCCTCGATGATGTTCCAGCCTATCTCCGCAACGTCTATGGCGGGCGCGAGCCGAGCGCGGAGGTGGTGGCGGAGTTCAAGCGGCGCTACGCGCTGATAGGCGGCTCGCCACTGCTGCGCGTCACCCAGGAGCAGGCCGCCGCGCTGCAGGAGGAGTTGAACCGCCGTCATCCCGACGGCCCCAGCTTCACCGTCATGGCGGGCATGCGCTTCTTCGCGCCGCTAGTCGCCGATGTTGTCCCAGAGGCCGCGCGTGACGCGGACGCGCTGGTGGGCGTCATCATGTCGCCACAATACTCGCCGATCCTGATGCGTGGCTATATCGCGGCCATGCGCGACGCGGTCGCGACGCTGGGCCGTGATGACCTGAATGTGGCGATCACTGAAGACTGGCACATGCAGCCAGAGTTCCTCCAGGCGGTGGCCGACCGCGTGCGCGAGGCGCTGGACGCGCTGCCCGCCGAGCGCCGGGACGAGACGCCAGTGCTGCTCTCGGCGCATAGCATGCCACTACGGGTAGTGGCCGACGAGCCAGACTACATTGACAACCTGAAGCAGACAGCGGCTGCCATCGCCGAGCGCGCGGGCGTACCCGCCAGCCAGTGGCAGTTCTGCTACCAGAGCGCGGGCCACACGCCCGAAGAGTGGCTCAAGCCGGACTTCGCCGACCTGATGCCGGAATTGGCGGCGCAGGGCAAGCGGGATGTGCTGATCGCGCCGGTGCAGTTCCTGTCCGACCATCTCGAAATCCTCTATGACATCGAGGTGGGCGCGCGCGAGCAGGCCGAGGAGCACGGCATCACCTTCCACCGTACCGAGTCGCTCAACTCGACGCCGCTCTTCATCCGCGCGCTGGCCAGTGTGGTCGAGGATGCGCTCACCCGCGCCGCGCCGCTCACGCCAGCCCCGGCGGGCCGCTAACGGCGCGGTTTCGCTCCTTCTCCCATAGGGAACGCCTCAATGCGTGCGGGGCGCCTGGCAGACAGGCGCCCGCCTGCTAGTGAAACCTGTTGTGCTGTGAAGTGAGGAGAACGTATGCGCGCGATACGAGTCGAGCAGCATGGCGGACCAGAGGTTCTGCGCCCGCAGGAGGTCGCCCTGCCTGAGCCGGGGCCGGGACAGGCGCGGGTGAAGCTCGCCGCGATCGGGCTGAACTTCATCGAAATCTACCAGCGGATGGGGCAGTACAAGATTCCCCTGCCCTGGACGCCGGGCGCGGAGGCGGCGGGCGTGGTGGACGCAGTCGGCCCTGGCGTTACCGAGGTGAAGGTGGGCGACCGCGTGGCCAGCACGGGGTTCATGGCCGCCTACGCGGAGTACGCTATCGCGCAATCCTGGCAACTCGTCCCCGTGCCGGAAGCGGTGGACATGCGCGTGGCGGCGGCGGTGATGCTGCAAGGGATGACCGCGCACTACCTGTCGCACAGCACCTATCCGCTAAAAGCCGGCGAGACGGCGCTGGTCTATGCGGCGGCAGGCGGCGTGGGTGGCCTGCTGACGCAAATCGCGCGGCTGCGTGGCGCGCGGGTGATCGCTGCCGTCGGCTCCGAAGCGAAGGTTGCGGAGGCGCGTGCGCTAGGAGCAGACGAGGTCATCGTCTACCGCCAGGTAGATATTCCCCAGGAGGTCCGGCGGCTGAACGGCGGCCAGGGCCTTCCCGTGGTCTACGACTCGGTGGGTAAGGACACGTTCGACGCCAGCCTGAATTGTCTGCGTCCGCGCGGCTATATGGTTCTCTTTGGGCAGTCCAGCGGGCCGGTGGGGCCGTTCGATCCGCAGCTATTGAACGCGCGGGGCTCGCTCTTCCTGACCCGTCCGACGCTGGGGCATTACGTCGCCACACGCGAGGAGCTGTTGTGGCGCGCGAATGACCTCTTCACCTGGATCGCCGCCGGGCAGCTCAAGGTCCGCATTGATCGCGGCTTTCCGCTCGCCCAGGCTGCGGAGGCGCAGGACTATCTGGCGACGGGCGCCGCGCTAGGCAAGGTGCTGCTCGAGCCATAATCTGTTCACCATCAAAGAGGGCAGGGGGCCGCGCGGCTCCCTGCCCTCTTCTCGTTCCCCCACCGGCAGACCTTCAGCGCGCGGGCCTGGCGCCCACTCCAAGCGCTGAAGACGGACGCCGCTATGAGCGGAGTGTGACTGCGCTTCATTCCTTCGGTGACGACTCTGTGACGTTGCGCGGATAGACTGCCAGCGCGGGCGAAACACACCAACAAGCTGACATGTTTCATGAAGCGGGCATGTTTCATGCGAGCGCGATAGGCGCGCGTTATGGTGTGTTGACGAAAGGGAGTCACAAATGGACGTCCAGATTCGCGCGCTGCTCCACAGGCTCGCCTCCGTTGAGGCGCTCACCGCTCCGGCTGGAGAGCCGGGGGTCACGGCGCCGGGTGTGATGGTGGCGCCGGCGAAATACCTTCCCATTCTTAGTGTGTATCTGGACTGGCGGCCCATAACGGTTGGGGTGCGCCCCGCCGAGCGCCCCGCTCGCGTCATCCTGCGCGACCGGCTACGCGACATCCAGCGCGCCTTCTGGCCGCGCGGCGCCGCCTACGACGCAGTCGGCGCGGACGCGGCGCGCATTTGGCGCTACCTGGATGAGCAGGCGCCCGTGAGCGCGCAAGGGCTGGCAATCTTCGCCTGCGGGCCGCTTGGCCTGTTTGAGACGCTGGAGTCGAATGTTCCCTTCGAGGATGAGGTGACCGCCGGGGCGACACCCAGTCTCTTCCCGCTCGCGCGCCTGCTGGATGATCAGGAGACAGTGGTCGTGGCAGTGGTCGATACGAATACCGCGCGGCTGTTCCTGAGCCAGCGAGGGCTACTGCGCGAGCTGCAAGGGCTGGATGAAAACCCTAAATTCTTCTCGATGATCAAAGGCACGAACGCGATGAACCAGGCGCACTACCAGCGCTACGCGCTCACCAGGCGGCAGCGCTTTGCGCAGGAGGTGGCTGATCGCATCGAGAAGCTGGTGACGGAGAACGGCGCGACGCAAGTGATCCTGGCGGGCGACGCGGTGGCGACACCGGGGCTGCGGGCCGCGCTCTCGCCTCAGGTGGCGGCGCTGGTCCACGAGTCGCCGCTGCATCTGGATATTGATACCCCGCGCGACGCGATCTGGGATGAGATCGAGCCGATGATCCGCGAGACGGAGGCAGAGCAGGACCGCTCGATTGTGGAGCGACTGGTTGATGCGGCGCTGGCGAACGGGCTAGCGGTGGCGGGGCTGGAGGAAACGCGCGCGGCGCTGGAGAACGGCCAGGTAGATACGCTGGCGATCTCCTCTGGCGCACGGCTGCCGGAGGGGGCGCGCAGCCAGCTCATCAGCCTGGCGACGGAAACCGACGCGGAGGTGGAGATCGTGGATAATGCGCCCGAACTGGACGAGATGGGGGGCGTGGGCGCGCTGCTGCGCTACCGCTACACCCCCTCGCGGCGGGTCTACATCCCGCCATCTGGTTCGAGCGCGACGCAGCCAGGAGCGCAGCCTGGCCGCTAAGCGCGCTTGACCGGGCTTGACCGAGCCTCCGCTGGCGCGAGATACTGCGTCCTGCGGTGGCCCGGCGCGAGCTGGTGGAGCGAGGAGAGCCTGGATGCGCAAACTGCTCGGTTATCTGCTGATCGCCGCCAGTGTGGTCGGCGGCGTCTACATGGCGTTCGTCACGTTCCAGCAGTGGCTCGGCAGCGGAACGGGCGAGCAACTTCTCCTCGATGGCGTGATCCTGGTGGCGCTGGCGGTTGTGTTTGTGGCGGGGTACTACCTCGCCACGGCGCTCGATGTGCGGCGGTGACAACTCCCCACGCCTAAAGGCGGGGGCTTCTAGGCCGAAGCCAGAGACTGTTGCCCCAGTCTCAAAATGTTCAGACTCGCGTTGAGGTCGCGGTCGAGTAGCAGTCCACAACAGAGGCATGTGTAGGTACGGTCGGAGAGGGAGAGCTTTTGCCGATGTCCACACCGCGAGCAATCTTGACTCGTATACGCGGGGTTCACGGCCACATACCTGCGACCGGCCCATGCTGCCTTGTACGCAAGAAGGCTGGTGAACTGGCTCCACGCGGCGTCGTGAATGCTCTTGGCGAGACAGTGGGTATGCGTCATCCGGTTGACCGCCAGGTCTTCCACGGCGATCAGGTCAAATGTATTGACGATGTGGCGACTGTGCTGATGCGCGAAGTCACCGCGTCGCCACGCGACCCGCTCATGCACACGGGCCACCGCACGGCGGCGCATGGCGCGCTCCGGCGTGCCCTTTTCCTCTTTGGAGAGACGGCGTTGGACTTTGGCAAGCGCCTGTTCCTCGTGACGGAAGAAGCGTGGGTTGGCGATTTCCGCGCCCGTGCTGAGCGTGGCGAAGGTCTTGAGGCCCACATCAATGCCCACCTGTAAGTCCGTGGCGGGCAACGGCGCTGGCTCGGCGCACTCACACGAGAAGCACACGTACCACTTGCCCGTGCTGCTGCGGCTGATGGTGGCCGTCTTAGGCGTTCCCTCTATCGGGCGATGCAGGATGACCTTCACCTGTCCGGCGTTAGCGATGCGTAGTCGCTTCGTCTCCGCGTCCAGCTTGCAGCCAACGGGTACCTGCGGGAAGGTGATGCTGTCATAGCGGCCCTGGCCACGGAAGCGGGGATAGCCCGGCGTTTCACCCGCCTTGACACGGCGGAAGAACGCCTGAAAGGCCAGGTCAATGCGTACGGCGACATTCTGCAAGACCTGCGAATGGACGCTCGCCAGTGTAGGCCGTTCGGCTTTCAACGCGGGCAATGTGGCCTGCTGGTCATACAGGCGGCGCGATTCCTGCCGTTCTTCCCACGCATCGCGCCGTTCCGCAAGCAGGTGGTTGTACAGTCAGCGACACTCCTCAAGCTGCTGGTCGAGGAGGCGCTGCTGTTGCTTGGTCGGATAGAGGCGATACGCGAATGTTTTACGCATGCTCTTATTGAATACGTAAAGCATACGTGTTGTCAAATTGTAGGTGTGTTTCGCCTGCGGGCGACAGGGCTTTCATCCCCATGCCTCAAGGCAGGGGCTTTCAGCCCTGAAGAAAGGTAAGGGTGTGGCCTGAACCGCCCCAAACACTCCCGTTTGAGGCGGCGCAACTATGGCTGCTAGCGGGTGGGTTGGGGTTCAGGAATGGGCGCTTCGTAGGCGGGAACGGTGGTGATGGTGAGGGAGGTGTCGGGCGCGGGGCGACGAAGGATGATGCGAACGCCTTCCTTGAGGAGGCCGCCAAGGAGCAGGCGGGGACCAATGACCTTCCGCACGATGCCTGTCTTGCCGTCGGTGGCGCTGGAGGCGAGGTAAACGGCGTTCTCAGCGGGAACGCTGGGCGGCTGGCCCCAGAGGCGGATGACGGCGCTCAGGGGTGCGAGACGCGCCTCATAGCCAGCGATCGCCTCGATCTTGCGCAGGAACTCGGTGTCCATCAGGCCGGGGTTGAGGGCGTGGATGCCGATGCCCGTATCCTTGTATTCGCGGGCGAGGGCGTGGGTGAAGGCGTGGGCCCAGGTCTTGGTGGGGGCGTATGCGTTTTGGTAGAGGGGAACTTTGCCGTCGTCGCCGCGTCCGAGTATGTTGATGAGCTTGCCGCCGTCGCCTTGGGCTTGGAAGCTCTGGATGGCGGTGATGGAGCCGTGGTAGACGCCGAGGATGTTGGTGCGGACGATGCTCTCGTAGCGGTCGGGCGCGATAGCAGCGGTCGGGCCATAGACCCCAGACTCACCAGCGTTGTTGACCCAGATATCTATGCGACCAAAGGTCTGGCGCGCGTGTGCGGCGAGCGTCTGCACCTGCGCGAGGTCGCCCACGTCGGCGACGATGCCGCTGACGCGAGCGCCCGCGCCGCTCAGTGTCTCGATGGCCTCGCGGACGGCAGGCTCGGAGCGGGAACTGATGACGACGGCGGCTCCCTCGCGGGCGAAGGCGCGGGCGATGGCAAGCCCGAAGCCACGGCTGCTGCCGGTGATAACGGCGACTTTACCTTCGAGCTTTCGCATGGCGATGTCTCCTGGGTAGAAAAGACTGGCGCATACATGCCCGCCTGATGGCGGCCCAGCGCCACGAGTTCTTCTCGCGTAGGTTTGGGAGGAGCTGTCACTCCTGGAATTGTACGCTTGATCGCTAGCGTGTGCCCATATTTGGGGATTGGAGCAACTCGAAGGCCGTGGAGTTGTCTGCGGACACGACGAATCCCCTCCGGCGGGTTTGTGCCGCCGCTGGAGGGGACGAGAGGAGCGCATGAGCGATGTGAGCCCTGCGCGCACGGGGGACGCGCTGGGGGCCCCTCGGGAATTAGCGCTTGGTATACTGCTTCGCCTTGCGGGCGCGCTTGAGGCCGTACTTCTTGCGCTCTTTCATGCGGGGGTCGCGGGTGAGGAAGCCGCCCTTGCGCAGCGCGGGGCGGTTGCCTTCGTCGGCGCGGCAGAGCGCGCGGGCGATGCCGTGCAGCGCGGCGCCCGCCTGGCCAGAGACGCCGCCGCCAACGACTTTCACATGCACGTTGAAGCCGTTGGCCTCGACGAGGCGCAGCGCGCTGCGCACCTGCATGACGAGCGTATCACGGCCAAAGTACTGCTCTGCTGGGTGGTTATTAACGATGATCGCGCCATCGCCATTGGGGTACAGCCGCACACGAGCGACCGCCGTCTTGCGGCGACCGGTGCCATAGAAGTAGGGGAGTTTCTCCGCCACGTGTCATCCTCCAGCGCGCCAGCCCGTTTGATTCAATCGGCTGGCGCGGATTACTCGCTGATCGCGCCGCGCGGGGCCTAGGCCTCCGCGCTCGCTCCGGCGCTCGCGGCCTGCTGGGCCAGCACGCTCTCAACGGTCGGGCGCGTCCACGGCTCAGGCTTCTGGGCCTGGTGCGGGTGCGTCGGGCCAGCGTAGACCTTCAGGCGGCCCATCATGTCATCGCCCAGCCGGTTGCGGGGGAGCATGCCGCGCACGGCGCGCTCGATCACGCGCTCGGGGTGGCGCTCCAGCGCCTGGCGGAGAGTCTCCATCTTCGCGCCACCGGGGTACTGGGTGTGGTGGAAGTAGACCTTCAGATCGCGGCGGTTGCGGGTCACATCCACCTCGCCGGCGTTGATGACAACCACATAGTCACCGCAGTTCATGTGCGGGGTGAAGGTGGGCTTCAACTTGCCGCGCAGGATTTGTGCGATTTCGGTCGCCAGGCGGCCCAGCACGAGGCCTTTGGCGTCAACGACGTACCAGTGCGGGTCCAGCTCACCAGCTGTCGCGCTGTACGTCTTGGGATTCGGGTTCATGCTCATCACTCTCTCTGGTCTCACGCACGCGGGACGCGCGCCCAGCGCCCGCCCATCATGTCACGGATATGATAGCGCTCCAGACACCGTTTGTGGCGTCTCGCTCGCCTGATCGCTCGAATCTTCCCAGAGGCCCCACTCCGCCGGGTATTTTGCCCCGGTAAAGTAGAGGCCGTGTGGCGGCGCGGCAGCCCCGGCGTGGGCCTTGTCGCGCGCCTCCAGGATGTCTCGTAGGCCCTCCACTGTCAGGCGCCCCGCGCCAACCAGCGCCAGGGTTCCCACCAGCCGCCGGACCATGCCCGTCAGGAAGGCGTTCGCCGCGAAGTCGAACACGATCTCGTCAGGCCCCGCACAGTCGCAGCTCGCCAGCGTCAGCCGCCGCACCGTATGGCCACGATAGCCGTCTTCACGGCTGTCGCGCGGGCTGGAGCCGAAGGCCCCGAAGTCCCGCTCACCAGGCAGTAGCGCTGTCGCCGCGCGCATCGCCGCGACATCCAGCGGACGCGAAGCCCGCCAGGCGTAACGCTCGCGTAGGGGCGAGCGAACCGGGTCATGGAAGACCCGGTAGCGATACCGGCGGCCTAGCGCGCTCTTGCGAGCGTGGAAGCCATCCGGCGCGAACCGCGCGGCGCGAACCGCGATGTCGTGCGGCAGGTGGGCATTGAGCGCCCGCCGCCAGGCGTCCTCGTCGAGCCGCGCCTCCGACTGGAAGCTGACGACCTGACCAGTGGCGTGGACACCCCTGTCGGTGCGTCCAGCGCCGTTGATCTGGACGGGCGCGCCGGTTACCCGGCGCAGCGCCGCCTCGATCTCGCCCTGGATGGTTAGCCCTCGCTGTGCGGACAGCCGCTGGAAGCCGTTGTAGCGGCTCCCATCGTACTCAACGAGCGCGGCGACGTTCACGTGACCTCACCCCCTGGCCCCGCTCCCATAGGATCGGGGGTACGAAGGTTAGACGAGCTCCAGTCGCACCATTTCGGAGGCGTCGCCGTAGCGGCGGCCAATCTTGCTGATGCGTGTGTAGCCGCCGTTCCGGCCAGCGTAGCGCGGCACGAACTGCTCGAAGATCTTCTTCACCGCGCGCTCGTGCGGCAAGTGCTTGAGGATCGTGCGGCGGGCGTGCAGCTCAATGGCCATCGCCTCGCGGGCGGCGGTCAGGGCGCGCTGCGCCTCCGCACGGTCCTTGATGATGCCGAGCATCTCTTTCTGAAACCGGGCCAGACGTTCTTCTTTGATCTTGCGGGCGTCAGCGCTCAGAGGGAACTTGCCCTGAGTCTCACGCTCTTCGTTCGTCGGGATCTTCTCGTCGAGTGTGAAACGGCCCCGGCGCGCCAGGGCCAGCGTCTGCTCGGCGACAAAGTCATCCTCGACGACGGACTTCAGGTGGGTCCACGCCTCATCGTGGCCGCTGATGGCGATGGCGATGAGGCGCTCGGCCTCGCCGCGCACCGCCTTGGCGCGAGCCTCGGTGGTGGTGACATGTTCCCATGTGTAGAGGCCGTCAATCAGGCTGCGGATAGCGGCCCGGCGACGCGCCTCTGGCATATTGATGCGGTTACCCGCGATACGATGCCGCATTGACGCTACTCATCCTCCCCAGCGGGGCCATCGTAGAAGCTATCCCGCTCGCTGTCGGTGGCGGGATGGCTTGCGCCCAGATCGGGCAGGAAACCCCGCACGATCAAGGTATCTTTCAACTCGTTGAGGCTTTTCTCACCGAAGTTTCGCACGGCCAGCAGATCGTCCTGTGTCATCGTGAGCACTTGGCCGACCTTGGTGATGCCGCTGCGCTTCAGGCAATTGAACGCACGCACGGAGAGATCGAGCTCTTCAATGGGCGTATCGTAGACGCGCGACGGTATCGGATAGGTCGTGGCTCCGGCGGGCAAGGTGGGTGTTTCCACTTCGCCGGGGACGGTTTCGTGATGGTCGGCGATCATCTGGAAGTGCTGCACCAGCACCTGAGCCGCCTGGTGCAGGGCGTCTTCAGGGTCAATGGAGCCATCAGTCCAGATTTGCAGGCTGATCTTGTCGTAGTTGGTCATCTGGCCGACGCGCGTATTCTCGACGACGTAGTTGACCTTCTCGACCGGCGTGAAGATGGCGTCTACCGGAATCACGCCGATGGCCTGCCCCTCTTTGCTCTCGGCTGGGACGTAGCCCTTGCCGTTCTCGACGACCAGCTCCATATCGAGGTGGGCGTCGGGATCATCGAGCGAACAGATGTAGACATCCGGGGTGACAATCTCGACAGTGGACGGCGCCTGGATGTCGGCGGCGGTAATGACGCGCTCGCCGCTGACCTCGATGCGCATGGTCACCGGGCGATCAGAGTGGGAGCGCAGGCGGATCTTCTTCACATTGAGGACGATGTCGGTGACATCCTCGCGCACGTGTGGAATATCCTGGAACTCGTGCGACGCGCCCTCGATCTTGATCGAAGTGATCGCGGATCCGGGCAGTGACGAGAGCAACACGCGTCGGAGCGCGTTGCCGAGGGTCCTGCCGTACCCTGCCTCCAGTGGCTCGATGTCGTAACTCGCGTAATTGCCCTCAGTCTCGACGGGCGTAATGCGAGGCAGAGCGAGTTCTAGCACGGGGATCCCCTCCTACCGCTGGTAGAATTCGACGACCAGCTGTTCGTTGAAGGGCAGCTCGAGGTCCTGCGGGGTCGGTGCGGCGAGCACACGACCAGTAAGCGTGTTCGGGTCTACGCGCAGCCACGACGGGATGCCCTTCTGCGCCAGCAGGAGCGTGCGCGCCTTGAAATATTCTGTGTTGCGGCTCTGGGCGCGCACGGTAATCTCATCGCCCGCCTTGACCATAGCCGACGGGATGTCGAGCTTGCGTCCGTTGAGGCGGAAGTGGCCGTGGGTGACAAGCTGGCGAGCCTGAGCGCGCGAGTCGGCGAAGCCAAAGCGGTAAACGATGTTGTCCATCCGCATCTCGAGCAGCTGCATCAGGTTGTCGCTGGTCTTGCCAGTGCGGCGGGCGGCCTCGTCGAAGTGGCGCTTGAATTGGCGCTCGAGGATGCCGTAGGTCTTGCGGACCTTCTGCTTCTCGCGCAGTTGGAGCGAGTAGCCGGAAGCCTTGCGGCTACGCGCGGCGCCGTGCTGTCCAGGCTTAGAGGCCCGGCGGTCGAGTGTGCATTTGGTAACGCACTTTTCGCCCTTGAGGTAGAGCTTTTCGCCCTCACGCCTGCAAATGCGGCATACTGGGCCTGTATAGCGAGCCATGTGTTGGCTTCGTCCTCCTGATGTCGGGACACTGTTCTCAAAAAATGCGCGCATGCGCAACCGTGACGCGCGAGCCGCGCCACGATGCGACCAACGTCGCGCGACTATCTCCATCCGCCAGAACACCCCAGCCGCAGGGTGAGCCAGCCAGAAACAGACGCGCTCGCCGGTCGCCGCGGAAACGCCGCTGAACGGATGGCGTTCGCCGCTCGCGCGGAGTTTCGCCGGTATGACGCGAGTGAAGGGAGCCGGGCTATGCGCTCCGAATGATTCAGGAGGCAGAGCGCCCGCGCCCAGGGCCGCGCGCGTCGCGCATCCTGCGAGAGGACGCGCGCGTGACCCCGCGCCGCCCAGGACGAAGGCGACGCCTCACTGTTTCGCGCCGGGGCGAACTCAGTGCGCTGACGGGAACCGGGAACCGTACAAACTGTGCGAAACGGAAACCGAGCGAAGGGATAGTGTTAGCGAGTCGAATGCGTGTATTCAGTTGTTCAGCATGATGCCCGAACGCTGGATGACCAGCGCCAAGCGAGGCCGTGTGTGACGAGACCAGACGGAGCTGGGTCTCGTCAACCTAGACGCGGCGACGCTTGGGTGGGCGGCAGCCGTTGTGCGGGATCGGGGTGACGTCGGTGATCGAGACCACCTGGAGACCGGCGGCGGAGAGGGCGCGAATGGCGGCCTCGCGGCCCGCGCCGGGCCCGCGCACGTAGACTTCGATCTGCTTGACGCCGTGCTCCATGGCCTTGCGCGCGGCTCCCTCAGACGTCACCTGGGCGGCGTAGGGGGTGCTCTTGCGTGAGCCCTTGAAGTTCGAGGCGCCGGCGCTGCTCCACGCCACGACGTTGCCGTTCGGGTCGGTGATGGTCACCATCGTGTTGTTGAACGTCGCGCGGATGTGCGCTTGCGCCCGCGGCACCGACTTCTTTTCACGCCGGCGCTGACGTCCCACTGGCCGCTTCGGGGCCTTCTCAGCCATGCTGTCTGTATCCTCTCCTGCGCGTCATGCGATCTGCTGACTAGCCCGCGCCGTATCACGCGGCGCGTGAGCCAGCAGCTGCTACACCGGCTACTTCTTGGTCGCCTTCTTCTTGCCAGCCACCGTCTTGCGGACGCCGCGACGGGTGCGCGCGTTGGTGCGCGTGCGCTGGCCATGCACTGGCAGATTGCGGCGGTGCCGCATGCCACGGTAGCAGCCGATCTCGATCAGCCGCTTAATGTTCATGTCCACTTCGCGGCGGAGGTCACCCTCCACCTTGACGCTGCGGTCAATGAACTCGCGCAGGCGGGCGACCTCTTCTTCGGTCAGGTCCTTCACCCGCGTGTCAGGGCTGACGCGCGTGGCGGTCAGCACTCGCTTGCTGATGTTGGGGCCAATGCCAAAGATGTAGGTCAACGCGACCTCGACGCGCTTTTCGCGGGGGATGTCTACCCCGGCGATTCTGGCCATGCGCCAGATCCTCCTCGCTGTGTCGTTTCGACGTTTCGGACGTTTCAGATGGTTCCCAGATGGTTCCGAGCTACGCTGCTTGACATGGCTCGATGTCGCTCGCGATGATCGCTGTCCGCGCTTCCGTCTGTCAGGAGGGGCGATGGGGTGCGCTGTTGCGACTGGCGCATTCCCTGAACGCGGGACCTCAGACGGGATGGCTACGCGGGCTGACGCGCGGGGGGCGCTGTATGTGCGCCTCCAGACACGTCAATGCGCACGTGAGCCGCTCCGCTTCTCCGGGGCGCCCTGACCCATGATTCATGGCGGGCTTGCGGAGAAAGGGCGCGGCTATACGCGCGCTCAACGATCCATCAGGGGCTAGCCCTGACGCTGCTTGTGCTTGGGCTCTTTCTTGCAAATGACCATCACCACGCCATGGCGACGGATCACCTTGCAACTGTCGCAGCGCGGCTTTACCGACGCTCGCACTTTCACGTTGACTGTCTCCTCATCGGTAGGGACGTAGCGGGATGCGCGTGGACGCGCCTCGCCAGCGGGTTATCGCCTCGGCTCGCGCGTACGGACGCAATTGCCGCACTCACCGTAGAGTACAGCGAGTGAGACGTAGGCGCCGCAACGCCACCACGACTATCAGATAGCGCTCCAGAGAGCGAGCGGCGGCTTTGCGCATGTCAGACGGGCGCCAGGTACGCGTGGTCACACGCCAACGGTCGCGTCAGGTCGCGCGAGGCGACCAGACTGCTAGGTCCGATTGCGCCATGTGATGCGCCCCTGGCTCAGGTCGTAAGGCGAGAGCTCGAGACGGACGCGATCCCCAGGCACGATGCGGACGAAGTTGAGCTTGACCTTGCCGGAGAGGTACGCCAGTACGATACGATCGCCACCATCCAGCGCGACACGAAACTTCGCGTCGGGCAGGGCCTCGACGACGGTGCCTTCAACTTCGATTGCGTCTCGCTTGGGCATAGGATCCTTTCCCGTTGTGGCGCCAAAATGGCTCAAGCGGCGCGACAAGCGCCACCTCGCCTGAGCAGGCGCAGCCAACTTGAGAGTATAGCATGTTAATGCTGAGATCGCAAGCGTTTTACCCTACGAAACTTCAGCGGATCGGCGAAGGTGTGATTTTCAGCGGCGCGCGCGGACGGCGCGACGTCGCAGTGGGCATGAATGCGGGCAGCGCCTGGCCCGCCCGTCATGCCGAGACGCAAGGTGATACACTGGTTCAGCGCGGCGGGCGCGACCATCATGAACGCTAGCCATCACACAGACCAAATTGATCAAGTGAAACAGTATCATATGCCGGCGCTCAGCGCACGGCGCGTGACGGAATGCGCCGTGCGCTGAGCGCATTGAGATGGGCGGGAGCGCGAGGAAATGAGTGAGCGGCGGCCTCTGCCGGGCGAGCGTGTGGACCGGCCTGTAACGACTTTCTCGATTGTTGGGCGCGATGCGGAGACGGGTGATCTGGGCATCGCCGTCCAGTCGAAGTTTCTGGCGGTGGGCGCGGTTGTGCCGTGGGCACGGGCCGGGGTTGGCGCCGTGGCGACGCAGTCGTGGGCCAACACGAGCTACGGTCCGCGCGGGCTGGACGCGCTGGCGGCAGGTCACTCCGCCCAGGAGGCGCTCGACGCGCTGGTGGCGGCTGATGAGCGGCCAGAGCAGCGGCAGGCGGGCATCGTGGACGCGCGCGGCGGGTCGGCGACCTTTACTGGGCCGGGTTGCTACTCCTGGGCGGGCGGCATCGCCGGGCCAAACTTCGCCGCGCAGGGCAACATCCTGGTGAGTGAGGCGACGGTGGTCGCGCTGGCGGAGACATTCGAAGCGGCGACGGGGCCATTGTGGCGGCGGCTGCTGGCGGCGCTGGCGGCCGGCCAGGCTGCTGGCGGCGACAAGCGCGGGATGCAGTCGGCGGCGCTGCTGGTGGTGCGGGATGCGGGCGGCTACGGCGGCTTCAACGATCGCTTCATTGACCTGCGGGTGGACGACCATCCCCAGCCCATCGAGGAACTGGCGCGGCTGATGGATATGCACGAACTGCTGTTCTTCAAGCCCGCTCCTGAGGACATGCTGCCGCTGGACGCGGCGCTAACCAGCGAGCTTCAGGGGCTGCTGACCCGTAGCGGCGACTACACTGGGCTGGTGAGCGGCGCCTACGATGAGGCGACCTTCCACGCGCTGGAACGCTACGGTGGACGCGAGAACCTGGAGGAGCGGCTGGCCCACGACGCCAGCGACGCGCGAATTGACCGCAAAGTGATGGAGTATCTGCGTGAGCATGTCCAGTGAGCGAAGCGGTGGGAGATAGAGATCGCATGACACAGTATGTGACAGCGCCGGATGGTGTCCGCGTCGCCTATGAGGTGGAAGGCGCGGGGCCGCCGCTGCTCTTCCTCCACTGCCTGCCCTGCTCGCGCGGCTACTGGCGCGAGTCCGGCTACTTCGACGCGCTGAGGGGGCGTTTCACGCTGGTGGCGATGGATACGCGCGGCTTCGGCGAGAGCGATGCGCCAGACGATCCCGCCGCCTATGCCGAGGAGCGCGTGCTGGGCGATGCGCTTGCCGTGATGGACGCGGTGGGCGCCGAACGGTTCAAGGTCTGGGGCCACTCCTATGGCGCGACCATCACGCGGCAGCTTGGCGCGACGAGCGACCGCGTGGAGCGGATCGTGATGGCGGGCAACCACTTCGGGCCGATCTTTCCCCCTGAGCGCGTGGCGAGGATGGTGGCTTACCTGGAGCCGCTGGTGGCGGCGCAAGCGGCGAGTGACCCAATGGCCGCGCTCGAGGCGATGGGCGTGCCGCTGGAGGAGCGCGAGGAGTCGCTGGCGTTTCCCGCGCGGACGACGCTGCTGACGGCGCGCGCCCAAGCGAACTGGCGGCCACTCCAGCCAGCGGACCTGCGCTGCCCAGCGCTGGTCATCACCGGAACGCGCGACACGCGCGTGTTGGAGGCGCTGGATCCGCAGCGTGAGGCGATCCGCGAGGCGGGAGTGCGGATGGTCGTTTTGCCGGACCTCGATCACGGGCAGCTTGTGACAGAGCGTGAGACGGTTCTCGCGGTGGCGCTGCCATTCCTGAGCGAGTAACCAGACACATGGTGGGGAAATCTGACATGGTAAGCGAGGGTGATGCGGCGGTGAAGGATGACGCGGCCATGAATGGCCAGCGCACGGTAGCGGACGGCGAGATGGAGCCGCTGGGCGCGGAGGAGCCGCTGCGGTTCCGCGTGGTCAGCCGCGACGCGCGCTCGCGGGCGCGGGCTGGGCTGCTGCAAACGCCACACGGTCTCGTGCGGACGCCGGTCTTCATGCCGGTAGGGACGCACGCGACGGTGAAGGCGGTCGGGCCGGATGACCTGACGGCGATCGGCGCGAGCATCGTGCTCTCGAACACCTACCATCTGCTACTGCGTCCAGGGCCGGAGCTGGTGGCGCGGTTCGGCGGGCTGCACGGCTTCATGCGCTGGCCGGGGCCGATCCTGACGGACAGCGGCGGCTTCCAGGTGTTCAGCCTGGGCAAACTGCGCGAGGTGACGGACGCCAAGGTGACGTTCCGTTCGCATCTGGACGGCTCCGAGGTGGTGATGACGCCGGAGAGTGTGATGCACACCGAGGCGCTGCTTGGGGCGGACATCATCCTCCCGCTGGACGAATGCCCGCCATATCCCTGCGCGACTGAGGTGGCGCGGGCGGCGACGGAGCGCACGCATCGCTGGGCCGAGCGGGCGCTGGCGGCGCGCGAGCGGCCAGGCGAGCAGGCGCTCTTCGGCATCCCACAAGGCTCGATGGACGCAGCGCTGCGCGCGGAGAGCGCACGCTTCATCGGATCGCTGCCATTCGACGGCTTCAGCATCGGTGGGCTGTCGGTAGGGGAGCCGAAGCCGCTGATGTGGGAGATGCTGGAGGCGACGGTCCCGGAGCTGCCAGACGGTAAGCCACGCCACCTGCTGGGCGTCGGCTCGCCGGATGACCTGCTGGAGGGCATCGAGCGTGGGGTGGACATGTTCGACTGCGTGCTGCCGACGCGGACGGCGCGCACAGGCGGGCTATATACCGCGAGCGGGCGGCTGAATATCCGGACGGCGCGCTTCCGCGAGGAGCGCGGGCCAGTGGACCCGACGTGCGACTGCTACACCTGCCGGACGTTCAGCGCGGGCTATCTGCATCACCTGATCCGCGCGGAGGACGATGAGAGCCGCGGTGAGCTGCTCTACTACCGCCTGGCGAGCATTCACAACTTGCGCTTCCTCATCCGGCTGATGGAGGGCGCGCGGGAGGCGATCATCGCGGGGACGTTCCCGGAGTATAAGGCGGCTTTCATGGCGGGCTTTACCCCACCTGACCGCGCGGTGGCAGAGGAGCAGAAGCGGCGGCGTGAGGCGGAGCGGGCGTAACACGCGCCTCTGTGGCGCCAGGTTTCACCCGCAGTCCCGCGTTTCGCCGCGCTCGACTTGGATGCCAGCGAACGCCACGTTTGTTTCAGGCTTGATTGCTGGCGGTTATGGGAGACTCCGGACTAGAAGCCTTGTTCCTTGTGCGCCCACTCCCAAAACGCATTCGCTGTGGCGATGATCGTACCGGTGAAGTCGTCGAACAGCTCTTGATGAACGCCTTTCTCGAGGTCGAGTTGACCTTCGAGCACGATGCGTCCGTACGAGCGCCCAGCGTCCTGGCGCATGCGGAGATAGGCTTTTGGCCAGCGCTTGTCGGCGTTCCACGTATTGCACATGCGGATGGCGCGATCAACGTCCTGCGGTTGAATGATCGTCGAGGATTCAGCGTAGATCGCAAAAATATTACTCTTCGTGCCGCTTGCTAGTAACATAACTGTAATCTCATTGCCGCGATCGGTATCGTAGCCAAACTGGACGATAAAGTCACCGTCATTGTCGCGCAGATAGCGCAGTCCAGTTGATTTGAGGAATTGTTCAATCATCGAACGATCAAACTGCTTGACGATGGCCATCGGAGTACCCCCCATCCTCTACGTACGCTACGAGTGAAAGCTGATGTGAGCGCAGGACGCGCTGCGAATTTGAGCGATGAGTAGCTAACGGCGCTTCAAGAGACTTAAGCACTGTTATACGCCATCGCTCCTTGCTTCGCAAGAGGATAGCGCCACTGAATGCGCGACGCATACACGCTCGTGGTTGCGCGCGCGCGCTGGGTAAAGCCGACCAATATTCTCACAAATGCGCTTGAGAGTTTGACCGTTACCATGTTACACTGAAGTACCAGCGCATTTGAGCGCAGTAGCGGAACATTATTCCACCGCGCTCTCAATGAGGGATGAAGACGGAGCGATCCAGGTATGAGTAAGCTGTTCATCTCCTACCGACGCGACGATACGCAGGATATCACCGCCCGCATTCATGAGCGGCTGGCGGCGCGTTTCGGCGCGGACTCCATTTTCATTGATATTGATTCAATTCCGCTTGGCCAGGATTTCCGCCAAGCGCTCCGTGACGCAGTGAACGCATCGAATGTTGTGCTCGTCATCATCGGCAAGCAATGGCTGACGATCACTGACGATCATGGCGTGCGCCGGTTGGATAATCCGAATGACTTTGTGCGCATCGAGGTTGAGGCGGCGCTGTCTCGTGGTGTTCCGGTGGTTCCTGTATTGACGCAGGGAGCCAAGATACCGCGTGAGCGCGATCTGCCAGAAGGCTTGTCAGCGCTCGCGTACCGGAATGCGGCCGACGTCCGGTCAGATCAGCATTTTAGCGGAGATGTGGAACAACTGATCGTGCGGCTGACGCATTCGATGACGGAGTCAACCGTTGCGGAGCGCGCGCAGCGGAACGGGCGGCCACCGGTTGATGAGCCGCCTCCGCCGCAACCCATGTCACGCTATCCTCTTCCGGATGTGCCGGAGCGGCTGGCGCAGCTGGGCTTTCGCGGCGTGAACCTCATCGGCTCCCCAGCGATTGTTCCCCCGCTTTGTCAGGCGCCGGGCGGGCCTTTCACGATGGGGAGTGACCCGGCGCGCGACCCGGCGGCGAACGCGGATGAACAGCCACAGCATCGCGTCGAGGTCCCCTATTTCCAGATCGCTCGCTACCCGGTGACGGTGGCTGAGTATGCGCTCGCGGTGCGCAGTGGAGGCGTGCCAGAGCCCAGTGCGACAGGTGGGCAAACCTGGCAGGCCCAGTTGCAGCGGCCCGATTATCCCGTGGTCTGTATCACCTGGCTCAACGCGCGGGCCTACGCGCGCTGGCTGTCAACCGTGACGCAGAAGCCGTGGCGCCTGGCGAATGAAGCGCAGTGGGAGAAAGCCGCGCGCTGGGATCCCGCTCAGCGCGTCAGCCTGCTCTATCCCTGGGGGGATAGCTTTGACCGGGCGCGCTGCAACACGCGCGACAACGGCGCTGGTAGGACACTGCCCGTCGGCTCATTCCCGGCCAGTGACCGGGATCGCAGCGGAGCGAGCCCTTGTGGCGCTGAGGACATGATCGGCAATGTTTGGGAGTGGACGGACTCGCTGTACCGCCCCTATCCCTTCAAAGCGGCCGATGACCCGAGCGCGGACGCCGCCGATCACCGGACGATGCGCGGGGCGTCATGGCTTGACGACCGGAAAGACGCTCGCGCGGCATTCCGGTTCTTCAATCGGGCGGAGAATAACGGCGACCTGATCGGTTTTCGCCTGGTCTGTTAGCCCAGACACATCACCCGTACACGCTGAACGAGCGAGCGTGTACGGGTGATGTGTCTGGGCTGGCTATGCGCTCACTGCGCTTTGGCTTCAAGGACCTTGCGGAGGAAGCCGCGGGTGCGCTCTTCCTTCGGGTTGGTGAAAATATCCTCGGGCTTGCCCTCTTCGACGATCACGCCGCCATCCATGAAGATCACGCGGTCAGCCACGTCGCGGGCGAAGCCCATCTCGTGGGTGACGACGATCATCGTCATGCCCTCTTCGGCGAGCTGGCGCATAACTTTGAGCACCTCGCCGACCAGCTCTGGGTCGAGCGCGGAGGTGGCTTCGTCGAAGAGCATCAGCTTAGGGTCCATCGCCAGGGCGCGGGCGATGGCGACGCGCTGCTGCTGGCCGCCGGAGAGCCGCGCGGGATAGGCGTCCTCCTTCTCCGCGAGGCCCACCTTGGCGAGCAGCTCGCGGGCGCGGGCCTCCGCCTGCTCGCGCGAGACGCCCTTCACCTGCATGGGCGCTTCGATGACGTTCTCCAGCGCGGTCATGTGGGGGAAGAGGTTGAAGCGCTGGAAGACCATGCCGATCTCGGAGCGCATGCGCGCGATGTTGCGCTCACTGTCTTCCACGACCTTGCCATCTGGCTGCTCGCGGTAGCCCATCAGCTCGCCCTCGATGAAGATGCGGCCGCCGTTGATCTTCTCGAGGTGGTTGATGCAGCGCAGGAAGGTCGTCTTGCCAGAGCCGCTCGGCCCAATGACGCAGACGACCTCGCCTTTGCGGACCTGCATGCTGACGCCGCGCAGGACCTCGTTGCTATGGAAGCTCTTGTGAACGTCCTGGGCGTCCACCATCGGTTGCGTTGAGTCTTTCACGGCCCGTGCTCCTCTCTTGGCGCCTTGCGGCTGGTCGCGCGTCATGTGACCGGAGTGTACGCTAGCGAGCATTCCTACACGCGATGTTGACCACCCACGATCACAGGCTCGCCATCGGTCGCGCGCGCGCGCCGGGGCGTACCACCGAACATGCGCTGCCAGAACGACTTTTGCCCGCTCGGCTCGCGAGTGGAAGCGCTGAATTTACGCTCCAGCCATGACTGGACGAAGCCCCACAGGGTAGTCAGCACGAGATACCAGATCGAAGCGACGACCAATAATTCCAGGGAACGAAAACCAAACTGGCCAATGGCCTGCGCGGCGCCAAGCAGGTCATAGAGCGAGATGAACGCGACCAGCGAGGTGGTCTTGAGCATGTTGTTGAATTCGTTGCCGAGCGGCGGGATGATGATACGCATCGCCTGGGGGAGCACGATGCGCCGCATTCCCTGCCAGTACGTCATACCGAGCGACTTGGCTGCCTCCATCTGGCCAGGGTCAATCGAGTCAATACCGGCGCGCACGATCTCCGCCATATACGCGCCTTCATTGAGGGAGAGCGCAACGATAGCGGCGATGATTGAATCCATAAAGATGCCATGAAAGCCGATGGGAGTGAATGGGTCAATCTCACGCAGAGACCTGCCCAAGCCAAGGTACCCCAATGCGATGTAGAGAAAGAGAATTTGTACCACCTGTGGTGTGCCACGGAAGATCCAGATATAGACCTCAGCGATCCAGCGAATGGGCCGCCAGCGGGTACGTCGCATGAAATAGAGAATTAGACCAATGGCAACCCCGGCAAATTGCGAGATGATTGAAAGGACAATCGTAACGACGATCCCTTTGAGGATGAGTGGAGCGAAGAGGTTTCCCGTTACAGCCGAGAAGTTGAAGGTGCTCAGAAAATGTTGTATTGGGTTCACTGGCGTCAACCCCTTCACGCCGCGCGCCAGCCATGAGGCCACGCGCGATTTCCAGCTTCGTCAGCAGGCCGTCGCTGATGATTCTTGAACGCGCGATCCGGCGAGATACCTCGCCGGATCATTCGGCAGACGGATGGCTGGCGGGGGCTCCCCCGCCAGACCTTCCGCTGGAGTGTATCACGTGAGCGGCTAGCTCAGGGGCGGATAGGCGCCTTCAAGCTGACCCCACTGGGTGAGAATCTTCTTGTAGTCGCCGTTGGCGCGAATCGCGCTGAGCGCGCCGGTGATCGCCGTCTCAAACGCGGGGTTGTCCTTGCGGACGACAAGCCCTTCAGGCGACGGCTGCACCGTCACCGGGCCATCGACCAGCTTGCCATTGCTCTGCGCCGCGTAGTAGCCGGTGACAGGGGAGTCCTGATAGCTGCCGTCAGCGTTGCCACTCACTACCTGCTGCACGACCACGGTCTGGTCAGAGAAGTGCAGGATCTTGATGGGATTGCTCTTGCAGACAGTGGCCTGACCAGAGCTGCCGTCACCGGTTCCATTGGCGTCCTGCAGCTCAGCGATCTCAACGGTGCCATCCTGCGCGGCGATGGTCTTGCCGCACATGCTGGTGAAGTCGCTGGTTAGGCCAGCCGGGTTGCCCGCTGGGACCAGCAGCGACTCGCCCGCGGTGAAGTAAGGGATCATGTCCACCTTCTGCTTGCGGGTATCGTTGATGGTGAACGAGGAAATGGACATGTCGTAGCGCTGGGAGCCGAGCGCCGGGCCGGAAACGTCGGAGATGATGGAGTCGAAGCTGGCCTTCTCGATAACCGGAGTCAGGCACATCTGCTTCGCCAGCGCCTTCGCGATGTCTATGTCATAGCCAATGTACGTGCCAGGGTTGGTCGGATCTTCGAACTCGGCAGGGGCGTAGGTGGTATCGCTGGCGATGGTGAGCTTGCCTGGGCTGACAAGATGCCAGCTGGCGACGGTGCTGGCCGACGGACAGTTGGCGCCGGTTGTGGTCGTGCCAGTGGTCGTCGTTCCGCAGCCGGCGAGTGTCAGCAGGGCGACGGTAGACGCCAGGGCGACGCCGACGCCACCCCGCCAGATTTTGCGGGCGCGGGTGGTGAGGCTGGGAGACTGACGCGAGTCCATGGTACCCCCTCGTGTGTGGATGTGAATTCGATACATCGCGATGGAAGCGCCCCGGCCCAGGGCCACGACTCCGCACGCTGAGCAGCGGCGGAGACAGTAGAGGCGGCGTCCAGGTCATGGGACACGGCAAAACACCCGCTTCCGGACGCGCAGAGCGGTGTACTCTACATTACGTCACACAAGGGACCATTTCTCACAGGGTGGCAGCGAAACTGGGCGAGGAGTCAGTGCGATCGCGTGAGATGCGGAGAAGCAATACGAACGCGAGAGGCCATCACGCCTAATCAGGCGCGATGGCCTCTCGCGTGAAGGTGTGTGGGGCGCCGCGCGTTTAGACGGCGTGGAAGGTGGCCTCGACCTTGCCGAAGCGGACCTCGTCGCCATCCTTGATGGATGTGGGCGTCTTGGCGGCGAGCTTCTGGCGGTTGATGTAGGTCGAGTTGGTGCTGTTCAGATCCTCGACCAGGTACTGACCACCCTGGACGTAGATCTTGGCGTGCATGCGCGAAACGCCATAGTCTTCGCCGTTATGTGGGGTCAGATCAATGTCCGGGTAAATGTTGCTGACGGGGTCCTCGCGCCCGACGAGAAATTCGCTCTTGCCCTCCAGGGAGAACACGGCGCCGTCCTCTTTGAGCACGATGCGCGGGGAGCCCACGGCGACGGGCGCCGCCGGGGCCACGCTGACATCCGGGTAATCTGGCGTGGGCGGGACGCTGGCGCCAGGCGCGGGAGCGGCGACAGGCAGCTCTTCTCCGCACTGGTCGCAATACATCGAGCCGTCAGGGTTTTCATGCCCCTGAGAGCATGTTACAGACATCGGGATGCTCCTCTTTACAATTGTCGCCGCACGCGCCGCAATTGGTCCGGGGCGCAGATGTCTCCGCGATGGTCTCCCCGGCGCGCCGCTGGCTCGCGCGCCCGCTAGGCCGCGCCGCCAGCATATCACACCCGGCGCAAACGCCTCCGTCCGCGCGTCGCGCGCGCATGGCGGGGGCGTGTGGTGCGCTAGAACTGCTGGGTTAGCTTGCGTGTCTTCGAACCGATGGTTTTGACTTGCTCCGGCGAAAGGCCGCCGCCCGCCTGAAGCTGATCGAGCAGGCGCTGCGTCTCCGGATCGAGCACGCGGGTGACGCTTGGGCTGAGCTTGATCGTGACCTTGCCACTGGTCTTGTATTCGTCCAGCACCTTCGTGACGAGGCGGTGGGCGTTGGCCTTCTCGGCGTAGTTCATCACCAGCGCGTTGGCTTCAGTGGTCGGGACTTGCTCGGTGACGAAGGTGATGGTGGCGTCGGCGCGCGTGGTTTCGCGGCTGCCATTGGCCAGCTCGTAGGAGAGCTCGGCCTGCGCGATACGGAAGACGCCAGCGGGCTTGCTCTCGACCATGACCTCGATCAGCACGCCCTGCGGGGTATCTCGCTCCAGATCTCCCAGGGGAATGCTCATGCCATGATCGGTCATCACGTTGGTGTCCAGGGCGGCGATGAGCGGCAGGACGCGAACGGCCCGCTTGGGGGTGACGCCTGCGGGGAGGCGCACGGTGAGCTGGGCGGCGCGCACGGCCACCGCCTCGGCGCTTTGGAGCTGCTGCTGGAAGATGCTCAACGCCGCATCGGGCCGCTGAATGAATTCCGCGGGCATGCCGCTGCTGCGCTGGCCGATGTTGTCGAGCAGGTCTTCTTCCCAGTCGGCGCCGATGCCCAGGGGGTAGATGCCGATGCCTGTCGCTCCGGCGTCGTCGGCGATGCGGCGGCAGCGGTCGGCGTCGCCGTAGGTCGCCCCGTCGGTCAGCAGGATCATGCGATTGACGGTCTGCGGCGATGCGTGCTTGCGCAGCTCGGTCATGCCGACGTTCATGCCCAGCGACATCGAGGTGCCGCCGCCATCGCGGATGCCATCCACGGCGGCCTTGAGGAGCTCCTTGTCACGCACGGGCTGCGCGGGGGCCACGACGCGTACGTTGTCATCGAAGATGACGATCGAGACGATGTCCGTGGGCGCCATGTGGTCTATCACGAGCTTGACCGCGTCTTTGACGCCTTGTAGCTTGGGGCCGCGCATCGAGCCGGAGTGGTCGAGCACGAGGGCCAGGTTCAGCGGCAGTCGCTGAGCGATCTGGGCGCCAGCGGCCGCTCCTGCGACGCGCGCCTCGATCAGCGCGTACGCGAGCTGGCTGCCGCCTGTGGTCTGGACGCGCGGCCGCCCAACCTGGCATGTCAATGTCACTTCACCCGCCATGTGCCTGTTCGCTCCTTTCACCGCCCCATTGCGCGCGTCCCCGCGCGGTGTAGCGAGTAGTGTGGAATCGCGCGCACCCATGGCAGTGTACGCAGGCGACGCGTGGAAGTTGCGTCTCGCTGAAAGCTGGCGCGCGCTCAGGCGTCTGCGCGCAGCACGACAGCGGTGATATTATCCTCGCCGCCGTTGGCGTTGGCTGAAGCGATAAGCGCCTCGCAGGTCGCGCGCGGATCGGGGATCTCACGCAGGATACGCTCTATCTCTGGGTCGCGGGTCATCTCCCACTGGCCGTCGGAGCAGAGCAACAGGCGCATGCCTGGCGTGAGCCGCTGGGTGAAGATGTCTACTTCGACGGTAGGATCTCCGCCCAGGCTACGGAAGATGCGGTTGCGCTGCGTGTGGGTATAGCGCTCCTCCGGCGTAATCATGCCGCTGACGACCAGCTGTTCGACGAGCGAGTGGTCGCTGGTGACGCGGCGCAGGACGTCGCCGTCGAGGACGTAGGCGCGGCTGTCACCGACGTTGGCGATCCATGACTGGTCGCCAGAGATGACCGCGGCGACGAGCGTTGAGCCCATATCCGCCGCGCCTTGCACATTGGCCTCGTAGATGGCGGCGTTAGCGGCGTTCACAGCGTCTCGTAGCGCGGGTTCGACAGCCACATCCGGCGGCAGGGCGCCACCCATCGGGACAATGAACGGCAGGATCAAGTCGTGTGTGAGGCGCTCGATGAAGATGCGTGCGGCCAGACGGCTGGCTTCTTGTCCGCTGGCATGGCCTCCCAGACCGTCGGCGACAATCGCGAGGGCCAGAGGCTGCTGGCGGGAGTCGTGGGCGAGGTTGACGGTGAGCGTGGCGAAGCTATCTTCATTGATGTCGCCCGCGCGCGTCAGGCCGACATGCGTCATGCCTGCGACGCTGATGTGCGGGCCGAAGGGAAAGAGCGGCGTCTCCGGCTCAATGGCGCTCACCACGTAGCGGCGATCTTCATGGGTGAAGGTGTCTACGAAGCTGGCGCTGGTTGTGGGGGGCAAGGTGAGTCGGGGTTGTGTGTCCTCTCTGGTCGCGCCGCGGCGCTCGGTCATGACGTATTCGTGGCCCAGCATATCGGCGCCGCAGGTGGGGCAGAAACGCTCGCTGGCCGCTGCGGAGCCGTGCTCAGTATGGCATGACCAGCAGCGGGCGTAGCCCATCAAATCCACCACGCGGTAGGTGTTGCTGGCGTCCGGGATGTCGGGCTGGGCATCGACGACGGCGACGATTTGGAAGCGGTCAAGCAGGGAAACGCCGGCGGGGAGGGGCCAGGGCATCAGCCCGCGCAGGGCGCCGGGTGTCAGGGTGATGCTGTTGGGCGTGGCGGCGTATTCGGCGGTCGGCAGCTCGGAGAACGCGTCCTGGGCCACCTGGGTCTCTTCTGTGGGAATCTCGCTCAGGGCTTCGCGGACCTGGGGATAGATGCTCAGGGGATCGCCGTCATTCAAAACGGAGGTCTGGCGCGGCAGGGGCCGTGATACGGGCGCAGGTGCGCCGAAGTCTTGGTCGCTACCGCCGGGGTGGCGGAGTGGGCGTGAGGGGCGGCGTGGACGGCTGCTGGGAAGCTCTATGCCGGGGGAGAGGTGACCCGATGCGATGCCTGGTGGTTGCTCCAATGGGGTCCGCGTTCCACAGCGGTTGCAGAAGCGCGCGGACTCTCTCAATTCGGCGTTACACCGGATACAGCGCATGCCACCCTCCTCATCACACCGGCGCTGCCCCTCGCGACTGACGACCAGCGGTGGAGCGCTGCCAGTGTGTCCAGTAGCGTATCACAGGCGCGGGCGCTCACCTCCACATGGGCCAGTTACAATGCCCGCAGGAGTCGCTGGGCTTCGGCGTCTCCTGGGTTGATCGCTAGCGCCTGACGCAAGGCCTCGCGCGCTTGCTGGCGGCGGCCCGTCACATGGTAGGCCATGCCGAGCGCCAGCAAGATATCTACGCTGTCTACGCGCAAGCGGCGCGCGTGTTCCAGCTCTCTGATCGCTTCGGGAAACGCGCGGCGCGAGAGCAGCGCGCGCCCCAGGTCAGCATGCGCCTCTGCATATGTGGGGTCGGCGGCGACAGCCTGGCGCAACAGGATGAGCGCTTCTTCTGTCTCGCCACGCTGGTTGGCGAGACGGCCCAGCGCGGTGAGAATGCGCGGTGAGTCCGGCTCCAGCGCGAGCGCCTCGCGCAGGTCGCCCTCCGCCTGGGAGAGATGGCCCAGCGCGATGTTCACCAGGCCAAGCTGATAGCTTAATCTCAGCGTCGTTGGGAGCGCTCTGGCGGGCGCGCGCGAGCGCCACTTGCGCTTCCTCTAGCCGTCCAGCGGCGCGCCAGGCGTTCGCCGCGCCGAGCAGCGTAGCGGTGTCGGGGCGAATCTGCGCGGCGCGCTCCCAGGCGTTGGCGGCCTCTAACGGGCGGCTCACGTGATCGTAGGCGCGCGCCAGCGTCACGAGCACGTCGGTGGTGGTGTGGCCCTGCTCCAGCGCCTGGCGTCCCTGGACGATGGTCTGTTGGTAGCGCCCCTGGGCGAAGGCTTCGGTGGCGCGGCGGGCGTGGGTGGCGCCTTCACTGGTGATGGGATGAGTCGGCGGGGCAGGCTGGCGCGTGCGTGCGGGTGGCGCGGGCTTGGGTACCTGTGTCGCGCTCCGCGTGGCGGCCACTGCGACGCTGGGTGTCAGTGGCGCGCCATCGCGGGCGCAGAAGCGGGCGGTTGGGCGGTTGGCGTGGCCGCAGCGCGGGCAGACGCGCGTGGCTGGCGCCGTGGTGGCGGGAGTGGCGGGAGCGGGCTTTGTGGCCGCGCGTGGCGCGGGGCGGGTTGCGGGCGCGCGGCGTGGCGCGACGGGCGACGGCAAGGCGGCGAGCGCGGCCTCCACCTCGGCGCGCATCTCGGCGGCGGTCTGGAAGCGCGCGGAAGGGCTGAGGTTCATGGCGCGCGCGATGAGCGCATCTGTGCGGGGCGTGAGCGCCGGGTTGAGGCGGATGAGCGCGCCGGGCATGGGAGCCGCGAACGGCTGCGGCTCGTGGCCGGTGAGGGCATGGTACATGGTGGCGCCAAGGCTGTAGATATCGGAGCGGGCGTCAGTCTGGCCGTGGCCGTGATGCTCCGGCGAGGCGTAGGCAAGCGTGCCAAGGTTCTCGGTATTGGTGGCCTGGCCCAGCTTGTAGGTGCGGGCGATACCGAAATCAATCACGCGGGCGGAGCCATCGGAGGTCAGGATGATGTTGCCTGGCTTGAGGTCGCGCACGATGATCGGCGGTGTGCGGCGGTGGAGGGCGTCGAGCGTCTGGAGGACGGCGCTCATCCAGCGCAGCGTGTCGCGCTCCGGGAGAGGGCCTTTCGCCGCCTCGATGCGCTCCTCCAGCGTGTCGCCAGGGATGTATTCCATCACCAGATAACGATTGGGGCCGATAATGAAGTCATCGTGATACGCGGGTATGCGCGCGGCGCCGGCGTGGCCAGAGATGCCGGAAAGCTCGCGCATGAGCGCGATCTCCTGGTCGAAGTGGTCGCGCGCCCACTGGCGCTCATCGTCCGGCAACGAGGCGTCGTCGAGCACATCTTTCAACGCCCAGCGCCCACCGTCGCGCAGGTCCTCGACGAGGTAGACGCCGCCCATGCCTCCCTCGCCGAGCGGGCGGATCAGTCGATAGTGGCCAGCGAGGGTCGCGCCCGCAGCAAGGCTCATGTGTCGCCGTTCCTACGCCTCTACACAGCGCACGAGGACGGCGGTGATATTGTCCTCGCCACCATTGGCGTTAGCGGTGGCGATCAGGCGCTCACAGGCCTGCTCGACATCCTCAGTTTCGGTGATGATACGCAGAAGCTCAGGATCGCGGATCATCTCCCACAGGCCATCGCAGCAGAGTAGCAGCACATCGCCCGGCTGGAGGCGCTCGATAAAGATGTCCACATCCACATCGGAGTGGCCAGCGCCGAGCGAGCGGTAGATGAGGTTGCGGCTGGGGTGCTCGTAGACCTCGTCGGGGGTAATCTGTTCCATCTCGACGAGACGCTCGACGAGCGAGTGGTCGCGGGTGACACGCTCGATCTTCCCATCACGCACGAGGTAGGTGCGGCTGTCACCGACGTTGGCGATGAAGGCCTGACCCTCGACGATGAGCGCGGCGGTGACGGTGGCGCCGAGGCCACGCGCCTCGCGGTGGGCGTCGCCGTAGTCCACGATGGCGGCGTTACCGTTCTTGACCGCCTCGTTGAGCTTGCCCGCGTAGTGCTCCAGGGCGACGGTCTCGAAAAGCTGCTGTGTCTCAGCGGCTTCTGCGACCTCAGCGCCGCCGTCATTCTCGGCTGCCGTCTCCGTGGTGGTTTCAGCCCCCGTCTCAATAGTGGCGGATTCGGCGCGCACGGCGTCCTTCTTGCCGCTCTTCGTGCGCTTGCGTCCACCGCGTCCCTTGGTGAGCTTGACTGTGGGAGGCGGTACGTTGGGGTCGAGGAGGGAGGCGAGCTCACCGCTGATGGTCTCGACGGCGATCTGACTGGCGATCTCGCCGGCGTGGTAACCGCCCATGCCATCGGAAACGATGAAGACGCCGCTGGACGGTGATCCGTCCAGGACCTGCGTATGGAATGCGTCTTCGTTTTGCTCGCGCTGAAGACCGACATCGGTCTTTCCGGCTGCCAACAGGCGCAGCGGCATGCGGAACCCTACCTCTCGTGCCTGGAAATCAGGTTGTTGACGCCGGTGAGGCGCGCTCCATCGTGTGACTCCGAGGCCAGATGATGTGGGAGCGTGGCGCGCCAGTGCGCAGCGGAACTATATCACGCGCCGCCCACGCTCGCAACGCGGCGGGCGATGCCCTACAAGACCTCTCGCACACATAGTACGACGTGGAGCGAGGGTGAGTTGGGGGCACGCCAGAATGGGCGCCGTACGGGTTTGTCCCGCATTGCATGTTCGTGTGTTGTAGCACAACAGGGGGTGGCAGCCTGGTGTGGCGTCCACCCCCTGTGACGTGAGCGTGATGGCGGCGAATCAGGCCGTCGCCGCGACGGGTTCCGCGATGGCGGCGGCTTCGATTGGGCGGATGGTCACACGCTTTTTGGTGCGGCTATCCCACTCGAACTTGACTGTGCCATCCACCTTCGCGAAGAGGGTATAGTCGCGGCCAATGCCGACGTTGATGCCGGGGTTGAATTGCGTGCCGCGCTGGCGGACGATGATTGTCCCGGCACGCACGAGCTGGCCATCGTAGCGCTTGACGCCGAGCATCTTGGGCTTGCTGTCGCGTCCATTACGCGAGCTGCCAACGCCCTTTTTATGAGCCATTGTAGTGTTCGCCCTTTTCTCAGGCGCGCCTCGCGGCGCTCATCAAGCGCGCGTTCACGCGCATCAGCTTTTCAACATGTTAGACGAGGCGCGCGCTGGACGCGGTCACAGGCGCGCTACTTGTCGTCGCCCTCGCCTGCGGCCTCTTCGTCCTCGATGTCCACAATATCCACGTCTTCGGGCGCGACGCCAAGCTCAGAGGCGATTGGGCCAATGATCGCCTCGAAGGCCGCGATGAGCTTGCGCTCGTAGCGGTTCACGGCGCGCTCGGCCTGACGCTCGTAGCGATGGCGCTCGTCGTCGGAGACGACGCTCGCGCCGTCAGCCTGGATGTCGGTGACGGTGAGGTAGGTGTAGTCCTGGCGGTGGCCGGTGGTGCGGCGGTAGCGCTTCTTGGACTTGTACTTGAAGACGATGACTTTCTTGCCGCGTCCCTCGCCAATGACGGTGGCGACGACGGCGCCGCCGGGCACGACAGGCTGGCCGACGAGTGTTTTGTCATCCGTCGAGACCATCAGCACGCGCTCAAGCGTGACCGTGGCCCCCGGCTCGGACGGCAGCAGCTCCACCTCGACGGTCTGGCCGGGGCTGACGCGGTACTGCTTGCCCCCCGTTTCGATCACTGCGTACATGATATGATATGTCTCCTGCGAGCATGCGCCGCTCGCTCGCCGCCAGCGCCGGGCGCCGCACGACAATTGTGGGTGGCGCGGCGCGATGGAACGCGATGAGGTAGATGGGGCGCACAAACCGTCTGTTTTAGAACACAGCCTTATGATTGTAACGCTGACCAGGCGGCATGTCAAGCGCGGTATCGCCAGCTGGCGTCGGACGCGGAGGCCTTAGCCGCCAAGGTAGACGGCGCGGGCGCGGTCAACGGCGGCAAGACGCTGATCGCCGAGGCGGGCGTAGACCTCACCGCGCGCGCTGTAGGCCTGGGCGGCCTCCGGCTCGCGCTCGATTGCGCGGTCGAGCGCGTGGAGCGCTTCGCGGTAGCGTCCGATGGCGATCAGCGCTAGCCCGATGACGAGCGGGCCGCGATATTCTCCCGGCCTGCGCAGTTCCATCAGCTCGCCCAGCTCCAGCGCTTCGTGTGAGTGGCCGCCATCGAGCAGGATATGGGCCTTGAGCGCCAGCGCCTCGCTGTCGTCGCTGTCGGCGGCCAGCGCGCGCTCGATTACGTCGAGCGCCCCCGCGAGGTCGCCCTTCTCCCGCAGGCGCTCGGCCTCGGCCACCGCCATGCGCGCCAGGAGCAGTCGCGCGCTTGCGCTCTGTCGTTGCGGCGGCGTGGGGACATCGCAGAGTCGCAACCGTCCCCACGCCGCCTGATGATCGAGGTCGGGCGAGGCAGGGAGGGCGACCAGCGCGCCCAGCTCATCGAGGGTGATCTCCTGCCCGGCGCTCAGCTGCTCGCCCTGCGCCAGGTTATCCGCCACGTCGAGTAGCAGCGCCTGCGCTTCAGGCTCCAGCGCCACAGGGATGTCGGCGAGGTCGAGCTCCGGCCTGCCGAATTTGAGCAGACCGTGGGTGTGCAGCCAGCGGCGGTCTGCGCCCCAGGCTTCGTTGTGGATGGTGAGATGCGCGCGCGGGCCGCTCGTGAGCGCGGCGGCGAGCAGCGACGCGCCCCATGAGGTCTGGGCCTGCGGGTCTACCACGGCGCCTTCGGTCAGACTGACGAGCGTTCGCAGGACGCCGAGCGCCCAGCGCTGTGTCTCGATCGGGGCGGCGAAGGGGCCGGTGAAGCGGGTGTCGAGCGCCAGCGTGCCGACGCGCAGTGTCTGCGTGTCATTCGCGCCAAGGCGCCGCGTGAGCTGGTTGAAGGCGGTTTCTCCCATACCGTCAAGGGCGGGGCTTTCGTAGCGGGCGACGATGATCTTCGCCTGGCCAGCGCCTGCGTCAGAGCGGATGGTGTAGGTTCCCACCCTGGCGCGACGGCCCGGTGTCGCGCTGGGATCGCGCGGGGGCGCGGGCGTGTACACTGCGACGCCCAGCCCAGCGGATGACAGCGCCTGGGTCACGGTCGCGTCGGTGGGCGGCTCGCTATAGCGCGAGATGAGGAGGTACTCCGTGACGAGCTCCCGCTCAAACTCCCGCTCCATCTCACTCCCTCATGCGCATACACGCTGAACGCCAGATCGCGTCAATTCGTTCCGCTCGCCGTCGCGGCGGAGACTTCGCTTCGCCATTGTAGCATGCGGCGCCGCTGCGCGCGCGAAGAAAGATCGCGAGTGGAGATGGGGACGTAGCGGCGCCACGTCGGACTTTTGGGCTGGCGCGCGGCGAGCGACGCGGCCCCCTCGTTTTGGCTTTCATGGCGGCGCGTGACTGGGGTCGCACCCCCCACCAAGCGACCATCGCGCCAGAAAGTCCCAGGGTGACAAATCAAACACCGCCTGTTCGTCTATAGGGACAACAGCGCCCTGTGTTGAGCGGGCAAATGTGCGCCAGAGCCGGCCAGGCAGCCGGAGCCGACGCGGTTGGAATGAAGCGAGGGGATACGGCGTCACATGGCGAATCTACCGAAAGACTTGCACATCACCTATCAACTGCAGTTCCGCAAGTGTGGCAAGCCGACATGCGGCACCTGCAAGCGCGGCCCAGGACACGGGCCTTACTGGTATGCGTACTGGCGCGAGGGGACAAAGCTGCGCTCCGGCTATATCGGCAAAGCGCAGCCAGTCGGCGCGCCAGCGTCGGCAGTGCAGCGGGCGGAGGCCCGGATGGCGCGCGTGCGGCAGGGAATGTAGCGGAAGTCCAACCAGCGCGGACCCGCTCGATCACGTAACCGCAGGCGCACGCAAAAGGGAACGCTTCCCATGAAACGGGATGCGTTCCCTTTTGATTTAGCGCTGTGATAGGCTTGGCGAATGATGGCGAGCGAACGCTGGCTGTTTCACCCAGGGACGCTCGATGATAGCAGCGATCTAACCGTCAGACGATCAGGCGGAGAACTCGTCCAGGATGCCCTGTTCGACGAGCCAGCGCGTGAAGCGGAGGCGGCGCGCTTCGCGCGCCTCGCTTGAACTTTCCATTCGCTTCGAGATGTCAATCAAACGCAGGGCCTCGTCTTCTGAGAAGCCCTGGGACTCAAGCTCGATAACCGCGACCGCGCGCTGGGCGGCCTCAGTGGCGAGCGCAGTCTCCGGGTTTACCGTGGATGGCTTGGCGGCGCGGGACGGTTTGCCCGCGGCGTTTTTGCGGGTGGCGCGGCGGGGCTTGGCGGCGCGCGCAGGCGCCGGAGCCGCCTCGTTCTCGCGCTCTTCAGGCGCGATGGCCTCCCGCTCAGCGGCTTGCTCAACAGTGGGCGACGTATCGGACGCCCCTGTGAGCTGATCGCGCGCTTCGGTGGCCTCGTCGCGCTTCTGTCGCTCAGTTCTGTCAGTCATGTGGTCACCTCCCGGCGGACGCGGGAACCGCGCCTGGCGCGCGCATCCACCTTCTACCAGTCTACGAGCCGCCGCCACCCCGTGTTGTGTCTCTTACTACGTCGTCGCTCACACTATTCTTTCTGACGCTCGCTCCAGCGGCGCCGCGGAGTCGCTCGCGTTGCCCTCACGCCCGGCGTATGCTAAGATCGCTATTGAGAACGCTCCGCGTTGCGGGGCGCGTAGCTCCGGGCGCGGCCAGTCGCCGGCCCCCTAGCGAGGTCTTCACGCCGTGTCACACGTGGTGATGTTGTACGCGAAAGCGGGGTGCCACCTCTGCGATGAGGCGCGCGCGTACCTGGAAGACGCCCTCGCGGACTTCGACCATGAACTCGACCTGCGCGAGATGGATATCCGGCGCGATGACGAGCTATTCGAGCGCTACCGCTATCGCATCCCCGTTATCGCGGTGGATGGCGTCGAGCGGCTCGAAGGGCGGATCGAGGCCAGCGCTGTGTGGGAACTGCTGCGTTCTCTCCCCTGAGGGCGTGAATCTGGAAGACTCTTGTCTACACGACGCAGTATACCGCGAATGCGGAAGAAGGTATAGCAGGCGATGAATCGGGAGCAGACGGTAGAGCGGCTGCGCGCGTGGGCGCGGCGGGCGCAATCCGAGGCGCAGTACGCGGATACGCGCGATGACCGGCTGAAATGGCAGGGTCAGGCGCAAGCGTTGAGCGGCGTGGCAAGCCTGCTCGTGGAGCAGGGCGCGCAGCTGAGTGACTTCGAGATATGGACGCAGGTGGTTTCCGACCGGGAGAAGAGTCTGACGGCCTGGAAAGAGCGCCAGAGTGGCCCGGAGATCAACACCTACGCCGGGCAGATGGCTGGTTACGATGTGGCGCTGACGGCGCTCAAGGATGTGGATGGGGTCGTTTGGCCCCGCCGCGAGCCACACGCCGGCTGAGGACTCCATTTTCCGCGCGGCGGGGATAGGCGTATTTGGCTATGGTGAACGCGAATGCGCTGGACGGGCTGAAGATCGTCATCGCGCCGCAAGCCCTGAAGGGCAGCCTCGACGCCGTCGCGGTGGGCGCGGCGATCGCTGAAGGCGCGCGCCGCGTGGCGCCAGGCGCGAATATCGCCGTCATCCCGCTCGCGGATGGCGGCGAAGGCTTGACACATGCGCTGGTCGAGGCGACTGGCGGGCGGTTGCTAGCGGCTGAGGTTACCGGCCCGCTGGGTGAACGGATTCAGACCGAATGGGGGATGCTGGGACCGCGCCGGTTCACTGACAAGGATGGGGCAGCGGGCGGGCCGGTCGCGGTGATCGAGATGGCGGCGGCGGCAGGGCTGCCGCTCGTCCCGCTGGAGCGGCGTGACCCGGCGCGAGCGACGACGCGCGGGGTGGGCGAGTTGATCCTGCGCGCGCTGGACGCGGGTTGCGACGAGATCATCCTGGGCCTGGGCGGCAGCGCGACGAACGATGGTGGCGCGGGCATGGCGCAGGCGCTGGGCGCGCGGCTGCTGGACACGAACGGCGCTGACCTGGAGCAGGGCGGCGCGGCGCTGGCGCGGCTCGACCGCATCAACATCAAAGGACTGGACCCACGTCTGACGCGGACACGCATCACGGCGGCCTGTGATGTGCGCAATCCCCTCTGCGGGCCGGAAGGGGCATCGGCGGTCTACGGGCCACAGAAGGGCGCGACGCCTGCGCAGGTCGCGGAACTGGACGCCGCGTTGGCGCGCTACGCGGCGATCAGCCAGCGCGACCTGGGGCGGGCGGTGGCGGAGACGCCGGGCGCGGGGGCCGCTGGTGGCCTCGGCGCCGGGCTGCTGGCCTTTACCTCCGCGCGGCTGACGCCGGGCGCGTGGCTGGTCATGGAGACGCTGGGCATGGTGGAGGCGCTGCGCGGGGCGGCGCTGGTTATCACCGCCGAGGGTCGGCTCGATGAGCAGACAGCGTATGGCAAGGTGGTAGGCGCGGTCGCTGAGGTGGCGCTGGCGGCGGGCGCGCGCGTGGTGGCGCTGGCGGGAGCTGTCGCGCTGGATGGCGCGGCGCTGGCTGCGCTGGGCGTGGATGTGGCTATGCCGCTGGCGGACGGGCCACTGACGCTGGCGGAGAGCATGCGCGACGCGCGACGGCTGCTGACCGCCGCGACTGAGCGCGCGCTGCGCCTCATTCGCCTGGGCGCGTCGCTCGCCCGGCGGGATCCAGAGCCGCCGGGCGAGGCGGTTGAGCGCCCTGGCTGAGCGGCTGGCCGCCTGGGGGCGCGCTCGCGGAGCTGGGATGCCCGCGCGTGGGGCGGTTGGGCTCGGCGGGCAGGGTGAGCGTGAAGGTGGTTCCGGCGCCGGGCTGGCTCCGCGCGGTCAGCGAGCCGCCATGCGCCTGGGCGATGGCCTGCGCGATGGAGAGACCTAACCCGCTGCCATCCGCTTTGCCGCCCGACTCATCCGGGCCTTGCGGCGGTGCGGCGGGCGCGGGAGCGCCGGTCATGCGGCGCGCGCGCGCGGCCCGCTCGGCGCGGTAGAAGCGCTCAAAGATGTGTGGCAGGTCTTCCGGCGCGATGCCTGGGCCGTTGTCCTCGATGGCGATGATCGCCACACCGGGCCGCCGCGCCACGCTCAGGCGCGCCCAGCCATTAGGCCCCTGACGGCCATATTTTAGCGCGTTGTCCAGCAGAATCAGCAACACCTGTTTGAGCTGGTCGGGGTCGCCGGGCGCTATCAGCGGCCCGGCCCCGTCGGTGCGCATCAGCACCTGGCGCTCGCCAGCGAGGATGCGCGCTTGGTCCACCGACTCACCCGCCAGCGCGACGAGGTCTACCGGGCGCCGCTCGGCGGGCCGCGATGTATCGAGCCGGGCCAGCGTCAGCAGGTCAGCGACCAGACGCGACATGCGCTCCGCCTCGCGCCTGGTCGCCAGCAGCACACGCTCCGCCGTTTCGGGATCGTCTTTAGCGCCGCGCAGCAGCACATCGGTATAGCCGCGGATGCTGGTGAGTGGGGTACGCAGCTCGTGCGAGGCGTCGGCGATGAACTGGCGCATGCGGTCCTCGGAGCGCTGGGTGGCGGCGAACGCGCCTTCGATGCGCGCGAGCATGGCGTCGAACACCGCGCCGAGCTGGCCAACCTCATCGTCACTATGCGAGAGGCGCGCGCGGTGGCTGAGGTCACCGGATGCGACTCGCCGGGCGGTTTGAGTCAGGCGCGAGAGCGGGGCCAGCGCGGCGGAGATGAGCGGGCCGCCCAGCAGGAGGCCGACTGCGAAGATGCCGACGAGTGTCAGCAAGATGACGGTGCGCAGGCTGGCGAGGGTGACCTGCGTGCGGCTGAAGGTCGTCACGATCTCGACGTAGCCCAACGCCGCGGGCGCAGAGCCCGCGCAGCGCGAGCCGGTGTAGTAGCGCAAGGCGATCAACTCGACGCCATACGGCGCCGCGCGGTTCGTGACGACGTAGCCTACGTCGGCGAGCTGGCGCGAGCCGCTGGCGCTCGCCGCGCTGTTGTTAAAGATGCCGGATGCTTTGAGCTCCAGCGCGCGGAGCCGACCCCTCTGGAGATAGGGCGCGGCGCCGTTGTCGGTGAGTTGCGCGGAGAGTGGCGCGAGCACGTTCCCGGCTCCATCGAGCAGGTAGACGCCGTGGATGCTGCCGGGATGCGAGGCGACGATTGGCTGCGCGATGGCCTGGCGGAAAGCTTCCTCATATGAGAGGGCGTCGGCGCATGTGGGAGCCTGGCCGAGCGTCAACGCATCGAAGCGCGGCTGGGTTGCGCCCACAGCCGCGACCGCCTCGCTCTGGAAGAAGGTGAACTCGGAGGCGTAGAGTGTGCGCGAGATGAAGACGTTCAGCGCGACGCCCAGCCCCGCCAGCGTCACCAGCAGGACGAGCGCGTAGCTCGCGATCAGCCGCCAGCGCAGCGTGCGCGGCCAGAGGTGGGCGCCGCGTCGCGAGGCGCGCGCTTCGCTGGCGCCGGGCGCGGGCAGCAGCACGGTCGGCTCGCCCGCGCTCATCGAGGGCGCCGGTCGTGGCGGCTGCTCTCTTGCCATGCGACGCTCTTTCCTCTTCCGCTCTCGTGTTCAGACGCGCCCGTCAGCGGGCGCTTATCCCTTGAGGACGTAGCCGACACCGCGCACGGTCTGGATCAGGCGGGGCGCGCTGGGATCATCTTCCAGCTTCTCGCGCAGATAGCGGACGTAGACTTCGATGATGTTGGTCTCGCCCATAAAGTCGTAGCCCCACACCCGGTTCAGGATGGTCTGCCGGTCGAGCACCTGGCGCGGGTGGGTCATGAATAGGTGCAGCAGGTTATACTCGGTCGCGGTCAGTTCGACGATGCGCTCGCCGCGCTTGACCTCGCGCGCCGCCTCATCCAGCGTGATCTCCGCGAAGGTCAGGACGCGGCCGCCCGGCCCGCCCGCGGCGACGATGCGCTGCTGGCGGCGCAGCAGCGCGCGCACCCGCGCCAGCAACTCGTCGAAGCTGAACGGCTTGGTGAGGTAGTCGTCGGCGCCGGCGTCGAGCCCGGTCACACGTTCGCTCACCTCGTCTTTGGCGGTCAGCATGAGGATGGGAATGTTGGCGGTCGCTTCGTTCTCGCGCAGGCGGCGGCAGACCTCCAGCCCATCCATCGTGGGCAGCATGACATCCAGGATGATGACATCGGGATGGACACGCTGGGCGAGGTCAATCGCGATGTAACCGTCGCCAGCCTGTTCGACCTGAAAGCCCTCATAGCGCATGCCAAGCTTGATGAAATCGACAATCGCCTGCTCATCGTCCACTACCAGCAGCCGCAGTTTGCGCTCAGCGGCGCCTGGCTGCCTGGCGGATGCGTCCCCCGCCCCCGGTTCGTGTTGATTCACCCTTCGCCTCGCGCTTCACAGCGGGCGCGCGTGGCGCGCCGGAAAGGGGCCGGCGCCAGCCTCGCGCCGCGCGCGTCCGGCGGTGATTATACCATTGACGCCACGCGCTTCTGGGACTGTGAGAAGGCCGTAGCGGTAGAATGGCGCGTTTCCTCAGAGACCTCTCAGTATAACGCCAGGTCCGCTTGTTCGCCATTAGTACCGCGCGGCGCGTTTTTTTGCGTTGAACTCGCCTATAGTAGATAGACAGTTCCAGCGGACGTGTCCCCAACGTCTTTTTCTCCCCGGTGTGTCATGCGCTCGTGATCTTGTGTGATTCACCGCTGTCTCTCGCACTTATTTGACACACGCGCACGCCAGCGCGCTCATTGACTAGCCGGAGAGGCGTATCCGCCGATGGCTTTGCCCATACCTGCTGGTGGGTGGCGAGTGTCCCTGGCGTGCTCGTTGGCGCGCTGTGACTCCGATTTATGGGGGACGCCTGGAACTGGTGTGCCGTTGGGGCGGGCGGCGGCGAAGCGCTCCATCCCTGGCCCAGGCGCGTCGCGGTGGCGTGTCCGGGCGGCGGCGTTGCGGCGAAAGGCGGCGAAAACCATGGCGATCAGCATGAGCACGGAGGGAGACCTTCGCGCCGAGCGTGTAGGCGCGTCGCGTCTGGCGGGCGTGGCGCGCCCTTGTATCACCTATACTGGCGAACTGGCGCGCGAGCGTGTCGTAACGCCCGATGGCCAGGACTACATCGTGACCACTGTGGCGAACCTTCGTGCGGGCTCAGGTTTTTTGACAGGCGCGTACCCAGTCTCGCGGGGCTATCTGGTGATGATGCGCCAGCCGTTGCTGGAGCTCCAGAGCGCGACGGAAGATGAGGCGCTTGAGCGCCATGCACAGCTTGCTAGCGTGCTGGCAGACGCGGGCGCGCGCGTCGTGCGGGCGCGTGGGGCGCTGCTGGCGCGCAATCGCGCCGAGACGCGCGAGGCGAAGGCCGTGCGGTCGTCGCGCATCCTGACGGATGAGCCACTGGGCGCGGCAGTCGAAACCACCCCGGCGGAGGAAACCTTCGCCAGCCTGAATTAATCCAGACTAGCGAATCCAGACTAGCGGGCGCCATGATGAGCGCGGCGCTTCAGGCGATACGGCCTGAAGCGCCGCGTTGCGTATAAAAGGGGAAAGTATTCGTCAGAAACGACTCATGCCCCTGAGAGCGGCTTGCGCCAGACCTCTCAGGGGCATGAGTTAGTCGCGCCGTCTTCGTGACCCGCCACCCCCCGCAGCACATACACCACGATCGGGCCTGTCTGACGCACAACCCCAGATTCGCCGCCACGCCACGCAACTAAGGGCAAGTGTAGTCGGTCTCTTTTCATGGCGCATGACAAACCTGACAATTTACCTGACACTTCCGTCAGGTTCGCGAACATCCAGGCCGGAACCAGAGCCACGCGCGAGAATGGCATAATAGAGGCGCCCCGGCGTGTCGCCGGGGAACGGGCCATGGGAGGACGGGCGCGCATGCGTGTGGAGCGGCTACGGCTGACGGATTTCCGCAACTACCGCGAGCTGGATCTGACGCTGCCCGGCGGGCTCGTCATCTTTTCCGGGCGCAACGCGCAGGGGAAATCCAACCTGCTGGAGGCGGTGAGCCTGATCGCGACGACGCGCTCGTTTCGCACAGCGACTGAGCGCGAGGCCGTGCGCTGGGACGCGGCGGGCCGCTTCGCACGGATTGTCGGGGATGTCGTCCGGCGGCAGGACCGGCTGGAGATCGAAGTTATCCTGGCGGAGGCGGTGGACGAGAGCGCGCGCGCCGGAACGGATGAGCGCGCGCCGGGGCCTACGTTTCGCAAGCGAGTGCGGGTGAATGGCGCGCCACGCCGGGCGATGGACCTGGTGGGGCTGGCGCCAGTGGTGGTCTTCGCGCCAACCGACCTCGATCTGGTGATTGGTGGCCCGTCCGATAGGCGGCGGCTGCTCGACCTGACGCTCTGTCAGACGAACCGGCAGTATTGCCGCACACTCAGCCAGTATCAGAAGGTGATCGCGCAGCGGAGCGCGCTGCTGCGCCGCATCCGCGACCGTCTGGAGTCGCCGCAGTCGCTCGATTATTGGGATGACCAGCTCACGCGGCTGGCGCTGCCGCTGATACGCGAGCGGGCGGCGTTTCTCACGCGAGCGACGGCGGTTGCGGCGCGGATCTATGCGCGGCTGGCGCGGGCGGACAGCGAGCAGGACGCGGCGGAGGAGCCGCTGGACGGCGAAGCGCGCGCGCCGGAGCTGCGGCTGATCTACAAGCCCTCGTATCAGGGCGCGCTGACTGGTGACGAGGAGGCGGACGCGCGGGCGATGCGCGCGGCGCTGGAGGCCGTGCGGCGGCGCGAGGTCGCGCAGGGCGCGAACGTGCTGGGGCCGCACCGCGATGATGTGGCGTTCTTCGATGGCGAGATTGACCTGGCGACCTACGGCTCGCGCGGGCAACAGCGCTCGGTGGCGCTGGCGGTCAAGCTGGCCGAGCTGGAGTACATCGAGGCGGCCACGGGCGAGCAACCCATCCTGCTGCTGGATGACGTGCTGAGCGAGCTGGACGCGCAGCGCCGCGAAGACCTCTTGCTTGCGGTGCGCGACCTGGACCAGACGCTGGTGACGACCGCCGATCTCAGCGTCGCGCCATCCTCCGCGCTGGATCGCGCCACCGTGTTCACTGTGCGGGGCGGGCGCGTTGCCCGCCAGGCGCCGCCGGACACGACACAGCCGCCCACCAGGTGAGGTCGGCGGCTGGAAAAACGTGCGAGCGTCGCGGGGCTAACGGCTCTCCGAGCGCACCAGGAAACTGCCCACCGAGGAAGACTCGGCGAGGCGATTGATGATCCTAACAGCGCGGGCGTGCTGCGGGTGGCGGCCAAACCGGTGCAGCGCCTGCTCGTCGGTCAGATCCACGACCAGCATCGCGTGGCGATAGGCGGCGGCGTTGTTCACGCCGTAGCGCACGCGCTCGACACCTGGGAGATCACAGAGTAATTCGTAGGCTTCCCGCAGGGAGTCTTCAATGGCCTCCCGGCTCACATCGGGCTTGACCCGAATGATGACCTCGTGCCTGATCATGATCCGGCTACCACCTTCCGCGACGTTGATATACTGAACCGCTCCACAGAATGAAGATATCATACGACGTGTGACGGCCTGTGAGCAATGCGCTTTTGACGTGTCAGCGCGACTTGAGTAACTTTGCTGTACCACAAGGTAACACGTATGACACGCGGCCGCGCTACAGCCACAAGCGCTTGAACGACTCCGCCGCCGCCAGGCCAGCGGGCGCGCCAGTCTCCGCCGCGCGCTGGCGCCAGGATGCGGCGAGGGCGGCGGGATCCACCGTCTGGCTGCGATGTTCCAGCCGGGCGGCGATCTTCGCGTCGAGCGTCGTTGAGATGTCTACGTAATGATCGGGCGCTGAGGTGCAAAACAGCCAGACTTCGGGGGTGATATGCGGGCGCAGGCCCTCCTGGCGGAGCTGTTCGGGGAAGCTGAGCGGGTCGCGGGCGTAGGGATAGGCGGCGTCGAGCGCGACCCGCCCGGCGATGCGGTGGTCACGGTGGCAGGTGTAAGGCGGCCAGGGCGTGACGGGGTCGTGGGTCAGCAGCAGGTCGGGGCGCCAGCGGCGAATCTCGCGCACGAGCAGCGCGCGCAGGGCGCGGTCATCCTCCAGCTCGCCATCGGGCAGGCGCAGGAAGACTGGCTCCTCCACCCCAGCGGCGCGGCAGGCGGCGCGCTGCTCCTCCTCGCGCCGCGCCGCCACGCTCGCGGGCGCCTCGTCGGGGTCGCTGGTTCCCCGGTCGCCGGAGGTGCAAAGGACGTAGGTCACACGCCAGCCGTCGCGGGCCAGCGCGGCGGCGGTTCCCCCGGCCCAGCTCTCGACATCGTCGGGGTGGGCGGCGATGATCAGGCAACGGCGCGGTTCGCCGCTCACGTCCGCCATCGCCGCGTTACCCGTTCGCCCGTTGGAGGTCATGCAGCTCGCGGATGCCCTTCTCGGCCAGATCGAGCAACTCGTTGAGACGCGCGCGGCTGAACGGCTTGCCCTCGGCGGTCCCCTGCACCTCGATGAACTCGCCTTCATCGGTCATCACGACGTTGGAGTCTACCTCGGCGCGGGAATCCTCGCTGTAGTCGAGGTCGAGCAGCGCCTCGCCCTTGACGACGCCGACGCTAATCGCCGCGACCATGCGCCGCATAGGATCACTCTTCAGCACCCCCTGATTCATGAGATGGTGGGTGGCGCGGCGCAGGGCGATCCAGGCGCCAGTGATCGAGGCGGTGCGCGTGCCGCCATCGGCCTGGATGACGTCGCAGTCGAGCGCGATGGTGCGCTCGCCCAGCGCACGCAGGTCTACGGCGGCGCGCAGCGAGCGGCCAATCAGCCGCTGAATCTCGTGTGTGCGTCCGCCGATCTTGCCGGCGACGCTCTCGCGCTGCGAGCGAGTATGCCCGGCTCGCGGCAGCATCGCGTACTCCGCCGTCACCCAGCCCTGGCCGCGCCCTTCGAGAAAGCTTGGCACACGGTCCTCGATGGTGGCGACGCAGAGCACGCGCGTATCGCCAAACTCGATCAGCACGGAGCCTTCGGCGCGCTTGAGATAATCAACGGTAAGGGTGATGGGGCGGAGCTGATCGTTCGCTCGCCCGCCGTCGCGTGGCATGGGTCCTCGCTCTCAAAGCCGCTCCCCAGCAGGGCCAGAGCGCGGATGTCGAATGGTGGAATGACGCATGTTCAGGGGATCGCGTCGCCGGTATCGGCGAGTAGCTTGACGCGCCCATCGGGCAACAACTCGACCGTCCAGCTATGCGTGTGGACGAAGAGCTGGTTCCAGTCTACCGCATACGTGATGGTATAGTCTCCCGGCTGCGCGCCCACTTTGACAACCCTGGCGCTGGCGTGACCGGGATAGGGGCCACGCCAGCCGAGGTCGGAGTAGTGGATGGCGAAGTTGCGCGCGAGGGTGGTCTGCGTGACGGGGAACGTCTGGGCGTCGAGGAATGGCGGCGTCTGGTTGGTATTGGGCAGCAGCGCGCCCAGCCCCGCGCGCGCCATCACCAGCGCCGTCGCGGCGTCGGGCGCTGGGATAACGCGCGGTCGCGCCAGGCTCAGCGCGACGATGGCTCCGGAGGCGTCAGGAACATAGAGGACGCCGCGTACAGCGTCAACGGGCAGTGGCCTCTGGGCACCCCATGCGCCTGAGACAGGCGCCGCCGCGTAGGGCTGGAGCGATTCGGCGTCGTAAGCCGTCAGGTGATCGCTGTAGAGCGCGACCAGCGTCAGTTGAGCGGGGTCCCAGCCGAGGGCGCGCGCGCCTGTCAGCGGGGCCACCGGGTCGGGTGTGATGATTGGGTAGGGCTGCGCGGTGGAGAACGCGATCTGGCCGAGATCAACCGCGCCCACCAGGCCCGCCTTACCAAAGAGGTAGAGCGTATTGGAACCGTCATCGCGCGGGCCAGCGCGCCAGCCTGCGGGCAGCGCCGCGCCACCCAGTGGAACGAGCGCTCGCGACTGAAACGCCTCCAGGCTGGGGCGCGAGCCGCCGCTATCGAGAAGGACGTAGACGCGCTGGAGATTCGTATCCACGACGGGCGTGGAAGCCGGGGCGCTGAGCGGCTGCCGCGCGACCTGCTTGCCCGATGTCAGATCGAAGGCGTAGAGCGCGCTATTGCCCGCCACAAAGAGCGTATTCGTGGCGCTATCGAGCGCGGAGTGGACGGTATCAAGTCCAGCGGGCAGAGCGAACTGCCGCGCGGTTTGCCCGGTCGCCAGCGAGATTTCCTGGACTTGCCCCGGGCAGACGAGATACGCGAAGGTGGACGCGTCATCCGTCCGCAGCGCGCACTGGCTGAGGTCCGCCGGGGTGATGGAGCGCGTCAGCACGGGCGCGCCCGTGGCGCCATAGATGGTGAGCTGGTTGGCGAGCGGAGCGCGGCAGGCTACGTCAGGCAGGCATGTTGACGGCGCGGGCGCGGTGTTGTAGATCAGCGTGCTAGGCCCGCCATTTAGCGAAGCCAGTGTCCACAGCGCGACGCCCGCCGGAGGTTGGATGGACGCCGCGACGCGCAGCGGCGGCAACTCAGGCGCGGGCGCGACCATCGCCGCCAGCCGCTCGCGCGCCACGAAGCGTGCGCCCGACAGTGTCGCGACGACGATCACGAGCGGGATAAGGATGGACCCGGCGGCCCAGGGCCAGACTGGCCTCTTATGGGGGCTTGTGGCCCGAAGCGTATCAGACGGTGGAGAGCCAGTCACCATGCGCGCCGCAGTCTCCTTATTCCGGAAGCTAGTCGTTCAAGCCGCGTGGCGCCTCGCCACCGAAGGCTACCGCGCCAGCGCTGGTCTGCGCCGCCGGGGCGGCGCCGCGGAAGAAGCGGTAGATCGCTGTGCTGATGCGGAAGGCCAGCAGCACGACGATGAAGGCGATGATGATCGCGACGACCAGCACGATCAGGCCGATGATCGGCCCGAGGGTGATCGCGATGGCTTTGGCGATGACCACGAGCACAATCGAGGCGAGCGTGAGCAGGTCTTCGCCGATCGAGATCAGCGGGTTGCCAACACCCGCGGTCGTTGCGCTGCTGGCGACGCGCGTGGTGGCTTTGGTGGCGTGGACGCCGAAGGCCAGCCCCGCGCCGACAGCGGCCGCGACCCAGACGTTGACATCGCTCAGCGAGTTGGCGGTACCAGCGACGATCACCGCGCCGACCACCGGGCGCACGACAGTATGGATAATATCGTTGACGTGGTCGAGAACCGGGAATTTGTCAACCGCGAACTCGACGACTGTAAGCACACCCAGCAGGGTGAGCACCCGCCAGTCCCCCAGCACATTGAACGTGCCCGTGAGCGCCAGTAGTGAGCTGCCAGTAGGCGTCCCTCCCGCGAAATGAAACGATGGGACGCCATTTGTGAAGTAGATATCGCTGACTACGCCAATCGAGAACAGGGTCGCAACCGCTCGCAGGCCAGCGGTGGAACTAAGGCCCAGCGCCGCGACGAGCGCCAAGATCGCCTGACTTGTCAGGGGTTGCAAGGTCGCTGAGTCAAATGGCATCGAGACACCCTCCCCACAGGCCGCCGTTTCCCCGCGTTTCGCCACTGCGATGTGGCGAGAGCATGAGCTGCGCGCCGGCCCAAAACCTGGCGCTAGTGTACCACTGCCAGCACGTCAGGGATATAGCCCGGCTCACAGTTTTCGCATGATCAGTCCAGATCGCCGATGCGGTGTAGGCGGACGAAGTTCGTGCGCGCGCGCCCGGCGAGCGGCATGCCGCCGATGATGACCACCTCATCGCCGGGCTTGGCCATGCCACTGCGCTGGAGGTCGGCGTCGGCGAAGGCCAGCAGCGCCTCGGTCGAGCCTTTCAGCTCACTGAAGCGTGGCGTGACGCCCCACCAGAGCGCCAGCCGGCGATAGACCGACTGGAACGGCGTGAAGGCTATGATGGGCATTGAGGGGCGCTCTTTGGACATCAGCTGTGCCGAGGCGCCCGTACGGGTGAAGACAGCGATCAGCTTGGCGCCCGCCTCGCGCGCCAGGGTGTAGCCCGCGCTGGCCACCGCCTGGGCCGGATCACCGCGCCGCTCGGTGGGGCGGAAGTGGACGCAAGCCCCCTCCGCCTGGAGCGCGATGCGCGCCATGACTTCGACCGTCTCGACGGGGTACGCGCCGGTCGCGGTCTCCGCGCTGAGCATCACCGCGTCGGAGCCGTCGAGGATGGCGTTGGCGACATCGCTGGCCTCGGCGCGCGTCGGGCGGGGGTGACTCACCATAGATTCAAGCATCTGCGTCGCGGTGATGACCGGCAATCCCATCGCGTTGGCGCGGGCGATGATCTTCTTCTGTAGGAGCGGCACCTGCTCCAGCGGCAGCTCGACGCCGAGATCGCCGCGCGCCACCATCACTCCGTCCGCCGCCATCAGGATCGAGTCGAGATTGGCGATCGCTTCGGGCTTTTCGAGCTTGGCGATCAGGGGAATCGTCGCCTCGGCGGCGTAGGCGGAGGGATGCAAGCCGGAGGGCGCGCGCGGGCGCTCGGCGGTGGGCCGCGCGGCGATCTCCTCGGCGATCAGCGCCTTAGCTATGCGCATATCCTCAGAGCGGCGGACAAAGCTCAGGGCGATGTAGTCTACCCAGTGCCGGACGCCAAAGGCCAGATCGGCGCGGTCTTTCTCGGTGAGCGCAGGGGCGCTGACCGCGACGCCGGGCAGGTTGATGCCCTGGTGTTCGGAGAGCGCGCCGCCGTGAATCACTTCAGTGGTGACATCTAGGCCGCTGACCTCGCGCACGATCAGCTCGATGGCGCCATCGGAGAGCAGAATGCGGTCGCCTGGCTTCACGTCGCCGGGCAGCGCGCTGTAGGTCGTGCTGACTGCGTCCGCGTCGCCTGTGATGTCGCGCGCGGTGATGGTAAAGGCCTGGCCGTCACGCAGGGTGACGGGGGTGTGACCGGCTAGCGCGCCGGTGCGGATTTTCGGTCCTTGCAGGTCCTGCAAGATGGCGATCGGGCGCCCAAGGCGCTCCTCCACCTGGCGGACGCGGGCGATAGTCTCGGCATGCTCTTCTTGCGTGCCGTGCGAGAAATTGATGCGGGCCACGTCCATCCCGGCGCGAGCGAGCGCTTCGATTCGCTCATCGCTCCAGGATGCGGGGCCGAGTGTGCAGACAATGCGCGTGCGACGGAGCGTCACGGCAGCCTCTCCTTTAGGTGGAGTGGCGCCGGACATATCCTGATCCGCTGCAATCATGTATGAGTCCTCAGGTATTGGCGGATGGCTCAGGCGAAGGGCGCCTACTCCGGGAGGCTCGCTTTGAACTTGACCCAGGCCTCAGTCACCTGACGGCGCAAGTCGTCGAGCGAGCCGTCATTATGGATGACGGCGGTCGCCAGCGGCAGCTTCGCGTCTATGGGAGGCTGAGCGGCGAGACGGGCGCGGGCTTCCTCTTCGGTGAGGTCGCGTGTCTGGATAAGGCGCTGGAGTTGAATCTCGGTGGGGCAGGTGACGATCCACACGCCATGGCAGAAAGGGGCGTAGCCGGACTCGATGAGCTTGACCGCGTCGAGTACGCCGATGTCGTCCGGCCCCAGCGCGCGCATGCGGCGAAGCAGCTCCTCACGCACGGCGGGGTGAACGATATCTTCGAGCTGGCGCAGGCGCTCCGGGTTCCCGAAGACAATCGCGCCCAGCGCGCGACGGTTCACACCGCCGTCGCTGTCGAGGATCTCCGGGCCAAACACCTGCGCCAGCTCGGACGGCAGCGCCCGGCCCGGCAGATACAGCTCGTGAACGGCGGTATCGGCGTCAATGTAGACATCAGCGCCCAGCTCCAGCAGCAGCAACCCAACCGTGGTCTTGCCGCTGGCGATATTGCCCGTCAGGCCAATGATGTACGGCATGACGCGCCATCCTTTCCGCGCGAGCCGGCGCGGGGCTTCAGCCGCCCCGCCCAGCTCTAGGCCTTTGTCAATCGTTGTGACCACTCCTGGCGCGCTCCGCGTAAACCACCGCGGTTAGCTCGCCAGGGCCTGCCATTCGGCATAGAGGACTTCGAGCAGCGCTTTCTCGCGCTCGTACTCTTCGCCCAGCTCGCCGATGCGCGTGAGATTCGATTCGGCGCTCGCGCTGGCAAGATCAGCCTCCAGCGACGACAGGCGCGCCTCATGTTCGGATATCTCACGCTCCACCTGCTCCACCGAACGGACCGTGGCGTCAGCGCCACGTTTGCCTCGCTTGCCAGCGCGGAGGCGCGTGGGCGCGGCGGCGTCGCCTGGCCCAGCGTTCTCCTCAGCCGCCGGGCGAGCTTGCGCCCGCTGGGTGGCCTGGATCTGGCGTTGCGCGGTCTGCGCGGTCTGCGCGCGGAGCGTGCGGTAGCGCGTGTAATTGCCCTCATAGACGGTGACCGCGCCATCCTCCAGCGCCCAGATACTGGTGGCCAGGCCGTCCACAAAGTAGCGGTCGTGCGAGACAAAAAGCAGCGTCCCGTCGTACTCGCGCAGAATCGATTCGAGGGCCTCGCGAGCGGGAAGATCGAGATGGTTGGTCGGCTCGTCGAGGACCAGGAAGTTCGCGCCTTGGAGTGTCAGCTTGGCCAGCGCGACGCGGCTGCGCTCGCCGCCACTGAGGGCTCCCACCGGCTTGAACACATCATCGCCGGAGAACAGGAAGCGCCCCAGATAGCCGCGCGCGCCCTCTTCGCTGAGGTGGCTGACACCGCGAATCTCGTCCACGATGGTGGCGTTGAGATTCAGGTTCTCGTGCGTCTGGGCGTAGTAGCCGATGCGCACGTTGTGGCCTGGCGCCGCGCGCCCCTCGATGGGGCTCAGCTGCCCAACGATCACCCGCAACAGGGTGGTCTTGCCGCCACCGTTGGGGCCGATCAGGCCGACGCGCGCCCCGCGCTCGATCTTGGTATCGGCCATCGAGACGCGCAAGCCGTCGCCATCGCGGGACTGATAGCCCACAACCAGTTTCTCGGTGGTCAGGATGACCTCGCCTGGCTCTACGGCGGCGCCAAGGTGGAACTTCAGCTTGCCATCTACCGGCGGCCGCTCGATGCGATCGAAGCGGTCGAGCAGCTTCTGGCGGCCACGGGCCTCTTTGGCGCGCTGGCCAGCCTTGTAGCGGCGGATGAAGTCTTCCGTATGGGCGATGTGGTCCTGTTGGGCCTCGTAGTCCTTGCGCCAGCGCTCCAGCCGCTCGGCGCGCATCTCGACGTAGCGCGAGTATGCGCCAGGGTACAACTCGGCGCGCTGGTGGGCGATCTCGATCGTGCGGGTGGTGACGCGGTCGAGGAAGTAGCGGTCGTGCGAGACGACGATCACCGAGCCGCGCCAGTTGAGGAGGTAGTCCTCCAGCCACTCCAGCGCGGCCAGATCGAGGTGGTTGGTCGGCTCGTCGAGCAGCAGCAGGTCTGGCTCCAGCAGCAGCAAGCGGCCCAGCGCGGCGCGCGTCTGCTGGCCGCCGCTGAGGCGTGTGGCGGGCCCTTCCTGCTGCTCGCGGGTGAAGCCTAAGCCATCGAGCACCTGCCGGACGCGCTGCTCGATGGTATAGCCACCAGCATGCTCGAACCGCGCCTGCAGCTCGGCGTAGCGCTCCAGCGTGGCATTGTAGGCGTCCGTGTCCTCCATGACGGCGGGGTCGCTCATGCGCGTCGGCCAGCTCCGCCAGCTCCGCCTCCCAGGCGTGGACGTGAGCGAAGACGGCGCGCATCTCATCCACCAGCGCGCGCGAGGGGTGAAAGTCGGCGATCTGCGGCAGGTAGCCAGTAGCGACGCCCGACGCGAGCGAGACATTGCCACCATCCGGCTCCAGCTTGCCCGCCACGATGTTGAGTAGCGTGGTCTTGCCCGCCCCATTCGGCCCAACGAGGCCGATACGATCCCTCGCGTCCACGCGGAAGCTGACGCCACTGAAAATCAGCTCGGCGCCGTAAGATTTGGTGAGATCGGCAATCACAGCTACTGACATACGCTGACAGTGTAGCCGAATGGCTGGCGCGCCGCAAGCGCGCCTGACCTAATGCGACAGCAAGCGATACGCTTGCTGGACGTCATCCACACCACCGCCAACCACCCCTGGCTGACAGCCGATCGCGGCTGGGTGCTGGCGGGCGACCTCCAGGTCGGCGAGGCGGTGCGGACGCTGGATGGCGGCGTGGCGACGGTCGAGGCGGTGCGGACGGAGCCGGGCGCGACGGTGGAGGCGGTGCGGACGGAGCCGGGCGCGGCGGTGATGTGGGGCCTGACGTTAGGGGATGTGCATACCTTTGCGGTGGGCGCGAGCCGCGCGGTGGTGCATAATGATGATTGTAGAATCACCTTTGAGAATCGGTACCCTGAAAAGTTGCAGAGTGAGCTTGATAGAGCAGACGCACTGGGCGTTAAGCCTTTGAAACCAGGAGAGCCGGAGTTTCAACAAATGACTCAACAAGGAACATTGAAATGGGCTCTCACAGAGAATGAAGAGTTGAAATTCATGCCTAAGTATGTTAATGGAGAAGAGATACCCCATACCGCATTAACTAGAGGCGCTCCTGTTCTGGATGCAGGTGAAGCCAGACTGGTAAGCGACGGACGAGGCGGCTTTGTAGCAGAAGGATTTAGTCATTGGAGCGGACACTATGAGCCCGATATAGACCTTCCATTACCTGGGGCCCAAGCGTTCAGTAATGCTGGGATTAGAATTCCGGGGTACGTATTCGGACTCTAAATTCGAGAAGGAATGGGAGCCTTCAGAAGCAATGGCGTTTGCCCAGCAACCTCTCAGACGAATTTCGTCTGGATGGTTGGAAAAAGTCCTCACCCCCCGCCCCTCTCTATGGACATGGAGAGGGGGGCTCAGGCGACGGCATTCTTGGGCCTTCAGGCCCCTCGTCCGTGCTCCGGCCCTTCAGGGCCGAGAGCGCTTACTACAACCGCTCAAACGGATTTCGTATCAGCGTTTGGATGCCCAGAAGCACTCTTATCTCTGGAGTGCCTGAAGTTGTATAGTACCTCAAAAGCAAAGAGAGTGAAGGGATGAAGGACCAGAATCAACCACAAAGAGACACTTACGCCCTCTACCATGCCATTCCAGAGCTTGAAGATCAACAAGAGATGGTGATCACTGCTGAGGTGGATGGTGTGCTGCATTTGCTTGGTGAACAAGGGTATATCACTCCAGAGCAATTCCATCGGGCCACAGAACTAAGGACAGGAAGAGAGAATCCACACTCCTTTTTAGCGAGCAAGAAACATTTGCTTGCTGCCCTTCTCAGGGAGCAAAAAATGGTGAACCTGCCTCCTGAAGTCTTTGCGCCGCTGTTGCGGATTGCCGTGTACGAGGCGAACCCCAGCTTCAACCGCGGTTTTATTGAACCCTGTTTGCGTGCTTTTGGATACCGAAAGGTTCTCGAAGCCTTGCTGGAATATGTACGATATGGGACAAATCGTGAGAAAGCAGGTTCGGCAAGAGCCCTTTATTGGGCGCAACAGCCTCTCCTTTTCCCAGACTGGATTGATCGAGAGCGAAAAGGGCAGAATCCGGAAGAATTGCAACAAGCCCTTCAAGAGTTCGGACAAGAGCGATTGAAGGCCGAACAAGATTTTCAACAGATATGGGATGGGGTATTGGACGTACGTAGAGCGATTTCTCGGGCGCTGCTGCAGGAATTTGTCGAGAATGCCAATCTTGATGTGCAACGTTCTATTGTTGCCCACCTTTCGTTTGATCCTTCCAAGTATCCAGATGAATTGAAGCCGTTGGTTCTGATCGCTGCCCGTCTGGCGCAAGACCATGCCGATGACTATATTCGTCATCGAGCGGTGATCAAACTGAAATTTGTCGGCACAACCGATGCTTGAAGACACGTGACAACGGTGGCTGCCAGTGCTGTTCACAGCGCTTCATTCAAGGTCTGGCTGACCTCTCCCTGTCTTCTGGGAAATCACCGTAGTCCTTGCCTCATCCCATCGCCAAGCTCTTCGAGAGGTTGCGTCTTCTCTCCTCCGACAACACCTATCTATAAAACGTCGCTAGCGGCGCCTTCAGCAGCTTGCAGATCTCCCCCATCGGGGTCTGCTTGCCCTAATACAACTGCATGGTCGCCTACGCCGGCTTGGGGGCCAGTCGCAGTTGTCAACAGGCGTGAAAGAATGACCCACCTTCAGGCGTGAGAAACTGACCCACCCCAGATAATGTCATGAGACAGGGGAAGCAGCCCCATCCTGGGATGGGTCTACGGCGGTGACCTTCCGCATCGCGGGCGTGGCCGGCGCCCTCTGCGGCGTGCTGCCCGAAACGATGACCGCGGCGACCACAGCTGCGGTCGAGGCAACTGCGGACGCCGCCGCTGCCGACGCGAGCGCGGCCGCTGCCGACGTGGTGGATGAGGGTGGAGCTGGCGAAGCTGGCGGCGTCTGCGGAGGTAGTGGCGACGGCCTCTCCTTCGCGGCGAGCACGCCAGTGGCCACGCCCAGCGGCGCGCGGCCCATCGGCAGCCTGGCGGTGGGCGACACCGTGCTGGCCTACAACCCGACGACCGGCAAGCGTGAGGCGGAGCCCGTCCAGCACATCTGGCGCAACCTCGACCACGATCTGGTGGACTCGCAGCTCACGCTCGCCGGCTCACCAGCGGCGGGCGCGCCGGGCACCAGTGCGAACGACGCAAACGGCACAAGCAGCGCCACTGCGGACAGTGCGAGCAGAGCCACGCGGACTACGGCGACGCCGACGCGGCTGCATCGCTGGGTGGCGGGCGGCGTCCTGGCCGCGGGGCTGGCCGCCACCCTGCTCACCACCCCCAGTGCCCCAGCGCAGGTGGCGGGAGTGGCGACGACCACCACCGCGACACCCGCCCAGACCGACGTCATCCACACCACCGCCAACCATCCCTGGCTGACCGCTGATCGCGGCTGCCTGGTTTGCAGAATTGCGATAACCGTCCCTGCTAAAATGCCCTCAGTGGCAGCGATTCCCCACCGGTTGACATGCCGCTTTTGGTGATCACTGCGCTTGACTTCCAAGATGATAATATATTATCTTTGTCATATGTATGATATATATCATATTTACGGCGCCGACAGGAGGAGACATGACGATACGAACGCTCACGATGCCGCTCAACCTGCTGTGGCAAAGTTGGTCGAGAACAAACGTGCGACTTGCCGATGGGGCGATGGTGACGCTGCGCGACGCGCGCGCTGACGCGCCACGCCTACGCGAGATGTTTTACACACTGAGCGATAAAACCCGCTACCTGTATTTCTGCGCGGGCGTGCCGCAAAATGAGATATGGGCCGAGCGTGTGGCCCAGTTAGGCGCCGCTAGGGGAGATGCCGAGTACGCGCTGGTTGCGGAGGTAGCGGGCGCAATCGTTGGCGTCGCGCGCTTCGATCGCGCGGAGAAGGGTTCACGAGCCGAGATCGGCATCCTGATCACCGACGCCTGGCAGTCGCGCGGGCTGGGGCGCGCGGTGGTCGCCCGATTGCGCGCCGAGGCGACCCGCCGCGCGCTCACCGGTTTCACGGCCACGGTCCTGGGCGATAACCGCAGAGCAATGCGACTGCTCAGCCGAGCGTTTCCGGCCATGCGCGCCAACTGGTCATCTGGCCAGTGCACGCTTGACCTACCCTTCTAACGCGCTAGCCAGCAAGAGAGGTGATCCGCATGCCCCGGAGCACTGGTCATAAGGCGCGCACGCGGGCGCGCATCGTCGAGGCGGCCGCTCGCGCGTTCCGCGAGCGCGGCGTAGATACTGTCGCCATTGCGGACGTGATGCACGCGGCGGGCCTGACGCATGGAGGCTTTTACGCGCACTTCCCCAATAAGGACGCGCTCCTCGCGGAAGCCGTCGCGCGTGGACTGGCTGACTCACGGCGCACGTTTGTCGCTGAGGCTGCGGAAGCGGAACCCACAGCGCCCCTCCGCGAGATCATTCGGCGGTATGTGAGCCGCTATCATCGCGATCACCCTGGCGAAGGCTGCGCGATGCCAGCGCTGGCCTGTGAAATCGCGCGAGAGCCTGCTGAAGTGCGTAGCGGCTTCACTGATAACCTCGAGGAATTCGTTACTCTGTTGATGGAGTACGTTCCAGGCGACACGCCAGAGGCTCGCCGCGACGCCGCCCTCGCGCTCGTCGCCGGTATGGCTGGCGCCATCATGCTCTCACGCGCTGTGAATGATCCCGAATTGAGCGATCGCCTGTTGCTCGCGGCGCGGCAGTTCTATACAGATGCGCTCGCTGGGACTGCGAGCGCCGAGAATCAGAATCAGGAACGCCCCTCTCAAAAGTGAGATAATCGCTCACATACGTGGGCCTGCGGGCGCCATATGTGGCGCCTGCGCGCTACCGTTCCTCGTCACCTGGGACGCGCTCGTCGGTGTCCTCGGCGGAGCCGGAGTCTTCGATGGCGTCAAGGGTCAGCAGCGGAGTGGGGCCCCAGGCGGGCGGGCCGCCCGAATCCAGCGATTCCTCTTCCGGGATGTCGGGATTGGGGCCGAGGAAGTCGCCTTCCGAGCGGCTAGGCGCGGAGCCCGCGTCACGCAAGACAGTGGTAGCGTCGTGATAGTGGCGGCTGGCGGGCAGGCGCAGGTAGACCGCCTTGGGCAAGTCATCGAGGCGGCGTCGCAACTGGTCGCGGGTGAGGCCGTCGGAGCCGAAGTCGAGGTCCATGAGGCGCAGCGCCAGGGTTTCGAGGTCATCAGTGGAGATGGCGGCCAGCGCCTCCGGATCGGCCTCTGGACGCGGCTCCTGCTCGTAGCCTGGGCGGCTATGCCGTGCGGGCGGGGTCATTGGTCACGTTCCCTTCCACGGGCGTGTGTCCCACAGGTAATGGCTAAACAGCCACGCGGCGCCCATTGTCATCCTCGCATATCATATGCCAGCCAGGGTGCTTGCGCGGGGAGCGGCTCAGCGCGGCTCGGTGCGTGGGGGGCGTCGCTGCTCGGAGGCGGGCTCCAGCGAGGAAGGTCGGAACGTGCTACGCAGGGTGCGCTGCTGGTCGCCGGGGTTGAGCGGCTCGGATTTCTCTGGAAGCCGCGCGGGCGGTGTGGTGTCAACACCAACTTGTGGCTGCTCCGGACGGGGCGCGCCACCCAACCGCGCCTGGAGCGCGCGCAGATCGTTGTGGAGCTGGCCCGCGTCACCATAGCGCTGGCTGAGGTCGCGCGCCATCGCGCGGGCGATGATACGCTCCAGATCCGGCGGGGTGGATGGCTCGAGTTGCCTGACCGGGATGGCGGTGGAGTAGAGGATCGCGTCGCTCATCTCGCTCAGCGACTGCCCGCGATACGGCCGCTGGCCGGTCAGCATCTCGTACATGCTGATGCCCAGCGCGTAGACATCTGAGCGACCATCCAGCTTACGCCCCAGCAATTGTTCTGGCGAGACGTAGTAGAGGCTGCCGACGACCGCGCCGGCGCGCGTGATGCCATCCATCCCGTCGATGCGCGCCAGGCCAAAATCGAGCAGCTTGGTATGGCGCCAGCGGTCAACCAGCATGTTCTCCGGCTTGACATCACGGTGGACGAGCCGCCCCTCGACGTGTGCGTAATGCAGCGCGCCGGCGGCCTGGGCGGCGATCTCGATCACCTCCAGGGCGGGCAGTCGCTTGCGCTCACGCAACATGTGCCCTGCGGTCACGCCCTGGAAATACTCCATCACAAAGTAGATGTTCTGGTCCTGGCGGCCCGATTCGTAGACGCGGACGATGTTGGGGTGCTTGAGCTGTGAGGCCACCGACGCCTCGCGCATGAAGCGCGTGACGAAGGTGAGGTCAGCAGAGAGGGCGGGGATCAGCGCCTTGACGGCGAACGGCTTGCCCGTGCCTTCGTGACGCGCTCGGTAGACCACGCCCATTGTGCCACGGCCAAGCTCGGCCTCCAGTAGATAGTCGCCCAGGCGTTGCCCCACCAAGCTACTCACAGCGGCGCCCCAATCTCACCGTCTACGCAGACCACTCGGAACCTGCCGCGCGCAGGCCGTTCGTTCAGTCTAACGCCTTCGCTATGCGCCTGTCACGTATTCTGGCCCAACCGGAGGGTTGGGAGAGAATTCACCGCCGGCGATGGAGTGGCTGTTCCGCTGATAGAACTACGGCGCTCACCTGACGCGTCTCTCAGGAGACTCACAAGAAATCAGGTTGACGATCGCATTAGGTGATGCTAATATCCGAGTGTACAAGTCAGATATACTGACGCTGAACACCCGTCCGTGCGCGACGAGCGCGTTGAGGTCCGCGATGGGTCCTCGCGGCGTATTCGCGCGGCGGGTGGCTAGATAAGAGAGCGTTCCATGTTGCCAGCGTTTATCCTGCTGCTGCGCGAGGGACTCGAGGCGAGCCTGGTCGTCAGCATCCTGCTGGCGGCGTTGCGCCAGATTGGCCAGCGCGAGCAGGCGCGCGCGGTCTGGATAGGCGTGGGGCTGGCTACGCTGGGGTCGGTGATCGGCGGCTCGGCCATCTACTTCACCGTGCGTGAGTACGCCAACACGACGTTTCAGACCGTCTTCGAGACGGTGACGTACCTGGTGGCCGTGGTGATCCTGACGACCATGACCTTCTGGATGCAGCGCCACAGCCGCACACTGAAGCGCGAGATCACCGAGAAGGCTACGGCGGCGGGGTCGGGCTTCGCGCTGGGCTTGCTGGCGTTCACGACGGTGGGACGCGAAGGGCTGGAGGCCTCAGTCTTCGCGCTGGCATTCGCCTTTCAGACCAACGGGCTGCTATGGCTGACGGGCGCGGCGCTCGGCATCGCGGCGTCGGTCACGCTCAGCTGGGCGATCTATCGCATGGGCTACAAGCTCGACTATCGCATCTTTTTCCGCGTCATGGGCGTGCTGCTCTTGATCTTCGCGGCGGGTCTGCTGGGCGACGCCATCCAGAACATGCAGGAGCTTGGCTGGGTCAGTGTAGGCGGCGTCCACCTCTGGAGCACGGCGCATATCCTCTCCGAAGATAGTGTCGTGGGTGACATGTTGCACGCGTTCATCGGCTACGCGCAATCGCCGACAGCCCTGCAACTCTCGCTCTATGTAGTCTATCTGGCCGCTTTCGGCGGCTATTTCTGGCGCATGACCCGCAAGCCTCAGAGCGCCCCGGCGGCGCGTGCGGTTCAGACGAAAGCGTCGCCCGCTTCGCGCTAACCTCCGCCACTCAGTGCTTTTATATCGCCCCAATCGCCACGCGGTTGGGGCGATATTGCGTCTTCGTCAGCACTGACGTGCCCCGCGTCTTGTGGCGAGGGGCGCGGCGCTGCCATAATGGCAGCGATACATCCGTACATCCTGTAATGGCTGTGGAGCGGGCCTGTTCTGTGGCGACTATGGCAGCGAGGAGTGACGACGATGTCCACGACACTGGCGACCGAGGAATTGCTGATCGGCGGCAAGCGGGTTCCCGCCGCCGACGGGCGCTCATACGTGACGGTGAATCCGGCGACCGGCGAGACGCTGGCGACCGTGGCTGAGGCGGGGCTGGAGGATGTGGAGCGGGCGGTGGCCGCCGCGCGCGCCGCCTTCGACGACGGCCCGTGGTCGCGCTGGCCCGCCGGGCGTCGCGCCAAGGTGCTGCTGAAGATCGCAAGCCTCATCAGCGAGCGCGCGACCGAGCTGGCGATCCTGGAATCGAAGAACTGCGGCAAAACGATCCGAGACGCGACCGCCGAGGTCAAGGGCATCGCGATGTGCTTTGAGTATTACGCGGGCGCGGCGACCAAGGTCTTCGGCGAGACGATCCCCGTCTACGGCTCCGGGCTGGACTTCACACTGCGCGAGCCGGTGGGGGTGGTGGGGCAGATCGTGCCGTGGAACTTCCCGATCGTGATGGCGTCGTGGAAGCTGGCCCCCGCGCTGGCGGCGGGCTGCACGCTGGTCATGAAGCCCGCGAAGCAGACGCCGCTAACGGCGCTGGCGCTGGGCGCGATCTGCCAGGAGGCGGGCGTGCCGGATGGTGTGGTGAATGTGCTGACAGGGTCGGGGCCAGTGATCGGCGCGGCTCTGGTCCGGCATCCGCGCGTGGACAAGGTCGCGTTCACCGGTTCGACTGAGGTAGGGCGCGAGCTGATGCGCATGGCGGCGGATGACATCAAGCGGCTCTCACTCGAGCTGGGAGGTAAGTCGGCCAACATCATCTTCGATGACGCTGACCTGGAGAAGGCCGCCGACCAGGCCGTGCCGGGCATCTTCGGCAACGCGGGGCAGGATTGCACCGCGCGCTCCCGCATCCTCGTCCAGCGTGGCGCCTACGAGGAGTTCACCGCGCGCTTCGTGGAGCGGACAAAGCGGCTGAAGGTGGGCAACCCGCTGGATAAGGCGACCGATGTGGGCGCGATCATCTCGCCACTGCAAAAGGAGCGGGTCAGCGATTACGTGCGCGTTGGCCAGGAAGAGGGCGGGCGGCTGCTCACCGGCGGCGGCATTCCAGATGATCCGGCGCTGGCGGCTGGCTCGTTCCTGGTCCCCGCCGTGCTGGACGAGGTGAACGCGGGCATGCGTGTGGCTCAGGAGGAGATCTTCGGCCCGGTCGCCGTTATCATCCCCTTCGATACCGAAGACGAGGCGGTGCGTATCGCCAACGATAGCATTTACGGGCTCTCCGGCTCGATCTGGACCCGCGACATTGGCCGCGCGCTGCGGACGGCCCGGAGGGTGCGCACCGGAACGCTCTCGGTCAACACCAACCATTCGATCCACGTCGAGGCGCCGTTCGGTGGCTACAAGCAGTCCGGCATCGGGCGCGAGCTTGGTATGTACGGCATGGAGCTGTACACCGAGGTCAAGAACGTCTATATCGATCTGTAGCAGCCTCGCCAGCGCGTATTTGACAGAACGTGATGGCGTGCGCTATAGTATCGCCATTGAAACAATACAGACAGCCCGCGACGACTGAGACCAGTAGCCGCACATCTCCCGACAGCGACCCGGGGCAGAGTGGAAGCCCGGGATGGTGAGATGGCGGCGAACGCGCTCAGGAGCGGTTGGCGGAAGAACGCGCCGTGAGGCGCAAGTACGCCAGGTGAGTCCACACGCTGAGACGGACAACTGAGAGGTCGCTTCCCGCAGACAGCATGGCTGGCGCGGTTGGAGTGACAATCGGGGTGGTACCGCGGGGTTTATAACGCCTCGTCCCCATGCTGCATGGAGTTTGCGCAGCGTGGCGACGGGGCGTTTTGTTTTGCCCTCCGCCCTCCACTGCGAGTTCGGGAAGCGCGCGGGCGCGCTACGAGGATGTCTCCGCTGGCGATGAGGCCGGCGGAACGCCGCACGCGATCTCTTCCCTGAATCACATGAGAATCCAGGCCAGCGCGTGGATTACCCATGCTCCTGGCTGATTTTTCAGAAACGCGGATGACGCGCTGTGGGGCGGCTTTGTCGCCTCAAAAGCAAGCGAACGCTATTCTTTGGCGAGAAGGGCGAGAAGACCCAATGGCGACGACACTCTGGGCGAAGGGCTACACGCACGAAGCGACCATCGCCCGCTTCGAGGCGGCGCGCAACGCTGCGCTGGATGCGGAGCTAGCCCGGCATGACATCTTGGGCTCGCTGGCGCAGGCTCGCATGCTGCGCCATGTGGCCCTGCTCTCCGCTGACGACTGGGCCGCGCTGGATAGCGCGCTGCGCGGGCTGCTGGCGGAAGCCCAAACGGGCGCGTTAGCCCCCGCCGCCGAGGAAGAGGACATCCATACCCTGGTCGAGCGGCTGCTGGTGGAGCGCGCGGGTGAGGCGGGCAAGAAGCTGCACACCGGGCGCTCGCGCAACGATCAGGCGCTGGTGGACCTGCGGCTCTACGCCAAAGAGGCGCTGCTGGGCGTCGTCGCGCGGGCGCTGACGCTGGCGGAGACGCTGACGGACTTCGCGCGGGCGCACGAGTGGGTTCCGATGCCGGGTTACACCCACATGCAGCGGGCGATGCTCTCGTCGGTCGGGCTGTGGTCGGCCAGCTTCGCCGAGGCGCTGCTCGATGACCTGATCGCGGCGGACGCCGCCTGGGCGCTCAACGATCAGAACCCACTGGGCTCCGCCGCCGCCTATGGCGCGCCGCTGCCGCTCGACCGGACGTATGTCGCGACGCTGCTGGGCTTCGGCTCGGTCCACCACAACACGCTGACGGCGGCCAACGCGCGCGGCAAGATCGAGGCGGCGACCATTCAGGCGTTGACACTCATCATGCTCGACCTGGGCAAGTGGGCGCAGGATGTCCTGCTCTTCACCACCAGCGAGTACGGCTTCTTCACCGCGCCGCAGGAACTGTGCGACGGCAGCAGCATCATGCCGCAGAAGCGCAACCTGAGCGCGCTGGAGCTGGTGCGGGCGCGGGCGCACACTGTCGTCGCGCTGCAAGCGCAGGCGCTGCACACGCTGGCCGGGCTGCCATCTGGCTACAACATGGACTACCAGGAGACAAAACAGCCGCTGATCGAGGCGTTGAGCCTGACGGCGGGAAGCCTGGAAGTCGTGACGCTCTTCGCCGCCGGGCTGAAGCCACAGCGCGACAAGCTGGAGGCCGCCTGCGCCGCCGAACTGTTCGCTACCGACCGCGCGTATGTGCTGGTCGCGCAGGGCGTTCCCTTCCGCGACGCCTACCGCGAGGTGGCGGCGAGTCCCGGCGCGCAGGAGCCGGGCGACCTGGTGATGCGCCTGCGCAAGCGCGCGCATGAGGGCGCGCCCGGCGCGCTGGACCTCGACGGCGTGGCGCGGCGCATTGTCGCAGCGCGCGAGACGTGGCGTCGCCGCGAGCAGGCGTTCACCGCCGCGCTCGACGCGCTGGCAAGCGGCGCGCTGCCCGCGCCAGAGCCGGGATCGCCTGCCAGCTCCTCCAAACGGAGGCGCAGGGGACTCGGCGGATACATCCATCGCGCTCGGCATCTGAGCGCAGACCCGGATTCATCACTTCACATCACGACATACCACGAGACACGATGCGCGCGAGGCGCGAAAGGGAGCAAGACTCATCATGGCGGACAAAGTTGTGCTGGCGTATTCCGGCGGGCTCGATACCTCGGTGGCGATCCGCTGGCTCAAAGAGACCTATGGGATGGACACCATCGCGCTGACGATTGATGTCGGCAACGAGAAAGATATCAGCGCGGTGGCCGCCAAGGCCCGCCAGATCGGCGCAGTCAAAGCGATTACAGTGGACGCGCGGCAGGACTTCCTGAAGTACTTCGTCTGGCCCGCGCTCCAGGCGGGCGCGCTCTACGAGGGGACGTATCCGCTGGCGACGGCGCTGGCCCGTCCGCTGATCGCCAAGCTGCTGGTGGATGTGGCGCGGCAGGAGGGCGCGGTCGCGGTGGCCCACGGCTGCACAGGTAAGGGCAACGACCAGGTGCGCTTCGATGTCTCGATCATGGCGCTGGCGCCCGACTTGAAGATCATCGCTCCGGTGCGCGAGTGGAAGATGACGCGCGACGCGGAGATCGAGTACGCCGCCGAGCATGGTATCCCCGTCGCCGCGACCAATGCCAGCCCGTACAGCGTGGACGCCAACCTCTGGGGGCGTAGCGTCGAGGCTGGCGTGCTGGAGGACCCGTGGTCAGAGCCACCTACCGATGTCTGGGATTGGACGGCCAGCCCGGAGAGCGCGCCCGCCACGCCCGCCGAAGTCACCATCACGTTCGAGCGCGGCATCCCGGTCGCGCTGGATGGCGAGACGCTAGACCCAGTGACGCTGGTGCAGAAGCTGAACGCGCTGGCTGGCGCGCACGGCGTCGGGCGCATTGACATGATCGAGAACCGGCTGGTGGGCATCAAGTCGCGCGAGGTCTACGAGGCGCCTGCCGCGACCACGCTGCTCGCCGCCCACAAGGCGCTGGAGTCGCTGGCGCTCAGCCGCGATCAGTCGCGGGTGAAGGACTCGCTGGCTGGCGAGTACTCCCGGCTGATCTACAACGGCCAGTGGTTTACCGCGCTGCACGCCGACCTGATGGCGTTCATCTCAAGCTCGCAGCGCTTCGTCAGTGGCGATGTGCGGTTGAAGCTGCATCACGGCCAGGTGATGGTGGTGGGCCGCCGCTCGCCGCACTCGCTCTACCAGCACGCGCTGGCCACCTATGACCGGGGTGACCAGTTCAATCATGACGCCGCCTTGGGATTCATCGCGCTGTGGGGCCTGCCGGTCAAAACACAGGCGCAGATACAGCTGCTTTCCGGCGAAGCGGGCGGCGCGGCGCTCACCCAGCTTACCGGCCCCACGCTCCCAGCGCCTCAACCAACCGAAGCTCCCGCGTCGTAAGGCCGTACGGCGCGCCGCGCGCCATCACCCATGAGAGGCAAGGCCCATCAATGACCACTATGACAAGCGCGACACATCTGACGCATCTGCTTACGCTGGACGGCATGAGCTCTGAGGATATGGAGAACTTGTTCACGCAGGCCCGCCTGCTGAAGCTGGCGCGCGCGACGGCCCCCAACGCCGCGCAGCCGCTGGCCGGGCGCACGGTGGCGCTACTCTTCGAGAAGCCATCGCTGCGCACACGCGTCTCGTTCGAAGTGGCCGCGCGTGAGCTGGGAGCGAATAGCCTGTATCTCTCCTGGCAGGAGGTGGGCCTGGGCCAGCGTGAGGCGGTCAAGGATGTGGCGCAGGTGCTGGGGAGCTACGTCCACGCGATCCTCATCCGCACGTTCAGCCATGCGCTGGTCGAGGAGCTGGCGCGCTGGTCGCCAGTCCCGGTCATCAACGGACTGACTGACAGCCATCACCCCTGCCAGGGCCTGACGGATGTTTTCACCATCGAGGAGCAGCTGGGCGGCGCGGCGGGGAAGACGCTGGCGTATGTTGGCGACGGAAACAACTGCGCCCACTCACTGACGCAGGCGGCGGCCAAGGCGGGCATGCATGTGCGCATCGCTACGCCCGCTGGCTACGAGCCGGACCCCGCCGCGCTCGCCAGCGCCAAGCGCGACGCGGCGCTCTCCGGCGGCTCGATCTCGCTGCTGCGCGACCCCGCCGAAGCGGCGGCAGGCGCGGACGCGATCTATACCGACGTGTGGGCCAGCATGGGGCAGGAGCATGAGGCGGAGGCGCGGCGGGCGATCTTCGCGCCGTATCAGGTGAACGCGGCGCTGCTGGCGCACGCCGCGCCGGGCGCGATCGTCCTGCATCCGCTGCCCGCTCATCGTGGCGAGGAGATCACCGACGAGGCGATTGACGGGCAGCACTCGCGGGTCTTCGTCCAGGCGGAGAACCGGCTGCACGTACAGAAGGCTATCCTGCGGGCGGTAGTCATGGCCCGGCGGCAGGCGGTGCTGACGGCGTAGGGGGCGACCTCACCCCTGGCCCCCTCTCCCGCGGGGAGAGGGGGGTATACGCGCTACGCGCTGGCGGCAGGAGCGACGACTGGGCCAGAGGTGATGAGGGCGTTGGGGCCAGCGGAATAGGTCCAGGCGGGCGCGCCATCGCTAGCGCGGAAGGCCAGGACTTCGCCTGATTCGGTGGTGACGAAGACCGCGCCACCCGCCACCGCTGGAGGTGCGTCCATCGCGCTGCCGGTCGAGGCGACCCAGCGTTGCTTACCCGTCGTCGCGTCCAGCGCGTAGACCGCGCCACCCTGCGAGCCAGCGTAGAGCGTCCCGCCGTCCAGCGCCATCGCCGCGCCGGTGGCTAGCAGTGGCGCCGGCGCGTTTCCGCCAGTCTGGAACGTCCATGCGGGCGAGCCGTCCTGGATGTGGAACGCGTGGATGATGGCGTCGGCGCCCGCGACGTAGATCAGGCCGCCGCTCGCCACGGGCGGCGAGTTGACGCCCGATGACCCGGTTGACCAGCGCGCGGCTCCCGTCTTCTCATCCAGCGCGACGAGCGTGTTGGAGCCTTGGCTGGCGAAATAGACCACTCCGTTCGCAACCAGCGGCCGCGCGTCGAAGCCCTGGGTATGCGCCGTTTTCCAGACGGTTTTGCCGGTCGTCGCGTCGAGCGCGTAGGCGCCGCCATCCGGGCCGCCAGCGGCGACGAAGACCATCCCGCCATCCACGGCAGGCGGCGCGTAAAGCGTATCACTGGCCGAAGGCCAGGTAGCCACCCAGCGCGGCTTGCCGGTCGCTGCGTTCCAGCGCGAAGAGCGCGCCGCTGTCGCTGGTGACATAGACGGCGCCGCCGCTGACGGTCGCGTAGCCATCGTAGCCAGATTGCGCGCTAATTCCCACCGTGCGCGTATAGTCCCAGCTTTGCTTGCCCGTCGTGGCGTCCAGCGCGCGTATCGAGCCATCCTCGGAGGCCATGTAGACCGCGCCACTCGCTACTGCGGGTGTCCCACCTGTGCCGCCAGTGTCGGTTTTCCAGCGGAGGTCTCCACTTTGAGCGTTCAGCGCGATGGTCAGCCCGTCGTTCTGTTCACTTTGCCCCAGTGACACTGTGACGTAGACGGACTGGCCCGCCAGGCTGGGGCCAAGCTGTACATGCGGTGTGACGATCGGTGTAGGCGTTCCACCGGTGGAGGCGCACCCCGCGAGCATGAGCGCCAGCGCAATGGCGCCGAGCCAGACAGCGCCAGGCAGGTGCGAAGCCCGCATCCTGGGGGCCTGGTTGATGACATATCGCAACGCGCGACTCCCTTCCCTCCGCCAGCGCGCCGCAAAGGGACGCCACACGCTGGCAGGATGGGCGCCCGCCACCTCACGAGCCACCCAGAGAATCAGACGCCCGCCGTGGCGCCGCATTTACCAGGCGTGTGGATGGCGTATTAGCCCAGCGCCAGGTTGACCTGGCCGTAGACTGTCTGGCGGCGCGATGCTGGGAGTGGGGCGCCCAGTCGCATGTGCGCCAACGTGCGTGTGGGGGCGAAGCCCAGCGCGCGCAGGATGACTGCGGCATTGTGGTTCGCATCGGGCGTTATCACCGCCTCGATGAGCGCCCCGTGGCGCGAGAGCGCATCCACGAGCAGCGCGCGAGCGGCGTTTGGGGTCGCCGCCAGCCATGGCCCCATTGTCTGTAATGCAGCCTGGACGATGAGGTAGCCCTGAATCGCTCCATCATGATCGCGCGCAACGCTTACCAGCGCTGGATCATCCTCGATGAAGGCCATGATTATGCGGTCGCGCGGCGCGCCATAGCCGCGCGCGTCGAAGGCGATGATCTCGCGCAGGTCGCTTTCCTGAAACGGCTGAATGACGGTTGCATCAGGGAGCGTGCGAGGGACTAACACCGTCTGCTGGGCGCGCCAGATACGCACAGTATCCTCGATCACAAAGCCTAGTTTGAGATAGAGCGGCTTGCCCGCGTTTGAAGCGTCGAGCAGGATGGTAGCGCAGCCGCGCTCCTGGCTCCAGTCGATCAGCGCGCGCATCAGCGCGGCCCCGATCCCCTGGCGCTGCCGGGCGGGGTCAACGCCCACCAGACCAATGTAACTGACCGCGCCCATGATGGTCGCGCCGCCGCATCCCAGGAGCGCGCCATCGCGCTCCGCCACCAGCCAGCCATCAGGCTGTAGCGCAAGCTGGCGGCGCATGCGCGGGGTGTAATCTGATTCGTTGCGGTAGGCAAGCCGCAGGAGCCTGTCCACCGCTGGCAGGTCGGCGTCGCGCATCAGACGTAACTGATAGTCCATCGCTTCATCTATCCCCTGTCATATCCGCCAAGTCATCGCAAGAGCGCGCTCATCCACGCGCCAGCAAACACAAACGCGAGCAAAGCGAGCAGCGCCCCCAGCGCTACAACCATCAACAGCGCCAGCCAGGCGCGCTTGAGCGGCATGTCATGCGCGGAGGCTAGCATTGGCCCGAGCAGGATCAGCGCATAGGTTCGCGCGGCAAGGCCTAGTACGGAGCCTATCACGCCGAGTGGCTGTGCGATCGCCGAGAGCGCCATCAACGGGACCCAGAAAAGGGCCATGAGATAGGCTTGCGTCCTGAACGCGCCGCGTCCGCCGATGATCCTGGAGATGGCGTAGAGCAGTCCTGAAAAGAGGAAGAATTCGACAAAAGATCCAGCGAACGCCGCCAGCCCGAGCCAGAGCGGCTCGCGCGGGAGAGAGAGCTTCGGACCGAATGGCAGCGACGAGACGCCAGCCCGTGACGCTGGCCCCGCGATCACCCATGCGACCGCCGCGCCCTCAATGACCGCCTGCGCGGCGACGCTCCACCAGACGACGCGCCAACTAGCGTGTGGACGCTGGGCGTCAAAGGTCGCCACTCCAGGGCGAGTCAACACCGTCGTCCAATGGCTCAGGATACGTCCGCTCGCATCCCGTTTTCGCATTTGGTTTCCCTTCCGCGCATAGCGTTGCGCCGGTTTTTTTGACGCTTGAATCCCTGGCGCATACAATACCTGTGAATATGTCTCGAGAGGGCGGTAGCGACATGAACGACCAGATCACCACAGGAGCGCCTGGCTGCGACGACATTGGCGGCTATAGCGCGCTGAGCGGATACGACGAACGCGCCATTGAAACCCGGCTCCACGTCACGCGGCTGCGTCGTATCCTCGCGCTGCCGCTGCTCTACAAGGTGCTGTTCGCCAACAGCGTCGTCGTGCTGCTGGGCGCCACACTGGGCACTTATCTTGCCACCCGCATTAACACTTCCGGTGGGCTGCCGATGCTGATTCTGTTTATCGCCACGGGCTTGCTCGTCAGCGTCGCCATCAACTTTGCGCTGCTCAAGCTGGCCCTGACACCAATCACGCGGCTGCGCGAGACGATGAAGCTGGCGCAGGCCGGCGACCTGACGAGCAAGGCGCCCGTCACAGGGTATGACCCGGAGGCCGACCAGCTCGCCGCGACGTTCAATAGCATGATCGAAGCGATTGACGACCTCTCCCGTTCGCGCGCCAGCCATATTCTCCATGCCCAGGAGGAAGAGCGCAAGCGCATCGCGCGTGAATTGCACGACGAGACCAGCCAGGTGCTGACCTCGCTGCTGATTAGCCTGGCGCTGGTTGAGGAGTCGGTCTACGATGACGCCTCCCGCGAGCGCATCGGCGAGACGCGCGCGCTGGCCCACCAGACGCTGCGCGCAGTGCGGAACATTAGCCTGGACCTGCGCCCCAGCGCGCTGGATGATTTGGGCTTGCTGCCGGCGTTGCGCTGGTATGTCAAGGAATACCAGCAGAAATGCGGCGTCGAAGTGGAGCTGACCTCTAGCGGCTTGCGCGAGCGGCTGCCCGCCGAGATGGAGACGGCGCTTTATCGTATTATTCAGGAGTCCCTGACAAATACCGCCAAACATGCCCACGCGCGCCACGCCTGGGTGACGCTGACTGACGACGGCTCGCTGATGCGCGCTACTGTGCGCGATGATGGCGCGGGGTTCGACGCCGCAGCCACGCTGCGCAAGCCCTGGCAAGACCGCGGCCTGGGCCTGGCGGGGATGATGGAGCGCGCTACACTGCTGGGAGGATCGGTGGAGATTGATTCCGAGCCCGGCGCGGGCGCGCTGATGACCGTCACTATTCCCCGCGCGAGCCAGACGAACACGCGACGCCCAGCGCGGCGCGCATGAGCGCGCCAGTCTGGGCAGGATGAGAATGGATCGTATGCGACAGATGTTGGCCCGACTATGAGTAACGAGACCGACCGCCCTCAGCGTCCCAGCGCAGGCGCTCAGACCGGCGCGACGCCTTCGGCGTCCGCCAAGATACGGGTGCTGCTGGCTGATGACCACACTATCCTGCGCGCCGGACTGCGCATGATGCTCAACGCTCAGCCCGATATCGAGGTCGTTGGTGAGGCCAGCGACGGGCGGCAGGCGCTGGTTGAAGCGCTGCGCCTTCAGCCGGATGTCGTGCTGATGGATATCACGATGCCAGAGATGAATGGCATCGAAGCGACGCGCCAGATCAAGCGCGCGCTGGAGTCCACGCGTGTGCTGATTCTGACGATGCACGAAAACGAGGAATATCTCTTCCAGGTGCTGCGCGCGGGAGCCTCAGGCTACATCCTCAAGGAGGCCGCCGATACCGAGTTGATCTCGGCGATCCGCGTCGTCTACTCTGGGCGGTTCTACATGTCGCCCTCAGCGCAGACGATGATGGTCGGCGATTATCTGCTCCGGGTGCGCTCTGGCGAGGAGCGCGACAGCTACAGCGCGCTGACCGAGCGTGAGCGCGAGATTCTCAAACTGGTGGCGGAGGGCCTGACCAACAACCAGATCGCCGAGCGGCTCTACATCAGCCCCAAGACGGTGGACACGCACCGCACGCACATCATGGACAAGCTGAACCTGCACAGCCGCGCTGAGCTGGTCAAATACGCCATGCGCCGCGGTCTGCTGGAGGATTGAGGCGCGCGTTGCGCGACTGGCCATACGCGGGGGCGAGGAGGTAGCGCGCTCCCACTTCAAATGGAAAGATTGCGATGATTCGAGCGCATGACGACTTCGAGCGCTACCTGACGGCGGCGGATGAGCCGTTCGCGGGCTGGGATTTTTCCTGGCTGACGCGGACGGAGCGGATGGCGTCGGGGCCGTTGCCCTGGAGCTACGCCAGCGAGGTCCTGCCGTATCTCTGGCAGGCGCGCTCGATGGCCGATCTGGGCACGGGTGGCGGTGAGTTTCTGGCCTGTCTACGGCCGCTGCCCGCCGAAACAGTCGCCACCGAGGGCTATCCGCCCAATGTCCCCATCGCCCGCCAGCGGTTGGAGCCGCTCGGCGTGCAGATCTATGCGATTGATGAATCGGATACGCTGCCGCTCGCGTCTGGCTCGCTCGACCTCATCATCAACCGCCATGAATCCTACCGCCCAGAGGAGGTCTACCGAGCGCTGCGCCCCGGCGGCCATTTCATCACCCAGCAAGTTGATGGGCCAAGCCAGAAGGCCGTCAGCGACTGGCTCGGCGTTCCGTTTGATGTGGGGTGGGCGAACTGGAGCCTGGAGGAGGCGGCGCACGGCCTGGAGACGTCGGGGTTCACCATCCTCACGCGGCGCGAGGCGACAGCGCCGACGCGGTATTACGACATCGGCGCGCTGATCTATTACCTCAAAGCCATCCCCTGGCAGATTCCCGACTTCACTATTGCCCGCTACCGCGACGCGCTTCTGCGGCTGCACGAGCGTATTCAGACGGACGGCTATCTGGAGACGCAGAGCGCACGCTTCCTTCTCATCGCCCGCAAGCCCGAGTGAGTGGGCATTTCTGCTGAGGCGCCTTCCCTTTAGCGAGCGTACGCTGAGCGCATTACACGCTCGCCGTTTGATCGGCGCAATCAGAAGAAGGGGCTCCAGCATGGGAGATGGCCTGTATATCCCAAAGACTGACAGGAATTTCGAGGATTGGCAGCGCGAGCACCCGAACGGTTATGTCATTAATGCGGCGAAGAGCACGATGGCGAGATGATGTGGCATCAGTCGCAGTGCTGGCATATGTATGGCGATAATGGCTCCTTCACCTACATGAATAGGGACAAAATCTGCGCGACGAACCCAGCGACGCTGGCGCTTTGGGCCAAGCAGCGCTCCTAACCCGCTCACATATTGCCAGACCTGTCAGGCGGAATGGGCGAAGCGCGGGTAAGCGCGCCTTGCGTTCATGACGCATAGCCGGCGCGCTCAAGAGCGGCGGCGCGTTCGGCCCGATCCCGGATTCCCCGGAGCATCTTCTGACTCATCACGAAGCTGATCGCCTCGACCGGCTCGACGAGGAGCGGCGCCCACCAGCGGGTGTATGCGTATCGCTCCCGGACGAGCAGCCTGGTCGTCCGGTCTGGCAGCTCCCGAAGGCTGAAAGACCAGGTGAAGTCGTAGGGCGGCCGGGTATTCTCCATCGGAACACCGCCGCGGACAACGAGTGATCGTCCCGGATCGAGTGCGACCACATCGAGCGCCACCTCTGGATGAAGCTTGAATTTGTCCCCGATGTTGACATTCTGCCATTCGGACACGATGCGATCCGCGCTGTGGATATCGCAGCCCACAAGGTTCTCGAAGAAGTCGTAGCTGTAGAGCCCGCCACGTCCCTGCCCCAACTGTGCGATCCAGGGCCAGACCTGTTTGGCGGAGGCGCGAACGAGGAGGGCGCGGGTCGCGCTGAGGTTTGGGCGCGGGATGAGGTCATCTCCGGGCAGTGGTTCCGCAATCTCCTGGTCAGTGGCGCCCCAGCGGAGATCCCAGCGCCTCGTAAAGACTATGCAGGCTGCCACCACGCTTCCAATGACGGCCAGTCGCACGACACTCCGACGTCTCATGCTATCCCTCCTCTAAAGCAGTCGCCTCGGGTTTGGCGCGGCGCCTCGCTGCCACCACTCGCCCGAAAATGACCGTCTGAAGCTCACATGCGAGTATCGTGCCGTTGTCACGGATGCGGACGTGATATCCGCAAGCATGAAACCAAGGCGCGCGACCCGCTCCGCCAAATTGGCGCGCTGTGGGCCAAGCGCTTAGGCTCTTAGCGAGCGCCAGGCGTAGGGGTTATGGCCGGTCGAGCAGCGCCAGAATCGTGGACACGCGGCGTTCCTCGAAGTTGCGCCCCTGCGTGCGCATCATCTCATCGAAATCGGCCCCTTGCGCCAGCCGCAGCCCGAGCGGGATCGCCGCGGCGCCAGCCGCGTTCATGCGCGCCAGGCTCTTTCGGAACCAGGCGGTCGTCTCGTCGCTTTGGTCTTCCCAGAGGCGCTCGCGGAATCCCACCTCGCGCAGCAGCGCGCGCGCCTCCTCTGGGGCGATCAGGTGATTGATCGTCTCATCGCGCGCCCACGGGACGGGGAAATGGATGGGCTGGACTGGCCCTGCCATATGGTCGTGGAAGATGAACCGCCCGCCAGAACGCAGCACGCGAAAGATTTCCTGATAGAGCAATCGCTTGTCCGGGATGTTCATCGAAGCGTGCTGTGTCCAAGCGACATCAAAGCTGCCATCGGGGAAAGGCATGGCCTGTGCGTCGCCCTGCTGGAACGTCACGCGGTCGCTCACCCCTACACGCGCGGTGAGTGCTGCTCCCGTGCGGCAGAACGCCTCGTTGAGGTCGAGCACGGTCACATGGCAACCGCTGCGGCTCGCCAGGATGCGCGCTGGCCCGCCCAGCCCGCCGCCGACATCGAGCGCTGATTCATGCGCGCCGACCGCCGCCAGCGCTACTAACTCAAGCGTCGCCTGGAGGCCGCCGGAGTGTAACTGGTCCGCCGGCGCGAGGTCCTCTGGGGTGAGCGCGTCGGGGTCTTTGCCCATGGCGCGCAGCCCGTCCAGGATGCGGGCTTCGAGATCGTCGAAGGTATAGCGCGCGTTGACATCGCGCGTGTGGCTCTCGTCCGTCATAGCGTCGCTTCATCCCATCCCGCGAGGCCACGAAGCCCAACGGCGAGCCTGGGTGGCGACGCGCATTGAGAATTGTGAGGGAGACGACGCCCGCGCGCAATACGAAAATTGGACGGTAGCGTGTGATTGGCGCCGAGTTGACAATGACTGGCATATCGCATGCGAACCTTACGCCATCAGGCTGACGAAGCCTCGCGCCGGTGGTGGCGCGCACCGAACAGCACTGAACGGAGAGGAATCAGCATATGTGGGATATTCTGGTGTGGATCGTCATCGGCGGCCTCGCTGGCTGGCTGGCGAGCGTGGTAGTTCGGGGAGGCGGGATGGGTGTGCTGATGAACGTGATCGTCGGGATCATTGGCGCGTTCATTGGCGGCCTGGTCGTCGAATTGTTCGGCGGGGCTGGCTTTACCGGGTGGAACCTGTGGAGCTTCTTCGTCGCCTTCCTCGGCGCAGCGGTTCTGCTGCTGGTCGTTCGGCTGGTAACGGGCTCACGCGGACGCACAGTGTAGGGCGCCCGCTTCCGGTCGCGAGTCACCTCGCTGGCAGGACGCCGCGGGCCGCGGCGTCCTGCCAGCGATCTCCGGCGCGCTGCCAGGCCAGGATGGTCCCCTCGCGGATGCCACGCCGCGAGACCCAGAGCTCGTCCAGGCCGACCAGGCTGAGGCCGGCGTAGAGCGTGATCGCGCCGGAGAAGAGCAGCCGTGCGCGTCCCTCGCGCAGTCGATACCGCTTCGTGAGCTCCTCCTCGGTGGAGCGCAGCGTCAGGCGGATAAGCGCATCGAGGGTCGAGAGCGGTAGCGCGCGGCGGCGTCCGCTCACGGCGGGCGCGGCGCCTTTGACCACGCGCGGGTCGGCGTGCTTGTGGAAGGCGCGCCCAGCGAGGGTGGCCAGCGTGGTCGCCGTGCCGCCACAGACTGTCACATCCACCACGGAGCCGGGCGGACGGAGTCGCGCCAACTCGCCGCGCACCCCCTCCCAGGTCGCGATCAGCTCGCCAAAGGTCGGAGGGTCGCTCGCCGCCCAGCGCTTGCGGGTGACGCCCGCGCCCAAGGGCAGCGAAACGCGCCAGGCGATTTTCTCGCGCTCGCCAACGATGATCTCCAGGCTGCCGCCGCCTAGATCAATCACGCCGCGCAGGCCAGCGATGCTGGCGTCCTCGCTCGTCGCGCCCCAATAGGCCAGCGCCGCTTCCTGCTCGCCTGTAATGGCGGTCAGCCGCAGGCCGGTCTCATCCTCGACCCGCCGCAGGAATGCTTCGGCGTTGGCGGCCCGGCGCACACCCTCGGTGGCGACGCCGAGCACCGTCTCAGCCCCATGCTCGCGCGCGATGATGAGCTGCTGCCTGATGGCGGCGATGGCTCGCTGCGCGCGCTCCGGGCCGATGGCGCCAATCTCGGTCACATCGGCGCCTAGCCGCACGAGATCAGCGTTATCTGCGAGCGGGTGCAGATCCCGGCCGCTAGCGTCTGGCGCGGCGACCGTTAGGTGGATAGTATTGCTGCCGGCGTCAATCGCCGCGACCGGCTTCCATGTCTTCGTGTCCAGCGACGCGCTCCCCCGCCAGTTGCCACTGGCTTCCCGTTCCTGGCGCCCTGTGTAGACGCCATTTCGCATCATGGCATATCGCCAACCTGCGCGCAACTGCCGTCGCCTCCCTTGACGTCACACACGAGCGCGCGATACGCTGCCATCTGATAGCGCGGGCCAAGGATGGATGCGCTGAGAGGGACACGATACCATCATGCGCGGCCTGTACATGGGCGCGCTCTGGAGGGCCGATGCCGGAGACATCCGATCCACACGATGAGGCGCTAACGCGCGACGCCGAGGCTGCCGTGGCCGTCGAAGCGTCTGCGCGTCCAGATGTCGTGGAGGGTCTGGTGGTCGCGCTGGCCCCCGATTTCTTCGAGGTCTATGCGAACGGCGTGGTGTATCTTTGCCGGGCGCGCGGGCGATTGCGCAAGACGCGCCCAGCGCCTGCGCCAGCCGGAGCGCGCGGGCGCGCGGCGGCGCCTTCACGGCATGCGGCCCCGGTCCCCGCGCCGGAGGCCGCGCCAGAGCGGCCCGTCCGTATTGCCACTGGCGACCGCGTGCGCATCACGCTCCTCGGCCCGAGCGAAGGCGTGATCGAGGAGGTTTTGCCCCGCTACAATGCGCTGAGCCGCACGCGCAGCGAGGTCGAGGTCGAGCATGTGATGATGGCGAATGTGGACCTGGCGGCGCTGGTCTTCGCGGTGCGCGAGCCAGAGCCACGGCTGGACCTGCTCGACCGCTACCTGGCGCTCTGCGAGCACGCCCGGATTCCCGCTCTCATTCTCTTCAATAAGTGCGATCTGGGGCTCGATCAGGCGATCGAGGAGGCGTTGGCGCTCTACACGAGCCTGGGGTATCCCGTCCTGCTGACCAGCGCGCGGGATGGCTCTGGACTGAACGAGCTGCGCGAGCGGCTGTCCGGTCATACGTCGCTGCTTACTGGCCCGTCCGGCGTCGGGAAGTCGTCGCTGATGAACGCCTTGCTTCCGGATGCCGGCCAGCGGACGGGCGAGGTGAGCGAGGCCACCGGCCAGGGACGGCACACGACCACCGGCGCGCGACTGCTGCCGCTGCCGGAGGGTGGCTGGCTGGCCGATACCGCTGGTATCCGCGAGCTGGCGTTGTGGAACGCCCCGGCGGACGCGTTGCCTCATCTGTTTGTTGAACTGCGGCCCATCGCGGATGATTGTGAGTATGAAGATTGCTCGCATGCGGACGGCGAAGAGGGGTGCGCGCTGCGCGCCGCGCTGGCTGAGGGGCGCATCACCTTGGGGCGCTGGGCCAGCTTCGAGCGCCTGCTGGACGAGGCCCGCGAGCGTGAGCGGGCCATTTGGCGCGCGCCCGCCCGTCGCTGACGCCGCCCTCCGCCTCGCGCTCAGTCGGCGCCGCCGTGAACGCCGCCTGGTGTCCGGCGGCCCGCCGAGAGCACGCCCGCCACGCCGCGAATGCCGCGCAGCACCGTCTCCAGGTCCTCGGGGCGGCGAATCTCCAGCACGGCGTTGATGATCGCCTTGCGTGTGCGGCGGTTGGTGGAGACATCCACCTTCACCATGTTCAGCTTGGATTCGGAGATAGCGCCAGTCACGTCGCGCACCAGCCCCTGCCGATCGGTTCCCTCTACCGTGATCGGCGCGCGGAAGACCTCTTGTCCGCCAAGCGCAGGCCACGAGACGGCGATACCGCGCTCCGGGCTTTGCTTCATCAGCCGCAGCAGGTTGGGGCAGTCTTCGCGGTGGATGACGACGCCGCGCCCACGGGAGATATAGCCGCGTAGCGCGTCGCCCGGCAGCGGGTTGCAGCAGCTCGCGAGCTGGGTCAGGATGCCCGCAAGCCCCTCGACGCTCACCTCTACCTGCCCCTCGCGTGAGGGGATGAGCGGCGCGTGTTCCTGGGGCGCGGTTTCCTCCGCCGGGTTGGCCAGCTTCAGCCGCTCGCGCGCTTTAGTCACCACGGCGATCGCGCGCAGCTTGTCCGAGCCGACCTGCGCCAGCATCGTTTCCTGGTCAGGCTGCTTCAACTGCTCAACGATCCAGCGGATGTCCTCCTCGGTCAGGTCCTCCCACCCTTTGCGCACACCAGCGGCGCGCAGGTCGCGGTCTAGCCGCTCGCGCCCGACCTGGATGTCAATGTCGCGCTCGTGGGCTTTTAGATATTGCTGGATGCGTGTGCGCGCCAGCTTGGTACGCACGATCCGCAGCCAGTCGCGGGTGGGGTGGGCGTCGTTGCGCTTGATGAGCTCGATGATGTCGCCATTTTTGAGCTCATAATCCAGCGGGACAAGCTTGCGCACCGTGCGTCCGGCGCCGTCGTCCTGCGTGATGCGCACACCGCCGATGTGGTTTCCCAGATCGGTGTGCACACGATAGGCGAAGTCGAGCGGCGTTGAGCCGGGCGGCAGTTCCTTCACGTCGCCGCGCGGCGTGAGCACGAAAATCTGCTCTTGCAGCGCCGCTGGTGGCGCCGCGGGCAGCGCGTCGTCGCGGGCGGCGGCTGGCTCTTTCAGCTCCTGGCGCCACTCCATCACCTGCTGCATCCAGGTCTGGAGGGACTTGGCGTCGGCGCGCGCAGTGTCGCCGGCCTCCTTGTAATACCAGTGCATCGCGACGCCATATTCCGCCGTCTCGTGCATCACGCGCGTGCGAATTTGGACTTCGGCCAGACGGTTATCCAGGCAGAACACGGTGGTATGCAGCGACTTGTAGCCGTTGGCCTTCGGGTTGGCGATGAAGTCCTTGATGCGGCCATCCACCGGACGCCACAGATCGTGGACATGCCCCAGCGCGCGGTAGCAGTCCGCCTCGCTCTGGGTAATGATGCGGAAGGCGAGGATGTCGTAGAGATGTGAGAGGTCGCGGTCGCCCGCGCGCATTACCTTGCGGTAAATGCTATAGAGATGCTTCACCCGGCCCGAAATCTCGGTGCGGATGCCGATCTTGCGCATCTCGACCCGTAGCGCCTCGCAGACGCGGTCCACGTACGAGCGCCGCTCGGAGGTCTCTTCGGCCACCGCCTCGCTCAACCAGCGGAACTCCTCCGGTTCCAGGATCGCGAACGCCAGATCTTCCAGCTCACCATCCACGCGGCCCATGCCCATGCGCGAGGCCAGCGGGGCGTAGAGTGCGCGGGTCTCTTCGGCCAGCGCGCGGATATCCTCCATCGTCTCACCGCCCGGCTCGCCCGCGACATCCATACCCGCGCGCAGGCGCTCCGCGGCGCTGGCCGCCTGCCGCATCCGTCGCAGGTGGTCGGCGATTTTGACGACCACGACGCGCGGGTCGTCAGCGACGGCCAGGAACATCTTCCGCAGCGCGTCTTCGTCCTGCTGGCGCTGCCGCTCGCGGCCACGTGTGCGGCCACGCCCCGCCTGCTCGGCTTCGGTGGGCGCCGCGCGCGCGGAGCGTCGCAAGGCAGCGCGCGGACGCTGTAGCGCGTCGAAGCGCTCGATGGCGCTGATCAGGTGGAGCGCGCGGTCGCTGACCTCGCCAGGCAGGGCGCGCTGGATATCATCAGCGGGCAGCGCGTTTCGCGCCACCGCTGGCGTCAAGAGGACGGCGGCTAATGTGATCGCGTCAATCCGCAGGCTGTCCGCGAGGATGGTGGCCGTCTCGGCGGCGTCGGCGAGCTGGCGCGCGACGCTCGCGCGCTCGGCGGCGGGCGCGCTGGCGAGCGACTCACGCGCGAGTAGGAACGCCGCGCGCGTTTGCGAGGCGTCCTCTGGACTCAGATAGGTGATCGCCGCGTCTAGCTCGCGGACGCGCTGATCGAGTGATACCACGTCATCAGAGCCCACGCCAGCGGGTGTGGGGAGCGGCGGTCTTTCCTCTGGCTGTTCACGCGCCTGTGTCATACGCCACCCCCATCGCATCCGCGGCGCCGGTCGCGCTCGACGCGGCTGACGCCCGGCAGCGAGCGCAGCCGCCGCATGATCTCGTCGGGGCGGCGCTCCGGCCCGGAACTCAGGATGATGTTGATTGCGGCCTTCGAGCGGCCCGCGTTGGCCGACGCCGCCCCCTGCAAGATATCAAGGCCCATATCCGCCACGGCCTCTGATACGTCGTGCATCAGCCCCGCATAGTCGAGGCCATAGATCGTGAGACAGATAGCGTAGTCCACCGGCGGGAGCTGCGACCAGCTCAGCGGTATCGGTGTGGCGTTGGGCTGTCCTTCTTCGTGCCGTCGCGCCACCGTCGCCCGCAGTGTGCGGCAGCAGGCGCGATGAGCGGTGACCAGCCGCCCGCGCCCGGCCAGCCCCTCGATCGCGTCACCCAGCACGGGATAGCAGCAGCGCGCGAGATGGACGATCGCGCGCTTGCCCGACGGGCGCAGGAGCGGTTCGGGTTGGTCTGGCTCCGTCTCCGCGCTCGGCTCCTCACTAAACATGCGCTCGTCTGTCCGCACATACGCCCCCGGCTGGCGGCGCAGCGCACGATTGATGCGCTCCTGCGCGTAGCGGGTGCGGGCGATGTTGAGCCAATCGGGGCGGGGACGGTTGGTGGGGTCGCGCAGTATGGTGACGACATCACCAGTATGGAGTGTATACGATAGCGGGACCCGCATGGAGACAGGCTCATCGCCGCGCGAGGTCTGCACCCAGGCTCCAGTCGCGGTGTCGCCGATGTTGGTGTGGATGCGGTAGGCCAGATCGAGCGCGGTGGACCCGCTGGGCATCTCTCGCGCGTCGCCTTTGGGTGTGAAGACGAACACCTGATCGGCGAACATTTCGCCGCGCACTGTCTCGACAAACTCCGACGCGCTCAGGTTCAGCTCGCCGTGCCAGTTGGCGATCAGGCCGACCCACGAGGCTGTGCGCTTGAGCCACTGCGCCGGATCTATCTCGCCCGCCTCGCGCCGCGCCGCGCGCTCCAGCCATTGCGCGGCGACGCCATGCTGCGCCGCGATGTGCATGCGGTGTGTGCGGATGTGCAATTGCGCCATTCGCTCATCGAGCGCGAAGACCGTGGTATGCAGCGATTGATAGCCGTTGGTCTTTGGCACGGCGATATAATCGTGGACGCTATCGGCGTGGGGACGCCATAGGCGGTGGATGAGGCCAATCGCGAGGTAGCAATCTTCAGGGGTGTTTACGAGTGTGCGGAAAGCGAACACGTCATGTAGGACGCCGATATCGAGCTGACCCTGGCGTGCTTCCACGTAGGCGCTCCAGGGTCGTTTCATGCGCCAGTTGACCGCCGCCTGCACGCCATTCGCGGCCAGCTCGCGCTGAATAGTCTCACAAACGGCGTCGGCCCAGGCGGCTCGTTCGCGCTCTACTTGCTCCAGGCGCCGCGTGACACGCGCGAATTCCTCAGGATAGAGATACTTGAAGGCGAAGTCTTCGAGCTCGATCTTGAAGAGGTAGAGGCCAATGCGACCGGCGAGAGGGGCGAAGATGTCGAGGGTTTCGCGGGCTTTGATCTGGCGCTTGTGCAGCGGCATCACCTCCATGGTTCGGAGGTTGTGCAGCCGGTCCGCTAGCTTGAGTAGCACCACACGCGGGTCGTGGAGCATAGCGCCGAAAAGCTTGCGTGTCGTCTCCACCTGCTGACGTAGCTTGAGCTCGCGTTTCGCCGCCGCGTCCTGGGTGGAGAGCGGGCCGCTGCCCCCGGCGCGTCCTGGTACGGAGTCCTGGCTCTCAACGACCATAAACTTGGTCACGCCGTCCACCAGCTCAGCGATGGCGACGCCGAAATCACGCTCCACATCCTCGCGTGTGATGGAGGTATCTTCGACCACATCATGCAGCAGCGCGGCGGCGATGCCCTGCGCGTCCAGCGCCAGCTCGGCGAGGATCGTGGCGACGGCCAGCGGATGCTCGATGTAGGGTTCGCCAGCCTGGCGCAAGGTTCCTTCGTGCGCGGCGGCGGCCACCTGATAGGCGCGGTAGATCAGCTTGAGGTCATCGTTGGGGAGGTATTGCGCGCAGAGCCGCAGCAAGCCATGCAGGGACGTGGGATCATTCACGCGTGTGATCCCGCTGAGATCGGGGGCTTCGTGGACGCTTGCGCGTCGCGCGCGCCGCCCTGGTGGATCTGGCCTTGCTGGCGCCCGCATAGATGGACCTCCCGCGCGCCCGCCGCTCGCTGGGAGTGGGGCCGCGCGCTGTGTCCGCGTCATGCGGATGATGCCTGGTCACGCTCTGTCGCGCGCATCGCCCTCGATGGCGTAGCGCGGGGAACACCCGCGCCCAGGCGGAGTGGTCGCTGGTATGAGAAGCGCGCAGTCGGCGCCATGCCGTCCGCGCGCTCCAGTGTCAACATTGACATTGAGTGTGTAGCATATAGTATCGCCCGCGCCGCCGCGCCCGTCAAGCGACCGCGACGAACGGCCGCCGCTCGCTGTAGCTGGGGCCGCGCGGCCTGGCTCGTTAGAGCAGGCCGAGCAGCTTGACGAGGTGCGAGGTCGAGTAGTTCTCGATGCGCGGTGTGACCACGCGCAATTCCACGCCAACGGCGCGCATCGCGTCACGCTTCCGCTCCAGGTAGGGGTCGTCGGCGGTGACGGCGATGTAGCGCGCGCCGAGCGGCTGGAGCAGATGCGCGTAAAACTCCGGGTCTACTGGCTCGCTATCGATCAGGAAGACTTCGTCTACTACGCGCAGGGCCGCCAGCAGCGCCATGCGGTCGTCTTCGGTTTGGATTGGGCGTGTGGGACCCTTCCAGCGTCGCACGCGCTCGTCGCTCTCCACGCCGACCGTCAGGCGGTCGCCCAGCCGCCGCGCGGCCTCCAAGAAACGTAGATGGCCAATGTGCAGCAGGTCGAACACCCCCGTCACGACCACAAGCCGGCTCGCGGCGGTCTCTTCGCCCACAGCCCACATCCCTCCAGATTCGGGAACAACCAGGAAAACAGTCGCAACATCGCGACGCGCGGATTTGCGCGCGGATGTCACCCATTATAGCGCGCCCGCTCACCCAGCGGCGCCATACGCGTTCACTCGACGCCGCTGGATGAGCGGCTAGCTGGCGAAGATGCTCAGCGGCAGGAACGCTGAGACGATCCAGTTCGGAGCGTCCACAATCTCGGAAATCTTGAGGTCAACCGCGACGCTGCACAGCATGTAGGCTTCTTCGCGGCTGAGGCCGTAGCTGGCCTGGAGATGGGCGATCATGTGGCGGATCGCCTTGCGCGCGGCTTCCTGAAGGTCGGGCGCGATGCCATCGACGCCATACCACTGCCCAGTGTTGGTACGTGGCGTGAGCGGGCCAGCGGTGAGGAACTGTGGCTCCTCCACCGTGAGGTCTTTGCGGACGGTGAGGCGCACGGTGGCGCGCATTGGCGTCTCGATGGCCGTGCCGCAGACCTCGCCGTCGCCTTGCGCGGCATGCCCATCGCCCATCGAGTAGAGCGCGCCAGAGACTTCGACCGGCAAGAAGAGCGTGGCGCCGCGCGTCAGGTGCTTGGTGTCCATGTTGCCGCCGTGGCGATAGGGCGGGATGGTGGAGTGCGGGCCTGCGGCGGCGGGCGCGAGGCCAATCTCGCCGCAGAACGGGTCCAGCGGGACGCGGATTCCGGGCTTGAACTCGCCCCAGCCGTCCGCGAGGCTCCAGACCTTGATAGCCGGCTCGGGGAACTCGCCGGCGAGCAGGCCAAAGCCAGGAATGATGGCCGTCCAGCCCCAGTTGGCGGGTTGCAGGTCGAGCAGCTCGATCTGCAAGGTGTCGCCCGGCTCGGCGCCTTCAATGTAGATTGGGCCGTTCACCTGGTCTACGCGGGCGAAGTCAAGCGTGCGGATAGACTCCACTGTGGAATCCGGGCCAAGCTGCCCGCCCGCCGCGTCGAGCAGGTCGAACTCCACCACGCCACCCGATGGGATGCTCGCGATGGGTGGGATGCTGTTGTCCCACGCGAGATGATTCTGCTCGCGCGCTACATGGATGGTCGTCGCGATCCGCTCCATAACCGACTTTGTCCCTTCCCGGTCACCAGAACTGGCGTCAGCGCGTCTGGCCGCCGCCACGCCTCAATGGCTACAGGATACGACATGCGGGCCGCACATCCAGTCCGATTCAGCCTTTCGCTCTGGCATCTCCCTCGCTCACGGCGCCGCATTCGCCGCGACGGACGCCGTCAAGTCGCTGAACCGTACTGACGCGCCCATATGCGCGCTCGCTGGCGTCTGCCCCAACGGCGCGCTTTGCGGGCTCCCATTCTCCACGAAGAGGCCCAGGCTCGTGAACAGCAGTGGAGCGGCGCGATCGCCACTGGGCAAAGCCACGGGGCCGGCTGGGTCGGTGAGCGCGACCGGAGGGGCGTAGGCTCCGGTGGGCGGCGCATCAGCGCTGGGTAGCCAGGTGGGAATCCAGGCGCCAACCGGCGACCAGTTCGCCCCATCGGCGCTGGCCTCGCCTGTCAGACCCGCGTTAGTCTGGCTGATGCGCAGATACAGCCCCTGGCTGGGATCCGCAGCCGTGGGAGCGGCCACTGAGTTACAAGCAAGGGCCTTCCCATTCACGACAGGGCAGAGCGCGACCGTCCCATCGGACCGCATGCTGAGCGCGAGCGTGTTCCAGTCATCCAACGCCAGCAGGATGCCGGCCTGCGATTTGACCCTGCTCCGCCCGCCAGGATGCGTTTGGCGTGACCCGCACGGTGACGCTGAAGGCGCCATCTGGCGCGCCTTGCGCGGCCTCTACGCGCCCGGATGGTGTAGGCGCTGAGAGCGCCAGCGCGCCCTGCGCTTCCTGCGCGGCGGAGGAGGACAAGTCCGTGATGACCCAACGCGAGTCGGGCGCGCTTCCGGTGAAGGAATCGCTGAAACTGTCGGACGGCGCGACAAGTCCGAGGATAACCGCTCCTGCTCCTGCCGCCAGAGGCGCGGATTTCGCCGCCGCTTTTGCGGCAGGCGTCACCTTGGCGCCCGGCGCGAGCAGTCGCAGCGCCGCCTGGCCGCCAGTGAGCGATACCTGTGCGCCCTGCGCCGTCATCAACGCGCTCAGGTTTGGTCCGAGGCTCAACGCGACAGACGAGCCCGGCGTCGCCGTCGCGGTATCCGATGCGCGAGTTGGTGTGGCGCCAAGCGACGCCCAATGGGGCGCGCTACTGGCGCTCGCCGTGTTGAGCGGCAGCGCGCTGGTGAGGATGTCCGGCCCCACTGGCTGCGCCGCAGGCTGGCCTGTAGGCTGGCTGGCGCTCACCTGTGGCTCGGCGAGGTAGACCTGGAGCGACGCCGCGGCGCCCCGCGTTTTCGACGCGGCAGGCGTGAGCGCCGCGCTGAGCAGCGTCGCGCTCACATCCGGCATGGGGATGGCGCGCGCTTGCCAGGGCTGGTCCATTGAGGCGCGGCGCAGCAGCCAGAGGTGGCCGGTCGCGTCCGTGGCCAGCGTATCCACCGCTCCTATCGCGGGTGCGGCGTTCACCGGCTGGGACGCGGTCGCTGGCTGTGGCTCCGGTATGACCAGCAGCGCGCCGGTGAGCGAGGCGGTAAGGCCTGGCGCCGCTACCTGAGCCCAGGCGCTCCAGCCTGGCGTTTGCGAGGGGCTTGGGGAAGAGGCTTGTGGGGTGGCGGTACTCGTTGCTCCCGTGGAGGCCGATGCGGAGACGCTCCAGTCCGTCTCGTAGAGCGCGCCATCCTGTCCGATCGCCAGCGCGAGCCAGCCCACGTTAGGTGATCCCGGCGCGCGGGTGAGCGCGGGCGTTCCCTGGAAGGTGATGTTCGCCGGATGGCCCAGGCTGACCCAACCGTCGAGCATCCCCGCCGGGCCGGAACGGGTCCATAGCGCGCCGTCGCTGCCCAGCGCGCCAACCACGACATTGGCCCCATCCCACAGCGCCGTCGCCGCGCTCGTCAGCAGCGCCCCTGGGGGCGCGCCCAGCGCTTGCCAGAGCGCGCCTGGCGCATTCGGCGTGGTGTAGGCCGCGTAGAGCCGCCCATCCTGGCCGCGCACGAAGCTATACCGCTCACCAGTTGGCAGTGTGACGACCGCTGGCGTCTGGTTGGGCGCCAGCGAGACGCCCGGTGGCGCGCCCAGGCTCTCCACCAGCGCAGAGGGCGGGGTTCCGCCTGTGGCTTTGGTTCGCCCAGACGTCGGTGGGCGATCTGACGAATGGGTATCGGACCAGACAAGCTGGGCCAGCGCGCCAGCGCCAGTCACCACGACACCCTGCGCCAGCGAAGGCGCGGTGATCTGGGAGGTGATCTGGGGAGTGTTCGTGGCGGGCTGTTCGTGGCGGGGCTGGTCGTGGTGGCGGTGGCGCTGGGTCCGGGGAACTTGCCGCTGTCGCGTGTGGAATGCAGCCAGCCGTAGAGCGCGCGGCCACCGTTGGTCCCATATGTTCGCCCGATGGTCCAATGGCCACCGCTCTCGGTCAGCGTCGTGGTCTCCTTGGGGATATTACCGTGCTGTCCGAGCATGTTCTCTTCGACGAAGGAGATCCAGCCAGATCCGACCGCCGAGACGACCGCGACATGGCCGCCCGCCGGGCCCGCCGGCCAGGGCCGTCCCTGGCGGTCCAGCGTGCCCCAGACGAGGATGTCACCTGGCGCGGGCGCGCGCGTCCCGCCGTTGGCGAACGCGCTGAAGCTGGCGGGGTGATGCCCGTTCAGCCACAGATAGGGCGCGTCGCCATGCCAGGCGCCAGGGGAGGAGCCAAAGGCCCAGGCGGCGAAGCGGGCCACCAGCTCGACGCACTGGAAGGTGAGCCCGTAGCCATCCGAGGTGGCGGAGCCGGGCGCGCAGCCGGTTGCGGCGAAGTTGGCGGGTGTGCGGTCGCAGCTGACGTTGGCGCCGCCGGGAGCGACCTGGTTCACGCTATTGGCGCAGACCGGGACGCCGAACCAACCACCGCGCGCGCCAAGTCCTGGCAGAATCGTGACGCCCCAATCCGCGCCGTTGGTAGCGGTGGGGTCGGCCTGCGCCAGCCGGGCGCACGAGGCGTCAGCGGGAATGGTGGGCGCGAATGTGGCGGCCGAGGCGGTGGCGAGCGGGAGGAGCAGCCCGAGGCTGAGCGCGAGCATGACGAGCGCGGGGGCGCAACGGAGCAGAAGACGATACACGATGTGGTGGCGGCTCTCCTGACGCATGCGCAGATTCCTCTCGCTTTCCCACAGTCCTACGCGATGAAGCGGTCCAGCGTCGATTATACTCCTACGCCACCATCCAGTATAGCCCTACAGCCCGCCCGCGGCGTCGTAGCGCACACCGTCGCGCCCGTCGTAGCGGTAGGGGTTCATCCAGCCGTTGGCGAAGTTCTCCGTGACGCTGGTCAGGGTGCCCCAGGTGTCGTAGGCGTAGCTGGCCACCGGATTGCCGCTGGCGTCCACTAGGTTCACGACGCCGCCATGCGCGTTGTAGATGTAATAGTAGCGCATCGCCGTATTGGTCGGGTCCGTGCCCCCTGTGACGCTGACCGGCGTCCCCTGGCTGTCGTAGGTGTAGCTCGCCAGCAGTGTGTTGTGGGCGTTGGTCTGGTAGGCCAGCTGGCCCTGGGCATACACATCATCGACGGCGCTGGCGCTCCCGCCGGACGGCGTGACACTGACGCTGGTGCGGTTGCCGTTGGTGTCGTAGCCGTATGTGACGACTGTCCCGTTGGGTTCGGTGACGCTGGTCAGCCGATTCTGGCTGTCATAGGTATAACTGTTCGTTGTCTGGTCCGACTGGCCGGAATCGTAGACGGCGCTGGTTGGGGCGCCAGTGGCAGAGCATATCGCTGCTGGCCGTCTGTACGATGGTCGCTCATCGCTTTGTCAGCCACGAAGCTTCGTATGAAGCTTCGTATGACGATAGACGTGCGACGCGCTATCGCTTCACTCCCCTCGTCCGACCATCGCGCGCTGCTGCTGAGTCCCGACTTTGCGCCTGTTTAGCGCATCCGTCGCGTCTGTGGCCTCTGTGGTCTTCGTTCGACAATGTCTAATATGCGGATACCATGCTGAACCAACTCCGGCTGGAAGCGAATGCGAATTCGGGCCACCAACTCCTCAGCGGACATCTGCAGATAGACATCAGATACCGGAATGGATGGTGGCCAGATCAGCGGGTATCCGCCCAGCCACCACAGCAGCCTCTGGAGTCGGTTCTGGCGGTCTCGCAGCGTCTGGCGATCGCGGAGCGCGATGTGGAGCATGCCCAGGGGCGGCCACCGACGACCAGCCACCAGCAAGCCGCTCATCTCAGCCCAGGGAATGATGCCGGACCCGAACACCCACGAGTTGACCCCAATGCCCTCGTGTCTGACCACCATCCTGGGAGTCGCGGAGAAGAGGATCGTCAGCGCGCGGATAAACACGCCAACACACAGTACTCCTCCACCGATCTGCGCGATAACGACCATGGTGGGGGTGTCATAAAAACTACGAACTTCCGGTGGACCCAACACCTCAGGTATCACGACGACCGCCACAGCCAAGGAAAAGAACACGAGCGACCACACCATGGTCTTGCCTTTGCTGGCATAGACCACCAGGGCAGCGCGGTGGTCTATGCCACTGAGGCCCACAGGGGGTACCTGGGCGCCGTTACTTGGTTTCGTTCTGTGTTTCACAAGCTCGTCTCCACCTGCGACCAGTACGTTCGACCAGTACGCAGTCCAGATTGCTGTATTGCCGTGAAAGTGGCCTATGTCGTGCCGTTGCTACGCACTGGTTGAGCGCTTGCTCTGAGTTTTGGCAGACAGGCGCTTTTGGATCTACGCCTGCTTCACACGGTAGCGGATCATCATCTAGAGACCAGTCCCTAGCCCATTCGATGAACATCCTACCATGCTCAGAAGCCGTTAATCACAACGCCCTCCACACACGCTGCTGGCGCATGCAAAGACGCATGAGCGCGCGGAGCATCAGGTATGAGTTGCTCGACATCGCTAGTGTGTTTGGCAGTCTGATGTTCCGCGTATTGGAAATGTACGGGTTTTCGTGAGTGTCCAGCCTTACAGCCTTTATGTGTGAGCAGGCTGCTATTGCCTCGGCACGATTCAGTTGATCAGCAGTGGAACGAACCAGTCAGACGACTTCTTCGGCGCTCCCTTCTTCGTCTTCACCCGCGTCGACGCCTGCTTCTGTTGTGGCTCGTCGCCGTGGCCAGCGCTCTGCGTAAACATCTGCCCACTGGGATCGATGTTGCTCACCAGGTTATTGCCGGCGTAGGCGTAGGGCTGGTCGGCGAAGAACAGCGGCGCCCGGCCCAGCGGATCGCTGGAGATGAAGCGGCCGAGGGTCGGATCGTACGCCCGCACGCTCATCCAGGAGAGGCCGTCCGCCGCGCCGTAGCGCACGCCGTCGCGCCCGTCGTAGCGGGAGAGGTTGCTCCAGCCGTTAGCGAAGGACTCGCTGACGCTGATCAGGGCACCCCAGATGTCGTAGGCGTAGCTGGCCACGACGATGCCGCTGGCGTCCACCAGGTCCAGCAGGTCCACCACGTCGCCATGCGCAGTGTCACGAGCGAAGTCAGAGACTGGCCCTCCCACTCACGTCGTCCAGCGCCTACGTGGACGCCTGCAATCCAGCCACGTAGGCGCATTACTGGACGCAAGTTGAGACCAGTTAGCTGCGAACTAGGCGGAAGCCAATATAGCTATCGATATTCCACGGCGGAACGTGGATGCCACGCATCGCAGCACGCGCAAACGACGCATCCTCGTCCCATGAGCCGCCGCGCATCACCCGCGCATGGCGCTCATCGACGCGATAGTCTGGAATATCTGCCGCCACGCCAAGATCTTCGCGGCCATCGGCTGGATTATAGGGATAGGGATAATGCAGCGAGTTCGTCCACTCCCAAACGTTTCCTGCCATGTCTTCGGCCCCATACGGACTCGCGCTCCTGGGACGCTCACCGACGGCGGCCGTCCCCAAGTCCACGCCGAGGCGGGCCACCTTGGCAAGCGTAGGGTCCCAGGCGTCACCCCACGGATAGATCCGGCCAGTTGGCCCGCGCGCCGCCTTCTCCCATTCAGCCTCACTCGGCAAGCGCCAGGGTTGGCCTGTGCAGCGGCCAAGCCAAGCCGCATAGTCTACCGCCTCATTCCAAGCAACATTAACGACAGGGTGATTCCGTCGCGTCACTTGTTCGCGCCACAGCCACGGTTTGGGCACAACACCAGCTTGGATGGCATATCGATACTCTGCAACCGTCACCGGATAGCGAGCGATCGCAAAGGTATGCAACGTCGCGGTATGCTGAGGGAATTCATCGGGACGGGCCTCCTGGTCACGTGTCGCGTCGCTCCCCATGAGGAAGGCACCAGCAGGCACGACGCAGAGCGGAGGGATCGCCAGCGTCACACCCGTCACCTCGCGGGTCTGGAAACCTAACTTGACCAAGGAAGAAGGCAAGGAGCGCCGAGACGGCATTGAAGCTGTCCTCCTAAGATGAGTGATTGAAGTGTAGCACTGCTATCGCCATGATTTGCAACCAAGCACTAAAATCCATGCGTTGACTGCGGGGACGGGTGCGGTCGCGGTTCGTTGATGGCGGCGACGGAGATATCGGCGGGTTTCGTCGGCGCCCCATACGATGAAGGGGAATGGGATGAGGAGAGCGAGCGCGGCGGGATCGGGCACGGCGGTGTGAAAGACGTCTTGGAGCGGCGGTAGGAACACGACTGCTGCGGCGACGGCGAGTTCGAAGGCGATGCCTTGCAGGAGTAGGGGATTGGTGAACACGCCGATCGAGCGGAGCGAGACTCGCTCAGTGCGGGCCGCGAACGCGGTGCCGATCTGGCAGACGACGATGCCGAGGAAGGTCATCGTGGTGGCCTGGAGGTAGGCGTGGTGCAGCGGGGTGCCGACGCCGGTTGGGTCGCCCGGATGCCAGCCGGCGCGGGTGAGTACGAAGAAGAATCCACCCATGGCGAGGGCTGCCGAGAGCGGCCCGAGGAAGAGCCAGGCCCGCACGAGCATGGCCGGGCGGATGATGCTTTCGCCGCGGGTGCGGGGCGGGCGTTCCATGAGGCCGGGTTCGGCGGGTTCGCGGCCGAGCGCGAGGGCGGGGAGGGTTTCCGTGCCGAGATCGATGGCGAGGATGGCGAGCACGGTGAGGGGTAGGGGGACCTTGCCGCCGGTGACCGCGAAAATGAGGAAAGGTACGACCTCGGGTGTGAAGTGCACGAAGATGTAGAAGATGAACTTGCGGATGTTGGCGTAGACGCGGCGGCCCTCCTCGACCGTGGTGACGATGGTGGCGAAGTTGTCGTCGGTCAGGATCATGGTGGCGGCTTCGCGGGCCACATCGGTGCCGGATCGGCCCATGGCGACGCCGATGTCGGAGCGCCGCAACGCGGGGCGTCGTTGACGCCGTCGCCTGTCATGGCGACGACTTCGCCTTGATCGCGTAGCGCATCGGCGATGCGCAGCTTCGCTTCAGGTGAGCTGCGAGCGAAGATCAACTCACGGTGCGCTTCGAGCACGTGGTCGAGCTCTGCGTCGCTCGTGGCGTCGAGTTGATCGCCGGTGATGGTTCGTTCGGTGGCGATGCCTGCCTGTCGGGCGATCTCGGTGGCGGTGAGTCCGTGGTCGCCGGTGACGACGATGATCCGGACGCCGGCCGTATGGCACCGGTTCACGGCGTCGACGACCTCTGATCTGAGCGGATCGAACATGGCGATGAGGCCGAGGAAGCACAAGTCGTGCTCGACGTCTTCTCGCCGATCGAGCGCTGCACCCGCGGGTACGACGCGGCGGGCGGCGCCGAGGACTCGCAGGCCTTGCGCGGCGTAGCCCGCCAACGTCCGCGCCACCGCTGTCCGTCTCCCGCGGGCCCAGCGGCTGCTCTCGACCGTCGGGGCCGACGATGTGTACGCAGCGTTCGAGGAGTTCTTCGGGTGCGCCTTTCGTGTGCACGACCAAATCGTTGTCGTTGATGTCGACCGTGGACATGAGTTTGAGTGCCGGGTCGAAATGAAAGACCCGTCGGCGGTTCGCCTCCCGGTGGGCAACGGTCACGTCGGCCCCGAGCGCGGCGGCCGCGAGCAGCAACGCGAACTTCAGTTGCGTCGCCGACGGAGGCGCTCGGACGGGCGGGGTCGACATCGGCGCTGTTGCACGCCGCGACTGTTTCGGCAAGGGCGCCGAGAGTGCGGTTGCCCTCGACACGGGACTGGGGCGGGCGTGCCGTCGTGCCATTGAAGGTCGATCGCAGATGTGGAGGTCCAGATCGTGGTGACCCGCATGCGGTTCTCGGTGAGCGTGCCGGTCTTGTCGGTACAAATGACGGTCGTCGAGCCGAGCGTCTCGACCGCGCTGAGCCGTTTCACCAGCGCACCCCGCCGAGCAAGCAGGCGCACACCGACCGCGAGCGCCAACGTGATCGTGGGCAGCAATCCCTCGGGAACGTTGGCGACCAACAGGCCAACCGCGAATACCGCCGTGTCGGAGAACGGCAAACCGGCAAGCGTGCCGAGGGGCAAGAACGCCAACCCGACCGCGACCGCCACGACAGCGATCAGCCATGCCACCCGACGCACCTCACGCTCGAGCGGGCTCTCCTCGACACCCACCCGCTCCGACAGCGCGGCGATACGACCGAGCTCGGTTCGCATGCCGGTCGCGAACACCACCGCCTCGGCCTCACCGGCGGTGCAGACCGTGCCGCTGAACACCAAGTCCCGCGCCGCCAGGAACCCCACGTCGGTATCGGTGAGCTCGGCCGAACGGAACACCGGCAACGACTCGCCAGTCAACGCACCAGTGTCCAGTTCCACCGACCCCGCCAGCAGTCGCGGATCGGCCGAGACCCGGTCGCCTTCCTCGAGAACCAACACGTCGCCCGGAACCAGTTCGCGGCTGTCGACGATGTGGCGGTGTCCGTCGTGTCGCACCGTTGCCTGTGCCGGCAGGAACGCCTTGAGTGCCTCGATCGCCCGTTCAGCCTGCTGTTCCTGCACGAACGCGAACAGCGCGTTGACGACGACGACGAACACAATCGCAGCCGCCAACACCGGCGTGTCAGTGAGCGTCGCCAACGCCGCCGCCGCCCACAGCAGCAACGCCAACGGGTGCGTGAACTGCCGGACGAGCTCCCGCACCGACGACCGGCGCGCCGTGCGCACGAGCTCGTTTCGCCCGTACACAACGAGCCGGCGTTCCGCCTCACGTTGCCCCAGACCCCCGCGTCGCGTGCGGAGGTCGCGCAACAGCCGTTCCGTCGGTTCCCGCGGATCGACTCGCCGATCGGCCGGCCCGACCTCATCACCGGCATCCGACAGCGAAGCACCTGAGAAGCCGTCCTCAGAAGAAGGCGAAGGTGTTCCGGCCGGCGTCATCCTGAAAGCTTGCTCCACGGGCCGGCGCAGACCAGACGCGAGTCATCACACCACGGAAGCCTCTGCCGCAACGCGCGTGGGCTTAAGATCTTCCAGCTATGCCCGGCCCGATCGCCCGCAAGCCCGACGATGCCCGGTTCTGGGGCCGGGCCCGCACACTTGGCGACCTGGGGCGGCTCACTGCCCGCTGGCTCGAGGGGGAGCTCACCTACCAACCGGCTTGGGAGGGGCCACCTGACGTGGAGACCGAAGAGGTCCTACCGATGCTGGCAGAGGTGACCGGGGGTGGCTTCGTCACCCACTTCTCCCAGCCTGGCGAGCTGACCGAACTCCACGGCGTGCTCCAGCGGGCGGCAGTCAGCGGATTCTGTGATCACGAAGTGCTCACTCGGATTCAGCAAGCGACGCTGGCGACCGACGTAGTCCTCTTGGCCTACCCGCCGGGGGCCAGCTACGACGGCTTGCAGATTCCGGTCTCGTTGTCAGAAGGAAAGGCGTGGAGGTGGGTGGGAGCGACGCTGGGCGCCGAGACGATCCGCGAGAACTACAGCGGCGACTGTCATCCGAACGCCGTCGAGGCGCTGCGCAACGTGTGGCAGGCGACGCTCGTCGATCCGCACTGGGGCCGGGAAGGACCTGCTCTGGGATCGACTCCTGGTAGCGGTCGGCTGAGAACCGGATCGTCAGCGTGACCTCGAACGCGGTCGCGCCCGGATGTCTTGCCGGATGCTCATCGAATCGTCTCCCATGCTCCGGTCGCTGCCCGTCGCGGTCGTGGTCCCTGCAGCGGGTTCTCCACGGTTGACGGACGGCGACGCGAAAGGGTGACCGGCGAGCCCGTCACGGCGGTCCCGGCAGCCGGCCGTAGCATCGGGTCGTGTCCGACGGTGCGAGCACGCGCCCTCACGTCGTGGCCGTCGACACCGGCGACGTGTGAAACGCAGTTGCGATGATGGATGCAGCCGACAGTCGGCCCGCGGTCGCCGGGGCGGCGTGGAGGAACGCCTGATGCTTGACGCCCGCGACCGGTGCTGACGGGCGTGAGCTCCCAGGAGGCAGCTCGGCGGCTGGCCGTGGACGGGCCGAAGCGAGCTGCCCGTGGCGAAGAAGCGCAACGTTGTGCAGCAGGCGTGGGACGGTGTTGCACGGAGCCGATGCTCCTCCTTCTCCTCGGCGTGGGACGGTCAACTTCCTGCTCTCCGAGCCGCTCGAGGGCATACATCCTGATGGCGACCGTCGTCCTTCGTGATCGGCATCTCGATCTACCAGCAGCACCGGACGGAGAACGTGCTCCGCCGTGTGCGAGACCTGTCCGCCCCCCGTGCGCTCGTCATACGCGACGGTCCGGCAGGTACGGATCCCGGGACGGGACGTGGTGCGTGGCGATCTCGCCGCTGCTCTCGGAGGGTGACCGGGTACCCGCGGACGCCGTGCTCGTCGACGCCGTGAACCTCTCCGTCGACGAGTCGGCGCCTCACCGGCGAGTCCGCTCCGGTGCGCAAGGCCGCGGTCGCACCCGACCCGGACGCCGCACCGATGGGACCGCCCGGTGGGCGAGCCACGCCGTGGGTCTTCTCCGGCACGCTCGTGGTGAAGGGTCACGGCATCGCAGTGGTGAAAGAGACGGGCGCCGGACCGACTCGGGCCGCATCGGAACCGCGCTGCGCACGATCGAACCGGAGCGCACCCCGCTGCAGAACGAGGTCGACCCGCATCGTCCGGTGGTCGGCACCGCACGGGCTCGCGGCGCGGTTGCGGCGGTCGTCATCGTCTACGGTCTGACCCGGGGCCACTGGCTCGAGGGCGTCCTCGCGCGGCATTGCGACCGTGATGCCCATGTCTGCCCGAGGAGTTCCCGGTCGTCCTCACCGTCTTCCTCGCCCTGGGCGCCTGGCGGATGTCGCAACGGCACGTGCTGACGCGGCGCGGCCGGCCATCGAGGCCCTCGGATCCGGCGACCGTCGTCTGCGTCGACAAGACCGGGACGCTGACGACCAACACCATGACGGTACGCGAGCTGGTCGTCGACGGGTCGGTCCAGCCCCTCGACGAACGGCCGCTGCCCGAGCGGTTCCACGAGATCGCCGAGTTCGGTGTGCCTCGCCTCGCCGGTCGACCCGTTCGACCCGATGGACCGCGCGTTCAAAGAGGTCGGTGACGCGGGTACCTGAGCGACACGGAGCACCTGCACGGGGATTGGGAGCTCGTGCGCGAGTACCCGCTGTCGGAGGAGACGCTGGCTCTCTCGCACGTCTCGGCGCTCGCCGGAGTCGAGACCGGTACGTCATTGCCGCGAAGGGCGCGCCGGAGGCGATCGCGGACCTCTTCCGCCACCTCGACCCGGACGTGCTGGCGCGGCAGTCGGGGAGCAGGTCGAGACGGCGACCGGCGGCAGGGCGGCGTGTCCTCGGGGTCGCCCGAGCTTCGTTGCAGCCAGGCGGACGGTTGCCCCGCCGGGCAGCACGATTTCGACTTCCGCTGGCTCGGCCTCGTCGCGTTGCAGGACCCGGTGCGCCCGGGCGTCGCCGACGCGGTCGCCGAGTGTGCGCGCGCCGGTGTCCGCGCGGGTCATGATCACCGGCGACTATCCGGGCACCGCGCTCGCGATCGCCCTGGAGATCGGGCTCGATCACGCCGAAGGGTGCATCACCGGTCCCGAGTTGGAAGCGCTGAGCGACGACGAGCTCGCGCGCCGGATCCGTACGGTGAGCGTGTTCGCGCGAATGGTGCCGGAGCAGAAGCTCCGGCTGATCCGCGCTGAAGGCAAACCGCGAAGTCGTGGCGATGACCGGCGACGGCGTGAACGACGCGCGCCGCGCTCCGCGCCGCCGACATCGGTATCGCGATGGGTGCACGTGGAACCGATGTGGCGCGAGATCGGCCGCCTGCCGTCATCACCGACGACGACTTTGCCTCGATCGTGGGCGGAATCCGCCAGGGGCGGGGCA
>CAWEJL010000013.1:0-167877 GCA_963809385.1 uncultured Chloroflexia bacterium | reverse complement strand
GCTCACGTTTTCGAGCACTGTGCCTATCATACGCGCCGTCAGCGCAATGGGGGTTACGGCGTCAGTACCGTGAGGGTATGGTTCGTTGGATTCTAGGTGCCGTTTAAATAGGCTGTAGAGGTTACCACCAAAGCCGGAGGCTTTCGCGCTGAGCGCGTCCTCACCGGTTAGAAATCGCCCTCTACCATCCGACGGAACGAAGACGACGCTGGGTGATCGGACGACTCCGTCCTGACCGCGTACAGGGATGTCTACGAGGTATTTTTGTCCTCCTGGTAACTCCCAACGGAGAGCCGCACCTGCATAGGTTGTTCCAATATCAATACCGACTCCAATGTGTTCAGGCATAGAAGCGGGATTGCGCATCAGAACCTCACTTTTCGCGTGCGTAGGGGTGAGAACCAGGCGAGTACTGGCAGTATACACCATTCAATATAGACGTGCCAAAGCGGATTGGCATACGCTGTGAGCGTGCAAGAATGGAGTGAGCTTAAACGTTCTGAGATAAATCAGCAAGCCAGCGTACACTCTTCGCAGGCTTCATCTCAATGCTTCCGTTGGTTCCTCGACTGCGATGTGGATTCGCATTGTCACCATCACTGGAACTGAGAGGGGGCGCCACAGATAGCACAAATTTATGGAGCCTGTGATGGCGCCCAGCGTTAGCGGCTTCACCAATGGCTGCTTTGAGACTGGCGCATTCAGCGGCTGGACTACGAGCGGCGCCGCGACTGCTCACAACGGCAGCTACTCTGTCATCGCGGGCAGCAGTGACGGCGGGGCATTCCTACACCCTGACGCTCGTCAGCCACGACGACAACTACACTGGCGACCCGATCTACACCCCTCTACGACGATGTCTCCATCGGCTAAGGCGCTCGTCGCCTGATCCGATAATTCGGGAGCGGGACGATATCCTTCGGGATTGTTCCCGCCGCCCCACGGAGAAGCCGCCGCGCATCACACCGATCGCAGTGCGTTCGCCCCTTCACCTCGCCGTGCGCCGGCCATTTCCATGGACAGTCTCCACATCCTCCCCCTATTTCAGACAGAAATTCTGGCCGCTCTGATCGCCGAAGCAGGAGCCATCCCGCGTCAGGATCACGACCTTCTTCACATCCGTGAATTGCTTCAGCGTCGCGGTGATTTCAAAACCAATGCGCGCATCCGCGCCGATGCCCGGCGATTGTGACTGACGGCAGAACTTTAAGGTCACCGTTCCCTGCTCCGGCGTCGCGCCTTTCATGTTCATGGTGACGGTGAAGTCAGGGCCGCCAACTGGATGCGGCGCCCAGCAGGACGATGAGCCAGTCAGGATGCTGTTCCACTCCGAGAAATAGCCGTTGGCGCGCTCCTCAACCGTCGGCCCGGCGATCAGCATCTGTAGCGCGAAGGTCTTCAGGTCCGCGCTCGGCGACACCCGGTTCACCGGGAACGTGAGGCCGTAGGTATTCAGCGAGTCGGGGTCCTTCGAGAAATAGACCTTGACCACCGTTCCGCTCGCCCCCGGCGTCGCCGTGGCTGAGGGAAGCGCGGTCGCGGTCGGTGAGGCGGGCGCCGTGGTGAGCGTGCAGGCTGAGAGCGCGAGGGCGAGCGTGGCGAACAGCGCCAGCGCGAACGGGACGCGCGCCGCGCGAGGCGCTGGACCTACCGGTGTGAGTCGCATACATCTTCCTCCTTATTGGGGCGCCACCGCTCAAACACGATCCTGGAGCGGCGCCATACGCACGTCATACCTCGCCGTGCGCTCGATACTCTCACAGCCCCCTTCCGCAAGCTCACAGCCGTATCTCGGCCTGCCTCCATGCGCGAGCGGCGGGGGAGCGGCCCCCAGCGCGATGGCCGCTCCCCCGCGCGCCGTTATTGACTTACGCCCGCATCGGGGAACAGGCGGTACCCAAGCTCGCGACGGCAGCGGAGAATGGTGGGCTTAAAGGGGCGCTCGCCCAGCTTTTTGCGGATCGAGGACACCGTTTCCTGAATCGCGTGGACCGGGTCACTCACCTCCTCGGATACCAGCGCGCTCGCCAGCGCCCCAGCCGTCAGATACCCGCGCCAGCGCCTCCAACACCCGTAGCTCGCGCGCTGTCAGCAGGATCTCCGACCGTCCCCGCAGAATCACGCCCGCCTCCAGGTCAAGCCACAGCGCGCGCCGAAGCGGAATGAGCGTCTCGATCGGGCGCCGCTCGATATGCGGGCCGCCACGCCGCGGAGACGGCGTCGTGTGCGATTGCTCCGCTATCATAATCATCGTCCTCCCTGGGCCGGGCATCGCGCGCCTGCGTAGGTTTCTCCGGTTCAGATGGAAGCCGCTTGACGCTTCCATACCAATCCCAATTCGCCGGACCAGGCCGCCCCTGGCGCCCTACGCGCTCGACCGCTTACCGCCCAAGGATAGCTGACGTGAATTTCTTCACCTGAAGTAATTCACACCCCAGCCTGAGGCGCCCGACCAGTCTCATATGGATGGGTGGATGGGTGGATGGGCGGGCCGGGCTGTGCCGTTGCTTGACACCCGGCGCCCGCACGCGACTTCACTACGCCATGCGTGGGGCGGGATACGAGACGCGGCGGGCGCTATTCAACAGGAGGCGCAGCGCATGCCAACCTATATCTCGCTGGTCAAATGGACCGAGCAGGGAGCGAAGAACGCCAGGGACACCGTCAAACGCGCCCGCGAGTTCCGCAGTGATGTGGAGCGACGCGGCGGCAAGCTCCTGAGCATCTATTGGACACAAGGACAGTACGACATCGTCAGCGTCGTTGAGTTCCCGGACGAGCAGGTAGGGATGGCCCAGCTGCTCACACTTGGAAGTCTCGGCAACATCCGGACAGAGACCCTCCATGCCTTCACCGAAAGTGAGATGGAGGCGATCATCAAGAAGATGTGACCTCAGCCGCGTCCCGGCTCTCGCCCCACGCGCCCACAACACGAAGCGCCCGCCCGGCCTCATCTGGCTGGGAGGCGCTTTTGGATGGCAGACGATGGCGCGCGGCGCGCGTCTCGATGGCGGTGGATGGGGTGCGTTGTTGTTGTCGCGCAGCGCAAAGATATAGCCCAGTAGCGCTATAACGCCGCTGGGCTATATTGCCTTACAGAGGAGAGGCGCCCCTCCTGTCTCCGTTCGGGCTTGGCATGTTTCCCTTAGCATGTACACGGAGGGAAACTACTCACGACCCTCGTTCCAGGGAACGACACCTGGTTCAAAGGAGCCTTTTACGTGAGCGACGCTACCCGCGCCGGCTCGTTCTTGCGTATATATCAGTGTAGCCAATCAAAACGTCAAATTCAAGGGCCCCAGCGTTTACGAGCGCGTTTGTGAGATGTTTGTGATGAACGGGCGCCGCTCCTCTGTGGATGGGGCGCCCGTGATCCACCACGCTAGATGCCGTACCTGTACTCGTCTTCAGCCTCCTCGGGCTCCTTCAGGAGCGGCTCGGACGCGGTCCAGGGCGGCTCCTCCTCCCACTCCGGCTCTTCCGTCTCCTGCTCTGGCCGGATCATGCCCGCTGTCCATTCCTCCACCGCCGCTTGCGCCTCTGGCTCCTCAGTGGAAGGCCACCCTTCCTCCTCGTCCCGGCGCTCTTTCTCCTCCGGCCACTCAACGGGGGCCTCAGCCCAGACGATTGGTGGCTGCTGCTGCTGCTGTTCCGCCGCCGTTTCCGCCGGCAAGGCGGACTCTGGCAACAGCTCCGGGATGACAAACGCGCCCGGCGGCAAGGCTGTCTCCCACCCGGCTCCGCTCAGGTCCGCGCCCGTCAGATCGGCGTCGTAGAAGTCGGCCCCACTCGCCTCCGCGCCTTGCAGGTTGGCGCCCTCCAGATTCGTCCCGCGCAGATTCGCGGCGCCGAGCAGCGCCCCGGACAGATCGGCGCCGCGCAGGTCGCCGCCTTGCAAGTTGGCTCCGGTGAGCTGCGCCTCGTTCAGGTTGGCGCCCGCCAGGTACGCGCCGCTCAGGTCCGCCTGGGACAGGTTGGCGCGCGCGAGGTCCGCGCGCGTCAGGTCGGCGCCGCTCAGGTCCGCTCCATTCAGGTCCACCTCCTGCATGTCAGCCTCGATGAAGCTCGCATTGGGAAGGCGCCCGTTCGCCAGGCTGGCGCCTGCGAGGCTGGCGCCCTCTAACGTGGCCCCAGTCAGTTGCGCCCGACTGATGTCGGCATTCCGCAGGTCCGCGAGCGTCAGATTCGCCGCCGTCAGGTTGGCTTCGCGCAGGTTGGTTTCGCTCAGGACCGCCGCGCTCAGATTCGCCCGGACAAAGTCCGCGCCGCGCAGATACGCCTTGCTGAGCAGCGCGCTCGTGAGATCGGCGCCACCCAGATTCGCCTCATGTAGGTCTACGCCATACAGGTCCGCCTCGCGTAGGTCCGCGCCGCGCAGGTCCACGCCAGGCAATCGCCAGTAGCGAAAATCCCGTTCGCCACGCGCATACGCCGCCAGGAGCTCCGTGGCTGTTCTCTCCGTGTTCATCGCTTCCCCCTTTTTCGCTCTCGCCCGCCTCGTCAGAGCGCACGGGGCTGTGCGCGTTCCCTGACGCCTGAAGCTAGGCCCGCGCGCGTCACAGTGGGCGCAACGATCCATGAGCCGTCCTCACGGCGCCGTCACAGAGGGACAGTTGAGCGGCGCGCGCCCGATTCGTGGGCGCGGCGGTTAGGTGGTTAGGCGGTTAAATGACGGAAGAGCGCCAGACGCATTGCCGCGCCCGGACGCCCGTGATGGGGACGTGAGGCCATCGCAGGCTGGTGTGACGCCTCAGTGACACGGAATGGCTATACCAATCTTCAAGAGATGCATAGGGCATCGCGGGCGCCCGAAGGAGCGAACGGCAAGCGGGTGGCATACGGCGAGAGGAGATCAACCATGTTGCCCTGGGAGCGCATGGCGTGGTGGCGGGCGGGCCGTGTGGCGCCCCCTGAGGAATTGTTCACGCCAGAGACGCTCGCGAAGCTCACCGAGCTGCGCGAGCGGTACTGCGGCCATCCAGAATGGATCGAGTTTACCTTGGAGGAGCGCCGGCTCTTTTTCACCCGCTGGCTGGTGGAGAGTGGCCGTCTGCGCGAGAACCCGTAGGGCATTGGCTCCTCCGCGTTTCCAGCGGCGTTCTCTTGGTTCCAACAACATTTTCCAGGCAGAGTTAAGGCCATGGCGTCCAAGTTATATGCGCTGTTCCATCAGTTAGGAGGCGGATGGAGCCGCATGCACCTGTTCGACCTCGCCATGCGCGTCTACCCACATCCCAATGACGGGCGCGTTGATACCCCAGGAGGTAACGACGGCAATCGCCCGTTGAATCCGCGCAACCTGCTCCGTGCGATCCACCAGGTCGCCGCCGCAGCCAGCATGGCCCGCAACCGCCACTGCTCGCAAATCGTGCGTTCTCATCGAGTGTCGCACCGCATCCTGTATGGACTGTATGGATGCGGCTTCCGCGGTCGTTTCCGCCGTCAGTACGCGCTCGGGCGCATACGTGGTGATCACATCAACATAGTCAACACCCGCATAGGTCTTGAGCCAGGTTGAAACTGGCTCCTGCGCTTCTCCATCGAAGCAATTGATCACCGTCGCGAAACGATTGCTGGCCATGTGCTCATACCCTTTCTGGAGCCGCCTTGTGCGGCTGACTGTCTCTATCTGTTACTTGCTGCCACTACTGCGCTTTTCGGCGTGGTTCCTGCCTCCCCTTGCCCCTTTCGAGCATATGGGGCGCCGGGGGCTCGCCTGATGCGTCTCTGGACGGATAGAGGCGGCAGAGGCGCTGCCCAAGCGTTGCTCGATCCGCCCTATCGCCAGGAGCAGCCCGTAGAGCAGCGCCTGGGGGCGTGGTGGACAGCCAGGGATGTAGACATCTACCGGCAATACACTGTTCACGCCCCCACCGCTCGTGTAGTTGGTAGGGAAGATGCCGCCGCTACAGCCACACGCGCCCACCGCCACCACTAATCGCGGCTCAGGCATCGCTTCATATGTGCGCAGAGCGGCGGTCGTGAGATTGCGCGTCATGACACCTGTCACCAGCAGCAAATCCGCATGGCGCGGCGAGGCCACGAAGTCGAAGCCCAGACGCTGGAGATCGTGGACCGGGTTGAGCAGGCTGGTCAGCTCCCAGTCGCACCCGTTGCAGGATCCCGCATCCAGGTGGCGGATGTGCAGGGAGCGCCGCAACGCGCGCGCGATCCGCTCGCGGAGGCGACCCTCTATCCGCCCAGCCTCGACCGTCCGCACTGCGGCAGGCGGCGCCGATACGTTGGTCTGCGCTCCGCCTGACATGATGGCGGTCGGCGTCAGGTGGCAGGCGGGCGCGCCGTCCGGGCCGACGCGCAGATCATCGCGGGCGCTCGTCGCCAGCTCAAACTCTCCAGTAAGCTGGAGCGTTCCAGTCGGGCAGGCGTCCGCGCAAAGGCCACAGAACAGGCACTTGCCGAGATCCACCTGCCAGCCGGGATCGAGTGAAATGGCCTCGGTGGGACATGCGCGCGCGCACGCGCCTTCCGCGCAGCACCCCGCCCCGCTTGGCGTTCCATTCAGGGCCGGGCGTCCGCGCAGGCGTGGTGGCGCCGCAGTCCCTTCCACCGGGTAGGGCGCCGTCACGATTCGGTGACGCAAGCTGCGCACGAGCGCGTTTGGCATCGTCTCATTCCCTCTTGTCTCTTCGCGTCTATGCCAGGGCTCACATGACAGCCATGTTTAGCGGTCCAGGCAGCTATAACAGAGCTCGAAGCTCTTGTTGATAAGCGGGAAATCAGGCACAATATTGCCTTGCACCGCCCGCGGGACAACTGGCCAGTTCGCGAAACTGGCCGAGCGGATACGGTAGCGCGCCAGTGTATTGTTCGGGCCCGCCAGAATCCAGTGACAATTAGCGCCGCGCGGGGATTCCGTCACGCTGAACGCGCTCTCGTTCGCCGGTAGCGTCCCCAGTGGGCGGGCCAAAGCGCCCTCATGTGGCAAGCGCATGAGCGCTTCATCCAGCAGCGCGAGGCTGGCTGATATCTCGTCGGCCCGCACACGCAGGCGCGCGGCCACATCACCCTGCTGCTGTATGCACAGGCGCGGCGGCTTCAGCATGGAATAAGCGGCGTACGGGTGATCCAGACGGACATCGCGCGCGATGCCGCTGGCTCGCGCGGCCACACCAACGGCGCCCAGGTCATGCGCTACCTCCAGCGGCAGTACGCCCGTGCCGGTGAGCCGATCCACCACGCCAACATTGCTCCAGATGAGATGGAGCAAGCGCTCACACGCGGGGTTGAGATCCGCCAGGGCTTTCCTGAGGATGGCGGTATCTTCCACCGTAAACGCACGGCGCACCCCGCCCAGGCGAAGTACGCCGAAGAGATAACGACTCCCAACCAGCTGCTCATTGAGGGCGAGTAGCCCCTCTTTGAACGTGGCGCCCAGTTGGGAACCGGCGTGGAAGCCGATCCCAGCGCAGATATTGCCAATGTCGCCGACGTGATTGTAGAGTCGTTCCAGCTCGGCGTAGATCACGCGCAACAGCAAGGCCCGCTCTGGAACCTCTGTCTCCGCCAGTATCTCGAGGGCCTGGCAATAGGCGAGTGTGCTCGAAACCGTGCAGGCGGCGCAGTTGCGCTCGACGAGCGACACAGCGCGCTCGACTGGCAGGCCTTCGGCTCGTTTCTCAACCCCCCGATGGGTATAGAAGAAACGCGTGTCCAGGTGAATGATTTGCTCCCCCACTGCGGTGAAGCGAAAATGGCCGGGCTCGATCACGCCGGCGTGAATGGGGCCGACGGCGATTTCCATGACACCCTCGCCCTGGATAGGTGTGGGAGACAAACGTGTGTCCTCGGTTCGGGGTGGGGGCGCCGAGCCATCGTAGTCGTGGCGCAGCGGCGCCAATCCGTCCGGCCACTGGTCGTGCAGCGCGAGCGGACGTGGGTCTGGATGCCCAACTGGCTCAATAGCGAACAGATCACGGGCCTCGCGCTCGTACCAGTTGGCCGCTGGAACAATCCCCGTCAGAGACGGGAATGTGACGCTGGCTGGGCCGCCGCTATCGAGCGCGACATGCAGCTCCAGATACACGGCGGTCCGTTCGATGGCAAAGACGTAGCGCAATGCGAACGCGCCGGTCTGCTCACGCTCATCGAGCGCGACCATGGTGACCAGCGTCAGTGGGAGACGACGGCGTAATCGCGTATAGAAGTTCACCAGCATGTCACTGGGGACGGCGACGTGGATGACACAGCCGCGCGCAACGCCAAGCGCCTCGATCTTCTGCTTGCCACCAACGCCCTCGAAGCGCGCGATGACCTGCATGAGGCGGCTTTGCGCCTCGGCAAGCTGCGCCGCCTGGTCACCTGTCTGGTGAGAGGTCTGGTGAGAGAAGGAACTGACGCCACCGTTCGATATCGGCGTTTCGTTGTTTTCCTCCGTACGTTCGAAGGTCGTCGTCATGGTAGGAGCGCTCCTGCCGCTTGTAGCCACTGTTGGACTGGGAGGGGTAGCCAGAATCCGACGAAGAGTAGTCCAGCGACCGCGCCGAGCAAGAGACCGAGCGCGACGCGCTCAGTCCATCGCGCCGCTTCTGGCGCAGCTAGCGCGCTCTGCTCGGTGGCGGACGTATCAGTCGCATGGGCGCTGGATAGGCCATCCTGGGCGCGCGTCATCCAGGTGGGCGCTGGATAGGCGCCACTCGCGTCTAGTGGAGAGACCAGCGCGGTCAACCTGGGTCGCGTCTCCGCCAATCCACCCGCGGAATGTCCGGAGCCGAGCAAGCGCCACAGGAGGGAGCGCAGGCGCCAGAAGCGTCGTCGCGGGCTCAGCGACGCTCGCACTCATCCGCTGGGCCGCGCGGGCCGTGTCCGGCGTCTCGCCGAACGCCATGCGCGCCACCTGAAACACCATCGCGCCGAAGACAGCGCAGAGCAGCAGCGCCACTGCGATCGCCACGACGCCATGCCCGGCCGCAACCGTCGCCTGCACCACCAGCCATTCGCTGAGAAAGACCGTGAATGGCGGCGCCCCCGTGATGGCGAAGGCGCCAGCGAACAGGAGCGCGCCAAGCAGGGGCGCGGCGCGCAGGATGCCGCGAATGCGCGCGATACTGCGCGTGTGATAGCGCTCTGTCACCTCGCCCGCGACGCAGAACATCACCCCTTTGGAGAGCGCGTGCGCGAGCAGATGCAGCGCGGCGGCAAGCTGGCCAAGGGGGCCGCCCACCCCAACCGCCAGCACAATGACGCCCATATGCTCAACGCTAGAATACGCGAGCAAGCGCTTCAGATCGTCTTGCTTGATCAGGAATGGGACGACGATAGCGATCGAGAGCATCCCGAAGATGATCAGCAGCGTCGCGGGGAAGGGCCGTCCCAGGCTTGCCACCGCTACGCCGCTCACGCGCAGCAGCCCATAGAGCGCGCAGTTGAGCAGGGCGCCCGAAAGGAGCGCGCTGATCGGTGTCGGCGCCTGGCTATGCGCGTCTGGCAGCCAGGTATGCATCGGCGCCAGGCCAGCCTTGGCGCCATAGCCCACCAGGACCAGAATGAACGCCAGCTTGACCAATCCCGGATCGAGCAAGGCGGCATGCGCGCGTAGATACGTATAGTCGAGCGATGCCCCGGTCTCGGGCAACCGGATCGTGGCTGCCACGTAGAGCAGCAGCAGGCCTAACAAGGCGAAATTGATGCCGACCGTCGCGATGACGACATACTTCCAGGCCGCTTCCAGGCTCAGCTTGCCGCCGTGGAGCGCGACCAGGGGCGCCGAGACAAGCGTCGTCGCTTCGATCAACGCCCAACTCAGGCCAAGACTACTCACCAACGGCGTCGCGTACATGGTCGCCACCAGGATGCCCGACCAGAAATAATACCAGCCAAGCTGATGGGGGGTGATGACCTGGCGGCGCCGTTCACGGGCAAGATACGGGATGGAATAGAGCAACGCCAGCGCCGAGACCAGAGCGATGACCACCAGCAACAAAGCGCTGAGCGCGTCAATGTAGATGAAAGGGGGCACTATCACGGGACCGCCAGTGAAGACCGCCTGCGCAAGCCATAAGGCCGCCCCGGACGCGATCAGCGGACCCGCCACGCCAACCGCATGCGTCAGCGCCTCGACGCGCGGCGCGCGGCTCAGCGCCAGCGCGAGCAGCGCGCTCAGCGCTGGGGGCAGCAGCGCCAGCGCGAGCATGATGTGCGGAGAGGCAAACAAGCGATTACCCTTTCAAGCCGCGAAGTGTTTCGGTGTTGAGCGTATCGAACAGGCGATTCATGTGTGTGGCGAACCAGGCCATGAGCGCGACGCCGAACGCGACATCGGCGAAGACGCCAACCTCGACCGCTTGTGGCATCCCATACGTCGTGGAGAGCGCGACCAGAAAGATGCCGTTCTCAATCGTCAGCAGGCCAACGACGGTCATCAGCGCTTTCTTGCGCGTGACGAGCAGGAAGAGTCCGATCAGCACCATACTCAGGGCGATAGGTAAGCTGTTTGGTGAGGAGAGCGTATGCGGCAAGCGCAGCGGGCTGATCACGCTGTAGCCGAGCAGTGTCAGCCCGACCGCCGCCGCCAGCGAGACACCACGCCCCAAGACGCCTGTCTCCACCCGCGTCCGCACTCCGCGCAGCGCCCGGCTGAGGATCGTCGTGGCGAACGCCGCTTTGACGAGCAGCGTGAGGCCAGCGGCCAGGTAGACATGCTCGAGGCCCGTCGCTTGCGCCACTATGAACGCAATCGTCGCCAGCGTGAGTGACTGGAAGGCCACCAGCGCGATGCCAATGGCAAGTCGCCGTGTGACCACAATCCACCCTGTACTGGCAAGCAGCGCCAGCGCGCCAGCATCCAGCAGTCTCAGCGTATCCACCTGATCGTTATCTCCCTCTCGCCATAGGTCGGCAAGCCGTGCTTCGGTTCACCGCGCCACCACGTTGGCGACGAGCGCCAGCAGCGCTACCAGATAGGCGGCTCCCAGGTAGCGCGGCAGACGAAAGAGCCGTAGCTTGGGCTCGAGCATCTCGACCACGCCAAGCGCCACGGCGATGATCACGACTTTCGCCACGTAGACCAGGCCGTCGAGCGCGAAGGCCGCCGGGGAGGCGCCTGAGACGCCTGTCCATGGCAGGAAGAGACAGATCAGCAGGCTGATGATGACCACCTGCTTGACCATCTGCGCCCAGAGCAGCAAGGCCAGCGCCCGCCCGGAATACTCCAGGAGCATGCCTTCATGGATCATGGTCAGCTCGAGATGCGTATCTGGGTTGTCCACTGGCAGGCGCCCGGTCTCAGCCACCGCAATCAGCGCCAGGGCCAGCCCAGCGAGCAAAAATCCTGGGCTCAGGACGTTGAATCCTGCCGCGACCGTCGCCTGAGAGATGCCGGACAGGCTGAGTGAGCCAGCGCGCAGGGCTGCCGTGAAGAGGACCAGGATCAGGCCGGGCTCAGCCAGGACCGCAACCATGACATCGCGGCTGCCGCCCATCCCCCCGAAGGCGCTGCCGCTATCCAGGCCCGCCAGTACGATCCAGGCGCGCGCCAGCGCAAAGAGCGCCAGAAAGAGAATGATGTCATCGAATGGCGCGAGCGGCGCGACCAGCACGAGTGGCGTGAGCAGCGCCGCCGACCAGACGGTGGCTGTGACCACGTAGGGCGCCAACCGGCTTACCCAGCTGGCATGCTCCGAGACGACCGGTACTTTCGGAAAATACTTGGCCAGGTCATAGTACGGCTGGAGTATCGATGGCCCACGCCGGTTCTGAAGGCGGGCTTTGACGCGCTTGATAATGCCCTGGATGAGTGGCGCCAGCGCGAGTATCGCCACGAGCTGAGCTACTGCGGCGCCTATGCGCGCCATCAGCGGCGCCACCGCTATGCCAACAATCACGTGTGTATTGCCCCGTTTCCCTTATCGGATCTCTGCTGCCGCTTTGCGGCGATAGAAAGCGAGCCATCCTCATCACGAGCCCCTTAGCGCGCGATCAGGAGCAGCAAAATGAGCGTGGCCAGGATGTAGCCGAGATACAGCCGGATACTGCCGTTCTGCCCAGCCTTCACGAATTCGATGGCCCGCGCGCCCGCACGGCGGGCGCTACGCGCGAGCGCCGAGTCAAGCGCCGAGGCGATACCCGCGCGATACTCAATGCGCTCAACGACGTAGGGCTCGGACGCATAGGTGACGCGCACCTCGCGGAAAGGCAATAAGACGGCCTGAAAGACACGGCGCAACGGCTTGGCGAAGCTTGTCGCGCTGTACTCCATGCGAGGCGTCAGCGTTTGCCCGCAGACCCAGGTCTCCGCGAGGCGCGTGCGGGCTGGTCCGGCGATCCACCGGGCCAGCCCCCATCCCAGCGGTAGGAGCGCAACTGGCAACACAAGGGCGAGCGGAGCCAGGCTGCCAGCGCCGCCGAAGGCGACGGACGGCGCTGAGGGAAGCGCCATCCACAGCGACGGCTGCAACGCCGCAGCTGCGGCAGGCGACAGCGCCACCGCGATGACTGGCGTGAGCGCCACGAACGCCCCGCCGGCGCCTATCCCCAAAACGACAGTAAGCAGCGCCCCTGCCGCCATGCTCAACCGCATGGACGGCGCGACTTCTTGAGCCTGCTCCGCCGCCACGCTGCGCGGCAGCGCCAGGAATCCGATGCCGAAGGCCTTCAGAAATGTTGCGGCGGCCAGCGCCGCGGTCAGCGCCAGGCCGCTGGCCGCAATCACCCCGACCAGCCTGATCCAGGCCGTGCCGCTAGAAAACGCTACGCCAAGCAATGCTTGATAGGTGAGCCACTCGCTGACGAATCCATTGAACGGCGGGAGTCCGGCGATAGCGAGCGCCCCAAGCAAGGCACACACCGCCGTCCAGGGCATACGCTTGACGAGGCCGCCGAGCGCCTCCAGCGAGGTGGTGCGCGTCGCATGCTGCACCGCGCCAGCCACCAGGAAGAGCAGTGATTTGAAGACCGTGTGATTCAGCATATGGAAGCACGCGGCGATGAGCGCGAGGGCGGCAAGAGCCTGGGCCGCGCGACCGGGAATCCCGGTACACAGCAACGCGGCGCCCAAACTCATGCTGATGATGCCGATGTTCTCGATACTGCTGAAGGCGAGCAGCCGTTTCAGGTCCGGCTCCACGACCGCGTACAGCGCACCGAGGATCGCTGAGACCAGACCGAGTGTGAGGAGCAACGCGCCCCACCAGAGCGGTGGGGGAACGGTTCTTCCCGCCGCGATTTGCGCGCCAGGAGCGCTCACACCGAGGAGGTCGAAGCTCATGCGTATCAGGCCATAGAGGGCTATCTTGAGCATGACGCCCGACATCATCGCGGAGATATGACTTGGAGCGGCTGGATGCGCGCGCGGCAGCCAGAAGTGCATGGGCATCAGGCCAGCCTTGGAGCCGAAACCAACCAGCGCACAGAGGAAGGCAAGGTTGCGAATGGCTGGCGAAAGGCCGCCGCCGTGTACTGCGGCGCGCATCGCTTCAAAGCTCAGATTGCCGCCGTCCGCGGCTGCGAGGAGGGCGAACGCGAAGAGGAGAAAAGCGGCGCCGACATGCGTGACGATAACGTAGAGCAGGCCAGCGCGACGCACCGCCGCACGCTCATGATGATAGCTCACGAGAAAGTAGCTGATGAGCGACATGGATTCCCACGCGAGCAGAAAGAGAAAGGCGTTGTCGGCGAGAATTACCAGGCCCATGCTCAAGAGGAAGAGATTATAGCCGGCCGCAAGCCATGCGCTCGCGGCGCCGCGCTCATCGGGCGCAGGCCGAGCATAGCCGATCGCGTAAGGCGCGCTGAGCAGGCCGCCGATACCGAGCAGTAGCAGAAAAAACGCGGCCAGGGGATCGAGCAGTACGGTATAGGCCGCGGTCACGGGGCCAAAAGCGACCCCAAGACTCATCCGCACGGTATGTGGAGTGAAGAGCAGCCCGATGGCGGCGCCAGTGAGGAGCGCTGACGCGGTCGCGCCGCTGACATAGCCCACGGTGACCGCGATACGAGGCCAGCGTGCGCATGTCACCGCCGCGACCGCGCCAACGACCATGATGATTGCGGCCAGTATGACCATCATCATCAGGGGATCATTTTCCACCAATACCTCCACCGTCTCCACGAGTTCCGAGCGCCTGTCAATCGATCGCAGGCGCTGACCTGGCAGGTATCCGCCCGCGACTGGCACGCCGTTCTCATATCACGGCCGCCGGGGCCACAATCCTCGATCACTGACGTCCCCAATCGGAGGAGTCGCGGCCTCGGGTTCCGCCTCCTGATTGAGTTGGCGTAGGACATCAGACGTCTCGATCAACTGGTTATTGAAGATCGCTCGCGCAACATCGAGCAGGTCGTAGAGCAGGGGATCGGCCGCGCTGTAAAAGACACTGGTCCCGACCTTGTTGGCACGCAGCAGCCCCTTGCCTCGCAGGACGCTCAGTTGCTGGCTGACCGCGCTTTGGTCCATGCCGAGGTCGGCTTGTAGCTGCATCACGCTCTTCTCACCCTCACGGAGCGATTCGAGGATGCGGATCCGAGCAGGGTGGCTTAGCGCTTTAAAGAATTCCGCCTTGAATGTCTGCAACGAATGCGGCATCGTCATGCCCCTCCTCGTCCTGCGCCAAATAGGCTGTCGTCAATATACAAACATCAAAGTATTTGAATATTGTGTTTCTTATGATACAGGAAGCGCATAAAGGCGTCAATAAAGATGGCTCAGCGGGCCAGGCCTTGTGAATTCTCGGCGTGAGGCCCGGCGGGGAAACCCGCGGCTACGGGCCCCATGCGGGAACCCGGAACCCACATGGGGGCTTCGCTGCGCTCGCCCGCTGGCCGCGAAGGCCGCCCTTCGGGCTGCTGCCGCTCCGCGCGCCTTCGCGCGCTTCTCGCCTCGCTCGCGCGTCAGCCCTGCGCGGCCTGGGACGCGGCGAATGGGAGCCTGCGCCGGCTGGCTTGCCGGCGCCACGCCGACCATTCACAGGCCCTGACGCCGCCCGCGTGGGAGATTGACGAGCGCTTGGCTAGGGAGCATACTGCGTGGGACAGCGCCCGCGTTAAAGCCAGCTGTCGTGTATATGGACGCGATGGATGAACCCAATACGGATCTGAGCTATGGGACAGGAGGACTCCCCAATGAGCTGGTTTGCTTTTTTGCGCCGGAGGCGGCCGGAGACCGCGACTGAGTCACAGCCCGGTTCCGGCCTTTTCCACCTCACGGGCGGTCGCCGTCACATTGTCGGAGTGCCCTACGCCCTGCCCAAGGACGACGCAGAGATCAACCGGCTGGATTTCCAGCACTACATGCTGCGCTACGCGTTGCACGGCAACTACCTCGCTCCGATCGCTCAGCCACACGACATCCTCGATGTGGGTTCCGGCTCCGGGCGCTGGACGCAGGAGATGGCGCTCAACTTCCCCCAAGCCAATGTGGTAGGCGTTGATCTGACGCCGCCCCCTGCCGCTGCGGCCCCTATGGGCGCTACCGGGGACATCCGGCCACCCAACTATGCGTTCGTGGCCGGAAACATCCTGGAGGGCCTCCCCTTTGCTGACGCCAGCTTTGACTTCACGCACCAGCGCCTGCTTTTCGCCGCGATCCCGCGCCCGCGCTGGCCGCAGGTGGTCGCCGAGCTGGCGCGCGTCACCCGACCACACGGCTGGGTGGAGTTGATCGAGGGCAATGTCGGCGTGGGGGCGGCGTCTCCAGCGGAAAAGGTGTTCACCCAGTGGGCGCTCAAAGTCACTGCGATGCGAGAGATTGATTTACAGATCGGCCCGCGCCTGCCCCTATTCTTGCGGGAGGCGGGATTAACCAACGTCGCGGCGCGTGAGATCCAGATCCCAATCGGCGCTCATGGTGGGCGTCTCGGTCGGATGATGCAGACCGACGTGCTGGCGGTGATTCAAGGCCTGCGCGGCCCCATCCTGGCCACCGGTGTCACGGACGCCACCACCTTCGATGCGACGATCCAGCGCTGGCTAGCCGAGGTGGACCGCTATCGCTCCTATTGGGCGATCTCTGTGGCCATCGGCCAGCGTCCGGCCTAGCGAAAATCCGGATGATCCCACCGCTCGACGAACACATTGCCCAGCGCCCGCCCACGCTCGTCCCAACTGATCTGGACGCCTGCCCGCTCCATCTGGATCGTATACGCCTGGCTGGTGGATTGCCCCTTGATCGGTGTTGAAGATGCGCACAGACCATGACCCCCAGCGCCATCGGCTCCGCCTGGGCGGCCATCTACGACGTCACCGGAAAAAAGACCGCCACGCCGCCAGCCAAGCCGCAGGTGCGCTGCGCCGAGGAGCCGTCACCAGAGAGCGGCCCAGGTACACGCCAGACGCTACACCGCGCTAACGTACCATGCAGACAACGCAGACGTCCCCTGTGGTGTCATGCGCTTCATGCCATGCGCATGATGCGCTTCATTGAACGACGAACGGGTCGCGGCAGTAAAGCCACGACCCGAACTCGCTGGATTCTTCTTGCTCGACAACCAGCAGCGAGCAGGCATGTCAAGCAGATGTTGTACTGGCGGACCCGACGGGATTCAGTACGCGGCTACACCGCGGGCCTTGAGCATGTTGATTGTAGTGGGCAGCTTCGTCGAGCGCGCCTGCTTCCTGCTCAATCACGCGGCGCGCTATCACGAACCTACCACCTGGCGCCAGAGACGGGCGCCGGGTTTGTTTGACACTCCACGCGGGCTAAAGCCCGATGGATTCTCAGGCTACGCACAACCTCACGGTTCACGTTAGCGCCTGAAGGGCCTGCCCGGCCCTAGGAGGCGTTGCAGACTCTCCGAGCGAGCTAGGCTCAATCAACTCGGATGCAAACGTCTGGCGCCAGCTTCCAAGGTACGTTCATGCTTTTACCCACGGGAACGATTTACCGTGGAACGCCCAAACATGATTGAAATTGGTGAAGGTGCAAAGTGCCTAGAGAGATATTCTCGTACCGGCAGGTAGAACCGGAAACCGCGACAGACTATTGGCTGAAGCCTCGACGCCTAACCGCACGCCCTAACGGGACGGCGGCTTGCGGCGGGCTAAAGCCCTTCTCTGTCAGTATACGTCTATACGCGGCGGATAAGGTGCGACAGGTTCGCCTCGAGACCATATGCGCGCGGCGGGGAGGGGAATGACACGAATGTGGCCTAGCCTTGAATCCCGGCGGCGCGTGGGGAGTCGCCCGATTTGTGAGAGACGGGAGGAATGAAAACATGACCCTTGATCCGCAGCTCAAAGCCTACGCCGATCAGCTTGCGGCCACAGGAGCCCCGCCACGCCCCACTCTATCGCCTGAGACGGTTCGCATGGCAATGGCCGCTGAGCTGGAAGCGCAAGCGGATCAGGCGCCGCCGGAATCGGTCGCCCGCGTCGAGAATCGAACGATCCTGGGGCCGGATGGAGAGATCCCCATCCGTATCTACACTCCGGATGGGGCGGGCCCGTTTCCGGTTGTGGTCTACTTTCACGGCGGTGGCTGGGTTCTGTGCAATCTTGATACACACGATGGCATATGTCGCGGCGTGGCCAATGGCGCAGCCTGCGTTGTGGTCGCGGTGGACTACCGCCTTGCCCCGGAGCACACGTTTCCCGCCGCGCCGGAGGACTGCTACGCCGCCACGCGCTGGGCCGCGCGGCATATGGAGGAGATCAACGGCGACCCGGCGCGTCTGGCGGTGGCGGGCGATAGCGCGGGCGGCGGCCTCGCCGCCGTAGTGGCGCTGATGGCCCGCGATCGAGGCGGGCCGCTGCTCACCTTCCAACTGCTGGTGTACCCCATCACCGACCTGCGCATGGGCAGCGCATCATACGAAGAAAACGCGAACGCGCCGATGCTGACCCGCGACGACATGGTCTGGTTTCGGGAACACTATATCCGCGACGCTGGGGATGTGACGGACCCGCTGGCCTCGCCGCTGCTGGCCCCGAACCTCAGCGGCCTGCCCCCGGCGCTGATCGTCACCGCCGGATACGACCCGCTGCGGGATGAGGGCGAAGAGTATGGCGAGCGGCTGCGGGAGGCGGGGACAGAAGCGACCATGCGGCGGTATGCGGACCTGGCGCATGGCTTTCTCGGCCTGGACCGGATTGTGGACCGCGCCAGGGAGGCCCGGGTCGAGACGATCGCCGCCCTGCGCGCCGCCCTCGCCACGCCTGGCGCGACTACTGAGGCGCAGTAGCCAGACCAGGCGCCAGCCAGCGCACGGCGCGATGGGGCTATCTTGCGCGCCGCGCTGACAGACGAGGGTAGAATAGTGAGAAGATAGGACACGTATGCGCGAGATGAAGCGCTGAACACTGAGGCCATCGCTGATGCACAATATGCACGAAGTCGCGCGCCGCGCGGGCGTTTCATTGGGCACTGTCTCGAATGTGCTCAATCATCCTGAGCTCGTCTCCGAGGAGACGCGCGAGCGCGTTCAGCGCACGATAGACGAATTGGGCTTCGTGCGCAACGGGTCAGCGCGCCATCTGCGCGTCGGCTCAACCCAGAGCATCGGTCTGGTCGTGCTCGATGTCTCGAACCCGTTCTTCACGGAGGTAGCGCGGGGCGCGGAGGACGCCGCCAGCGAGCGTGGCTATATCGTTATTCTGTGCAACTCCGACAACTCGCCGCGCAAAGAGAAGAATTACCTCCGGGTCCTGGAGGAGCAGCGCGTCGCTGGCGTCCTGATCGTGCCGGTGGACGACAAGGCGAACTACGCGCGGGCGCTGCGCCGCAGCGGCACGGCGCTCGTGCTGCTCGACCGTGTCAGCCAGGAGGCGAACAGCTGCTCGGTCTCGGTGGATGATGTCTACGGCGGAGAACTGGCCGGGCGGCACCTGCTGGAGCGCGGCCACCGGCGGATCGCCTACATCCACGGCCCGCTCACCAGCGCGCAGTACGCGGACCGCCTCACTGGGTTGCGCCGGGCGGTCGCGGAGGCGGGGCTAGACCTGGATCGCGCCATCGCGCCGATCGCCGCGGAAATGGACAACGCGCACGCCGGGGCCTCTTGTGTCGAAGCGTTCCTGAAGCTGCCGGACCGCCCCACGGCCATCTTCTGCGGCAACGATTATCTGGCCATGGGCGTCATGTACGAGCTCGCGCGGCGGCAGGTGATGGTTCCGCGGGACGTGGCGCTGATCGGATACGACGACATTGATCTCGCGCCTATGCTGGCCGTGCCGCTCACGACGGTTCGCCAGCCAAAGTACGACCTGGGCTTCGCCGCCACCGATCTGCTGCTCGATGAGATCACCCGCAAGGAGTCCCACACCCATCGCCAGATCGTCTTCCGCCCTGAGCTCATCGTGCGCCAGTCCACAGGCGAATGCTAGCCCATGTCCCCCGACCGCGCGCGAATTTCCGCGCGAATCTGCGCGAATCGACGCACACCCCTTGACAAGCGATGATGCGACCAGTATTCTTGTGCTCACATGAAACGTTTCAATTTCAAGCGCGCGCGTGCCGTTCTGGGGTGAAACGTTTCAATTCCTGTCCTCGACGCTCTGTGTAGCGCCGATCGTGAAGGAGAAGGGCAATGCCGCCCGCCCCGCCCCTCGTCGAGCTCCGCGACATTACCAAGCGCTTCGGTGATGTCGAAGTGCTGCGCCACGTGTCGCTCTCGCTCTACGCGGGCGAAGTACACGCCCTGGTGGGTGAGAATGGCGCCGGCAAAAGCACCCTGGTAAAAATCCTCGCGGGCGTGCATGCGCCCGACAGCGGGGGCGTTTTGCTCGCGGGCGAGCCAGTCACGCTGCATGATCCCTCGCAGGCGCAGCGCCTCGGCTTCGCGGTTATCCACCAGCAACCTTCACTGTTCCCCGACCTCGACGTCGCCGAGAACATCTATATGGGACGTCAGCCGCTTGGCGCGCTCGGGCGTGTTGATTGGGGGCTGATGTACCGCGAAGTCAACGCGCTGCTGCGCCGGCTGGACGCCCACTTCGACGCGCGCACACCCGTCAATAGCCTCTCTATCGCCGATCAGCAGCTGATCGAGATCGCCAAGGCGCTCTCGATGCAAACGCGCTTGCTGGTGATGGACGAGCCGACAGCCGCGCTCTCGGCCCGCGAGGTCGAGGACCTCTTTGGCATCGTGCGGCAGCTGCGCGCGCAGGGCGTGGCGATTCTCTTCATTAGCCACCGCTTCGAGGAGATTTTCGGCATCGCGGACCGCGTGACCGTCTTACGGGACGGCGCGCACATCCTGACCAAGCCGGCCAGTGAACTGACGCAGGCGGAGACGATCAGCGCGATGGTCGGTCGTGAGATGAGCGCGCTCTTCCCCAAGCAGGAGGCGGTCATCGGGCCAGTGGTGTTGGATGTCCGGAATTTGACGCGCGCGGGCGAGTTCCGCGATGTCAGCTTCCAGGCGCATCAGGGTGAGATTCTCGGGTTCGCCGGGCTGGTAGGCGCTGGGCGCACCGAGGTGGCGCGGGCGATCTTTGGCATCACGCGGCCAGAGGGGGGGACTATCCTGCTCGATGGCAAGACGGTCAGCTTCTCCTCACCCACGGCGGCCATGCGTCACGGCATCGCCTACGTCCCGGAGGACCGCTACCAGCACGGGCTGGTGCGTGAGTTTCCCATCGCGTCCAACGTCACGCTCCCAATCCTGCGCGCCATCTCCAACTGGTTGGGAATCATTGACCGGCGGCGCGAGCGCACTATCGCTACTGACTATTTCCAGCGTCTGCAAATCCACGCCACCGGCATCGAGCAGCTCGCGCAATCGCTTTCCGGCGGCAATCAGCAGAAGGTCGTAATCGCCAAATGGCTGGCGACCAAACCACGGGTCCTGATTCTCGATGAGCCGACGCGCGGCGTTGATATCGGCGCGAAGGCCGAGGTGCACCGCCTGATCTCGCAGCTGGCGAGCGAAGGGATGGCCATCATCATGATCTCAAGCGAGCTGCCTGAAGTGCTCGCGATGTCCGACCGCATCCTGGTGATGCATGAAGGACGCATCACGGGTGAATTCAACCGGAGCGAGGCCGACCAGGAGCGCGTGATGTTCGCGGCGATGGGGCAGGTGACACATGCGAGCTGATACCACGACGGGCGCCCAGGCGCCGGCGGCGGCCTCTTCGCGCGCGCTCAGCTCGTTCGTCGCGCGTGTCGCGCAGGCGCGCGAGGTCGGGCTGGTGGTCGTGCTGGTGGCCATCATCGCCTTCGTCGGTATCCAGCAGCCGCGGTTCCTGCAACTCGACAATTTCGGGCACATCCTGCAGTCGGTCGCCATCATCGCGATCGTGGCCGTTGGCGAGACGCTGGTCATCCTGACGCGCAACGTGGATTTGTCCGTCGGCTCGATCGTCGGGCTGACTGCCTTCGCGAGCGCCAATCTGCTGAAAGACCACAACGATCTCAATCTGATTCTGGTGTTTCTGTTCGGCTGCGCTCTTGGCGCGCTACTGGGCGCTATCAACGGGCTGCTGGTCGCGTACGCGGGCATCCCCGCGATTGTGGTCACGCTCGGCACGCTCTACATCTATCGCGGCCTGGATTTCACCATCACCGGGGGCAACGAGGTCAGCGCGTATCAGGTGCCCACTAGTTTCCTGGATATTGCGGGCGCATACGTCTTCGGGATTCCCCTGCTGGTCGTCATCGCGGCGCTCATCGCGCTCATCGCGGGCTACCTGCTGCGCTACTCCCGCCAGGGGCGGCAACTCTACGCCATCGGCAGTAATCCAGACGCGGCGCAGATTATCGGCATCCACAAATCGCGGCTGGTCTTCAGCGCCTTCCTGATAACAGGCGCCTTGAGCGGATTCGCCGGAGTGCTGTGGGCGTCCTACTTCGCCACGATTGACTCCGGCGCGGCCACAGGCCTGGAGCTGCTCGTCATCGCGGCGGTCGTTGTCGGCGGGGTCAACATCTTCGGCGGCTCAGGCACCATGCTGGGAGCGATGCTCGGCGCGATCGTGCTGGGCACGATCCAGAACGCGCTGGGAATCCTGCGGGTGGACCAGTTCTGGCTCCAGGCTATCTACGGCGCCGCGATCCTGATTGCCGTCACACTCGATGCGCTGGTCACCCGACAGGTGCAGCGCCTGCTCGTGGCGCGGAGGGCAAGAGAATGACGCGCATCCGATCGCTGACCCAATCGCTGCTCAAGCGTCTGTCCGCCTGGGAAATGCTGCTCGTGGCGCTGCTCGTGGGCGTGCTAATCAACGGGGCGAACCAATCACCCTATTTCATGAATGCCTCGAGCTTCTCGTTGATGTTCAGCAACTTTAGCGAGAAGTCCATCATGGTCCTGGCGATGATGCTCATCATCATCGCTGGCGAGATTGACCTGTCGGTCGCCTCGATTCTGGGCCTTTCCAGCGCCATACTCGGCGCCACATTCGCCGCGGGCTGGCCGTTGTGGCTGGCGATGCTGGCCGCGCTGATCTCAGGCGGGCTGGCGGGTCTTTTCAATGGCCTGCTGGTGACGCGCCTCGGCCTTCCTTCTCTTGTTGTGACGCTAGGGACACTGGCGCTCTTCCGGGGAGCCGCCTATATCGTCCTTGGTGAACGGGGAATAAGCGATTACCCGAACGCCTTTACCAATTTCGGTTTTGGCTTTATCACTGGCACGCTTGTTCCCTGGACCTTTCTTATCTTCGTCGCTCTGGCGGTGGTCGTCGGTGTGGCGCTCCATGGCAGCTGGGTGGGGCGTCAAATCTTCGCCATCGGGAACAACAAAGAGGCGGCGCGATTCTCGGGCATACCGGTTGCCCGTATCAAGCTGATCCTGTTTGTGGTATCGGGCCTGGTCGCAGCGCTTGCGGGCATCATTTTTACCGCCCGGTTCGCCACCTCGCGCGCTGACAATGCGATGGGATTCGAACTGGACGTGATCACCGTAGTGCTGCTTGGTGGGGTGGATATCTTCGGCGGACGCGGCTCGCTGCTCGGCGTCTTACTGGCGCTCTTTACGGTAGCGGCGCTACGTGACTCATTCGCGCTCGCGAACTATCCCGACCAGGTGCAGAGCATCCTCGTGGGCGTGCTCCTCATTGTGTCCGTGCTTGGCCCGCTTACGGTCAAGCGCCTACAAGACGCCTGGCTCCGGCGACGCCGGACCGTTTCTGGACAGGCGTAATCACAGTTACGAAGGGGATACTCGTGAAACACTGGTCACGCACAATTGTGAGCATTGTCGCCACAATGGCGGTCCTGCTCCTGGCTGCTTGCGGCACAACGACGGGCAGTAGCGGCTCATCCACCAAGCTCAGCGTCGCTTTCCTGCCCAAGCAGATCAACAATCCCTACTTCGATACCGCCGCGGCTGGCGGCAAGAAGGCGGCCCAGGAGCTGGGTGGAACCTTCACGCAGGTCGGCCCGTCGAGCGCGAACGCCGCCGCTCAGGTGCCGTATATCCAGACACTCACGCAGCAGCATGTCAGCGCGATCTGCATCTCGGGCGATGATCCGAGCGCGGTCGCTCCGGCGCTGAAGCAGGCGATGGCGGCGGGCATCAAGGTCGTGTCGTATGACGCGGACGTGGAGCCCGACGCGCGCCAGATCTTCATCAACCAGGCCAATGCTCAGGACCTCGGCACCACCGAGGTTGACCTGCTGGGCAAAGAGATCAACTACACGGGTGAGATCGCCATCCTGTCCGCGGCGGCCACAGCGGCGAACCAGAACACCTGGATCGGGTACATGAAGCAGGAGCTGGCGAAGCCGCAGTTCGCGAACATGAAGCTGGTCACCGTCGTGTATGGCAACGATGACGACGCCACCAGCTACAACCTGACCCAGCAACTGCTCCAGTCCTACCCGAACCTCAAGGGCATCATCTCGCCGACAACGGTCGGTATCTCCGCCGCCGCGCGCTACCTGAGCAGCAACCACCTGTCAGGTAAGGTGATGCTGACGGGTCTGGGGACGCCAAACCAGATGCGCCAGTTCGTCAAAGACGGCACGGTGACGGCGTTCGAGCTGTGGAACGTGAACGACCTCGGCTACGTCGCGTACTACGCGGCCGCCGCGCTGGTTCAGGGCAAGATCACGGGCAAGCAGGGCGACACCTTCACGGCGGGGTCACTCGGCTCCTTCACCGTTGGCCCCAATGGCGAGGTCTTGCTGGGCAAGCCCTTCGTCTTCAACGCCAGCAATATTGACCAGTTCAACTTCTAGCCTTCCGACCATCGCCGGTCTGGGAGATGGCCAGCGCGATTCCCCCGGCCATCTCCCCGGCCACGCCGCGCTAAGGCGCCAGCAATGGAGACGCATCGTGAATCCTGAGAGCGCGGTGGCCGCGCTACGCGCCACACTGGATCGCCGTCAGATGGACATGGATGACATCATTCTTCGCATCCAGTCCTTCGCGATTGAGACCCCGTCCTGGGGCTATGGTAACTCCGGTACGCGGTTCAAGGTTTTTTCCTGGCCAGGAGCGGCGCGCAATCTGCGCGAAAAACTGGCGGACGCCGCGATGGTCCACCGCGTCACGGGAGCTTGCCCCACCGTGGCGCTCCACATTCCCTGGGACAAAACAGACGATTGGGCCGCCACCCGGCAAGAGGCGGAGAGCCTGGGCGTGCGCATCGGCGCGATCAACCCTAATCTCTTCCAGGATGACGAGTACAAGCTGGGCAGCCTCGCTCACCCAAACGCCGCTATCCGGCTCCGGGCGGTTGAGCACGTTCGTGAGTGCATTGACATCGCCCAGACCACCGGCTCGGACATCATCAGCCTCTGGCTGGCCGATGGCACCAACTACCCAGGCCAGGACGATCTGCGGGGCCGCCGCCACCGCCTGATCGAGTCGCTCCAGACGATCTACGCTGACCTGCCTCCGGGAATGCGGCTACTGATCGAATACAAATTCTTCGAGCCTGCCTTCTATTCTACTGATCTTCCCGATTGGGGGACCTCGCTGCTGATGGCGACCAAGCTTGGGCCACAGGCGCAGGTGCTGGTGGATACTGGCCACCATCCGCAGGGAACGAACATCCCGCAGATCGTCGCGCAGCTTCTCGACGAGGAGCGGCTCGGCGGGTTCCATTTCAATGATCGCAAGTACGCCGACGATGATCTGATCGTCGGGTCACTCAATCCGTTCGAGCTGTTCTGTATCTTCAATGAGATCGCTGGCGCCGCCGCGGACGGCGCCGCCAACGCCGGGCGCGTCGCCTACATGATTGACCAGTCGCACAATATCGAGCCCAAGATCGAGGCGATGGTCCAGAGCGTGATCAACATCCAGCTCGCCTACGCCAAGTCGCTGCTCGTTGACCGCGCGGCCCTGCGCCACGCCCAGGAGGCTGGTGACACGCTGGCGGGTTTCCGCGAGCTACAGGCCGCCTATGAGACGGATGTGCGTCCGCTGCTTGCGGAAGTTCGGACCCGCCAGGGGCTGGATCCCGACCCCATCGCGGCGCTGCGCGGCAGCGGCTACGCCGAACAGGTAGCGCGCGAGCGTGCCGTGGCGGCGGTTAGCTCGGGCTATCCCGGCGCGTAAGGGGAGCCAAAGGAGGATACGGGATGCGGCGTATCGCGTTTCTGATGCGCATCCGGCCAGGGACGGAGGAGGAGTATCAGCGCCGCCATCAGCGGGTCTGGCCAGAGATGCTGGCCGAGCTGCGAGCGGCGGGCTGCCACAACTACTCCATCTTCCGCGACGGCCTGCAACTCTTCGCGTACCTGGAGGTGGACGACCTCGATCGCTATCGCGCCTACCTGGCGGAGAGCGAGGTGGCCGCCCAGTGGGAAGCGCACATGAGCGACATCCTCATCCGTGAGGTTGATCCAGCGACGGATTTCCCATCGCTACTGCCTGAAGCGTTCCATCTGGATTGAAAGAAGCCTGGTTTTATGAGCGGTAGCACAGCTCTCTCGACGTTAGACCAGCTGGTCGCGCGTTCGCGCCGCCTTGGAGTGGACCGGACGGTCTGCAACTGGGGCGGCGGCAATACGAGCGCCAAGTCGGATGAGACGGATTTTCGCGGCAGGCGCGCGCGCGTCCTGTGGGTGAAGGGGTCAGGCTCGGACCTGGCCACCGTGACGGACAAATCGTTCACGGGACTCTACCTCGACGACATCACCCCGCTGATCGAGCGCGAGCGCATGAGCGATACGGAGATGGTGGACTATCTGGCCCGCTGCTTCTTCGATCCTGGCCGTCCGCGCCCATCCATCGAGACGCTGCTGCACGGCTTCCTGCCCTTCGCGCATATTGACCACACCCATGCCGATGCGACGAACTATTTCGCCTGCGCGCAGGACGGCGAGCGGCTGGCGCGCGAGTGTTTCGGCGACGCGCTGATCTGGATACCCTACCGCCGCCCTGGCTTTGGGCTGGCGCGGGATGTCGCGCTCGCCGTCCGTGAGCGCCCCGACGCGCGACTGGTCATCCTGGCCAAGCATGGCCTCATCACCTGGGGCGAGACCGACGAGACGTGCTACGCCGCGACGGTGCAGACCATCGAGCAGGCGCGCGCGTTCCTAGAGGCGCGCGTCGCCGGGCGAGCGATCTTCGGTGGCGCGCGCGCCGCGGCGCCTGAGGCCGCGCGGCGCCAGGAGATCGCCGCCGCGATCGCGCCCACCCTGCGCGGGCTGGTCTCCGGTGAGAAGCGGCAGATACTGCGCTTCGAGGACAGCGACGACGCGCTGGAGTTCTCCAGCAGCGTTGACGCGCCGCGACTCACGCAGGTCGGCGCGGCCTGCCCTGACCATCTGGTACATACCAAACCCTGGCCGCTGCTGGTGGACTGGGCGCCCGATCAGGACGGCGCGGCGCTAGAGGCGGCGCTGCGTACAGGCGTCGCGGCGTATGTGGCGAGGTATCAGGCGTACCTCGACGCCAACGCCGGGCAGGACCTCGATCCCGACGCGGCGCAGCCGGTCCTGCGCGCCGCCGACGCGGTCAGCGACCCGCACCCGCGCGTCATCCTGATCCCCGGCGTGGGCATGTTCACGACGGGCAAGGACAGCGCGATGGCGGACGTGGCGGCGCAGCTCTATCATCGCGCCATCGCCGTGATGCGCGGGGCGGAGGCCTGCGGCGGCTTCATCTCGCTGACCGACGCCGAGAGCTACGCGGTGGAGTACTGGCCGCTGGAGCAATACAAACTGAAGCTGGCCCCACCGGAGCGCGAGTTCGCGCGCCAGGTCGCGCTGGTCACGGGCGCGGCGGGCGGCATCGGCTCCGCAATCTGCCACCGGCTGGCGCGCGACGGCGCGCACGTCGTTCTCGCCGACATTGATCTGGAGGGCGCGCGGCGCAAAGCCGCCGAGATCGAGCAGCAGTTCGGCGCGGGGCGCGCGGTGGCCGTCCGCATGGACGTGACGGACGAGACGAGCGTGCGCGCGGCGTTCGCGCAGGCCGCGCTCGCCTTCGGCGGGCTCGACACGATCGTCAACAACGCCGGGCTGGCGTCCAGCGCGCCGATCACTGAGACCAGCATCGCGGAATGGAACCGGAACCTGAGCGTGCTGGCCACTGGCTATTTCCTGGTGGCGCGCGAGAGCTTCCGGCTGCTCCAGGAGCAGGCGCGCGGCGGCCAGCTGGTGTTCGTCGCCAGCAAGAACGCGCTGGTGGCTGGCAAGAACGTGGCGGCCTATTCGACGGCCAAGGCGGCTGAGGCGCACCTGGCGCGCTGCCTGGCGGAGGAGGGCGGGCAGTTCGGCATCCGCGTGAACACCGTGAACCCGGATGCCGTGCTCGCCGGGTCGCGCATCTGGGATAGCGCCTGGCGGGAAGAGCGCGCGGCCACCTACGGCGTCGCGCCGGACCAGCTCGACGAGGTCTACCGCAAGCGCACCACGCTGGGTGTTTCCATCCTGCCAGAGGACATCGCCGAGGCTGTCGCTTTCTTCGCGTCGCCCGCGCGCTCGGCCAAGAGCACCGGCAATATCCTCAACGTGGATGGCGGCGTCGCGGCGGCGTATCCGCGCTAGGCGAGGGGAAAGGCAGACCTATGGCTTCGGGGGGGCGCGCGATAGCGGCGGTTGATCTGGGCGCCGAGAGCGGGCGGGTGATGCTGGCGCGCTACGACGGCCAGCGTCTGAGCCTGGACGAGGTGAGCCGCTTCCCCAACCGCCCAGTAATGGTGCGCGGCCGCCGCTTATGGAACCTGCTCGGCCTGTGGGATGAAACGCTCACTGGCCTGCGCAAAGCGCGCCAGGAGGCTGGCGCGCTTGACAGCATCGGCGTGGACACGTGGGGCGTGGATTACGGGCTGGTGAACGCGCGCGGGCTGCTGCGCACGCTGCCCGTCCACTACCGCGATCATCGCACCGATGGCGTGATGGAGCAGGTCTTCGCCCGTGTCCCGCGCGAGACGATCTACGCGCGCACGGGCATCCAGTTCATGCCCATCAACACGCTCTTCCAGCTCTACGCGCACGAGCGCCAGCAGCCCGGCGAGCTGAGCGAGGCCTATCGCCTGCTGCTAGTTCCCGACCTGCTGCACAGCTGGCTGAGCGGGGAGATGGTCAGCGAGCAGACCAACGCTACGACGACCCAATGCTGGGACCCCGTCGCCGGAAACTGGACCACGGACATCCTCGACAAGCTGGGCATCCCCACCGCGATGCTCCCACCGGTCGTCGCGCCGGGGACAGTGTTGGGCGAGACGCTGCCGGAATGGCGTGATGATCTGGGCGCCGCGCGCGTGATCGCGCCCGCCACCCACGATACCGGCTCCGCTATCGCCGCCACGCCCGCCACGGGGGAGGATGGCTGGGCGTACATCAGCTCCGGCACCTGGTCGCTGGTCGGCGCGGAAGTCTCGCGCCCGATCATCACGCCTGAGGCCCAGGCCGCGAACTGGACGAACGAGGGCGGCGTGTTCGGCACGACGCGCTTCCTCAAGAATGTGATGGGGCTGTGGCTCTTGCAGGAGTGCCAGCGTGACTGGGCGCACGAGCAAGGCGCGCTGGACTATGATACGTTGCTGGCGGAGACTGACGGTGTTCCGGCGCACGCCACGCTGATTGACCCGGACGATCCGCGCTTTCTGGCTCCGGAGCGCATGCCGGACGCGATCAACGATTACCTGCGCGAGCGCGGGCGGGCGCCGCTCCAGTCGCCGGCCGAGTACGCACGCTGTATCATGGAGAGTCTGGTCCTGCGCTATGGCGAGGTCTTGCGCCAGCTCGAGACGCTGACGGGCAGAGCGGTCAACCGCGTGCACGTGCTGGGCGGTGGGTCGCGCAACACGCGGCTGAACCAGTGGCTGGCCGACGCCACCGGCCTCCCCGTGATCGCGGGGCCGGTGGAGGCGACCGCGCTGGGCAACACGCTGATGCAGCTAGCCGGCCTGGGCGAGGCGCGGACCCTGGCTGACATCCGCGCCATCGCTCAGCGCGCGCCAACGCAGCTATTCACGCCGCGTGCGGGCCAGCGGGCCGCGTGGGACGAGGCGGCGGGGCGTTTCGCCGCGATGAGGGCGACGCGCCCATTGTAGAAGCAGGGGTTGGGCCATGCGCGTCTCACTCTTCATCACGTGCTTCAACGACACGCTGTTCCCGCATGTGGGCGTCGCCACGCGCCTGCTCGAACGGCTCGGCCACACGGTCGAGTTTCCGGAGGCGCAGACCTGCTGCGGGCAGATGCACTACAACACGGGCTACCAGCGTGAGGCGATCCCGCTGGTGCGCCACTTCGTCGAGGTCTTCGGCAACGCCGAGGTGATCGTCGCTCCATCGGCCTCGTGCGTCGGCATGGTGCGCGACCTCTACCCAAAGGTGGCGGCGCTCAGTGGCGACGAGCGGCTGGTCACGGCGGTGCGCGACCTGATCCCGCGCGTAGATGAGCTGGGCGAGTTCCTGGTCAAGCGCGCTGGCGTCGTGGATGTCGGGGCGTATTTCCCGCACCGCGTGACGTACCATCCGACCTGCCACTCGCCTGCGCGATGCTGCAGGTCGGCGACACCCCTCAGCGGCTGCTGCGCGCGGTGAGGGGCATCGACCTCGTCGAGCTGCCCAACGCGGCGGAGTGCTGCGGCTTCGGCGGCACCTTCGCCATCAAGAACGCCGACACCTCGATCGCGATGCTCGGCGACAAGATGCGCGGCGTGCTCGATACCGGCGCGGAGTTCTGCTGCGCCGCCGACAAGTCGTGCCTGATGCACATCGGCGGCGGCCTCCACCGCCAGCGCGCCGGCGTGCGACCGATCCATCTGGCGGAGATCCTTGCCACGACCGAGCCGAGGCGACCGACGTCCGTAGACGGGAGGTGCACGATGAGCCGCCATGAGCCGACGACGAATGCCGAACTGATGTCGCGCGAGATCGAGCCGCTGCCGACCACGCCCGGATGTTCCAGGACGCCGCCAAGCTCGCGCTGGGCGACACCCAGCTCCGCCGCAACATGGGGAAGGCCACCACGACCATCCGCGGCAAGCGGCGCGTGTGGTCGGACGAGCTGCCCGACTGGGAGGCGCTCCGCGAGGCCGGCCGAGCGATCAAGGACCGGACGCTCCGCCATCTCGACCACTACCTCCTCCAGCTCGAAGAGGCGGTCACGCGCGCGGGCGGGCAGGTCCACTGGGCGCGCGACGCCGCCGAGGCCAACGCGATCATCACCGGGCTCGTCACAGGCCGCCGGGGCGGAGCGACGTGGTCAAGATCAAGTCGCTGACCACCGACGAGATCGGCCTGAACGAGGCGCTGCGGCGCGCCGGCGTCGACCGCCATCGAGACCGACCTGGCCGAGCTCATCATCCAGCTCGCCGGCGAGACGTCCTCCCACATCCTCGTCCCCGCGATCCACAAGAACCGCGCCGAGATCCGCGACCTCTTCCGCCGCACCATCGCTCAGGGACAGGAGCCTGACCGACGAGCCGCGTGACCTGGCCGCGGCAGCCCGGCGCTACCTGCGCGAGAAGTTCCTGGCGGCCCAGGTGGCGATCAGCGGGGCGAACTTCGGCGTGGCCGAGACGGGGACGGTCGGCGTCGTCGAGTCCGAGGGCAACGGCCGGATGTGCCTGACGCTGCCGCGCATCCTGATCTCCGTGATGGGCATCGAGAAGGTCGTCCCGACCTGGCAGGACATCGAGGTCTTCCTCCAGCTCCTGCCGCGCGTCGAGCACGGCCGAGCGGATGAACCCGTACACCTCGTTCTGGACGGGCGTGGCGCCCGGCGACGGCCCGCAAGCCTTCCACCTCGTCCTGCTCGACAACGGCCGCACCAAGGTCCTCGCCGACGAGGTCGGGCGGCAGACGCTGCACTGCATCCGCTGCAGCGCCTGCCTGAACATCTGCCCGGTCTACGAGCGGACGGGCGGGCACGCCTATAGCTCGGTCTATCCCGGCCCGATCGGCGCGATCCTGACGCCCCAGCTCGTCGGGGCTCGAGAGCGGGCGGTCGCTGCCCTACGCCTCGACGCCTCTGCGGCGCGTGCTACGAGGTCTGCCCGGTCAAGATCAACATCCCCGAGGTATTGCTGCATCTGCGCGGCGAGGTGACGAAACATTACGGCCCGCTGGAGCCGGAGGCGGTGGTGATGCGGCGGCTCGCGGATGTATTCGCCAGCCAGCGGCGCTACGAGCTGGCGCAGCGGCTGGGGCGCGGCGGGCAGCGGCTTTTCATCCGTGATGGGGTGATAGACCACTTGCCGGGCATGCTGGCGGGCTGGTCGCGCGCCCGCGACCTCCAGCCGCTGCCGCCGCAGACCTTCCGCGCGTGGTGGCGCGAGCGCGAGCGCCAGAAGGGGGGCAGTTGATGACGGAGTCCGCGAAGGAGGCGATCCTCGCCCGCATCCGCGCCGCGCTGGCCGCCGCGCCGGAGACGCCGCCCGCCCCGCGCGCCTACCTGCGGCGGGATGAGCGCGAGCGGGAAGAGATTCTCGCGGAGCTGGCTGACCGGCTCCGCGACTACAAGGCGAATGTCGAGCGCGTCGCGCCAGCGGCGCTGCCGTCCGCGATCGCGGCGGCATGCGCGCGCTACGGCATACGTCGCCTTGCCGTCCCCGCTGACGCGCCCACGGAGTGGGTTCCCGCAGGCGTTGAGGCGCTGCGTGACGATCCGCCGCTGACGAACGCGGCGCTAGACAGTAGCGACGGCGTGCTGACGGGCTGCGCCTACGCCGTCGCGCAGACGGGGACAATCGCGCTGGACGGTGGCGCCTACCAGGGGCGGCGCGCGCTCACGCTGGTCCCGGACCGGCATCTCTGCGTCGTGCGGGTGGAGCAGGTGCTGGGTATCGTCCCGGAAGTCATCGAGCGCCTGGCGAGCCAGCCGTCCCGCCCGATCACCTTCATCTCCGGCCCCTCCGCCACCAGCGACATCGAGCTTTCCCGCGTTGAAGGCGTTCATGGCCCCCGCACCCTGCATGTCCTGCTGGTTGGCGCGGCGGGGTGATGCGCTGGCCGGCCAATACGTCGCGCTGCGCCACCACGAGGGGGCAATGCCAACGGGCGCCCTCAGTGTGTCTGGCGCTACCATCCCGGGCCTAGCGCAGCGCTCACCATGCGAAGCGCCCCCGGCCAGATGAGGCTGGGGGCGCTTATGGGGTAGCTCGCGTTGGTTTGCGGCGGACCCGACGGGGTTCGAACCCGCGATCTCCGGCGTGACAGGCCGGCGTGTTAGGCCGCTACACTACGGGTCCTCACGACGCAACAGCGGGTCTCCTCAACGGAGGCGCCCACATGCGACGCGGCATAGATGAAGATACCATAGGCGCTCACCGTCTGTCAACCGTCCGTTTTGTCACGATGGCGCCATTTATGCCACGAGACGCGCTCGTTTCGCTACTCCACCCGCAGCAGCAGCGCCTTCAGGTAGCGGTCCTCGATGAAGCCCGGCAGAGTGGGGTGGTCTACGCTCGGCCCGAACCAGCCGAGGATGCGCGCCGCTCGCCCCTCGCGGACCAGCGCCTGCCGCACCGCTCCCTCGAACTCTTCCTGATTGACTCCGCCAGAGCAGGAGCAGGTCAGCAGCAGGCCGTCGGGCGCTATCACGCTCAGCGCGCGCGCGTTCAGCGCCTCGTAGGCCCGCAGCGCCCGCTCGCGCTGGCTCTGGCTCTTGGCGAACGCGGGCGGGTCTACCACCACCAGATCGAAGCGCTCGCCCGCTTCACTCGCCTGCAAGAGATAGCGCCCGACATCCTCTTCGATGAACTGGTGGCGCGGGTCCCCGGCGTCATGCCCGTTCAGCGCGTAGTTGCGCCGCGCCAGCGCCAGCGCCGGGCCCGACGAGTCCACGTTTACCGTCCGCAGCGCGGGGTTGCCCGCCAGCCCCGCCAGCGCGAAGCCGCCCGTATAGGCGAACAGGTTTAGCAGCGCGCCCGCATGCGGGGCCAGCGACGTCACCCGCGCGCGCTTGTCGCGCTGGTCCAGGAAAAAGCCCGTTTTCTGCCCTGTCAGCGGCGCGACGACGTAGCGCACGCCGCGCTCGTTGATCTCGATCTCATCCGGGACAGCGCCCCACGCGACCGACGCAGCCCCCACCTCCAGCCCTTCGCGCGCCCGCGCCCGCACATCGTCGCGCATCACGATCCCCGTGATCGCGTCCGGCCCGAGCGCCGCCGCCATCGCCGCCACAATCATCTCGCGCTGCGCTTCCATCCCGGCGGTGCTAATCTGCGCCACCAGCCAGCGGTCGTAGCGGTCCACGATCAGCCCCGGCAGCCCGTCGGCCTCCGCGTGCGCCAGCCGGTAGGCCGTCACGTCGGCGGGCAGCAGCGCGCGCACCGCCAGCGCCTGCCGCAGCCGCCGCGCGTAAAACGCTTCGTCAATCACCTCGTCGCGGTCGCGGGTGAGGACGCGGAACGCCAGGCTGTTGGCGGCGTTCAGATGGCCCCGTGCCAGCCACTGCCCGTCGTGCGCGGTGACATCTACCACCGCGCCCGGCGTGACATCGCCTGGCGCCAGCGCGGCGAACGCCCCGGAGAACAGCCACGGATGCCCCTGCCGCACGGTATAGTCGCGCCCCGGCTTGAGCCGCAGCGTGGGATACGACGGGTGGGCGGGATGGGAGTCGGTGGACGGCGGCACGGTGAGCTACTTTCAACCAGGGGATCAGGCCAGCCAGCGCGGCGCATTTCGCCATGCCGCCATACTATACACTACGCCGCGCGGCGCATGGCGCAAGGGTGGGATGTGCGGTGGACGACCGCGCGGACGGCGGGCGCCAGCGTCAGCGCCAGCAGATCACGCACCGCGCCTAACAGAGCCTGAGAAAATCTGGATGGTTGGCGTCGTTGCGTCACACCTGCTTGTGAGTATGCATGGCTGCCTGCTATACTGTGAGTCGCTACATGTGAGGAGGCCCAGGAGCGCCATCGGGCGCCATCAGGCCTGTGCGGCAATCCAAGAGGGGGCGGCAGCGTGGAGATCACCAGGATCGTCTCCCGTGGGCGAGCATGGCTGCTGTCCGACCGGAGGCGAACCGTCTGGCTCGCCGCGCTCGCCGTGGTGGTGATCGTCACTGGCCTCGTTGGCTACCATGCCTATGAGGTCCGTCAGTACACCGACCTTTTCATGCGCAACCACAGCAACATAACTGAGCAGAGCCAGTTGTACCCCCTCAGCAAGCCGGGGTTCGATCAATCCTGGCAGGTGAGCAAAGACGGAGGGCGCACATTCCAGCGCACGCTCTTCGACGCGGACATTCCCTATTTGGCCGGTGGACAGGCTGGCCAGTCTATGGTGGGACTCGTTCCGTATACCTTTGGCGACGCAGAGGCGGACGCCTGGGTCGTTCAATGGGGGCAGGGCAGGCGTGACGGAGTGGGGCTCGTGCTACGCGCCAACGCGAAGACCGGCGACATGCTCGTCTTTCAGCTCAACAAATACGACGGTACCTGGTCTTTCAGGCGGCGCCTGCATGGAACCTGGACTACCCTACAGGGGACGACAGCAAGCAGCGTCATCAATCGCACAGGTAGCTGGAATAACCTGCTTGTGGCCATCATGCGCGGCGACCAGTACCTGCTCTTCATCAACTACCAGTTCGTTGGCGCCTTCACCGACGATACACTCCATACGGGCAGCGTTGGCTTCTTTGCTGAGGACGGCACAGTGACTCTGCGCAGTTGGCTCAACGTCTACCGCACTGCGTGAATATTGCTGTGATACGTGACCGTCCCATGCGAGCGCGACGAGCAGGGACGCTCCCGGTGAGCGCGAGCGTCGCCAGCGCCGCTCTCCTTCACGCAGCGCGGATCGCGCGCCGCAGGCAGCCCGCTGGGGGTGAGACACGGCGGCGCTGGCGGCGTTTACAGCCGTGTCGCGGCTGTGACTGGCGAGCGTTGATACCCTGGGTGATACTGGCGCCAGCGCATAGGCTGGATGGAGAAGCGCGCAGTATGAAGCGCTTGAAAACGAAAGACAGGCGAGGCGGCGCGCTTCACCCAGCGTCTTCACCTGCGTGCGCATTGTGTGATGAACTCCGCCCATGCGGGGGTGCTCGCTCATCCCAATCGTGTTTCGCAACCGCCTCATGCGCGTATTATCTGGCAGATCAGGCTCTCTGCTTCCTATGATGCGCTGATAACGATATCCCCCCAGCGTCCGCAGCCAATCGCATGCAAGCCATCGGGCCCCTGCGTTACACGGGCGCAGTGGTCCGTTTCCGTGAATGCGCGGCCGCCGCCGGCAAGCGTTATCTGGTAGGAGTCAGCTACCGCGCAGCCCACCAGCCATCCCACCGCCGGCTCGACCACGAAGGTATGCGTCTTGAAATAGTCTGTGCCACCCAGGCTGTACTCGAGGCTGACGGCCCGGCACTGCGCGTAGCCATGCATGAAGCAGTCTTCCGCCTGACGCGTGGTCGCCGGGTCGGTAAATGGCTTTGGCGCTGGCGTATCCTGAGCCGCGACCGTGCCACAGCGCTGACCAAGCCCTTGCCACATGGCAGCCCTCAGCGGTTCCTGCGTGAGGCTGGCCAACAGGATGCCGCCGAGCGCGAGCAAGACCACGAAGGCAAGCCATCGAGCCCAGCGGGGGAGAATCCTCTGGGCTCTGCGGCGAGGGATGGGGGGCGTCGTCTGCATTTGTCACCTCCGGAAGGCTTCCGCGCCGTTCACCTTTGCTCAATCCTACACCCGGTGGACATGACCTCTCTCGCAGGAATGCGGGCGCCTCACAGTGGCGCGGACCGCGAACGCGAGCGCTAGTGCGGCTAGCGCAAAGGCGGCGACGGCGGCGCCAATCAAGAAATCTCGCACGGTCATGCGGTCAGCCTCCTTCTCCGCGCGCTTGCCCTAGAACACGACATGCGTCAGATTCACATTGCCCATGCGTGCGCGCCAGTACAGCGCGCCCGTTCGCGCGTCCGCAGCGTAGAGCCAGGTGAGGCCGGGACAAGCGAGCTTGCAGGTGAAGAAGTTGGCGTTGAGATCGTCGCTGACTTCGTTGTTCAGGACATAGACTATTCCACCAGTAGAGAGCGGCGCGTATTGGCTTATGTTCACCTTCCACGTCGCCGCGTTCGCCAGCGTTCGCACGCTATCCCACAGCCGCGCGCCGCTAGCCGCGTCGAGAGTCTCCGCCCCGCCATAAGCCGCGACCGCCGTGATGATGGGGCCGTTGAGGCTGAGCGCGCTTGGCCCCACATCCAATGGCGCGCTCCAGTGGATGGCGCCCGTCCGCGCGTCCAACGCGACCAGGCGGGCGAGCGCTTCTGTCGCTGGCAGGCCGCCGTCGCCACGACTTCCCGGGATTGGGTGCTGAAGCATCCCAGCGATGTAGAGCGTATCGCCACTCGCCAGGGTTACCTGTGGCGTGAGCGGGTTATTCGCAGAGCCGGAAGTCGCGTCGCTCCACAACACGGCGCCGGTGCGCGCGTCAAGAGCCGTCACCTGGTCCAGTCGCGGCTCCACGAATACACGTCCAGCGCTCGCCGCTACCAGCGGCTGCCGGTCGTCCGTCGTCACCGGATCGCCGGTAGACGCCACCGTCCACAGTTGAGCGCCGTCCGCCGCGCGCAGCGCTGTGATACGCCAGCCATTACCTGGCTGGTCCGCGCCCGCCGTGAACAGCGTTCCATTGTCCAGCGTCAGGCTGGTTGGCGCATAGGGCGTCGAAGGGATGGGAACGCCCCAGAGCGTCGCGCCGTCCCGCATAGCGATCGCCGTCATCTCCATATGGCTTGACACCTGCATCAAGCCGAAGGCGCGGACGCCATCGGTGACAACCTGCGCTTGCGGTGTATAGCCGTACAGCAACTGGGCCGCGCCCGCACGGCTCCAGAGCAGCGCGCCATCCGCCACTCGCACCGCGAACAGCGTGCGCGCCCCATCAGCCCCTGCCGCGAAGACGACCCCTGGCGGTCCGGCGATAACGGAACTCACCACCGCTGGCAGCGATCGCTGCCAGCGAACCGTCCCATCCCGCGCGCTCACGCCCTCGATGATGTTCGTTTCGCTGTCCGAGCCCCTATCCGCGTTCTGGGTGTGAAAAACGACAATCGCGTCCGTCGCTACCGGGGCAGGGCGGCTGACGAATGGCCCCGGCGGCAGGTTTCGCAGCGCCGCCACACCCACCGCCATCAGCCCAGCGATCAGGATTCCCCGTACCACCAGCCCGCCCCACACGCGCCGCTTCCCCACACGCGCCCGCCGGATCACCGCGCGCGCGGCGAAGCCCAGCGCCAGCGCCGCCAGCGCGAAGGCGGCGACAGCGGCGCCAATCAACAACTCCCGCAAGGTCACGGTGGACCTCCTGTTCCGCGTGGGCGCCCTAGAACACGAAGAAGGGGCGCGTGATGTCGCCATAGCCTGCGCGAACGCGCCACCAGGGCGCGCCGGTGTGGATGTTGACGGCGTAGAGCCAGGTGACGCCAGGGCAGAAAAGTACGCATTGAAAGCGGTCCTGGACGTAGGGGTCGGCCTGGAGCGCCTAGCAGATAGGCGACGCCGCTCCCTCCCCACGGGCTGATCTCTGGCGTCATGTCCCATGACATTCCCGTGGGCGGCGTGTTGTCGCGCCAGAGGGGCCGCCCGTTGGTGGCGTCGTAGGCGGTGAGCAGGCTGCCGTTCGGGCTGTAGCCGCTGTAGGCGCGGAAGGAGGGTACGCTCACCCCACTGAGCAGCACGCCATCGCTGATCGCGAGCGTGGACCCGCCGCCGGATGGGAGGGTCACACGCCAGCGTATCGTCCCGCCGACGGCCAGGGCGGTCATGGACACGGGCGGTGGGATCGGGCGGCCATTGGCCCCGGTCGCCCAGCGCGAGGTTTGCGAGACGATGTAGAGCGTATCGCTATCGGTGGTGGCGGCGTTGATCTGGGGTGGGTTGTCCGGCTCCTCCACGTTTGGCGTCGCCACCCAGGCGGTAAGGCCGTCGCGTTCGCGCAGGGCAGCCACGAATCCGACTTCGGGAACGAGAATCGCGTAGCCGCGCAGCGCGAATATCGCTCGAATCTGGGAGAACGCCCCAGCGCCGACAGCGCCCACCCGCGCCCAGCGCAGCGCGCCATTCGCCGCCCCCAGCGCCACAACCGCCCAGGGTGTGGGCGTGTTTCCCGCGCTCGTCCCGACGCCTGCCACGAACACCAGGCCATCTCCCACCGCCAGCGCCTGGGGCAGCCAGATCGTGGACGGCAGTGGAACGCGCCAGGCCTGCGCGCCCGTCGCCAGATCGAGCGCGATCGCGTATGACGTCTGCGTCCCACTCGCCGGGAGTTCCAGCATCACGACCCGCGCGCTATCACCCGCGACCAATTGGGAATTCGGATATGGCGAACTGGTATGGCTCCAGAGAATCGCCCCATCCGTCGCGCGGAGCGCGGTGACGCGCTGGTATGACGTCAGCGCGATGATGATATCCGGCGTTGGTCGCAGCAACGATCCGACCATCCCATCGAACTCTCGCGTCCAGCGCGTCGCGCCATCTCGCGCGCTGACGCCGACGACCGTTTGCGCGGTCCCCTCACGTCCGGTTTTGAGAAATGCGATGGTCGCGTCCGCCGCCGCTGGCGCGGGGTGGCTCACCATTTGAGGCGGCGGCAGATTCTCCAGGCTCGCCACGCCCACGGCCAGCAGCCCGGCGATCAGGGCGCCGCGAAACCACAGCCCGCGCCAGACGCGGCGACGCCCCGCCCGCGCGCGGCGCACGACCGCGCGGACGGCGTACACCAGCGCCAGCCCGGCCAGCGCCAGCGCGCTCACCCCGACAAAGATCAGCAGCGCACGATACGTCACAGTGGATCTCCTACCCCACGCGCCATCCTGCCCGGAGCCGTCATGCGGCCTCCGCGCGCTCTCAGGAGGCATCTTCCCACCCTGGCGCCTCAGGCTTCCCTTGCCTCAGAGTACGCCGCCCGCCGCCCGTTTCTCACAGCCTCACGCGCGCCCGGCCCGCGCCGCCACCTCGGCCCGCGTCTCATCCAGCCAGGCTAGCGCCGCCTCCGTCAGCAGGATGCGATGCCGCAGCGCCAGCCGCCCCAGCGCCGCGTGCGCCGGCCTTTCAAGGCCGCGATCCCCCTCGCCCGCGCCGTGCGCCGGCCCTTCAGGGCCGCGACCATCCCCCGCCCGCGTCTCCCGCGCCCGCAGCCGCTCCAGCCAGGCCGCCGTGGCCGCGCGCTGGCGGTCGAGCAGGGCCAGCGCGGTCGGGGGATCATCCAGGGTGAAGGCCAGCTTGAGCAGGAAGGCCAGACGCACCTCGCGCGTCGCCTCCACCGGCTCCGCCAGCCAGGCGTCGAATGCGCGCTCGCCAGCTGGCGTCAGCGCGAAGACCCGCCGCGTGCGCCGCGCCGCCTCGCCCGGCTCATCATGCGCTATTAGCAGCCCCTGCCGCTCCAGCTTGCGCAGGTAGGCGTACATCTGGCTCATCTTCAGCCGCAGCGCCACGCCCAAGCGCCCCTGCGCGCCGAACTCCGCCGCCAGCCGGTAGCCGTGACGCGGCCCCTCGCGCAGCAGGCCCAGCAGCGCGTACTCCGCCACCTCATGCTCTCCGGCGGATGGTCGCTCATCCGCTGCCTCATCCGCCAGCCGGTCGGGAGCCGTCATAGCGCCTCCTCCCGCGCCACCAGCCGCAGCGCGCCCGGCAGCGGTCGCAGCGTCACGCGGAGGCCGGGCGCCAGCGCCAGCGACGCCCACTCGCGCGGCGTTAGACGCCAGCGCCAGCGACTCGGCGCCAGCGCCATCCAGCGCCACCCGCGCCGCCAGCGCGCCGCCGTCATCGGACGCCGCGCCGATCACCCCGCGCAGCGCGTCGTGTGGCGTCTCCGCATCCTCACCATCATCATCTTCTTCCGCCCGCGCGATCAGCAGCCGCTCAGGCCGCAGCGCCAGCGCGGCGCTCGCCCCGCGCGTGACGCCCGGCGCGACCGCGCTCGCGTCCAGCGCCAGCCGCTGCCCGCAGGTCAGCGTCACCAGCGCCGCGCCGTCCGCCATCTCATGCGCCGCGACAGGCAGCGCCGCGCTCCATCCGAGCAGCCGCGCCGCGCGCAGCGTCGGCGGCGACGCCAGCGCCTCCTCGATAGGCCCCTCGACGATCACCCGCCCGTCTACCAGCAGCGCCAGCCGTCCCGCCAGCGCCCGCGCCTCCGCCAGATCGTGCGTCACCAGCAGCGCGGGCAGCCCGCTGGCGGCGATCAGCGCGCCCAGGTCGTCGCGCACCGCCGCGCGCGTCGGCGCGTCCAGCGCGCTGAACGGCTCATCGAGCAGCAGCGCCTCCGGCTCCGCCGCCAGCGCCCGCAGGACGGCCACGCGCTGCGCCTCGCCGCCGGAGAGGTCGCGCGGCCTGCGCTCCTCGTAGCCCGCCAGCCGCCCCAGCGCCAGCAGATCGTCCAGCCGCTTGGCGCGCGCCGCCCGGTCCAGCGCGCGCGGCAGGCCGTAGGCGATGTTGCCCGCGACGCTGAGATGCGGGAAGAGCGCGTAGCTCTGCGGCACATAGCCCACCCGCCGCAGCCGTGGCGGCAGCGCGACGCCCGTCTGCGTGTCGGTCAGCGTCCGCCCGTTGAGCGTCACACGCCCGGACTCGATGGCCGCCAGCCCGGCGATAGCCTGGAGCGTCAGGCTCTTGCCCGCGCCCGATGGCCCCAGCAGGGCAGTCACGCCCGCTGGCGCGCCGAGCGCCGCGTCCAGCGTGAAGCGCCCGCGCTGGAGGTGGATGGTTGCGTGGAGGGCGGCCTCACCCCCCGGCCCCCTCTCCTCTGCGGAGGCGAGGGGGAGATGCGGAGCGGTCATGGCTGGCCTCCTGGCAGTTCCGGCTCCGCGCGGCGTCCGGTGAGGGCCAGCGCTACGGCGATCACCACGCCGCTGGCCGCCAGCGCCACCAGCGCCAGCGGCAGCGCGGCGGGAACGCCCAGCCCGGTCAGTTGCACGTAGACGTAGACTGGCAGCGTGTAGGGGTGGTAGGCCAGCACGGTGGTCGCGCCGAACTCGCCAAAGGCCCGCAGCCACGTCAGCGCCAGCCCCGCCAGCACGCCGCTCCACGCCTGCGGCAGGCTGACCGTCCAGAAGACGCGCCAGCCCGACGCGCCCAGCGTCCGCGCGACGGCCTCCGTCGCCGGGTTGACCGCCTCGAAGGCCGACCGCGCGGCGACGATGGCGAACGGCGCCGCGACGAACGTCTGCGCCAGGACGACACCGGGCAGCGAATCCGTCAACTCAATCCCGCGCGCGGCGAAGAAGGCCCCGATGGGCGTGTATGGCCCGTAGACCAGCAATTGCAGGATGCCGCTGACGACTGCCGGGAAGACCAGCGGCGCGTAGATCAGCCCCGTCACCACCGCCCGCGCCGGGACGCGCCAGCGCGCCAGCGCGTAGGCCAGCGGGATGCCGAACGCCGCCACCGCCAGCGTCGAGATGGTCGCGCTGACCGCCGAGGTCCGCGCCGCGTCCTGCGCCACCGGATCGCTCAGCGCCGCCGCGACGCTGGGCCACGGCTCCGCCAGCAGCAGCGCCACGACCGGCGCCACAAGGTAGCCCAGCGCCAGCGCGGCCAGCAGCCACAGCGCCGCCGCGCCCGGCTCGAAGCCCGCGCGCCGCCCGCCCAATGGGCCGCGTCTCACCGCCTCTGGCGCCTGCGCCATGCGCTCACCTCATCCCTTCGCGTACTGCGCCAGCCCGGCGGGGACCTTCGCCGCGTCGCCGGTGAAGGTGAACGGCGCCGCGAGGAAGCCGCTGGACGCCAGCAGCGCCTGCCCCTTCTCTCCCAGCAAGTATTGCACGAACGCCACCGCGCCCGCCTGATTTTTCACCGTCGCCGGAATCGTCACGCTGAAGAGGATTGGCGCGCCATGCTGGACCGTCCCCGACGCGGTGGTGTAGGTCGCCGCCGCGTAGGCGCTGGCCAGCGACGGATCGCTCAGGTCAACCTGTTTCGGCAGCGTGATATATGGGATGCTGGCGTCCTTTACCTCATTCAGGTAGAAGAATCCCGCGTCGAGTTGCCCCGCCGTCAGCCGCGTCACCAGCTCCTCTTCGGGGAAGATTTGGGCCGGGTTCTCGTTCGAGCCGAGAATCTTCGCCGCCAGCCCCGGCTGCTGGTAATACGTCTCCGCCAGTTGCAGGGTGTAGAGCGTGTTGACGCCCTTGGGGTCGAGCTTGGGATCGGTGCGGCCCAGCCGCAGCCCTGGCGTCTCCAGAACCTGATACCACGGCTCCGTCCCCCTGGCCGCCGCCGCGAATTGCGTCGCGTACTGGCTCCTGGGATTGTAGCCAATCACCATGCTATCGCCGGCGAAGGTGATGTACCAGCTGACGATGTTCCCGTTGGCCGCGCCCTCCAACGGCTTGTAGGCCGCATTCGAGGCGCTGATGAAGACGTCCGGCGCGATCAGCTTGCTCTTGATCTGGTTGGCCAGCGCCACCGAGCCCGCGCCGCGCCCTTCGTAGCCATAACCCGTCGCCTGAGCTGAACGCCGGGCCGAGGTGATGCTCCATCAGGTTGACCAGCGAGCCCGCGTAGGCCACGCTGACCGTCCCCTTCGCACTGGCCGCCCCCGTCCCTCCGCAAGCCGCCAGTGTCAGCGCCGCCGCCAGCAGCCCCAACGCCGCCAGCCGCGCCAGTCCGCGCTGTCCCCATCGCTCCATCGCGCCGCTCCTCCGCTGGTCCGTGACCAATACTCAATCATTGAGTATTCATGCGCTAAGTATAGCGGCGCCCGGCATGTTTGGGCAAGTGGCTCGCGCGCGGCGTATGCTAGTGGCGTGATGGGGCGCAAGGGGCGCCACCCGCTCAGGAGTGTGGAAAATGACGGATCATGCAGCAGCCCTCCTCGAACGTCTCGAACGCGACGCGCCGCCGCCCGACGGTGTCCTCTCCTATGGCCGCGAGCCGCAACAGTTCGGCCACCTGCGGCTGCCTGAGGAGGAGACCGCCGGGCCAGGCCCGTATCCATTGGTGATCGTCATCCACGGCGGCTACTGGCGCGCGCGCTACGACCTCGGCTACTTCGGCTCGGCTTGCGGCGCGCTGGCCCGCGCGGGGCTGGCCACCTGGAACATCGAGTACCGTCGCCTTGGCGATCCCGGCGGCGGCTGGCCCGGCACATTCGAGGATGTCGCCGCCGCCGACCGACTTCGCCCTCACGCTCGCCCAGCCCTACCCGCTCGACCTCGACCGCGTCATCACCCTTGGCCACTCCGCCGGGGGCCATCTGGCGCTGTGGCTCGCCGCGCGCCCCGCTTGCCGGAGCATTCGCCGCTCTGGCGGCCCGACCCGCTGCCGCTGGCGGGCGCCATCGCCATCGCGGGCGTCGTGGACCTGCGCCGCGCCTGGGAGCTACGGCTGAGTGACAACGCCACCGGGCTGCTGCTCGGCGGCGACCCGGACGAGTTCCCCGACCGTTACGACATGGCCTCACCTTACGAGGCGCTGCCGCTGGGCGTCCGCCAGGTTCTGCTGCATGGCGACGAAGACACCAACGTGCCCATCGAGCTGAGCGAGCGCTATACCGAGCGCGCCCGCTCGCTGGGCGATCGCGCCACCTTTGAGACCCTGCCGGACGCGGGCCACTTCGAGCCGATCAATCCCGCGACCAGCGAGTGGCGCGCCGTCGAGCGCTGGGCGCGGGAGCTGGCGGGCCTGTAAATCAGGGCGCCGTCGCGATGGAGCCGCGGCGAACTGTTTCCGCCACCCTTACACGCCAGCCTTCTCGGCCTGAGGCGCGGCGCCGGTCGGCGTCGGTCGCTCCCCGGCCCGCGCCGCCGGGATGAGGCGCATGAGGGGAATGGCGCGCGTGGTCCGCTTCGGGTAGCGGGCGTATTGGGGCGCGCTCTGGACGATGCGCGGCCAGAAGGCGGCCGCTTCGTCGGGCGGCAGCTCCTCGGCGCGCACATCCAGGGCGGCTCCGTTCAGCTCCACGCGCGCCTGGGGAGTGGCTTTCAGGTTGAAGTACCAGCCGGGGTGGCGCGACTCTCCACTGTTGGCGGCGACGACGATCATGTTGGGGCCGTCCCGGAATCCCACGAGGAGGACGGTGCGCTGCTTGCCCGACCGGCGTCCGCGCGTCGTCAGCGCCAGGACATTCCCCGGCGCATTGAACGTGCGGGCGATCTGGCCGCGCGTCAGGCGATACAGGAGCACGCCGAGGGGTTCGAGCCGTGTGTCCAGCTCGTGCTCCACGAACATGGAGACCCTGTCCGGCAGGGACAGGCCCGCCGGTCTTTGCGCGGCGGGGAGAGATGCGAAGCGCTCCGCGAAGGCGCGCAGCTCTCGCGCGACCCCGGCGCCAGCCATTGGGGCGCCGTGGCCGGGCGCCAGGACGCGCGGCTCCAGTCGCGCGAGGGTGGCGACGGACTTCTTCGCCGCTCGCCAGTTCCAGGATGCGATATACGGCGGGCCGGAGACGCGCCGTTCGCCGCGCAGGAGGTCCCACAGAGAATTGACGTTCACCGTCAACAGGGCGTCACCGGTGATCAAGACCCCATCGCTGGCGCGGAAGAAGGCGGTATGGCCGGGCGAGTGGCCGGGCGTGGGAATGAGCTCCCAGTCCGGCAGGCCGGGGACGCCAGCGCTGGTATCGAACGTGCGCGCGACTTCCCCGAAGGCGGCTTCCTCCGCGCGCATCGCGGCCACCATCCGTGGCGGCATGAGACGCATCAGCGGAAAGATGACCCAGCGGTCGAGCGGAATGGCGATGCGCTGCTGGAACGCGGCGATATCCTCCGCCACCTGCGGCGCCTCGCGAGGACCTGCGTAGACTGGCAGCCGCCATATCCGCGCCAGCTCGAGCGCCGCGCCCGCGTGATCCGGGTGGTTGTGCGTCAGCAGTATCGCAGCCGGGGGCGCGTTCGCCCCGAAGAGCGACGTCGCGGCCTTCCTGATCGCCTGACCGCTGTTCGCCCATCCCGTATCGATCAACACCCACGACGGGCCGGACCGCACAAAGTACGCATTCGCTCCAAGGACTGAAAGGCGGTATACGCCTGTGGCGATTTCCTCTGGCTGGGAGGCCATTGGGCTCGCTCCTTCCATCGGGTGGCGCGCGGCGCCAACGTTGCCAGTGAGACCTGCTTCAGCGGACCCTAGATACCCGCGCCTCCTCCCCACTCATCCTCGCACAGCGCGGGCCAGCGGGACGAAGGCGCCAACGTTCCCGGCGAGCGCAGCGCGCGCTATACTGAACGTATCTTGCCGTATGGAGGCGGGATGAATGCGCGGGCGCGGCAAACCGCCCAAGGCTGTGGGCGGAAGGAGCGAGGAATGGATACGAAGCTACAGACGCTGCTCAGCAAGCTTGAATCTGAGGGCCAGCGGCACGATCAGCGTGAGCCGGAACACGCCAGGCGTATGCTCAACCTGGAGCGCGCCACTGCGGAAGTCCTCGCGTTGTGGATCCGCAGCAGCCACCGCCGGCATGTGCTGGAGATTGGGACCTCCAATGGCTACAGCACACTCTGGCTGGCCTGGGCTGTTCAGCCCGCCAGTGGACGGATCACCTCGATCGATCGCAGCGCGGCGAAACACACGCTCGCCGGCGCGAATCTGCGCGAGGCCGGCCTGCGCGACTCGGTGGAGCTTGTACAGGGAGAAGGCGCGGAGGTGATTGGGCGGCTCGCTGGGCCGTTCGATGCGGTCTTCTTCGACGCCGACCGCTACAGCGCGCCCGCGCAGCTCGAACTGCTGATGCCCAAGCTGGCCCCTGACGTCTTGCTCTTTTCTGATAACGCGATCTCGCCCCCGCAGGAGCTCGCGGGCTATCTCGCCGCGGTGAAGGCGCTGCCGGACTTCGAGAGCACGGTCATCCCCGTGGGCAAGGGGCTGAGCGTGGCCTATCGCGCGGGCGCCGCCTTGCGCGATCAAACGCGCTAGCTGGACCGCATCCTCTAGCCTGAGCGTCCACCCTGGCGTAGTGAGCGGCTTTTCCCACTCGCACTGTCATTCTCAAGGCGCGACCAGCGAAGAGGAGGCGCCCGCTGCACGAGATCCTCGCCCGCCTGCCGCTCAGCCAGGGTCTCACCGGCGTCGAGCTGCTGATCTTCGCCGCGCTGGCGGTCGCTGGCTGGCGGCTGGCCCAGCGGGAGCGGCGAACGGCGCCACAGCCTGGGGCACAGGCGTAATTTCGCATCGCCCGCGCCGCTACACTATCCGCTCCCGCCGCCATTCATCGCTCTCCATGCCGAGCATGCTTTGCGGAGCCGCACGCCATCGCTGCCGTATCCAGCGCGCCAGCAGGTAGGCGCCCACCAGGAGGAGAACGGCGGAAATCCCACTGGCGATGGCGGCGGTATGTTCGATGGGCGCGGTCACCGCTTGCATATGCCGCTGGAAGGCGGCTTGTGAGCTGGAGGGGCTTGCAGATCGCAGTAGCATGCGTCTGAGTTCCAGTCGAAGAGCGTCACGTACCCTCGTACATCGCGCTGCGCGCTGGCGCTGATGGTCAGCGACCAGACGGCTACTGTAACCACGCCTGCGAAGAGAACGCCCCGCAGCGCGAGCCAGCGCCACGAACCGCCTTTTGCTGGACGCAGCGTGAACAGCAGCGCGAGCGCCTCGACGCCAAGCGCGAGCGCCCCATAGAGCAGGACATCCGACCATGTGGCGAGCGATTGCGGCGGAACGCAGTCTGGCATGGATACCCCCTATCCTTCCCCGGAACTCCAGCCTATGATACATGACATGACGCTCACTAGAGCGAGTTAGTTATATCGCCTTGAATTGGTCATCACCACGCCAAACATCCCACGCCTGAGCCCACCATCCCACCTAGCCCAAACAGCCTGTGTATATCTATGTGGATAAGTTCGTGGAAAACTCTACAAGATTCGTGGATAACCGCCGGGGACGGTGGAAAGCGCGCTAGCCCGCGCGGCTCCACGTTCCATAACCCTGAAAATCTGCCCCTCGATCCGAGCGCGTCCCGCCGCGAGCGATGCGGCGGACGCAGTCTGGCATGGATACTCTCTATCCTCTCCGGAACCCAGCCTTATGATACATGACATGACGCTCATGGAGCAGGATAACTATCAACCCGAGATGGTAATTACACGCCAAACATCCCACGCCTGAGTCCGCCATCCCACCTAGCCCAAACAGCCTGTGAATATCTGTGTGGATAAGTTCGTGGATAACTCCACAAGATTCGTGGATAACCGCTGGGGACGGTGGAAAGCGTCTGTAGGCCGTTCGCCGCCTCATCGCGCAACCCCGGAAACAAGCCCCTCTCACTCGTTCCACCTTCCTCGCTCCACCGCTGTCAACCGCCCCAGCGCCCGCCACTTATCCACATATCCACCCACTGGTGGATAACCACCAGCCCGCGTCCGGTTGCGCAAACGGGGCGCCTCAGGTACTCTCAACCGTACCGCTTCGTCTCTGGTGAAGCGCGGTGGGAGGAGCCTGGCGGGAAACCCGCAAGGGCGCTTCGCTATCGCTCGCCCTGGCCGCGAAGCCCACCTGCGCGGGCTGAGGTACGGGGCAGCGTGCTATACTGTGTAGAATAGACGTTCTAGCGCCTTGCGGCGGGGCGAGCGTCTGGGCCAGTGGGCGCCGTAGAGGTGATGTTGGGGGTATGGCGATGGCGTCGGAGAAGCTGCTTCCGCAGAACGTCGAGGCGGAAGCCGGCGTGCTGGGCAGCCTGCTGATTGACCCGGAAGCCATGGCGCAAATCGCCGACTTCCTCAAGCCCGAAGACTTCTATCGCGAGTCGCACCGCGTGATCTACGAGGCCTCCCAGGACCTCTACGAAGGTGGGACCCCCGCCGACCTCATCACCCTGATCGATGAGCTTCAGCGGCGCGGCAAGCTCGACGAGGTCGGCGGCCCCAGCTACGTCAGCTCGCTGGCCAATCAGGTGCCGACCAGCGCCAACGTCGAGAGCTACGCCCGCATCGTCGAGCGCACCTCCATCCTGCGCCGCCTGATCCACGCCGCCGGACAGATCGCGGGCATCGCCTACAACGAGCCGGACGCCAACGTCGCCCTCGATCAGGCCGAGAAGCTGATCTTCAACGTCACGCAGCGCATCTCCCACGCGGAGTTCGAGCACATCCGCGACACCCTGCGCGAGTACCTCGACAAGCTCGGCCAGCTGCATGGTCGCCGCGGCGAGATCGTCGGCGTCGCCACCGGCTTCTCCGACCTCGACAAGATGACCGGCGGCCTCCAGCGCTCCGACCTGATCATCCTCGCCGCTCGTCCTGCCGTGGGAAAAACGGCGCTTGCTCTCTCTGTCGCGCATGGCGCCACGCTGCGCTACGGCCACAGTGTCGCCCTCTTCAGCCTGGAGATGAGCGCCGAGCAGCTCGTCGCCCGCTTCCTCTCGATGGACGCTGGCGTGGACCAGCAGAAGCTGCGCACCGGCTGGATTGACGACGACGAGTGGGACCGCATCAGCGATTCGGTGGGCCGTCTCTCCGAGGCCAACATCTACATTGACGACACCCCCGGCATCACCCTGATGGAGATGCGCAGCAAGGCCCGCCGCCTCAAGATGGAGCGCGGCGTTGACATGATCATCGTCGACTACCTCCAGTTGATGCAGGGGACCGTCAGCGGGCGCGCCGGTGAGAACCGCGTCCAGGAAATCTCCGCCATCAGCCGCGGCCTCAAAGAGCTGGCCCGCGAGCTGGATGTGCCCGTCCTGGCGCTTTCCCAGCTCTCGCGCGCCGTGGAGAGCCGCACCGACAAGAAGCCGCAACTGAGCGACCTGAGAGAGTCAGGCTGCCTGGCGGCTGACACACCTGTCTATCTGCCCGATGAGGGTGTCTACCGTCCCATCGCGTCGCTGTCCGGCCAAACTGGCTTCCGCGTCCTGGCGCTGAACACCGCGACGTGGAAGCTGGAGCCCGCTGTGGTCTCCAACGCCTTCGCCACTGGCCACAAGCCGGTCTACCGCCTTACGACGCGGCTCGGGCGCAGCGTCCGCGCGACCGCCAACCACAAGTTCCTGACCATCACTGGCTGGCGCCGCCTGGATGAGCTTACCCCCGGCATGCGCATCGCCGCGCCGCGCGCATTGCCCAGCCCTGAGCGCGCGACGATGACGGATGACGAGCTGGCGCTGCTCGGCCACCTGATCGGCGATGGCTGCACTCTGCCGCGCCATGTCATCCAATACACAACTGTGGATGTGACGCTGGCTGAGGAAGTCGCGCGGTTAGCGGTCTCGGTCTTTGGTGACGCGGTGACGCCGCGCGTCTCGCGGGAGCGTGAATGGTATCAGGTCTATCTCTCGGCGAGCGAGCGCCTGACCCACAACAAGCGCAACCCCATCGCCGCCTGGCTCGATGAGATGGGCGCCTTCGGCCTGCGCTCCTACGAGAAGCGCGTGCCAGAGAAGGTGTTTGCGCAGCCCGCCGCTGGCATCGCCCGCTTCCTCCGTCATCTGTGGGCGACGGATGGGTGTGTGCATATTAATGTCGAGCGTACTGCGATACCGCGCATCTACTACGCCTCAAGCAGTGAGCGGCTAGCGCATGATGTGCACAGCCTGCTGCTCCGGTTGGGTATCAACGCGCGTGTCTCGCGTGTCGCACAGGTCAACAAAGGGCGCGATCAGTTCCATGTCATCATAAGCGGCAAGCCTGACATCGAGACATTTATTTCCCGAATCGGCGCGCTTGGCGTAGTGAAAGCCGCACACGAAGCTGTCATCGCACGCGAGATAGCGCTGCGGGGAAGCAACACCAATCGTGATGTGATCCCTCGGGCTGCATGGGCATCCCTGGCGATTCCCGCAATCGCGGCCACTCGTCTTACTCAGCGGCAGTTCCAGGCAGCGTTAGGGCAGCAGTATTGCGGCACGGCATTGTATAAGCAGAACATGAGCAGAGAGCGAGCGCTTCGCGTGGCCGCTGTCGCCCAATGCGCAGAATTGGCCCTGCTTGCGCAGAGTGATGTGTACTGGGATGAGATCGTCGCCATCGAGCCAGACGGTGATGAGGATGTTTATGACCTCACCGTGGATGGTCATCATAACTTTGTGGCGGCGGACATAACTTTACATAATTCAATTGAGCAGGACGCCGATATTGTCATGTTCATCTACCGCGATGATGTGTACAACCCCGAGAGCGAGCGGCCCAACATCGCGGACATCATCATCGCCAAGCATCGTAACGGGCCGGTCGGCACGGTCAGCTTGTACTTCCAGAAAGAGCAGACGCGGTATCGTGATCTGGATTTGCGCCAGCCTGAGCCGGACTATTAGGAGAGAGGAGCCCCCAGATGCCAGCATTTCCCGGGTTTCCTCCCGGCTCGAACCCGTATACGCCCCTGCCCGACGCCTTCTTTACAGCCATCGCGCCGGAGATCGAGGACGTCAACGAACTGAAAGTGACCTTGCACCTCTTCTGGCTGTTTTATCAGAAGACGGGCGCGCCGCGCTGCGCCAGCGACCGCGAGCTGCTGGCCGATCCGCTGCTGCGGCGCGCGCTGCGGCGGCGGGGCGACCCGCGCCCCTTCGAGGAGCGGCTGCGCGCCGCGCTGGAGGCTGCCCGCGCGCGCGGTGTGCTGCTGCGGGCGCGCGTCCGGGTGGATGACGAGATTGTGACTTGGTACTTCTTCAACACCGAGCGCAGCCGAGCAGCCGTCGCCGGACTGCTCCAGGGCGCCACCTCGCCGGAGATTCTGCTGGACCTGGAAGGCCCGATCGCTGGAGCGGACGCCGCCGATAGCGAGCCAGGCGCGCGCCGCCTGGCCGTCGAGGTCGAGCGACCCAACATCTTCACGCTCTACGAGCAGAACATTGGCCTGCTCGCCCCATTAGTCGCCGAAGAGCTGCGCGACGCGGGCGAGCGGTACCCCTGGGACTGGATCGAAGCCGCCTTCCGTGAGGCGGCCCAACAAAACAAGCGCAAGTGGAGCTATATCCGCGCGATTCTCAAGCGGTGGGAGACCGATGGAAAGGCAGGCGAGCAACATGGAACGCATGGGCGATATTCTCGCTAGGACGGCCCGCGCGCGCGCCAATCGCGGTCGCCTGGACAGCAGCAGCCGGGCATCCGCTCCGGCCCGCCGCGTCATGCCTCGCCCGGCGCCCGCGACACGCCCGCTCGTGCCCGACGCCCTCCCGCTGGATAGCGAGCGCATCCTCGAATTGCCAGGGCGTGGACTTCACCCCCAGCCCCTCTCCTTGAAGGAGAGGGGAGCGGCGCATTCCCCCCTCGCCTCCGCAGAGGAGAGGGGGCCAGGGGGTGAGGCCGTTCGCCGCCGCGAGAGCCACGGCATGCTCGCCCTCGGCGAAGCCGCCGAAGGCTACGCCGCCTCCCTGCGCGCCGCCTTCCCCGCGCCCGCGCCTACTCCCGCCGCGGGCGCGCCACGCGACCGCAGCCGCTCGCTGGCGAGCGATGTCTGCCCCATCTGCCACGGCGCCGGATTCGTCCGCGACGATGTTCCCGTCGGCGACCCTTCCTTCGGCCAGGCCGTCCCTTGCGTCTGCAAGGAGCGCGCGCTGGAGGAGCGCCGCCGCGCCGACCTGCGCCGTATGTCCAGCCTCGACGCTTTCCTCGACAAGACCTTCGACACCTTCGACACCAGTATCCCCGGTCTGCGCGAGGCCTACGAGGTCGCCCGGCGCTACGCTGAGGATCCGCAGGGCTGGCTGGTGCTCAGCGGCGGCTATGGCGCGGGCAAGACGCACCTCGCCGCCGCCATCGCCAGCGAGCGGCTGGCCGCCGGGCAGTCAGTCTTCTTCAGCATCACCCCCGACCTGCTCGACCACCTGCGCGCGACCTACGCCCCGACCAGCGAGGTCCCCTACGACGAGCTATTCGACAAGGTGCGCGAGGCGGGCCTGCTGGCGCTGGATGACCTGGGCGCGGAGAACGGCACGGCCTGGGCCACCGAGAAGCTGTTCCAGATCATCAACTACCGCTACAACTACCGCATGCCGACGGTCATCACCACCAACCACCGCCTGCTCAGCCACATGGACGAGCGCATCCGCTCGCGCCTTGCCGACATCAGCTTCGTGCGCCAGGTGATGATCGATGTCCCCGACTACCGCGAGCGGCATACCGGCGCGCGGCGGCGGGCTCCCGGCACGGGCGGCGCGGGCGCCGCGTGGGGGCGGCAATGGGCGCGGGGGGTATACGGCGCGGTAGGCGCGGGGGCTTCACCCCCCTGATCCCCTCTCCTCTGCGGAGGTGAGAGGGGTCCCGCTGCGATGGGCGCAGGAGTGACCTTGCCACAGGTGTTGCGGCGAGCTATCCTTTCGCGCGCGCGCACACGAACGCGCGACGTCAGCGGAGCCCCCACCGAGACGTCGCGCGAGGGTTTTCGCGAGAGCGGCGCCTGTCAACTCTCGCTCCAACAGGTGACTTTAGAAATCAGCCTTGGTATGGACTGTCTCCGCGACTGGCTCGAAGGCGCTTGCCTCCTCGTCTGCCGCAGACGCCACTGACTCAGCGGAGTCTGCCGCCTCTGTCCTGCTCGCCAGGGCAGGCTCCGTCTCCAAGTCTCCCGCTATCGAGGTCGCGTCAGCCTCTTCAGCGATGGGGGCGGCTTCCTCAGCGGCTGGAGCCTCTTCAGCGATGGGGGCGGCTTCTTCAGCGATGGGAGCAACTTCCTCCATTATGGGAGTCGTTTCGTCCGTGGCGGGAGCGGCTTCCTCAGCGGCAGGGGTGACTTCTTCGGTGGCAGGGACGGCATCGTCAGCGACCGGCGTGGCCTCATCGACGCTCATCGCTACGAGCGTCTCGCCAGCTATGGGCGCGGCTTCTTCAACGGCGAGCGCCGTCTCTTCGCTGGCGGCGGGAGCGGCTTCTTCCTCAGCGGCGGGAGCGGCTTCTTCGGCGATAGGCGCGGCCTCCTCGGTAGCCGGAGCGGCCTCTTCAGCGACGGGAGCAGCCTCTTCAGCGACGGGAGCGGCCTCCTCAGCGATGGGAGTGGCCTCCTCGGCGATAGGCGCGGCCTCTTCGGCGGCGAGAACGGCTTCTTCGGTGGAATCTGTCGCCTCTTCAGCCGGCTCGGCGGCCGCGACCGAGTCGGTGGCGGACGCTGCGGGAGTGGACGCCTCAGCGTGGTGAGACAGGAGCGTGTTGAGCCTGCTCATCGCCGTTGAGACCGCTTGCGCCATCTCTTCGAGCGCGCCCATTGTCGAGTGGATGAGTCCTTCTACCGGGTTCTCGGAGGCCGCTGACGCCGCATCATCGCTGGCGGGTTGGGCCTGCTCTGTCTCGCTGGTCATATCATCGGCTGGCATGGTGGTATCGGTTGGGTTCGTAGAGTCGCTGGATTCCATTGTTCGCTCCTCATGCGGAAGAGGCGCGCGCCGGGGTGGTACTCCGGTGGCGCCAGGAAATTGGTCGGCGGGGAATACTAGTGGCTTGCTTTATCGCGCAAGGCTCCTACGGCAAGGATGGCTGGGAGCCGCGCGGCGGCAGGGATACGGGTAGGGCTGGCTGGATCATCTGGCCAGCTGAGACGCGCTACAACGTCGGTCGCTACACAGGTGAAACACGACGCAAAGTAACATTCCATAAAGTAACATTCCATGACGAGGCGCGGTGCGCGCATGGACGCGCGACGTTGTGATAGGCGCGAAGGCTGTACGCTTGAGACTATGCGCTAGGGACTGACCGGACACGCTGCCGTAAGACGGATTAACTGAGATGTCGGGGGCTGGCGCGTGGATGGCGCGGCGCGCTCAGCATGGTGGACCTCATTGTCCATCACCTGAGATGAATACGTCAGCGCTATGACCATGCGGCGACAAAACATCCGCCTGGCCCTGGCTTAGCTCGCTTGCTCAGGAAGTGCGCGGAATAGGGCAATACTGCGAGCGATTGGGGAGCCGTGCGCGTGTCAACTGAGAGATGCGCATTGAGCGCGAAATCCTCTCGGCGCTCTAAGTATACTGATGGCTTGGGTAGCAGTCAAGCCGATTTCGGGGCAAAATCTCGCACGCCCTCGTCGCCCGCCGCCCCGTGAGTATGGCTGGCGGCCTTCGCGGCCCGCAGGCGAGCGCAGCGAAGCCCCCATGCGGGTTCAGGGTTCCCGCATGGGGCCCTTAGGCGCGGGTTCACCCGCCCGCACAACTTGTAACCTGTAAACGCCGCGTGCGCCGTCGCGTCTCACCAGTAGCGGGCGGCATGCGGAGCGCGACCATCCGGTACCCCCAAACGTAACCGATGGTTGGATTGTAGCGCTCCGCCTGTCCGCTTGTATTGCGGCTTCGTTCCGCGCAAGGAGCGTGGGGGAGAGGTAGGGTCATGATGGCGAACGGGAGAACGTCGCGCTGGCCGGGCGCGCTGATCGTCGCGGCGCTGGCGCTGCTGCTGGCGAGCTGCGCGCTGCCGTCGCTGCCCGGGGCGCCGCGGGCGAGCGGCCCGCGACCACTGCCCGACGCGCGGCAGGTCGCCCAGGTGGCGCTGCGGTCATACGGGATGACCGCCGATATGTTCGACCCGCTCCGGGGCGAGTACGTGGGCGGCGCGCAGGTTCTCGCGCTGCTCTATAGCGGGCTGCTGACGCTCGACGCGCGGCAGATCCCCGTCCCCGCGCTGGCCACCAGCTACGATGTGAGCGCGGACGGCCTGCGCTACACCTTCCACCTGCGGCCCGGCGCGCGCTTCGCCGAAGGGACGCCGCTCACCTCGGCGGACGCCGCCTTCAGCCTCAATCGCGTCATGTCGGACTGTTTCGGCACGCCACCGATCTTTTTCCCCGCCGTGAAGGACATCGCCAAACTGGCTCTGCGCTGCCAGCCCTACCCGGCTGGCCATCCGCCGGCGCCCGCCACGCTGATTGGCGACTCGCTGCTGACGCCTGACCCTACGACGCTGGTCATCGTCCTCTCACGTCCTGACGCCGCGCTGCCCGCCAAGCTGTCCGAGCCGTACAGCCTGATCGTGGAGCGGTCGCTCGTCACGCGCTACGGCGACGCCTGGACGCAACATCTCGCGGACGGCGGCGGGCAGGGGACGAGCGGCATGTACGCCCTCACCGGCTGGCGGCCATGGACCGCGCAGGCTGATGGCCAGCTCATCCTCGACCGCGCGCCTGATTACTGGGGGCCGCGCCCGCGCCTGAGCGAGGTAAACATCGCGATACGCTCAGGGGTGGAGATAGGCCAGGCGACGCCCTCAGCGGCGAATCCCGCCGACGAGCCGCCCGCCACACGTCGCCGTCACGCCAGGCGATGATATCGTCTATGATCCCACGCCACCCGTTCCCGCCAGCGCGACGACCGTCAACGGGCTGATCTACCATACCGCGCCCGTCATGGGCGGCTACTTCCTGGTCCTCGACACGCGCGCCGCGCCGCTGGATGACGCGCGCGTGCGGCAGGCGCTGGCGCTGGCGCTCGACAAGACCGCCCTGGCGCCGCTGGCCTACAACAGCCTACCCACCAACCACCTCATCCCACCGGGCATGGGCGCTTACCCCGCGGCGCTGAGCGGCAGCATCGCCAGCGCGCCGCTGACGGGCGACCAGACGCAGGCGCGGGCGCTGTGGCAGAGCTACGTGGCGGACAGCTGCGGCGGCGCGGCGAGCGCCTGCCCCGCCATCCAGGTCTTCAGCCCGCAGCTTTTTGGGCAGACGCGGGTCGAGCGGGCGATCATGGCGCGCTGGAAGGCGGCGCTGCCCGGCCTGCGTCTAACCGTGATCGGCTATGATGGGACGCTCCAGCGTGCGCCGCAGCCATTCCCCGCGATCCTGAGCGACTGGTGGCTCCAGGACTATCCCGACCCGCAGGACTGGCTCGCCTATCTCGTTCAGGCGCCCGGCGCCCCGCTCCAATCGTTTCCCGCGAATGTGGATGACCCGCAGGCCGCCGCGCTGATCGCGCGCGCCGAGGCGAGCCTGGACCCCACCGCGCGGCTGGCGCTCTACCAGCAGGCCGAGAACGCGCTGATCAACGACGCCATCGTTCATTCCCATCGCGCAGGGCAGTCCGCCTGGGCGGTCAAGCCCACCGTGGCGAACTTCCCCGCCAACCCCGCGCCGTGGATTCCGCCCGCCGCCTGGGCGCGCATCGAGCTGATGAGCGCATGAGGCTGGCCTACTCCCGGCCTTGAAAGGCCGGGGCACGCGACGAGGCCTGTTCGCCCCGCTCCCGGCCTTGAAAGGCCGGGGCACGCGACGGGGCTGTTCGCCCCGCTCCCGGCCTTGAAAGGCCGGGGCACGCGACGGGGCCTTGAAAGGTTCGGGGCATTCATGCCCGCGCGCCGTACGCCGGCCCTTCAGGGCCGCGTCTCCCACCCCGCACCACGCGCGCCGTGCGCCGGCCCTTCAGGGCCGCGTCCCCCCCCCTCACCGCGCATAGACATGCCGCCCATCGCGCCGCTATACTGGCGCCAGGTGTGAGGGCGTGCGATCGCATGAGGGCGCGGGGAGGCTGGTGGGCGCATGGCGCGGATCAAATCCCCACGGCGGCGCGGCGCGCTGCGGGCCACGCTGGCGCGCGCGCTCGCCACGCGGACGGCCCGCCGCGTCGCGCTCTACGCCGTCCTGCTCCTCGGGCTGTTGCTGGCGGACGCGCTCTGCTCCCGCGCGTCGCTCCCCGTCGCGATCACCCGCGACGCGAGCGGCCTTACCATCCGCGCCGGGAGTGTCACGCGCCACATCGCCACTCACGCCAGCCTGCTGGCTGTCACGCTGCCACCGCACGACCCCGTGGTCCACGAATACCAGCTCGATGGCACGGATAGCACGAACAACTACACCCTCGACCCCGCCTACCTCCACAGCATCGCCAGCACACTCTACTACCGCTTCTACGCCTGGATGCGCGGCCTCGACGACCTCAGCCGCTGGCGCGAGCTCTGCGTCGCGGCGGATGGCCAGCCCGCGCGCTGCGCTACCGCGCCGCCGCTCTCCGGCGCCACGCTCGCCATCCCGGATGGCGCCAGCCAGCGTGTCACCGCCGCCCTTCAGCAGCCGGAGACGCCCGTCACGCTCGACCTCTCCCTCAGCGATGGCAACCTGGATCGCGCTCACCATAGACCGCAACGACCACGTCATCATCATCGCCCAGACCGATCCCGCACACGCTACCCCCGCGCCCATCAACGCCTTCTACCCCAGCGACCCCGGCGACACCTGGCCGCTCGCCGCGATGACGCTCGACCTGCTGATCCGCGTCCTGCTCTGGGCGCTGGCCCTGCTTGGCGCCGTCTGGGCTATCGAGGCGGGGATTGGCTGGCTGGTCGCGCGGTGGTCGCCCCCTGACCCCCTTCCGGCGAGGCGAGGGGGAAACGCTCATCCGCCCGCGCGCCCCTCTCCCGCGCGGCAGGCGAGATGGGGCCGGGGGCCCTAGCGCGGCTTTAGCCGCCGGGCGTCGCCGGCGCCATCTGGGTGAACCTCGCCGCCGCCATTCACCCCGCAGGGCTGGCGCTGATCGCCGCGTCCTTCGCCGGCGCTGTCTGGATCGCGCTTGCCCAGTATTCCGCGCAGCCGCATATCTACGACGCCAGCGCGTACCTCTTCGGCGCGAAGATTTTCGCCTCCGGGCGGCTCTACGCCCCCGCGCCCGCCGCGCCGGGCCAGTTCCCTGGCCCCTTCATGGCGCTGGTCAACGGGCGCTGGTTCCCGCAGTACGAGCCGGGGACCAGCGCGACGCTGGCGGTGGGCGTCCTGCTGGGCGTTCCCTGGCTAATCGAGCCGCTGCTGGGCGCGCTGGCGCTGCTGGGGATCGGGCTGACGCTGCGGCGGCTCTACGACCGGCGCGTGGCGACGCTGGCCGTTGCGCTCGGCGCCCTCTCGCCCTTCTTCCTCTGGCTCTCCGCCAGCTACCTCAGCCACACCGTCGCGCTGGTCTACCTCGTCTGGGGCCTGTGGGCGCTGACCCGCTTCGCCCAGGGCGGGCGTGGCTGGAACCTGCCGCTGGCCGCCGCACTCTGGGCGCTGGCGATGCTCACCCGCGACACGGCGGCGCCTTTCGTGGCGGCGTCGGTGGCCGGGCTGGCGTGGGTCGCCTGGCGCGAGCGCTGGCCTATCCTCCAGCGGAGACACTGGGCCGCGCCACTCGCCTGGACCGCCGTGTCAATCGCCGCGTATCTGGCCATCTACCTGGATTACAACGCCATCCTGACCGGGAGCTCCGCTGCTCACGCCCCGCGCGCTGTTCTTCCCCGGTGACCACTGGGGCTTCGGGCCGGGCGTCGGCTTCTACGGTCAGCATACCCTCGCCGCTGGCTTTATCACCGTGCAGGAGCTGCTCACCAGTCTCTCGATCTCACTCTACGGCTGGCCGTTCTACCTCACGCTGGCCTTTATCCCGCTGCCCTTCCTCGCCCGCCGCGCGCGCTCCGCCGACGCCTTCCTGCTCGGCGCCGCCCTGCTGATGACCTTCGCCTTCCTCGGCTACTTCTACCACGGCGTCTATCTCGGCCCGCGCTACCTCTTCGAGGCGCTGCCCTTCTTCCTCGGCCTCACCGCGCGCGGGATCATCGCCCTGTGGGAGACCGGCCAGGCGGCGCGCTCCTTCTCCCCTCTCCCATCGCAGCGTCCGGGAGAGGGGCCGGGGGTGAGGTCGCGCGCCCTTCCCCCGCTGGCCGCGCCCGCGCTGTTGCTCGTCCTGCTGGCCTGCGCCGCGCTGTACTACGTCCCCCGTCAGATCGCGCTGCATACCGATTTCACCGGCTTGGCCGCCGGAACGCGCATCCAAACCGCCGCGCTGTCAGACCCGCCCGTCCACCATGCGATCGTTATCACCGATGACGGCCCGCTCTATGGCTACACGCTCTTCGCCTTCAACGATCCGCTGCTGCGCGGCGATGTCCTCTACGCCTACGCCACCAGCGCCGCTGACTACGCCGCCCTGCGCCGCGCCTACCCCGACCGCGCCCTCTACCTGCTCACCTTCGACAACCAGGGTCAGCCGCAGTACACGCCGGTGGGTGGGTGAGGGTGGCGAACACCCTCCCGGCCTTGAAAGGCCGGGGCACGCGACGGGGGCCTTGAAAGACCGGGCATTTATGCCCTCGCGCCGTGCGCCGGCCATTCATGGCCGCGCCCCCCTACTTCAGCGATTGCCCGATCGCGCCGCAGACGTGGTTGACGATGTCTATGCCCTGCTGGAGGGAGCCAAGCTCGCCGCTGTAGACGGTGACGATGTAGGTTTCGCCGCCCACTTTGACGATGCCGGAGGAGTTGACGTCCCACGCGCCATCCGGCCCCGTCACCCAGCCGTTCTTCATCCAGAACGACGCCCCTTTCGGCGCGCTATCGCCCACGCCGAACTGCTGGTCGCTCTCGATGTGGCTCATCAAGTAGAACGCCAGGTTGCGGTCCGAGGCGTTGAGGACCTTCCCCGCCTGGAGCAGCGTCAGCAGACGCGCCATATCGCCTGGCGACCATTCGCCCCAGCCCCAGCCATCTGGGTTCGACCTGTAATCGGTGATGCCCCAGCGCCGCATATGCGCCCGCTGTCCGGCGTCGTAGCCCAGCGTATCGTAGATCACCTGCGCGGCGTTGTTGTCCGACTGCTCGATCATCGCCGTCATCACTGACACTTCGTAGCTATTCGGCCGGCGCCCCTGGCTCTCGATGTATTCCAGATACGATATCAGCAACGGGACCTTCGCCGAGCTCGCCATGATGAACAGCGCGCCGCTGTTGTAGGTGTACATCACCCCACGAGTCACGTCGTAGGCCACCACGCCCGTATTCCGCCCGCGCCCCGCCAGATACTTCGCCAGATCGGGCGAGAGCGTGTCGAAGCCGTTCACCGGGATCGCGGTGGGCTTTGCGTCCGTCAGCGCGCTCTCGTCCACCCAGGCCTGGCCATTGCGCGAAGGCGTCCGCCACGATACCGCGTACCACAGGTCGCCCGCCACCCACTGCGCCGCGCCGCTCAGCGTCACCGCGCTATTGGCGTTCAGCCCCACCGCGACCGCGCTCGCGCCCGCCGCCGTCCGCAGCGCGCCATTCGTCGTCACCCAGCGTTGGGTCTGCGCGCTGGTATGCACCGTCGGCCCGCCCGCCGTCAGCAGGTAATCGCGCCCGGCGGGCTGCGTGGCGATGGTCGGCGCGCCGCTCGCGTCGGGCTGGTCGAGGTCAGCGATCAGTGTCACCTGGGCGAACGCCTGGACCAGCAGGTGATGGCGCGCGCCGCCGCGCGTCGCGGTGATGCTCAATGGCTCAGTCAGCGGCGCGCCGATATCGGTCGCCCATCCCTGCGGCGCGACATCCCCGCGATTGATGTAGGCCCACAGCGCCAGCGGTACCGTATGGCCCGCCGCCTGCCCGTCGCGCTTGCCCTCCACCACGAACGCCTGTTGCGCCGAGAGAATCACCTCCGGCTCCCCCGGTTCTTTGATCACCTGGTCGCTCTTCGACGGCGTGGGCGCGGTGAGAAAGGCGGCAGGCCGCGCCGCCGCGCGCAGCGTCGCGTAGGTCGCGCCGCTGTCATCCCCACCAATCGGCGCCGCGCTGCCCAGCGCCAGCAACTCCTGGCTGAGCGAGAGCGCGATGACGCCGCTCTCACTATCGTCTACCCCATCGCGCGCCAGCTTCGGGTCCAGGTCGCCCGGCCCGTCACTCGCCGCGCTGGCGATCGCGTCGGGCGTCTCATCACCGGCGCTCACCAGCGCTCCGCCCGCGAAGAATTGCGTCTCGCCCAGATTGCTCGTAAACGCAGGGGTGATCGCGGCTCCCAGCGTGTTCTGCCCGTCATGCGCGCCGTAATACGTCGTAAAGGCTGGCGCCACCGCGAACGTCTGGGCGCCAAACGCCGCGTTCGCCGCGTCGAGCCGCGTGACCGCCGTCGCGCTCGCCAGCCGGGCTGTCAGCGCGGGCAGTTGATCGGACTGGCGCGGGTGCGCGAACCGCGCGTTGAGCGCTGGCAAGAGGAGCGCGATCAGCAGCGCTGGCAGCGCCACGATCGCCGCCAGGATCGCGAACGGCGTCCAGCGCAGGGCGGCCTTGCGCGGGGCGGCCTTGCGCTGGACGCCCAGCGTCAGAAGGTGTGACGGCGCAGGCGGCGCAGGCGGCGCGGATATGCGCGGAGCCTGCCTGGCGGGAAGCGGCGGCCCAAATCGCGGAAATACTGGCAGCGCGCCGTATTTTTCCTCAAGCGCCACGCCGGGCGCCATCGGTAGCAGGGCCGCCTCCTCCGAGGCGCCCCCAACCGTCTCGTCTGGCTCCGCGTCCAGCGCCGCTACTGGCTCCACGTCTATCTTCTCCAGTGACGGCGCCGGTGTACCCCCCGCTACAGCGCCATCTGGAGCCAGCGCATCACTTTCCACGACGTATTCCAGCGCGTCCATATCTCCCGTCTCAGCCTGGTCAACGACAGAGTCACGCGCGTCGGAGCGCTCAGGTCCTTCAGGTCCTTCAGAAAATGCGGATGTCGTCACAGCCAGCTCCGCCTCTCTCCACACGTGCGACGTGTTTCCTTAAAACCGTAATACAGCGCTCGAGCAGTGATCACATGATTGCGCGCCATGACATGTGTTTGGTCGTAGCGCCCAGCATGCCAACGGTGGCGTCAGAAAATTGGACGTTCACGCGTCGCATGCTTGTGATAGGTTAAACGAGTCAGGCGTCATATCTGGTAGCGGGAGTATATGAGAAGGCCCTGAGCGTATCTCGATGAGCTACAGGGCGATAACGGGGAGACTTAGAGGAGGCTCCTTATGCTCAGCGGCGTCGCGCCATCCGATCTGCTGGGATGGCTGATTGCGGGCGGCGGAATCGTCCTGGTGGATCTCGCGCTCAGCGGCGATAACGCCCTTATCATCGGCGCGTCGGCCAGCCGCCTCCCCAGACGTCAGCGGCACATCGCGCTTATCTGGGGTGGGCTAGGCGCCATCCTCCTACGAATCGTTCTGACCACCGTCGCCGCGCGACTGCTCCTGCTGCCTCTCGTGCAGACCGCCGGCGCGGTGATCATCATGATCATCACCATCCGCCTGCTGATTCCTGAGCAGGAGAGCGCTGCCGCCGCCCGATCCGCGCGCGGCTCCGACCGCCTCGGCCCTGCTATCCTGACCATCCTGGCCGCCGACGTCAGCATGTCGCTGGATAACGTCCTGGCGATTGGCGCGCTCTCACGGGGAAACATCGCCCTGCTGGTCTTCGGGCTGCTGCTGAGCATGCTCCTGCTGCTCACCGCCAGCGCGATTGTCGCGCGCCTGATCGAGCGCTTCACCTGGCTGATGGACCTCACCGCGCTCGTCCTGGCCTACACCGCCGCCAGTCTTGCGCTCCACGATCCCGCCGTCAGCGCCGCGCTGGGCCTCACCGGCGCCCGCGCGCTCGAACTGACCGTCGGGCCGCTCGTTTTCACCGTCCTGCTCGACGTTGCCTTCCGTGTTGCGCGCGCGCTCCATCAGCGACAGGTTAGCCCGCACACTACCCAAACACCTCAGGAGGTGTTGGTGGAGGAGTCACGCCCACAAACCAAGCCTGGTCCACGCCAGGAGAGCTAGCCCGCCTGCTCCCAGAGGCGACCAGGCCTTCGCGTCAGCTGCGCTGCGCCTCATCCAGCGCTGTCGCCGCCGCCGCCACCCGCTTGCGCTCATCCCGCAGCGCGGACGCGAGCCGCTGGAGCGCCTCATCCCCGGCGGGTGTCACGCGCACGCGCACGATGCGCCGGTCCTCGCCTGGGGCGCTCGACTCGCGAGCGACCAGCCCGCGCTCCTCCGCGCGGTTCACCAGGCCAATCACCGCATTATGACGGATTTGCAGGCGCTCGGCCAGCTCCGTGATGCTGGCTGTCTCCCGTCCGGGAAAGCCCTTGATCGCCAGCAGCAACAGATATTGCTGCGGTGTGAGGCCCGCACGCCGCGCCTCGATTTCCGTCTTACGGCTGAACTGGCGCAGCGCGTAGCGCAGCGCCGCCAGCTGTTCGATCTCTTCCTTGCTGACATCGCCACCCGTCGCGTCCCGCGCGGGCGACGCGCCATCATCCGCCGCTGGCGTCCAGCCCCGCTGGGCCTCGTCTCCGGTTACTCGTGAGATCATGCGTCGCTCCCCTCCTCCGCTCGCATGCCAAAACAGCCCACCGTTGCGCATTCTACGACAGGCAGCCCCCGGCGCGCCACTTTATGCCAGCGCAACGGGGGCGGAAGGTCGAGTTGATAGGGGGAAATGCTAGTGGGAAATGCGCCAGTAGCGCTAGTGCGCTGAGGCCGAGTGGGTTTTCTCCGCCTCCTCCGCCGCATGCTCCAGCTCTGCCTCGGTGGGGACGCGCAGCGTGCGGACGGTCATCCAGAAGGCGAAGGCGAAGAGCGCCGCCCAGAACAGGATGACATAGATAATGAAGATGACGTCATGCATGGGAAAACGCAACTCCTCCGGTGGACCGCAGAGACGGGAAACATAAGCGACAGCGGATGGCCGTCTATTCCCCGCTAGGGTATCACAGATCGCCATGCCGCGCGATAGATTTCACCAGATTGATTGCGCTTGCGCAGTGCCGTGAGCCAGCCAGGGGCGCACATCACGCCGGGCCAGAACCTGCGAACGGCGCGCGCCAGTCTGGCAGCGGAGGATACGGCTCGTTTTGCCCGGCTTGCGGACCAGGCGACAGGCGCTCATCCAGAGATGGAGAGCGTGGCGCTGTTGGAGAAGCGGACTCCCCGCTCAGCGCGGCGAGCAGTTCATCGAGCGGCGTGCCGGATGGCTCCGGCCAGGCGGGCCGCTGGCCCGCGCGCCGCGCCATCACCGTCTCCGCCAGCAGATGGGCCTCAGACCGCGTGCGGCGCAGCGCTAGATCAACCTCCGCCAGCCGCGCGAACCGCGCGATCAGGTTGTTCAGGCTGACGCCGATCCGCCATAGCGGCGCGTTCCGAACTGGCGGCACACGCGCGCTAAAATCACCGTTCGCCATCCGCACATGGATCGCCAGCAGCTGCCGCACGCCCTCCTCGACCTCATGCGCGCGCTCGATCTCCCGGCGCTCCAACTCGGCCAGCTCCTCGGCGCGATCCGCCCGCCGCAGCGCCATCAGCGCGCTGCGCGCCCAGAGGAAGGCGACCAGCGCCACAATCAGCTGCATAGCGATGGGGCCAGCGTAAGCCTGCGGTCCGTTGTTCGAGACCAGAACCGCCGCCAGCTCTGGTGTTCGCGGCGTGAGCGCCAGCAGCGCCACCACGATCACGCTGTTGGCCGCCGCCACGACGAACACGCTCACCGGCGCCAGAACCGACGCCGCCACCAGGACTGATCCCGCCAGCAGATAGAGCGCGCCCAGATGCAGCACATCCAGCCTGCCGCCAAACGCCGTCGCTGGAATGCCTACCGCTGGCAGGTCAGCCAGCGCCACCAGCAGCGCCCCCGCCCAGGCGACCGACCCCATCCGGTTGAGCGCCGCCACGGCCAGAGCCACCAGCAGCGCCACCAGCAGCGCCACCTTCATCAGCGGGTGATCGTCATCCACCACCACATACAGCCACAGCGCGCCCGCCTCGATACCCAGGAACGCCAGCAATAGCACGCTCACCAGCCGTCCCCGCCGCGCCCACTCGCGCCGCTCGAAGCTCGCGCTCGCTGGCGGCGTGGCGGGGGCCGTCAGCCGCACCCACCACTCCAGCGCCCCCCAGCCATTCACCCGCTGTGACATAGCTCCTCCACTCTCATAGCGGCGAATCCATTTTCGCCTGTTTCCTCGTATAGAGGTACGGCGCCGGGATACATGTGAGCCGCCGGGCGCTGTCGCTGGACAGGCGGCGCGCCACGTTCACATAATACAGGAAGACTCGCCGCGTGGCGGGCGGGCGGAGGAGTGAGTGATGCTGCGATTGTTGCTGGTCGAAGACCATAAGCCGGTGCGTCAAGCCCTGCGCGAGGGGCTGGAGGCCACGGGCGAGGCGGTCGTGGTCGCCGAAGCCTCCACCGCGCGTGAGGCGATCGCCGCCGCCGAGGCCCACGCCGATCTCGACGCCGCGCTGATGGATGTGGAGCTACGCGACCCAGAACTGGGCGCCCGCGCGATGAGTGGCGTCGGCGCGGCGGTCGCCATCCGCCGCGAGCGGCCGCGCTTCCCGGTCGTCTTCTACTCCATCCAGGACGACGATTCCTACTTCCGCGAGTTCCGCGCCGCTGGCATCCTCAGCCACTACGCCTACGTCCGCAAGAGCAACTACCTGCTGCCCTCGATGCTGCTGCCACTGCTGCGCGACGCCACGGCGGGCCGCAGCTTCATTGACCCGGAGATCGAGGACCGCGTGGACGAGGTGCGCCAGCGCGACGCCGTCTCGCCGCGCGCGCTGCTGGAGCCGAATGAGCTGCGCGTCGTCGAGCTGCTGGCGCAGGGACTGACCAACGAGCAGATCGCCGCGCGCCTCGGCCTGCGCGACGCCCGCGCCGTCAGCCGCACCAACGGGCGCGTCTATGACGCCTGGCGCCTGAGCGAGAGCGCCACCGATGAGAAAGTCGCCCGCGCTCGCGCCGCGCTGATCTACCTCTACGACCGCCCGATCATGTGGGATGAGCAGGGCCGCGCGCTTGCCCCCGACCGCAAGGGCGGCTGGTCGCCGCTCTTCGACGAGGACGGCGCCGATAGCGAGGCGCGCTCATGAGCGCGTTCCTTGAGGCCGCCTTGCAGCCTGCCCTGGCGGAGCTGGCCATCGCGCTCTCCGTCTTCAGCCTCATCACCTATCTCTGGCTCGGCCTGACGATCCTGCTGGCCGGCGACCGCCGCAATATGGTGACGTGGGCCTCCGGCGTCGGGCTGCTGCTGGGCGCGCTTTTCTTCCTCAGCCACGGCGCGCTGGTCGCCGAGCGGCCTATCGCTGGCGCCGCCAGCGGTTCCGGTGGCTCCGCGACCGCTGATTTCTGGTGGCGCGTCTCGTGGATACCTGCCTTTACCGCGCCGTTCCTCTGGGCGGTGATCGGCCTGCGCTACACGCAGATCTCCGGCAGATGGCGGCGGCTGCGCGTCGTGGCGCTGACGGCGGTCGCCAGCCTGGGGGCGCTGACGGCCCTGCTGGCGCTGCTCGCCTGGCCCTCCATCGCCCATTACACCGACTTCATCCGCCTGCTCGACAGCACGCTGCGCCTGCGTGACGGCGCCGTAGATGTCTCGCCCTGGGTTCCCGCGCTGGGCGTCGCCTTCGTCGTCTACATGGGCGCCTGCGCCCTGCTGCCCTGGGCCGCGCTCGCCGCGCGCCGCCTGGCGCCGACCATCGAGGCGCGCCTCGCCGCGACGCCGTTGCCGTTGCTGCTCGGCGCCGAACGTCCCAGCGGCGCGGCGCCCGCGGCGCCCGTCGCTGAGCCAGCCGACCGCGAGCTGCTCTGGGACCCAGTCGACGCCTGGGAGCGCGCGCGCCCGGCGCTGCTGGTCGCCTCGCTCTTCATGGTCGTAGCGGGCGGCGTGGTCGCGGTGATTGGCCTGGCGCTGGTGATTTTCGAGCGCCACGACACCGTCGGCGCGATCACTCAGACGCTGCCCGCCGTGATCGCATCCTCGCCGCCGGGCCGCTCGCCGCTGGCGCTGGTCCTGGCTGACCTCTGCGTGCAGGGGGCGCTGGCCGGGCTGGTGATGATGCTCGGCTGGGCGGTCGTGCGCCAGGGGGTGATGGTGGAGCGCCGCCTGCCGCAGCGCGGCTTCCTCAGCCACTGGCGGCGCATGGCCGCGCTGGCGCTCGCCTTCGCCGCGATCGTCGCCTGGATGGGCGGCGCCTCGCCCGCCGCGCTGCCTGATCTGCTGCTGCTCGTCACGCTCGTCGCCATCGCCATCGCCCTCCTCACCTGGCAGTCCTACGTCGCCCACGACCGCCTGCTCACTCAACTGCGTCCCTTTATGGCCAGCCTCTCCGCTGGCCAGGCCGGCTGGCTCGCCACCGATCCTGGCGAAGTCGAGCGCGGAGTAGACGCGCTCTTCACCAGCCTCTGCCGCGACGTGCTCGGCGCCGCGCAGGGACGGCTCGCTATCTCCGCTGGGCGCCTCAGCCACAGCTTTACCTACACCGCCAGCGCCAGCGCTGAACACGGTGAGGGCCGGTCCTTCCACCTCCTGCCGCGCGCCCCGCTGGAGACGCGCGAGTGGACGCTGCCCGTGAGCGACGAGCGCGGCGTGGTGGCGCTGCTGACCCTCGGCCCCCGCCTGGATGGCGCGGGCTACACCTCCGCCGATCTGGAGATCGCCCGCGCTTGCGGCCAGCGCATCCTCGACGGCGTTGGCGGATTCGCCACCGCGCGCGCCGTGGCCTCGCTCGCGCGCCGTCGCGGCCTGGAGTCTGAGCTGACCGCCGCGCTCCCCCGCCGCGCGCTGCACGACGACGTCCTGCCGCGCCTGCATCTGGCCATGCTGCGGCTGGAGGCGCTACGCGCCAGGTTGCGCGCGCCGGTGGCGGCGATGGCGGAGGCTGTCCCGGCCATCAATGGCCGGGGCACGGAGGTGGCGGAGGCGCTCCCGGCCATCAATGGCCGGGGCACGGACGGCGCCATGAATGGCGCGGACGGAGCGGCGTCCCCGTCCCGTGCGCCGGCCCTTCAGGGCCGCGAAACCTCCTCCCCGTCCCGTGCGCCGGCCCTTCAGGGCCGCGACGCCATCTCCGATAGCGCCGCGCTGGCGGACGACCTCGGCGCGGTGGTTACCGAGTTGGGCGCCGCGCACCGCGATCTGGCGAAGTTGATGCGCGCGGCGCCGCTAGCCAGCGCGCGGCGGGTGGAGCATGGCTTTACCGGGGCGCTGCGCGGCGCGCTGGATGGTGAGTTTCGCGGCGTGTTTGATGACCTCGACTGGGACGCGCCGGATGAGGCCGCCGCCGCCGCTGACGCGCTGCCGCCGATCGTCGCCGACCTGCTGCTCGGCGCGACGCTGGAGGCCGCGCGCAACGCGGGTCGCCACGGGCGCGGCGGCGACCTCAGCCGCCAGCTGACCCTGCGTGTGCGCCTGGCCGCCAGCGATGACTGGGTGACGGTCGAGGTCGCCGATGACGGCGTGGGCTTCGGCAAGGCAGGAGTCCCCACCCCCGGCGCGCCGTCCCCCGACCAGTCCGGCGAGTTTGTCCGCCCACGCGAGCCGGTGGATGTTGGCTCCGGTGGCGCCCGCAGCGGCCTGCTAACCCACGGCGCGCTAATGGCCCTCGCGGGCGGCGCGCTCAGCGTCCGCCCCGGCTCCCCCAGTGGCGTCGCCGTCACCATCCGCGCGCCGAGGAGCGCGGCGGAATAGCGGAATGCTCCCAGAGGAAGACGCCATGTCAGACGCCATGCCAAAAGAGCGGCTACTCCAGGAGCTGGCCGCCGCCTTCGAGCGCGTCATCACGGCGGCGACCGCGGCGGCCCAGCGCGGCATGCCCGCCAACGCGGACGGCTGGGGGCCGCGCGAGTTCGCCGCCCACCTGGCGGGCTGGGAGGTCATGGCGACCGTGCGTGTTCCCCGCATCGCGGCCGGGATGGCGCCGCTCGAAGAGCCCGATGAGGAGCGGAGCCAGGTCATGACCGACGCGATCAACGCCACGATCATCGCGATGACCGGCGATCAATCGCTGGAGCAGGTCTGCGGCATCCTGCGCAACGCCTACCAGCGCGACATCGCCATCCTGCGCACGCTGGACGAGCGCTTCTTCCACCCCGGCGAATACGTCTACGAGCGAACCCGAGGCGTCATCGAGCACTGCCAGGAGCACATCGAGGACATGGCGCCAAGGGGCGACTGATGCTGAATACCACTATATCTACACGCGCCGCCGCGTTATTCCTCTACCCACTACACCGCTAGTTGATTGCCACTGCGCCGCGTGATACCCTACCCCTAAGCGCCTGTCAGGTTCACTCGCTCATACACTGTTCGCTGACAGACACGCGCCCGCGCACGCCCATCACGGAGGCTCTATGTCCGCTCCATTTCCTGACCGCCCCAACTTCTTTGACCTGCTGGAACTGGACCCCGATATGCCGTGGGAATGGGAAGGCAGGGAGGCTTATGAGCGGCAACTCCAGAAAATGCGCGCCAGGTGGGCCTCGGTGCAAAATGTGCCTGGCAAAGCAGGCGCAGATGCCAAACGCTATTCTGACATGATCAAAAACAGGGTCATTCAGGATGTGATGGAGGATGACATTGAGCGTGCCCGCGAAGCTGAGGACTGTCGGAGGGAGCATGCGGACAAGCGCAACCGCGTGCAGCAGTTGTTCGAGCAACAAATTCGCGGATGGAGTCGTGCAGTTGGAATGTCTCCTGGTGAGGTGAGAGACGCTGTCACGCAGGCCGGGCTGAAGGATGTGCAAGAGATCGCTCCGGCTCTGGGCGTCCCGCGAGTCTTCCTCAGCCATAGCCATGCTGACAACGATTGGTGCATGCAACTGGTGAATGCGCTAACCGCTAATGGCTTCGATGTCTGGTTCGACAAGCAGGGTCTATTTGTCGGGGACCAGTGGATAACGAAGTTACAGACAGAGGTTGAGAGCAGAGACGTGTTCCTCATCGTTCTCACGACTGATTCTTGGAACTCACCTTGGGTTCAAAAGGAATTTCAATTAGCTCTCCACCGAAACAAGCGCATCATTGGCGTCATCCATAAGCCTGTATCGCTGAGCGGCTTCATCCTCACCTACCAGATCCTCGACGCTACCCGGCAGGATGCGGCGCAAGTGGCGCGGCAGGTGGCCGAGCGGCTGAAGGCATGATTGCCCTTGCTTAAAGCGGGACGCCACCGGCTGTCCCACCCGGTGGCGTCCCAGAGAGATACGTCCTTGGCCGCCAGCGACCTGCGCTGCTGGCGCTCTCCGATAGCTTCTCGCTCCTTCGCGACAAGGGCAAGTATACCCGCCCGCGCGCTGGTTCCGCCCCACGGTTAACCGTAGTTTTTCTACCCAAGGGCGATATCTCGCGCAAACCTCACCACCGCTCGTAGTGGGTGAACTCCTCGGCTGGCTTGCGGCGGCGCTTGATCGATGGTGAGGGGGTGTCCTCGGCGCCGTGGCCGATGGGGATCACACCGACCGGGATGTACTCATCGGGGATGCCCAGCAGCCGCTGCAGCTCGCCCACGCGCTCGGTCGTCGGCGCGCCCGCGAAGCCCGCCGCCAGCCCTTCGTTGACCACCGCCAGCAGCAGCGCCATCACCGTGCAGCCGATGTCCATGAACCAGTAGGGGACGGGCCATTCTTCTTCCTCGCCCTGCTCGTTCAGCTTATCGGGTTCCTGATAGCGGCGGTGGTAGGCGGCCTCGCTGACGCAGGCGACCACCAGGACGGGCGCCTCGGAGAGCCACGGATGCATTCCCCAGGCGAGATATTCCTGCTCGTCGCAGATGCGCGCGATCTCGCGCCGCGTCTCCTCCTTCGTCACGACGACCAGCGACTGCCCCTGGGAATAGCCCGCGCTCGGCGCCCGCCGCGCCGCGTCGCAGATGCGCGCGACCGCCTCCGCGTCCACCGGCTCGCTGGTGAAATGCCGCACCATCCGCCGCTTGCGGATGACCTCGCTGAAGTCCATCGCTGGCTCCTGTTCTGATGAGCCTCATCCGGCCTTCGGCCCTTCCCGCGGGGAGAAGGCCTGTGGCAGAGCATTCCTGGCGGGCGAGATCGCTTGCCCCTCCCGCGCCGTGTCGCCGGCCATTCATGGCCTCGCCCCGCAGGGAGAGGCAGCCGTGAGGCTACACCCCGGCCACGATCTCCGCCGCGCCCTCCAGCATGTAGGCGTAGGCCATCGCGGGGGTGTTGCGGGCGAAGCCGGGGCGGCCCTGCGCGTCCAGCGTGATCAGGCCGCCCTGCCCGCCGACGCGCTCGCCCAGCAACCGGATCGCCGCCTCCGCCGCCTCCTGCGCGGGCATGCCGCTGGCCATGAGCTCCAGCGCGCGGCGGGCGAGCGTCAGGCGGATGAAGGCCTCGCCGTGGCCGGTGCTGGAGACGCCGCCGATGCCGTTCTCGGCGATGTAGCCGCAGCCGGGCAGCGGCGTATCGCCCACCCGGCCGGGATGCTTGGCCGCCAGGCCGCCCGTCGAGGCGCCCGCCGCGATGCGGCCCTGCGCGTCAATCGCCACCGCGCCCACGGTGCCGTGCTTGTCGCTATCGCTGTGGATATGCCCGGACTGGGGCGCCGCGCCGGTATCCAGCCCGCCGCGCAGCGCGGCGTCCGCGGTGGCCTCGGCGTCGCTATAGCCCTGGCGCCAGCGCTCCCGCTGCGCTGGCGTCACCAGCGTCTCCGGGTCTACCAGCGCGATACCCGACTCCGTGGCGAACAGCTCCGCGCCCGCGCCGACCAGCAGCACATGCGGGCTGGCCATCACCGCCCGCGCCAGCGCGATGGGGTTCTTCACCCGCTCGACGCTCGCGACCGCGCCCACGTCCAGCGTCTCGCCGTCCATCAGGCCCGCGTCCAGCTCGGCGCGGCCATCGGCGGTGAGCGTCGCGCCGGTCCCGGCGTTGAAGCTGGGGTTATCCTCCAGCGCCATGATCGCCGCTTGCGCCGCGTCCAGCGCGGAGCCGCCCGCCAGCAGCACGCGCCAGCCCGCCTCCACCGCCGCCCGGCAGCCCGCGCGCGCGGCGTCATACCGCTCCGGCGGAATCATCCCCGCCCCACCATGTACGATCAGCGCCAGTCCCATATGCCCTCTTCCCTTTTCGCCTCACGCCTGACGCGCGGCTCCGCAGCCGCGCCACTGGTTTGACCTCCATCATACCGCCTGTTCGCCCCAAGCAAAACCCCCAGGACGCCGATGGGGCGAGGTCGCCGGGGGGCGAAGCGGCGCATGTGACACTAGGGTTACACAAAATGATGTTATCGGCATGGGGTATCCTCCGAAGATCCGCGAGCGCGCCTGAGGAGAGTATAGACAGGGCGCGGGCGGGGCGCGTCCGGTCAGGAGCGCGCAGAGGCGGACGAACGCGGGCGCGGGGTGTTGGCTGGATGGTGGGCTAATGCGTCGTTCTTCAATAAAGCTTGCTTTCAATAAGGCTTGCTTTCACCCGACGCTGCGTATTGCGGTGAAAAAGCGACCTTGACTGCGCGAGAATGCGATGCGCCTTTGAGGAACGACGCACTAAGCCTTGAATTTGCGGCAGGTCATCATCTACCACACGTCCCTCTGAGACGAACGGAGTAGCGCTTATCGGCGCGGCTGGTTGCAAGACCAGGACGCGCGCATTCGACGGGTCGATGCTCTGATGTTTGGCCATGGTGTCACCTCATCTGTATTCTTGACAGGCCGTGTTACTCAGTTCGGCCCTCCGCCCGGCGGCCGCCGCGCCCGCCGGGCGGCAATTGATGGCTTAGACGTCGTTCCTAGTCCCCTTGCTCTTTTCCGCACAAGATAGTATATTTGTTCTATCGGCAGTTTCGAACGTCGATGCGGCCAGCGCCTGTGCTATCCGCAAGTGGGCAGTGCAGACCGTTGGCCCTGAGCGCAGTGATGAGGAGCGGTATCATGAAATTTCTGCTCACTTCCGGTGGCGTCAAGAACACCAGCATTCACAACGCGCTAGTCGAGCTCCTGGGCAAACCGATCGCCGAGTCCAGCGCCCTCATCATTCCCACCGCGATCTACCCCTTCCCTGGCGGCGCTGGCATGGCATGGCGGGCGATCTGCGGAGAAGCCGACAGTCCCTTGTGCGGATTGGGTTGGAAGTCGTTGGGCGTGCTGGAACTGACCGCGCTGCCCAGCATCGATGACGACGCTTGGATCCCCACGGTCCGGGAGACCGACGCCTTGCTGGTTTGGGGCGGCGATCCCCTGTATCTGAGCCACTGGATGCGACAGTCGGGACTGGCGGACCTGTTGCCGTCACTGCGGCGCGAGGCGGTCTACGTGGGGGTGAGCGCCGGGAGCATGGCGGCGAGCGCCACCTTCGGCGAGACCTACCTCGATCCGCCCAGGGGCAGCGGTGAGGCGCTCACGTCGGAAAACATCGTGTTCGCCACCTCCCAGGGAGAAATGAGTCGGATCTTGGTCACGGCTCAAGGAGTGGGACTGGTTGACTTTGCGTTGATTCCGCACCTGGATCACGAGCATCACCCGGACGCTTCCCTGGCCAACGCAGAAACGTGGGCCGCGAGGCTACCCGTGCCAACATACGCGATCGACGATCAGACCGCCATACAAGTCGTTGACGGCGTCGTCGACGTCATCTCCGAGGGGCGCTGGAAGCTGTTTACCCAGGAGTAGGCTTGTGCTGCCCTGAGAGCTTCGTGCTCCCGCTGGGTTGCACCGATCGTGCCGCGTCCACCCCCGCGTCCACCGTCCTCGCACGACTTCCCCCAACGGGATCGGGCACGCGAGGGCAGAAGGTGGGAGAAGCGATTGAATGAAGGCCCAAGCCGGTCGGGGGAGAGGCTGGTGGACGAATCCGCGCCTGAGCGCCCCTCGACTGTCGCCGCTCCGCGCTATAGCGCGCTTTTCGCGCCGCTCGCCTGATAGTCAGGGTTGCCGCGAAGCCCGTCTTCTCAGTCCGGGTTCTGCGTGGGTTTTATCTCTTCATGCGCAGGCTTTTGACGATCAGTCCATGCCCAGGCGCCGGGCGATGGTCTCGCTGACGGGATACGGGCGCTCGCGAGGCAGTCGTTGTTGCGCGTCGCTGGCGCGGCCCTCGTTCGAGCAGATGGCGCAGCGAGTGGACGAGCGGCGTCACGTCGCGTATCTCCACCGTCCACTCGCGCACGTAGCGCTCGATGATCGCGCGGCTCAGCCCGACCTGGATGGCGCGGCGCTCCTGGGGCTTGCCGCGCATGTCGCGCTCCGGGTCCCACTGGACGCGCGCGGGCGCCGCGTCGAGCAGCCGCCGCCAGGTGTCGAAGTCGCCGTGGACCGCTGGCTCGAAGGTCGTCAGGACCGCCTGGCCCAGCGCCTCCTCCCAGCCCGCGCGGGTGATGCGGACAGCGAGGACGCGCTCCTGCCCCGGCTTGCTGGCCCAGCCGCAGCGCTCCATCATCCACAGGAACGAGGGCTTGATCCAGGTCATGCGCTCCAGCGAGAAGGGCGGGACGAAGCGCCCGGCCTGGACGGCGGCCGTCGCGATCTCGGGCCGGTACGCCTGATAGACCACCACCGTCCGCTCGTCATAGTCCGCGCGGATTTCCCGCTGGCTCATGCGTGATACTCCTCTCCTTGAGTGTCTGGCCAGCCCAGGGCGTAGACGAGGTGGTCGGCGGTGTCCAGGTCGGGGCGGCGGGCCAGCCCGGCGCGCTCCGCTGTGCGGATGGATGCGATGTTCTCGGCGCGGACGCGCGCGACGATGGGGAGCGTGGGCAGGTGGGCGCGGGCGAGGCTGACCGCTTCCCGCGCGACCTCGGTGGCGTAGCCGTGGCCCCAGGCGGTGGGCGCGAAGCGGTAGTACAGGTTGAGGATCTCGCGGTCGCGCCAGGTCATGCGCCGGACCCCGCCGAAGCCGATGATCTCCGGGGCGTCCAGCAGCCGCACGGCCCAGTAGCTGAAGCCGTCCTCCTCCCACTGCCGCAGCCAGACGCGCAGCGTCTCCTCGCTGGCCGCCAGGTCAGGCGCGGGGCCAGCGGGGTTGTAGCGGTTGGTCTCAGGGTCGCCGTGGATGCGGAACATCGCCGCGCCATCGTCCGCACGAGGGCGACTCAGGACGAGCCGCCCAGTCCGCACACCGGCGAAGCGCGGGAGCAGGCTGGCGGCTGTGGGCAGCGGCTCCCCTGGCGCCGCCATTGGCCCCGCTACCCCTGCGCGGCTGGCGTCGTCGCGTCCACCGGCGCGGCTTCCCCGGTTGCGGCCTCACCTGCTAGCTCGTGCGCCTCTGGCGGGTTGTACTGCGGCAGGCGCATCTCGGCGCGGATGCGGCGGATGCCCTGATAGACCGTGCGCGGGTCCAGCCCCAGCTGCTCGGCCAGCGTTTTGTGGACCCCGACCTCTGGCACCGGCAGCAGCGGGAGATACGCCGCGCGGATGCGCTCCAGCTCGGCCTCCGGCCCGGTGTAGGCTTGCAGCTCCCACCAGCTTGGCAGCGCCATCCGCTTGCGCAGGTCTGACACCGCCTTCTTCACCAGCGCCTTCGGCACACTCAGCTCCGCCGCGATCTGTGTGCGGATGCCGTCAAACTCGACGGGCCGCGCCAGCTCCAGGTAGCGCGCCTCGATCGTCGCCCGCAGCTCGTCCGTCAGGTCGAAGCGCGGCGCAACGGGCCTGGGCTCCTTGGGGGACCGTGGCGCCTGTGGGGGGCGCTCCCCCTTGGGCAGGCGCGGCTTCGCCGGTGGCCGCGCTCCCTGTGGCAGGGCTTGCGCGCCGCTCGGGGCGCTCGGATTGCTCGCCACGCGCTCCAGCGCGCGCGCCTGTTCGCGCTCCATCCGCTCGCGCTCGCGCCGTTCGCGCTCCATCCGCTCGCGCTCGCGCCGCTCCTCATCGCGCCAGGCCGCCATGCCAAAGGTCGTTGGCTCCGGCGGTAGCTCCTGGGCGGCGCTCGGCGTCACCGGAGCGCTGGCCCCGAGCAGGCTGGCGGCGGGGCCGGAGATCTTCACCGGCTGCGGGGCCATGCTGACCGGCTTTTGGCCTGTATTGCCCGCGTGTCTGGCCGCCGCGCGCTGTTCCCGCTCGCGCTTCTCGCAGCGCTCGCACTTCGTCTGGCTCGACTTTACTGGCTTGAACGTAGCGCCACAACTGGCGCAGCGCATCTTGTCCTTCATGCCTCGCCCCCCGCCTCCACGGCATTAAACGGCACGGGTCATCGCGAGCGCCCAGACGCGCCCGATCAGCGGACCGCATGCGCTTTGAAGTATAGAGTCCGGGCGGGAATCCCGTCAATCAATGGCGCGGAGCTTGGCAGGGCTTGTGAATTGTCGGCATGGCGCTGGCTGGCGGCTCAAGCCGCGCCTACGGGCGCCATGCGGAGCGCTACAAAGCCTGTCTGCGCAGGCTCCCACATCCGCCGCGTCCCGAGCCGCGCAGGAGGCTTTCGCGGCCCGCAGGCCCTTAGACGCGCCTTAAGGCGCTCCTGGCTCACGACAATTCACAGGCCTGGGCCTGTGAATGGCCGGCGCTCTCGGCCTTGAAAAGGCCGGAGCACGCGGACGCGGACTGAAGTCCGATGCGCTGGCGCGCGCGGCGGACAGGGCATGTATGCCCCTCCCCACGTGCGCCGGCCATTCATGGTCGCGACGTCAACGTCGATAATTCACAGGCCCTGTTCACAGGCCCTGCAAAGCTTGACACGCGCGGCGGTCGTAGAGTATACACGTATTCAATTGAATACGTGTATACTGGCAACGAGGAGGACAACGCGCATGTCGCACCGGGCATTTAAGGAGAGCCTCTATGGCGAGCTGGGGCGCATCGGCAAAGCCCTGGCCAGCCCTCAGCGGCTGGAGCTGCTCGACCTGCTGAGCCAGGGCGAGTGGGCCGTCGAAGACCTCGCCCGCGAGGCCGCGCTGACCGTCGCCAACACCTCGCGCCACCTCCAGGTCCTGCGGCAGGCGCGGCTGGTGGAGAGTCGCAAGGCGGGCCTCTACGTCTACTATCGCCTGGCGGATGACGCTGTCTACGACCTCTGGGCGGCGCTGCGCGTGACGGGCGAGCGCCAGCTCGCCGAGGTGGAGCGGCTGCTGGCGCTCTATCAGCGTGACCCGTCCGCGCTGGAGCCGCTGACCCGCGAGGCGCTGCGCGCGCGGCTGGCGTCGGGCGAGGTGATCGCGCTAGACGTGCGCCCGGCGCGTGAGTTCGCGCAGGGACACATCGCCGGGGCGCTCTCGATCCCCTACGACCAGCTCGACGCGCGCCTGGCCGAGCTGCCCGCTGACCGTGAGATCGTCGCCTACTGCCGTGGCCCGTATTGCCTCTTCGCCCATGACGCGCTGGCGCTGCTCACCGCGCATAGCTACCGCGCGCGCCGTCTGTTGGACGGCTACTCCGACTGGCGCGCCGCTGGGCTGCCGGTCGCTCCGTCGCGCTGAGTCGCGGTGAAGAGGACTACAACGCAGATGTCACAGCCAGCCACGCGCGGCGCCCGCGACGTAGGCGCGCATGCCGGCCCGCCCGGCGCGCGTCTCCAGTTGGGGCTACGGGCGAATATCCGGCAGTTCACGCTGCTGGCCGCGATGACGCTTGGCGTCGGTCTGGTCGTTGGCGCCGAGCGGGTCGCCGTCCCCGCGCTCGCCAAAGATGTCTTCCATGTCGCCTCCTTCCTGGCGGCGCTCTCGTTTATCGTCAGCTTTGGCGTCGTGAAAGCGCTGCTCAACCTGGTCGCGGGACGCCTCGCTGACCGCATCGGGCGCAAGCCGATCCTGCTGGCTGGCTGGCTCGTCGCCCTGCCGGTCCCCTTCATGATCATCTTCGCGCCGTCCTGGGGCTGGGTCGTCGCCGCCAACGTGCTGCTGGGCATGAACCAGGGCTTCGCCTGGACGATGACCGTCACCAGCAAGATTGACCTGGTCGGCCCGACCAACCGGGGCTTCGCGCTGGGCATCAACGAGTTTTCGGGCTACCTCGGCGTCTCCCTGGGCGGGTTCATCGGCGGCGCGCTCGCGGGGGCCTATGGCCTGCGGGTAGCGCCGTTCGTCTTCGTCTTCGCCGTCATTCTCGTGTCGCTGCTGGCGTCCTGGCTGCTCATTCGCGAGACGCTGCCCTTCACGCGCCTGGAGACGCGAGAGCGCGACACCCCTGACGCGGACCCCGCCCGCCCGCAGCCTCCGCTGCGAACGATCTTCGCGCTCACTACCTGGGGTGACCGCGCGCTGGCCTCCGTCTCGCAGGCGGGCCTGGTCGAGAAATTCACCGATACGCTGGCCTGGGGCCTCTTCCCGCTCTACTTCGCCAGCCGGGGGCTGAGCCTGCCAAGCATCGGCGCGCTGGTCGCCATCTATACCGGATCCTGGGCGGTCCTCCAGATTTACACCGGCCACCTGACCGACCGCATCGGGCGCAAGTGGCCTATCGCTGGGGGCATGTGGCTGGCCGCTGGCGGCATCGCGCTGGTCGCGGCCAGTGACGCGCTCGTGGGCTGGGCGGCGGGCGCGCTGCTGATGGGCGCGGGCATGGCGCTGCTCTACCCGACGCTGCTGGCCGCCGTCAGCGATGTCGCCCACCCGCGCTGGCGTGGCGCCTCGCTCGGCGTCTATCGCCTCTGGCGCGATAGCGGCTACGCCATTGGCGGCCTCGCCATCGGCCTCGTCGCTGACGCCTTCGGCCTGCTGGCCGGATTCTGGTTCTGCGCCGCGCTCATGACGCTGAGCGGCCTGGTGGTCGCGCTGTTCATGTATGAGACCCAGCCCGCGCGCCGCACCGTTCACCCCGCCTGGGAGCGTGACCCGCGCCTCCAGTAGTATTCCTTCCGCTGAATGGCCATCCCCGATTAGGAGCGCTCACCCATGTCACAGACATCAGACACGCAGCCCCACGACCTCGTCATCGAGCAGTTCGTCTCCGAGCGGCTCGGCAATTCCGCCTACCTGGTTGGCTCGCGTGCGGCGGGCGAGGCCGTCCTGATTGACCCGCTGCGCGACATCGAGCCGTACCTGGCCCGCGCGGAGGAATTGGGGCTGCGCGTCACCAGCGCGCTTGAGACGCACATCCACAACGATTTCGTCTCCGGCGCGCGCGAGATCGCCCAGGCTACTGGCGCGCGGCTGGGCGCGAGCGCGCTGGCGGAGCTTGCGTATCCCTTCGCGCCGCTGCGCGAGGGCGACACCGTGGGCGCTGGCGCGTGGCGGCTGCGTGTGGTGGCGACGCCCGGCCACACGCCGGAGCATGTCAGCTACCTGCTCACCACCGAAGGCGGAACGCCCGAAGCGCTCTTCTCCGGCGGCAGCCTGATGGTCGGCGCCATCGCCCGGCCCGACCTGCTCGGCCCGCGCCACACCCCCGCGATGGCCCGCGCCGCCTGGGAGACGCTGCGCGAGCGCCTGCTCGTCCTCCCCGATGAGGTCGCCGTCTACCCCACCCATGGCGGCGGCAGCTTCTGCGCCGCCGGGCAGAGCGACGAACGCGTGACGAGCATCGGCCACGAGCGGCGCCACAATCCGCTGGCGCAGGCCCAGACCTACCGCCAGTTCCTCACCCGCTATCTGGAGCCGCTGGGCTCCTACCCCGCCTATTACCAGTACATGCGCGCGGGCAACCGGCGCGGCTACCCACTGCTGGGCCGCTCGGCGCCGCCCCTGGCTTCGCTCACCCCGCAGGCGGTCGAGGCCGCGCTGGCCACCGGCGCCACGCTCGTGGACGTGCGTCCCTTCACCGACTATGACGCCGACCACATCCCCAACAGTCTGACCGCCGGGCTGGATGGCCCGCTCTCCGCCTGGGTGGGCTGGATTCTGGAGCCCGAAGCGCCGATCATCCTGCTTGGCGCCACGCGCGATGATGAGCGCGAGGCCCAGGTCGAGCTGCTGCGCATCGGCTTCGACAACATCCTCGGCGCGCTGGAGGGCGGGCTGGCTGCCTGGACGGCCAGCGGACGCCCCACGCGCCAGACACGCCCCGTGACTATGGCGGAGGTCGCGGACGCGATGGAGCGCAGCGAGGCGATCGAGGTCGTGGATAGTCGCGAGCCAGGCGAGTGGGCGCATGGCCACGTACCCGGCGCCGCGCTGGCGCCAGTTGGGCGGATTCCCCAACTGGCGGCGACCCTCCCACACGGCATGCCCATTGCTGTCCACTGCGAACACGGCTACCGCTCGTCGGTCGCCGCGAGCTTGCTGGAGCGCGCCGGCCTCGACAGCGTCTGGCATGTCACCGACGGTTTCGCCGAGTGGAGCCGCGCCTGGCGGTGAGCCGCGCCTTTGCTCGCTCAGCCAGTTCTCAGCGAATCTCGCGCAGCATGAGGAAATTCCCACAACCCTCACAGCGTTCTTTTATGCCGCGCGCCTATGCTTCCTCTTGACGAGACCCGGAGCCACTGTCCCGAACGACTCGACCCCGGAAACACTACCCGACCTCGCCCGTAATAATCGTGCGCGGCGCGCGGCGGAGATGATAGAAGAGGGAGACTACAGATGGCTATGATGTTGACACCACCGGAGGGCGAGCAGGAGCCCCAGTACCCGCCCGCTCCGCCTACCACGCCGCTCGCGCCGTCCCAGGAGGCGACCGGCGCGCCCACCTGGGAATCCTACGCCTATGGCTCCCAGATGCAGCCGCCGATCCCGCCCTACGACGGTTTTGGCGCGCCGCCGCCGCCGCGCCGTCCGCGCCGGAGCGCGGTCGCCGCGCTGATGGCCCTCGCGCTGCTCGTCGCCCTGGCGATTGGCGCGGGCGCGGGCGCGGCCATCACCAACGCGCTTGCCTCGCGCGGCGCATCCGGGACACAGGTTGTGCTCGGCGCCTCATCCGCGCCCGCCGTCACCATTTCCTCCAGCGTCTCCAGCCTGGAGCAGAATCTCCAGAGCGTCGCGGCGACGGTTGAGCCTTCGATCGTCAAGATCACCAGTGTCAATGCCAGCTCGGAGGCGCTTGGCTCCGGCGATATTCTCACCTCCGACGGCTACATCGTCACCAACGACCACGTCGTGAATGGCTTCAGTAGCTTCACCGTCACGCTCTCGACTGGTACGACCTACACCGCCCAGCTGATCGGGCAGGACGCGCAGGATGACCTCGCCGTCCTCAAGATCGCCGCCACCAACCTCAAGCCGGTCGCGATCGCCGATTCTTCCAAGGCCCAGGTTGGCTCCTTCGCCATCGCCGTCGGCTATCCGCTCGGCCTCTCAGGAGACCGCGACCTTCGGCATCGTCAGCGCGCTCAACCGCGCGGTGAGCGAGGCCCCATCCGGCCCGGCTGGCGAGCTCGTCGGCATGGTCCAGACCAGCGCCCAGCTCAACCCCGGCAATAGCGGCGGCGCGCTGATCAACCTCAAGGGCCAGTTGATCGGCATCCCCACGCTGGAGGCGACGAACACTGAGACCAATTCCTCCGCAAACGGCATTGGCTACGCCATCTCGTCGAACCGCATGTCGTATGTTGTCAAGCAGCTCATCGCGAGCGGCAAGCTGACTGCCAGTGGCCAGGGCTTCCTCGGCATCCAGAGCCAGGACGCGAACGGCCAGGGCATCCAGGTCGCCGGCTTCAGTAACGACGCCGCTGGCCAGAGTCCAGCCCAACAGGCGGGCCTCCAGGCTGGTGACATTATCACCGCCATCAACGGCCAGACGGTCACCAGCAGTGACGACGTCGCCAGCGCGGTGCTCACGCAGGCGCCGGGGACGAAGATCACCGTCACGGTCCTGCGTGGCTCCAGCCAGCTCACCCTCCCCCTGACCCTGGGTGAGCGACCGGCCAGCAGCTAGCGCGCCCGCGCCCGTCCCCGGTTTCGCACACCCGGCGCAAGGATGCGTTTGGGCGTCGCGATGGGGATGAACGTTATGTGCTATACTGCACACGTCTTCGATCGCGTACGCACCTCTTGTGTGGATTCAAGCGACATCATGGCGGAACACCTCCATTTTGCACAGCCTCCACGCGAATCCCTCCTTTTTTGAGGCGAGTGGCGCACTGGTTGACAGATACCATTCTGTCGGTATGCCTGTAACGCATCAGTGTTACACATGCCCGAATCTAAGGAGCCACACAGTGGGCGCTCGCATCTACGTAGGGAATCTGCCCTACTCCGCCGACAACGCGCAGTTGTCACAGTTGTTTAGCGCGTATGGCGACGTCGTTGACGTTCGCGTGATCACCGACCGCAGCACAGGCCAGAGCAAGGGCTTTGCGTTCGTCGAGATGAGCACAGAAGAGTCCGCTACACCGCGCAATCGCGGAGCTCAACGGCACCATGCTCGGTGACCGCGCGCTGCGCCTGGACGTAGCGGGAGAGCGGCCCACGGGCACGCGCTCCTTCTGGTGGTGGTGGTGGCTACAATGACCGCCCGCGCCGCGATGACAATTCTGGCGGGGGCAACTGGTAGCCTCCAGCGGGGCTTCCCGGCAATGACGTTGCGATAGCGCTGATCGTTATCATCGTTCACTCGTCTCAGCGCCGGCGACGCCCATTTCGCGGAGGCCAGGATATATTTATCCTGGCCTCCGCTGTCATTCACCCGACGCGCGGCAGTGCGAAGCCGAATTCAGAACGGCGCTGGCCGCGAACAGCATCTCGGCGCCTGTGGCGTGTAGAAACCTGGCGCACGGTCGCGGCGCGCCTGCTGTCGCAGGGCCTAAACGGACGTATGAACGGGGGGGCGCCAATGGATGCGATGCCTGCATTGGACGCGGAAGCCGGGAGCGACGCATGCCACGCGAAGGGATGTACCCTACCCGCGACGGCCACCTGCGAACGCTGTGGGCGGCGGTTCTGCTCGACCCACAGTGGAGAGCTCGTGCTTCAGCGGCGTGAGGAGCGTTCCGAGCGACCAGCGCGCCAGGACACACTTGCGCGCCTGCCCACGCATACCGAAATCTACACGCTTTGCGCTCCCTGTCGCGGCAAACCTGTTTCACGCAACATGCAGCTTCCCGAACTCCAGAGCTTACCCAGTGAGAAACGTCGCCAGGGCTCGTGAGCGGTGAGCGGTGAGCGGTGGCGGGCACATGGGACGGCAATTCGTTAGCGCCAGCCACCCGTCAATCAACAATGGAATGTTGCGGCCCAATGGCATCCCCTCGCAAATCCCCCGCGCAGGGAAATCGGGCAAGGTTGAGGCCCGCTACTTTCGCTCGGTGGCAGGATCCAGCGCATGCTCCGCCGGTCTGGCTGGCGGTGTGATCCCCTCCTGGAGAAACAGCGCGTAGCCCTCGCGCCGCAGCCGCTGATCGTAGAGCGCCAGCGTCCGCACCAGCGCGCTCAACGGCGCGGCGATCAACGCGGCGAGGGGAATCAGCGCCAGCACGGACAGCCCGTTCGAGTAGAACTGCGCCAGTGTCGCCGGGACGGTCAGCGCCGTCGTGACCACGCCGACGGCGAGCAGCGCGGCGAGGATTCGCCACGCGCCCCCACGCGCCAGGCTCCATGCCGTGCGAATCGGCGCGGGCATGCCCAGCGCCGCTGCCGCCGGAGCCATCGCCAGCCGGGGCCACAGCCACGCCAGCAGCGCGAGCGTGATCGCCGCCGTTCCCGCCGCCAGCGCGACCGCTACGGCCATCTCGTTCGCTGGTAGTGGCGCCGTTCCCGCTGGCGGCGCGACCAGCGCCAGAATCATGCCCAGCGAGAAGCCCATGCCAGGAATCGCCACGACCAGCAGCATCGTATTGGTGATGATCAGCGTCGAGAGGGTGGGCCAGAGGCGCCGCCATCCCTCGCGCGCGCACCCCGCTACCGAGATTGGCCTGCCCAGCGTCGCGTCGCGCGCGGCCACGGTCAATGCGGCCACCGTCCAGCCCGCCACCAGCAGGCTCGCCGCCAGCGCCACCAGCGCCAGCAACCCGGCCAGCGCTTCAGCGGGCGTCGCCGCCGCCGTAGAGGTCGTCGTCGTCGGTGTCTGCCCGTTCATCGCCTGTTGCAAGGTGGTGAGCGGGTCGGGCGCCGCCGCGAAGGGGTTTTCGCCGCTCAGCAGAGAGATGGCGACGCTCAGGGCGCCCAACGCGAGATTGGGCAGCAGCGCCGCGATGATGGCGAGCGTGAAGAGTGGCCCGAAGCGCCGCGTGGCCAGCCGGAACGTCGCGCCGATGAGCTGGCCCGCCCCGCGCGGCCGCGGCGTCAGCGTCGCGTAGCGCTGGTTCGGCGTTGGCTCGTAGGCCTCCGTGACGTGTGGCGGAAACGGCGCCGGACCAGCCGGCGGCGGCGGTGTACGGCGAATAGGGGAACGCTCCCGGCGGCGGCGAACGCCCCGGCTGGGTGGCGCCGCCTCGCCCGCAAGTTGCGGCCCGCCTGGCCCGCTCAGCCCGAATGGGTCCACCGGCGGTGGCGGGAGCGCGACCTGATAGCCTGGCGGCGCCTCGGGCGCGGGCGGCGGCAAATCGGGCCGGCGCAGATCGGGCGTAACTGGTAGATCGCGTCCAGCGCCACCTGCCCATCACCAGGCCGCGCGACTGTATACTCCACCAGTCCGACATCCGCCATCCGCAAGCCGATCGTCTCTGGCCGTAAGAAGAGCAGCCGCGCCTCCTGAATTCGGGCGATCGCGAACGACTGTTCCCCCACCCGCGCCGCGTCTGGCGCGATCACCAGCTCGCGCCCGTCAATCAGTCGTACCCGCGCCAGCGGCGTCCACGCCTCACTCACGGCACACTCCTTCACAAGGCCGCCAGGCTAGTAAGCCCCGGGATTATCACCCATTCGCGTCTCTCTCGCATCCTATCAGCCTCCCCGCGCCGCGCAAGCCGCCAGCCGCGCCGCGCGGGACATAGCCTGTCAGGAAGCATTTCCCAGCGCGTTCAATTCTTGTAGCGCCCGCACGCTAAAAAATTACATACAGCATTGACTGACCGCATCTCCCAATGTACACTCGTTGGCGATGAACAGCCGCCAGCCTGCGCGTATGTGCGACTGTCAATTGAAGAAGCGAGGCGCTAGATGTCATCGAGTGATCCTATCATCGCCTCAGGCGTTGCCCTGTTTGAGCAGAAGCGCTACCCAGAAGCGGTCGCTGAATTTGAGCGCGTCACGGTATCGTATCCCAGCAACGCCGCCGCCTGGGCTTATCTCGGTCGCGCGCGGAACGTTCTCCACAAGAGCGCCGAGGCGCTCGCCGCGCTCGATCATGCGCTGGGCATCGATCCCTCTGTAGCGTGGATATGGGTTGAGAAGGCGCGCGCGCTGCGTGAGCTCGACAACAATCGTGATTCGGAGGCCCTGGCCGCCGCCGAGAAGGCGCTGGCGCTCGATGACCGGCTCGCCGCCGCCCACTACGAGCGCGGCGCGGCGCTGGCGAATCTCAATGCGTATGAGGCCGCGCTCCCAGAGCTGGATCGCGCGCTCATCCTTCAGCCGGTCTACGCGGAAGCGCTGGCCAGAAAAGGCGCTATCCTCGCGCAAATGGACCGCACGCGCGAAGGTGTCAACACCTGTGAGCGCGCGACGATGATGGATAGCGGCTGCCAGCCAGCCTGGCGGTTGCTTGCCGGCGCCTACTTGCTCAATGACCAGTTCAAAGAGGCGATTGAGGCCGCCGATCGGGCGCTGGCGCTCTACGCCTGATGACTACCGCGCGATGCTAATGAAGTCGCTGGCCTACGCGAGTATGGAAAAGTATGCGGACGCCAAGCGCTGGGCTGACCGCGCCAACGCGCTCCATCCCAATGATAGTAACATTGGGGGATATAAAGGTGAGTTGAACAAAGCGCACTCCCAAAAAACGATGCGGACAGCCACCAACGTGAGTGGCGGAATCCTGCGGGTGCTCTGGGCGATGGTCGCGGGTATCTTCAAGAGCTCTGTACGCTGGCCGCCGTCAAGCCTGCCCGCGCGCAGGCCCCCGCGCGCCTGCGCGGGAAAACTCCGCTGTTCGCTCTCACGCTATTTCCGCCCGCTAATGATGATAAAATGACCCTGACGTCCGCGGGCGGCGCGGATGCGGCGAAGAGAAAGGGTGGCGCGGCGATGGCGCTGGGGCTTGCGCGGGCGCTGCTCGACCTGCTCTTTCCGCCGCGCTGCGTTGCCTGTGGCGCCGCTGGGGCGGATCTCTGCGCCGCTTGCCTCGGCAAGATTCGCCGCCCGCCGGACCCGCGCTGCGCTCGCTGCGATACGCCGCTGGACGGTGGGAGAGTGGCGCTGGGCGGTTTGTGCCGGGAATGCGCCGCCGGGCTTCGCACGCCCGCGCTCGACCGCATGATCGTGGCCGCGGTCTACGAGGGACCCGCGCGCTCCGCGATCCACGCGCTCAAGTACCAGGGGAAGCGGCGCGTGGCGGTCCCACTCGCCAGCCTGACGCTTGCCGCGTGGCGCGCCGCGGGCCTCAGCGCGGGCGTGATCATTCCCGTGTCGCTGTATCCCAGCCGCATCCGCCAGCGCGGCTATAACCAGTCTGAATTGCTGGCCCGCGAGCTCGCGCGCGCTACCTCACTGCCCGTCCGGAGTGACCTGCTCATCCGTGTGCGCCCCACCTCTTCGCAGTCGCGCCTATCCTGGAGCGAGCGCCAGCGCAACGTCGCGGACGCGTTCGCCCTGCGTCCGGGGGCTAGCCACGCGCTCGCTGGGCGGAGCGTCCTGCTGCTGGACGACGTGATGACCAGCGGGGCCACCGTCCAGGCCGCCGCCAGCGCGCTGCGCGAGGCGCGCCCCGCCGCGATCTACGCGATCGCCGTGGCCCGTCCCTTGCGCACCTCCGATGGTGAGCCGCGCGGGGAGCCATAGCCTCTTCGCTACGCTTTTCGACTCTGCACACGACATGAAAGGCTAGGGCTGCGCGCATGATGCTGGCGTCAATCGCCGCGCTAGGCACGCGGGCGGAAATCGAGGAAGTGACGCTGCTCCTGGCGGTCGCGCTGGCGACGGCGCTGGTGGCTCGCGCCCTGCGCTTCCCCTATACCCTTGCGCTGGCGCTGGTGGGACTGCTGATCGGCATCTTCGCGCCCCTGCCAGAGTTGGGACTCAACCCCGACGTCACGCTCTTCATTTTCCTCCCCATGCTGCTGTTCGAGGGCGCGTGGAGCGTTGAGGTCAGTAAACTGCTCGCCAACTGGGTGATCGTCGCTCTGCTGGCCGTCCCAGGCCTGCTGATCGCCATCGCCATCGCCGCCTTCGGCATTCACTTTGGGGCTGACTTGCCCTGGCTGATCGCCCTGCTGATCGGCGCCATCATCTCCCCCACCGACCCCATCGCCGTGATCGCTCTGATGCGCCAGCTTGGCCTGTCCTCGCGCCTCCGCACGATCATCGAGGGCGAAAGCCTGTTCAACGACGGCATGGGCGCCGCCACCTTCAGCATCATCCTGAGCCTGCTCGCGATGTCGCTGGCGTCTGGATTCACAGGATACTCTGCGCGGCGCGGTGTCGATCGAGACGCTCGCGGCGCTCTGGCTGTTCGTGGGTGGTATCCTGATCGGCGCCCTGACCGGCTGGCTCACCTCGCGGCTGCTGCGGCTGATCGAGGACCACCTGATCGAGACGGCGATCACCTTCATTATGGCCTATGGTGTTTACCTGGTGGCTGATCTTGTTGGCGCCTCTGGTATCCTGGCCGTTGTCGTCGCCGGGCTGATCCTGGGCAGTTATGGCCGTCGCGTCGGCATCTCCCATTCATCGCACGAAGCGGTGTCCAACGCCTGGGAATTCTTCAGCTACGTCGCCACCTCGCTGCTATTCCTGCTGCTCGGTGTCCAGTTGAGCCATGTGGCGCCCTCCGCGCTGCCGATCATCGCCTGGGCGACGGCGGGCGTCATCGTCGGGCGCGCCGTCATCGTGTATGGCATGGTCGCCTTGCACAACGCCATCGCCCGCGCGGTCTCCCGGCGGCATGGCCATCGCAGCGTCCGGGGCCGCCCGCTGACCACGCCGCCCGCCTGGAACCCAGTCCTGCTGCTCTCCGGCCTGCGCGGCGCGCTCTCGATCGCCCTGGCGCTCAGTCTGCCTGCCTCCACCCCCTACCTGAGCCAGATACAGGACGCGGTCTACGGCGTGACCCTCGTGACGCTGCTCGGCCAGGGTATCGCCCTGCGCTTCCTGCTGCCGCACTGGCCCGGCGTCCATGCCGCCAAGCCGCGCCCACCCCGCGCCCCCGAAGTCCTCAGCGAGCGCGAGGGGTGATCCCCCTCTCCTCACGGCAGAGGGGGCCTGGGGGTGAGGTCGCGCCCGCTACGCTCCAGGCAGACTCACCGGCGGCAGCGCCCGCTCGATCAGGGGGCGATGCTCTTCCAGCCAGGGCGGCAGCCGCAGCGCCTGCCCCAGCCGCTCTGGGGCCTCGTCCACCGCGAAGCCTGGCGCGTCGGTTGCGATCTCGAAGAGCACGCCGCCCGGCTCGCGGAAGTAGATCGAGTGGAAGTACGTGCGGTCCATTACCGGGCTGACGTTGTAGCCGCGCTCCAGCAGCGCGCGCCGCCAGTCACCCTGGGCTGGGTCGTCGGGCGTGCGCCAGGCGATGTGGTGGACGGTTCCCACCGCGACGGAGCCGCGCCGGGCGTCCACGCGCGCTACCCCCACCTGGCGGCTCGCGCCGCCCGCGCCCGCGTCGTAGCGCGCCAGCTCCGCGCCCTCACCAGACTGCCGCAGGCCCAGCGTGCTCGTCAGCAGGCCCGCCGTGCGCTCCGGCGCCGCCTCGGCCAGCGTCACGCCGTGCAGCGCGCGCACCGCCCGCTCCGGCGCCACCGCCCCGCCATCCCACGGCGCATACGTCGCGTCCGTCGCGTCCGGAGTGTAGGGCGCGCCCACTAGCTCCAGCGCCAGCCCGTCGGGATCGGTGAAGCGGATCACCGGCTGACCGTCGCGCTCCTCCGGCCCCGTGATCGCGACCCCCGCGTCACGCAGCCGCGCCGCCCAGAAGTCCACCGCATCCGGCGGGATGGCCAGCGCGGTCGCCGCGACCTGCCCGGCGCCGATATGCCCGCGCGGGGCGTCGGGCCAGCTAAAGAAGGTCAGGATCGTTCCCGGCCGGCCCAGCGCATCGCCGTAGTAGAAGTGGTACGCGCCAGGATCATCGAAATTGACGGTCAGCTTGACCAGCCGCATACCGAGCAGCCCGGCGTAAAAGTCCAGATTGCGCTGCGGATCGCCCGCAATCGCCGTCACATGGTGCAGCCCGCTCACCGGCTGCGGCGTCCCCTCGCCCATCATGGCGTCCCTCTCACTGTTTATGACTAAACTAACAGTCTGTAAAAAAGCGCCGCTTACGGCAGCGCGTGGTCCAACCGCCGCAGCGCCGCTTGCAGCGCCCGCAAATCATCCTCGGAGAGGGCGCCAAGCGCGCCAGCGATGAACGCCTCCTGGCCCGGCGTGACCTCATCCATCAGCGTGCGCCCGGCGTCCGTCAGGTAGAGCCGCGAGGCGCGGCCCTCCTTGCGCCGCGCCAGCAGATCGCGCGCCTCCAGCCGGTCGAGCAGTTGCGAGATATTCCCTTTGGTCACCAGCAGCCGTCCGGCCAGGTCGCACTGCATCAGCCCCTCCGCCGCGCGAACCTGCGTCAGCGCGTCAAACTGCGCGACGCTCAGATCCCACGCGCGCAGCCGCTCGGTGGAAGCGTGTTCCACCTTCTGGAAGACTCGCGCCAGCCGCAGCCAGGCCGTCAGCGCGCGCCCGGCGTGAAGGTCATGCCCGTCGCGCGCGCGCTCCGCCTCTGGTGTGGTTGGGGTGAATGGGTATCGTTTCATGGCCATAGTTTAGCTCTAAACTAATTATTTGTCAACTCCAAAAGTCAGCGGAAGGCTGGATTCGTGGTCGCTCTCACAAAGCCAAGCAGGGCGCCGCTGGGACGTATGGTAGTATAGTTTTCGCGCCGTCGCGAAAAAGTATGTCAGGATTTCACCCAATCCGGCGACAGGAGAGCGTATGCCGAGAGCGTATGCCGATGGAAAGGGACCGCTCCTATATGCCCGATATGCCTGATATGCCCGATGCCCGCCCGCTGGCCACCGAGCAAGCCAGCCCCACGGCAGGCCCGTCGCCCGCCACGCCCGCCACGCCCAAGGCCCCCAAGGGCGGTGGCATGCTTGGCCCGCTGCGGTTCCGTGACTACCGTCTGCTCTTCGCCGGTCAGCTGATCTCGTTCCTTGGCGACGCCTTCTACGCCGTCGCCATGCCGTGGTACATGCTCACGCAGGGCGGCGGCGCGGCGAACCTCGGCCTCGTCCTGACCGCCTACGGTGTCCCGATGGGCGCGGCCACCCTGCTCGGCGGCTGGCTCAGCGACAAGCTGCGCGCGCGCCGCGTGATGCTCTTCTCCGACTTCATCCGCACGTTCATTCTTGTCGGGCTGGCCTGGCTCACCTACGGTGGGGGCGCGCCGTTCTGGCATGGCGCGCCGCTGTGGGGCATCGCCGCCTTCACCGCCGCGCTGGGCCTCTTCGACGGCATGTTCATGCCCGCCTCCAACGCCATCACCCCCGACCTGCTGCCTGACGAGCAGCTCCAGGCCGCTAACGGACTGTTCTACTCGCTCGCGCGCTTTGCTCAGATGGTCGGTCCCGCCATCGCTGGCGCCGCCGTCGCGAGCGTTGGCTCGCCCATCGCCTTCGCCATAGACGCCGCCACCTTCGCCGTCTCCACGTTCACCCTGGCTCTCATCCGTGGCCGCGCCAGCAAGCCCGCCCGCGCCGCCGCGCCCGCCGCGCCAGAAGCCGCCGCCGAAGCGGGTGCGGAAGCCAGCCCAGAAGCGGACGCTGGGACCCCGGCGGAGGGCGCCGCCCAGACGAACAGCCTCTGGCGCTTCGCCCTCGCCACCCCTTACTTTCTCGTCCTCCTGCTGGTGTTGATCGTCGCCAACCTGTTCGGCGGAGCCGCCGAGGTCGCCTTCCCGGCGATGGCGAACGGGCCGCTGCACACCGACGCCCAGGGCTTCGGCCTTATGCTTTCGGCGGCCGGCGCGGGCGGACTGGTGGGCGGCCTGCTGGCGAGCGCGCTAGGGAACCGCATCAATCGCGGCTGGATCTCGCTGCTCTTCTTCACCGTCCAGGTTATTCCGATCTTCGCGCTGGCCTTCGCGCCGAACATCTATATCGCCGTCGCTTGCATGGCGGGGTTCGGCATCCTCAACGGTTTGGGCAACGTCTCCTTCATGACGCTGATCCAGCGCAAGCTGCCGCGCAACCTGTTGGGGCGCATCATGGGTGTCTTCGCCTTCGCCAACTTCGCGACGTTCCCCATCTCGGTCGCCGTCTCTGGCTTCGCCGTCGCCCGCTTCGGCCCCCAGCCGGTGATCATCGGCGGCGGCGTAATCCTGGGTGGCTCGGTCATCGCCGCCTTCTTCAGTCGCGAGCTGCGGAATCTGTAGGGGCCGCTACTCCACCGCCCGCAGGAACTCGCCCATGCGCTCCGCTAGCTCGGCGGGGCGTTGGAGGGGAATGTCGTGGATCGTGTCGGGCATCCAGAACACCTCGACCGAGGGCGCGCCGGCCATTCGCTCGCGCGCCAGCGCCGCCCCGGCCCGCTTGGCGGCCAGGAAGCCGTCCTCCGCCGCCGCGCTCGCGCCGCCGACGCCCGCGCCCTCCGCCAGGATGTAGCGCGTGGGGGCGTGGACGGCGGGGAAGAGCGCCGCCGGGTCCTGATCCCACATCGCCCGCAGAATCTGCATGTGGTTCTCGAAGGACGAGGCGCGGGCCGACGGTGTCATCCGCGCGCAACTCGACGATGCGCAGCTCGATGGCCTCGACCTCCGGCCCGGCGCCGGGAATCCCCTGGCGGACCCAGCCGGTGAACGTCTCGCGCGGCGTCCCGGCGAAGCGCGGCGGCGCCAGGTCGCGGCTGACCCGCTTCCACGTGGCGCCGGGCCGCTCGCGCAGCATGCCGAAGCCACCATCCACCAGCAGCAGCGCCGCCACGCGGTCGGGATGGCGCGCCGCTAGCTCCAGCGCGACGTTCGCGCCCCACGAGTGGCCCGCGACGGCGAAGCGTGGCCCCAGCCCCAGCGCGTCCGCCGCCGCGATGTCATCCGCGACGATCGTCGCGAAGTCGTAGCCGTCATCGGGCTTATCGCTCAGCCCGTGGCCGCGCTGGTCGAGGGCGACCACGCGCCGCTCGCGCGCCAGCGCCGGAGCGACCAGCTCCCAGATCGCCGCCGCCGAGGCTAGCCCGTGCAGCAGCAGCAGCGGAGGCTCGCCCGCGCCGTCGCGCTGGCCCCACTCCAGCGCATGCAGCCGCAGCCCGCCAGCCGTCACGTATCCCTCGCTGGGCGCTATCGCGTCACTCACCACAGGCTCCTTTCGCCGCGCGCCGTCCACCATCGCTGATGAGACTGTACGCGCATGGCGGCGGGCGGCGCCAGCCCGGCGCTGGCTCACGGCCTTGTCTCCGTCATCCCGGCCTTGAAAGGCCGGGGCACGCGACGGGGGCATAAATGCCCAGGGGATTTATCCCCCGCGTATCGTGCGCCGGCCATTCATGGCCGCGTCCGCCGCGCGCCGCCTTCCCCGGCAGAACACGTGCGCGATGGGATACGATAGGATGTGTCGCGCTAGGCCCTGCCCGCTGGATGCCATGCGCGGCGGGGTGTGGCTTCGTGTGTCTCTGTTCCTAACACTGTACGAGCGAGGATGACGGATGATCGAGCGCTATACGCGGCCTGAGATGGCCCGTGTCTGGTCCGAGGAAAACAAGTTCGATAACTGGCTGCAGGTCGAGCTGCTGGTCTGCGAGGGCTGGGCGCGCGAGGGCGTCATCTCGCCGGAAGACATGGACAAGATTCGCGAGGCGACCTACGACAGCGCGCGCGCGCACGAGATCGAGCGCGAGACGCACCACGATGTGATCTCGTTTCTGCGCTCGGTGCAGGAGAAGCTGGGGCCGGAGGGCCGCTTCCTGCACCTGGGCATGACCTCCTCCGACATGCTCGATACCGCCCTCAGCCTCCAGTTGCTCCAGGCGGGGACGCTGCTGCGCGAGCAGCTCGACGCGCTGACGGAGACCGTCTCGCGGCTGGCGGTGGAGCACCGAATGACGCTGATGGTTGGGCGCACGCACGGCATCCACGCCGAGCCGACGACCTTCGGCTTCAAGCTGGCGATGTGGGTGGACGAGCTGCGCCGCAGCCGTACGCGGCTGGACGCGGCGATAGACGACATCGCGGTCGGGGCGATCTCCGGCGCGGTCGGCACGCACGCGACGATTCCGCCGAAGATCGAGGAGTATGTCTGCCAGCGAGCTGGGGCTACGGGTGGAGGCGGTCTCGACGCAGATCATCCAGCGCGACCGGCACGCGCACTTCGTGACGGCGCTGGCGCTGGTTGGCTCCTCGCTGGAGATGATGGCGCAGGAGATTCGCCACTTGCAGCGGACGGAGCTGAGCGAGGCGTTCGAGCCGTTCGGCGCGAACCAGCAGGGCTCGTCGGCGATGCCGCACAAGCGCAACCCGGAGAAGGCGGAGCGCGTCTGCGGGCTGGCGCGGGTGCTCCGGGGCTACGCGCTGACGGCGATGGAGAACGTCGCGCTGTGGCATGAGCGCGACATCAGCCACTCCTCGACCGAGCGCATCATCCTGCCCGATTCGTGCGGACTGCTGCACTACATGCTGTGGCTGTTCAACGAGATCATGAGCGGGCTGGAGGTCAATACGGCGAAGATGGCCGCCAACCTGAACATGACGCGCGGGCTGATCTACTCCTCGCGCGTCCTGCTGGCGCTGGTGGACAAGGGGATGGACCGCCAGGCGGCGTACAAGCTGGTGCAGCGCAACGCGCAGAAGGTCTGGCGAGACGAGGACGAGGGCCAGGGCCTGCTGGCGATGCTCAAGGCCGACCCCGACGTGGCGGCGAAGCTGACGCCGGAGGAGCTGGACGCGATCGCCGACCCAACCGCCTACCTGCCGTGGATTGATACGGCCTTCGAGCGGCTGAAGCTGCTCTAGCGCGCGAGCGAAGGGACGGGACACATGGCTGCTGAAGACGCGCGTAGCGCCAGCGTGGATGTCACGTGGCCGCTGGACGCGACGACGCTCTACGCCACGCTGGTCAGGCCGGAGGGCCCAGGGCCGTTTCCAGCGGTGGTGATGGTGGCTGGCAGCGGCCCCACCGACCGCGACTGGAACTCACCGCTGCTGCCCGGATCCAATGGCAGCGCCCGCCTGTTAGCGGAGGCGCTCGCGCGGGTGGGCGTCGCCTCCCTGCGCTACGACAAGCGCGCTTCGGGTCCCCATGCGGGCGAGAATATGCGGGTTCTGGCCGGCAAGCTCAGCATGCGGAGCCATATGGAGGAGCTGGCGAGCGCGGTCCGGTTTCTGGCTGGGCGGGACGATGTCGATGAGAGGCGGCTCTTCGCTCTGGCGAACAGCGAGGGAACGCTGCACGCCCTGAACTATCAGACCCAACGCCCGGCTATTCCCCTCGCGGGGCTTGCGCTGATCGCCCCACCGGGACGGGCCGTTGGCGTGGTGGCGCGGGCTCAATTGGCGGCGCAAGCGGCCGCCATTCCCAACGGCGCCGCGCTGCTGGCGCTCTACGACGCCGCTATCGCCCGCTTCATGGCGGGGGAGCCCGCGGCGCCGGATCCAGAGCTGCCACAAGGAGTCCAGATGTTGATCCAGAGTCTGGAGGCGCCAGTCAACCTGCCCTTCGCCCGTGAGCTCTGGCTGGCGGACGCGGCTCCGCTGCTGGCTCAGGTGGACGTTCCTACGCTGGTCGTCATCGGGAAGAAAGACCTCCAGGTGGACTGGGAAGCCGATGGCGAGCCGCTCCAGGCTGCCGCAGCGGGCCATGCCAATGTGACCTTTCTCTTCCCGGAGAACGCGAATCACGTGCTCAAGAATGAGCCGAGGTCACGCGCGGACTTGACGGCCTCTGGAATCGGGGAGAGCTATAACGGCCCCGATACTCGCCTGGACCCGGAGGCGCTGGCCAGCATCCTGGAGTGGCTGGCCGTCCACATCTGATCTTGGCTCACTGCGCGCGTTCAGTGGATTCCACCACGCCCCGAGCTCCGGTGGTCTGGCCGCCGCTCGCCTTTCGCGCCAGCGCCTCCGCCAGGCCCTCGCCCGCCAGCAGGCCCGCGACGCTGGCCTGGATGATGCCCTGGCTCTGGCCGGGGCCATCCCCGGCGACGAAGAGGCCGGGCGTGGTGGTCTGCATGTGGCCATCGGTGGGGAAGTGCCAGAAGCGCTCCTCGGCGGGGCCGTAGAGCAGCGTCTCGCCGGAGGAGATGCCCGGCGCCAGACGCTCGATCCGTCCGAGGAAGTCCTCGAACGCGGCCCAGTAGGCGTCGGGGTAGACATCGTGCAGCGCGCCGGGCGCGGCGCTGGCGTCGGTCGGGCGAATGGGGCCGCGGCCAGCGCCTCCGCGGTGGTGGCGCGGCGCTGGCGGACATCCTCCAGCCGCTGGACGGTGAGGCGGCCCGGCGCGCGCTGGTTGAGCGCGCGGGCGGCGCGCTCGCCGCCGCGCCAGGCGCCAGCCGCGCCGGTGACGCCGGGCTGGGCGAGGATAGCTACGGTCGTCGAGGGGCCGCGGTCTTCGCGCCGCATCATGGGGACGCCGCTGGCCACCAGCGCGCCATAGCGCGCGACCGGGCTGACGACTCCGCCGGGGCAGGTGGCGTAGGTCTTGATGTAGGCGTCTTCCGCCAGCGCCATCTGCAAGCGCGGGTCGGGGTTGACATCGGTCAGTGGGTCGTAGACGGTGGCGGGCGTCTCGATCCGCACGCCGAACGCGCGCGGCAGCGCGACGACCTCCGCGCCGAGGTCGCTGACGACGCGCGTCAGCCACTCCGCGCCGTAGCGTCCAGGGGCCAGCAGCAGCGTGCGGGTGGTGAGCCGCTCCGGGACGGGCGGCGCGCCTTCGGGGGCGTCTGAGCTATCGAGCGTCAGCAGGAAGCCTTCATCCGTGGGGGTGGCGACGGTGACGCGGGCGCCGAAGATGAACCGCGCGCCCTGCCGCGATCAGCCGCGCGCGCAGGCCGGTCAGCGCCGCCGTCTTGTCTTCCGGGCTGAGCCGCCGCGAGGGGTAGCTGGTGATGTAGTCCACGCCCGCGTCCGCCGCCGCGTGAATCGCGCGCGCCAGCGCTTCCGGCGGCTCCGGCTGCCACTCCGCGCGGGCGCCCAGCGTCGTGCAGCAGCGCGTCCATCTCCTGGGCGCGCCGCACGTACTCCTCGCCCGCGATGACGGGGCGCATGGACTCTGGCGCGCTGACTGGCGGCATGACCGGCAGCGACGCCGCGCCGAGGTAGAGCCGCCCGCCGAGGAACAGGCCCGCGCCGCCCTCGCCACCCATCGGCGGGGTAGGCTGGGCGCGGCGCTGCTCCAGCGGCAGCCCGGCGTCCACGAGGATCACGCCGCGAGCCAGGGCGGCGGCGCAGCAGCTCGTGCGCGGCGAGCAGGCCGGAGACGCCCGCGCCGACGATCACCGCTTCGATCGTGTCCGAGCGCCGCCATCCACATGCGGGCTCAATCTATCTGAGGAGGGAATCGCCATCTGAGCGTCTGTATCGCTTTCCATTGGCGCCGGTCGGGGAATGGCCGCGCCACGTCGCCACAGCGATAGCGCTGTGTTCCACAAGCTATTGTGGCGCGCCCTTCGAGGAAGCGTCAAGCGGACGGGACGGGGGGAAGGGTGGGCGCGGGCAAGCGCGCGGGCGGTTGAAACCGCGCCTCAAGGCCCTGGCGGGCCACAACGTCCGCCTACGCGGACGCTCGCGTGGGATGAGGCGCGGCCTATTCCACCGGCAGCCGAAGGGCGGTTAGGGCTTCCGCGACCTCGCGGCCTTTGGCTTCGATGAGCGTCAGCAGGTCTTCGGGCGTGCGGGTGTCCTGCTCGCGGCGGGCGTTGGGATTGACGGCTTTGAGGTCGTAGTTGCGGGCCTCGATCTGCTCGCGGGTGACGCTCCAGCTCAGCTCGCTCTCGGCGCGCTCCGGGAACAGGCGGAAGAACTCCGCGAAGCCAGCCAGGGTGAGCGGCGATTTCTTGCCGACTTTGACGCCGGAGAGATCGTAGTACCAGACGCGCTCGGTGGGCTGGCCCTTGGTGAAGAAGAGCAGGTTGGTCTTGACGCCCGCGCCGGCCGCGTTGAACACCCCAGCGGGCAGGCTGACGATCGCCTGGAGGTCGCATTCGTCGAGCAGCTTGCGCTTGGTCTGGACGAAGGCGGTCTCGTTGGCGCGGAAGAGGACGCCCTCATCGAGCACGATGCCGCAGCGGCCACCGGGGCGCAGGCTGTCGATGACGTGCTGGAGGAAGAGGACCTGCGTGGCGCTGGTGCGGTAGGCGAAGCGGGTCTGCGCCTCGTCGCCCTCTTTGCCGCCGAAGGGCGGGTTGGTGAGGATGACATCGTAGAGCGGCGGCGCGCCCTCGAAGAGGCCGTCGTAGGCGCTGGCGCCCGTCAGGGTGTTGCCGTGCCAGAGGTGCGGCTCGTCGATGCCGTGCAGGACGAGGTTGGCGAGGGCGATGGGGTAGATGAGGTTCTCTTTCTCACGCCCGAAGAAGGTGCGGCGGGAGAGCGTCTCCAGGTCGTCGCCGGTGGCGGTGGGGCCGAGATGGTTGTGGATGTGCTCGTAGGACTGGGCGAGGAAGCCGCCGGTGCCGCAGCAGGGGTCGTAGACCGTCTCGCCCAGGCGCGGGGCGACGGTCTGGACCATGGCGCGGATGACTTCGCGCGGGGTGAAGAACTGGCCGCCGTCGTTGCCCTTCTCGCCCATGCGCAGCAGCAGGCCCTCGTAGACCTGCGAGAGGGCGAACATGTGGGTGGAGTCTACGGCGTCGAGGCTGATGCCGTCCACGCGGTCCACGACATCCATGAAGTTCTTCTCGGTGTCCACGTGGACGCGCTCGACGCTGGACATGATCTCGCTGATGACGCGCTGGCGCGGGCTGGCGTTGGGCTGGTCCCGCAACTCGCGCAGGTAGGGCAGTAGCTCGCCGTTGACGAAGCCGAAGACGGAGCCGAGCGAGCCGTCCTGCAACTCGACGCGCTTGAGCCCCGAAGCGCCGCGCCCAGTCGCGCCAGCGGTACGGCTCCTCCAGCGAGGGGGTGAAGGACAGGCCCAGGACCTCCGCCCGCGCGGCCTCCTGCGCCTCGCGGTCATCGAGGATGCGCAGGAAGAGAATCCACGTCAGCTCGGGGACGTATTGCAGCGCGCCCGCGCAGTTGGAGCGGCGCAGGATGTCGCAGATAGACCAGATGGCGCTATTGAGCGATTGTTGGGTGGTGTAGCGGGCGGAGCCGTTCTGTGTGGTCATGTCCGCTGCTCTTCTCCTTAGCTGGCCGAGGCGGCGAAGGTGCGCGGAGCAGGCAATGGCTTGCCATCTTCACGCGCAAACTGAATATAGTTCTCCAGGGCGTTGCGCCCGCGCGCCGCAGCCTCTTCATAGGTCTGGCCGCTGGCGACAGGCATGGCGTATTGATCTGCCCATTCTGGCAAAATGACGACGTAGGCCTGATCGTCATCGCTCCACTCGATGATGATGGAATAGCGCGGTATCTGGTCGGTCATGTGTCATGCTCCCCCTGCTTCTTCAGCGCCTCATCCAGTTCATGTCTGGCGTCGAGCAGGTTCTTCTCATCATAGCGTTGCGCGTCGAGGCCATCACGTCCGTCAACTGCGTAATGCTTTGCCACCAGTGGATGCGAGAATACCGTGTGGTCGCCCTTTCCTATCCGTTCGGTGAATCCTATCAGGCGGTAATCACGCCGAATATCACGCTTCTTTCGTGGCATTATACGTGTTCATAGCTCCCCGTTGAACGCCTGCCGCAACAGCGCGGCGGGCAGGGCGTTGATGGCGTCGCGCTGCGCTTCGAGCGTCTGCCGCAGCCGCGCGATTTCCGCCATGCGGGCATCGAGATGGGCGGCGATGCGGCGCTGCTCGTGATCAACGTGCGGGAGAGGCTAGCAAAACCGGTTCATAGCTGGTCGCAATGCACTGTTGGGCTGCGTCGCTGCATCAGCACATAGCGTCCATGACTATATCGAGCGAAGCTAATGAGCAGAGATAACTGTGAATACAAGGCCCAGGCTTGAAGCGTGACACGTAGCATGAGTCGGTGACTGCACATCGTCCAATTCACCACGCAGTAGGCCCCTGCCCAGTGTGAGTCGCCGCTCAGAAGAGTACATCATCCTCGCGTAGCAAGAGATATTGTCGCCTTCATCATCAGATAGCGTCGGTAACATCGGCAAGTCACGACTGAGCCGCTCCGTAATCAAGCGTAGATACGCGATGCTCTGTCAGCTCGTTCGCAATCGCTCCGATCCAAGCGTCGCATCTGATGGATCCCGAGATCGCCGAACTGCCGCAACTGGCCACGCCCGCGCCTCGTCGCTCTCGAACACGGCGCGCAACTCGGCGGCGGGGAGGGTCCGCGCGGCGGCAAGCTGCGCCTCGGCGGCGGCGCGGGCGCGCTCCACGGCGGCCATGCGCGCGGCGAGGATGGCGGCGATGCGGCGCTGCTCCGCGAGCGGTGGGAGGGGGATAGAGAGTAGCATAAGCATCATCTCTGTTCAGTCCTGGAACCGCAGCCGCTCTTATTCTAGATCACCAAGTATCGAGCGTATTGAGTGCGATATACAAACTAGTCGAAGTCAATCTGGACGTGTGGCCATCAACAATGGGTCGTGTCAATTGGCCACAAGCTACACCTGAGAATGAACCTCACCTATGCGAGCCTTCTCTCGGCCAATTACTCGACACTTGGGCCAGAGGTAAGGACTTCGTATATGGTAATCCAGCATATGCCGTTTGCACCGAAGACAGGGATAATGCCTTCGACCGCTTGCGTTTGTGCGTTCGGCAAACCTGACACCGTACTTGAACTCACACACATCCCCCAGCCGCGCCCAGCGCCAGCCGTCGGGCAGCGGGCGGAGCGCGGCGGGCGGGGCGGCGATGGCAGTCTCTACGGCGGTGGCGGCGTTGGGGTCGGGCATGGGGGAGTGTCCTCTCGTCGGTGATGATGGGCGCTGGCTCGCTTCAGTATCGCGCGTCTATCAGAGGGTATCAAGCGCGCGACGCGTTAAGCGGCAAAGATGCGCTCCTTGGCTTCGCGCAGCAGGTCGCCGGGCTGCCCGCCCTTGCCCAGCGCCGCGGATTCATCCGCCCGGCCGCCCGGTGGCTGAGGCGGTGATTTCCTCGCGCGGCTATTCTATGTGTTCCTCATGCGCCCCGCGCCTGATAAACCCGAGCAGTGAGCCCCATAGTCCAGTACTCGCGCGTTGAAGGCGAAAACGGCGACGGCGTGAACCTGCGAAGATGTGATCGAGGCGATACGCGATTTCGCTTGGGGTGTATCGCGCCGCTCGCAGCTCGTGCGCAATGTCATCTCCCTCACGCGCAATGTCGAGCACAAGCTGTTCATATGCTTGCGCTTCATTGCCGCTGAGAAAAGGCTCACTTTTCCAATATCCACATTGTTGTAGAAAGTACACACAACTCAGGTAGGCGGTTCGCTTATTAGCGTCTGTGAACGGGTGGTTTTGGATGAGGGAATAGAGTAGCGCCGACGCCTGAGATAGTCCATCAGCGTAGACGAACTTGTGGGCAATCGTCGTGAATGGTCGTTGGACAGCTGAGCCCAGTAACGCGGGGCGATTGAGCGCGCTTGCGCCTTCTGGAAGATCAAGTATGATCGCGTTGAAGCCAGCGATGTCTTCGCACAACTGGTCTATGACCTGGCGGCAGGCGTCAGCGAACTCCACGTTCCGTGGCAATGGGAAGGGCGCTACAGGCTGTTGACTATAGCGCCCCATTGGTAACCTGAATCTCATGCGCTACTTGTCAGCAAGATCGCGCATGACAGCTTGCACATGCGGGTTCGCCTGCATCTGGCGAGCGAACGCGAGCGCCGCCTTCGACATTTTAGGGAAGCGCTGAGGCGTGATATTCTGGCGCATGGAGGGTGCGCTGGCGGCGGAAAGCATCGCGGATTCTCGGCGTGTCAACGCTGGATGCCGCTGCGCCTCATGACTTGCGCGCGCATTCATTGTCCGCATACTCTCCTCCTAACCACTGCCGGCGTGTTTGTTACAACGCTCGTATTGCGCTTTTGATACCAACTACGGCGCAGTGTAGCACAAAGTTGATATCAGCGACCGTTATGTTTCGGCATCCATACTAGCGCCTGGCTATCATACAGCCCCGTGATTAGGCGCTTGTTGCGCGCGGCTCGCGCCCTTTGAGGGGCGCGGTCAGCGCGCATTCTGAGATCCTTCGTGGCAATGATGAGGCGCGATTGTTCGCAATGCTCCTCATCATCCGAGATGTTGTTGTGCGACATCAAGCTGACTCCTCGTGTCAGTGTTACGCCGCAAAGATGCGCTCTTTCGTCTCGCGCAGCAGGTCGCCGGGCTGGCCCCCTTTGCTGAGCGCCGTCATCCCACCAGCGCGGACCACCTCCGGCGTGTCGAAGACGCGCACGCTCTCCAGCGCGTCGGTGCCGTCCAGCGCGAACTGCGTGGCGAGCGCGCGGATGACGGCGGCGGTCTCGCCGGGCAGCGTCGCCAGCCAGGCCGCGCTGCCGTCGGTGAAGGCGTCGGCGCGCTCGACGCGGGTGCGCGGGGCCAGGTCGTAGGCCAGGTCCGCCAGCACGTCGTAGAGGTCGCAATCGCTCAGCCCGTCGAGCTGGCGTAGCGCCTGCGCGCCGTTCACGCCGTAGGGCAGCGCCGCCAGCAGCCGCCGCCGCTCGGCGGGGGCGACCCACAGGCGGCGGAAGTCCGCCAGCGTCGGGGCTTCCTTCACCAGTCGCTCGAAGAGCCGCTTCTTGTACTCCTCGACCGAGACGGGCATCGCCCGGCCGCTCTCATCGGTGGCGAGGATGAAATGCCCGGCGGGGGTGATGTGGACGCTCGAAGCCCTCCGCCACGCGGATGACGCGCTCCGGCTCGGGCTCCGTCGAGGTGTCATCCGGGGGCGTCTGGCGCACGGGCGCGCGCATGCGGGTCAGGAACTCCTCGCCGAACAGGCGCGTGGCGTTGGTGTAGTCGTAGACGCGGAACATCAGCTTGCCGCTGGCCACGTCCAGCCGCGTCCCGCGCCCGACCATCTGGTAGAAGCTGATGGGCGAGCTTCACGTACTTGAAGAAGACGATGTTGCGCACCACCGGCACATCCACGCCAGTCGTCAGCAGGTCCACCGTGGTGGCGATGAAGTGGTGGCGGGCCGCGCCGCGCAGGTCGGGCAGGCTGTCCGCGCCATTGCCCGCCGCCGTGCACTTGAAGGCGTAGGGCGCGGCGCGGTGTCCGGGCGTTCCGCTGGCACCACTCGGCGTAGAGGTTGTTCATCTCGGTGGCGACGCGGTCGGCGTGCTCATCGCGCGCGCAGAAGATGATCGTCTTCTGCTCCGGCCCGCCGGTATCGCGCAGGCTGCTCGAAGAGGTCGCGGCACATCGCCTTCACGCGGTCATCGCAGCAGCAGGCGGTCCTCGAAGGTGGAGGCGATGTACTGCGCGCGGGCGTCAGCGACGGTCAGCGGGGCGCCGGTGCGGGCGTCGGTCAGCAGCTTGTTCCACAGGTCATGCTGCGTCGACGCCGGACTGCGCGCTCATCGGCCTCGTTGCGGTCGAGGAAGATATCGCGGCGGACGATCTCGCAGGCGGCGAGGTAGCCATCCTCGATGCCCTGGCTCATGTCGTATTCGTAGACCGGCTCGCCGAAGTGGCGGTAGTTGTCGGCGGTGATCGCGGCGTCGGCCTGCGCCTCGCGTGTGTCGGAGCCAATCTCGATCTGGCGCGGCGTGGCGGTCAGGCCGATCTGCACCGCGTCGGGGTTGCGGGTCAGCACCTGCGACCACTTGCCCCAGGCCGAGCGGTGGCACTCATCAATGATGATGTGGCTGAAATAGTTCTCGGGGTAGTTGGCGATCAGGAAGTTGGCGTCGGCGTCGTCGGTCGCCACGTCCAGCGTCTGGTAGGTGGCGATCAGGATGCGGGCGTTCTTCTGCGGCGTTGCCCTTCGACACCGTCGCGGCATTCGGCGCCGAAGACGTTCTGGAAGGCGCCGGCGGCCTGGCTTGCGCAGCTCGTCGCGGTCGCAGATGAAGAGCGCCCGGCGCAGCTGGCCCGCGTCGGCGATGCGCTTGAGCAGGTTCACGGCGATGAACGTCTTGCCCGCGCCGGTCGCCAGCGAGAGCAGCGCGCGCTTCTCCCGCTCGCGCGCGCGATCTTCTCCAAGCACCGCGCGGATGGCGGCGTCCTGGTAGTAGCGGCGCGTGGCCTCGCCGCCGGGGTAGCGGCGCAGCAGCGGCGCGGCGGCGGCGTCCGTCAGGCGGAAGCCCATGCCCTGCTCGTAGCGCGTCGCGCAGGTCGGCGGGCGTGGGGAACTCGCTGAGCGGGCGCGGCGCGCTGGTCAGCCCGGTGAAGCGGTCGTACTCGACGAACAGATGGCCGTTGCTGGCGAAGACGAACGGGACGTTGAGGCGCTTGGCAGTCGGCGTAGAGCCTTGGCCTGCTCCAGGCCGTGCGTCGGCGGCAGGTCCTCGGCCTTGGCCTCGATCAGCGCCACGGCCACCGGCTGCGACTGCTGGTTCACCCGCACGCGCAGCGTATAGTCCACCCGCCCGCGCGCCCGCTTGCGCGCCGCGCCGCCACGATCTCGATCGCGCCCGCGCTCTCCTCGCGGCGGATCAGCTCTTCCGTCCACCCGCGCGCGTGGATGGCCGGATCAATCAGCTTCGCGCGGGTGTCGGTCTCGCCCAGTCCCATACCCTGCCCTCCTTGCCATATCCGCCACTGGGGCGCGCGGTCGCGCTACACGCGCTGGAAGCGTGCGTGATTGGCAGTATAGCATAGGAACGGCGGCGCGCTGGGCGCTGGCTGCCGAGACAGCTCATGGGCCGGCGCACGGTGGGGGACGCGGCCATGAATGGCCGGCGCACGGTGGGGGACGCGGCCATGAATGGCCGGCGCACGGTGGCGATTAGTCGCGCGCGGCGCGCCAGCGGAGGGAGAGCTGGGTGGTTTCGCGGGGGATGGGCGCGTCGGCGTAGGGCGCGACGGGCGGGGCGGGCGGGCGCACGCGGTCGGTGCGCTCGCCGGGGCGGTCGCCGTCAGCGTCCGTCATGTGCAGGCCGATGCCATTCATCACGATCATGTTGCGGCGGGCCAGCGCGGGGTTTGGCGCGTAGGCGTAGAGGTCCGAGCGCAACTCAGCGAGCTGGCGGTCAATCTGGTCGGGGGTGTGTCCGAGGCGCTTGCACGCCGCCCGCGCCTCGGAGCGGAGCTGCTTGGGCTCCAGCGCGAAGATGGCGTCGAGGGCGTAGGCGAGGGTGAAGAGGCGATTCAGCAGGACGGCGCGACCAGAGATCAGCCGGTGGGCGAGCGGCGCGTCCTTCGCGTGGGTGGCGTCTTCGATCTGGTGGGAGAGCTCGCCAAAGGGCTGGTCGTCCAGCCGGTGGTGGATGAACGCGACGACGCTGGCGGTGTGGCCCTCCTGCCAGTCGCGCAGCAGCTCCAGGCAGCGCGCGCCCTCGTAGCGCTGAACGGTGTGGGGGACGCTGAGCAGCAGGTCTTTGCGCTCGCAGATGGAGAGCGCATGCAGGTAGCGCACGCTGTCCGCGACGGAGAAGGCGGTGAAGCGGCGCTGGCCGTGGACTTCCTCGACGAAGCGGAAGCTGGCGATGAACTCCTTCTCGATGCGCCCGAACGCCTCCAGCTTGCGGTGCGCCAGGTCGCCCGGCGCGCTGGCTGGCGGCTGCTGACGTCTGACCGGGTGTGTGATCGCCATGCCGTCCACCACCTTCTCACTCGCGTGACACTGCGGGCGCCTCGCGTTCAGCGCCTGTGCTGACGCGCCCTTCGGCGGAAACCCGCACGCCGCGTACCAGTTCGCGGGGGAGATGCGGGCGCGCGATGGCGCCGCGAGCCGTTACCGCTCGCCCCGGGGTGGTTCCTGCTCCGCCGCCTGGCGGCTAGGATGCGGCAGGGCGTTGTGGTCATGCGATGGCTCCTGAGGACGCTATCGAGCGCGCGTCAATTGTGGGGGGGAATGCGGAACGGCGGATGAGCAGGGGACGTGCTAGACTGGGGGAGGCGCCTGGGTCGCGTGTGTGTGGCGCTGGTCGTGGTTGGCTTGGTTTCAACATCGAGTTGGTCTGTGTGCGTTGCGTGGAGCGTTTCCGTAGCGTCGCGTGAGTCGCAGAGGAGCGCGGGATGGCGCCTGGTCGCGCGAAGCGGATTGGCCTCGGCATCCTCGTTTGTCTCGCGCTGGGCCTCACGCTTTTCTTCGCCGTGCGGACCGTACAGGCGGTTCAACATTTCCAGCAGACCCATCAACAGGTGGTCAGCGGTGATGTGCGCAGCATTCGCCCCTGGATGACGATTCCCTACATCGCCAGGGTCTATCGTGTTCCTGAAAGCTATCTCCTGCAATCGCTGCGCATCTCCGATCCGGAGTCGGTGCGCCACGTCACCCTGACCTCGCTCGCGGGGCGTCTGGGCCTCACGCCGGACGCGCTGATTCACGACCTCCAAACGGCGATCCTGACGTACCGTCAATCGCACCCCACGCCGCCTCAATTCGGGAGTCGCTTTGGCGTCGCATCCCCCACAGATGGGGCGCGGCCGGCATGAATATTTTCCTTGCCGATTTGTTGAGCTTTCTGCTCGCATACGGGTATATCGCGCTTGCGCTCTCGGCTTTCGTTGGCGCGGCGGGCGCGCCACTGCCGATCAGCTTGATGCTGCTCGCGGCGGGCGCATTCTCGGCCCAGGGCGACTTCAACATCGTGTCTCTCCTCGTGATCGCAACCGCCGCCTCGGTCGCGGGCGACTGCGCTGGCTACCTGGTTGGGAGGCTCTGGGGGAGCAAAGCGCTGGAGTGGCTGCCGCGTTCGCGTTATGGCAAACGATTCATCACGCCACAGGATGTTGAGCGCTCGCGCCGCTATGTGAGCCGGCATGGTGGGTGGGCTATTTTCCTGACGCGCTTCCTGCTTACCGCGCTGGGCGGCGTCACGAATCTCGTCGCCGGAGCCGAGTCGTTCCCTCTGCGCCCGTTTCTGCTCTATGACATTTCGGGCGAGGCGCTGGGCGCGGTTCTCACGCTTGGGCTGGGGTTCCTCTTCGGCGCAAGCTGGGAGGCGATGGGCGACGTTCTTGGGGCCATTTCACTCTTCGCGCTGGGCCTGGTCCTCTTGCTGGTATTCACCTCCATGCTGCTGCGGTATCGCAAACGCGAAACGGCGCTGGGCGCTCGAGAAAACGGAACGCCCATAGCGCGCGTGCCCGGTTCTCTCAGGTTTACGCGAATCCCTGACCAGGAGGCTGCCTCTGTCCCCGCGCGCGCCATTCACTCGCCCTGCGGTGGCGGCTCATCCGCCAGCAGCGGCGCCAGGCGGGGATCGGACCAGAGCGCGGCGAAGGGGATGATCTCGTAGGTGGCGAGGCCGCGCTGGGAGAAGGGGTCGTCGCGCACGTAGGACTGCGCTTCCTCCAGCGAGGCGGCGCGGGCGAGGACGACGCCGCCAGTGGCGGGGACGCGCGGGCCGGAGACGAGGAAACGTCCGGCGGCGTAGGCGCGGCGCAAGTAGGCGCGGTGGTCCTCCAGCGCGGCGGCGATCTCCTCCGCCGGGCGGCTGTAGGTCAGCAGGATGAGGTATAGCGTCGTCGTCATGTCGTTGCTCCCAACGTGAGGCGCTCTCCCACGCTTCCCCGACCGTCGCGCCTCACCGGTTGATGTCCGCGATCCGCTGCTGGAGGACTTGCTCGGCGAGCTGGCGCCACTGCTGGTAGGCGGCGTCGGCCTGCGCGCGGGCGGCGTCGGCGTCGCGCTTGATCTGTTCGATGCGCTGCGGTGCGCGTTTGCCTGTTGTCCCAACTCCGCCAGCCGTCTGGCGTCACCTAGCAGCGCGAGATTCCGGCGCAATAACGTGTCGAATCTGCAGTCGATAAGCGAGTTTGATGGCCTGGAGTCGGCCAAGATCATAGTCGTAGCCTCTGTAGTTCGCGTGCTTGCACGACTATCGCTATGTTCTGGTTTACAAGTTCGCCACGTAGCAGGACTGCAGGCTCGTTCAAACCTTCCACGTTCAGTCGGGCGTTCCGACCATGGCTTTCTACGTTCGCGCTCAGCGGCTTCCACCATGGCTTTTCGTTCGCGCTCAGCGGTCTACAGTGGCGGTTCCGCGGCTTTTCGTTCGGCGGCCGTTGCATCTGCTCATAGGTAGGTGGGACGGAGAGGCCCAGCGCGGGTGCGATGTTGGCGGGGTCGCGGAAGTAGGGGGCTTGGCTCCAGAGGTTCTGGAGCAGCGTGCGGGCGGTGGTCGTGTCGTCGTCAGCGACGCGCTGCTGGATGACGCCGTAGGGGCCGAGGAGGGCGCGGTTCTGCTGGGCGATGGGCAGATATTCCCGCGCCCAGGTGGTAGCGGTGGTGTCGCGGTCGCTAAGGGCGAGCAGCGCCTCCAGCGAGGCGGCCTCGACGCCGTACTCGCCCTGCTGGCGGGCCTGCTCGGCTTGCGCGCGCAGCCGGGCGACACGCGCCGCGTAGAGCTGCGCCTCCAGATCGGCGAGGTCGCGCTGCGCCTGGCCGCCGAAGTAGGTGGGCTCGCGGTCAATGATGTGTTGGAGGATGATGGCGGCGCGCTCGGGCTCGGTGGCGCGTAGGCGGAGCGCCTGGTTGTAGAGCAGGTCGGTGCGGGCGCTCAGGTCGAGCGTCGGGTCTTGGATGGCGTAGAGCAGTCGCTTCAGGTTGAGCGCATAAGCGCTGGTGTTGGTGAAGTCTTGCCGCTGGATTTTGTCGGCGGCGGCGAGCCAGGCGGGGATGGCGCAGTTCTGGTAGAGGATGGGAAGCATCCGTTTGTTGAGACGGTCGGCCTCCTCGAACTCCTGGCGCACGTAGGGGGAGTTGACGGCGGGCGGCGAGAGTGAGATGAGGAAGATGTCGCAGCGGGCGATGGCGGCGTTGATTTCTCGCTCCCAGTCCATGCCGCCCTCCAGACGGCGGCGATCCACCCAGACGCTGAAGCCGCGTGCGCGCAGATCGGCGTCCAGGCGGTCTACGAACTCGGAATCCGCCGCGAATAACTGATGAAGACGTTCAATTGCTCATCCGCCACAGACACTCTCCTTTGCCACATCCACGCGCGCTCTGTACGAAGCGATCACAAGCAGGCAGAAGCGACCAACGCCATTATACAGAGAAAGTAGCCTGGTAGCGCGGCGAATGCTGGCGCGAGGGTGGCGGCGGGCGTGATACGCTGTGGGGGCGGCGAGCGCACGCCGCGAGAGGGTACGCGGCGCGAGAGGGTACGCGGCGCGCGAAGGTACGCGGCGCGAGCGAGGGTACGCGGGCGAGATGAAACCGCGCCTCAAGGGCCGACGGCCCACAACGTCCGCCTGCGCGGACGCCCCGTACCTGGACCCGCGCAGGCGGGTCTCGTGGCCGCAGGCCCTCCAGACGCGAATTTATTCGCCGGGGGCCGTCCCCGCCCACACCACCATCACCTTCACCATCCGGGAAAACGCCACTTATGCCGACGAGCAGCGTCACCATCGCCGGGACTGTCGAGCGGATTGTGTTCCGCAACCAGGAGACCGGCTTCACCGTCGCCCGGCTGAGTCCCAATGACGCCGGGCGGCTGTTTCGTAGCGAGCTGGTGACGGTGGTGGGCGCGCTGCCGGGGGTGAACGTCGGCGAGCTGGCGGAGGTCACGGGCGAGTGGGAGCTGCACCCGCAGCACGGGCGGCGGCTGCGCGTCGTGTCGTTCACGCCGCACGCGCCCGTCAGCGCGGAGGGGCTGAAGCGCTACCTCGGCTCCGGCGTCATCAAGGGCATCGGGCCGAAGCTGGCGGAGCGCATCGTCGAGCGGTTTGGCGAAGAGACGCTGGCGGTGATCGAGCTGGAGCCGGAGCGGCTGGCGGAGGTCAACGGCATCAGCGCGCGCAAGCGGGAGGCGATCGTCGCGGGCTGGCAGGCGCAGCGCGAGATACGCGACATCATGATCTTCCTGCAGGGGCATGGGGTCTCGCCGGGGCTGGGCGCCAAGATCTACAAGCAGTATGGCGCCGAGTCGCTGGGCGTCATCCGCGAGAACCCGTATGCGCTGGAGCGCGACGTGACGGGGGTGGGCTTCAAGACCGCCGACGCGCTGGCGGTGCGGCTGGGCCTGCCGCGCGACAGCCTGCCCCGCCTGATGACCGGCGTCAAGCACGCGCTCTCCGAGGCGGCGTCATCTGACGGCCACTGCTACCTGCCGCGCGAGGAGCTGCTCATCCGCGCCGCCGCGCTGCTGGAGACGCCCATCGAGGCGCTGGAGCCGGCGCTGTCGCAACTGGCGGTGGAGAAGGAAATCTTCATCGAGCCGGACCCCGATGGCGGCGAGGACCACATCTATCTCGCGCCGTTCTTCTACGCCGAGAACGGGACGGCGCGGCGGCTGCGGCTGCTGCTCAACGCGCCGTCCGCGCTGCCGCCAGTCAGCGACGCGGCGTGGGAGGGGATCTTCGCCGCCATCGCGCGCACGGGCGGCGCGGGGCAGGACGCGGCCATGAATGGCCGGCGCACGGTAGAGGGAGGGGACGCGGCCATGAATGGCCGGCGCACGGTTGGCGCGGGGCAAGACGCGGCCATGAATGGCCGGCGCACGGTTGGGGCGGCGCTCTCGGCGGGGCAGCGCGACGCGGTGATGCTGGCCTACCGCTCGAAGGTGGCGGCGCTGACGGGAGGGCCGGGCGTCGGCAAGACGACGGCGATCCGCGCGCTGCTGGACGCGCTGGACGCGCAGGGCGTGAGCTACGCGCTGGCGGCGCCGACGGGACGCGCGGCGCGGCGCATGACCGAGGCGACGGGGCGGCCCGCCAGCACGCTGCACCGCCTGCTGGAGTTCCAGCCGGGAATCTACGACTTCGCCTACAACGAGAAGCGCCCGCTGCCGCAGCGCTACATTATCGTGGACGAAGTCTCGATGCTCGACATCCTGCTGGCCTACCGGCTGGTGCGCGCCATCGCGGCGGAGGCCAGCCTGCTGCTGGTGGGTGACGCCGACCAGCTTCCCAGCGTCGGCCCTGGCGCGGTGCTGGCGGACATCCTGGCCAGCGAGCGCATCCCGCACGCGCGGCTGACCGAGCTGTTCCGCCAGGCGCGGGAGTCCGCGATCATCGTCACCGCGCACGGCGTCAACGCGGGCGAAATGCCCCACCTGCGCTCGGAGCCGTCGAGCGACTTCTTCTTCCTGCGCGCCGAGACGCCCGACGCGGCGCAGCGGCTGGTGGTGGATTTGGTGGGGCGGCGGCTGCCCGCGCGCTACGGCTTCGACCCGATACGCGACATCCAGACGCTCTCGCCGATGTATCGCGGCCCGGCGGGCGTGACGGCGCTGAACGACGCGCTCCAGGCGCGGCTGAATCCCGGCGGCGACGGCGTGACGTTTGGCGCGCTGACGCTGCGGCCCGGCGACAAGGTGATGCAGACGCGCAACAACTACGACAAGGGACCAGCGGGGGTCTTCAACGGCGACACAGGCTACGTCGTCGCGGCGGACGTGGCGGAGGGCCGCGTCGCGGTCAGCTACCCCGATGGCGAGGGCGAGCTGCTCATCACCTACGAGGCGCACGAACTGGACGAGCTAACGCTGGCCTACGCCTGCACCATCCACCGCGCGCAGGGCAGCGAGTACCCCTGCGTGGTCATCCCGCTGGTGACGCAGCACTACCTGCTCTTGCAGCGGACGCTGCTCTACACGGCGATCACGCGGGCGCGGCGGCTGTGCGTGGTGGTCGGCGACCCACGCGCGCTGCGGCATGCGGTGGAGAACAGTTCCCGCGCCGCGCGCAACACCGGCCTGGCCGCGCGCCTGCGCGGCCCGCGCCTGCCCGCCCGCGCGCTGGACCCCTTCAGCGACGAGGAAGAGGCGTACCCGCTGCCGGGTGATCTGTGAAGCAAAGGGCGGTCGCCCGGTTGTAGAGTGAGTGATGAGATGGGGTCCGCTCGTGGCTGTTGCGAGGGTTCTCCGATTTCTGGAGGAGGGCGCCTGTTATGCCGCACGTCGTTTTACTGGGTGATTCGATCTTTGATAACAAGGCGTATGTCCGCGCTGGCGAGCCCGACGTGATCCACCAGCTTCGCGGGCGGCTCCCCGATGGCTGGCAGGCTACGCTGCTGGCGGTGGATGGGAACGTGACCGACAGCATCCACTACCAACTTGAGGGCATGCCCGCCGGCGCCACCCACCTTGTCATCAGTGTTGGCGGCAACGACGTCCTCGGCCTGCTCAGCGCGCTCAACGAGCCTGTTCGCACCATCGCCGAGGCGTTCGCTCGCTTCGCCACGCTGCGGAACCAGTTCGAGAAGTCCTACCGCCGCATGCTGGACGCCGTCCTCGCCCGCGACCTGCCCACGGCGCTCTGCACGGTCTACAACGGCGCCTCGCCCGATCCCGCCTTCCAGCGCGTGGCGACTGTTGGCGCCGCGCTGTGGGACGACGTCATCCTGCGCAACGCCGTCGAGCGCGGGCTGCCCGCCCTCGAGTTGCGGCTGATCTGCGCGGACCCCGCCGATTACGCCAACCCCATCGAGCCTTCCGCGCTAGGTGGCGCCAAGATCGCCGCCTCCATCGCCGCCCTGCTCGCCGCGCACGACTTTAGCGCCCGGCGCGCCCAGGTCTATGCGCTGCCCGCGTCTGGCGCGTAGCGGCGCAAACTCTCAGGTGGCTGTCACGACGCTGTACAGCCCGCGAGGCCAGCCAAATACCGCTTGGTATGTAGCTGGCCATGCCGTACGCGCGCCTGCGCCTGGCGATCAGCACGCCCGCTGCCGCTTACCGCTCCGGCTGAGGGTGCGTCCGGCGGTAGTACGCCCGGCCGGCGCCATCCTCCGCGCGGTCGGTATCATCCTTCGTGCGCGCGATGAGCAGCGCGATGTCCGGGTTTGGCGCCAGCGTCAGGTCGCGCTTGCCTTCCCGCACCGCCCCCAGGATCTCATCAGCCACCTGCTCCGGCGTGAGCATCACCTCGATCGGCAAATCAGCGTCCTGCTCCGCGGCCTGCTTGAACATGGGGGTGTCCACCCAGGCGGGGTAGACCGTCGTGATGCCAATCCCCGTCCCATACAGCTCGGCGCGCATGGCGATCGAGAAGCCGCGCACGGCCCATTTGCTGGCGCAGTAGCCCGAGAGCATCGGAACCCCCAGCTTGCCCGCCACCGAGCTGATCAACACGAAGTGGCCGCCACCCTGCGCGCGCATGGTGGGGACCGCCGCCTGGACGCAGTTGTAGATGCCCAGGAAGTTGACGTCCATCATCTTGCGCATCTCGGACGATGGCAGGTCCTCGATGCGGCCCCCGCGCCCGATGCCCGCGCACGCCACCACCAGGTCAACGCGCCCGGCCAACGCCTGCGCCTGGCGCATGAGCTCCCGAACCTGCGCGTCATCCGTTACGTCCGTTGTGACCGTGGCGACGCTCGCCGCCGAGCTGGGCGCGGCCTCGCGCACCCGCTCCGCCGCCTGTCGCAGCCCCGCCTCGCTGATGTCCGCCAGGATGACGTTCGCGCCTTGCGCAAAGAGCGCCCGCGCCGTCGCCAGCCCGATTCCGCTCGCGCCGCCGGTCACTACCGCAACCGTCCCGGTGAAGTCTTCGATCGCCATTGCCCGTCCACTCCTGTTTCAGTCGTACCACGCCAGGCGCCCCGGCCTTAGAGTACCTTACACTATACTAGGGGCGCCCCAGGCGAGCGCAGAGGGGTCTTGCGGGCTGGCGCCGGGTGGCTTCTGGGAAGGAGACGCGGGCATGCAGGCGGCGCACGCGCCGGTCATCCTGAGCCTGGCCGCGCTCGCGGTGTATAGCATCTGCCTGGTGGCGCTGCATCTCTTGCCTACGGGGTATAGCCCGCTGCGCGACCCGGTGAGCCTGTACGCGGATGGCCGCTACGGGGCGTTGTACGCGCTGGCGCAAGTGGCGGCGGGGGTGTGCGCGCTGGGCATGGCGGGGGCGCTGGTCGAGATGCGCGCGCCGCTGCCGGGGGTGGGGCTGGCGGGACTGGTGGCGCTGGGGCTGGCGCGGCTGCTGCTCGTCACCGTCCCCGCCCGGCGGAGCGACCGTGATGTGGCGTCCGGCGCCCGGCCCAGCCGCCGCGTGGTGATCCACCAGCTGCTGGCGCTCGTGAGCTTTGGCCTGATCGCGCTGGCCACGCTGACGCTGACCGAGCCGGTCATCGCGTGGAACACCTGGCGCGGCCCAGCGCCGCTGCTGATCGCCGCCGCTCTCATCACACTGGCCGCCGTGGTCCTGTTCTTTGCGGCGGGCTTCTTTCCCCGCCTGCGGCCCTACTTCGGCCTCGTCCAGCGCGCGGTCTACGTCGGGATCATCCTCTGGCAGGCGGTGGCGCTCATCCCGCTGGCGCGATAAAAGCCGCCGCATCGCTTCGCTTCATCACATTTATGTCCCGTTCCTTGAATCTCCGCCAATCCCTTGTTCACATCCCCGCGATGCTGTCCCGCTGGCGCCGGGGGTGCGGACGGGGACGGCAGACGCGAGCGCCGCCCGCGCGCCGCTGCGCGGGAGAGCGGCTGTTTAGGAACAGGATTGAGGTGTGGCGCGATGAATGACATGAGCGACATAAGCCAGCAGGTCGAGCCGCCGCAGCCGCCACCGGGGCTACGGGCGCCGTTCGCCACGTTGACCGTCGCGGAGGCGCGGGAGCTGGCCGAGGATGCGTATATCTTCGGTTATCCACTCGTGCTGATGGATGTGACGCGCGAGGTGATGACCGCTACCGCACGCCCAGAGGAGCAGCGAGCGCCGGTCAACCAGTTCGCCCATATGCGGGTGTTTCCTGGCCCGTCGTTTACTGATGTCGTCAGCCCGAACGCCGATACGCTCTACTCCAGCGCCTGGCTGGATGTCTCGCGCGAGCCCGTGGTGTTGAGCCTGCCGGATATGAATGGCCGCTACTATATGGTCCCGATGCTGGATGGCTGGACAAATGTCTTCTCCGCGCCAGGCACGCGCACGACGGGCGCTGGCGCGGGCAATTACGCTATCACCTGGCCGGGCTGGCGGGGGACGCTGCCGGCTGGTATGCGTATGGTCGCGACGCCGACGGCGATGGTGTGGCTGACTGGGCGCGTCAAGACCAATGGCGCGAGCGATTACGCCGCCGTGCGGACGCTGCAGGAGCGGTTCCGGCTGACGCCGCTGAGCGCGTGGGGCACGCCCTACACGCCGCCGGACCATGTTTCCGTCGCGGCGAATGTGAACCGTTGGGAGCCACCAGTGGACCAGGTGGCGCGCATGGACGCGATGGCGTTCTTCAGCCGGCTGAACGCGCTGCTGGTCACGAATCCACCCGCGACAGCGGACGCGGTGATGATGGAGCGGATCGGGCGCATTGGTATCGCGCCGGGGGTGGGCGTGGATCATGCGCGGCTCGATGAGGTGATCGCGGGCGCCGTGAGCGAAGGCATGGATGCGGCGCGGGCGAAGATCGCGGCGTCGGAGCGCGCGCTTGGCGACATCCTGGTCAATGGCTGGGTGATCCCATCGGGACTGGGGCGGTACGGGACAGACTATTTCAAGCGGGCCGCCGTAGCGCTGGTCGGGCTGGGGGCCGATCTATCCGAAGACGACGTTTGCATGCGCGCTACAACGGATAGCGACAGCGAGTATCTCACCGGCCAGCGGAGCTATACGCTTCACTTCGAGGCGGGCGAGACGCCGCCGGTAAACGGGTTCTGGTCGCTGACGATGTATAACGAGCGGCAGTTCTTCGTGGAGAATCCGATCAATCGCTACGCGATTGGCGACCGCGACTCACTGCGCTACAACGCGGATGGCTCGCTCATGCTATACATCCAGCACGATTCGCCGGGCGAGGAGCGCGAGGCGAACTGGCTCCCGGCCCCAGAGGGCAGATTCAACCTCATCATGCGGCTCTACTGGCCCAAACCGGCGGTCCTGGATGGCGAGTGGGCGCCGTCGCCTATTCAGCGGGTGGGGTGAGGCGCGGGACGCCAGCGGCGCGCGGTCGCCCATTGTGCGTGTCTCATGTATAGTTAATGAAGTTGACTTGCGAAGTCTACTTTCTCCCGCGTATACTCTGGCGGGCGCCTGCGCGCGGCGGTGGAATGGCCCGGCGGGTAAACCGGCGGCTAGGGGCCCCAGCGGGAGCCCCGAACCCGCTGTGGCGCTTCGCTCCGCTCGCCCACGGCCGCGAAGGTCGCCTGCGCGGGCTGGGACGGGCGGCGGCGCGCGCTCCTTCGCTATACTTATGGGGAGCGCGGCGGCCCGGTGTGGTGGTCAGCGCGACGTAAGCGGCGCAAGCGAGGCGCGCGAGCATACGCGAGCATACGCGAGAGGAGCGTGGGGATATGACGGAGACGGAGACGGCGGCAAGCCCACAGGGCTACGCGCATCCTGAGGTTCTGGTTGATACGGCCTGGGTCGAGGCGCATCTGGACGACCCAACTGTGCGGATCATCGAGGCGGACGAGGACCCGTTGCTGTATGAGATCGGGCATATCCGCAACGCCGTCAAGCTGGACTGGCATGTGGATGTGCAGGACCCGGTGCGGCGCGATTTTGTCAGCAAGGCGGACTTCGAGGCGCTAATGCGCCGCTATGGGGTGACGAACGACACGACAATCGTGCTCTACGGCGACAAGTCCAACTGGTACGCGGCCTACAGCTTCTGGCTGTTCCGCATGTACGGCCACGGCGATCTGCGGCTGATGAACGGCGGGCGCGCCAAGTGGGAGGCTGAGGGCCGCGCGTATACGCGCGACGTTCCAGCCCTCGCGGTGACGGCCTACACGGCGCGCGATGCGGACGTGAGCATCCGCGCCTTCCGCCGCCAGGTGGAGGACGTGGTGGCGGCGAAGAGCGCGGCGCTGATCGATGTGCGCTCGCCTGACGAGTATACGGGCCGGCTGCTGCACATGGTCAACTATCCGCAGGAGGGGGCGCAGCGCGGCGGCCACATCCCCGGCGCGCGCAGCATCCCCTGGGGGACCGCCGCCGCCGCCGATGGCACGTTCAAGTCCGCCGAGGAGCTACGCGGCATCTACGGCGGGCAGGGCATCACGCCCGACAAGCCGGTGGTGACGTACTGCCGCATCGGCGAGCGGTCGGCGCATACCTGGTTCGCGCTGACGCAGCTGCTGGGCTATCCCGACGTGCGCAACTACGACGGCTCCTGGACGGAATGGGGCAACCTGGTGGGCGCGCCCATCGAGAAGGGTGAGTAGCTGACGCGGACCTCACCCCCTACCCCTCTCCTCAAAGGAGAGGGGCGGCAATGCGGGTGGACGCCTAGGCCATCGCGGGCCAGCTCGGCAACCTAATATTCCCAATTTCGCCGCCCCGCTCACAGCCTTCTGTGAAGTGGGGCGACGTTCTTGTGGACAACTTGACCGGGTTATCCACATGAATGGGCCATTTATCCACAAATGTGGGGAAATGAGGGGAGAGACTGGCAAGGATGCGGACGTAAAGAGGTGTGGAGATGTGGCTACAGGGAAGGACGATACGAGATGGGTACCCAGGGGCGTTCACCTGCTCCTGAGCCGGGCGCGCGCCGTGGCGGATCGTGCTGGATTCCCCTGATTCTGTTTGCGCTTTTGTGGCTCGTTGTGGTCATCGGCGGTTGGCTGTGGATGCGTTGGGCGTGGTCACGCGAACCGGTATCGTGACCCCAATACGCGCTTTATCGAGATATGCGGCGTGAAGACCCCTGCCTTGAGGCATGGAGATGAAACGCCGCGCGCCCGCAGGCGCAGCCAACCGTACAAAGAGAACTACCGCCCATGGTTTACTTACAACTTCTGCGCTATACTTGTAAGCATGCAACAGAAACGCGCGTACCGCTACCGGTTCTACCCGTCGCCCGCACAAGACACCGTGCTGGCGCGGACGTTCGGCAGCGCGCGTTTCGTCTACAACTGGGCGCTGCGCTTGCGCACTGACGCCTACTATGAGCGCCAGGAACGCCTCGACTATCACGAGGCGTCGGCGGCGTTGACGATCCTCAAACAGCAGCCGGAGACGGCGTGGCTCAACGAGGTGTCGAGCGTGCCGCTGCAACAGGCGTTGCGTCACCTGGACAAGGCGTTCCGCAACTTCTTCGAGGGCCGCGCCAAGTACCCCCGCTTCCACAAGAAGCATGGACGGCAAGCGGCGACCTACGCCAGCAGCGCGTTTCGCTGGGACTCCGCGACACACACGCTGACACTGGCGAAGATGGACGCGCCGCTGGACATCCACTGGTCGCGCTCCTTCACCGGCACGCCCACCACAGTCACCGTCAGCAAAGACACGGCGGGACGCTATTTCGTCTCCTTCCTGGTCGAGGAAGAGGTGGCGGCGCTGCCGGTCGTCAATGCGTTGGTGGGGGTGGATGTCGGGCTGAAAGACGTGGCGGTCCTCAGCACGGGCGAGAAAATCGCCAACCCGCGCCATCTTCAGCGCAGTGAGCGCCGCCTCAAGCATGCGCAGCGCAGCCTCGCCCGCAAACAGAAGGGGTCCAAGAACCGCGAGAAAGCGCGCCTGAAGGTGGCGCGGGAACACGCCCGGATTGCGGACCAGCGCCGCGACGGCCTGCATAAGCTGACGACACGCCTCATTCGTGAAAACCAAACGGTGTGCGTGGAGTCGCTGGCGGTCAAGAACCTGGTCCGCAATCACACCCTGGCGAAGGCGATCAGCGATGTCGGTTGGGGCGAGCTGGTGCGCCAACTGGAGTACAAGGCGACGTGGTACGGGCGCACGCTGGTCAAGATTGACCGCTGGTATCCCAGTTCCAAGCGCTGTCATGCCTGTGGGCATGTGCTCGACGCCCTATCCCTGGACGTGCGCCAGTGGACGTGTCCGGCGTGCGGCGTCCGGCATGACCGCGACATCAACGCCGCGAAGAACATCCTTGCCGTGGGGCTCACGGTGCACGCCTGTGGAGAGGCGGTAAGACCGGGGCGGGCCATGCCCAATCCGGCGCGCCCCGATGAAGCAGGAATCCCCCGGCTTTAGCTGTGGGGAGTTGTCAAGCCGTTTCCTTCAACTTTAGCCCACGGAGATTCACCATCGCATAGCATCCGCCCAATACGAACAGCGCCCCAGTGCACAGGTAGATCGTATCGTACGCTCCAAAGCTCATTCCTAGTACCCTGGCGTGGAATCCCACCAGCAGCGTACCCAGCAGGCCAGCCAGTGAGACTGAGATCAGATTGCAGAGCGTCTGACTCGTCGAAACGACGCTCAGGACGCGCCCCATGATGTCATGTGGAACCACATGCATCACGAGTGGCCCGAGGGTGGTATTGACCGATCCGAGCGGCAGCCCGACCAGGCACAGCAGCGCCAGCGCTGGCCAGAGACTCGTCTGGCGCGCAAAGGCGATCAGAAAGATCCCAATGATACAGAGGCTGAGCCAGAAGACGCGCGTTGAGCCTAACCACTTGACCAGCAGCGCCGCAAGAATCGCTCCCAGCACTGACCCCGCTCCAACGGCCATTGGCAGTGTGCCATAGAGGCTCGTTGGCGCATGCAGATTGGTTTGGAAGAAGAAGACCAGCAGGGCGTCGAATGCGCCTACACCCAGCGTGACAATGAGGACCGAAATCATCAATGTGCGCATCAGATGGCTCTGCCCGTAGAAGGCGAGCCCTTCACGGAATTCCGTGAAGAAGCTTGTCTTCTCCGCAGGGGCTTGTGTGGTCTTGGGGATAGAGCGCGCGCGTACCGCGAGAATGGCCAGAAACGACACCACGAAGGACAGCGCGTTCACCAGCAGCGCCCACTGGACGCCAATGACAAATAGCAGTGGCGCGGCAAGGAAAGGGCCGATGATTTGGACGACGCTGCCGGAGGTTTGCTCCATGGCGCTGGCGCGCGCGCGCTGATGCTCCGGGATGATCTCGCTCAGGATGGTAAAGCGCGCGGGCATGAAGAATTGCGAGCAGATGCTGGCGGCGAAGACCACGCCGTAGATGGCGCCAAGCTTCCAGGTGACGGTAGATGATCCGGCGAAGAACGAGGAGAGAAAGGGGAGCGGAACCAGGCCGGTGAGCGGTATCAGCAGCAGGATCAAGATCGCGCGGATCATATCCATGCGGATCATGGTCGAGCGCTTATCCCAGCGATCAACGAATACACCCGCCAAAGGCCCCATAAAGAGCGTTGGCAGCGCGATCGCGATCATGACGCCGCTCACCGCCGCAGGAGCCCACGGCTGGCCTTTTGCAATGACCGTCGCGATCCAAAGGCTCAACGTGACGAAGTAGATGACGTCACCGAGAGCAGAGACCGCCTGACCGAACCAGAGCAAGGCAAAATTGCGATTGATGAGGAACGAGGGCTTCGGTTCGGTGTCCACCTGGGTCGTCATTGTTTCCATAGAGAGCTCCTTTGAGTGTCCTTGCTGTGCTGTGACCTGCGCCAAGGATGCTTAACAAGATGGAGCTTGTCGCTGCCTGAATAACGACTGGCTGGGTCTGTGGAGTTTGCGCCGCGTCCTGCTGCGTGGTGATTACTGTCCGCTGGCATTATATCCAACGCGCTCGACAAACATCAACCGTTCATTTCCTAAGGAGCCGACGCGCCAGCCCAGGTAGGGTCAGTCCCTCAACTCGTACGCGACCAGAAGCGCTACATTAAGACTTCGCTGATCCCCGCAGGCCGATCTCCGAGGGCCAGCGGGGATCGTCGCGTAGGAGCGCGTATTGCAGCTCGCCGGCGACCGCGCCATCTTTCGTATGCGCCTCGCGCGTAGCCGCCCCTCAAGTACGAAGCCCAACCGCTCCGCCACGGCGGCGCTCCGCGTGTTGCGGGCGTCGCAGCGGATGATGACTTTCTTGGCGGCGAGATCGGTGAACGCGTAGTCGGTCACGAGCCGCACCGCCTCACTCATATAGCCTTGCCCTTCGGCGCCATCGCGCAGCCAGTAGCCGAGCGCGAAGAAGCGCCACTTCCACTCGATCGGACCTATTTCCGTATGATGCAATTCGATATTGCCCAGGTAGTCCCGCGTCTCGCCGTGACGGATAGTGAAACTCAATATCTCGCGCAGCAGCCAACCCGCCTCGCGGCGGATCAGCCAATCGCGCGTCGCCTCGACGGTTTGGAGCGAATCGGGGACGCGCAGCCAGGGCGCGAGCCGCGCGCGTGAAGCCTCCAGCGCGGCGAAGAGGTCGGCCGCGTCGCTGGCGCGGTGGCGGCGCAGCGCAACGCGCGGTCCGCGCAACTCCTCGGTGACGGGAATCAGCGTCGGATAGACCGAATGAGTCGCATCGGCCATTGGGCTTTCACCTTTCACCTTTCACTTGAGGCGAGTTTGGAGCACGGTTCGTGTGTCACGCCACGACCGTTACTCCTGTCAGCCGTCCTTCTCTGGGAGCATGTCTGAGCCATTCCGCTCCATGACGCCGGGTGTGCGCGCGCCTCGGCGCTAGCCCGTATGAGGAGTATACGCCAGTCCGCCCGCGTTTCTCGCCTGGCAGGTCGCTTGACGGGCGCGGCGCGGGCGGCATATGGTACAGGCCAGGATTTTTCGGATTTTCCGAGATGCGAAAGGCCGCGCGATGTCTCTCTCCCGCGATGGAATGCCCGTATGACCGCGACTGAGGCGCCCGCGCCGGGCGAGACGCGGGCGGCGGCGCGCCGCTTCGCGCTGGGCGCTGGCGGCTGGCTGGCCCTGGCGCTGATCGCGGCGGGCGCGCTGGCGCGGCTGGGGCTGATCCTCGCTGGCTGGCCACAGACGAACAGCGACGAGGGCACGATGGGCCTGATGGCGCTGCACATCGCCACGGGCCGCGATTTCCCGCTCTTTTTCTATGGCCAGGTCTACATGGGGACGCTCCAGGCGTATCTCGGCGCGCTGCTGTTCCCGATCTTCGGCGTCTCGGTCCTCGCGCTGCGGCTGGGGCTACTGCTGCTCTTCATCCTCTTTCTCGTTGGTGATGTACGCGCTGGTTCGCCTGCTGTATGGCCAGTTGTTCGCGCTGGTCGCGCTGGGGCTGCTGGCGCTGGGCGGGCCGGACCTGCTGAAGGCGCAGCTACTGGCGCTGGGCGGCTATCCCGAGACGCTGCTGTTCGGGGCGCTGGCGCTGCTGCTGGCGGCGTGGCTGGCGATCAGCCCGGCGGGCGGCGGCGATGGTGGGCGGCCACGCGGGCGGCGGCTGGCGGCCTATGCCGGGCTGGGGCTGGCGATGGGGCTGGGGTGGTGGAGTGATCCGCTGGTCCTGCCGTTCCTGCTGGCGGCGCCGCTGCCGCTGGTCGTGTTCCGGCGCGGCGAGCTACGCTGGCGGGGGCTGGGCGCGCTGGCGCTGGGGCTGGTCGCCGGGCTGGCGCCGCAGATTCTCTTTCTCCTCACCCATCTGAATGACAACGGGCCGAGCGCGGTGGCGGCGTTCCAGCCGCAGGGCGTGGCGACGCTGGCGCAACTGCCTGGGCGCCTGTTCACCCAGATCATCGGGACGCTGTTCGTCGCCCTGCCTGACGCCACCGGCGCGGGCTGGGTCTGTACGCTGCCCTTCAACCCGCGCGGGCCGCTCGCGGACTGGACCGGCGCGGGCCTGGCGCCCTGCGCCGCCGGGCGGCTGGCGTGGTCGTTGGGCGTTCTGGCGCTGGGGGTGATCGCCGCGCAACTGGCCTGGCGCGGCTGGCGCGCGGCGGCGGATCAGCGCGCGGCGGCCATCCAGGTGGGCCGGCTGGCGCTGCTCGTAGGCGGCGCGCTGGTTCTGGGGCTGTATACTATCAGCCCGCAAGCGGCGGGGCCGCTGGGCAACGCGCGCTACCTGATCGGCCTGCTGATCGCGCTGCCGGCGGTGGTCTATCCGCTGTGGACGGCGGCGCTGGCCGGGTGGCGCGAGGGACGCCGCGCGCGCGTGGCGTGGGCGGCGCTGGCGCTGCTGGCGGTGGCGCTGGCGGGCGGCGTGGCGGCGACCTACGCCCAGGCGCCCGCCGCGCGCGCGGACGCCGCCGCCAATCAGGCGCTCGTTCGCGACCTGGAGCGGCTGGGCGTGCGCCACATGTACACCGACTACTGGACGTGCTACAAGACCGCCTTCCTCTCCCAGGAGCGCGATTACCTGTGACGTGCTGGGCGCCGGGCTGCGGCAGGCGCGGGACAACCGCTACCCGCCGTATGTGGCGGCCGTCCAGGCGGACCCGCGCGCGGCCTACGTCTTCCCCGCTGGCTCGCCCCAGGCGGCGGCGCTGGCCCGCAAGGCGGCTGACCCGGCGTGGGGCTACACGCTGACGCGGCTGGATGGCTATGTGGTGTATACGCCCGGATGAGGCTATTCCGCTCCCAGCGCCCGCGAAATCTCGCGTGTCTCCGTGCGCAGCGCCTCGCCCGCGCGCGCCATCGCCTCGTCGGTGAAGTAGGCGCTGAAGCCGACGATCCAGACCAGCGCGACCGGCTGGCCGTCCAGCCCGTGAATCGCGGCGGCGACGGCGTTGACACCGGTGAGATATTCCTCGTGGTCCACGCCGACACCAGTTCGGGCCGTCTCCTCCACCGCAGCGAGGTAGGCGTCGCGGTCGGTGATCGAGCGGTCGGTGAAGTGGCGCAGGGTCCGCGTTCGCAGATACTCCTCGCGGCGCGCGGGTGGCCAGCTTGCCAGGACGACGCGCCCGATAGCTCCGGCGAGCAGGTGGACGCGGTCGCCGCGCCGGGCGGAGACGCGCAGGGCGCCGCGCTCGCCTGGCTCTTCCACTCGCTCGATGATGCGCACGCCGTCGGGCTCGATCTGGCCAAGGAAGATGGTCTGTCCGGCGTCCGCGGCGAGACGGCGCATGGCGGGCAGGGCGAAGCGCCGCAGGCCGCTGCCGCGAATATACGCCTGGCTGAGGTTATAGATGCGCGGGCCGAGGGCGTAGCGGCGCTCGCTGTCCTGCTCGACCACGCCACCGCTCTCCAGCGTCTTGAGCAGGCCGTGCGCGCTGCCCTTGCTCATGCCCAGCAGGCGGGCCAGCTCGGAGAGGCTGTAGCCCGCGTCGCTGGTGGCGAGCAGATCGAGCAGCTTGAAGGCGCGCTCGACCATCGGCGCGGGCGCGGCGGGTTCAGTATCGTGAACGGTGGGTTCTGACATACGAACAAGTGTGGCGCGCGGGCTGGCGCGCTGTCAAGTGGACACGCCGAGGCCGAGCAGGCGGGTGTCATCGCCGCCGGGCGAGCAGGTGGGGCGAGCAGGCGGGGCGAGTAGGCGGGGCGAATGAATTCGCGCCTCAAGGCCTGCGGCCACAAGGTCCGCCTTCGCGGACCCGCGTTCGGCGAGACGGGAACCCGCGCAGGCGGGTTTTGTGGCGGCTGGGGCCGCCTTGAGGCGCGAATTCATTCGCCCGCTCGCTCCGCGCTCCGCGCGCCTCGCGTCTTGACATATCGCGCGCATTCATGCACACTGTTCTTGTTGAAGAACGAATGGTTCGGCATGCTGAACACTTCGGTTGCGCTGGACAAGAGACGCAACCACGGACAGAACCACGGACAGCAGGTATGACGCCGCGCACGAAGCGGAGATAAGGAGGTGGACGGAGCAGCGATCGCGTGGCCAGACGCTCTGCGCTGGCGCGCTTGTCGCCGCACATCGGTGTGCGGCGACAAGGCGTCATGTGGGGTGGCCGCTCGTGGATGAGACGCGCCAGTCAGGCCAGTCGCGCGAGGGCGCTCACGCTCAGCGGCGCATGCCATGAGCGGGGGCCGCGCGCCCACTCAGCCAGGCTCCGTCACGATCTCGCGCCACGGCCACTCCGGAAGGGAATACGCTCTATGACAGCGGATGCGAAAGCGCTCACTCCGAGCGCGGTAGTCGCCCGACAGGACCGGATCCAGGTCTGGTCGCTTCCCTATTCATTTGTCCTCGTCATCGGCGCTGGCTTCCTGTTCACGTTCTACGACATCTTCGACATCAATGTCTCGTTCATCCAGACCTGCACGCAGATCGTCACCAAGTGCCTGGCCGGGCCGCCGCCGGGGCTGACTGCGCTGCCAGCCGGGTTCGTCGGGGCGTCCGCCGTGCTGGGCCTGCCGGTGCTGTGGAACCTCATCGGCTATGTCATCGGCGCGCTGGCGCTCAGCCCGCTGGCCGATCGCTTTGGACGGCGCGAGATGCTGATGGTGACGCTGCTCATCACTGGGTTGGGGTCGCTCTACACGGCGTTGACGAACGACTTCACCAGTTTCACCATTGCGCGCACGATCACCGGCATCGGCATCGGCGCCGACCTGGCGATCGTCAACACGTACATCAATGAGGTCGCGCCGCGCCGCAGCCGCGCCAAGTACACTTCCCTGATCTTCATCATGTCGGGGCTAGGCGCGTTCATCGCCATCTGGCTGGGGCTGATCCTGACCACCCCGCCGGCGCCGTTCCCGCTGGGGCTGAACTTCGCGCAGGTGACGGTCAGCAAGACTGGCGTCTTCGAGGGTAGTGGCTGGCGCATCATGTACGTCATCGGCGCGGTTCTGGCGCTGCTCGGCATCCTGCTGCGCTTTCAGTTGCCTGAGTCGCCGCGCTGGCTGGTCTCGCGCGGGCGCGTGGCGGAAGCGGACGCGGTCGTGAGCCGCATGGAGCGGTTCGCCTCCAGCAAGGGCGGCGCGCCAGTGGCGGACGCGGCGGACGCGGCGGACGAAGAGCCCATCACCGTGCAATCGGGGACGGGCGGCGAGGGCCTTGCCGCGATCTTCAGCCATCCGGTCTACCTGGGGCGCGTGGTGTTGCTGCTCGTCATGTGGTTCTTCGCCTACATGACGGTCTACTCGATCGCCGCCGGGCTGACGGTGGTCCTCAACGGCTTGGGCTACGCGCCGCCTGAAGCGGGTGTTATCGCGGCGATGGGCACGATTGGGTTCGTCCTGTGCGGCGTGTTCGCCTTCTCCTTCGGCGAGCGGCTGGAGCGCAAGTACTGGCTGCCGATTGGCGCGGTTCTCACGCTGCTCGGCGGTATTCTGATCGCCGTGGCGGGCAAGCCCAGCGCGGCGACAGTCAACGGGACGGTGATCCTGGCGTTCATTGGCTCGATCATCCTGTTCTTCGGCTTCAACATCTGGGTGCCAATCACCTACGCCTGGTCCACGGAGAACTTCCCAACGCGGGCGCGCACGACGGGCTTCGGCATCGTGGATGGCATCGGGCATCTCGGCGGCGGCGTCGGCCTGATCGTCATCACCGGGTCGGTGCTGCCAGCGCTGGGGACGGAGCCGAATGGCGCGCTCTATGCCTTCCTGGTGATCGGCGCGTTCCTGGTGATCGCGGCGGTCATCGCCCAGTTCGGCATCGCCACACGCGGCAAGCGGCTGGACGCCGTGGCGCCGTAGAGACTCTGGCGACGAACGAGTAGCTGGCGAATGAATTCGCGCCTGAAGGGCCCCATACGGGAACCCCGAACCCGCGCATGGGGGCTTCGCTCCACTCGCCTCTTGGCCCGCTACGTCCGCCTGCGTGGACGCGGATTCGGAGCCGCGCAGGCGGGTCTTGTGGCGGCGCGAGCCGCTTGGAGGCGCGAATTCATTCGCCGGGCCCCGTCTCGCCGCTGGGGTGAGGTGTGCGTGGGGTATGATCTGGCCACGCGCATGTTTCCTGATATGGATCTGTTCCTTTCGGATTGAGAGAGGGAGGGCCGCGCGCGATGAATCCGGCGCCCACCACGACCGCGATCACTGGGGATCGCCCGCTTCCGTGGCTACAGATGGCCGGCCGTGCGACATTGACGCGCTTCCAGCTGATCAAGCTGCGCGCCGGTCTGACGCGCGCGCTGCGGAGCAACCGTTTCCTGCGCGACAAGCTGGACGGCTTCGATGTCGAGCGTCTGACCAGCCTGGAGGCGCTCGCCGGCCTGCCGTTCATGAATAAGCGGGAGTTGGTGGAGGACCAGCGCGCCTGCCCGCCCTACGGCGCGAACCTGACCTTTTCGCCGCGCGAGTATGTGCGGCTGCACCAGACATCAGGCACGACGGGCCATCCGCTGACGATTTTGGACACGGCGGAAAGCTGGGACTGGTGGGCGGAGTGCTGGGAGTCGGTGTATCACGCGGCGGGCGTGGATCGCGCGGATACCGTCTTTCTGGCGTTCTCGTTCGGCCCGTTCATCGGCTTCTGGTCGGCGTATGAGGGGGCCAAGCGGATTGGCGCGCTGGTCGTGCCGGGCGGCGGGCAGTCCACCTCGCAGCGGCTGCGCACGATCCTGGCGACGGAGGCGACCGTGCTGGTCTGCACGCCAACCTACGCGCTGCGGCTGGCGGAGGTAGCGCGCGAGGAGGGGCTGGATATCGCTTCGTCGGCGGTGCGCGTGACGATTCACGCCGGTGAGCCGGGGGCTTCGATCCCCAGCACGCGAGCGCGCATCGAGGAGGCCTGGGGGGCGCGCACCTACGACCATCTCGGCATGACCGAGATGGGAGCCTATGGCTTCACCTGCCTCAATCAGGACGCCGTGCATGTCAACGAGGCCGAGTTCATCGCCGAGATTTTGGACCCGGTGACGGGTACGCCAGTTGCGGAGGGCGAGCAGGGCGAGCTGGTGCTGACGAACCTGGGGCGCTGGGGCTATCCGGCGCTGCGCTACCGCACCGGCGACCGTGTGATACGCGGCCCGGCGAGCTGCCCCTGCGGGCGGACGTTCCTGACGCTGCCCGGCGGCGTGCTGGGGCGGGTGGATGATATGGTCGTCGTGCGCGGCGTCAACGTCTTCCCGTCGAGCATCGAGGCGGTGCTGCGCCAGTTCCCGCAGGTGGAAGAGTTCCGCATCATCGTGACGCGGGTGGGCGCGCTGGATGAGGTCGAGGTCGAGGCGGAATGCCCAGAGGAGCTAGCGCCGGAGGTGGAGCGGGCGCTGCGCGGCGCGCTGAACCTGCGCGCGCCGGTGCGAGTAGCCCCGGCGGGGTCGCTGCCACGCTTCGAGCTGAAGGCGCGCCGGCTGGATGACCGCCGGAAATATGGGGGCTGAGATGGCCAGAGAGCTGATGACGTTTCACGTCAATGGGGAAACGCGCCAGGTCGCGGCGTCACCCACCCATACGCTGCTGGAGGTCCTGCGCGAGGAGCTGGATCTGACCGGCACGAAGCACGGCTGCGAGCTGGGCCACTGCGGCGCCTGCACCGTGCTGGTGGACGGCGAGCCGATTCTCTCGTGCCTGATGCTGGCCGTCGAGGCGCAAGATACGGCGATTACGACGGTCGAGGGGCTGGCCAGCGGCAACACGCTGCACCCGCTGCAGCAAGCCTTCGCCGAGCGCGGCGCGGCGCAGTGCGGCTACTGCACGCCGGGCTTCCTGGTGAGCGGGGCGGCGCTGCTGGCGCGCGAGACGAGTCCCAGCCGCGACGACATCAAAGCGGCGCTGGCGGGCAACCTCTGCCGCTGCACCGGCTACACCAAGATCATCGAGGCGGTGGAGCTAGCGGCGGAGCGGATGCGACCTCACCCCCCGGCCCCCTCTCCCATAGGAGAGGGGGAGTAGGCGCGGGCTAAGCGGCGGGCGAATGAATTCGCGCCTCGGGGGCGTTCCGCCGCGAGACCCGCCTGCGCGGGTCCGGGTTCCGCGTCAGCGCGGGTTCGAAATCCGCGTCCGCGCAGGCGGACGTTGTGGCCGCGAGGCCCCACAGGCGCGAATTCATTCGCTGGGCGCCGTCCCATCGAACAATCTCGCCGGGTCATGGTAAAGAAACGGAGCGTGCGCGATGCGGGTGATAGGCAAGTCGCTCACCAAGATAGACAGCTATACGAAAGTGACAGGGGCGGCGAAATACGCCGACGACCTGACGCTGCCGCGTATGGCGTATGGGCGCATCCTGCGCAGCCCGCACCCGCACGCGCGCTTGTTGCGGCTCGATGTGTCGCGGGCGCGGGCCTACCCCGGCGTGCTGGATGTCATCACTGGCGCCGACCTGCCACATACCTACGGCATCATGCCGACGACGCAGGACGAGACGCCGTTCGCGATGGACCGCGTGCGCTACGTCGGCGAGCCAGTGGCGGCGGTCTGCGCGGTGGACGAGGAGACGGCGGAGGAGGCGCTGGACCTGATCGAGGTCGAGTACGAGCCGCTGCCGGCGCTTTACTCGGTCGAGGAGGCGCTGGCCCACCCCGAGAACCAGATTCACGCGGAGAGCGATCGCGGCAACGTCATGAAGGAAGTCCACCTGGAGTTTGGCCCGGTGGAGGACGGCTTCGCGGCGGCTGACCTCGTCCGCGAGGACGCGTACTTCTTCGAGGGGACGACGCACGCGCCGATGGAGGAGCACGCCTGCGTCGCCGACTGCCACGCCGACGGCAAAGTCACCCTGTGGACCTCGACGCAGACGCCGCATTACATCCATCGCGAGGTCGCCAAGGTGCTGGGCATCCCGCGCAGCCGCCTGCGGATCATCGTGCCGCCGGTGGGCGGCGGGTTCGGCGGCAAGTGCGAGCCGTTCGCGCACGACTTCGCGGCGTGTCTGTTCGCGCTGCGCCACGGGCGGCCCATCAAGTTCACCCTCAGCCGCGAGGAGGTCTTCTACTGCCATCGCGGGCGGCATCCGGTGAAGATGATCCTCAAGACGGGAGTGAAGTCTGACGGCAGCATTACCGCCGTGCATCTCCAGACCTTCCTGGATGGTGGCGCCTACGCCAGCTACGGCCTGGCGACGGTCTACTACACCGGCGCGCTGCTGACGGTGACCTACAAAATCCCAGCCTACAAGTTCGACGGCATGCGGCTCTACACCAACAAACCGGCCTGCGGTCCTAAGCGCGGGCATGGCTCGACCCAGCCGCGCTACGCCTTCGAGTGCCAGCTTGACCGCATCGCCGAGCAGCTTGGCCTTGACCCGGCGGAGTACCGCAAGCGTATCGCCATCGAGCCGTACAGCGAGACGGTCAACGGGCTGCGGGTGACGACCTGCGGGCTGAAGGAGTGCGTGGACAAGGTGGTGGAGGCGTCGGGATGGGACGAGCGCCGCGAGCGCATGCCGGAGGGGCGCGGGCTGGGCGTCGCGATTAGCTCGTATGTGACTGGCGCGGGCAAGGCGATCTACTGGAACGACATGCCGCACTCCGGCGTGATCGTCACCATTGACCGCGGCGGCGGCGTCGCGGCGCTCTGTGGCTCGTCGGACATCGGCCAGGGCTCGGATACGATGCTGGCGCAGGTGGTGGCCGAGGAGCTAGGCATTGACCCGCTCGACATCCGCGTCTACACCGGGGACACCGACCTGACGCCGGTGGACCTGGGCAGCTACTCCTCGCGCGTGACGTTCATGGCGGGCAACGCCGCGCGCGAGGGGGCGCGCAAGCTGCGGGCGCTGCTCTTCGAGGCCGCCAGCGCCGCGCTGGAGGTTCCGTCGGAGCGCCTGGAGGCGGGCGAGGGCTGGATATACGACGCCAGCGAGCCGGAGAAGCGCATCAGCTTCGTGGACGCGGCGCAGAAGGCCGAAGCGGCGCACGGCACGCTGAGCGCGGTGGGCAGCTACACGCCGCCGAAGCTGGGCGGCAAGTTCAAGGGGTCGGGCGTCGGCGTCTCGCCCGCCTACAGCTATACCGCCTGCGTGGCCGAGGTGACGGTGGACCCGGAGACCTACGACCTGAAGGTCGAGCGGCTGTGGGTGGCGCACGACTGCGGGCGGGCGCTGAACCCGGTGCTCGTCGAGGGGCAGGTCGAGGGCAGCGCCTACATGGGCTTCGGCGAGGCGGTGCTGGAGGAGCAGGTCTTCCGCAAGGGGCTGCATAAGATACCGTCGCTACTGGAGTACAAGCTGCCGACGATCTACGACACGCCGGAGATCACGGCGCTGACGGTGGAGACGCTCGACCGCGAGGGGCCATACGGCGCGAAGGAGGCGGGCGAGGGGCCGCTGAACCCGATCATCCCCGCCATCGCCAACGCCGTCTACGACGCCATCCGCGCCCGCGTGGACTCCACGCCGATCACGCCGGACAAGATCCAGCGCGCGCTGCGTGAGGCGGCGCGGGCGGCGCGACCTCACCCCCCGGCCCCGGCGGCAGTCCCGGCCTTGAAAGGCCGGGGCACGGACGAGGCCTTGAAAGGCCGGGGCGAGGTCGCGGCTCCGGGGGCGAAGCGGAAGGCGGAGCGGGCGTGAGGGGGCCTCACCCCCTACCCCCTCTCCCTGCGGGGAGAGGGGCCGCGAGGCGCGCGTGTCTCGTAAAGGGCGGACTGGGTTTGCTCCGCGAGGAATGCTGGCTATGGGCCTTCTCCCCGCAGGGAGAAGGTGGCCGGAGGCCGGATGAGGCGACCCTGTGCGGGGAGGTGATGGCGTCATGATGCGCTTGCCGAAGTTCGAGTATCGCGCCGCGCGCTCCGTGGAGGAGGCGCTGGAGTGGCTGGGCGCGTTCGCCCCGGCGGTGGACAAAGACCCCGAGGCGCGGGCGATGCTGATGGCCGGCGGGACCGATGTGCTGCCGAACATGAAGCACAAGGTCTTCACGCCGAAGGTGGTCGTCGGCCTGCGCGGCGTGGCCGCGCTGCGCGGGATCAGCTACGACCCGGAGCGCGGGCTGCGGCTTGGCGCGGGCGTGCGGCTGAGCGAGGTCGCGGCGTCGGCGGTGATACAGCAGCGTTACCCGGCGCTGGCGCTGGCGGCGGCGTCTGTCTCGACGCCACAGTTGCGGCAGATGGGGACGATTGGCGGCAACATCTGCCTGGACACGCGCTGCAACTACTATAACCAGTCGGAGTTCTGGCGGGGCGCGCGCGAGTTCTGCCTGAAGAAGGGCAGCGACATCTGCCGCGTGGCGCCGAACGGGACGGGCTGCTACGCCGTCTCGTCGTGCGATACCGCGCCCGTGCTGATCGCCTTCGGCGCGACGGCGCGGGTGGCCTCGCGCGCGAGGGCGCGCGCGACGTTCCGGTGGCCGCGCTCTACGATGATGACGGCATCCACCCGGTGCGGTTGCGCGAGGGCGAGGTGTTGACCGACATCACGCTGCCGCCGCTGGCGGGCGAGTGGCGCTCGACCTACGAGAAGTACCGCGTGCGCGGCGCGTTCGACTTCCCGATCGCCAGCGTGGCGGCGGCGGCGCGCTTCGAGGGCGATGTCTGCGTGGCGGCGCGGCTGGCGCTGCAAGGCGTGGCGACGGCCCCGCTGCCGCTGCCGGAGGCCGAGGCGCTGCTGACCGGCCAGCGCTGGACACCCGACCTGATCGAGGCGGCGGCGGAGGTGGCCCTGCGCGCCGCGCACCCGATGGACAACACCTCCGGCACGATCGCGCTGCGCAAGCGCATCATCCGCGCCTACACGCGGCAGGCGCTCGCGGGGCTGGCGGGGAGCGCGGGCGCGGGGGCGGCGTGAGCGGTGGGATAGGCGCTCAAGCCAGCAGTTCGCCGCGCAGGGTCGTCACTGCCTGACCGCCGATGATGACGCGCTCGCCGTTCAGGCGCACGCGCAGGTTTCCGCCGCGCGCCGACGCCTGGTAGGCCGCAAACTCGCTCTTCCCCAGTCGCTCAGCCCAGTAGGGCGCGAGCGCGCTGTGCGCCGAGCCGGTCACGGGATCTTCGTTGACGCCGACCGCTGGCCCAAAGAAGCGCGAGACGAAATCGTACTCTGGCGCGGCGCTGCGGCTGGTGACGATGACGCCGCGCGCTGGCACGCGCGCCAGCCGCGTGAAATCGGGCGCGAGCGCGCGGAGTGTCGCCTCGGAGTCCACCTCGACCAGGTAGTCCCATGGGGTCTTGCCTGCCCAGACGGCTGGCGCGCCGAGCGCCGCGATTAGGTCAGAAGACGCTTCAGCGGGCGTGGCGGGAGTCGCTGGGAAATCCAGGTTGATCCATGCGCCATCGCGGGTCGCCGTCAGCAGGCCGCTGCGGGTATGGAAGCGTGCTGACTCACCGGCTGATAGATGGCCTTCCTCCCAGAGGACGTGTGCGCTGGCCAGCGTGGCGTGTCCACAGAGGTCAACCTCAACCAGTGGTGTGAACCAGCGCAGGCTGAATCCGTCCTCCTGCCGGTACAGAAAGGCGGTTTCGGCCAGATTCATCTCGCGCGCCACCTGCTGCATCCAGACCGCTTCGCCTGGCTCTGGCAGCACACACACCGCCGCCGGATTGCCGGCGAAGGGCGTCGCGGTAAAGGCGTCAACCTGCGTAATGCGCTGTCCCATCGTGTGTCCTCGTTTTCCAGGCTCATCCGGTCGTTCATCGCGCGCCCGCAAGCGAAGGTCTAATAACCCACCTCGCGGCTCGCTGCCCTTCATGATACGCGCGTATCGCCACTGATGCGACGTTGAGCGCCCTGGCTAATACTTGAGTGGAAGATGACATCAAGGGGGAATCGAGTAGCGACAACCGAGACGATCGTATCCCAATCATGGTGATGGTCTGCTCACTTGCGGCGCGCGATGAACACCATGGCCCGGCTCGCGCTGGTCACCGGTCCACGATCCCAGTCGCCGTACACCTGCTCGATGGTGAACCCGGCGGTGATCAAGGACCCGGTCAGCTCTGCCCGGCTGCGAAAGCGCAGCTCGCTGCTCACGACCACGTCCTCCCCAGTGGTGGTGAACACGTTGTGGCCGTCGAAGCGAACCCGGCTATTCCCGACGTTGACTAGCTCCAGCCAGCACTCCATCGGCCCGAAGGGCGAGTTGATCCGCTCGTACGTGGCGTCACGATTCCACCGTTCCCACGCACGGTCTCCGGGGTTGCGACTCTCAAAGGCGAGGTGGCCGCCGGATCGCAGGGCGGCATAGATGTCACGCAGAGTCGCCGCCCACTCAGAGTCGTCAAGGAAGATCTGGGCTACATTGCCGGTCATGACCACCAGATCAGCCTCTGGTGTCCCCAAGGCGTTGGAATGGCCATCGACCCACCGCACCCGATCGGCGCCTGGCTGTCTGCGGGCAACCGCCAGCATCGCGGGGGCAGGGTCGACGCCGAACACATCGCGGCCATCGACCGCCAACTCCCGAGTCAGCAGACCGGTCCCGCACCCCAAGTCGAGAATCCGGCGCGCGTTAAGGTCTGCCGCAAGACGGAGATAGAAATCGGTGTCGGCGCCGCGCGGGTTATTGCGGTCGTACAGGTCTACCAGGCGCGGGTCCACATAGTGCTGATCAAGCTTCATACTCGTGGTTACCCTCTGGCGCCCAGTCATAACATATCGGCGTCGATAGTACACTCAAATGGACATTGGACCACGGTCAAGCCCTGTGTGGACTGGCCTAGTGGCTTTCCGTACGTACTCAGCCTGGCGGCGCCTCTCGGCGTCCTCGCGCAAGCCGCCTCCACACGCTACACTATACAGCGAGGCCAGTCGCGCAGGCGCGCGGCGTCTTTCCTCCTCCACCCCACAGCCAAGGAGCGAGCGTGAACATGGAGACACCGTCGCGGCGCGCGGGCGATCCTCGCGGGGAAGCCCACGATCCTTTTCCCTGGTATGAGCGGATGCGGCGCGAATCGCCCGCAATGGTTGACCCCCACTCCGGCGCGCTCTCGGTCTTCGGCTATGACGACGTGCAGCGCGTCCTCTCCGACTTCGAGGCCTTCTCCTCCGACCGTGGTGGCCGCGATGGCTCGTCAGCGCTGGGCGCGAGCCTCATCAGCTCCGATCCCCCGCGCCACCGCCAGCTGCGCAACCTCATCACCCAGGCTTTCACCCCGCGCGCCGTCGCCCAGCTCGCTCCCCGCATCACCGCGATCACTGGCGAGCTGCTCGATCAGGTCGCCGCCGCTGGTCGCATGGACTTCATCGAAGACCTCGCTTACCCGCTGCCGGTGATCGTGATCGCTGAAATGCTCGGCATCCCGACCTCCGAGCGCGCCCAGTTCAGGCGCTGGTCCGACGCTATCGTTTCCCCTGGCGCGGCGCCCGCCGCTGGTCAGCTCTCCTTTATGGACGCCCAGCGCGAGATGGCGATGTACTTCGGGCGCCTGATCGTCGAGCGCCGCGCCGAGCCGCGCGACGACCTCATCAGCCATCTTATCAGCGCCGAGATTGACGGCCAGCGGCTCAGCGAGATCGAGCTGATCGGCTTCTGCGTCCTGCTGCTCGTCGCGGGCAACGAGACCACCACCAACCTGCTCGGCAACGCCATCCTCTGCTTCGACGAGCAGCCCGACGTGTACGAGCGCCTGCGCGCCCAGCCCGACCGCATCCCTGACGCCATCGAGGAAGTCTTGCGCTACCGCTCGCCCGTCCAGTCCATGTTCCGCGCCGCCACTGGCGGGACGGACCTGGGCGGCGTTGTCACGCGCCCCGGCCAGCCCGTCATCGCCTGGATTGGCTCGGCCAACCGCGACGAAACCCTGTTCCCCAACGCCCACGTCTTCGACATCGAGCGCACGCCCAACCGGCATCTCGCCTTTGGCTACGGCATCCACTTCTGCCTCGGCGCGCCCCTCGCCCGCCTGGAAGCGCGCCTCGCCCTGGAGGCGCTCACCGCGCGCTTCCGTGATATTCGCCGCGTCCCCGACGCGCCGCTGCGCTGGATGGAAAGCTCGATCGTCTTCGGCGTCAAAACGCTCCCCGTCACCTTCACGCCGGTGTGAGTTAGCGCCGCGTCGTTGGCGATCAGCGGTTATTCCCGTGCGCGAGCCGCGACAGGTGTGAGGCTGGGGTGGAATTGATGAACAATTGAAGAACAAATGAACGCTATATAGAGATGTAATGGATGCTTGCTCGCTTGTGATGACATTGTGAGCGGAGCGCGGAACGGCGCGCTCCCGGCTGCCCACGCGGGGCGTATGTGGCGCGGCGTCGGGCAGGAAGCGGTCAGTGTGTGGCAGGTCATGGAGTCTGAATAATTCAAGGATGACGCCAGGCGAGTGGCACGGATGCGCGGGTTCAACGGCGCTTCATGCTCCATGTCACATGAAGTGTGACGCGCATGATACATCGCGTGGATTAGCCTTGAAAATGACTGATTTCATCGTCATTCGCGCCACATGTTCCAGTACGACACGTTACCGGTGTGGGCTTCGCGCGTCACCACTAGTGATCGCGGCTTGCAAGGTGGGTGAAGGTGGATGAGGGCGCACCGCTTAATTTGCTTTTATTTCCCCCCATCCCGTTCACTCCATATCTGTTCCATTGCTATCCCGCAACCCGCGATCGCTATGACCCGGATTGACGTGTCCGGGGGATATGTCTACCAGCCGTGGCGCTGGCGCGCCCATAACGGGATGGCGCGTGGGTAGGCGGACCATGAGCCTGCGCCGCTGGTAGTGAGAAAGGGGTTGTGACATTGGGTGGGGAGCATCATAACATGAATGGCGCGTCTGTTGGCGGAGTTGGCTCTGGGCGGCTGCGCGCCGTGCTGCGATCGCGCTGGACGCAGGCGCTGCTTGGCCTGCTCCTGATGACGGCGCTGGCGGTGGAGAGCGCGACGCTGGTACGCCAGGCGCACGCCGCCACGCTGGATGTGTGCGCGTCGGGTTGTACGTACAAGAGCATCAATGACGCGCTGGCCGCCGCCGCGCCGGGCGACACGATCACGGTGAAGGCGGGAACCTACGGCCCCAATGAGACGGGGGCCACCAAGACCGACGCGCAGATCACCATTAACAAGCCGGTCAACCTGGTGGGCGCAGGCGCTGGCAAGGCGATCATCAACGCGATTCCCACTGGCCAGTCAACGTTCACGATCGCGCCGCTGATCCAGATCTCAAAGCCCAGCACGCCCGGAAACATTACCATCTCCGGGTTCACGCTGGAGGGCGCGACCTATAATGGTGGTGGCAATGACTATGGCCAGTTGATGGATATCTATCAAGATACGAACGCCAGCGATGTCATCACGATCAAGAATAACCTCTTCTATAGCGACAGCACGCTGGACCCGACCAACCAGTTGGACCAGATTGACTCGATCTATGTCGCTGGCAACAACGCCACGGTGAATGTCACCAACAACAGCTTCAAGGGCGTTTTCCGGGCGGCGCTGGTCGAGTCGAATGCGGGCGCGTTCTCGTTCACGGGGAATGACCTGAATCTCCACGGCCTCTACGACTCGATGTCGTCATCGCAGACTGACTACTGGGCCGAGGGCCTGCTATTCCTCTCGGATGGCAGTTTCGACGTCACGAAGCCGCAGGTGATCTCAGGCAATACCTTCGAGAACTACCAGGGGATGGGTGTCGGTCTTGATGCGGGCTATGGCGGTGGGCTGGTCGGCTCGCTGAGTAATGTCACGATCTCGTATAACACCTTCAACAACCAGGGTGTGGTGGGTGTGTATTCCTCGGTGCCGGATAGCGCCGACATCTTCATGCACGGCTTTGGCACATCGAGCGGATCTGTGACATCCAACATTTGGGGCGTGACGATCAAGGGCAACACGTTCCGAATGAATGGTGGCTCTGGCCACGGCTATGCGGTGGCCATGAAAGGCGCGCTTGGCGGACCGATCAGCATTAACCACAACGTGATGCTGGGCAGTGGCGCTTCGCGCCCGCTGGCGGGTGTGCAGATCATCGCTCCAAACAGCACGACGGGCGTGAGCATCACGAGCAACATTGTCTCCGGCTTCGCGACAGGTCTGAACTCAGACGCGCTGCCGAGCGGCTCATCAGTGAGCGCGTCGCAGAACTGCGTCATGGGCAACACCAGCGCGGGGGCGACAGTGGCCGCCGGGACGGCGATGGTCGCCACCAATAACTGGTGGGGCGCCTCCAGTGGCCCGCACAACGCCAGCTCGAACCCCTCCGGGACGGGCAACGGCGTCAGCGCCAACGTGACCTATAAGCCATACCGGACGACGCCCGCGGCGATCTGCGCCGGACCGGTGGCGAGCAAGGTGGTGGCCTCCCCTGACCCGGTGGCCGCGCACTCCAACTTCACGCTGACGGCGACGGTAAGCGACGCGACGACGGGCGGCTTCAGCATTGCGTCGGCGCAGTTCAATATCAATGGTGGCCAGTATTATCCGCTCTACGCGCAGGATGGCCACTTCAACCAGGTCTCGGAAAACGTCAAGGGCCGCGTGGCGATCTCGGGGACGGGGCGGTTTACCGTCTGCGTGCGCGGGAAAGACGCGTTTGGCAATACCGGCGCGACCAGTTGTGTCCTGGTCACGGTCCTCAGCGCGACTCCGACTCCGGGCGCGACGGTAACCCCTGAGGCGACGGTGACGGCGACTCCGGGCGCGACGGCGACCCCGTCAGCGACGACGACGATCACGGAGCCTACGGACACGACAGTTCCGAGCGCGACCAGTACGCCCACATCGTCGCCGGTGCTGGGGTTCAACACGGGGAGTTTCCCGCTCATCCCGGTGTTGATCGGTGTGCTGGCGCTGCTGGTGATTATTGCGGTGTTCCTGTTCATGTTCGTTGGCCGGCGCCGCCGCAACCAGGCGTAACTGGAAGCGTCGCTGTATGCATGGCGCCCGCGTTCACGGGCGTCACACATACAGTGGCGGGCGACGCGACGAGGCCCCCAGCGGCGCAAGCGGCGGGGGGCCTCGTTCGTGGTGTGGGGAGCTGGCGGGCTGAAGGATCGCGCGCCCACGAAAACGCCCCCGGCGTGATGGCCGGGGGCGGGTTTGGGAAGATGTGGTGACGGCGGTTGGATTTGAACCAACGACCTAGGGCTTATGAGTCCCTTGCTCTGCCACTGAGCTACGCCGCCAGAGAGATACAGCGGAAAACCGCCCCGAAATCATACAACGATTCACTCGGGGCAGTCAAGTGCAAGCCTCGCCTGGCGGCGGTGTCAAAGTCGCCCGACGAGGCGCGCGGGCGGTTGAAACCGCGCCTGAAGGGCCCCATGCGGGAGCCCCGAACCCGCATGGGGGCTTCGCTCCACTCGCCTCGCGGCCCACAACGTCCGCCTGCGCGGACGCCTACCCAGCGGACGGGGACCTGCAGCGGCAGGTCTGGTGGCGGCGGGAGCCGCCTTGAGGCGCGAATGATTGCGCCCGCTCGCTTCTGGTCAACGACTTTGACACGCCCTGCGAGAAGGCGGGCGCGCGCGCTTCAGAGATTCGACAACGTCAAGGTCGTGCAGCGGATGTAGCCACCGCCCTTGACGAGCTCACTGATCTCAGGCGTAACGGTCTTGAGGCCTTCAGCTTCAATGGCGGCCTGAAGTTGGGGCGCGTGCGCGCTCATGATCACCGTCTCCCCAGTAGAGACGAGGTTGCAGGCGAACCCGTGTACGGCTTCCTCCAGCGACACCTCGATCTTTCTGAGGTCTAGCGCGCGTATCGTCTCCTGGCTGGCATGCTCGAAGGCGTCGGGGCACCAGGCGATGAGGTCATCCCGCAGGACGGCGATGGCCAGATCAATATCGTAGAAGAAGCTGTCGGGCCATCCGGACGCCGCGTTGATGACGGGATTGCCGCTGGCATCGCGCTCGGGCACCGTCTGCAGGCTGACCACCTCATAGCCCAGCGCGCTCGCGAGGAATTGGTGAACTTCTGGGTCGCTGCGATAGGTGGCGCCAGCGAGGAGATACCTGCCACAGGGCAGCGCGTCACCCTGGCCGCTGAAACGCACGCCATCGGGGACATGGATGATGGTCATGCCGTGGTCGCGCAAGACTCGTTCCGCGTAGGCTTCCTCGCCTTTGCGGGCATTGGGCAGCACAGACATGACAGCCTTGTCGCCGCGCACGAGCGCCCAATTCGCCGTATAGACACCATCCTGGCAGCCAGGTGGCGCCGCGACGCCCACCACGTTGACACCGGCTGACTCCAGCGCGGCGCGGATGCGGTTGTGTTCAATGCGAGCGTTCGCTCGATCAATGGCGACGTCAGCGCGCATGAACGGATTGATGGCGGCGCGATCATCGAAATGGTCAACGCCCGACATGAGGACGGTCGAGTTGATCGTTATTGGCATATGGTCAGGAGCGCAATCTAGAGTTATGCGCCGCCACAGATGCACGGCAGGTACATGGCGCGTCGAACGATAGTTGATCAGGCGCGCCAATCGGCTCTGACAATCAGCCAATCAGCGCCCATTTTCGTTAACGAACGTACCGCGCGTTAACGAAAATAGCCCTCACACCAGTGATCTGTTGTGAGGGCCAAATTGGTAGCGGGGGCCGGATTCGAACCGACGACCTCCGGGTTATGAGCCCGACGAGCTAACCACTGCTCTACCCCGCGTCACTTCCAGGAGTATACCGCGTCCAGGAGCCAATGTCAATACGCTTGGAGGACCTTCGGCTGTTCGCCAGCGCGCGTCAGCTGCCACGGCGCGTGGCGGCGCTATCTGGTATAACCCCATAGGATATGCCAGACGGCTCTGTGATGAGCTGTTGAACGGCGCAAGCGCGAAGCTCTGCACGCCTCGCGTAGCGGTCAATGAGGAGCGCGGCGATGAAGTGGATTACACGCGAGCATGTCAAAGTGGACCGGGTGGCCTGTCCCTGGCTGATCAAGAAGTTCGTTGATCCGCAGGCGGAGTTTCTGTTCGCGCCAGCGGGTCAGGTGATGGAGATCGCCGCGCGCGAGGAGGCGACGCCCTACGATGTGAAGGGTGTCGCGCTAGGCCATCACGGCAAGGAATGCTCCTTCGAGGCGATTCTGCGGAAGTACGATCTGATGAAGGACCCGGCGCTGGCCCTGCTGGGGAAGATCGTCAACGGCGCGGACACCGACAACGCGCTCTACGGCCAGCCGGAGGGGCCAGGGCTCAACGCCATCGCCGAAGGGTTCCGCCATCTGGGGCTGCGCGATGACCACGAGACACTGGAGCGGGAGGCTATCGTCTACGACGCGCTGTACGCCTATTGCCAGACGATGGTGAGTCAGGGCAGGATGGACGGCGCGTTCAAGGCGTGAGTGGTGGGAGGCTGAATGCGCCGGGCGGGCCATTGCGCTCCTACTCGACGATCAGCTTCCCCCACATCCCCTCTTGGGCATGGTCTTGTACCTGGCAGATGTAGTAGTACACGCCTGATGGTGGCGCCGTAAAATTCAGAGCCCCCATAGGCCACTGATTATTGTGCGCCGCCGGGAGTGGCGCCATCGTGGCGTTCATCGCCATACCGCCGCGCATGCCGCCCATCATGGGCGTCTGGCCATACGGCGGCGCGCTGGTGGTGAGCTCCCATCCATGAGGCATATCGGGATCACCGTTGATGACCTCGACCATCAGATGGGCGCCAGCCGGCACGATCACGGTTGGGTTCACACGCCCATCAATTTGCCAGTACTCGCCCTCATGACCTGGGGGCGCTCCTACCGCAACCAGCGTGACATCCTGTGTTGTGTAGCGGATCTGGTTGGTCGCGGCATCCACCTGCGTCACGCTCGCCAGCGCGCTGATTTGCTCTTGCACACTCTTCGGAGAGATGGTTGCCGCTCCCGTTGGGGCTGAACTCGAACTCAATGCGCAGCCCGCCAGGCTCAAGCTCGTCACAAGAATCACTAGCAACGGCGCGGCCACGTAGTGGCGCATCCTTCCCTTATTTCCTCGCACGCGGGTTCTCGCTTTCGCATCAGCCTGGAACGCACTGGAGCGCGCTGGAGCGCTCGCGCTCTCCCAGGTAGCAATAGTGATGCGGCCAGGTCACAGCGGTGTCACGTTCCATCCCCGTGTTCTCACATAGAGCGCGCATGTGTCACCAACGACGATACCTGCGCCCACTTTGACGCGGCGGGGAAAGCCCCGCGTCGCGTTCAGGCCCAGCGATCCCGCGCCCGCTGTCATCACGGTGATTCCCGCTCCCCGCCATGCAGGAGCGCCTGTATGCGCGGCCAGGCCAGCGCGCCAAGGGCCGCGTCCGCCGCCGCGCTCCCGCCGTGGGCGTAGGAGGTGGATGGGGTCGGCGCGGGTTCGCTGGGGAGGATGGGGCGGTGGCCAGCGTCGGGATGGGTGATGACTTCGACCTGGCGCCCGGCCGTTCTCCGGCGCGCGGCGATCTCAGCGGCGAACAGCGCGGACGGCCAGAGCGCGTCGGCGCCGCCCGCGACGAGCAGCAGGCTGGCGCGCGCCCGCTCCACCGGGATCGCCGCCGCCCGCGCGGCGTCGGGGAAGGCGCGCAGGCTCGCCTCGTAGAGCGCGCGATAGCTCACCAGCCCGTCCCCTCCGGCTGGCTCCCATGACTCGTCATAGGGGACGAATGGCGCCGGGGCGCCGCGCCATGTCCAGGACGAGCGATAGGTGTGCGCGCGTCCGTCGGCGCTCGGCCCCACATACGCCCAGCAGACTGATGAGGGCGCAAGCGCGATCACCGTATCCACGCGCGCGTCGTGGCAGGCGACCAGCAGCGCCGCCTCCGCGCCTCTCGAGAGCCCCACGATCCCGATGCGGCGCGCGCCCTGCTCCGCCAGCCAGTCAATCGCTTCGGTGAAGGTTTCGAGTGGAATCTCGCAGATACCCGGCGGCTGTCCCGGCCCGCCGAACCAGCGCAGCGCGACCGCGAGCGCCCCATGCGCCGCGAGCAGCCGCGCCCGCGCGAGGTCCAGCCGCCCGCTGGAGCCTGCCAGCACCAGCACGCCAACCTCACACGCGGACGCGCCAGTTGGGCGGAGCGCGACGCCCTGCACGCGCCCCGTCAGCGGCTCCTCCACGCATATCCGCGCTCATGCCGCGCTCCTTTTCTTCACGCTGTCCGCGATGGCGTCACTCCCAGTGTTGATCATGCCATACCGTCGCGCTCCCATTGGCGGCGCATGTTACACTGGCGGCAAGCCGCGCGATTGGCTGTGATCGCGCTTCCCCGTTTGCCCAGGAGTGGCCATCGTGAACGCCTAGATACCTGTTCCGCCTCTACGCCAACCCGTGGAAGCTGGCGCTGTGGCTGGCCTACTCGTTCGCCTATGCGGTGTTTCTCTACTATGCGCTCATCGTTTGGAGTCCGCATATCAGCGCGGCGGAGATAGCCTGGAACTGGTGGTGGTTCGCGCTCCTCAACGTCCCCGGGATGGGCATAATCGTGTAGGTCGCGCGGTTTGGCGTGATGCGCCGTCCGCTGGTGGAGGTGATGCCTGACGGGTGGCGCTTCCCTCACCGCCGTCCCATTAGCGTCAAGCCGAGAACAATGGCCTGGAGTGAGATTGCGGCTATCGGTGTCTACCACGGGAAGCGCAATCGCAGCAGCGCCTACAGGTCTTGCGCTCGTCCCGCGCCTGCCGCGAGCCGCCGGACGCGGACGGCGAAGATGGCGAAGATGGCGAAGATGCCAGCGAGCCGCCGGATACCCTCCTTCTGAGTGGCAGACAGACAGCCGCGCTGAGCTACGCCTTCTGGCGCGTGACGCCCCAGGCATGCGAGCGTCTGCTTGACCGCATTCAGGCCACCTGCGCCAGTGAGATCGCCCGGTACGATGTGTATGTCGAGCCGAAGGTATGGTGGATGCCGTGACTCAAGTGTGACGGAGCGCGCCCCGCATGTCAGCCAGCTACACCGTTGACACCCCTTGGAGCGCACGGCTACAATGGGCGTAGCCTGAACCGAGGGGACAACGGCGTTCGCCTCCGCGCGCCCACGAGTGTAGGCGCATACTGACGCGAGCTATTCTGGCGCCTGGTTGCGACGCGGCGCCGTCTTCCCTCTTCGCGCGATGGCGCTGGCCTGCCAGTGAGGTGTAGCTGGCGCGTCCAGCTAACACCTGTATCTCCTGGGCTGGCGGCTGTTGACGCCTCCCAGCCGTTTCCCGGAACACAGCTCGCCGACCGCCCGCCGGAAACCCCACCCACGCCCGCATCCGGCGTGGTATGGTAGGCTATCCGCCGTAGCGATGCGGCTATCGCCGGTTGATCTGGAGAGGAACGAGCCTCGTGAATATTGTGGTTTGCATGAAGGAGACGCCGTCAACGACGGCGGAGAAGCGCTTCACCGCTGATATGCGGCTGGAGCGGCGCAAAGAGGACGCGGTCATCAACCCCTTTGATGAGTACGCTATCGAAGAGGGACTGCGCCAGCAGGAGAAGCACGGCGGCGAGGTGATCGCGCTGTGCATGGGGCCAGCCACCGCGACGGAGACGATCCGCAAGGCGCTGGCGATGGGCGCGGACCGTGGCGTCCTGGTGAGTGACGCGGCGCTGGCGGGCTCCGACGCCATCGGCACGGCGCGCGCGCTGGCCGCCGCGCTCAAGAAGCTGGGCTTCGATCTGGCGCTCTTTGGCAGCGCGGCGGCGGACGCCTACGGCGGCGTGGTCCCGGCGGCGGTGGCCGAGTTCCTGGGGCTGCCGCTGCTCTCGTTCGCCTCCAAGCTGGACATCGTGGACGGCAAGGCGCGCATCGAGCGGGCGGCGGAGGTTGGCTATCAGGTGGCCGAGGCCGCGACCCCGGCGCTGGTGAGCGTGGTCAAGAGCATCAACGAGCCGCGCTACCCTTCGATGAAGGGCATCATGCAGTCGAAGAAGAAGCCGATTGACACCTTCTCGCTGGCGGACATCGGCCTGGAGGCCGGGCAGGCGGGCGCGGCGGGCGCGCGCGAGCGGGCCGTGGGCGCGTCGCCCGTGGCGACCCAGCGCAAGGGTGAGATGTACAACGGCAATGATGGGGCGGCTGATCGCATCGTCGCCTTCCTCGTCGAGCAGAAGGTACTCTAAGATGGCGAACGATGTGTGGGCGCTGGCGGAAATCGCTGGCGGAAAGATGACGGGCATCTCGCTGCAGCTGGCGAGCAAGGCCGCGGAGCTGGCGGGCCAGCTGGGCGGCTCCTCCGCCGCCGTGGCGATGGGGACCAACACGGCCGCCGCCGCCGCTGAGCTTGGCTCGTGCGGCGTGAAGACGGTCTACGCCGCCGATGGCGCGGTCTACGATGAGTATCTGATCCAGCCGCATGTGGACACCCTGGCGGCGCTGGTCGAGCAGCATCAGCCAGCGGCGATCCTGTTCGGCGTGACGAACTACGGGCGCGACGTGGCGGCGCGGCTGGCGGCGCGGCTGGGCCTGGGCATGGAGTACAACGTCGCCGAGGTGGCCGTCGAGGGCGGCGAGCTGGTGATGACCGTGCCGGCCTTTGGCGGCGCGCAGTCGGTCAAGATGGCGTTCACCGGCGGCGGGACGAAGCTGGTGGGCGCGCGCGCCAACGCCTTCCCGACCAACCGCGTCGGCGGCGCGGCGGAGGTGGTCAGCGTGGCCGCCGCCAGCGCGCCCGCCAACGGCGCGAAGCTCTCCGGCCCGTTTGGCACAGAAGGCGCGGCGGAGGCCGGGCATCTGGGCAAGGCCCCCGACGGCCACGACGTCTGGATGCCAGCGGCGATGCGCGCCAAGCTGGAGGAGGCGCAGGTCATCGTCTCCGGCGGGCGCGGCCTGGGCGGGCCGCAGGGCTTCGAGCAGATCGAGGCGCTGGCGACGGCGCTGGGCGCGGGCGTAGGCGCCTCGCGCGCGGCGGTGGACGCTGGCTGGATTCCCTACCCGCATCAGGTCGGCCAGACCGGCAAGACGGTCAAGCCAACCGTCTACATCGCGGTGGGCATCTCCGGCGCGGTGCAGCACAAGGCGGGCATGGCCTCCTCGGCGCTGATCGTCGCCATCAACAAGGACAAAGACGCGCCGATCTTCGGCTTCTGCGACCTTGGCGTGGTCGGCGACCTGAACGTGATCGTGCCGCAGCTGACCGAGAAGGTGCGGCAGCGCAAGGGGTAGGCGCGCGGAGAGCGGGCGGGCAGCGGCGGGAACGCCGGGCGGTTGAAACCGCGCCTCCAGGCGTCCCGCCACGAGACCCGCCTGCGCGGGTCCGTGTCCGCCGTCCCCGCGTCCGTGTCCGCCGTCCCCGCGTCCGCGTAGGCGGACGTTGTGGCCGTCAGGCCTTGAGGCGCGAATTCATTCGCCCGGCGGCCTGTGTAGAGAAGCGAGCGATATAGATGGGTCTCACGTTCTGGCCGTCAGGCGGGCCAATTGGCGCGGTGGTCTTCGCCTTCGTGCTGGTGACCGCGTGGATTGTCTTCGGGCTGCGCATCCGCACGCTGGTGGGCATGATGCGCTCGGGCCGCCCGGAAAACCGCTTCGACCGCATCGGCGACCGCGTGAAATACTTCGCGCTGATGGTGCTGGGCCAGCGCGGCGTGCTGCGCGATCCGCTGCCGGGCCTGGCGCACTTCTTCACCTTCTGGGGCTTCATTGTCATCCAGCTTGACGCGATCAACCTGTGGGCGATGGGGCTGGGCTTCAAGCTGCCGATCCTCTCCAGCCAGCCCTTCGCCTGGATTCTGGACTTTTTCGTCGTCGCGGCGTTCTTCTCGCTGCTCTTCTTCACCTTCCGCCGCACCGATCCTGCGCCCGAAGGCGCTGCGCAGCCAGTCGCACGGCATGGCTGACGCCTTCACGATTCTGGGCCTGATTACGCTGGTGCTGGTGACGCTGGTGGCGTTCGAGGTCTTCGCCTACGCCGCCACCAACGGCGAGGACTGGTCGCCGTTCGGCGCCTGGCTTGGCCCGATGGTCGCCGGTATTGGGACGACCGCCGCCATCGCCATCGCTTCGGTGGCGTGGTGGGCCAACGCGCTGACGGTGCTGGGCTTCCTGATGTACCTGCCATACTCCAAGCATCTGCACCTGCTGGCGACGCCGTTCAACGTCTTCTTCCGCAACTTCGGCGCGCGCGGCGCGCTCCAGCCGATCGAGAACCTGGAGGAGCGCGAGGACTACGGCGTGCATGAGGTGACGCAGTTCACCTGGAAGCAGCTGCTCGACGGCTACGCCTGTACCGAGTGCGGCCGCTGCAACTCCGTCTGCCCGGCGCTGGCGACCGACAAGCCGCTCTGGCCGAAGGAGATCATCCTCGGCGTGAAGGAGGAGCTGTTCGCCACGGCGGGCATGACGCTTGTGGGCGCGGGCGAGGCGGTGGAGGAGGCCGCGCATGAGCCGATGGTCCGCGGCGTCATCAAGGAGGAGTCGCTGTGGGCCTGCACCAACTGCGGCGCCTGCGTCGAGATTTGCCCGGTCAGCATCGAGCATGTGCAGAAGATTGACGACATGCGCCGCTACCTGGTGATGGAGGAGAGCAGCTTCCCGCAGGAGGTGACGCCGCTCTTCAACAACCTGGAGCGCAACGGCAATCCGTGGGAGATCAGCAACGACACCCGCGCGGAGTGGGCCGCCGGGCTGAACGTGCCGACGCTGGCCGAGGACCCCGACGTGGAGGTGCTCTACTGGGTCGGCTGCATGGGCTCGTTCGACGCGCGCAACCGTAAGGTGGCGACGGCCTTCGCCAAGGTGATGCAGGCGGCGGGCGTGCGCTTCGGCATCCTGGGGCCGGAGGAAAGCTGCACCGGCGACCCGGCGCGGCGCATCGGCAACGAGTACCTCTACTCGATGCTGGCGCAGCAGAACATCGAGACGCTCAACAACTACGGCTTCGGCAAGGGCGCCCCCGCGACGGACGGCGCGAACGGCGGCCAGCGGCGGGAACGGCGCCAGCGCGGCGCCATATCGCGGCGTGGGCGTCGAGCCGGGGCGGGCCTACAACGTCAAGACGGTGGTGGCGACCTGCCCGCACTGCTTCAACACGATCAAGAACGAGTACCCGCAACTGGGCGGGACGTTCGAGGTGGTGCACCACACGGAGTTCATTGACCGCCTGATCTCCACCAACCAGCTTCACCTGCCGGTGGGCTTCGACCGCCGCAAGCTGACCTACCACGACCCGTGCTTCATTGGCCGCTGGAATGATGTCTACGACGAGCCGCGCCGCGTGCTGAACGTCATCAACGCCGACGGGGTGCAGGAGATGGCGCGCAGCCGCAACCGCTCGTTCTGCTGCGGCGGCGGCGGCGGGCGTGTGTGGATGGAAGAGAAGATCGGCAAGCGCATCAACAACACGCGCGTGCAGGAGGCGCTGGACACCGGCGCGGACGCGATGGCCGCCGCCTGCCCCTTCTGCATCACGATGTTCGAGGACGGCATCAAGGCCGTGGAGGCCAGCGACCGCTTCGGCGTCGAGGACATCGCCGAGATCCTCGCCCGCGCGCTGGAGGCCGCCCCGGTGGCCGCTGGCGGCGACGGCGCGGCGCACTGAGCGCTATCCCACCTATCGAGAAGGCGGCATCTGGGAGTCAGACGCCGCCTTCTCTTTTTCCGCATCTGTGGCCCTTCTTGCTTGTTAGCAAAAGGAGTTCCTCCATGGCCCGCAAGCGCGACCTGCGCTATTTCGCGAGTGTCTCCAATGCGATCATCCGCCTTATCGCCGCTGCCGTGTTCGTAGCGCTCGGCTGGCTGGCTTTTACTGGCGTACAGAACAATACCTTTGGCATTGGCGCGAAGATCATGGGCGCCGCGTTGATGGTCTTTTTCTCGCTCAGCGCGCTTGGCGCGCTCGTGACGCTGCTGTTTCGCTGGGTGTTCCGGCGGCCTCTCCTTCAGATCGGCGAGGCGGGCATTACCTACCGCGCGCCGCTGACGCCGTGGCGTAGTCTGGATGTTCCCTGGGATGATGTGAGACTCATGACCTTCTACACGTGGGGCCGCGCCAGCGGGCGGGGAGGCACAACCTCTACGCGGTTCGTCATCTACACCAGACATCCCGCCCGGTACGCTTCCTCGGTCTTCCGCCGCTTGTTCGCGTGGTGGAACCCAGGGCTCGCTGGCTCTACCATCGTGGTATCCACCAGCCACCTGGGTGGAAGCTCGCTAAAGCGGCGCGAGCGCTTCCTGGGCGCGATCAAGGCGGCGTTTGCGCCCGAGATCGCCAGGTATGGCATCGCGGTAAAGCCGTCCATGTAGCTGGGCATGCGCCAGGAGGCGGAACACGACTGGACGAGGTGGAGCGCTGGCCCGGCTGAGGACATGGCGCTCTTTGTCTGTGGACAGCCGCCGATAGAGCGAGAGGCCAGCGCGTGAGGCGGTGGCGCGGGAGACGGCGGCGCACGCCTAGTTGTCGCCATTTGAGCAGAGAGCGACGCCCGAACGTTCGTTCGGGCGCCGCTCTCTCGTTCTCTATCTGATTGCTCTGTTCGTGAGGATGAGCGCTAGACAGGTCGTATAGATAGCATGGAAGCGCAGACGCCAGAGCCGGGCGCGCGGGGCATGCGGCGCGGGCGTGCGCGGAATGCGAGCAGGGAGGATCGAGCGATGAGACAGCGCGACCTGCAGACCCGCGAACTCGACGATGACTCCCGCGAATATCCCGCGCAACCGCGCCCGCCGGCCAGCCGGCGGCGCCCTGCCATCGCCAGCGTCATTGCCGCGCTGCTGGTGATGGCGCTCGGCGTGGCGACCTTCGCCACGATCTCCACCCATCGAACGGCGAAGCGAGTGACGAAGGCCTCAGCGACGGCTACTTCGGCGCCGCTCTGGTCGGCCTCGCGCTACGTCGCCGCTGCAAGCGCCCAAGCGTGGGGTGGGGCTGCCGAAAGGGGTGGAGATCACCGCCTTCACGCTGACCGGAGCCGATGAGGGGTGGGGTACCGGGTGCGTCATTACCGACCCGGTGACGGGCTTTCCGGATCGCTGCATGGTGTTCCACTACTTCTCCGGCGCCTGGATACAGGTAGGCTCCGCGCTGCCCGGCGAGCGCCTGAGTGGGGTTGATATGATCTCGTCGTCGGAAGGCTGGGTCATAGGATGCGACGACAGCAGTAACGGGATCCTGCTCCACATCGCCAACGGCGCGTGGCAGCGGGAGCCGCTGCCCACGGCTGATCCAAAGGCGGACATCGGGGTCATAGCGATGCGCACACCCGACGAGGGCTGGGCGGCGGTGGCGAATCTCAAAGCCGCGCAGGGCGGGGCGAGCACATCGCTGTACCACTACAGCGGCGGCGTCTGGTCGCTGGTATCCACGTTACCCACTTCCCTGCATTACATCACCGACATCGCTCCGGTCGCTGACGGCGAGGCCTGGGTCATCGGCTGGAACACGGGCAATACCATAAGCTCGCTCGCGCATATTCAGGGCGGGGCGGCGACGGTGGTGTTGACAAGCCCGCGCAACAGCACCTTCTATCGCCTGCGCATGTTCGCGCCGAACGATATCTGGATCGAGGGGGCGATGCACGACCCCAAGACGAACATCGAAACCGACGACTCGCCGCTGATCTATCATTTCGATGGCGCTACGTGGTCGAATGTGAGCTTGCATGCGTCCAAAGCCGTGCAGTACGCCGGCGTTGTGGCGAGTGATACCGTGTGGGGCTTCGCCAGTGTCGAGCCGTTGCAGTCGGCGCCGCTATACGCCACGGGGTACGGGCTAATCACCTCGATCTTCTCCAATACGGGCGGACAGTGGAAGACGCTGGGTGTACCCTATAAAGATTTGCAGTCTATCGAGGTCGTCTCAAGCTCCAGCACGGACGTCTGGGCGGTCGGCGCCTACATGGTCATGACGTCACTGCCCAATAACAGTGGCTATTCCGGCGCCGGCCATTCCGTGCTGCTGCGCTACACTGGCGGCTCCTGGACTGAATATGGGCGCTGAGGCGTCAGGTCGCCTGAGGGCTAATGGGCGCCATCAGCCGGGTGAGATGACGCGCGTGAGCTCAGCCGAAACTGGCAGGTCACATGGCGGGGACAAGATTCCTCCGCTGGAGGCCGCTCCGGTGGCCGCACGCATCGCTTGTTAGTGTCATTGGGGTCGAAACCAACGGTGCGAGAAAGAGACGCGGAGAGGAGCGATAGCGCATGGGCGCATACCTCGATCGCTACCTGAGCGGCGAATGCCAGGCCGTCTGGGATGAGCTGGTCGGGCTGGGCGCGGCGGTGCGCGAGGAACCACTCTACAGCGATGCGCTCGCGGTGGCGCGCGAGACGATGCGTCGCGCCCGCGCGAATATCGAGACGCTCATCCCGCGCCTGCGGGAGTTGGGCTACGAGTTCGGCTATGGCTGGGCTGTGCGCCGAGGCGAGCTCCCCGCTGAGGAAGCGAGCGAGTGGGAGCGCTATGAGCCGCCATTTAGTCCACCACCAGCCGATGTCGCGCAACTGATCGAAGAGGTTGAGCGGCGGGAATACTGCCGCTCTCGCTGCGCGCCTTCTATGAAGTCGTTGGCGGCGTGAACTTCGTTGGCTCTCATCCAGAATGGGACGCTCAACATCTCGATCCGCTTGAGATTCTTTCGGCGGGCGGGGTCTTGCGCCTGGATGACTGGATGCGCTGGAGCGATGACCGGCGAGAGGATAGTAGCTGCGATCTGCCCATCGCGCCAGATGAATATCACAAGTATCTTTACAGCGGTGGTTGCGCCTACGAAGTCTCGCTACGCGGCCAAGCCGATGCGCCGTTATTGCATGAATGGCACAATACGACCTTCGTTGGCTACCTGCGCGAATGCTTCCAATGGGGCGGCTTCCCCGGCTGGGCCAGGCTGGAGCGGCGGCCGGAGGAGGATCTGGCATTCTTGACGCAGGGGTTGCCGCCGATATAGCCTGGGCCCAGGTGGTGGATATCGAGGCTGCGCAAGCTTTATTTATTAGGCAGTATGGTTTAGCAGGTGGAATGAGGTGGACCGTTGTCAACTTCAGGCGCGAGCGACCGGCCAGGATACGATCAAGCGCTCAAGCGGCTGCTCTCCAGGGCGCATGATGAGTTCCTGAATCTGGTGGCTCCTGGGTACACGTGGGTCGCCGATCGCTCGCCGGAGCTACCCGCCGCGCCGCGCCAGGCGGATTTGGTCTGGGAGGCGGCGGACGCCGAGGGGCGGCGCGGGCTGCTCCACATCGAGTTACAGACCAATCCTGAGCGGGATATTGGGGAGCGCGTCGCGGAATATGGTCTGCGGTTGTGGCTGCGGGATCACCTGCCGCCGCGCTCGGTAGTTGTGCTTCTGCGTCCCACGACCACGCTTCCTCTGTCTCCACTCGTCGTCTCATGGGGCAATGTTGAGACACTACGCTATGCCTTCGATGTCGTAAGATTGTGGGAGATACCCGCTGAGCGCGTGCTCTCAACGGACGCTTACGACTTATGGCCGCTTGTGGCGGTCATGAAGGATGTCACTGTCGAGTCAGCCGTCTTAGTCGCAGAGCGTATCTCAACTACTGACCTGCCTGAGACTGATCGTGGTGAGTTGACCGCGTTGCTGGTCGCGCTTTCGGCGCTGCGTCTAGGGCGCGGCGTACTCAGAGAGGCGCTGAGGAGCCACCCAATGATAGACGATCTCATGAGAGAATCCGGCCTGGCGGACGAGTGGATCGCTGAGGGCGAGCGGCGCATGGTGAAGGCGGTTCTTGAGGGGCGATTCGGGCCGCTGAGCGCTGACCTGCTTGCGGCGATTCAGGCGGCGGATGAGGCGACCCTGCTCGACCTGGTAGCGCATGTCTCGACCGAGACGCTGGAGCAAGTCCGCGCCCGGCTGGGCTTGAGCTAACGCATGGGCGCGCTGGGTGCAGCCGTTTGTTCGCGAACGTATGCTGCGTCCCTATAAGGCCAATTACGACCAAGCTACTGGCCGGTCTGCCTTCGCCACACCCACACGCCTACCGCCAGAGGTTCACGAATCCTACACATTCGCGGACCGCGCCGCATACGAGGGGTATCTAGAGCAGGCGCGAAGTATGCCAGCGCTGTTCACGCCAGCGACGGACAGGGAGGAACAGATCGCTGCGCTGGAGCAGCGGATCGCTCGCGTGTCTCAGCCCCAAACACATGATGGCGTGCGCGCTCGGTGGCGTGAGCTCAAAGCAGAGCAGGAGGCGCGGCCAATGACGTCTGAGATGGTTGCGGAATATGAAGCGGTATTGGGAAAGCTGCCATTGTCGGTGCGCGTATGGTACAAAGCCGTGGGTGGAGTGAATTTCGCGGGCGATCATGATGGCTGGCGCGCGCTTCTGCCTGAATCGGCGGAGGACTACCCCACCCACGCGGGTGAGCGCCTGTATCCGATGCGCGCGGTTGATCCGCTTTTCGTCCTTCCGCTCAATATGGAGTGGCTTGGGCATATGCGGAGCCGAAAGCCGGGCGAACGCGCATCGCTCACGCTAACAACTGAAGATACCTACAAGTATCTCGAGCCCTCAAATGATCCCTATTATGTCTTTCTCCCCAATACCTCCGCAGATGCGAGGATCTATTATCGTGGCAAGCCATGGAAAACATTTGTCGCCTACCTGCGCGAGTGCTTCCGCTGGGGCGGGTTTCCTGGTTGGGCCAGGCTGGAGCGACGGCCGGAGGAGGATCTGGCGTTCTTGACGCAAGGGCTGCTGCCGATATAGCCTGGGCTGGCAAAGCAGACTGGCGGTGTTCTCACGTCTCTACTGGGGGCCACTTCGGCATCGGGCCATTGAACGTCTTTGCCCACTCCTGTGGAAGCGGCTTGCAGCGCCAGCCGCGAGCGAGGACCTCATGTACGGTATGGATCGCTGAGACGATGACGTAATGATGGAATTCCTGGGGAAAATACGCCGACCACACACCGCTCTCGATCAGATAGTGCGATCCCGTGATCTCCCAAAACGCGCCCGCTGTGTCAGGGCGTGTCAGTGGCGTTGCCCCCACATAGGTGATGATGCGTTTGCGATACGCCTCACAGCCAGTAAAGTTAATGCGCCAGGCCCCACCGTCACCCGGCGTCGTATCCGTGGGCGCTATATATGCGGCTACGGCAATGGTGAGGTGGTCGCCGGGCTGCCGGTCTTCGCCATAGTCCTCGGCGACATGGGTGACGTCAAGCTGCCAGTCGCCCGAGAAGCGCGCCGGAATCGGTTCCCATGGAAGACAGGCTTCTGGCGCGTTCATGAGCTCGTTTGCGAGCGCCCGCATCTCTTCGAGAGATGGATACCGCATGAACCTGCACCCTTTTCTCGCCGTCCAGCCTCACCGTCCAGCGGCGTGTCGCGATTGCATCTACAGCCCTCGGCGTGTGCAGTATAGCGCAGCCAGCCCCACCGCAGCGCCCATGCGTCGCGGTGGGGCTGGCTGCGCTCCATGGCAAAGGAGCGCGCGCGGCTGTGCGTTAGTCTTCGACCGCCGCTGAGAGTTTCTGGGCGACCTCTGGGGGTAGCGTCTGGCGCATGATCGTGCCGCCGGCGAACTGGTCGAGCGTGGTCATCGCCTGATCGACCTTGGTGAAGGTGACGACGGCGACGATGGCGGAGCTGCCCGGCTTGAGCTGTTGGGCCAGGTCGCGCAGGTAGGCGTCGGGGAAGCCCAGGTCAACCACCTTGCTGACGCCGAATCCGCCCGCTGCCCCGAGCGCCGCTCCAGTCAGCGCATGGCCGCGCAACAAGCCGATCAGCCCGCCGGCGATGGCGCCCGCGATGGCGCCTTGCTTGTCGTCGAAGTCCCGCGTCTCGCTGATGGATATTTCGCCACCGGCGTTCCGGCGGATGATCGCGGCGTTGCGGAGTTCGGCGGCTCCCTCGTGTTCGAGCTGCTTCAAGACGCGTAGGACCTCCTGCGCCTTGTTCTCGTCCGGGAAAGAGACGACCACCAGCTCTTTGGGGTCGGCGCTCATTGGTTGGCTCATGATGTACCTCCGCTGTTTTCGCGCTGTTTTCGGTTTCTGGCGCCGAATGGCGCCGCGCGCTTGCGCAGGCATGTTGCCCGCAAGTATCAGGCCACACCGCATCCTTACTACCGTGTGGCGCCAGGCGCGCTCAGGCGCACTCAGGCGCACTATACGGGCACCTGTCGCGATGGCTTAAGGGCTAAAAGTGTGTAGCGCGGCCCGCATGGCGCGCTGACTCAGCCCCGCTTCGCCCCGGCGCCAATCGCTCCGCCGGCCAGCAGCCCCGCCGCGACGTTCTTCCTCGCTCTACGCCTGAGTATAGACGGTGAGTGAGGCGACATTTCGCGCTCCTGTAGATGTGCGTGCGCGGACTGGCATTGTGCGCTATGATTTACATAAGACGCAGGTGTACGCGCATCGTCGTGGGCTCGGATAATGGTACAGCTTGTGCTGCGTCTTGAGTGGCGGCGCGCCGCGGACCGCGAGCGGATGACGGCGCGACGCTCCGCCGGACGCTCCGCCGGGCGAAGCGCATCGCGCGGATTGGGGGTGTTGTATGAGCTTGCCGGAGCCGCTGATTGCGGTGCTGAGCGACCCCAATGTCGCCTACATCCTGTTTCTGATTGGCATCATTGGCCTGGTCGCGGAGGCCTATCATCCGGGCGTGCTCCTTCCCGGGATCATGGGGGGTATCGCGCTCATCCTGGCGCTGGTCGCGTTCACCATCCTGCCGGTCAACTGGGTGGGCGTGCTGCTGATGCTACTGGCCGTCGGGCTGTTCCTCGCGGAGGCGCATACGCCGGGGGTGGGCTTGCTGGGCCTTGGCGGCGTCGTGCTCTTCGTTACTGGCTCGTTGCTGCTGTTCACGCCATTCTCTGGGGCCGCGGTCACGTTGAGTGTGAGTCCGTGGCTGGTGGCAGGCAGCACTCTGGGCGTGACGGCGTTCTTCCTGCTGCTCATCCGCGCGTCGCTGCGCACGCGGCGGTTGCCGCTCACCACGGGGCCTGAGGCGCTGCTCGGCAAAGAAGGCGTGGTTACGTCGGACCTGGCGCCGCTCGGAGCGGTGCGCGTTGACGGCGAAGACTGGAGCGCGATAGCGGAGGTCGGGCCGATCAGCAGTGGCGAGATCGTGGAGGTCATTGGCGTGGAGGGGGTAACGCTCCGTGTCCATCGCCCATTTGAGTGGCGTCTGCCAGAGGCCCCATCCGCCTGATGAGCCGCGCCCAGGAGGGTACATCCTATGTCGCCCGTCGTGTTCGTGATCATCGTTCTGGTGGTCGCGCTGGTGGTCCTGCTGGCCTGGCTGACCATTCGGGTCGTGCCGGAGTTCCAGCGCCTGGTCGTGTTGCGCCTTGGCCGCCTGATCGGCGTGCGCGGGCCGGGGCTGGTGCTGCTCGTCCCGCTGATTGATCGCGGGATACGGGTTGATTTGCGTGAGCGCGTGTTTGAGGTGGCGCCGCAGACCTGTATCACCGAAGATAACGCGTCGGTGTCCATTGACTTCCTGATCTACTCGAAGATCGTGGACCCGACCTCGAGTGTGATCAACGTGCAGCAGTTTGAGAACGCGTCGCGCGGCATCGCCATCACGACACTGCGCGCGGTGGTGGGTGATATGTTGCTCGACCAGGTGCTCTCCCGGCGCGAGGATATCAACACGACCTTGCGCGGCAAGCTGGATGACGTGACCAACCGCTGGGGCATCAAAGTGACCGCCGTGGAGATTCGCGAGATCAATCCGCCGCGCGAGATCCTGGAGGCGATGTCGCGGCAGATGTCGGCGGAGCGCACGCGGCGCGCGACGATCCTGGAGGCGGACGGCAAGCGCGACGCGGCGGTGCGCGTGGCGGAGGGCCAGAAGCAGTCGGCGATACTGGAAGCCGAGGGCGCGCGGCAGGCGGCGATCCTGCGCGCGGAAGGCTACGCGCAGGCGCTGGACCAGATCGCCAGCGTCGCCGGGCATCTCGACAGCAACACGATGAGCCTGCAATACCTGGAGGCGCTGAAGGCGCTGGGCTCCGCGCCTTCGACAAAGCTGGTGGTGCCTGCGGAGCTAACCAATCTGCTGCGGCCACTGACCGAGCACACGGCGAATACGGCGAATATCGCCAGCGCGGTGAAAGAGGCGGCGGAGACCGTGGAGGCGCCCAGCGCGCTGGGTGACGGGGTCAAGGCGGGCGTGCGGTAGCGGCCGGGAAGGGCCGCGCCACTCCCCATGCCAGGAGGGCGCGACGACCGTTTTTTGCGGTCGTCGCGCCCTCCTCGTCGCGCTCGTGAGATGGGTCGGGTTGGCGTGGCGCCGACCGGGCGTGCGTAGTGCTGCTGGAGGCGGGCAACGTCGTGCCGCCGATGGCCGCGTGCTGGAGAGCGCCAGCCTGCGCGCGCAGGAATCGGCGCTGACGGGTGAGTCGGAGCCGGTGGACAAGACGGTCCGGACGCTGGAGGAAACCGGGCGCCGCTGGCCGAGCGCCGCAACATGGTCTATATGGGCTCGGTCGTCGCGTATGGGCGCGGTGTGGCGCTGGTGACCGATACCGGCATGCGGACCGAGCTGGGGCGCATCGCCACCCTGCTGCGGACGGTGGAGCGGGAGCCGGCGCCGTTGCAGCGGCGGCTGGACACGGTGGGCAAGTGGCTGGCGGCGGTGGCGCTGGCGCGGATATCACGGAGCCGCTGGCGTATGCGCTGGTGGCGCAGGTTTGTGGCTGCGTGAGCGGGGCTGTGGTCGGGCCTGGCCTTCGCGCTGGCGATTTTGACGCGCGAGATTGCCGCCGCGTTTCCCCTGGCGCTGGCGATTGGCGCGGCGATCTGTGGCGGCTTCGCGGCGCGTGGGGGTGGCGTGGTGCGCGGCTTTGCGGCTCTCATCGGGCGCCTCTCGCGTTGCTCTGCGCCCCCGCCGCTCCGCACGCGACCATGCTCCAGGCCGCTCGCGGCTCTCATGGCTTCCTCTCTCCAGGCCTGTGGGCCAGTCTGGCGCCGGTCGTGGCGGCGGGCTTCTTTCCGGCGCTGGCCGCGATGCTCGGCGCGCGCTGATATGGCGATAGGGCGCTGCGCTTCATTCGTGCGCTGAGGAGCCGCCGTTGTGATACGGGCGTGACGCGACCATGCCCCCAATGATGGGAGTGGAAAACTCTCCCGTCCGGCAGGCGGAGGGGCCGCTGGCGGATGAGCGGAAAGAAGGTTGCGAACATGTTGACGCATGATGAAGAATCCCGAATCGAAGCGGCGCCGCCGCAGGGGGATCAGCCCGCGCCACAGTCCGCGCCACAGCTTGAAGTGACGCAGCCGAAGAGCGCTCAGCCCGAAGCTCAGTCCGAATCGGAGTCGCGACGCAAGATCATAGACCGGGGAATCGTGGGTCTGACGCTTGTGGTGATTGGCGTGATGACGCTCGCCGCGAATCTCTGGAGCTCGGAGCTCATTGGGCTGTTCGTGCTTCCGGCGCTGGGCGTGATATTCCTGGCATGGGGCTTCCTGCAGCGCCGGGCGGGGCTGATGATTCCTGGCGGCATCCTGACAGGGCTGGGGCTGGGCACGCTGGCGCAGCAGACGCTGTTCGTTTCGGCGAGCGGTGAGGTGCGCGGCGCGCTCGTCGTGATGGGGCTGGCGCTGGGCTTCCTGGTGATCATGCCGCTGTCGCAGTTGGTGGAGGGGCGCTTCCACTGGTGGCCAGCGATCCCCGGCGGCATCCTGCTGATCATCTCCCTGGCGATGCTGGCTGGCCCCGGTGGCGCGGCTGTCCTCAATGCGCTTGGCACGCTGTGGCCGGTGGCGCTGATCGCGGTGGGCGCCTACCTGCTCTGGATGATGTACCGCTCGCGCGGCGAGGGTGGAGAGCGTGACCGAGAGCGGCATGGCCTGCCCAGTTAGGGCGCGCGGGTCGAAGCTATCCGCTCGCCGTGTCGCGCCGCGCATGCGCTCCAGCCGGTTGTGGCTGGAGCGCATGCTGTTTTTAAGCGCCCGCCGCGCGAAGCAGGCGCGGTTGCGAGGCTCGTGGAGGCGCCGCGCGCCATTGCGGGCGGAGTTCTTGTCTGGCACAATCTAGAGGAACGACGAGGAGTGATGGTCGGGCGCGAGTGTTGAGGGATTGAGCGATGGCGGCGGTGAAGGATGGGCCGGGATGGGCGCGGGCGTGGGGCGCGCGGGGACGGCGCGCGGCGGTGTGGGTTGGGGCGGGGACGCCGGGGTGGATGTGGCAGTGGCAGTTCTGGCTGACGCTGGTGGTGGGGGCGTTCCTGCGGCTCTACTGGTTGGGGCGGTCGCCATTCTATAGTGATAGCGCGCTGCTGTATCTGGAGGTGGCGCGCAGCGCGCCCGATCATCTGCTGGCGGGGACGGGTATCTATAGCTCACTGCTGGCGCTGAATATGCCACTGTATACGCTGTTGCTCTACCCGTTCGCGAACGATCCGCAGGGGTGGACGCTGTGGCAGGCGGCGGCGAATGTGGTCGCGGTGGGGCTGCTGTACATCTGGGCGGAGAGCGCGTTCGGGCGCTGGGCGGCGCTGGCGGGCGGCTTGCTCTTCGCGACGGCGCTCTACGACACGTATATGTCGGGGTATATCTGGCAAAACTGCCTGTTGCTGCCAGTCGTGATTGGCGCGCTGTATACGCTGCATCTGGGGATGGTTCAGCGGCGGCGGCACTGGTTCATCCCGCATGTGTTGCTGATGGCGGTGGCGATCCAGATCCATCCGATCGCGGTGGCGTTCCTGCCGCTGACGGTGGTGGGGCTGGCGATGGGCTGGGCGGCGGTGACGTGGTACGACTTCTACCTCGGCGTGGCGGGCGCGGCGGCGCTCTATATCCCGACCGTGCTGTTCGAGGTGGCCAGCCACGGCTATGACCTGCCGATCTATCTGGCGTATCTGGCGGCGCCGAAGGTCCTGGACGGGCAGACGGTGCGGCAGATCAGCGCGGCGCTGGGGCCGCGTCCGTGGGACTGGCTGGGGGCGGATACGCGCTATGCGGCGGTGGCGCGGGCGCTGCCCTGGCTGGAGCCGGTGGTGGTTGGGCTGGTGGTGGTGAGCCTGGTGTGGCTGGCGGTGATGGTGGTGGCAAGGCCGCTGGTGTGGGTGGCGCGGTGGGCGCGGGACTTCACCCCCCGGCCCCCTCTCCCGCGAGGAGAGGGGGAGGAGGCGCGGGACCTCACCCCCGGCCCCTCTCCCGTGCGCGGGCGAGGGGAGAAGGGGGAGGCGTGGCGCGTGTGGCGGGCGCGGCTGCTGGTGGTGGGGGCGCCGCTGGTGTTTCTGGCGCTGACGCTGCGGCATGCGAGCCCGGTCTACGCGCATTATGTGTTCGTGATAACGCCGCCGCTGTATGTGGCGGTTGGCGCGTTCCTGGCGGGGCTGCCGGGACAGGTCAGGTGGGCGGCGCGCTGGGTGGCGTGCCGCACCCCCTGGCCCCCTCTCCCGCGAGGAGAGGGGGAGAACGCGGGGAAACTGGGGAGGTGGCTGGGGCGGATGGGGCGGGCGGCGCCGGGTGGGGCGCTGGCGGCGCTGGCGGCGGTGGTGATCGTGGCGCAGGTGGCGCTGACGGGGGCGTTCACGCTGGCCTTCGCCAGTGGGGAATCGCCAGCCTCGACGTGGGGGGCGATTCCGACGACGAGCTATACGGCGGCGCTGGCGGCGGCGGCGCGCGCGGCGGTGGGGCTGCACGCGCGGCAGGTGTATCTGGCGGGCGATCCGACCGATACGTATATGGGGCTGTACTGGGCGCAGCGGCAGAACAATCTGGCGGGGAGCGCGGGGCCGCACTGGACGGCGTATACCCCGGACGCCTGCGTGTTGACGCCGCCGGCGGGCGATGGGGCGGCGCCGACGCTGGTGATGGGCGGGTCGGGCTTGGCGATCCAGACGCTGCTCGCGGCGCCGGGGACGCGCGCGCTGGGCAAGCTGACGCTGGCGCGGGACGCGACGTATCCGCTGGTGGCGGTGGCGCCGAACGCGGTGGCGCTGGGGGCGAAGGGCGTGGCGGTGGTGAATGGCGAGCTGCGTCTCGACCGGGCGTTCATCCTGCCTGCGGGCGGCGGACTCCCGGCGCGGGCGGTGACGCTGTGGACGGCGCTGCGCTCGACGCCGCCCGGCCCGGCGGTGACGATCTATCACTTCCACTTCCTGTTTCAGGAGACGAATGGCGGCCAGCGCTCGGTGTGGGAGACGTGCGCGCCGGGGAGCTGGGTGGCGGGTGAGGGCGTCGTGGTGGTGGCGCCGCTGCCGGCGGGCGCGCGGATGGACGCCGCGCCAGCGGTGATCGTCTCGCGTGAGACGCATAGCTGGTGGCGGCCCCAGATCGGCGGGCTGACGCTGGAGACGGCGAAAGAGCTGTCCCTCGATCCAGTGGTCCTGCCACTGTCGCGGACCTACGGCCCGGGGCTGGCGCATCCTACGCAGGCGGAGCTGGATGCGGCGACGATCACGCCGCCGCTGTCGCCGGGCTGGTGAGCGCGGCGACAGCGTTCGCTCTGCGCGGCTCGCCGCTGGCCCGCGGGCGCAGCGCCAGGTCGAACTCTTGACCGTTTGACGCGACGCCCAGCTCTCGGAGAGCGGCATAGTTGTGGCCTGCGCGGCGGGCGAGGAGGCATGCGATGGATTTCTCACTGACTGACGAGCAGCGCGCGCTTGTCGCGAGCGCCCGGGCGCTGGCTGACGGTCCTTTTCGCGAGCGGGCGGCAGGGTATGACCGGGAGGAGCGGTGGCCCGCGGAGAATGTGGCTGACCTGACGCGCGCGGGGTTCATGGGTATGGCGCTGCCCGCTGAGGATGGTGGCCAGGGCCGCAGCGTCTTCGAGACGGCGCTGGTGGCGGAACAGATCGGACGGACCTGCGCGACGACCGCTCGCATCGTGGTAGACGCCAACATTGGGCCGGTGGCGATCCTGCGCCAGCTTGGGACACCGGAGCAGCGGCAGCGGTACCTGCCGCTGGTGGTGGCTGGCGACAAGCCGGCGATCTGCATCACGGAGCGCGAGGCAGGCTCGGATGCGCGCGCTATGCGGACGACGGCGCGCCGGGAGGGCGACGCGTACCTGCTGGAGGGGCGCAAGTGGTTCATTACCGGAGTAGGCGTGTCTCGTATCTACCTGGTGGCGGCGCGCGTCGCGGAGGAGGACGAGATCGGCTGCTTCGTCGTCGAGGCGGAGACTGCCGGGCTGACGACGCGCCGCATCCCGACGATGGGCGTGCGCGGCATGCCGGAGGGCGAGGTCATCCTGGAGGGCTGCCACATTCCGGCCACCAATCGCATCCCTACGCCGCGCGGCTTCAAGGACATTATCACGGTATATAACGCCCAGCGCGTCGGGGCGGCCGCCGTCGCGCTGGGCATTGCCCAGGGGGCGCTAGAGTTGGCCGTAGCGCACGCTCGCGAGCGCCGCCAGTTTGGGCAGCCGATTGGAAACTTCCAGGGCTTGCAGTGGAAGCTGGCCGATATGCAAATCGCGGTGGAGTCGGCGCGCTGGCTGGTCTATCGGGCCGCGTGGGGCGCTGGCCACGATTTGCCAGATCCCGCCGAGACCGCGCTGGCGAAGATTGCCGCGGCCGAAGCGGCGCAGCGCGTCTCCAACGAGGCGCTACAGATCTTCGGCTCGTACGGCTACAGCCGCGAAGAGCCGCTGGAGCGCATGGTCCGTGACGCGCGCATGTTTACCATTGCTGGCGGAACCGCCGAAGTGCTGCGCACCCTCGTGGGCAAACGCCTGCTCAGAGACGGCGTGCGACCCCAAACGGAGCAGTGAGGCGGCGCGCGGACGGGCGTCGCGCTCATGACGAACGCGCCGCCTCGCGGATGACCATCCAGCTGGTGGCGGTGTTACGTAGGATAGTGTACGATGGGGGCGCTGGGACGGGGAGCGCAGGGAGCGGTGGCGAAAGGCCAGCGGCAGTAGGGTGTGGGAGGGTGGCCAAGGGCCACCAGAGACACGAGCAGACGAGTTGGACGACGCGCGAAACATTTCCTCGAGTCAGCCGCTCCAACCAGGTATGGATGAGTGGGTGACAAGTTATATGGCGACGGCGGGCGGCCTCGATGGCGTCTCGCTGCCGGGCCTCGGCGCCGGGGCGGAGCGTGGAGACGCGCTCGCGGCTGGCGAGGCGGCGCTGATTGCGCGCGCGCGGGCTGGCGACCAGGAGGCTTTTGGCGTGCTGGTGCGGCTGCATCAGCGGCAGGTCTATACGCTGGCGCTGCGGATGCTGCGGGACCCGGAAGAGGCGAGCGAGGCGGCGCAGGACGTGTTTCTGGCGGCGTGGCAGGGGCTGGGGCGGTTCCGCGAGGAGGCGCGCTTCGCGACATGGCTGTATCGCATCACGTACCGGCACTGCCTGAAGGTGAGTGAGGGGCGGCGGCGCGATGAGGCGGCGCGGGCGGAGATGGCAGCCGAGCATGCGCGTGAGCTGGGGCCGCAGGGGGCGCTGTCGAGCGCGCACGCGCGCGCCGCTGAGGCGGAGGTGCGGGAGACGGTGCGCGCGGAGATCGCGCTGCTGCCGGCGAAGTACCGTCATGCGCTGGTGCTGCGGCACCTTCAAGAGCTGAGCTACGAGGAGATCGCAGAGGTCATGCGCGTGCCGATCGGAACCGTGAAGACCCATCTGTTCCGGGCGCGGGCGCTGCTCAAGGACCGGTTGAGCGACCTGGAGCGGGCGCGGAACGAAGGATTAGCGCGCGCGGAGGACCTTCGCGTTAACTTGCAGGCGACGATTGATACGATCGAGACGGGCCTGCGTGGGCTGTTCGAGCGGGGGCATGAGGCGCCTGGGGCATCGGGTGAGGAGGAGCGGCCATGAGGCACACGCGCGCGGGCGTCTTGATGAGCTTGTATCTTGATGAGCGGCTGGATGATCGCGGGGCGCTTCAGTTGGAGCGCCACCTGGCGGAGTGCGCGGGGTGCCGGAGGGATCTGGCGCGGCAGCGGCTGGCGGAGCCAGCGCTGCGCGAGACGGATCTGGCGGCGGTGACGCAAGTCCCGGCGGATCTGGCGGCGCGGGTTGCGCAACGCGTGGCGGCGTATGAGGCGCAGCGGACATTCGCGCTGGCGCAGGCGCGGCAGCGGCGGGCGGCGCGGCGCATGGCGCGGGCGGCGTTCTGGCGCGGGCCGGGGCTGCGTCTGGTGGTGATGGCGTCGGCCTTGATCGTGGCGGTGGGCATCTGGTGGCGCACCTACGCGGCGAGCGGGCTGGTGGGCGCGGCGGGCCATCTGGGGCCGGATGTGCTGCAACTGCTGGCGACGCCGGGGCCGGATGAGATCGCCTGGAGTGTGTGGATCGCGGGGGCGGCGCTGGCGCTGGGCGCGGGTGGCTGGCTGGCGCGGGCGGACGCCTCGGCGGAATGGCGGCGTGCGCTGGCGGAGCGGCTGCCGCAGTTGTGGTAGGGGCGGCGAGGGTGGCGCGGCCATGAATGGCCGGCGCACGCGGACGGCGAGGGTGGCGCGGCCATGAATGGCCGGCGCACGTGGACGGCGGCATGAATGCCGGGCGGGTAGGCCTGTGGCTACGGGTCAGGTGGCTGCGGAGCGACGCCAGCGCGGGGCTGGGACGTGGCGCGGGTGGTTGGCCCAGTGGGGTGAGAGGCGCGCGCGTCTGGCCAGAGGTATGCTACACTCGCAACGGATGTGGGCTGCGCGCGCGGAGCCGTGCGCGCGGCCACATGGGCGCTAGCCTCACCCCTTGTTCCTTCTCCTTGGCGGAGAGGGTGTGTAGCGCAGGCTGACAGGGGGAGCGCGCATCCGATCTTTGTGGCGGATGTGGTAGTGGGCGGCGCGGAGTGCGAGGATTTTGAGGATATGCGATCACCTGTCCCAGATGCCGCTTCTCCCAGCGCGCCCGTACGGGCGCCACGATGGATGTTTTGGCTGGTAACAGCGGTCTCGCTGCTGCTGGGCGTGACCTCGATCGTGCGCGGCACGCGGGCGGTGCAGACCATCGCCGATAGCGACCTGACCAACTTCTTCCTGCGGTCGGCGGACTACATCCTGCGCGGGCAGCCGTTCCAGATGTACGCGGTGCGGGCTGACCTGACCTATCCCAACTATAACCCGCCGCTGAGCATCTTCCTGATGGCGCCGCTGCTCTGGCTGGCGCGGGCGCTGGGGTTCGCCGGGAATTATGGCGAGCAGATCACGTTCGTGACGCTGCCGTTCATTGTGCTGGTCCCGATTCTGGGCTATCTCTGCCTGCGAGTGATGGACCGGCTGTATCCAGGGGCGCCGGAGGCGCAGCGGCTGCTGGTCTACGCGCTGGTGACGCTCTCGCCGCTGACGTGGCAGACGTATTCGATCTGGTATCACGTCGAGCAGCCGCTGATGCTGTGCCTGCTGATTGGGGCGGTGCTGCTGTTGCAGCGGGATAAGCCGGAGCTGGCGGGCTTGCTGGCGGGGCTGGCGTTCCTGACGCGGACGACGGCGCTGATTCCGCTGATCGCGCTGGGTGTGTTGCTGTTGCTGACGCGGGCGTGGCGGACGCTGGCGGCGTTCGGCGGGATCAGCGCGCTGGTGGCGGCGCTGGGGCTGGCGCCGTTTTTCCTCTTCGACCGCGCCGACGCCATGTATACCTTCGTCTCCTGGCGCAGCAGCGCCCAGATCGGCAGCGATTCGATCTGGGCGCTGTTCGCGTATACCGGCTCATCGGTGGGGTCGCTGAATCACCTGCGGTATCTGTTGGATGCGGTGGCGAAGCGGCTGGATATGTATAGCGTGATTCTGGTGGTGGTGGTGGTGACGTGGCTGGCGGCGCGGCGGATGCGGCTGACGGCGCAAGACGAGGATGTTTGGGCGCTGGTGGCGCTGGGCGCGCTGGCGACGCCGATGCTGAGCAAGCAGGTCTGGCCCTACTATTATCTGGAGCCATTCATTTTCATCGTTGTCTGGGAGTTCTCGACGATGCGCGACCGGCGGTCAGGGCTGTGGCGCTGGCCGGTGCTGTCGGTGGCCTTCCTGCTGGTGGCGGGGACGTTCTCGCAATACATCCAGCTTCAGAGCGTGGGGCGGCTGGACGCGATCATCCTGGGGGTGACGCAGACGGGGGCTATGGCGCTGTTTGGCTGGGCGATCTGGGCGCGGATGCGCGCCCGCAAGCCAGGTAGCGCGCCCACGTCCACGATGGTGGGGGATGGTGTGCTGGCGATGATGACGCCCGCGGGAAGCCCGCCCGCGCGTCCGGCCTCGTCCCCTCGCCCGGCGTCCTCCGCGATGACGCCGCCCGGCGGGCAGCAGGCCGCTCCGCGCGGGCCGTGGCAGGCGCCGCAATCGGGGCCACAATCTCTGCCACCGCAAACGCCGCCACCGGGGACGGGGCGCGGCATGTCACGCCCCGGCGCGGGCCGTCCAGGTCAAGCGCCACTTCCACAGCCGCAGTCGTGGCAGGCGCCGCAATCGGGGCCACAGCAGTGGCAGGCGCCACAGCCGCAGCCACAATCAGGGCCGCAGCCACAATCAGGGCCGCAGCCACAATCAGGGCCGCAGCCACAATCAGGGCAGACGCCAGCCACGCCGCTGTGGCCAGGGGAGGCGGGCCGCGCGCCACAGTGGCAGGCGCCTCCTGCGCCAGGGACGCCCGCGGGGGCGCAGCCCGCGCCACAACCGGGGCCATCCGCGCCACCACCCGCGACACCGCCGGGGGCGGCGCCATTGTGGCCGCCCCCACCGGACGGGCCGGGCGCTCCGGGCGGGCCGGGCGGCGGGCAGTGGCGGCGGTAGGGTGGCCTGGCCATGAAGTGTGTTTCGCATGAAGGGCAAGCGCCGCGCCCCAGGCCGCGAAGGCGCGCCTTCGCGGCGGGTTTGCCCACCAGCCGGCCAGTTCGCGGATTTGATCGGGATGGAGTACGAGCATGGGGCGCGGCGCGCAGCGAGTGGCCGGGCGGACCTCACCCCCTAACCCCCTCTCCCGCGAGGAGAGGGGGAATCGGATGGCGGCATGGAAGCGGGTGGCGCTGGCGGGGGTAGGGATCGAGGCGTTTCTGCTGGCGCTGTACGTGGTGGCGCCGCTGGGTGGAGTAACGCAGACGATCTCGCCGCTGGCGCGGGTGTGGCCGTGGCTGTTGTGGCCGGCGCGGGCAGTGTTCGGCGAGACGATGGTCACGGCGAGCGTCACGCCATCGCAAGGATGGGCGCAACTGGCGCTGTTCGCGACGCTGCTGGTCGGGGCGAGTCTCGCATGGGGGCTGGCGGTCTGGCGGGCGCGCGACCTCACCCCCCGGCCCCCTCTCCCGCGAGGAGAGGGGGAGACGGACCTCACCTCATCTTCCCCTTTCCTGGGAGGAGAGGGGGAGATGAGGTGGGGGCTGTGGCTGGCGCTGGGCGGCGCGGCGGTGATGGGGCTGACGCTGGCGCTGCTGCCGTCGCTGCCGTCGGATGATGTCTTCTCCTATATTCTCTATGGGCGCATCAGCGCGCTGCACCACGCGAACCCGCTGATCGCGACGCCGTCGGACTTCCCGCGCGATCCGTTCCTGTCGCTGGTCTACTGGCAGACGACGCGGTCAGTCTATGGGCCGGTGTGGCTGGGGCTCTCGGATGTGGTGGCGCGGCTGGCGGAGGCGCTGGGTGGCGGGCTGGCGGCGTATGTGGCGTTGTTCAAGCTGGTGGGGCTGGCGTCACATCTGGCGAATGTGGCGCTGGTGTGGGCGATCCTGGGGCGGATTGCGCCGGAGCGGCGGCTGGCGGGAACACTGTTCTACGGCTGGAGTCCACTGTGCCTGCTGGAGTTCGGCGCGAGCGCGCACAATGACGCGGTGATGCTGTTCTTCCTGCTGCTGGGCGTCTATGCGCTCACACGTGGCTGGGAGGCGGCGGGGCTGGCGCTGATCGGGCTGTCGATCGCCACGAAGGTCACGCCGGTGGCGCTGCTGCCGCTGTATGGCGGCTACGTGATCTGGCGGGCGCGGGCGGCGGGCGAGCCGTGGCGGAGGGTGGCGTGGGCGCTGGCGTGGCGCGTGGGTGTGGTGGCGCTGGTGGTTGCGGTGACGGCGGCTCCGCTGTGGGCCGGGCCGAAGACGCTGGGGGCGCTGCTCTTCTCGCCACCCGCGCAGCAACTCGATAATTCGCTGCTGGAGTCGGTGTCGTGGCCGCTGCGCTGGCTGGCGCAGGGAGCGCTGGGGCTGAGCGTGGACCAGGCGCGGACGGTGGTGGAGACGGGGCTGAAGGCGCTGGCGCTGCTGGCGTTCACGGGGCTGTGGCTGTGGGAGTTCCGGCGGACGCGGACGCTGGAAGGAACGCTCTCCGCATGGGGCTGGGCGCTGCTGTGGTTTGCGGTGGTGGCCAGCGGGTGGTTCTGGCCGTGGTATGTGACCTGGGTGGTGGCGCTGGCGGCAGTGGCGCCGTGGGGGCGCTTGCAGGTCGCGGCGGGGCTGCTGGCGGGCGGCGCGCTGACGCTGTACGGCTTCCTGCCGCTGCAAGCGTCGCCGGTGTATGGCTACCGCTCGCTGGTGGCGTTCGGGCCGGTGGTGGCGTATCTGGCATGGCTGGGCTGGCGGGCGTGGCGCAAGCGAACAGGGATTCTCCAAATTTAAGACTCTGTGGGCGCTGATTCGTATAAAATTGAGAAAACGGCGACTATCTCTTCAGAGCAGGCGCTCAAACGCTTGCCCTTTGCGGCTCCAACCGAAAACAGAGTAGGAGCTTATCATGGCTCAGGCAATTACACCGGCCGCCCTTTCGGTCATACTTTCATTGTGTATAGGTGTGCCGTTGATCACGTTTTGGATATGGATGTTCCGGGACATGATCAGGAATGGCGAATTGACGAGCGCCGCGAAGGATTATTGGGCGCTGGCGTTTCTTATTTTGAATGTTTTCGCCGCGGGTCTCTATTATCTCAATGTGTATAGACAGAGATAGAGGCATTGACTACTGTTCACGTGTTGTGATGGGCGAGTCGCAAGAATCAAGGATAAAGTGGCATTCCGATGTTGACGCGGCATTCGCGGCATTAAGGAGCGAACGGGACCGTGGACGGCGGAGAGCGAGCGGGGGAAGCGCACCCGCGCGGGTTGTGCGTGCTTGCGCATGGAATCAACGGCTTGCCAGATGATCTGGAGGAGTTGGGGGCGGCGCTGCGCGAGCGGGGCTATGAGACGGAGTTTCTGACGCTGCCGGGGCATCGCACGACGATCCATGATCTGGCGAAGCACGGCTGGGATGAGTGGCTGGCGGCGGTGGGAGCGGCGGCGGACAGGGCGCTGGGGGAGGAGCAGGGGGCGGGTGGAAGGCCGGTGTTCCTGGTCGGGCATTCGCTGGGGGCGGCGCTGGTGCTGGCGGCGGCCTCGACGCGACCCGCGCTGGGAGGGGTCGTGGCGATGTGTCCGCCGGTGCGGATGGCGAGCTCGCTGGAGCCGGCGGTCTGGGCGCTACGACGGGTGACGCCATTCATCCCGGCGTGGGGTGAGGATATTCGCGACCTGCGGCGGCGGCTCGGCCCCCGGCGCGAGACCTACCGCTGGACGCCGACGGTGGCGTTGCATTCGCTGCTACGGGCGCTGCCGTGGCTGCGGCGGCAGTTGCCGGAGGTGGTGGTTCCGTCGCTGGTGATCGCGGCGCGGCACGATCACGTTGTGCCGTTGCGTGACGGGCGCGAGGCGTATGAGCTGCTGGGGGCGGCGTATAAGCGGCTGGAAGTGCTGGGGCGCTCGTTTCACGCGGTGGCGCGCGATGTGGAGCGGCATACGGTGTTCGAGCAGGTGTCATCGTTCTGCGATGTGGTGTCGGATGTGTGGCCGGCGCGCCCGGAGCCAGAGCCGGAGCCAGCCGTGAATGGCGGGCGCAAGGGACGGGTGTAGGGTGGCGCGCTGAAAGCGCTGGGGCGTCAGCGCCTTCGACGCCTTCGACGCCTTTGGCGGAAATGGCGCGCAAGGGTATTGACGGGTGGTCGGTGTTGTGACATACCCATCTAGACCGCCGCGAAAGTGGCCCGCGACCAGACGGCTTTCGCCGGATGTTGTGACATCACGCAGGTCGCACTCCCACGCGCCTGTGGAGATATGGCGCGTGAGAGTGGTTGGATGCGGTCGTAGGCGGCGTAGGTCTCCAGGCGCTCCGCATGGCGGGAGGGGTAGATGGCGCAGAAGTGGGATTACCTGGTGGTGTGGCTGGATGACTACAAGCATGTGGCTGAGGCGTCGCTGAATGGCGCGCCCTACCCGCTGCCGGGCAAGCGCGCGTTCAGCAAACAGGAGCTGGCGCCATTCCTGGCGCTCATTGGCGGCGATGGGTGGGAGCTGACAGGAACGGTCTACACCTGGGTGTTGATCTTCAAGCGCCCTACATGAGCGGTTTTCACCGCTTGGCTTGACGGAAGATGTGGCGTGGCAGGACCTTCAGTGGGATGTCCCAAAACG
>CAWEJL010000012.1:0-17750 GCA_963809385.1 uncultured Chloroflexia bacterium | reverse complement strand
GCCGTTTGACACCCCGCCAGCCACGCGCATAGAATGCCGTGAGCCTTGAAATGGGCTGATGGAGCGATGACGCGCCACGCCGCGCGGCAACCCACGAGGCAGGGGAGCGTTCCCCGGCCTCGTTTCTGTGTGGGCCGGGCGCAAGCCGTCATCGGTACGCGACTGGGAGAGAACAGGTATGGACAAGAAGCCACAAGAAAAGGACCGCATGCAGGACATCATTTCGATGGCCAAGCGGCGGGGATACGTCTTTCCCAGCAGCGAGATATACGGCGGACTGAACGCCGTCTTCGATTACGGCCCGCTCGGCGTCGAGCTGAAGAACAACGTCAAGCGCGCCTGGTGGGACGCGATGACCCGCATGCGCGACGATGTCGTCGGGCTGGACGCCAGCATCCTGATGGCGCGCCGCGTCTGGCAGGCGTCGGGCCACGAGGAGGTCTTCACCGACCCGCTGGTGGATTGCCGCAGCTGCAAGGGCCGCTTCCGCGCCGATCACGTCATCGAGCAGCTTGGCAGCCTCGATGTCTGCCCCAACTGCGGCGAGCGCGGCACGCTGACTGAGCCGCGCCCGTTCAACCTGATGTTCAAGACCTACATGGGGCCGGTCGAAGAAGAGCCGACCTGGTCTACCTGCGCCCGGAGACGGCCCAGGGCATCTTCGTCAACTTCCTCAACACCCAGACGGCGGCGCAAGCGCCTGCCCTTCGGCATCGCGCAGATCGGCAAGGCCTTCCGCAACGAGATCACCCCCGGCAACTTCATCTTCCGCACGCGCGAGTTCGAGCAGATGGAGATGCAGTTCTTCATCCGGCCGGAACAGGAAGACCAGTGGTTCAACTACTGGAACGAGCAGCGCCGCCAGTGGTATCTCGACCTGGGCATGAACCCCGCGCACATCACCTGGCACGAGCACGCCAAAGATGAGCTGGCGCACTACGCCCGCGCGGCGGTAGATGTCGACTTCGAGTTCCCCTTCGGCTGGGCGCGAGATCGAGGGCATCGCACAACCGCACCGACTACGACCTGCGCCGGCACACGGAGTACAGCGGCAAGGGACATGGCGTACTTCGACGACCTGGACGAAGCGCGCGCTACCTGCCGTACATCATCGAGACCTCCGTCGGCGTCGACCGCACGACCCTGGCCTTCCTCTGCGACGCCTACGACGAGGAGCGAGGTCAACGGCGAGACGCGCGTCGTGCTGCGCCTCAGCCCCGCCTCGCGCCCGGTGAAGGTCGCCGTGATGCCGCTTTGCAAGAAAGAGGACCTGGTCACGCTGGCGCACAAGGTCCACGCGAGCGTGCGCCCGCTCGGCCTGACGCAGTACGACGATACCGGCGGCAGCATCGGCAAGCGCTACCGCCGCCAGGACGAGATCGGCACGCCGTTCTGCGTCACCGTGGACTTCGACAGCCTGGAAGACCAGGCCGTCACCATCCGCGACCGCGACAGCATGGCCCAGCGCCGTGTCCCGATCGCCGACCTGCGCGCCATTCTGGCCGCGGAGCTGGCGAAGTAGCGACGAGGTATGAAGCCCGACGAATGAATTCGCGGCGAACCCTTACGGGGACCCGCGCAGGCGGGTCTTGTGGCGGCTCTGCCGCCATGAGGCGCGAATTCATTCGCCCGCCGAACCCCGCCCGCATACTTTCCGCCGATTGGAGATACCACCCGATGAGCCTGGACGAAGCGTTGAGCATGTACGCCGAGGCGGCGCAGGACCTCGCCAGCGCCGGCCTCTCCAACGCCAGCGGCATGCACTACAACGCCGCCGACCTCGCCAACCACGCGGCGGAGATGACCCTCCAGGCGCTCTACGCCCTGGAGCACGACTCGCGCGCGCCCTACGACCACAACCTGCGCACCCTTGGCGAGCTAGTCGGCGCGCCGGAGGACATCCTGGCCGACCTCGACACGCTCACCCCCTACCATCCCAGCGCCTTCCTGGACAAGATCGACGCCAGCATGGCCGACGACGAGGTCGGCGGCGACACGGCGGACGCCTTGCTGAAAGCCGCGCGCCGCGTCATGAAGTGGGCGCGGCCCACGCTGCTGGCGTAAGTGGAGGTGGCGGGTTCATAGGCGCGGGGTACGCCTGGCGGTTGAAACCGCGCCTCAAGGGCCATACGGCCACAACGTCCGCCTGCGCGGACGCGGGTACGGCAGACCCCGGACCCGCGCAGGCGGGTCTCGTGGCGGGACGCCCCTGAGGCGCAAATTCATTCGCCCGCCTAACCCAGCGCACGGAGAGGAGCGTGACCTGATGAATAAGAGTCAGCGCATCATCTCGCTGCTGCCCAGCGCCACCGAAATCCTCTTCGCGCTGGGCCTGGATGACGAAGTGCGCGCCGTCACTCACGAGTGCGACTATCCCGCCGCCGCGCTGGGCAAGCCGCATATCACGCGCAGCCTGCTCGCGCCGGACCTCACCAGCGGCGAGATTGACGCCGCCGTGCGCGAACAACTGGTGGCCGGCGCCCACAGCCTCTACACGATTGACCGCGACCTGCTGGCCGTGATTGACCCGACGCTGATCGTTACGCAGCGACTGTGTGAGGTCTGCGCCGTGGCCTACGACGAGGTGCTGGAGGCCGTGCGCTCGCTGCCGCGCCGCCCCGAGGTCATCAACCTGGAGCCGGAGCGGCTGGATGACGTGCTGCGCGACATCGAGACAGTCGGCGCCGCGACGGGCCGCGAGGCTGAGGCCGCCGCGCTTACCGCCAGCCTGCGCGCGCGGATCGAGACGGTGCGCGTGATTGCTGCGCGGGCCACGACCCGCCGACGCGTCGCCTTCATCGAGTGGCTGGACCCGATCTTCTGCGGCGGCCACTGGAACCCAGAGCTGATCGAGATCGCTGGCGGTGTGGACAACATCGGCCAGCTCGGCGCACGCTCGGAGCAGGTCGCGTGGGAGCGCATCGTCGCGGATCAGCCGGAGATAATGGTGATCGCCGCCTGCGGCTTCACCGAGGAGCGCTCGCGCCAGGACGAGCCGCTGCTACGCGCGCTGCCCGGCTTCGCGGACCTGCCCTGCGCCCGCGCCAACCGCGTCCACTTCGTGGATGGCGCCGCCTATTTCAGCCGCCCCGGCCCGCGCCTGGTGGACAGCCTGGAGCTGCTCGCCCGCCTCATCCACCCCGACCTTTTCCCCGCCTGAGCATGCGCTGAGATGCCTTCTCTATCCGCCAGCGGTGGAGGGGAAGGTGTGACGCCCTAAACAGAATAGCGGCCTCTTGTGTGGTAGGCTATACTCGCTGTAACGCTAGCGGCCGGATTGTCCGGCGCGAAGCTGACTTATCAGTTTGAGGGAGGCTCACATGGGCGCGATTGGTCACATCATCGGCACACTCTTCAGGGCAATCGTCAAAATCTTCTTTGTCGCCATCTTGTGCGGCGTCATCGGCGCCGGTGTCACGTTGCTGATGGTATATTCCAACTCCGGTGGACACTGGCCACCAACGGTGCTGGGTGAGATCGCCGCGATCGCGGTTGGCGTCCTGGCAGCCTACGCTGGCGGCATTACGGTGCTGATGATCGAGGCTGTCCATGCGCTGCAAGCGGCGGCGAAGGATGTTGGCAAAGAGGCCGGCACGGCGCTCAAGGATGGCGGCTCGCTCTTGCAGGCCGCTGAAAAGGAAATCGGGAAACACCTCTAGCGACCCGTTTTTCTGACCCGCGCAAAGCCCCCGGTGGTCACGCTCCAGACTCGGAGCGTGACCACCGGGGGCTTTCGCTCGCCGCCGTAGCACGAGCGGAAGCTCAGTTGTCGTCCCCGCCTTCGCCTGAGGAGCTGGGCGGCGCGCCACGGTAGACCGACGCCTGGACGGTCCCGGACACGGTATTGTCGCTGTTGATCGTCAGGTTGATGAGCAAGTCCATCGCGGAGCCGGAGCCGCTGACAGGGTTGAGCGCGCCTTCAAGCTGCCAGGTGTTTCCGCTGCTGTTGAGGTTGATCAGCCGCCCCTTGTAGGCTGGCGAGCTCCAGTTCTTGCCGACCAACACCTGTGTGCTGGAGACCAGCAGTGTGCCGTTGGGTTCCTGTGTCCCGACTAGCTGTATCTCCATTACCCCCTGGGCGCCGCCTTGCAGCGTCGTCGTGACGGTCACGGTCGTCTGGCCCCGCGAGTCGGGCCCTTGCTGGCGCAGCGAGCCTGACGCCTGCGCCTGGAAAGGTATCGTCAGGGCGCTGCCTGACGAGGTGGACGGCGGTGCGGTTGGCGTGACGATCTGGTTGGCGTTGGTTTGGGCCGCCGATGAAGCCAGCGCCACGCTCTGTCCGGAGCCGTTGCCACCGTTGGCGAAGGCGTTCCATCCCGATCGCATCGGCCCGATCACCACCAGCACAACGCCCGCGAACAAGCCCACGCCAGTCAACGCTAGCCAGATGGGATGCCGCCGCTGCTGCGGGCTGGCCGGCACGAGCAGCCGTATCCACAGCAGCGCGGCGACCAGCAGCCCGCTGACGCTGTAGACCATCACCGCCCAGAAGGTCTGTGTGTCGCTGCCCGTCGTCAGCCCGTGGACGGTCACCAGGGCGAAGACGGCCAGCGTCAGGACATGCAGCCGCCGCCACCATTCATAGCCCAGATAGGGGCGCAGCCACACACTGGCCGCCAGCGCCAGCCCCAAATACAGCGCGACGATGCCGAACGCCATCCAGATTGGGCGGTAATGGCTGGCGAACGGGATGAATATCTCTGTCCAGCCAAAGGCGGTGAACGGGTCCAGCCAGACCGCCAGCACATGGATGATCGTGAAGGCCAGGCTCAGCAGCGTGACGAAGTTATGGAGCTCGCTGTTGATGAGGCGCGGCCACCACGGCGCCTGCCAGCGCATCGAGAGCGCCAGCCCCAGCGCCACGGCGAGCGTCAGCAGCCCATAGGCGACGAAGCCGCCAGAGCGTGCGACATCCCAGGTGATTTGCCCCCAGACGCTCATGCCCGTTCTCCCTGCCATGATGCCGCGCCATCCCCCAATGGGCGCATCTCCTCACGCGGCCACGGGCCCGCCGTGCGCCACTCACCATCGTCGCGCGCCAGCAGCGCCGCCAGCCCGATTTCCTCGATGAAATCCACACCCCGCTCCTCGCCCAGAATCAGCGCCGTCTTGGCCGCTACCTCCGCCTGCGCGCAGGAGCCCGCCGCCGCCGTCACCGACCACAACCCCGATTGCGCGGGCTCGCCGGTGCGCGGGTCTATCAAATGGTGGCGCTCGACCGCGCCCTGGCGCCAGCGCCGCCGCTCTACGCCTGAGGTCGCTAGCGCGCCGCGCTCCAGCCCGATGGCCCAGGCGCGCCCCTTGCCCGGCGTCGCCACCGTCCAGCGCGTCTCGCCTTCCGGCAACCCTCGCACGGCCAGGTCGCCACCCGCGTTCACCAGCGCCGGGGTGATTCCCGCCTCCTCCAGCAGGTCGAGCGCCGCGTCCACTGTCATCCCCTTGCCGATGCCGCCGAAGTCCAGTCCTACCCCGCGCGGCAGCCGCGCCATGCGCCGCGCGTCATCCATACGGATCGCGCGCCACGCGCCCGTCGCTGCAGGCTGCTCGTAGAGCGCCGCCGGGAGCTGCGGCCCTAGCGTCTCGAAGCTGCGGTCATAGCCGATCTGGATCATGCGCTCACGCAGCGTCGGGTCGAAGATGCCACGTGTGGCCCGCGCCGCGTCCAGCGCGACAGACATCGCTTCGTACAAATGCGCGCTCAGTTTCACGTAGCGACCATTGCTGGCGCTCAGGCGGGAGACCTCACTCGTAGGACGGAAGCGGCTCAGCGTCTGCTCCCACTCCTCGAACAGCTCGCGTGTCAGCCGCGCCGCCTCCGAGAGCCGCCTGAGCGGCGCGAGGAGCGTGATGGTGGTTCCCATCGCGTGGAATGACGCCTGGCCCAGGCCCTGTGGCGGCTGATACGGGGATTCCGTCATGCTGAGCATCTCCACGCAACCACGCTCACGAACACGCGACGCGCGCTCCCGTCACGATACCGACGTGCCAGCTGCGGGCGCCTGCGAGCTAGGTGGCCCGACGCCGAAACCGCTGGATGGGGGTTGATTGAAAAATCCGCCGCCATCGTCGGAGGATGGCGCGGTCGCGGTTGGCGCCACCTGAGAGCCGCTGGTAGACTGCGTCGAGGAGCTGGAGCGCGAGGTTACGCCGGTGACGTGCGACGCCGCCAGCGCCGCGAACATACCGAATGCGATCACCGATCCCGCCACCAGCGTTGTCTTCAGCCGCGAGAGCAGATCGAGCGCCTGGGCGCGGGGCATACGCCCCTGCGCTGGCTGCGCGGGCTCCATCGCGGGCGCTGGCGCCAGGATAGGCGTCATCGTTGAAGTGGGTGGGTAGAAGGGTGACGGGGAGTATGGCGGTGGGTACGCCGCTGGCGGCGTCATGGCCTCCTGTCCAGCGGGTGGCGTAGGTGGCTGACTGCTCGCCGGATCAGCCGGCCGTTGCGACTGCTCGCTCATATCCATCAGACAACGCTCCCTGAAATCTATCATCACGCGCTATCATTCACGCCTGGCCGCGCGGTTACGACAGAGCATAGTGCGCGGCGCTGTGAGAAGTGTGAAAGCAGGCTTAACAATTCTCTCATGCCTGCGGCGCCCGCCCGCGCGTTACGCCCGTGAGGCGGACTGAGGCGCGGCGCCCGCTTCCTGGGTAGCGGATGGAGCATCCAGGCTCGGCGCGTCAACCACCGGCCCGATCTCCATCTCGTCTTCCACGTCTTCCACGTCTTCCACAAGCTGAGTGGAGCGCTCCGGCAGCGAGATAGTGAAGACGCTGCCCTCGCCTGGCTCGCTACGCACCGTGATCTCGCCCTCGTGGGCGTTCACGATCCAGCGCGCCAGCGCCAGGCCCAGCCCCGCGCCGCCATGATTGCCGCCGTCGTTATGCCCCTCAGCGCGGTAGAATGCCTCGAAGATGCGTGACTGATGCTCGGGCGCGATGCCCACCCCCGTATCGCCTACCACCACCTGCGCCAGTGGACGCCGCCGCGCCAGCAGCGACCCCCGCGTCTGGCGCGTCTCGATCCAGATTGTCCCGCCAGCCGGAGTGTAGTGCGTCGCGTTCTCGAGCAGGATCAGCAGCAGTTGTCGCAGCCGGTCGCGGTCACCATCCACCCAGACTGGCTCGCGCTCGCCCCGGACCTCTAGCCGCAGGTCGCTCGCCTTCGCCGCGGGCTGGATGGTTCCAGCCACCTCGCGCGCCAGCTCGGCCACATCCACCGGCTCCCACGCGATGCTGCGGTGGTCCGCCTGGTCGCGCGCGATCAGGAGAAGATCGCGCACCAGGCGCGTCATGTAGTCCACCTCGTTGAGTGTATCGCGCAGGTCCTCCTCGGAGGTCGTCAGCACAGCGCTCGGGGACGCGATGATTCCCGACTCACTGCTTCCAGCGCGTTGTAGCCGCCGCGTGACCAGCTCCAGTTGGGAGCGGACGAAAGCAAGAGGCGTGCGCAGCTCATGCGAGGCGGCGGCGGCGAACTGGCGCTGGCGCTCATACGCCTGACGCATTGGTCTCAGCGCGCGGTCCGCTAAATACATGCTGGCGGCGGCTGTCAGCGCCAGCATACCGATGCCCACCAGGAACAGCCGCAGCGCCAGATCGCGCAATTGCTGCTCCATGAATGACAGCGATTGTCCCACCTGGAGCGTACCAACGAGCTGGTTATGATAGTACAGCGGCACGGTAAACAGGCGGAACTCCTGGCCCTTATACGTCACAGTCACAGGCAGCGTCGCCGCCGCTGGATGCTCTCCCGTTACCACCAAAGGCGCGGAGGCTAGCGCCTGCCGCGAGGTGGCCATATCAGGCAATCCCACACGGCTGACTCCCGTTGGGTCCATGACCAGCGTCCCATTGCTGGCGATCACCAGGGTAAACACGTTTGGGCTGTCCGGCTCGTACTGCTCATTCTGCTGGTCTGGTCCCTGCCCATCACTGAGATTCGGCAGATTGAACGATTGACCAGTTGACTGGCTGATGACAATCGCGTTGGCGTACACGTCATTATCCAGCCGCGCGCGGTTCATCAGGTTCTGGTCCACCTGCTGCTGCAGCGCCTGCGATTCGGCGGCGTAGACAGCGACCGCCATCACCAGCAAAATCGCCGACACCACGCCCAGGTTGAGCAGCAGTAGCCGGCGGCGGGTGGCCTGATAGGGCGCGTCGGCGGTATGGCGCAGGCCGAGGCGTTGCATCGCGCTGGCGAGCCATGCCCACGCCTGCTCCCAGCGCCGCGCCGTCTCAGCGCGCGCGCGCCGCAACCACTCTCCCATCAGTCGCCGCCTTTCCGAGGCGCGCGGAGCGTATAGCCCACACCGCGCACCGTATGGATCAGCTTCTCTGGCTCGTCGCGGTCAATCTTCTCGCGCAGATAATGGATATACGTGTCCAGCACGTTGCTGCCCGCCTCGGTGCCATCCGGCCAGACCCGCTCGGAGAGCTGGCGGCGCGTCAGCACGCGGTCAGCGTTGCGCGCCATGAACTCCAGCAGCGCGAACTCGCGCGCCGTCAGCGTAATCATGCGATTGCCGCGAAACACCTCGCGTCGCAGCAGGTCCATGCTCAGGTCTGCCACGTCCAGCGTCGTGGCGCTGGCCGCAACATCGAACTGCCGCCCTCGCCGCGCCAGCGCCCGCAGCCGCGCCAGAAGTTCCTCGAATGGGAAGGGCTTGGTCAGGTAGTCATCGGCGCCCGCGTCCAGCCCGGCGACCTTGTCTTCCGTCTGGTCCAGCGCCGTGAGCAGCAGGATCGGCAGCTTCACGCCCGCCTTGCGCAGATCGCGGCAAACCGTGATGCCATCCCGCTTGGGGAGCATGACATCCAGGATTACCACATCAAAATCGTCGGGCGCTTCCATGACCCGCTCATAGGCCATGACGCCATCAAATGCCGTCTCGACGATATAGCCTTCATCTTGCAGATTACGCTGGTAGCTGCGCGCGAGCCGTAGCTCGTCTTCCACCAGGAGAATGCGCATGGGCATGCATCTTTCGTATCATGACGCCAGCGCGCCATCGCGCGTGGCCCCCACCAGAGCCTGGACGTCTTGGCATTAGTATATCATGCGCGGCGCCGCGTCAACCCGCATGGTTTCAGGGCTGGCGCCATCTCACGCATGAGAGGTTTCTCATCATGCGCCCATGATTTTCTCAGCCAAAAGGTGTAGCGTATCCGGTGGCTTGTCCTTACCCGCGCGACGGGCGGACACGGATGTTCCGTCCTATATCGTTCATATTTTTGACGCATGATAGAGTGGAGATTGATGAAACAGCAGGTCCAGCGAACGCGCAAGATCGAGCCAGCGCGCCGCCCCGAGCCGCCCGAGTCGCCGCTCGTTACGCCCAGCCCAACAGCCAGTCATGCCAGTCACGCCGACCATGCGCCACAAGCTACCCCAGCCATCTGGGATTGGCGGCGCGCGGCCAGCGCCATGATTCCCGCGTGGGTTTTCGCGCCCTTGCGACTCTTCCTCGGCGTCACCTTCGTTTACGCCGGCATCCAGAAACTCACCGATCCGCAGTTCTTCAATTCCCACGCTCCCGGTTACATCGGCAAGCAGATTCAGGGCTTCGCCATTGGCTCGCCGCTCCATGGCTTGCTGATCAACCTGGTTCTGCCACATGCTTCATTCTGGGGCGCGATGATCGCCTGGGGAGAGTTGGCGATCGGGCTGGGCGCGCTGGTGGGTTTCCTGCTGCGCCCGGCGTCGTTCTTCGGCCTCCTGCTCAGCCTGCTCTTCTTCCTCTCCGCTTCGTGGCGCATCCGCCCGTATTTCTATGGCGCGGATATCGTCTTCGTCTTCGCCTGGCTCACTTTGCTCCTGGCTGGCCCTGTGGCTGGCGCTCTGCCCGCGCTCGATACATGGCTGGCGCCCGCGCTGCTCAAGCGGGCGCCCCCCGTGCGGCGCGCTCAGATCGCTAGCGCGCTCGCGCTGCTGCTGGGCGTCTCGCTTGGTGAGCCATCCGCGCCCGCTCAGGCGGAAGAGCGCGCGCCCGTCCCCGCCGTCCGGAGCAAAGGCGGGACCCGCGCCGCCCAGCGCGCACGCTACACGCAGGCCGCCACGACCCGCCGCGACTTTATCAAGGGCGCGGTGGTGGGCGGCGGCGTGATGCTGGTCGCCAGCTGGCTGTGGAACATCACGCACCCCGCCCCGGTGACGGTGGGCGGGGCCGGCTCTACCGGTGGAACGGGGTCAACGGGGTCAACGGGGTCAACGACAGCGGGCGGGTCTTCCAACGAGATTGCGCTGGTAAAGGATGTGCCCGCGAACTCCTCCGCCTCGTTCACCATCCCCAGCAACGGTGATCCCGGCGTGCTGGTGCATCTCGACAGCGGCAAGTTCGTCGCCTTCGACGCCACGTGCACCCATGCGGGTTGCCCTGTCTCTTATGACCCGTCGAGCAAGCTGCTGCTCTGCCCCTGCCACGGCGCGGCCTTCGACCCCTCTCAGGACGCCGCCGTCGTGCAAGGCCCAGCGCCCACGCCGCTGACCCCCGTCTCCGTAAACGTCAACCAGAGCACAGGCGCCATCACGTTAAGTTAATCGAGGCGAAGGCATGAGCATGAGGCGCGACGGAGCGCCCGGCTCAGCCACGCCGCGCTCCGTCGCTTGCTCACGGGCGCGTGAAGGAAGCTCCTGAGCATCAGAGAAAGTCGAAGTTGGTCATGCCTCCTATTCGCCTGGTCGAATTGCATCCCATCATCATCCACTTCCCCATCGCGCTGCTGCTCACCAGTGTGGCGCTCGACTTCCTGGCGGTCTTCTTCCGCCGCTGGGGCCTCGCCGACGCCGCGACCTGGCTGCTGGTCTTCGGCGTACCGAGCGCCGCGTTCGCGCTGCTCTCCGGCTGGGTGAGCGAAAAGTACGTCACAGTCGGCGCGGCGGGACAAATCCTGCACTACCACAAGATCGCCGCCGTCTCCGCTTCGGGTCTCTTCGGCCTGCTGCTGGTGATACGCCTCGTCTGGCTGGCGCCGCGCATCTTCCCGGCTGTCGCCGCCTTCATCCCCGTGACACGCCCCGCGTTGGCGGTCGCTGACAACACGTTGCGGCTTGCGCTACCCCGCCTCTACGAGCCGAAGCTGCCGCGTATCGTCGTCGCGCTCTACCTGCTCCTCAGCGTCGTCGCCGTGATCCTGCTGGCCATCACGGGCTACCTGGGTGGCGCGCTGGTCTACGACCACGGCGTCGGCTCGCCCTCCGGCCTGATTCCCACGCTGCTCGGCGCGCTCTAACGCCCATGTCCGAGGGTGTTCATGATCGTACACTTCCGCAAGCTAAACTGAATTAGCCCGTGGTATATGGGGAAAGGCGGAACCGACATGACGCACGCGCTGACAGCTACCGTCACGCTCGTCGCAGGCGACCGCTTCGCCGCCGCGACTGGCTCTGGTGGCGCGGCTGACCTCGCGCCCGCCGCTGAGGATGGCGCGGCTACTGGCGCCGTCAGCCCGATGGAGGCGCTGCTCGTCGCACTCGCTGGCTGCCTCGGCATGAGCGTCGCGCCGATTCTGCGCAAGATGCGCCAGCCCGTCAGCCGCTACGAGATCCGGGCAAGCGGCGAGTTGACCGCCCGCCCTCCGCGCGTCTTCGAGGCCATCGCCGTCGAGCACACCTTCGCAGGCGCGGGTCTCGACCGCCACGCCATCGAGCGCGCCGTCACGCTGGCGGAGGAGCGCTACTGTGGCGCGAGCGCCATGCTGGGCAAGGCTGCCCGCATCACCCACACGATCACCTTCATCGAGAGCTGACCCCACCCATCCAATGTTGGCTTGCTTTTTGCTGCCCGCCGCTCCATGGTATAGACTACGCGAGGCGTCGGGGAAGCGTCCTGTAACGTGCGCGCCACTCATACACATCAGTCTACGCGATAGCGACAGTAATATCGCCGTCAAGGACGCCGCAAAGAGGTTACGCCCGCTCGCCAGGCTAGCACATGCGGAATGTACGGAACTGCGATAGCGGCCATGCGTCGCGCTGACCAGCGGCGCCCATAAGTATCAGCAAGCGACGCAAGGGGAGATCGCATGATCAATCGTGTCCCACGGCGCCTGGGAAAATACGAGATACGCGAGCCGTTGGGCCATGGGGGCATGGCGGAGGTATGGCAAGCCTTCGATACGCAGCTGCGCCGCAATGTCGCGATCAAGGTGATGCATCCCAACCTCTCCACTGACCCGGAGTTTGTCACGCGCTTCACCCGCGAGGCGCAAGTGATCGCCGCGCTGCGCCACCCGAATATCGTGCGTATCTATGACTTCCACGCTGGCGACCAGCCCGAGGACGGCGTTAACGAGGCAGCCGCGACGGCGCCATCGCCTATATGGTGATGGAGTACATCCAAGGGCAGACACTGGCCCAATATCTCCGCGGCGCCTCTCGCGCGGATGATCCGCTGGCGCCAGCCGCCATCATCCGCCTGTTTACCCCAATTTGCCTGGCGCTCGATTACGCGCACCAGCAGGGCGTCATTCACCGTGACATCAAGCCCGCCAACATTCTGCTTGACGAGCGCAATACCACACGCAACCCGATGGGGGAGCCGGTTCTCTCGGACTTCGGCCTTGCCAAGATGCTGACGGGCAGGACCGCGACCGTCACAGGCTCCCTCCTCGGTACGCCGCTCTACATGTCGCCAGAGCAGATACAGGACAAACCGCTCAGCGACCGTTCCGACCTCTATTCGCTCGGCGCCGTGCTGTACGAAGTCTGCGCGGGCGCGCCGCCCTTCGACGGCGATAGCGTGGCTGGCATCCTCATGCGGCACATCACCGAGCCGCCCGCCCCGCCTGATCAACTCAACCCGCAGTTGCCGTCCTCCGTAGCAGGCGTCCTGGTCAAAAGCCTGGCCAAAGACTCACAGGAGCGCTACCCTAGCGCCTCGGCGCTGCTGACGGCGCTGGCGGAGGCCTTCGGGACACCTGTTCCCGAGGAAATCACCACGATGGCCGCGCTGCGTGAGCGCGCCTCGCAAGCGGCGCCCACTGTCCCAGCGGCGACGGAGGACGGCGAGGCGACCATCCTCCCCCGCAGAAGCCCGGCGGTCAGCGCGCTCGCCGCGACTGAGCTTGCCGCAGCCCCAACGCTGCCTACCGGAACGCCGCCAGCCCCTGGCGCGCCATCTGGCGAGACGGCGCTGGCTCGCCTCAGCGCGCGGATGGCCGCCGCGCCACAGGCCGTGCGACGTTTGCGAGGCCCGCGCCTGGCGATCGCGATTGCGCTGGTCTGCGCGTTGCTGGCGTCCGGGCTGGGCGCATTTATCTATCTGTCGCATCGCGGTGTTTCGGCCTCACACGCGTCCGCCGCCGTTGGGCAGGTGTCCTTCGTGAATAGCGGTCGCGCGAATGCGGCGGCGAGCGCGGGCATTAACGACGAGGTGCAAATCACGCTTCAAGGCATTCCGGCGCCACAGCCCGGCAAGAGTTACTACGCCTGGCTTTTGCCCGACCTGCGCCAGAGCGAGGCGCCTGACGTGCTATTGGGCAAGCTCACGGTTCAGCAGGGCGCGATCCGCTTCCTCTATCCAGGCGATAGCCAGCATACCGACCTGCTCGCGATCACCAGCCGCTTCCTCATCACCCAGGAGGCCGCCAACGTGACTCCCGACATCCCTTCGCCCGATCTCAGCGCCTGGCGCTACTATGCGCAACTGCCGCAGACGCCCGCCAGCGGACAGAAGTATAGCCTGCTCGACCACCTGCGCCACCTGCTCGCCAAAGACCCCGATCTGGAGGCGGCGCATCTGCATGGCGGCCTAGTCATCTGGGCGTTCCGAGATACGCGGCAGGTTTATCAGTGGGGGCTGAGCGCCCGAGACGACTGGAACGCGCAGGACTATGGTGGAGTACGCGCGCGCGCCATCGCCATGCTCGATTATCTGGATGGCAGCGCGAACGTCGCGCGCGACGTGCCAGCGGGGACACCGATCCTGGCGGACAGCCACATCGCGCAGGTCGGGCTACTCGAATTCGATCCGACACATCAGAACCCACCAGGCTATCTCTATCACATTGATCTCCACCTGAATGGCGTGCTGCAAGCGCCAGGCGCGACCCAGGACCAGCGCGCCGAGGCGGCGAAGATCGCGGCGGGACTCAGCAATGTGAAGCTCGCGCTGACGCAGGCGCGCCACGACGCCACCTTGCTAGTCCACATGAGCGACAGCCAGTTGGCGCAGCCCTCGACGTTGAGCCTGATCAACGATCTCGTCACCGCCACGACCACCGCCTATCAGGGCCAGACCACTTCCGCTCCCAACCAGACGAAGGATGGTATGTCGCAGCTCTATCCTGAGATCCAGCAACTGGCGGCCTTCACCGTGACGGCCTACCCGAAGTAGCGCGCCCACCGCACGCCGCGGCGCCTGAGCGCTCGCATGCGGTACACTTTCCTGTATAGCGGGATATCCTCGCGCGCCCGCGTTCCGTTCACCTTTATCACGCGCGGCGCCCAGCGTCGCGGCAGAGGAGCGGCGCCGTGCCACATCGCCCACATGAAGGCCCCAAGCGGCCTGAGCATACACATCACGAACCGAATCACGCGCTCAGCGCCGAGGACTATCTCGGTGGCGAGCGCATCCACGCCAACCGCATCGAGCCAGGAATCAGCGCCGCTGATCTGATCGATTCCAGCTTCCAGGCCTACAACGCCGGGCGCCTGAGCGAGGCCGCTCACCTGTACGCGGGCCGCATGCTCGACCCTGAGCAGGATGTGACGGTCTGCCTGACCATCGCCGGGGCGATGACCCCCGCCGGCGTCGGCGGCGCGATCATCACCCTGATGGAGCGCGGCGCGATCGATTTCATGGTCAGCACGGGCGCCAACCTCTACCACGACATCCATCACGCGCTCAACTTCGCCCTGCATCGCGGCAGCTTCAAGCTCGACGACCCGGACTTGCACGAGGCGGGCGTCATCCGCATCTACGATGTGCTCTTCCGCGATGAGGTATTGCTCGACACCGACCGCTTCCTGCGCGAGATCTTCACGACCTTCCCGCAGCGGCCGATGTCCACCGCCGAGCTACATTACCTCATTGGCCAGAAGCTGCTGGAGCTAGGCGTCGCGCCAGAGCAGTCGGTGCTGGCGATGGCCGCGCGCTGGAACATCCCCATCTACACATCCTCGCCGGGCGACTCCTCAATTGGCATGAACCTGGCCCGCAACCAGCTCGACGGCTCGGCGCTGACAATTGACCCACTCTACGACGTACACGAGACCACCGCCATCGTCCAGGCGGCGACGCGCAACGGCGTCATCATCCTGGGCGGCGGCTCGCCCAAGAATTTCTACCTCCAGACGCAGCCGCAGTTGTGGGAGGTGCTGGGCATCAACAAGGGCGGCCACGACTACTTCATCCAGATCACGCAGGACGCGCCCCACTGGGGCGGTCTCTCCGGCGCGACGCCTTCCGAGGCGGTTTCGTGGGGCAAGATCAAGCCGGAGCTGTTGAGTGATACGGTGGTGGTCTACGCCGACACGACACTCGCCTTCCCGCTGCTGGCGGCCTACGCCGTCACCCGCGCCGCTCCCCGCCCGCGCCGCGAGCTGTACGCCCGCCGCGAGGAGTTGCTGCGCGACCTGCGGGAGGCCTATGCGCGCGGCGCGGGCGGGGAACAGGAGGCGCGGCCATAAATGGCCGGCGCACGGAGTGGGGCATGAATGCTCCAGCCTTTCAAGGCCCCGGGAGTAGGCGGGAGCGTCTGGCGACGACAGGAAAGGAGCGCGACGATGCGTGACACGATTGAGGATGTCGCCCGCTGGCAGGCGGCGGGCAAGGGCGTGGCCCAGGCCACGGTCGTCTCGCTGGTTGGCTCCGCGCCGCGTGGGGTTGGCGCCACGCTGATCGTCAGTGACGCGGATGATATCGCGGGCTCGGTCAGCAACGGCTGCGTCGAGCCCGATGTGGTCGAGCGCGCCCGGCGCATCATCCGCTCCGGCAAGCCGCGCCTGATGAAGTACGGCGTCACCGAGGAGCAGAACTACGAGCGCATCGGCCTCTCCTGCGGCGGCGAGATTCGCGTCTTCATCGAGCGTCTCACCCACGACGCCGCGCTCGACGCGCTGGAAACCGCCACCCGCGAGGGATTGCCCGCCGTCCGCGCGCTGGTCATCGCGGCGCCGGAGTCGCGGCCCGAGCTGTTGGGCCAGTCGCTCACCGCCATCTCCGGCGCGGCTGAGGTTACAGGCGACCTCGCTGCGCCTGATGTCCGCGAGCAGGTTGAGCGGCGCGCGCGGGCATTGCTTGGCTCACCGAACTCCGTCGCCGAAAAGATCACGTTAGCTGACGGCGCCGAGGTTGAGGTCTTCTACCAGGCGCTCACCCCGCCGCGCACGCTGGTGATCGTCGGCGCGGGCCATATCTCTCTCCCGCTGACGCGACTGGCGAAGGTCTTGGGCTACCACGTCACGATTGTGGACCCGCGCGAGTCGTTCGCCACCCGCGAGCGGCTGCCCGAAGCGGACGAGCTGATCCTGGAGTGGCCCGACGAAGCGATGGAACGCTTGCCCATCAACGCCGCCACAGCGGTCTGCGTGCTGACCCATGACGAGAAGTTCGATGTGCCTTCGCTGGCCATCGCGCTGCGCAAGAAGGCGGGCTATATTGGCATGGTCGGCAGCAAAGGCACGCGCGCCACCCGCGACGCGGCGCTGCGCGAGCAAGGCTTCACCGAGGCCGACCTGGCGCGCATCCACGGCCCGATCGGCCTCGACATCGGCGCACGCACGCCGGAGGAGATCGCCGTCGCCGTCCTCGCCCAGATCGTCGCCGCCAGCCACGGCAAGGCGTAAAACCCGGCCCAACCTGAATCTGGACGTGGTGGGAGGCCCCTATGCGCTATAAAGCAATCAACTGTGGTTGTCGTTGCGCAAGTTCTCTGACGACGGGGCTTAGGAGGCGGGTATGCAGTCACTCGGCGAGGTATTGGAGCGGCTACATACCGCCTGGGATCACCTGAGCAGCGCGCAAGGAACCGTGAGAGATTGGTATGAACTCACGCGCACGCAGCGCGCACGGGAGAGGTGGCGTACTATGTCTCCTCCCGGCAGCGTTAAGCGCATCCGCCCATCAGGCTCTCTGACTAGCGAGGCGACATCGGAGTCATTCATAGAGGATGCTCGTGAGCAGTACGTCGAGCGGTACTACCAGTTTTGGATGGTCAAACCCGGGCGCTGGCGTATCGAGCAGGTCGCGACAGCTGGACAAGGTTCGCCAGCTGGGCCCCGACAAATCAAGGTCATTGATGGCGCGATTTGGTGGAGTTGGGCTGCGGGCGCCGCAGTTTATACCAATGCGCGGACTGCTCATCCGCAGCAGACCAGGTATCCTCCCGGCGTTGATCCAGCGCTCCTGGTTATGCTGGATCCTGCTCCGCTCGCTGACGCCTGGCGTATGCGGGTGGCGGAAAGCGCTGAGGAGATTGGACGGCGAGGGGATGTGGTCACGTGTACGACGCGCGACCCACAGCCAGATCCCAGGCTGTGGCCTGGAGCGGACCAATACAAGCTGCTGGTCGAGCGCGAGCATGGCGTCTTGCTGCGAGTTGAAGCGCTGCTGGCGGGAGAGGTGTACGCTGGAACCGCGTTCACTGAACTCAGGCTCGATCAGGCGATACCAGAAGATCGCTTTGTGTTTCAGCCACCGGCGGGCGTCCCTATCCACGACATGTAACAGTATGTGGTTTTGTCGTACAGCCATGTGCTCATCAAGCGATATCTGGAGATCGCCGCCAAGCATAGAAAGTTG
>CAWEJL010000011.1:0-104131 GCA_963809385.1 uncultured Chloroflexia bacterium | reverse complement strand
GATGTGGCCGTGGGAGGTCCATTCGGTGCGACAAGGGGTTTGGCAAAGGAGTTCGGGGAGAATCGGGTGATCAATACCCCGATCAGTGAAGGAACGGTGATGGGATTAGCCACCGGAGCAGCCTTGCTTGGATTTCGTCCTGTGGTGGAGGTGATGTTTATCGATTTTATTACACTGGCGATGGATCAACTGGTCAACCATGCAGCCAAGCTCCATTATATGTCCGGGGGACAGCTCCGAGTGCCGTTGACGGTCCGGGCACAAGGTGGAGCCGGCGGGAGTTCGGGTGCCCACCATTCCCAAAGCCTTGAGGCTTGGTTCATCCATGTCCCTGGGCTCAAGGTGGTTATGCCTTCGAACCCGGCGGATGCGAAAGGGCTCTTGAAGTCAGCCATCCGAGATGACAATCCGGTGCTGTTCATCGAACATTGAGGGCTGTACCAGTCGCGTGGGCAGACGTCCCCGAAGGTGACACGACTGTTCCCATCGGGGTTGCCTCCGTACTGCGTCCCGGAAAGGATGTCACGGTCTTGGCCCTTTCGCGAATGGTGGATGTTGCGGTCGAGCTGCCGGGGAATTGACCGGTCAGGTACATCCGCCGGGAGGCTGCATCGATCCGCGGAGCCTGCGACCCCTCGATCTCGAAACGATTGTTGCTTCGGTGCGCAAGACGAATCGACTGGTTGTGGTCCATGAAGCAGTGGAAACAGGCGGGGCAGGATCTGAACTTGTGGCCCAGGTTCAGGAAGCCGCTTTCGATTATCTGCATAGTCCGATCGTTCGCATTGGGGCCCCGTTTACACCCGTGCCTTTTAGCCCCGTGCTGGAGCAGCAGTTTGTGCCGGGAAAGGACCGGCTACTCAGGGCGGTTTGGAAAGCTGTCGGACGTGTCAACCCATGATAAGGCGAGAATAAACATTCTGTCTTGGGTTGGGCTCTGAAGGATGGGCCTCTTTCCAAACGTTAGAAACGCGAGGCATGATCCTCTTTCGAACGTTTCATGGTAGTATACCAATGTAATGATTACTTTTGGAGGCTGGCGTCCTTCATTGAAAAAAGGTTTCGCTCTAAAGTTGCTCCAAGAGGCCCACCCTTCAGAGCAGGGTCCTGTTTTCTTGGGAGTTTGATTTTTTGACACTTTCTGATTCATTGGGAAGAAGGAGAAGAAAATGGTCCCAGATGTACCTCGAGAGAAGATTCTGACCCTTTACAGGACGATGCTTGTTATGCGGCGGTTCGAGGAGCCCTATCATGCTCACCAAATCAGGGGTCTCGGTGGGGCATTTTCATGTGTACATAGGACAGGAGTGCACTGGAGCACCGGCCCTTTCCCTCCACGAACCGGGGGATACCATTGTCACAACTCACCGGAATCATGGTCATCTCCTGGCGCGCGGGGCTGATCCCGGCCGGCTTATGGCAGAAATTCTTGGAAGGGCCACCGGCTATAACAAGGGGAAAGGCGGAACGCTTCATGTGACTGTGCGGGAGTTGGGTTTTCTGAGCACCTCGGGCATTATCGGAGGATCCTCGTCTTTGGCCACAGGCGGTGCATTTGCTGCCAAACAGAAGGGAACGACCGGCGTCAGCTTCTGTTTTTTTGGAGATGGAGCCGTGGAAGAGGGTGTCTTCGACGAGTGACATCAAAATCGCGGCCTTGTGGTCCCTCCCTGTCATCTATCTCTGTGAGAACAACAGCCAAGAAGCGCTTGCAGCAGCGCGGGCGAGTATCCCGGGTCTACCATCGCCGCTCCTCGGCTTACAGGTCTGGCTGAGGCCTTCAAGATTCCTGCGATGGCAGTGGATGGAAGCGACGCAGGGGCAGTTTATGGGGCGGTCAAAGAAGCGGTCGTCCGGGCTCGCAGCGGCATGGGGCCCAGTTTCATAGAGGCGAAAACCGTTCGCTCGCCCGTGACCCGATTCCTCTGGCCCGATTTGGTTGCAGGTGAGATGAATCTCGCGTGGGCCTGGGATCCGAAAAACATACCGCAAGAATATCGGGAATGGCATGAGAGCCAATATGGCCTTCTTCGATTCACAAGGGAATTACTCCAGGCCGGACTCGTGACACAGAATGTCGTTCTGGAGATGGACCGAGACGTTCGGGTTGAGATGGAAAAGGCAGTCCAATATGCCGTGGCGAGTCCTTACCCAGATCCTGAACGTGCAATGGATGATGTTTTTACATAAAGGAAAGGTCGATGCGATGAGAGAAATAAGCTATGCTGAAGCCAAGGTGGAGGCCCTGTATGAAGTGATGCGGGCCGATGAACGGGTGCACCTGATTGGGAACATGTTTTTGGGCCTCAGTCCAAGGCGCACCCTTCTGACCCGCCTTCGAGAGGAATTCCCGTCACGGATCTTCGATCCGCCGATCTCGGAGGCCGGTTTCTGCGGCCTGCGGCCGGTGCCGCTATGGAGGCCTTTGTCCGATTGTAGATGTGACCGACAGCCCGCTGTCCATTCGAGGCATTTCCGCAAGTGGCCAATGAGGCTGCTAATGCCTGCTATATGTCAGGAGGACAGATCAATGTCCCTGTCATCTTTCACACCCTGCATGGCATCCGTGTAGGGGGCGCAGCTCAACACGCCCCATAGCCCTCAGGCGATGTTGTGGAATGCGCCCGGTCTGGAGATCGTGCTGCCTTCGTCGCCTCGCGCGGTACGGAACCTGACCGTCCGGAGCGGGTTGATACCAGACCGGGCTTACCTCGGTAAGAACACCCTCATCGAGCGCCGCGACGCCACTGAGATTCCAGGGCGCCAGGTATCCCGCGATCGTGTCCAGGGTGTAGCGTCTATTGGTGGGTTGGCTCGACTGACCAGGCCGCGAGGCGCCACACCCCGCCAGTGTGGTGCCCACCACGAGCGTTGTCATCACGATCAGGGTCATTCTCCCAAGCATGTCATAACCCTTCGCCGTCGACCCTAGGGCTCGTGAGGTATCACATTGGGGAAAGAAGGAAGCTCCTTTCCCCTGCCCCTGGCGTTATCACTGTAGCTAATGAGCCGCCATCACCACGATTCGGGTCCACGGCGGTGACACCCCTCCCCCGGTGGAGAGCGTGCGCAAGGGGAGACGGGCGATGCTGTGCGCACGCTCGCTATGACGCTTATCCGCCACTGCGGCTCTCGCGCGAGTGTGGCGAGTCGCCAAACACGCGCCAAATATCCTCGCCGCGTCCTCGCTCTTCGCGCGCCGGCGCCCATCCAAAGATGACGATTTATGGGCCTCGCGTGTTCGGCAATCGCCACGTCCGGCTCTACGATACCTATGGCGCCGATTGCCGTCACAGAGCCCTTGCGTTGCAATTTATTCCAGTTCGATCGGGTGCCTCGTAGCACCGTGAGTGCCGACTTGTAGAGGATGTAGGCGCGGAGCGGCTCGTAGATCACGCGATAAAATGGCGCGATGAGCAGGTGCGTTGGGCTTTCGGCTGTTAACCATACGGCGGCGGCGGAGATGAGAAACTGCGCGAGCGTGAAGAGGACGACATACAGGAGCACCGCGTCCAGCCCTTGCCCCAAATAGGTGACGACTGCCATGATGTACACGAACGGCAGGAACACCACCGGCAGCAGGATGGAGGACGCGCCCAGCGGCAGGATGAACATGCCAAGCCAGCCATAGCGGGGATTGAACATCATCTGGCGGTGCTTCCACATCGCCTGGATGTTGCCGTACATCCAGCGGAAACGCTGCCGCATGAGCGCGCCTACCGTCTCAGGCGCTTCGGTGTAGCATACCGCCGCGTCATCTTGGGTCACGAGATAGCCCGCGCGCTGCAATTCCAGGGTGAGGTCGCAGTCCTCTGCGAGCGTCGAGCGCGAGTAGCCGCCGACAGTCAAGACAGCGTCCCTGTTCCATGCGGCGCAGGCCCCCGGGACCACCATGATCGCGCCTAACGCGTCCTGCGCCCCACGGTCCACGCCGATCTGTGTCAGGTATTCTAGCGCCTGCCACCGCGTAAGCATATTGCGCAGGTTTCCGACTTTGACCACACCGGCTACCGCGCCCAACTGTTTCGCGTTATCCCGCGCGAAGTAGCGCGCCAGGGCGCCGACAGTAGCTGGTGTGAACAAAGTATCCGCGTCAAGGGTTATCACAATAGATGACCGCGCGTGGGAGAACGCGCGATTGAGGGCTATCGCCTTGCCCGTGTTCTCCTGCCGCAGCAGCCGGATCCGAGGGTCCGAAGCAGCCATGCGGGTGACGACCTCCGCTGTGCCGTCGGACGAGCCATCGTCTACGACGATGATCTCGCAAATCTGCTCATAGCGCGAGGCGCGGAGCGAGTCGAGTGTGCGGCCAATGACTTTCTCTTCATTGAAGGCGGCGACGACAAGCGACACCGGTGGCCCAGTCGCGTTGTCGGCGCGCTGGGGAAACCTGCGCCGATAGCGGAAGCGCCGCCTGACGGCAAGCGCCACGTTGACGCAGCCGCCCACCACGACGGAGAGTATCGCCAAGACGAATAGGAGTTGGAGCACTGCGCTCGGCCATGACCACAAGGCCTCGTACATCCAGAGCGTCTCGTAATCCCACACGCTCGGCGTCACATGCGACAAACCAGCGACAATCTGGGGACTTACTTGGGGCAGAGAGTAAAAGTGAAAGCCGTGCGCGAACGCCCACGGAATAAGCCGTTCGAGATAGGCCAGTGTCTCGGAGCGATTACCGCCACCGTCGTGGAGCAGGATTGTGAGATTGTTCGCTGTCGCTGGTGGCAGCGGGATCGGCGCCTTGGGACGAAGCGCGGGGTCGCCATACTTCCAGTCGTTTGTGTCGAATTCGTCCAGCGAGACAACGTACCCCAACCGCTCCGCGTTCACCATGACCGCGTTCCGGTCAGTGTCGGCTACATGTCCTACATATCCGTCATAGGGCAACCGAATGAGGTTGGTGGCGCTCCCTGTTACCGCACGGATGATCCGATCGGTGGATACAAACTCATGGGCGACCTGGTTGGGTTTGAGGTCGGGGTGAGTCAGCGAGTGATTGCCGACAGCGAACCCCTCACGCGCTTCGCGCGCCACGATATCGGGGTATTTGACGATTTCTGAGCCGATGACAAAGAACGTCGCCGGGACTTTGTATTTGCTCAGCAGATTGAGTATTTTGGGAGTCCATACAGGGTCTGGCCCATCATCAAAGGTGAGCTCCAGTGTCTTATGGGCGGCTGCGCTGTAGCCATAGCGCTGCATCGCGTACTGAGCGGCGCCCACCATATCCGCGTCATCGCCCGTGATGAGGCCGATTGTCTGTTGTGTGAGAGGGTCAACCGCTATCAGGGCGCCATCCCGCCGGTCCACGCGAACTAGCCGCACGAGTGGACCAGTTCCGATGGTTGGCGCATGGCCCTTGATATGCACGGGGGACAATGGGAGTGTGGGACTACTACCATGAACAGCGGGCGGTTGCTGTATCGGGGTCCAGGACACGATGATGATCGTGACAACGAACGCTACCAGGAGGAAAACGCTGACCATACTGAGACGCCACCGGCGTCCGGTAGGGTCGAAAAACACATCATGATGGGAGGCGACGGGCGTTGTCCTGGAGGTGTTGCCGTCGCGATATGTTTTTGCAGGGCTGACATGGCGATTCCTTGCATGCGCTCGCATGTTGTCCTAACCGGCCGGGCAATCCAAATTCCGACTTTCGCGAGAGCGGCCTATGCGCTCTGTCAAGACGCCGCGGCTGGACTACGTATAGCGAACAGGGGCGAGAAGCAACGGATGACAGGCCATCCGCCGGGGTAATTCTGGCAACTGTGCAACGTCATGACACGCCAATGAATTTCGTCTGAATTTCGTCACGCGCATTTCCCATACCAGCGCACTCATCATTACTCTCGCGCTCGGTTAAACTGGAACAAGAAGATATCACCGGCAGACTCGCGCGGCACCAGTTCTCAGCCTGATAGAGAGCGGCTCTTCGGCATACGATCACACGCCACACGCCTGTTGTCATAATCAGTAAAAGAGTCGATTACATTGGTTTGTAGTACTGGAGACGCCACGTTGCCAGATAACAACCATATTCCATTGAAAATCGAGCGCGCGTTGATTGCCATGGCGTGAACGAGTTCGGGGAAAGCGGTCAGCGATCCGCCCGGCTTGAGTCGCCAGCCGCCATATACGCCCGCACACCTACGCGGCTGGTATGGAGGTCTGCCAGAGCAGCGCGCCATCGCTCGCGCGCAGCGCCGAGATGACAGGCTGAATGAGTTCGGAACATACTTGTGGGGAATCGGGCACGCCTTCCGTGCTGAGATAGATCACGCCATCGGCAAAGACCACATGCTGGAAGAACGCAGAAGGCGATTGGATCGTGCGCTGCCAGAGGCTCGCTCCCGTGGACGCGCTCGAGGCGGCGACAACATCTTGACCGACGGCTTGGGAGTAGCTTTTCCCACCAGAGATGGTGTAGACGGCGCCGCCATTGACCAGAACAGTCACGCCAGTCAACGGAATGCCGACGACCCACCGCGCCGTGCCGGCGCGGGCGTCCAGCGCCGCGAGAGCGCCGCCGCTTTCGATGTGCAGGGGGCAAGGCAGGAGGGCTGCAAGGTGACGTAGACTACGCCCTCCGCGACCGCTGGCGCGGAGGTGGGTGGGCACGAATACACGGGGAACTGCCAGATGAGGTGGCCGGTAGCGGCGTCAATCGCACGAATCCTGAGTCGGGAAGCGTAGTAGACGACGGCGCCGCGCACAACCGGAGGCGCGAAGTAGTTGGGATTCTGGTAGGAACCGGGATTGGCGGCCAGGTCGGGATCGGGCGAGTGCCAGAGAACCGCGCCAGTGGCAGCATTGAGGACATAGAGCGAGCCGTCGGCCACGACCATGAAGAGCCGCCCATCCGCAATCACCGGAGACACGTAGTGGTAGAGTTCCGGGAGGCCGGGCGCCGGCAGAACGGGCGTGGACCAGAGAAGGCTACCATCGGCGATGCTGACGGCATACACGGCATCCCTGCCGAAGAAGTAGACGACATTCCCCGCCAACACTGGCTCGGGCATTTGCGTATAGTAGGAGCCGGAATCGTCCGTCGGGTTCGTGGACGGCGACTGCCAGAGGAACGTCCCGTCAGCGACACGCCAGGCGGCGATCGTATCTGGGGACGCGGCGGCGTAGACGATGCCATCGGCTACCGTGAGGCTCGGCAGGTACTGATTACTTCCAGGCAAGAGGTGAGACACCGCCTGGGAATGCCAGGCCAGTGAGCCGTCGGAGAGGTGGTGGGCGACGAGCGCGCCGAACCCAGTGCTAGCGATGACGAGGCCATCAGCGACGACCGGCGCCGAGGGAAAGAGTTGGAAAGCGCCGTTGGCCGAGCGCCAGGCGACTGAGCCAGCGTCAGCGCGCAGAGCGGAGATATTCTCCGCTCCCTGGGCGTAGACGACGCCATTGGCTACCGTGAGGGCCGGAGGGGGAAGCACTGTAGGGCCGAAACACTCGTGGATGCCGCCGCAGGACGATAGGGCAAGAGCCAGCAGGAGTGACACGAGCGGAAGAATGCTGACGCCAAAGACGCGCAGACGCGAGGATAGGCGTATGGGGAAGTCACTGTGCCGCATGAACGATTCTCGCTTTCGGTCGCAGCCTCGTCTCCAATAACCTCAGCACAAGTGATATACGGCGCCATCAGCAGTCAACCTCACATCAGTGCGCGGCGAAGTTGCGCCAGAAGAGATAGACCCGCTCGCGCAGCGCGGCATGCTCCAGCTTGCGCAGGTAGGGATCCTGCTTCCAGAGCCATTCCGCCTGCGTGTGTGACTCCGCCATCAGGCGCGTGTCGACCATGCTCGCCACCTTTAGCTCAGGCAGACCGCTCTGGCGCACGCCGAAGAAATCGCCCGGCCCGCGCATGCGCAGGTCCGCTTCGGCCAGCGCGAAGCCGTCGGAGCGCCTGCGCACGCGGAGCAGGCGCTCCGACGCGGTGGCGCTGGCCTCCTTGCTCAGCAGGTAGCAGTGCGACTGCTGTGAGCCGCGCCCCACGCGCCCGCTCCGCGCGCCGACGCGGCTCCAGCAAACGGGGAAAATAACTGCCATCCCGCACCCGTGGCACGCGCAGCGTCAGGCTCCCCATCCGCGTGTCCCAACGCCGCTCGCGTATGCCATTGCGTTCACCCTTCCGCTCGGCGCTGCGCTCGTACCGGCGCGCGCCCACGTGCTGGGGCACTTCCACCGCCATGAGCGCCTGCGCCAGCGCGCGCCCCCCTCACGCAAGAAATCCACGTCGTCGCTCAGCTGCGTCTTGCGCAACAGGTCGTCAAGCGCCATGCTGCTCTCGCCGGCCATCCGGTCATCCTCCTCACTCGGGTTTCACAACAACTACCCGATGAGAATCACCTGATGGCCGATCTCGTCAACCGGCTCCTATTTCCCACACTCCATTGGACACGATCTATCGCGCTTTTCGCGCTTTTCGCGCTGCGCTTTCGCGCTTTCGCGCTTTTCGCGCTTTCCGCTCCGCTCCGCACCCTGCGAGGTGTAGAAGCAGCATTTGGTGATGGGGGAACGCGACGCCTCACGCTTGGAGCGCGTCCTGACACCATTTTCCATCATTACCAGGAAGCCAATATTCTGCGCCACGTCCCGTCTTCTGTGTTTCATCACCTGCGCGCTGTGCGCGAAAAGGGGGTGATGGACGTGAGAACCCTGAAATACTCAGGGGTTGTGTGATGGACTTTTTGCGCACAGCGCGAGCGATATCTGCGCGAAAAGCTCAGATGTTCGAGAAGGAGGGACGGTATGAGCGGCAAGAAGTAGCGCCAGCGACGGCGGCGGGTAGCCCCCCGCTAGTATCGAGTGGCGCTGTGCTCCGTGTTAGCCTGGCGCGGCCGCCACCGCGCGAGGGGCAACCGGCGGCGGTGTGGTACGCCACCCAGCCCGCAGGGGCGAGGAACGAACGATTACGAACGCATGACACGACCAACGTCGAGCCGACCAACGGTAATCGCACATGAAGGGATAACACACATGACTACGACACACGAGGAGCAAGCGGAAAACGAACGGTGGGAACCTTTGCAGGGGGCTTCATTCGGTTGTTAGGGGGAACGTGCGAGGCGAGCCGGGACCTAGTGAGGCTTGTCGTCGAGCTTCCTGAGACACGCGCTGCTCCACTGCAATAGCAGAGATGTACCATCCGCTTTCCTCATTTTCCCACTCCAATGGTTTAAATGATGGGATAATGAAAAAACTGATGCAGCGAATGGGCATCTCTGGCGCAGACTGCGCCAGAGACAAACGAGCGCATCCTCCGACCAAAAGGACATCATGTACATGGCGATGGGAACTATTGATGGAGTGGTGATTCAGTCGTTGACGCGCCATCCCGATGATCGCGGATACTTCGAAGAACTGATCCGTGTGGACGACGCCTGGTTTGGCGAGGGATTCGGTCAGCTCAGCCACTCCAAGATGTATCCCGGAGTCATCAAGGCGTGGCACATCCACAAGACCCAAATTGACTGGTGGTACGTCGCCTCTGGGCGCTTGCTGGTAGCGCTGCACGATCGCCGTCCTGAGTCCCCGACCTACGGTGTGACGCAGGAACTGTATCTCGGCGATGATCTGCCACCCGCCGTGCTCAAGATTCCCGCTGGCGTCGCGCATGGATGCCGCGCAATCGGCATCGAGGCGGCGCACCTCTTCTACGTGACATCGCGCACCTATGACCCCGATGAGGAAGGCCGCATCCGCTACGATGACCCGGAGATCGGCTATGATTGGTTGCGCACGCCACCCATCAAGTAAGGCTCCCATAAGGCTCCCAGCGCGAACGGCGGTTGAATGATACACTGCGGGGGATCGCGCTCAGTAGACCAACAGATGAGAAAGACAGGCGATGAAGGGGTTGATTCTCAGCGGCGGCAAAGGCACGCGCTTGCGGCCCCTGACGTACACACGCGCCAAGCAGTTGTTGCCGCTGGCAAACAAGCCGGTGCTGTTCTACGCGATTGAATCGCTGCTGGCCGCGGGCATCCATGATATCGGCATCATCGTGGGTGACACGCACGAAGAGATCCGTGCCGCCGTCGGTGACGGGGCACAGTGGGGCCCAGCGGCGCGCATCACGTTCATCCAGCAGGACGCGCCCCTCGGCCTGGCCCACGCCGTGCTCACCGCGCGCGCATTCCTGGGGAACGACAAGTTTGTCATGTTCCTGGGGGACAATCTTATCGGCGAGCCACTGGGACCGCTGGTAAAGGCCTTCGATGCGCCGGAGTGCGACTACCACTGCCGCATCTTGCTGCGGCCGGTAGAAAACCCCTCCGAGTTTGGCGTCGCCGAGATCGAGTCCACCCGTGATGGGGCCGAGCCACGTGTGCTGCGCTTGATCGAGAAGCCGAAGGAGCCTCCCAGCAACCTCGCGCTAGTTGGCGTGTATTGCTTCGACCACCACATCCATACCGCTGCCTCGTCCATCCAGCCTTCGGCGCGCGGCGAGTTGGAGATCACCGACGCCATCCAGTGGCTGATCGAGCATAACTACGCGGTGCGGCCGCACGTGCTCGAAGGCTACTGGATCGACACGGGCAAGATGGAGGATGTGCTCGACGCCAACCGCCAAACGTTGAGCGCGGTCCGCCGCGCCATCGCGCCAAGCGCCGTGATCTCGGCGGATTCGGTCGTGCAGGGCGAGGTGGAGATCGCCGCGGGCGCGCGCATCATCAACAGCGTTGTGCGTGGCCCGGCGGTCATTGGCGAGCGCGCCGTCATTGAAAACGCCTACATCGGGCCGTTTTCCTCCATCTATCACGATGTCACCATCGAAAATAGCGAGGTGGAGTATTGCATCGTGCTGGAGCACGGGCGTATCGTCAATGCGCCTGGACGCATCGAGGCAAGCCTCATCGGTCGCTATGCCGAAGTGTACGCTGAGCCCAAGCGCCCCAAGGGACACAAACTCATGCTCGGCGACTACAGCCGGGTCGGGCTGGCGCAGTAGTAACGGGCTCGGGTGGCCTTCATGGCCCTGAATACGGCGTGGCGCGAATCGCGGAACATCGCGGAACATTCCTGGAGAAGAGCAGGGGACGACGGACGTGACAGACATCAAGCGAATTCTCGTGACGGGCGGCGCGGGCTTCATTGGCGGCAACTTCGTGCGCTCCGTGCGGAACACGCAGCCCGGCTGGCAGGTGGTCGTGCTGGACAAGCTGACCTACGCGGGCAATCTGGAGAATCTGGCGGGCCTGCTCGATCAGGAGCACGTGAGCTTCATCCACGGCGACATTTGCGACCGCGAGGCCGTCTCGCGCGCCATGCAGGGCTGCGACGCCGTGCTGAACTTCGCCGCCGAGACCCACGTGGACCGCTCGATCGTGGACCCGGGGGCCTTTGTCCGCACCGATGTCGAGGGGACATACACTTTGCTGGAGGCGGCGCGCGAGGCGGGGCTCCAGCGTTTCATCCAGATCAGCACCGACGAAGTGTATGGCAACGCCGAGGCCCCAGATGGGACCAGCCGGCCATCGGTGGAAACCGACGCGCTCAAGCCGCTCTCGCCCTATGCGGCTAGCAAGGCTGGAGCCGACCGCCTCGCATTCTCCTACTGGGCCACGTACGGGCTGCCGGTCGTTGTCACCCGCTGCTCCAACAACTTTGGGCCGTACCAGTACCCGGAAAAGCAGCTGCCACTCTTCATCACCAACGCGATCGCGGACCGACCCCTGCCGGTCTATGGGGATGGACGCAACACGCGCGACTGGATCCATGTCGCCGATCACTGTTCGGCGCTGGTCACGATCCTGAACGCTTCCGCCGAACAGGTGAACGGCGAGGTCTTCAATGTTGGCGCCGCCGAAGAGCGCAGCATTCTCGACAATGCGCGGCTCATTCTGGATCTGCTCGACAAGCCGCATAACCTCATCCGCTTCGTACCTGACCGTCTGGGACATGTCCGCCGTCATGCCGTGGACTCGACCAAACTCCAGACAGCGCTGAACTGGACACCGAAGGTCCGTTTCGAGGCTGGCATGGCTGAGACTGTCGCATGGTATCGCGCCAACGGGGACTGGCTCCACAATGTGCTTGGCCGCCAGGACGGGTTCCTCGGTCAGGCGCTGAAGCTGGCTGAGACGTCTCACTAGCCCAAGAGAGGGCCGTACATCACACATGACTGGACTTGCAATTACCGGCGCAGGTGGCGTGCTAGGCGTCAAGCTTGTTGAGCAGGCGCTCGGCGCGGGCGATGGCCCGATTCACGCCTTCACCCACACCGAGCGCAAACCGGTGTCTCTGGCGTCAACTGACCCGCGTGTGATCTGGTCGGCGCTCGATATGGGAGACGCCGCGGCCGTCGCGGCGGCGATGCGGGAGGCGGCGCCGGACGTGATCATCAACAGCGCCGCGATGACCAACGTGGACGCCTGTGAGGATGAACGGGACGCCGCCTACGCCGCCAACGCGCTCGGGCCACGCCATCTGGCTGAAGTGTCGTTGCGTTTGCACGCGCGCCTGATCCATGTCTCCACCGATTACGTCTTTCCAGGCGACGCGGCCCATCCAGGCCCCTACCTGGAGGACGCCCCGACACGCGCGGTCAACCACTATGGCTGGACAAAGCTGGTAGGCGAGCGCGCGGTGCGAGCGGTCTGCGAGGGGCGGACGCCCTGGACCGTGGTGCGCACAGCCCTGGTCTATGGCTATGTGCCAGGTGGACGCCCGAATTTCGTCCGCTGGCTTGCTGGAGAACTGGAGAACGGGCGAGCGGTGCGGGTCGTGGATGACCAGTTCAATACCCCGACGCTCGCCGATGACCTGGCCAGTCTGCTGCTGCATCTCGCTGCGAATCACGTCACCGGTATCATCCACGGCGCAGGGCCAGACCGCGTCAGCCGGATCGAGTGGGCGCGCGCGATCGCGATCGCCTACCATCTGGATGAGCGCCTGATCCAGGTCATCTCGACGCCGGAATTACATCAGAAAGCGCAGCGACCGCTCCTGAGCGGCCTGCGTTCCAGCCGCACGGACGAGCTTGCTGGAGTGACGATGCGGGGCATTCGCGCTGGCTTGGAGCGCGCGAGAGGGGAATAGACGGCGAGGACCCGGACGGGAGAAGCCCCGCCGTTCCTAGCTGGTGGGAACAGGCCCCAGCGCGCGGAACGCCCCAGAACCAATGGACCCGCGGCCTGCAACGGCGCGACTTAGTTTTACAGTTGCATTTACGGGTCATGTGAGAGCCAGGTGACGCTGGTAGTGGCAGCGTCTGGCCCGCGCCTGGTGGCGGCGTCGCCACTCGGACCAACCGACCACATGGAACGCTCACATGGAACGCTGCCTCCGCTGAGACCGCCTGCCCTACCGCCCAGAGCACATGCCGAATCTCCGGGACGGTCAACGGGACGAGCGCGGCACTCAGGTCGACGGGCTGCTGATACGGCCCCCTTTTGCGACCTCGGTCGCGGTCTCGGTCGCGGTCTCGCCAGAAGGCAGCGGCTCCTGCTGGGTCGGCTGGGTGTGCTGAGCGTGTAGCCGCGCGCGCAAGACCGCGAGGTAGGCCAGCGCGAACATCGCCAGCGTCATGTGGCGGTACCAGCCGTCCCACCGCCGCACTTCGTACTGGTCCAGCCCCACCTCACCCTTGGCCAGTGCAAAGCTCTGTTCAATGCGCCAGCGCTGTCCCGCCACGCGCGCCAGCGTCTGGAGCGTGGTTCCGGCGGGCGCAAACACGACGTAGTACGCCACCTCGGTCGGATCACTGCGACTCCGACGCACCAGCAACCAGTGCTCCCACTGCCGTTCCTCTTCGGTGAGTTGCAGCCGCGCCAGTGGCACACGCGCCCAGTCGTACCAGCGCGGACCCTTCGCGCCCGCGCCTGCTGAAAGCCATTGCCACGCCTCAGCCGGGATGTGCGCGGCGATGACGTCGGCGCGCGGCTGGCCCCACTGCTTGTCGAGCACGGCCCACAAGGGCTCGTCTTTGGCGACCGCCAATACGAACGGCTGCTCCTGGTGCTCCAACCAGACCCGTAGCCGCCGGTCCCCGCCGTAGATGCTATCGCCTGTCACCCAGGCGGCAGGCACGCCTGCTTCCAGCGCCCGCTCCACCATCTGGCGGGCCAGTTCAGGCTTGGTGGCAAATGTCACCGCCTCGGGGACACCCGCCTCACGGCGGCGCGCGGCATCGTCGGCCCACTCGCGTGGCAGATAGAGTTCCCGGTCCAGCAGGACATGCCCTTCCGGCGCCGCGTAGGTCAGAAAGACGCCGATCTGACAGTTCTCGATCCGCCCGGCCGTCCCACTGTACTGCCGCTTGACGCCCACGGATTTCGTGCCCTGTTTGAGAAAGCCCGTCTCGTCAATCACCAGCACCGCGCGTGGGTCGCCCAGGCGCTCCACCACATACGCGCGCAGGTCATCCCGCACCGCATCGGCATCCCACTTTGCCCCAGCCAACAGCCGTTGCATCCCATAGGGACGCGCCTCGCCGGCATGCTCAGCGAGCTGCCAGCCGTTCTTGCGCTCGACTGGACTCAGTAACCCGTGAAGATAGCGCCCCATCCGTTGGCGTTGTTCTGAGCGGGCGAAACGCGGCCCGATCCGCTCCTGCACCTGCGTCAACCCCTCGGTCCAGGAGGCGACCTCCTCCGTGGTCAGTTCGCTTGTCTCTCGTGTCTCCATGACCTGACTCCTTTCGGCTTCAGGTCATTCGAGACACATCACGCCACTATCTGCAACTGTAAAATTAGAAACTGTCTGAAAACTCCTCAAAAGCGAGCGAGCCGTCGAAGCATCAGGCGGATCATCGTAAGGTAGATGAGGGCCTCGCTCGTCGTGCCGAGTCGCTCATAGTCCTTACTGAGCCGCCGATTCTGCCCCAGCCAAGAAAACGTGCGCTCGACGACCCAACGTCTGGGCAAGACGCGAAAGCCCGGCGGCGACGTGGACTTTGACCAGTCGATCTGGTCGGGAGGAATATCGCCAGGAACCCAAACTTTCTTGTAGCGCGGGGGATGCTGGACGATCTGCGCCGTCTAGCCAAAGGTCTGCTCGATCCAGTCCTTGCCCTTGTCCTTACCGTTGTACCCACCATCGAGCCAGATGTGACGCAGGCGCGGAAACTCGGTCGGGATCGTCTCTCTCAGCAGGAGTTTGACCCCATCACGGTCCATGATATCAGCGGTGTGCACGGTTGCGATGAGCACCAGGCCTTCCGTGTCCACCAGCAGGTGACGCTTGCGCCCCTTGATCTGCTTGCCACCAGCAAAGCCGCGTTCACCGCCGACGCCCGTGGTTTTGACCGACTGACTATCGATGCTGCCCGCGCTGGGTTGCGGATCGCCTCCCAGCTGCACCCGCAGCCGCTCGCGCAGGGTCGTGTGGAGGCGCTCCCACGTTCCATTCATTCGGAACAGGCGAAAATAGTGGTACACCGTCTGCCAGGGCGGCCATTCCTGCGGCAGGAAACGCCAGGCGCCCCCGGTGCGGAGTTGGTAAAAGATCGCATTGAGCAACGTGCGCCACGCGTGCAGGCGAGGACGACCGGTTTGCGCCGGGGCGGGCAACAGGGGCTGAATGAGGTCCCATTCGGCGTCTGTCAGATCCGTGGCATAGAGCTGAGTACACATGTCTCAGCATATCCAACTCCGCCTCCTGCCCGCTTCTCATGCGTTTTCAGACAGTTTCTACTGATCTCGTGACCAGGAAGTAAAGATGTGGTAGCGTGTGAGGTATGGGAGCACCACACAAAGCCGACTGGCGCGAAGCGCGACGGAAACGCGCCTGGGCCCTCAAAGCGCAGGGCTGGCGGCAAAAAGAGATTGCCGTCGCGCTGGGCGTGAGTGAAGGCGCGGTCAGTCAATGGCTCAAACGCGCCCGGGAGGGTGGTGGCGTGGAAGCGCTGGCAAGTCATCCCGGACCGGGTGGGGTGGCGCGGCTGAGCGCCGACCAACGCGCGCAGATTCCCGGACTCTTGGAACGCGGGGCGGAAGCGTACGGCTTTCGCGGCGACGTCTGGACGGCCAACCGCGTGGCGGAGGTGATCGCGCAGACCTTTGGGGTACGGTACTCCCGCGATCATGTCAGCGCGCTCTTGCGCCAACTGGGCTGGAGCCGTCAACGACCCATCACGCGGGCGACCCAACGCGACGCGGCGGCGATCCGGCAGTGGGGTGAGGAGCGCTGGCCCGCCATCAAAAGGGGGCCGCCGAACAGCAGTCCACCATTGTCTGGGTAGACGAATCGGCCTTTTACCGGTTGCCTTTGGCCGTGCGCACCTGGGCGCCGAAGGGCCAGACGCCGGCGCTGCACGTTCCCCTGACCCATGACCATCTTTCGGTCATCAGTGGGATCACGCTGGATGGGCGCCTCTTGCTCCAGATGCAGGCGCACGCCTACACCGCGGAAGGGGTGGTGACCTTCTTGCGGGCGCTGCTCGACCAGGTGGCAGGCCACCTGACGGTGATCTGGGATGGCGCGCCGATTCACCGGTCACGCGTCATCAAGGACTTCCTGCGGGAGGGAGCGGCCAAGCGGGTGCATCTGGAGCGGCTGCCGGGCTATGCGCCGGATCTCAACCCGGATGAGGGCATCTGGAACTATCTCAAGCGGGTGGAGTTAGCCAATGTCTGCTGTCGTGATCTTGGCGGAACTGACGGCGCAGGTACGCCACGCCGAGCAGCGGGTACGCGACCAGCCAGAGATCATCCGCGCCTGCTCCCAACAATGCGGCTACCTGGTTTAGTTTGGTGTCACGAGATCAGTAGGGGTGGTGACAAACCAGGTGACCGACGATGAGCTTGGGAGGTCGCCCGCAAAAGATGACGAGCCGGGCAGGCACGGAGTCAAATTCATGGCCGCCGTGTACGCCGCCTGGGGTGTCAGAGCCGTCGTCGTCGCCGGCTCGTCCCAGCGAAAGAGCTCAGGCGGCGGGCTCGAGCTGACCGAGGGCGATGGCGCGCCACCGCAGGCAGCCAGGAACGCGCCAAGGCAAGCGATGAGCGCCGGGGCAATGACTCGACGAGCAAGGCCACGCCGGTATCTCATGTGGCCTGAGGAGGGACATGACTGGCGCCTGCCAGGCGCATACTCCATAGCGTTTGATCTCACAGGCGCGCTCATCCTAGTTCCATCCTTCTCATTCACCCGACCGCGCTGGCATCTGATCCGGATCTACGTGTTTGCGTTCGACAGCGATAGGTTTCTGCGGAGCTCAAGCGCTTCTCCGCCCAGGTTATATCATCTGGGACTCTGCCCAATGGCGGCGAGCTCTCGCTCACCCTTGGCATGCACGGGCTTTGGGCGGGATTTACAGGCTGAGGTCTCGTGGAACGTGTCCACCTCCTTGTGACCTTCTGTGGCGCCTGAGTTGCGCCTCATCTTCTCCAAAGGCAGTCCCCAGCATGGCGTGATGGGCTGTCTTGTCTCTGGAGGAGGTAACGCTATGGATACGTATCCATCTTCCCCCGCGCTTCGGCGCATGCGCGATAATTGGGGCTGGTATCTGGCGCTGGGCGCCGCGCTCGTACTGCTTGGCCTGGTCTGCCTGGGCGCGGCCTACGCCGCCACCGTCGCGACGGTCGCCCTCTTCGGGATCGTTACCCTGCTGGGGGGCGTCGTGATCGCCGTGTCGGCTATCTGGGCGGGCAGTTTCTGGGGCGCGATCCTGCGTCTCGCGGGCGGTGTGCTGTTCGTCATCGCGGGGTTCTACCTCATCACGCGCCCCATCGCGGGCGCGGCCGCGCTGACAATCGGCATCGCGCTGTTCCTGATCATCAGCGGGATTGTCCAGATCGTGACCTCATCCATCGAACATGGTCACGGCTGGGGTTGGGGCGTCGCGATCTGGCGCGCTCGGGGTGATCCTGGGCATATTCCTGTGGGCTGGCTGGCCGCTGACCGCCTACGTCGCGATTGGCGTCTTCGTCGGCATAGACATCCTGATCAATGGTGTCTCGCTGATAGTGTCCGCGCTCAGCGCCCGCAGCTACGGGCTCCCTGGAACGCGCGCGACCTCGGCGACCTAACCAGTTCTCCAGAGCCTTTCCCCCGCCGGGCGGTGATGTGCTACAGTCTGCGGGGGAGGCGCTGGAGCATGCGCATCAGCCAGGGCGCCTGGGTGTGGCGCGCCGTCGTGGCGGACGCCGCCGCGTTCCCCGCCGCGTGGACATGGTATGCCGCGTGGCTGCGGCTGCTGCCAGTGGACATCTGGCAGCTTGTGCGGCGCGAGACGCTGGCGCGGAGGCTCATGGAACAGATAGATCGGACAATCCAGGCGGCGGCTGAGGCGACCGCCGCCCAGAATGGCCATGAGCTGGAGAAGAAGCCGCCGCGCGCCCAGCGCATCCTGCTCGTGCGGCATGGCCAGGCGACGTTCAACGTCGAGGGGCGGCTGCCAGGGCAGTTGCCCGGCATCGAGTTGACCGACGAGGGACGGCGGCAGGCGCACCGCGCGGCGGTAGCGCTGGCGGGCCTGCGGCTCAGCGCCGTCGTCAGCAGCCCGCTGGAGCGTGCGCTAGAGACGGCGCGCATCATCGCGCGCGGCTGGGCGCTGCCTGTGCGCGAGGACCCACGCCTGATGGATACCGATGTCGGGCCGTGGGCGGGCCGCAAGATCAGCGACATCGCCAAAGATGATCCCAACTGGGCGGCCTTCCTGCGCAAGCCTACCGAGCCGCCACCCGGCGTGGAGAGCATGGCCGCCGTCCAGGAGCGCGCGGCGGCGGTGATCGAGGGGCTGCGTGCCGATGTGGAGGCGGGCGATGATGTAGTTGTCGTCGCGCACGCCGATGTCATCAAGCTGATTGTCGCGCGCTACACCGGCGTCTCCGTCGAGGGCGCGCTCTCGATCGTCATCGCCAACGCCTCGATCAGCGCGCTAGCCTTCGTCGAGGAGCGCCCGCCCGCGCTGCTGGCCGCCAACTGGACGATGGCGCCCGACTGGCTGGTCACGCCCACCCCCAAGCCCGCACAGCCCGCTGAGGCTGCGTCTCCGGCGACAGGCGAGCGCCCGGCTGACGGCGCCCATGATGGCGCGAGCGAGCGCGCCACGCCGTAACCGCATCGAGAGGAGCCGCGTGCGCGATGTCAGACACGACCGCTCTGACCTATAGCGCGAAGATTGGCCACGCGCATCTCAAAGTCCGCGACCTCGACCGCGCGGTGGCCTTCTACGAGCGATTTCTCAAGCTGCGTGTGACCGAGCGGGTCGGCGACCACTACGTCTTCATGACCGGCGGCGCGTTCCATCATGAGATCGCGCTGCAGCGGGTCGCGCCCGACGCCCCATCACCCGCGCCGCACGGGACCGGCCTCTACCACGTCGCCTTCGAGGTCCCCGGCAAGCGCGATTTCGCCGCCGCTTACGCCACGCTGTCTGCGGCGGATGTCTCCGTTGCCCCGGTGGACCACTTCATCAGCTGGGCGATGTACTTCGACGACCCTGACGGCAACGGGCTGGAGATTTACTGCGACACGCGAGGCGAGCCGGATGGGCGACCGCTCTGGCGTGGCGAGAACATCGAATTGTCACGAGAGAAGATCCTCGCCGCGCTCGCAGAATAGCGCCCTGATGACAGTGGGTGTCAGACCATGCGGGCGGAGTAGCCGCGCCAGGAGGCGATTAGCCCGTCGCGGAAGGTGATGAAGCAGGCGCCTTCGAAGACGCGGCGCTCGTTTGTGGTGTCGCGCGTGTAGCTCCAGCGCCACTCAGCGGCGGCCTCCGCCTGGTCGGGGCGGGTGAGCGCGCGCAGGACGGTGAAGCTGGCGTCGTGGTGGCTTGCGTTGAACTCCGCGATGAAGCCCTCGATTGCGTCGCGCCCCTCGAAATGCGCGGGCGGCTCGTCGTAGGTGGCGTCGGGTGCGAAGAGCGCGGCGGCGCCCGCCGCATCGCCCGCGGCCAGCCGCTGACCGAAGGCGCGCAGCGTCTCTTCTGGCGTCATGCCCATTCCTCCTCGCTGCCATTCTCGCCCCCTCTCCTCGTGGGAGAGGGGGTTGGGGGTGAGGTCAGCGCCTACCGCAGGTCGAACAGCGCCTCGCGCTCGGCGGTGGTGGCGAACTCCGCTCCGGAGCGGATCAGCTCGACCATCTTCTTGCGCCCCTTCGGGCTGCCGATGAAGACCGCGCCGACGAGCCGGTTGTCCTTGAAGAAGAACTTGCGGTAGTCCATGTTGCCTTTGTCGCCCGGCGCCATGTGCGAGAAGGAGGTCAGCGCGGGGTTGTTCGACTCGGCGATGCCCATCACGGCGATGTTGGTGTTGAACAGCGGGCTGGTGTAGGTTGGCACGTCGGTATAGGCCTCGTGCGCGCCTGCCATGTTGCGCGCCACCAGCCGCCCGTGGGCCATCGCGTTGTCCCAGGTGCCCATCGTGTGATGGACGCCGATCATCTCGTCGTAGAACTCGGCCACGTCGCCGGCGGAGTAGACACCCGGCACGTTCGTCTCCAGATAGGCGTTGGTGACGATGCCCGACTTGCGCTCGATGGGGGTATCCGCCAGGAACTGATGGTTGAGTGTCAGCCCCAGCCCGACGCCGATGATGTCGGCCTCGTAGCTCTTGCCGGAGGCGGTGAGGACATGCTGCGGCTGGCCATTGGCGGCCACCACTTCGCTGATCTGCTCGCCATGCACGACATCCACGCCGTGCGCGCGGGCGATGTCGTCCACCAGCGCGCCGCCCTCGGCGTCGAGCGTCGTCCGCAGCCAGAATGGCCCGCGCATCAGCCAGGTGACGTGCACGCCGCGCATGTTGAAGCCCTCGGTCAGCTCGTAGGCGATGAAGCTGCCGCCGGAGGTAACCGCCGTCTTGCTCTCCAGCGCGCGGGCGATCAGCGCGCGGGTATCGTCCATCGTGACGAAGTTGTAGATGTCGGCGACGCGGTCCACGCCGGGAACGTCCAGCTTGTTGGCCCAGCCGCCCGTCGCCACCAGCAGCGCGTCGTAGCGCAGCGGGCCGCCCTTGTTGAGGTAAACGACGCGCTCTTCGGTGTCCACGCGGGTGGCCATTGTCTCGGTCAGCAGGGTGATGCGCTGCTGCTCATGCCAGGCGAAGTCGCGGATGAAGACCTTCTGCTCCGGCAGCAGGCCCTGGAGGTAGCGCGGGAGTGAGACGCGGTTATAGAGCGGGTGCGGCTCGTTGGTGATGAGCCAGATGTCGCAGGCGGGATCGTTCTTCCGCAGTTCCTGCGCGCAGGTCGTGCCCGCGATGCCGTTGCCGATGATGACGTATTTCTTGCCGACTTCCGCAGCCAATGGAGAGCTCCTCACCACCCCGGGCGCCAGCGTCACAGCGGCCACTCCGGGCGTCCCTGGCGGCGCATGACCGTCCCCAGTCGCGCCGCGAACGCATGGCGCCATAAAGCGCCACAGGCTAGTGTAGCACACGGCGCGTGTGAGGCTGGGGGCGCAAAGGAGTGGCATGCGTCTGATTGAAATGCGGCGCTGAGGATACGCGAATGTCACATGTAGAATGACACACCTATACCAGGGACCAGAGATTCGATGGTTCTAGATACACACTATCGCCCCTCAGGTCTACCCGCTACGAGATGGAAAGGAGAGCGCCATCCACCTCTTCACGCCACCCCATTGCGGGCGAAGAAGGCGCGGACGGCGGAGAAGTAGATGTCGGGCTGCTCGATGAAGGTCATGTGGCCGGCGTCGGGGACGATCACCAGATCGCTGCCTGGGATGCCCGCATGCAGATCGCGGCTGGCGCGCGGGGTGCAGGTGCGGTCGTATGCGCCGGTCATAACCAGCGTGGGCTTCGCGATCTTGCCAAGCTGGTCTTCGTACTCGATGGCGTATTCGTTGGCGGCGAAGTAGGCCAGGACCTCAGGCGAGTAGATCGCGCGCCTCTGCGCCTCAACCTCCATGTAGCGGCGGTAGGCGTCGCTTTGCGTGGTGGCGAAGTGGAAGGGCATCTGCATCGCCATCAGCCGCGCCACATCTTCCTGTGTCTTGGCCTGTGACTCCAGCGCCCAGGACTGCGTTACTTGATCGCGCAACTCGACTGGCTCGAACGCCGCCAGGTTTTGCTGGATCTCCGGCCCTGTCTTGGTGAAGCTGGCGGTGCAGCCGGAGAGGACGTAGTGCGACGCGCTACCCTGCTCAATGGCGTGCGCCAGGGCGACGAACGAGCCGAAGGAGTGACCCAACACGGCGTAGTCGCGCACATTCAGCGCCTCGGCAAGCTTCGTCACGTCCAGCGCGAAGCGGCTCAGCGTCAGCGTCGCCGGGTCCACGCGTTGCGAGCGCCCCTGCCCGCGCAGGTCAACGTAGAGCAGGCGGAAGGTGTCGCTCAGGCTATCGAGCCACGGGCTCATCTCGGTATGGTCGAGCCCTGGCCCGCCGTGGATCACGAACAGCGGGTACTTGCTCTCATCGCCAACTGGCAGGACGAAGATGCTGGCGCCGTCAATCGAGATATCCACAACAGGCTCCTGACTTATCTCACGATTCGCGACACAGAAATAGTGTGTGAGACCACCCCATGCGGTTCCGAGGGCTATTTTTACGCTATGGCGTGATGCGGTCGCAAGTGGCGATGCACTCGATATGTGATGTGTAGGGGAACATATCCACCGGCTGCACACTGGTTAGTGCGTAACCTGAGTCGCAGATCAGGCGCAGATCGCGGGCGAGCGTGGACGGGTCGCACGAGACGTAGACCAGCGTGCGCGGACCAATCGCCGTCAGCTCGTTCAGCGCGCGGGGCAGGCAGCCAGCGCGGGGCGGGTCCACCAGAGCGATGTTGATGCGCTCGCGCTGCCGGCGCATGGAACCGATCACGCGCTCCAGCACGCCCTCATACGCCTCCACATTGTCTATGGCATTCAGCTTCGCGCTATCCCGCGCGTCCGCGACGGCGCTGGGCTGCGACTCGATGGCGATCACCCGCGCCACGCGGTCGGCGAGGAAGAGTGAGAAGAGGCCGACGCCGCTATAGCCATCCAGCGCGATGTCGCTCGCACGCGGGCGCAAGGCCTCCATCGCGCGCTCGACCAGCACTGGCGTCTGGGTTGGGTTGACCTGAAAGAATGAGCCGGCGGAGATACGATAGACATGCGTCTGCACATGATCGTACACAAAGTCCTGCCCGGCGATGACACGTCCCCGCCCGACTGGCAGGCCCAGGATTACGACCCCCGCCAGACCGGGAACCGCCATTCGCAGCGCGCTCGCCACCGCGTCCGGCCCTCCCTCGCTGTCGAATGGGGCGCCGGGCCGCGCCTCGATGGTCAGCAGCGCGCCGCCGCTTCCGCGATAGGAATGGCCGCCCACCATCGCCAGCGGGCCAGATGACTTCTCGCCGGGAGCGCCGACGGCCACACGCAGCGTGAAGCGCTCGGTGAACTCGTGCGCGCGCGCGCCCCAGCGGTCGCGTATCCACTCGCGCGTCGCCTGGTAGAGGGTATCGAGCTGTGGATGGACGATGGGACATTCGGGCATATCCAGCACATCGTGGCTTTCGGCGCGGCGGAAGCCAATCGCGCCATCTGGGGCGATTGCGAACTGCGCCACCGTGCGGTAGCGCCAGGCGTCATTCGTGTTGGGCATAGCGATCGTAGGCTTCACGGGCGGATCGCTGAATTTGCCGATGCGCATGAGGAGCTGGCGAACGATGCGCGTCTTCCACTCGACTTGCGCCGGGTAGGCGATATGTTGCCACTGAAAGCCGCCAGAATCACTCAGCTCCGGGTAGCGTGGCGACACGCGGTCAGGGGATGGACGCAAAATGTCGAGTAATTCGGCGCGCGCGTAGTTGGCGCGCTCGCGAGTCAGGCGCACACGCGCGCGCTCACCCGGCAGCGCGCCTGGCACGAAGACCGCCCGGCCCTCGTAGCGGCCCACGGCGTCACCACCGTACGCCAGGTCTGTCAGGTCCAGCTCGAATTCAGGTCCGTTGTCAGGAGCTTCGGCGCCAGAGATGGGCGTTCCCTCTATCTTCTCGGCCCGCCAGTCACGCCCCCTGGGGCCGTCCTCGCCCCGCTCGCGCTCATCCCACACACGCACCTTCCCTCGACGGGCAGATCCACGCCGCCGTCGCTTCTCTCCGCCCCAGCGGCCCGTCCCCGCGGATCCCGCCAGTCTCACTCACAGCGATAATTCTAACACATACGCGCGCCCGCAAGTTGAAGCCGGGCAAGCGCTGTGTTATAGCATAGCTGGGCCAAACGTCGTAGGGTATACGGGGGCAAACACCGTGCGGATGCTCGCACCGGAAGTGTGACGCGCGTCACAGCGCGGCGGGGCGCTCCGGCGGGAAGATAGAACGCATGGTGGATGACGCCGCGCGTGAGAGGTCACGACGTGACGGGATACGTCACGCGCGCGGGCCAGTCGCTCCCATGATATTTTTGGGGAATTGCTGGAAATCATGGCATGGACTCTGCGTTCGCGTTTTGCGGATGGCGGTCTGCGAGACGGGCGCAGTGTGTGGCGTGAGAGGAGCTATGCCGCATGGAGCCGGATATGTCACAAGGGGTGGAGACCCCGCCATCAGGCCAGGGCGCGAGCCAGGATGTGGGCCACGCAGCGGGGGCGGACGGCGCCCCAACCCATAATGCAGGCGCGGCTACGGGCGCGGCTCGCGCTCCGCGAATCACGCGGGCGTTGGATCCCGATGAAGCGCTGAATGGCGATGCGCCCTCCGCGCCGCCCCAGGTGGAGCAGTCCGCCTGGCTCAGGGATGACGACTACTGGCGCAAAGTCACCTACATCTCGGCGACTGGCCGGCGACCTGGCGACCGTCTCGCCACGCGCCCGCTGCCGCGTCCGGAGCGTTTCCGCGCGCGGTCGTCACTCCACAGCGCCGTGATCCTGGCGCTGGTGATCGTTCTCATCATCCTAATTCCGGTCGGCGTGGTGATGGCCGGGAACGCGGCCGCTCACTTCAGCATCCCAACCACTATCCCTGGCATCACACAGCCGACCGTTACGCCAACCTTCACACCCGCCCACTCTCCGACGGCGACACCGAAGAAAAAGTAGTCCTCCGGTTCCGGGCTGGCGCAGGCGCGCATGATATACTGGGTGTCAAATCGGCATGCGTGCGGCGCTAGCCACGGCTGATGGGAGGGCGCGGGATGATGGATCGAGCCGGGCAGGCTGGCTCGCCAGCGCGGGCGGATCGCGCGAGCGAGGCGGATGCGCGCGGCATGGAGCCGCTGCCACGCGGCGGAGTGGACATCGGCAAGATCGTCCGCTCCGAGTCGCACGTCCGCTACACCTGCCAAATCTACGCCCCCGGCGAGACGGCGACACCGCCCGCGCCGGAGGACTACGCCTTCGGCTCCTTCGTGCGCATCCCGCTGCGCTCTGGCCCCGCCGCCCCCGACGCGCTGATCGCGCCTCCGGGCGACGCGCTTCCCGGTCAGAGCTACGCCAGCGCCTGGGCGGTCGGGCTGATCTACGACACGATCCTGATGAACCCCGCATTCGGCGCGATGGGGCCGCGTCTCTCCAATGACGCGCAGGTTGAGCTGTTCTCGCCGGATTACGTGGTCGAGCGCGCGGTGCTGGTCTCGGTGCTGCTGCTCGGCGCGGTCGAGCGTGGCGCGGATGGGCGCGCGCGAGTCAGCCACGGCATCCCGGCGCTGGCGCCCGACCTCGGCGCGGTGGTCTCGCCACTGGGCGATGAGGCGGTGCGCGCGTTCCATTATTTCGTGGATGGCGCAGCGGACGCCGCCGGGGCCAATGCCGCGCCGGGCCGCCCCTACCTGCACATGGGCTACCTGCCGCACGCCGTCCAGCAGGAGAACGCGCTGCTGCCGATGGCGATCCTTCGCGTCATCGAGCGGCTGGAGGCGCTTTTCCCGGAGCGCCGCGCGCTGCTCTCGATCGTGCGGCGCAACTTCGCCTGGCGGCTCAAGGTGCAGTCGGCGGGGTAGGGGGATGGCGCGACGGTGCGGGGACGCGGCCTTGAAAGGCCGGCGCACGGAGGGGACGCGGCCTTGAAAGGCCGGCGCACGGGAACGTAGCGAGGCGCGGAAAAGGGCATTTATGCCCCGTCGCGTGCCCCGGCCTTTCAAGGCCGGGAGGGAGTGGCATGAGCAAACCAGGCTCCGAGCGGCCAGCAGAGCGCGGCGTCGCGCGCCAGAATGGGAGCGCGCCAGCGCCCGCTAATTCCGCCGCGCCGATTGGCATCACCAAGGGCCCCGGCGAGACGATCCACGAATACGCCTTTATCTCGCGCGACGAGGGCCGCCTGCTCAAGAACGGCGAGTATGTCTACTACCTGCTGGACGGCGACGCGGCGGCGGACGGGCGCGAGCCGCGTCGCGTGCTGGGGCGCATCCTGCGCCGCCAGCCAGTGCAGCTCTTCCCTGATACGTTCCTCTCCGAGCCGGGCGTCTCGCCGTCGGAGGTGGCGGCGCTGGTGGGCTACGACCAGCGCGCGAGCGACCTGTTCGAGCTGAGCGTGGCGATCATGGGCTACTACGACCACGGCCTCGGCTCCTTCGTCAATCCGTGGATTCCGCCCAGCTCCGGCACGCCGATCTACCTGGCGGATGACGCCTGGCTGACCACCGCCCTCTCGCGCAAGGCTCCCCACGCTGGCGGCAGCGCGCTCATCGGCTCGCTGCTGACCCGCCCCGATAACGCCGTGCCGGTGGTCTTCGATGTCAAGGATATGGTCAGCACGCACCTGGCGATCATCGCCAGCACGGGAGCGGGCAAGAGCTACCTCGCCAGCGTGATCGTCGAGGAGCTGATGCGCCCCTACAACGGCGCGGCGGTGCTGGTGATCGATCCCCACGGCGAATACGCCTCGCTCCAGGACATCGCCAACCACGACGAGTTCAGCGACGGCGCGGCGGAGGACGCGGCCGTCAATGGTCGGCGCACGGCGCGCGGGGATGAAGCGGAGGACGCGGCCATCAATGGCCGGCGCACGGCGCGCGGGGATGAATCCGAGGCATTTATGCCCTCGTCGCGTGCGCCGGCCCTTCAGGCCGCGAGCCTGCGCCGGCCCTTCAGGGCCGCGAGCGCCCGCGCTACCGCGCCGCCACGCGCCTCTACAAGCATGACGAGGTCAAGGTGCGCCTCTCGACGCTGACACTGGGCGACCTGCGCTACCTGCTGCCTGGCATGACCGACAAGCAGCACCACTTCCTGGGCCGTGCGTATGAGGCGTTGCGCCGCGCCAAGCACGGCCAGCCCTGGACGGCGGACGAGCTAAAGAAGGCCGTCAGCGATGTGGCGCGCGACAAGAATGAGGAGAGCGGCGACGACAGTGGCAACAGCACCGTCGCCGCGCTGCACTGGAAGATTGACGAGCGCTTCGGCGAGAACAACATGGTCTTCGACCCGCAGTTTCACCTGCCGCTGCGCGATGCGCTCAAGCCGGGACAGTGCACGGTCCTCCAGCTCAACGAGGTGGACCAGCGCGACCAGCAGGTGATCGTGGCGACGCTGCTGCGCCGCATCTACAACGCGCGCGTGGACACCGACCGCGGCAAGGTCTCCGAAGGCAACGAGCGCTTCCTCCCGTATCCGGTCTTCGTGCTGATCGAGGAGGCGCACCACTTCGCGCCGCACGGCGACGAGGTAGTGTCCACTCAGATCATCAAGCAGATCCTCGCCGAGGGGCGCAAGTTTGGCGTCGGCGTCGGCCTCATCAGCCAGCGCCCCGGCAAGCTGGACGCCGACGCGCTCAGCCAGTGCCTGACGCAGTGCATCATGCGCATCGTCAACGAAGTGGACCAGCAGAGCGTGCGCGCCGCCGTCGAGGGCGTCGGGCGCGAGTTGCTGGACAGCCTGCCCGCGCTCTCCAAGGGCCAGGCGATCATCGCCGGGGCGGCGGTCAACACGCCAGTCATCTGCCGCGTGCGCCAGCGCATCACCCCACACGGCGGCGAGTCCAAAGACGCCCCCGCCGAGTGGCGCAGCTACCACGGCGGGCAGGCCGCAACCGAGCGCGAGCGCGAGGGCGCCATCCTCCACCGCGACGCCCGCCCGTTCAGCATCTTCAAGGGAGAAGATGCGAACTAAGGAGCCTCATCCGGCCTCTGGCCACCTTCTCCCCGCGGGGAGAAGGCCCAATGCAAACTGAGTGGCAGAGGGCAAACACACTTGCCCTTTGCCACTCACGTCCGCACAGCGACCCCCTCGCCCCGCAGGGAGAGGGGGCAGGGGGTGAGGCCCCCTACGCCAGCGCCTCCACCACCGCGCGCGGCTGCGATGGGGGCGTCGGGGTGGCGGGCGCCGGAGAAGCGCTGCGCCAGGCCGGTCACGAGCAGCGGCAGGGCCAGTGTCGCGTCGGTGGCCACAGTCAGGCCCTGGCTGGCGTTGGCGTCCGTCGCGCCGATGGTCACGCTGGCGGTGATCGCGGGGGACTGGCCGCCCAGCGCGGCGACCGCCTCGCGCGCCTGGAAGAGCAGACCGTCCTCCAGTCCGGCGCCGACGCGGATCAGCCCCAGGCTGGGCCGCGCGCCGAGCAACCTCGCCAGCGCCATCAGGTCGGCCCCGGCGTCCAGCGCGAGACCTGCGCCCGCCGCGCGCGCCGCCAGCAGCGCCCCGCCGATTCCGCTGGCGCTGATGTCTGGCGTGATGATGGCCACGCCCACCTGTGCCGCCGCCTGGAGCAAGCCCTTGCGCGGCGCGCGGATGGCCAGCGCCTCGCCCAGCGCCTTCCACAGCGCGGCGGATGAGGCGGTCTGCCCGCTCTCGCCCGCGAAGTTGGTCAGGAACTCGCGCAGGTAGGCCAGCGTCTCCGCGCGGCCCGCCTCGCTGGCGACCACCCCGGCGTCATCGGCGTAGTGCGCGTGGCCCAGCGACTCGTAGAGGTCGCTGAACAGGTCGTCCGCGCTGGTGACGATCACATCCACATAGCGCCGCTCGACGGCGTAGACCAGCGTCTCGCGCAGGCCGCCCGCGATCACTGGCTGGGCCAGTGTCAGCGCGATGGCCGTGTCTTCAGCGCGCAGCATGCGCTCCCACGCCGCCAGCGCGCGGCCCATCGTCCGCCCCTGCCCGGCGCCCGCCGTCAGTTTGTCCAGCAGGCCGCTGATCGAAGCGGTCGGGTTCACCAGTGGCGGCTCGGTGGCCGTCAACGCGCGGCCATCGGACAGCGTGACTGTCTCGCCCGCATGGCCCAGCGGCGCGGCAGTCGCTCCGCCGCGCGCGCACGGCTCGCAGACCGCGTCCGCCGCCGCGCCATCGCCATATGTGCCGTAGTCAGGGGTGATCCCGTAGGCTGGCCAGACCATGTGGCCTTCGCCCTGGGCCGCGCGCTGGGCCAGCGCCGCCTCGCGGGCGTCCGCGAGCGCGGGGGCGTCGGGCAGCGCGGGCTCTTTGCTGATGATCCCGGCGGCAAGTCGCGCCTCAGCGGCGGCGATCAGCTCATCGGTCGCGCCATTCGCGCCGTGGTGGGGACCCTTGAAGGAGAGGCCGCGCTGCACCAGCATGCGGTCCATCTCGCGCACGTCAAAGGCGTCTTTGATGTAGGCGATGGCCTTCTCGTGATCGAAGTTCTTGCACGAGAAAATGTCCATCGTGAAGTAGTCGAGCTCGGGGAAGGTGTGGATCGCGATGTGGCTCTCGGCGATCACAACCAGGCCGGAAACGCCGGAGTAGGCGGGGTCGGGGGCCTGGTACTCGAACATGTAGGGGCCGCCAATCTTCGTCATGCCGATGGCGGTGGGGTAATCGCTGAGGACTCGCTCGACGAGGTTGCGGTCAGCGAGCTTGCGGGTGTCGCACTGGGAACCGTCAATAATCAGGTGAGGACCAAACACGAGTGTCTCCTTAGAAGCCCAGGAGATTCCCTGGGCAGCGGCGAGCGCCGCTAGCTCTCGCCTGTGTGGAAGCAGGCGATGTACCAATGCATGAAGTCGTAGGCGATGGTCGCCATTCTGGTACTCATATGCCCTCTTTCGGGTCGCTGAACTCCCTACCCAAACGGCGGTCCACTCTATAAGTGGCGCCGCGAGCCGTCACCGTGAGATGACGGCCCGAGGAGGCGGTCCAGCGTATCGAACGCGTCTGTCCGCATACGGGTGGGGGGTATGTCCATCCGTAGCCATACAACTATACGAGCCAGACGCCGGTGGGGTCAAGCGCGAGGTGTAGGCCGGAGTGAAGCGGTCCAGCCTTTCAAGGCCGGGGCATTCATGCCCTCGTACCGTGCGCCGGCCATTGATGGCCGCGTCTCACAACGCCCGTGCGCCAGCCATTGATGGCCGCGTCTCGGGTGCGCCGGCCATCAATGGCCGCTACTCTTCCAGCTTGGCGAGGAAGGCTGCGAGGTCGTCGGGGAGGGGGGCGTCGAAGATCAGCCATTCGCCAGTCCAGGGGTGGCGGAACTCCAGGTGGGCGGCATGGAGGAACTGGCGCGGCGGTTTGGGTGGCTGCGGGCGGCCATAGACCGGATCGCCCACGACGGGATGATGGATTGCGGCCAGATGGACGCGAATCTGGTGCGTGCGCCCGGTCTCCAGCTGGACTTCCAGCAACGTGCGGCCTGGCAGCGCCTGGAGCGTGCGGAAGCGCGTGCGCGCCGCGCGCCCGCCGCGCGCCTCGCTGACGACCGCCATGCGCATGCGCTGACGCGGGTCGCGGCCAATCGGCGCCTCGATCTCGCCCTGCGCCGGGTCCACATGGCCCTCCACCAGCGCGATGTAGCGCTTGACCATCGCGCGCTCTTTCATTTGAGCGGACAGCGCGGTATGGGTCGCGGCGTCCTTGGCGATCACGATCAGCCCCGATGTGTCCTTGTCCAGCCGGTGGACGATGCCGGGGCGCTGCGGATTGTCGCTGTCCTCATCCATGCCCGGCGCGTGGGCCAGCAATGCATTGACCAGCGTGCCGGTCGCATGACCCGGCGCGGGATGGGTGACCAGCCCGGCGGGCTTGTCTATGACCAGCAGCCGGTCATCCTCATAGACCACGCGCAGCGGGATCGCTTCGGCCAGAGGACGCGCTTCGCCTGGGGCGCCTGCTGCCCGGCTCTGGCCCAGCGATGGGGCGAGCGCCAGCCGCTGCCCGGCCTCCAGCGATTGGCTGGGCTTGGACGGCTTGCCGTTGACCGTCACCTCTCCGGCCTTGATGGCCGTCTGCGCGCGGGTGCGCGAGAGGTCGGGGCGTAAGGAGGCCAGCGCCAAGTCGAGCCGCTGGCCCTCCAGTCTCCTCCGTCACCTCAATGGTCTCCCACTCGGCGCTGGCGCTGGCGCCTGCTTGCGGCTGGTCAGCGGCAGCGGCGGGCGGTATGGTGGGCGGATCGTGGCGTTTGGTGGGCATCAGGAGCGGTCACCACTGCGCACGCTGGCGCGTGAGGCGTCAGACGCCGGCTTGTCGCCGGTAGTCGTGGGTGATGAAGACTCACCGGGCGCGACGGCGCTGAGCTGATAGAGGACAATCGCGATCAGGATCACCCCGACGGTGATGCCACTGTCAGCGACATTGAAGACCGCGAAGTTGAACACGCCGGGAATCTGGAAGTGGATGAAGTCCACCACGTAGCCCCGCGTGAAGCGGTCGAGAATGTTGCCTACCGCGCCGCCAAGCACGAGCGCGAAGCCCAGCCGCAGCCACAGCGAGGGCGACTCGCGATAGCGCCAGTAGAGGTAGGCGATCAGCGCCAGGGCGACGAAGATCAGCGCGAACTTGATGTTCTGCCCGGCGAAGAGGCTGAAGGCGACACCCGTGTTCTGTACATAGTAGAGGGTCAGGATCTCACCAAGGATGGGAATCGGCGCCCGGCCACCCTCGTACCCGAAGTACTGAACGATCCACACCTTGGTGAGCTGATCCACCAGTACAACCGCCAGCCCGATGGCTAGCGCGAAGATATCGCGTTTACGGGACGCCGACATGGTACCTCACTTGTATCGCTTGTATCGGGTGATCGCGACGCGCGCCAGATCGCCGCCAGCCAGAGCTGGGGGCGTTTATTCAGCTATTCAGCGCGCTCAGCGCGCTCGACGATCTCCTGACAATCCACACAGAGCGTGACATAGGGGAGGGCCTCGAGCCGCCGCGGATTGATTGGCTGCCCGCAGCGCTCGCAGATGCCGTATTTCCCAGCGTCCAGACGCTCCAGCGCAGCCTCGATCTTGCGCTCCAGTGCGCGATCATTCTCCAGCATAGCCTGGTTACGGTCATATTCCGCTACGGCGCTGGCTTCGTCGGCTTGCTCGCTGGAGATTCCCGTGCCATCGGGCGCCTCCATGCTCGAAGTGACCGCCTGCTCGCCCTGGGTGCGCTCGTAGATGTCGCGCTGGATTTGTTCCAAATCGGCGGTCAGGCGACGCCGGACCGCGACCTCATCAAACTGCGCCATGCTCGACCTCCCTGGCCCGGTACCACGCGCAATGCATGGGCTCTCATGCGTGACGCATCGTACCACATTGGGCTGGCGGCGCAAGACGACATAACGTTGAGTTCCACCCCCATATGTACCACCTGGCCCCCATTGCGTCCCAAACCCATAACGTAAACCCATCCTTTCGCCACTATCCACACGAAACACGCGGCAGGAGACTTGGGGTTGAGGTGTGCGTGTCGGGTTGTTCAGGCGTCCGTCCCCCCATGGGCGTCTGACTTCCCGGCGCGCCTTTCCCCCTAGATCACTGCGACGGTATTGGATTGTCGTGGCTACAGGCATCCTCGCCTGTCTCCCAGCCACGATTGTGCGGAGGGACAAACTAAACGTATGCTGATGAAACTCGCAGCGCTCATGAAGGGCAAAGTCGCCGCGGCAGTGCTTGGCGTGATCCTGGTAGGCGGCGGCGGCGGCGCGGTCGCCGTGGCGGCCACGCAGGGCCACCTGAGGGGCCTGGGACTTCAAATGGCCTCCTCCTCTTCTGACTCGAAGCAGAATGAATCGACCGAGACGCCCGGAGCCAATCCAAAGGAAGGCAGCCACGCCGAGGGCAAGCTGACGGCCTGTGACACGACGCAGAGCACGGTCGGCGTCACCGATGAGAAGGGCACAGCCTTTACCTTCACCGTGACCTCCAGCACGAAGTTCAATGGTGACGTCCACGGAAACGACAAGGGCGGCTCGACCAGCGCCTCGAATCCGACGTTCGGCCTGAATGACCTGTGCGCGCTGGTCAACAAGGTCAAGGTCCAGGTGCAGGCGACCGCTTCGACCTCGGGTTCAACGACGACCTACAACGCCGACAAGATCACCGTCGAGGGCCAGGGCACAGGTAATGGCGAAGGCGGCGGCGCCGGCAAGCCCGAGAGCACCGAGACCCCTGAGGCGGGGCAGAAATTCGTCGGGACTGTGTCGAATCTGACCGCTACGACCTTCACCCTGACCTTCAAGAATGGTGTACAGTACACCGTAAACGTCTCATCGAAGACAGAGATCGACGGCACGCTGGCGAACAACGCCCAGGTCATGGTTGAGGGCACGCTCTCTGGCACGACCGTCACCGCTTGGAGTGTGGAAACGCAGTCGAGCGGCAGCGGCGATGGCGGCGCGGGCGGCAGCGGCACGGGCGGCGACGGCGGTAGCGGCACGGGCGGCAGCGGCACAGGTCACTAGATAGCGGCGAGCCCCATACTGATGCGCCATAGCGTGTCCAATTTTGATTGGAATAGACGCGGCGCGTCAGGTGTGGGGCTTGTTCAGTCATGCGGCGGGAGGGATCAGCGCCTGCGTATGGATCGAACCTGGAGCGAGCGGCGTGCGGAATCTGATGTGCGGGCCACTCGCGAGGAGACTGGACTATCCCGGCAGCGCGCCGCGAGTCAGCCAGGCATGACCTGGCCACCCGCCATGCCCTTCTCCGAGGTTATCCATCGCGCCCGCTCCTCCGATCACCAGGCGCTGTCCCTCCTCTATCGCCGCTTCCTCCCGGTCGTCTACCGCTTTATTCTCGCGCGCGTGGCTGATACTCCTACCGCGGAGGATCTCACGTCCGAGACCTTTTTCGCGGTGATCGAGCGCATCAGCGAGACGCGCGCGCATGATGAGTTGACCTTCGCGGCGTGGGCGCTGGGCATCGCGCGCAATCAAGTGGCTAGCTTCTACCGGCGGCAGCGCGCCCGCCCGACGTCGCGCCTTAGCGAGCCTGATGAAGATATGCTCGTCGCGGTGGCTGGAGATGGCGATCCGTTAAACGTCATCACCGCGCGCGAGCGCTGGGCCGAAGTGGTCAGCGCGCTGAACCAGCTCACCGAAGACCAGCGCAACGTCTTACTCTACCGGGTCATTCTCGGCTACAGCGCCGAGGATGTCGGCGCGCTGCTGGATAAGCAGCCCGGCGCGGTACGGGCGCTGCAGTTCCGCGCGCTGGCGTCGCTGGCGCGCATCATGGGCGTGAGCGCGCCAGCAAGTGAGCGCACTGGCGCGAGCTGGGAGGGAGGTGAGCGAGGATGAGGCCAGAAGATCGCCCGCTGGGCTCCAGCGGCTTTAATCCGCGTGGGGACCATCTTGACCAGCTTGACGCCCTGCTGACGGCGCGCTACGCCGGGGCGTCAGCCGCCCGCGCGGGGATGGCTCCGGCTGACCTGGCGCCCCTGCTGGCCGCGGCGGATACGCTCAACCCCCTGGCGGACGCGCTTCCTACCGTGGAGTTCGCCGCTCAGCTCGAAGCCAGGCTCCTGGCGCGCGCCGAAGCACAGGCGCCCACCATCCCCATGACCGTGTTCCCGCCCGCGAACCCCGCGCGCCCCGCGAACCCTGTGCGGCGCCGCGCCGCGCCGCGCCGTCGCCATCTCAGCCAGTTCACCTGGGCGGCGGTCGCCGCGTGTGTTCTGCTGGGCATGACAGTAGGCGCGCTGACCGCCAGCGCGCATCCAGGCGCGCCGTTCTATCCCCTGCGCAAAGCCGTCGAGGGTATCAGCTCGAACCTCACTGGAAGCTCAGCGGCCACCGCGCGGGATGATCTCCAGCGCGCCAGCGCGGCTCTCGTCGCGTTCAACGCCGCCGCTAGTCGTGGCGATAACGCCGCCGCGCTCACCGCGCTTGGGCAGGTCGCCCAGGCTGATCAGCAGGCGACAGACGCTATCGCTCAGGTCGGCGATAGCGGACAGCGCGCCACGCTGCTGAACCAGCTCGAGAGCCTGCATGCTCAGGAGACAACCGATCTGCGCTCCGCGCTGCCCAACCTGGGCTGGCCCGCGCGCGTCCAGGTAACCAGCGCCTTGCGCGCGCTCAAGGCGCCAACGCTCTCTGTGACCTCCGCACGTATCATTAGCGCGCATGGGTCGGATTCTGGCGGCGACAAGAGCGGCGGCAAGAGCGGCGGCAAATCCAGTGGCCAGGTGACGGTGATTGTCAACGGCGCGGGCTTTACCCCTGGCGCGGTTTTGCTCATCAACGATCAGCCAGCCGGTGTGGTGGACGCCGTGACCGCCAGAACCGTCGCCGCGCATCTTGCCTCTGGAACAACGGGCGAAGATGTATCGAGCATTGGCGTGGGTGAGCCTGACGGATCCGCCGCGAGCACGACCCATGTTGAGTCGGATGATCATAATTTCACCGCGACGACCACGCCGGAGTCTGGTGACAATTCCACACCAGACGCGGAATCCACCCCAACGCAAGCGTCTGGCGATGGCGGTGGCGGTGGGGATGGCTCCCCCACGCCCCAGCAAACACCCGGCGCGATTCCGTCGCCGTCTGGCCGCGATCACTAGCGCGCTGTCCGCCACTTTCCGTTTCTGTCCGTATGCGCCAGAATAGAGATGCGTGACTACCATCTCTCCCTCTCACTTAGTAGCGAGAGGGAGAGCGGACAGATTGGGGATTTCTCGCGCTATGGATGAGAGACGCCGCGCTACCCCCCGCACTAGCCTGGACGCCCCTGGCGCCGCCACGCGCCCGGCCCCGGCGATTGCTGACACCGACACCAGCGCGCCACAGGCGGATACGTTGGACGTGACCCGCGCCATGGCGAGCGGCCCCGCACCGCTCGACCCGCGTGATCCCGCGACACTGGCGCGCCTGCGCGAGCGGCAGCCTGGCGGGGCATACAGCGTCTCCGACGCGGACCTCACGCTGGCCATGCGCGGCTGGGACGCGCGTGGTGATCGCGCCCGCGTCCGCGCGCTGGGCGAGCTGCTGGTGGACCGCTGCATGCCAGAGTTCCAGCGCCGCTCCTGGGGCCTGCGCCACCGCCCCGACTTGATGGAAGACGCCATCGCGGGCATGGTCGAGCAATTACTGCGCGAGGCGTTGGACCCGCGCGAAGTCTTCATGACGCAGAACTTCATCCACTACCTGCGCTGCCTATGCGCCGACAACTTCAGCCGCACGCTGCGCCAGGAAGGGTTGAGCTACCGGCGCGACGAGCAGGGCCGCCCGGCGGGCCGCCCGCAGCACATCCCGCGCGCGCTCATCGAGCGGATTGACCTGAGCGCTGAGGAGCGGGAGGATGCTGGATCGCTGGCGCAGACGGTCGCCGACCCGCGCGACGCCTACGAGGACCGAATGGCCGCCGTCGAGTCGCAGCGCATCCTTGGCTACCTGCCCGACCCGCTGGACCGTCGCATCATGGCGCTGCGCGTCTTCGAGCGCCTCCAGTGGGAGGAGATCGCGGCGCTTTGCGGAAAGACCGAGCGAACGATGCGCCTGCGCTATGAAAAGGCGCGGACACTCCTACAACAGCGTTTGACAGCCGAGCTGGCCCAGGCCGCTGGAGCATAAGACAGGCAGGACAGGCGATGACCAAGACACGAGAGACGGCTCCCGGCGGGGTCCGGGGGCGCCGGGGCGCGACCCGCGATGGCGCCGCGCTGAGACATGCCAAGCTGGCGCTGGTCGCGGCGCGCGAGCGCGGCGAGCCGGACGCGCTGGCCCGCGCCTTACGCGCGCATCCCGCCGAGGCGGACGCGCTTGGCGATTTCGCGATGGCGCTAACAGCGACCAGCAGCTATAGTGGTGAGCCACTTACGCCGGATGTCCAGGAGATCGCCGCCGCCGCGCGCGCCCGCGCCTTCACCGCTGTGTTCGGCGTGGAAGTCGCTGAGACGGTAGCGGTGGCCGCTCCTGCCCCGGCGCAATCGCTGAAGGCGCTGCGTCAGGCGCGCGGTGTGACGATGGCCGCCGCCGCGCGCGCCCTCGGTCTGGGGGTAGACGTGCTGAGCGCGCTGGAGGCTGGGCGTATCCGCATAGCCTCCGCTCCGCGCCGCCTGACGGACGCGCTGGGCGCCCTCCTGGACGCCACCGCTGACCAGATTGGCGCCGCGCTCGGCGCGCAGCGCGCGCCCGCGCTGCGCCGTGGCGCGCTCGACGCCGCCCACACCCAGAGCGCCCCAGAATCCGCCGCGCAGCTCGACTTTGCCGACGCCGTGCTGCTGAGCCAGAGCATGACGGCGGAGGAGAAGGCGCGCTGGCTGTCGGAGAGCGGCGGCCCATCCCGATAAGCGCGCTGGCTCGCGCTACATCAGGCTCTTGCCCCACACCAGCGCCGTGACGCGGAACCCGCGTCCGGCGCCTCGCTCTGTCCTCGTATATAATGAAATCTCACATGCGCGTCCGCATGTTCACGCTGATAGCGACATCAACCGGCGTGAAGGTGGGCGGCTGCTGAGATAGATACGGACAGAGACGGAGCTCATCCATGGGCAGCGGACAACATCGCAACCGCCGTGGCGCGCGCCCGCGCCCAGCCCCCCACAAGCATGGGGGAGCTGGAAACCCGGGCCGCGCGACGACGCAGCTCATACCGCCGGTCGCGGCCGCCAGCGCCGCGACCAGCGACATTCCTACTGATCGTCGCGCTGGCGCTGGCGCGAGTGAGCCGGCGCCAGCGCCGGCGCTTCCCGCCACATCCAGCGCTCCTGGTGTTCTCGCGACGGAGCGGGACGTTGCGCCAAGCCAGGATGCGTCACCACATGGCACGGTGGATACCGACCAGCGGCATCACCGGCATGGCGGCGGCCATGCGCCCCAGCCCGCGCTGGTGGAGGTAGAGGAGCCACTCGCTGAGGAAACGGCAGTTGAGGCGGGCGCCGCGCACAGTCCCACGGGCGCCGCTCCAGCTGGCCGTGGCCGCTTCGAGCGGTTCTACACGCCAGGACAAGGGCCGCGAGCAGAGCGGGCCGAGCGCGCCGCTCCACCCATTAGCCCCGCGCTGCCAGCGGTAGTTAGCGCGCCCCCCGCGCCACCACGGCGCGCCGAGCGCGCCGAGCGCCCTGACCGCCCTGCGATCGTGAGCGAGCCGCCGCTCGACGAGGACGATGGTCTGGAGTATACCGGGCCGCGAAGTGACGTGCGCGGCAATGTGGGTGGCCTGATAGACTCGCTGCATGAAGTCTTCACGCGCGATCGCGCTATCGCCAGCCAGGGCGGCGCGTCGCGCTGCGGTGTCTGCTATCTGCACTTTCCCGTCGGGGAGCTGATCTATCGCGATGTGGAGGGGTTCTACGTCTGCCAGAGCTGCGCCCATGCGCTGGGGTCAGCCCGCGTGCCGATGGTGCGCCGCCAGCAGCGCCTGTAGCGCCCGCGCGGAGGCCGCTGCTGGTAGGTAGGCGAATAGTCCCGCGCGCGGGAATGGAATGGGCCGCTGCGCCCACGCTGTGATACAATAGTTCGGCGTGGGCGCAGCGCGTCGCGTCGTGTTCGCATGCCTATCGCACGAAACACTGATCGATCTTCGTTTGAGGAGTCATACCGTGGGCGCGTTACCCAAAAAGCGTCAATCTAATGCGCGTCAGGGCCATCGCCGCGCGCATCACAAGGTCAAGCTGCCGCAGCTGACGATCTGCAAGCAGTGCCGTCAGCCCCGGCTGTCGCACCACGTCTGCCCGAACTGCGGCTCTTACCGGGGCCGTCAGGTGCTCACCATCAAGGCGCGCGGCACGGCTGAGTAGCGCCGCGCCGTACGCGCGACGTGACACAGGGCCGCGACGGCTATGGAGGCTCGTGTGACGCAGCCTGTCGCATTCATCTTCCCTGGCCAGGGAAGCCAGGCGGTCGGTATGGGCGCGGATGTCTACCGCGCATCGCCGGCCGCTCGCGCTATCTTTGGCGCCGCCGATTCCGCGCTGGGCTTCGCCCTCTCGCAGCTCTGCTTCGAGGGACCTGAGGACGCTCTGCGCGAGACGGTCAACACGCAGCCCGCGCTGGTAACGACCAGCCTGGCGCTGCTGGCCGCTCTGCAGGAGGCGGCGGGCGCTCCAGCCGTCACAGACGGCGCTGAGCCGCCGCTGAGCGCGCCTCTGGCCCCCACCTGGCTTGTGGGGCATAGCGTCGGCGAATATGCCGCTCTGGCGGCCTCTGGCGCGCTGGATGTCGCCGCGACGGTTCGCCTGGCGCGTGAGCGTGGCCGCCTGATGCATGAGGAAGGCTCGGCGATCCCTAGCGGGATGGCCGCTGTCCTCGGCTTGGACGCGCCCGCGCTGGAGCGTGTCTGCGCGGAGGCCACCGAACGGACGCGCGCCGCGCTGACGCCGGCAGAGGTCGCCGCGCATCCCGGCGCGGGCCGCGTGGTGCTGGCGAACGACAACGCCCCTGGCCAGATCGTGATCTCCGGCGAAAAGCGCGCGCTGGAGGCCGCGATGGAGCTGGCGAAGGCCGCTGGCGCGCGCCGCGTCGTGCCGCTGGCGGTCAGCGGCGCGTTCCACTCGCCGGTGATGGCTCCCGCCGCTGAGGGGCTTGCCCGCGCCGTGAACGCCGCTTCGATCCGCGACGCGGCGATTCCGATCATCTCGAACATTACCGCGACGCCGCTCAGCGCCGCTGATGACATTCGCCGCGAGCTGGCCAGCCAGATCGTTTCGCCGGTCCAGTGGACGCGCTCGATCGAGTGGCTGACTGCCCAGGGGGTGACGATCTTCGTCGAGATTGGCGCCGGTCAGGTGCTCGCGGGTCTCGTCAAGCGCATCGCCCGCGAGGCGGTCACGCTCTCCGTCAGCTCTGCCGCCGATGTGGCCGCGGTCGCGCCGCGGGTAGCGGAGGCGCTGGGCTAGGCGGCCCGCAAGCCCTTCGATGCGGCGTTGAGCCGCCAGCGTTCCGATGCGTGCCGATTGGTGGAGGCCAGCGATGAGTCGAGAGCGTGATGAGCGCGACGTGGAGAGCTTCTCCATCGGCTCGGTGCGTATCGCCCGGCGGGTGCTGCGGACGGTGGTGGAGCAGGCCGTCACCAGCGTGCGGGGCGTGGCGGGCGTGGCGCGCGACGTCTCTCCACCGGCGCTGGGGCGCCCCGCGCCGTGGCGCGGCATCGGCCTTGCGACGCATGGCAATGATGTAATAATTGACCTGTACCTGATCGCCGAGCAGGGCGTCAATCTGGCGCGCATTGGCGCGGGCGCGCGTGAGGCGGTGTCTACCGCCGTCGAGGGGCTGCTGGGCATGCGAGTGGTCGCCGTCAACATCTACGTGCAGGACGTGGCATGAGCAAATCCACCAAACACTACGGTGAGCGCCGTCAGGCGCGCGTGGCGGCCTTGCAGACGCTCTACGAGGTGGACATCGCGCGCCATGATCCCGACGAGGCGCTAGCCCGCAACGCGGAGAGCCTGCGGCTCAGCCCGGAGGCCCTCGACTACGCCGAGGAGCTGATGCGCGGGACGCTAGCGCGGCTGGAGGAAATTGACGCCTCGATCGCGGCGGCGGCGCCCGAATGGCCCCTCTCGCAGATGGCCCGAATAGACAAGAACACGCTGAGGCTTGCAATCTACGAGATTCTGTACAATACTGCTGTACCAGCGAAGGCAGCCATAAACGAGGCAGTCGAGCTCGCCAAGCAATTCGGCGGCGACGCCTCCAGCCGTTTCGTGAACGGCGTCCTTGGCGCCATCTACACAACGTCACAACAGTCCGATCGCACACCTACCGTGCTTGAAACACCCGCCGAAGGGGAGGTTCCGTAATGCCGTCCGGCTCGAAAGAGGAGATCCTCACGCAGCTTCGTCCGATCATCGCCGAGCAACTAGGCGTTGATGAGAGCGACGTAAAGCTAGAGGCCTCCTTCACCGATGATCTGAATGCTGACTCACTGGATCTCGTCGAGATGATCATGTCGCTCGAAGAGAAATTCCACGTGCAGATCAGCGATGAGGACGCCGAAAAGATCACCACGGTCGGTGAAGCGGTGGACTTTATCGAAGAGCACACCAACTAGCGCAGCCACGCGCTAGCTGGCGCAAGCCAGCGCCACCAGGGAAGCCACGCCGGATTCGGTGTGGCTTTTCGGCGTTGTGCGCGGGCGTGGGGGAACGCGGCCATGAATGGCCGGCGCACGGTGAGCGGGGAGGAAGGCCCTGGGCCTGTCTTCGCAAGCTTCTGCCCGCCGATTGCCCGCGCGGGCGGACTTCGTGGCCTGAAAGGCCCTTAGCAGAGCCATGAGGCTCCTGTGGCGGCTATGTCGGAGGCCAGATAGGGGCTCGCCGCCTCCGTCATGCTATACTGCTTCCCAGCGGCGATTCCAGCGGCGATGCGTGTGGCAAAGTCGCGCGTGTGAGGAGGCGAGGCGTATGGCGGGCGCGGTACGGGTCTTTGTCAGTCATCACCACAGCCCCGACGAGGACCGCTTCACGACGCGGCTGGTCACCGACCTCGAAACCGCTGGCGCTGATGTCTGGGTGGACTATCGCGGCATCACCTCCGAAAGCTTCGTGAAGAAGATCAGTGAGGGAATGAAGGGGCGCCAGTGGCTCGTGCTGGTGATGACCCCTGACAGCGTCACTTCGCCCTGGGTCCAACGTGAGGTGGACACCGCGCTCAACGAAGTCACCGCGAAGCGCATGCTGGGCGTGATTCCGATCGTGATGACCCCGGCGCACGAAGAAGATATCCCACTCCTCTGGCGGCCGCTGCTTCGCTACGACGCCACGCGCGCCTACGAGCCCGCGCGCGACGGCCTGCTGCGCGCCCTGGGCCTGAGCGCCGCCGCGCCTGGCTCCGCGCCCCAGCCCGCCGCCGCGCGCTACCCGGTGCCCGCGCGGCTGGGTAGCCTTGGCTATCAGGGCGTCAATCTCACCGGATCGCCCGCCTACATCCCCCCGCTGATCACTATCCCCGCCGGCCAGTTCCTCATGGGCAGCGACAAGGCGAAAGACAGCCAGGCGCGAGACGACGAGACGCCGCAGTATTGGGTCGAGGTGGGCGCCTTCCAGATCGCCAAATACCCCGTGACCGTCGCCGAATACGCGCTGGCGGTCCGCGCTGGGGCCGTCCGTGAGCCGCCCAAGCCTGATTGGAACGACGTCACCTGGGAGAAACAGCAGCAGCGCCTCGAGCATCCGGTGGTCAATGTCTCATGGCATGACGCGACGGCCTACGCCGCCTGGATGAACACGGCCACCGGCCAGCGTGGCTGGCGGCTGCCCACCGAAGCCGAGTGGGAGAAGGCCGCGCGCTGGGACCCGCGGCGGCGGGACAGCCGCATCTACCCCTGGGGTGACCGCTTCGACAAGAACCGCTGCAACAGCCGCGAGAGCGGCATCGGGACGACCTCGCCCATCGGAGGCTACCCGGCGAGTGACGCGCGCCCGCTCCGGCGCCAGTCCATTCGGAGTAGAGGAGATGGCAGGCAATGTCTGGGAGTGGTCATCCAGCCTTTACCGCCCCTATCCATACATTTATAAGTGATAGTCGCGAGGACTCAAAATCTACTGAAAGTAGATACTTGCGTGGCGGCTCGTGGGGCAGCCGCCCGATCGACGCGCGCGCGGCGTACCGCGACCACGACGATCCCGTCAGCGTCGGCAACGGCGTTGGGTTTCGTCTCGTGCGTTCGGCCCCTGGCTCATAACCCAATATTCCTGTGATACTGGATTCTGATAATCCTTGCTATGGCGATAACGCTGCTATTGTGAGAGCAATCACGCGTGGCAAGCGGCGTTTCGTGTGAGTAGCGCAGGCGGCGGTATAGGCAGCGATATAGGCAGCGAGCGGGCGAATGAATTCGCGCCTCCAGGGCGGCAATCCGCCACGAGACCCGCCTGCGCGGGTCCAGGCTCAGTGAGCGAGCGTCCGCGTAGGCGGACGTTGTGGGGCGTGAGGCCCTGGAGGCGCGATTTCAATCGCTCGCCGTACCTCGCCCGCCGTTCACCTACCGCGACCCCGCCCCACCTCGCCGCTTCGGCGCCGGGCGCTCCGCTGGCTCGCCGCCGCCGTCTGGCTCCAGCCCGCGGAAGCGGTAGCCCATGCCGCGCTCGGTGAGGATGTAGACCGGGTGGGCGGGGTCGCGCTCCAGCTTCTGGCGCAGGTAGGTGATGTAGAGGCGGAGGTAGTGCGCCTCGTCGCGGTACTCCGGTCCCCAGACCTTGGAGAGCAGCGTCTCGTGGGTCATCAGCCGCCCGGCGTTGGTGACCAGGTGGTAGAGCAGGCGGTACTCCGTCGGGCGCAGCGTCACTTTGCGCCCGCGCGCCAGCACCTCGCCCTTGTCGAAGTCAATCGTCAGGTCAGCGTCCACCTCGATGCGTGTCTTGCGCGCCGGGGCCGGGGTGAATGAGCGCCGCAGCAGCGCCTTGACGCGCGTCGTCAGCTCGCGCGGACTGAAGGGCTTGGTTAGATAGTCGTCGGCGCCGATCTCCAGCCCGCGAATGCGGTCGCTCTCCTCCGCGCGCACCGTCAGCATGATGACCGGCACGCTCGACACCTCGCGGATGCGCGCCAGCGTCTCGAAGCCGTCCATCTCCGGCATCATCACGTCCAGGATGACGACATCCGGCAGGCCAGCCTTCAGCCGCTCCAGCGCCTCCTGCCCGTTGGCGGCGGTGAGGACGTGGTAGCCCTCGGCATCCAGATTGAGGCGCACCAGGTCCACCAGGTACGGCTCATCATCCACTACCAGCGCTGTCATCGTGCGCGGATCAACGCGCGTCTGTTCCATCACCCGCCCCCTCGTGCGTCACACTGTCCACATCGCCCGCGCCGCCGAAGATCACCAGCGGCGCGGACGTTCGCTCCTCGCGCGGCAGGCTAAACGAGAACGTCGCGCCGCGCCCAAGCTCGCTGCTGACCCAGATACGCCCGCCATGCGCCTCGACGATCGCGCGGCAGATGTAGAGGCCCAGCCCCGCGCCCTGCGTCCGCCGCGACGCGGCGTTGTCCACGCGCTCGAATCGCTGGAAGATGCGCTCCTGCTCGCGCAGCGGGATGCCCTGCCCGGCGTCAATCACGCTGATGATGACCTCGTCCGCCGTCGCCTGCCCGCGCACGCGGATGCGCGCCCCGCGCGGCGAATACTTGATCGCGTTGTCGAGCAGGTTCATCAGCACCTCTTCGATGCGCTCGCGGTCGGCGCTGACGTCGGGCAGGTCAGCGGGCAGGCGCGCGCGGATGTCGGCGTCGGGGCTGCGCGCCATCATGCGCCGCGCCACCGAGCGCGTCAGCGCCGCCAGGTCCAGTTCCTCATGCCGCATCTTCAGCCCGCCCGCCTGGATGCGCGAGGCGTAGAGCAGGTTGGCCACCAGGTGACTCAGCCGGTCGGCCTCCTCCTCGATGGCGCGCAGCCGCTCGCGGGCCATATCGGCGTTCCAGTTCACATCGTCGCGCGCCAGCGTCGAGGCGTAGCCCTTGATGATCGCGATTGGGGTCTGGAGCTCGTGCGAGGTGACGGAGATGAAGGTCGTGCGCATCTCCTCGGTCTCGCGGCTGCGGGTGATGTCGCGCACGTTCATCATCGCGCTGGCCTGCTGGCTGCCGGGCGAGCGCACCGCTGTCGCGGTGACGCTGACGTTCACCCGCTCACCGTCGCGCGCCAGCAGCAGTAGCTCGCGGTCGAGCACCGGCTTGCCCGTCGCCAGCACTTGCGCCAGCGGATTGCGACCCAGCCCGATGGGGACGCCCTGCGGTGTGCTGAGGCGCACCACCTCGTAGGCGAAGCGCCCCAGCGCCTCGTGCTGCCGCCAGGAGGTCATCGCCTCCATGGCAGGGTTAAAGCCGGTGATGCGCAGCCCGGCGTCCACGGTGATGATGCCGTCGCCGCTGAAATGCAGGATCGAGCCGAGCTGGCGGTTTTCCTGGCGCAGCCGCGTCAGCTCCTGGCTGGCGCGCGCGGCGGAGACCAGCATGCCCACCAGCGCCTGCCGCCGCGCGGGGTCCATCAGCGCACGCCGCGCCGAGAAGCCCCTGGCCCCCAGGAAGCTGACCTCGCCCAGCGCTCCGCTAGCGTCCGCCAGCGTCAGCGTCGCCACCTCGCCCGCCCAGATGTCCGGCAGCGCGCGCACGCGCGGGCGCCCGTCCAGTGGCTCGAGCGGCGGGTCAATCGCCAGCGCCGCCAGCAGCCGCCGCGCGTCCTCCGGCGCGATGCCAGCGGCGATAATCGGGCCGCCGCTCTCCAGCGCGGAGGACGGCGGAGCCTCGCCGCCGTCATGCCGCAGCGCCAGCGCCCCGGCGCTCGCTTCCGCCAGCGCGATGGCATGCCGCAGCGCCAGCCGCAGCGACTCGCCCGGCTGCGACTGGTCGGTCAGGCCCGCTGGCCAGAGAATCGCCATCCTCGCGCTACTCCACGCTCACACCCTGCCGCGCCCGCGCGCCCGCTCCATCACGGCCCAGAAATCGCGGCCAGTTCACGATATTCTACCACACCGCTCCCCGCGACTCGCGCCCGTGTGACTCGCGCATGGCATGCGGCGTGCGCGTGACTGCCGTGGGGCGTGGAGTGCGCCCAGATGGTTTCGGGAACAGGAGGAACCGGTGTCTACACGCGAGAGCTATACGGCGAGCCAGTGGGTGACACTCGAGCAGGCGCCCATCCTGGCGGGCCTCTTCGTGATGACGGGCGACCGGCCCGGCCCCATCGAGGTTTTTCGGGAGACGATGGGCATCCACAGAGCGATGACGCACGAGCCGCCCGCGGACGCGCGCAACGAGCTGACGGACGCGCTGATCGCGGACGCGAAACACGGGGAGACGCAGCCCCAGGTTGATCTCGCGCGCGAGGGCGAGAAGCTGGCGCCGGAGGAGGCGCGCTCGCGGGCGCTGCAAGGCGTGCTGGACGCGGTGACGATTGTGGCGCTCGTCTCGCCCAGCGAAGTCGATGGCTTCCGGCGCTACCTGTACCACGCGGCGGATGCCACGGCGCGCGCGGTGAAGGAGGGGGGCTTTCTCGGCATCGGCGGCAAGCCCATCAGCGCGGGCGAAACGGCCATGCTAGCGGAGCTGGCGGAGTCGCTGAGCGTCACGCCCCAGCCATAGCGGCCCGCACTCCTCAGCGGGGACGCTCGATGAAGGTCGGGCTGACATCCGTCGCGAGGACGCGCGCGCCCAACTCCGCCAGCCGCCGCGCCATCACGCCGTTGCCGCAGGCGACCTCCAGGATGCGCTCATCCGCGCGCGGCGCGAGCAGCCGCTCGGTCGCCGGGCCGACGAGCAGTCGCTGGAAGCTGTTGCCGTCGCCCATACGCTGGTCCCAAAAAGCGGCGTTGGCCTCCCAGATCGCGCTCGCCTTGGCGCCCAGCTCGCGGCGCTCCGTTCGCGCGCGCTCACGCTCGCTCACCGTGTTCCTCTCATTGTGGATGGGCAGGGCTCCGCTAATGCAATATGCCGCCTTGTGCGATCTGGAGGTAGCGCAGCAGCGCGATCGCCGCGAAGAGCATAACAATCAGCAGGAAGGCGATCACGACCCATAGGCGCGAGGAGCGTTCCTGCTGTGGCGGGGTATCAGGTGGATCGGTCATCCGGCTTCCCGGCAGCGTCGCGCGCAGGTCCGCCGCATCCGGGGTCCGCGCCTGGGTGAAGGCGGGCGCCATCGTCACCCTCGCGCCCACGTAGGGTTGCGCCGTGATGCGCGTCTGCTGAGTTGGGATCGATGGCTGCGCCTGACTCAAGCCTGGCTGGCGCTGAATCTGGTTGATTGGCAGGCTGGGTATGCGTCCAGCCGTGCGCGCGCTCGCCAGCGACCCACCTAGGCCAGGCCCGCTGCCAGTGATTTGGGAGTTTCCGAACGAGCCCCAACTTGCCATCCGCGCGCCTTCGCCCGCCGGGTAGTGACTTTCCGCCGCGCCTGGCTGGTCAAGGGCGTCATGGCTCGTAAAGGGAATGTTGAGGTCGGGGAGCATACTGGTGATCGAGGATGATGGGCGGACGCCTTCCCATGACCCGGGAGGCGGCACGGAGGTCATGCCGCTGAATGGCGCTGACGGCTGGCCGGAGCCCACGCTTGAGCGCTGGCCCCACGGTGGGGGGCCGTCGCCTTGAGCGTCGAACGGCGGGATGATGGCCGCTGGCCCCGTCGGGCGGGAGCCGCTGCGCGAAGGTCCGCTAATGAACGAGTACGGTTCCGCGCCATTGTCCGCGATCAGCGCGCCCAGCAGCGCGGCGCCCAGCTCGCTGGCGCGCTGGAACCGCTGGGCGGGCTGCTTCGCCATCGCGCGCAGCACCACCGTCTCCATCGCTGGCGGGATCGAGGGATTGTAGCGGCGCGGCGGGACCGGCTCGATGCGCAGGTGCGCCTGCATGATTTCATGCGAGCTGGATCCAGTGAAGGGCAGCCGGCCCGTCAGCAGCAGGTAGAGCACCACGCCCAGGCCGTAGATGTCCGAGCGGGCGTCGCTGCTGCCTACGACCTGCTCTGGGGCCATGTATTCGGGCGTCCCGGCGTCTGGGCGGTTGCGCGGCGCGTTCATCGTGTTCGTCTGGCTAACGATTTTCGCCAGGCCGAAGTCGGAGAGCATCAGCCGCCCGTCGGCGTGAATCAGCATGTTGGCGGGCTTCACGTCGCGGTGGACGACCTTGCGCTGGTGCGCGTAGTCGAGCGCGTCGGCGATCTGCGAGCCATAGGTGACGACCTCACCGACTTGCAGCGGTGTGCGCGGGAGGAGGTCTTGCAGACTGCCGCCGCTGATGAAGGGCATCACCAGGAACAGCGCTTCCTCGTCGCCGAAGTCATACAGCGACACGATATTGGGGTGATCGAGCGCGGCGGCCAGCCGCGCTTCACGCATGAACCGCTCCCGGAAGCCGGGCCGGTCCGCCAGCTTGCGGTCGAGCACCTTGACCGCCACATCCCGGCCGAGACGGACATCGCGTGCAAGATAGACCTGCGCCATGCCGCCCTCGCCGAGCTTGCGCTGGAGCTGATAGGAGCCCAGACGCCACTCCGCCATGCTGCGATGCCTTTCTCTTCCCCTGCGACCGTCCCTGGCGAGGCCGTTCACGGCGCCCGCCTCATAGGGGACGCCCGCCGGGCATTATACTCTTCCAGGACGCTGTTCGCTCGCGCCTATTACCTTGTGGCCACATCTACCTGGGAATGAAGAACGCTCCCACCGCGACGATCAGGAAGAACACCAAGAGTTGCATGCCTTCCAGCCAGGTGGATTCCCCGTCCAGGCTGATGAGCGCGAAGACGCCCGTCACTAGCCCGAAGACCACCAGCTCCAGCAGGGTGAAGTCCAGATCGAGCGTTTGCCCGACCACCGGCCCCAGCAGAATCAGCAGCGGCGCGACCAGCAGCGGAATCTGGATCGAGGAGCCAGCGGCGATGGCGAGCGTCGTCTCCATGTTGTCGGCGACGGCGGCGCGCATCGCCGAAGAGAACTCGGCGGCCCCGCCAATCAGCGGCAACACGATTAGGCCGACGAAGAAGCCGCTCAGCCCTAGTTCGCTGGTGATCGGCTCGATAGCGCCCGTAAGCAATTCGCTGACCACCGCGACGAGCGCCGTGGCCACCACCAGCACCCCAACATCGAGCCACGGCCCCCGCCGCCGCCAGTTGGCGATGCGCCCCGCCAGCCCGCTGGCCGCTACGGTGGGCCGCGCTTCCTCCGCCTCTGGCGCCTCCACCAGCGCGGACGCGGGTTCGGCGCGCTGAGCGGATGCCCCTGGCTCCCGCCGCTGGGCGCGAACACCGAACACCGAGAAGATGATGTAGCCCGCGTAGCTCAGCAGCAGCAGCGCCGCGACTACATAGCTCATCTCGTGCAGCGCCAGCCCGTGGACGTTGCCTGAGGAGCCGCCGTTGCCAATGGTCGCCAGCAGGGACGGGATGGAGAGGCCAATCACCGCCAGCGCCAGCATCAGGGAATACTGTCCGGCGTTGCGCGCCTCGAACCGCTGGACGCCGAAGCGCCAGCCGCCCGCCAGCATCGCCGTCCCCAGCGCGAACAGCGAATTGCAGATGATCGCGCCAGCGATAGCCGCGCGGACGACATCTGGCAGTCCCGCCGCTAGCGCGGAGAGGCCGATGATGAACTCTGCGGCGTTGCCAAAGGTGGCGTTGAGCAGCCCGCCAGCCACTGGCCCCACCCGCTCCGCCAGTCCCTCCGTCGCGTCGCCGATCAGCCCGGCCAGCGGGATCACGCCCAGCGCTGCCAGCAGGAACGTCACCAGCGGCGGCGCGTGAACCGCTTGCGCGATGAGCGCGCCAGGCACGGCGATCAGCAGCAGGTATAGCGGCCAGGGCATCAGGCGATCTCCCCATCGTTTGACGCGCCGGGCGCGCGACCACTTCGCGCCTTCCACCTGATGCGCTTGTGCGGCCCGTTTCCCAAGTATACCTGACCCGCTCGCGCCGCCAGCCTGATTGGCCTACCCGGCGCTACTCCACTGGCGTCGCATCCACTGGCGTCGCATCCACTGGCGCCGCATCCACTGGCGCCGCATTCACTGGCGCCACATCGCGCTGGGCAGCAGGCGCGCGGACACGCCAACCCAGGAACCGCTCGCGGCTGCGTTCGCTCTCGCGACGGTGGAGATCGGCGCGCAACGCCGCGCCGCGCGTCAGCGCGCCCACGAGGCGCCGTTGGTCCGAGGCGGAGACGACCGGCAGCAGGCCGAAGTCGCCATCCAGCATGCGCTCGACCGCCTCGCTCAATGGCTCATCGGGCGTTGCGCAGACGGGCGTTGTGGTGGCGAAATCACCCGCGGGCCGGGTATGGTTCCGCTTGTCCGTCATCGCCCGCATCAACTCGCCGCGCGTCGTCATGCCCACCAGCGTCCCATCATCCGCGACCACCGGCAGCGCCCAGCGATACGGCTCGGTCTCCACATTGGTGAGCATCCCCGCCACGGTAGCGAGCGGCATGCTGGCGGAGACCGTCTCCACCGCGCCGCGCATCACGTCGCGCACGCGCAGCGAGGCCAGCGGGTGCGGCTCCAGATGGCGCGGCGCGAGCAGCCCGCGTTGGGTGAGCCGCTCGGTCATCACCGATTCCCGCATCAGCGCCCGCGCGGTCACGTCAGCGAACATGCAGCCGATCATCAGCGGGACCACCGCGTGATAATTGCCGGTTAGCTCGAAAGCGAAGAGGAACGAGGTCAACGGTGTGCGCGCGGCGGCGCTGAACATGCCGCTCATCGCCACGATGCCGCATAGCGCGGGACTCAGCCCCACTCCCGGCGCGATCGCCGCAATGCCGCGTCCGTAGCCCACGCCGAGCGCCGCCCCAATCAGCAGCATCGGCGCCAGCAGACCGCCGGAGGTCCCCGCGCCCAGCGAGAAGACTAGCGCGACCGACTTGCCAATCGCCAGCAGCGCCAGTGTCGGATTGCTGTAGTCGCCGTTCAGCGTGTTGGTGATGGTCGTATAGCCCATTCCCAGCACAAGCGGCTCGACCAGCGCCACCAGCCCCAGGACGACCGCGCCTAGCGCTGGCTTGACGATCACACTGACCCGCAGCCGGTCGAAGAAGCGTTCGATGGCATAGAGTGACTTGCTCAACAGCGCCGCCCCGATGCCGGTGATAACGCCCAGCGGCGCCAGCCAGACCAGATTGACCGGTGAGCCGGGGGTGACTGGCGCGGAGATGTGGAACATCACCGCGCTGCCCAGCAACAGCGTGCGGCAGGCCGCCGCGACCGCGCTGGCCACGACCACTGGCGCCAACGAGCGTAGGCGGAACTCGAACAGCAGCAACTCCAGCGTTAGCGCCACCGCCGCGAGCGGTGTGTTGAAGATGCCCACCATGCCCGCCGCCGCGCCACAGGCCAGCAGGACGCGCCGCTCGCTGGCCGTCAGGTTGAACGCCTGCCCGATCAGCGAGCCAATCGCGCCGCCGGTTTGGATGATCGGCCCCTCTGCGCCGAACGGGCCGCCGGTTCCCACCGCGATCGCGGCGGAGATGGGCTTGAAGATCGCCACCCTGGCGCTGATGCGGCTGCCGTTCGTCAGCACCGCTTCCATCGCCTCGGGGATGCCATGCCCGCGAATGCGCTCTGTGCCGTAGCGCGCCATCAGGCCGACGATCAGCGCGCCCGCTACGGGAATGATCAGCGCCTTGATACCCAGTCCCTGAGTCGGTGGATAGATTGGGGTCTTCAGGCTGAATGTCCCGTAAAACGCCAGCCCGGTGAAAATCATGATGAGGTGATACAAGGCCCAGGCCGCCACGGCGCCGATGGCGCCCATTGGAATGGCGGCCAGCGTAAAGATGACGGCGCGCCCGTTGTCGCTGGAGAAGTATGAAGAAGCGCTGGCTCGCTTGCGAGCCTTGGAGGCCGGCGTCTCTCGCGCCGGCGTGGCTTCAGTCTCCATAACGGTCCTTTGTGAGGTAGCTCATCCACAAGGGAAGAGCGCGATATATATCACAATATGATACTGCGCTTGCGAGACAGGCGCCAAGGTCGAGGCCTCAGCCATGCTATAATGGCGTGCGAGCCGGGCCACGCCCGGACAGTGTTGGGCAAGACGGTTTTCGGCGGGAGGGCGTATGAGCGCGCAGAGCAAATACGCGGCTGAGCGTGTGGGGGATTGGGGTACGCCGGTCGCGGCGGGCTACCAGACGGGAACATTTACCGCGCCCGATGGCGTCAAGCTCTTCTACCGGCGCTGGCTCGAAAGCGACACCGCCCCGACGCTCGTGTTGCTGCACGGCCTGGGCGCGCACTCTGGCTGGTTCATTGACATGGGCGAGGCGCTGCACGCGCGCGGTCTGACGGTCTACGCGATAGACCATCGCGGCTTTGGCCGCTCCGAGGGGCCGCGCGGGCATGTGCGCGATGGCAGCGTCTACCCGCGCGACATCACCGCTTTCCTGACTCAACTGCGCGCCGAGCGCCCCAACAGCCGCCTTTTCATCCTGGGGCATAGCATGGGCGCTATCTTCGCCCTGCATGTCGCCGCCGCGGATGCCGCCCGGCCCCAGCCGCTGCTCACCGGAGTCGCGATCATGAACCCGTGGATTGACGACGACGCCAAGATCGCGCCGCTAACCGTCCTGGGTCTGCTCGCCACGGGCGCGATGGGCTCGACGAAACCTTTCACGGGAGCGGGTGGCACGGAGACGATGACCACCAACCCCGAAGCGATCGCGATGCTCGATGCTGACACCTACTGGGTGCGCGCGGAGAGCGCCTCGTTCCTCTACCAGGTCACCCGCATGCGGCTGGCGGCGATAGCCCGCGCCCGGCAGGTACGCGCGCCAGCCCTCGTGATACAGTGTGAGGCGGACAAGGCGATCAAGCCAGCCGCCAGCCGCCAGATGTTCGACGCGCTGGGCAGCAAGGACAAGACATGGACGACCTACGCGGGCTTCGCCCATGACTGTGAGTTCGAGCCGGGGCGCGCCATCCTCGATGGTGACCTCGCCCAGTGGATCAAGACCCACAGCGCGTGACGCCGGGCCATCCCGCTGGACACCCTGATAACCACGATCACTACCGATAACGAGAAAACACCACCAGGCATGCTTGAGACGATCATCGCTCTCGCGCGGGTCTTTCGCGCCCAGCGCTACGAGATCTACATGGTGGGCGGCTGCGTGCGCGATCTGCTGTTGCGCCGCGAGTCGCCCCCTGATATTGACCTGACCACCAACGCGCGCCCCGACGATATCAAGCGGCTGGTCGCGCTCACCCATCCGCTCGCCATCGCGACGGTTGGCGAAGCGTTCGGCACGGTCGCCGTCCACTATCCGCGCGCAGAGGGCGAAGGCGCCGCGTCTGAGATGGAGGCCACCGCCGCGCGCGAGCCGGTCTTCTCCTCGCTCGCCGGGAACCATCCCCCCGGCGTAGAAGTGGTGGAGATTACCACCTACCGCAGCGACATCTACCGCCCCGAATCGCGCAAGCCAGAGGTCACATTCGGTGATTCGCTCGAAGGCGACTTGCTGCGCCGTGACTTCACGATCAACGCGATGGCCCGAGACCCGCTCACCGGCGAGGTCTTCGACCCATGGGGCGGTCGCGCCGATCTGGAGCGTGGGATCATTCGCGCGGTGGGGAATGATCCACTGCGGCGCTTTGATGAGGACCCGCTGCGCATGCTGCGCGCGGTGCGATTCGCCGCGCAGCTTGGCTTTCAGATCGAGCCCGCCACCACTGACGCGATCCGTGATCAGGCGGCGACGCTGGGCAAGATCAGCCACGAGCGCATCCGCGATGAGCTGGTCAAGGCGCTGATTAGCCCGCGCCCTGACCTCGCCCTGCGGCTGCTGGTGGATCTGGGCCTGGCTCCCTGGGCGCTGCCGGAGGCGCTGGAGCTACGTGGCATCAGCCAGCAGCCCGCCCACTCGAAGGATGTCTTCGAGCATGTGCTGCGCGTCGTCGCGGGGACGCCGCCCCGGCCCGCCCTGCGCTGGGGCGCGCTGCTGCACGACATCGCCAAGCCGCGCACGCGCAGCGTCGAGGATGGCAAGGTCCATTTCTTCGGCCACGAGGATGTTGGCGCGGTGATGGCGCGCGACATCCTGCGGCGGCTGCGCTTCGACCGCCCGTTCATCGAGTTCGTCTCGAAGCTCGTCCGCATGCACATGCGCGTCAACGCCTACCTGCCGGACTGGACGGACGGCGCCGTGCGGCGGCTGATGCTGGACGCCGGCGACGTGCTGCCTGACCTGCTCGACCTCTCGCGCGCCGACATCACCAGCTACCGCCCGGAGAAGGTCGCCCGCGCCGTCGCGCGCGTCAACGAGCTGGAAGCGCGCTGCGCCTGGCTGCGTGAGGAGGCGGAGCGCGTCCCCATCAAGAGTCCGCTGGATGGCAACGACCTGATGGCGCTCTTCGCGCGTGAGCCAGGCCCCTGGCTGCGCGTGGTCAAGGACCGTCTGCTGGGGATGGTGATTGACGGCGCGCTGGAGCCGGATGATCGCGAGCGCGCCACCGAGATCGCCCGCGAGACGCTCGCCGAGATGGATAGCGCTGGTGAGACGAGCGCGCCACCCCGCACCGTCAGCCCTGCGCCACCCCTCGTTCCCGCGCCTGTGGCGGCGAGCGAGCCGCCCGCTCCGGAGCCGCCCGCTGGGCGTGATGTCCGGCTGGCCACCCGGCGCAAGTCGCGCGCCGCCGTGGACACGCGCGCCCCGGCGCCCCAGGCGCCGCCCGCCCGCCCGCGTGGCCCGCGCGCGCCCTCCACGCTGACGCGCGCCGCGCCGCGCCGCGAATCCGCCCACCAGGCCCCACGCGAGGCGGCGAGCAAGCCAGTGGACGCGGACCGCGACGAGATCACGCGCTTCCTCGATGGTTTTCTGGATATCGCGCGCTTCCGCGACCTCGCCCCGAACGGCATGCAGGTCATCGGCAAGCCGCGCGTGCGCCGCGTGGCGCTGGGCGTCAGCGCGAATCTGGCGCTGATCGAGGCGGCGGCGGCGAAGAAAGCCGACATGCTCATCTGCCACCACGGCCTCTTCACCGACCGCGACCCGCGCCCGATCCTGGCGCGCGAGAAACGCCGCCTCAAGGCCCTCTTCGACGCCGATATGACGCTGCTGGGCTACCACCTCCCGCTGGATGCGCATCCAGAAGTAGGGAACAATGTCCAGTGGCTGCGCCGCCTTGGTTTCGGGGTTGAATCGCTGGATTTCGCCGTCTGGCAGGGGCAGGCGATTGGGGCGATTGGCGTCGTCGAGGGTGAGCCGCCCACGCTCGATGCCCTAGTGGAGCAGGTCGCGGCCATCGCGGGCGCCGCGCCGCGCGTCTACGCCTTCGGGCCGGAGCGCATCGCCAGGCTGGCGGTCTCCACTGGCGCGGCCCCCGGCAGCCTGGTGGAGGCCATCACGCGCGGCTGCGACGCTTACCTCACCGGGGAGACGAGCGAGGGCACGCAGGCGCTGGCCAGCGAGGGCGCGGCGAACTTCATCGCCGCTGGGCATTACAACACCGAGCGGCTGGGCGTGCAGGCTCTTGGTGAGCTGTTGCGCGACCGCTTCGGCGTCGAGACGTTCTTCATCGAGGTTTCCAACGACGTATAGGCGCCGCGATGTGGCGGCTGGAGGCGAATATGGCGCATGAGACGGCTGACCCAGGCGCGGAGATTGATCTTGACCAGGCCGGGCCAGCCATTGACCTCACCCGGCTCTACAAGCTCTGGGAGGGCGGAAACTGGAGCGCCTTCGCCATTGACCTGAGCCAGGACGCTGTAGACTGGCGCGAGAAGCTGACGCCCAAGCAACGGGAGGCCTCGCGCTGGAACTATTCGATGTTCGTCCACGGCGAAGAGGCCGTCGCGCGGACGCTAGCCCCGTTCGTAACGGCGGCGCCCACCCAGGAGCAGCGCATCTTCCTCACCACACAGATCGTGGACGAGGCCCGGCATCACGTCTTCTTCGACCGTTTCATGCGCGAGGTGATGGGCGAGGGAAAGAGCTACGACGAGGTGCTGGAGTCCGTCCGCCCGGAGCTAACGCCCGGCTTTCGCCGCGTCTTCGCCGAGCTGGACCGCCTGACCGATCAGCTTCGCCGCCAGCCCACGAACATGCCGCTCTACGCCCAGTGCATCGCGCTGTATCACATCGTCGTCGAAGGCACATTGGCGCATCCTGGCCAGCGTTTCATGCTCGACTACCTGACGAAGTTCGATGTAATGCCCGGCTTCCGCGAGGGCATCGCGCACATCGCGCGTGACGAGTCGCGGCACATGGCGTTCGGCATCCAGACGCTAGGCGAGCTGGTGGCAGGGTCGCCATTCATCAAGCGCGCCGTCATCCGCACGCTCAACCGCGTGCTGCCGTGGGCGGTCAGTGTGCTGACGCCCCCCCGGCTGGACTTCGACTACCTGCGCGCGTTCGACATCAACATCGAAGACCTCTACGCCTTCAGCCTGAAATCGCTGGAGGCCAAGCTCGCCCGCGCGGGCATCCAGCCATCCGAGGTGGTCGCGCTGGTCAAGCTGGGGGCGGATGACCCGCCTAGCGCCCAGGCCGCGCGGGCGCTGGCGTTGATGCGCGTCGGGATGGTGGGCGACGCCGTGCCACTGGAGGTCAACGAGTCGAGCATGGCGTTGCTCTTCGAGGCGCTGGAGCGGGTAGCGGTCACGCAGGCGCCATCAAGCTTTCCCGGCCCGATCCAGTGGGAATTCAGCGACGCTGAGCCGTGGTTCCTGGCTGTCGAGCGGGGCGCCGCGACCGTCAAGCGCGGGCGAGCCGCCGCAGCGGCGCTGACGCTGCGCTCGACCGCCGCCGACTGGGCGAGCGTGGCCACGGAGCGGCTCGATCCCCGCTGGGCGATGGCCACCCGGCGGCTGAGCGTCAGCGGCGACTGGCGGCTAGCGCTGCGGCTGCCCGCGCTGTTGGGCGCGTAGTCATTCAACCGTTGGAGGCGCGCTCCCTGTAAATCAGGTCCTGCGACTCGCGTCAGGAACGTGAGAGGATGGGCGCTCGAGCGCACCCATCCCGCCACATGTGGAAAGACGAGGAGCGCATGCTAAGCTGCCTGGGTGCGCGGGGCGGGTGGGCGCGCTGGCTTGCGCTGGCTACGCCGCACTGGGCGGCCCTTGCTTCGCTTCCCGCATGGGGCGCCGGACGTGAGTTGCGCGGAGCGGTCAGTCAGTCTGGAGCGCCTGTGTCATCTGGCGAGGTTTCCGGCGAGGCTCTGCTCGCGGGTATCTATCGCGAGTACAGCGGTCCCATTCACACCTATGTGTTTCATCTGCTCGGTAATCAGGAGGACGCCGACGATGTGACACAGGAGGTGTTTATCCGGGCTTACGCGCGTCTCGATCAGTTGCGCGACCCAAGTAGCTTGCGCTCCTGGCTGTACCGCATCGCGACGAATCTCTGCATGGACCAGATGCGCCGCCGCTCACGTATCCGGCGCGTCCTGGGGCTGGCCATCTCCCTCAGTCCGAGCGATGACCCCGACTCCGGCCCCGCGCCCGATGTCGCCCAGCCCGCCGCGCAGGCCGCGCTGGAGGGCGTCGCCGAGCGCGACCACATCGCCGCCGCGCTGCGTCGCATGCCACCCAAGTACGCCACCTGTCTGCTGATGAGTAGTCTGCAAGGCCTCTCGTATCACGAGATCGCGGAGGCGATGGGCGTCTCGCCCGGGGCGGCGGCTGTGCGGCTGAGCCGCGCGCGCGACCTGTTCGCCCGCTACTACGATGAGCTACGAAAGGAGGGGACATCATGAATCACTCAGAGCGCTCAACCCGCAATCCGCATGAGCACATCAGCCCCCTCCAACTCTCAATGTACGCCGATGGCGAGACGCCGCGTGAGGAACGCGCCGAGATCGAGGCGCGCCTCAGCGCCTGCCCCGCCTGCTCCGCCCGGCTGGACGCGCTGCGCTCCGTGAGCGCCACACTGGCCGCGCTGCCCCGCACCACACCCTCAGCGGGCGTCTTTGACAAGGTGCTGGCGGGCGCGCGGCGCGTGGATAACGCTTCCAGCGCCGTCTCGCGTGAGCGGTTGGGCCGCGCGCGCGGGATTGGCCCTGTCCGGCTGCGCGAAGTGCGCTTGCCCGATACGGACGCGCCCGCTTCCACAGCGCCGACGCGCAGGCGCTCCCACTGGCGCGCGCCATTCACCGGCGCGCTGCCTACCATCGCGGCGCTGCTGCTGATCGCGCTCACTGCGGGGCTGCTGATGCGCTCGTCGCTGGTCACCACTATGCAACCCTCTAGTGCGACGCCGACCCCTACGATCCCACCTGGCGATACACTCAACGCGACCAAAAGCGCGGTGGGCGGCGTCGCATCCCTCCTGAGGTTCACGCCAGTCACGCCGACCTACCTACCGGATGGCGCGCGGCTGCACGCTGTCACCGTGACACCATTGACGCAAGGCGAGCGCCTCCTGGACGTAACCTGGATATTCAGCGCGGGGCCGCTGCGCACGCTGCACTTACGCGAGCAGCCGGCCAGCTCGCAGGCTAGCGCCTACACCAGTCAGGCGACCCAGACGCAGGACCTGGCGTGGCAGGTCAGCCAGAGTAATCCCTGGCGCGCGTTGGAGATGGTCGAGGGGCCTGGTTGGCGCGGAGTAGAGCAGACACGCGGCGATGCGCGCCTGTTGCTCGATACCCAGCCTGCCGTGGGCGCCTCCACGGCGGATGTGGATACTGAGCTTCGGCTTGTCAGTCTCTCGATGGATATGCCGTATGCCATGCCGCGCGTCGCGATTGGCTCGCCACACACCGGATCGCTGCTTCGCTCCATCGCAAGCGTGATGGGGACGGACGGGCAGGTCTGGAACTGGGATGTCACGCTCAGTGGGGACACGCGTTCGCGTAACGCGACGGTCACCAGCCCGTCGGGAGGCCTGGATGTGACCGAGATCACGGCCTCCGATGGCGCAGGTGTGCGGCTCGATTGGATCCACAAGGTCTATCAGACTCTCAAAGGCCCCACACTGTACAAGTCAACGCCGCATGGCGTTACGGAGATCGCTTACACAGCGGAAACATTCCTTGGCACAGGCCAGCTTTGGTATCTAAGAACCACCACGATCACGCCGCCAGGCGACCACAGCATGAAGGTCTATGACCTCTATCGCGTGGATACGGCGCTGCCAGAGCATGTCTACGCCGATGTTATCACCGGCGAGGTCGTAGCAATATTTGTGGAAGCAAACTCGCTCACTTCACCCGGCGGCGCTGGGAGCGCGCAGCCCTATATCTCTTCAGCGGTCTGCGCGCCCTACAAAGTTACCTACACCTGGATTATCTTCGAGCCGGCGGCGCAATCGGCGTCGCGGTTCAACACCAGTTCCCCGTCATCTGGCTGGACAAAGGGATCTGTCCCCCAGCCGTTCACCTGTGGTATCTGAGGCGCCCCACCTGGGGATAGGGCGTGACGCGCGCGCGCGCCCAGTCGTTTGTCTCAGATACTGGAGGCTATGCCGGTTGGCTACGCCGGCTGTCCTTCTCCGCTAGATCGCGGGCGACCCCAGCCCGTACTTCTGGCTCAGTATCCAGTACAATCGGTTATTTACACCCCCGCAAGGACAGTGCTACACTGCACTATCGGTTTCCCCAAACCACACTGCGGCGGACGGATCGCGCGTACGCGCGTTTCCCCGGAGGCGGCGAGATGGATGCCCGTCAGGTCTGGCAGGCCGCGCTCGAGCGCATACGGGAGCGCGTGTCTCAGGGCGCGTACACAACCTGGTTTCGCGGCGCCACTGGGGTCGCGCTGACCGGGCGCACACTGGTCGTATCCGTCTCCAACAGCTTCGCCGCCGAGCATCTCACGCGGCGTTTTGAAGACATTACCCGCGCCGCCGTCAGCCAGGTCATTGGCGCGCCCACCGAGGTGCGCTTCGAGATCAACGCTTCCGGCATCGCCCGCCCCGACCACGATGACGAGCCTGCACGGCCACCCCGCGCCACAGGCGCGACCCGCCGCCGTGCGCCCGTGCGCCCCGAGCGCGCGCAGAGCGCCGCCGCCCCCGCAATGCCGCGCGTCGCGCCACCCTCGCGCGGCGGCGCCGATCGGGCAGAGCTTCGCGTTTCCCAGCCACCGCTGCTCGGGTTATCGAGCGGCCCGGCCAGCGGTCCTCTGCGCGCGCCGCTCCCCGCCGCCAGCGCCTCCCGCGCGCCAGCGTCAGGGCCGCTACGCTCCAACTCCCGCCCGCCCAGTGAACAGGGCGCGGACGTGAACCCGCGTTTCACCTTCGAGACCTTCATCGTCGGGCCAGGCAACCGCTTCGCCCACGCCGCCGCGCAGGAGGTCGCACGCGCGCCCGGAGAGCGCTATAATCCGCTGCTGATCTGGGGCGGCGTGGGCCTGGGCAAGACGCACCTGCTCTATGCGATTGGCCGCCAGCTCACCTCGCGTGGTCTGCGCGTCGCCTACGTGACGGCGGAGCAATTCACCAACGAGATCGTCGAGGCCATCCGCCGCCACGCCACGCCCTCCTTCCGCGAGCGCTACCGCACGGTGGACGCGCTGCTGGTGGACGACGTGCACTTCATCGCCGGGCGCGACTCGACTGAAGAAGAGTTTTTCCATACGTTCAACTGGCTGCACGAGGCCAACAAGCAAATCGTGCTAACCAGCGACCGCCCGCCACGCGCGATGCCCCAGCTCCATGACCGCTTGCGCTCGCGTTTCGAGTGGGGCCTGATGGTGGACATCCAGCCGCCCGCCTTCGAGGAGCGCCTGGCGATTCTGCGGGCGAAGGCCATCGAGTTGGATATCCAGGCGCCAGAGGATGCGCTGGAGCAGGTGGCGCGGCCCGATTGCGAGAGCATCCGCGAGCTGGAGGGCGAGCTCAAGCGTGTCGCTATCTGGGCGCGGACGATGGGCGCGCCGCTCGACGCGCAGACCGTCGCGCGCGCGCTGGGCCCCATGCGCCAGGAGCGCCAGGCCAGCCGCCCGGTGGACGCCGCCGCTGTGCTGGCCACTGTCTCCGCTCGCTTCGCCGTTCCGACCGAGGCGCTGCTGGGCAAGTCGCGCGAGCGTCAGGTAGCCTGGGCGCGCCAGGTGGCGATGTACCTGATGCGCGAGGAAACCGGCCTCTCGCTCTTCCAGATCGGCGCGCAGCTTGGCGGCCGCGACCACACCACCATCATGCACGGCTGCTCCGCCGTCGCCAAGCGCATCGCCGAGGACGCCCGCGCTCGCGCCGACGTCACCGCCGCCCAGGCGGCCCTCCACTCCGGACGCAGCGATTAAGACTAACGGCCCCACGCTATCGGTTGCTGAGGGCTGGCAAGGTTAAGCGACCACTATACTCACCCGCCTGAGTTTGCGCGAGGTGGCGCGGCGCCGTCTGTGGCCGCGCGAAACGCGCTCCAATCCAGGCGGGTCACCTCCTCCAGCGCCGCCGGATATTCGAAGCCATACCGATCAGCCAGGCGCCGCCCAAGCTGCGTGACAATCTCCCGATGACGCTCGATCGCCTCACAAATCTCCTCGCGATTGCGCGCCGGCATGCCGCACAGCGCCAGCGGCTCGGCCCCATGCGCCTGCTCGACAGCCCGCACCAGCTCGGTGAGGCCGTGTATGCCGGTGAAGTGGCTTGGGGTGGTATCGTAGCCAGTGGCTTCGATGTACCACAGACGCATCAGCATGCTCCAGTTCGTGTATGCGGCGGCTGGGAACATCAGATCGAGATTGCGATGCAGCACCTTGCGATGCTTGTGGCTGTTGACCCAGAAGTTGACGACCAGGTCACGCACGGCGTCGCTGGTCACCGGCGCGCGCTCAGGTGTGGGCGCACGATTGCTGGAGTCGAGCCGCCCGGCGAACGCATCGCTACGACATCCGAGAACCAGCACGGCCTCTGAGCCCAGATTGACCTCAGCGCTCTGTACGAGGAGGTCGAGAATGTCGCCGTTCTGCACGATCAGGTGATGCAGGAAAGAGCTTTCCTCGAAGCGCACGAATTGCCTGGCCAGCGGCGGGCCGCCCAGGAAGGTATCGAGATCGGGCGCTTCCCAGCTCGTGATGTCGGAAGGCGCGACAGCCAGACGCATATCAATATCGCTGTACTGGTCAGCGGTCCCTGCGGCGAGGCTGCCACCCAGCCAGATCGCCACAACCCGCTCGTCCCGCCACAGCCTGGGCGCGATGTCGCGTACCGTCTGTGACTGCGGGAGTGGCGGGAGCGCCTCCAGGCGTAGATCGGGTTGCGAATGAGGTTGCGTGTCGCTCATAGACGTCCACACCTTCTTCTTGAAGCGCTTCTCGCAGCGAGGCAAGGCGTCTCCCATAGTGTACAAGGCTTGCTCAGCCAGATGAAGCGAGGGGCGGCGCCAGCGCTATGAAGGGCCATATCACCACAACTGCGCGCTGTTTGACAAAGCGAGCGCTCGGGGATAACAATGCTGCTGTCAGATCTACGCTTTGAATCGCTCGGCAGGGATGACCGTCGTGCCATGCGTAATACCCCTGCCAGTTGATTGGGCAAGGATCATCATAAGACATCAGCGCGGTTCATTGGGAACAGAATCGTGAGGTTGCGCCATGCGGACGGCAAGGATTTTTCTGCAGCGTTATCCAGTCATCACGTACTTTGTCCTGGTTCTCCTCATTTCCTATGGCAGCTTTTTGGTTGTGGTGGGGCCGAAGCTCCTGCGTGGCGGGACCGAGCAGGCGAGTGACGCGGAGTTTATCCTGTTCCCCATCCTGGATATGGGCGTGCTTCTCACGGCGCTTGTGTTGACCGGCGTTCTTGACGGCAGCAGTGGCCTGAGGAAGCTGTTCGCTCGCATGGGGCGCTGGCGCGTGAGTCCACTCTGGTACGCAGTGGCTATTCTGACGCCTCCAGTTCTCGCCCTGGCTGTTCTGCTGGGCTTTAGCGCGCTGGTCTCCCCTGCCTTCACTCCGAAGCTTTTCTTGATCGGCATTCTGTTTGGCATTCCCGGCATTATCGAGGAGATCGGATGGACGGGCTACGCCTTCCCCAGGATGCAAGCGCGACGAAGCGCGCTGGCCGCCGCACTCTTGCTTGGTGTGCTGTGGGGATTATGGCATGCGCCTGTGGTTGATTATCTCGGGGCCGCCGCCCCACACGGAGCCTACTGGCTGCCCTTCTTTCTCTCCTTCATCGCCATAGTCACGGCTATGAGGGTTCTCATCTCCTGGGTCTATTCCAACACCGATAGCTTGCTATTGGCCCAGATTATGCACGTGAGCATGACGGCTTCCCTGGTCGTGTTCGATCCCGTGGGGATATCGCCCGCTCAAGAAACCGCGTGGTATTGGGCATACGCCGTAGCCTTATGGGTGGTTGTCGCGCTTGTCGTCGCTCGGTATGGGAAGCGCCTGGTTCGGCAGCCAGCGATGGCTCAGGCGGCGCAAACCGCCGGATGAGCGGCAGGCGCGCCGCCCGTCCGGCGCGCGTTGCGGCATACCTGTCTACCTCCCGCGTGTCGTATACTTCGCTAGTTAGGGCCTGCTCGCGCGCTCGTGGATGGCCCCGACCCAGGATGAGGCGTTTTGACAGGTGACAGGGGCGAGGCAGGCGAGATGACGCGCGTAGTGGTTGGCATGAGTGGTGGCGTGGATAGCTCCGTCGCCGCCGCGTTGCTCAAGGAGCAGGGCTATGATGTCGTGGGCATCATGCTGCGCCTGTGGTCGGAGCCAACGACGGTAGATAATGACGGGGTCGAGCTAGTCGCCGAGAACAAGTGCTGCTCGCTGGAGGCCGTCGGCGACGCGCGCCGCGTGGCCGCCAAGCTGGACATCCCGTTCTACGTCATCAACGTCGAGCAACCCTTCCAGCGCGAGATTGTGGACTTCTTCTACGAGGAATATCTCGCGGGTCGCACGCCCAATCCCTGCCTGCGCTGCAACCGCCACATCCGCTTCACCCTGCTGCTGGAGCGCGCGCTGGCCCTCGGCGCCGACTATCTGGCCACCGGCCACTACGTCCGCCTGGATGACGATCCGCTGACCGGCCTGCGCCGCCTGCGCATGGCGTCGGACCGCGCCAAGGACCAGTCCTACGTGCTGCACGTCCTCTCGCAGGAGCAACTGCGCCACGCGCTCTTCCCGCTCGGCGAGTTCACCAAGCCGGAGGTGCGGGCGATGGCCGCTGAGCGCGGGCTGCCCGTGGCCAGCAAGGCCGAGAGCCAGGAGATCTGCTTCGTCGCCGCCAACGACTATCGCGGCTTCATGCGGCGCTACGCGGACTCCACTGGGCGCGCCGCGCCACAGCCGGGGCCGATCCTCGACGAGTCCGGCGCGCGGATTGGCGTGCACGAGGGGCTGGCCTACTACACCGTCGGCCAGCGCAAAGGGCTGGGTATCTCATCACCCAAGCCGCTGCACGTCCTGCGGCTGGACGCTGACCGCAACGCGCTAATCGTTGGCGCCGCTGCCCACCTCGACCAGACGGAGTTCACGGTGCGCGAGACGACATGGACATCGGGGCGCGCACCCGCCGGGCCGTTCGCCGCGCTGGTCAAGACGCGCTACAAGGCGGCGCCCGCGCCCGCCACGGTGACGCCGCTGGGCGACGGACGCGCGCTGGTGCGCTGCGACGAGCCGCTGCGCGCCATCACGCCCGGCCAGGCCGCCGTTTTCTACGGCGGTCCCGATGGTGACGAGGCGCTGGGCGGCGGTCTGATCGAGACCGATTCCGAGTCGGAGCGCGCGCCGGGACGTGAGGCGCGGGCCGCGGAGGCGTAATCAGGCGCCAAAAGGCGCGGCGCGCTATAATGGGCCGGGCGTCATATGGCGCTCTCGCCCTGTCCCCCGCCACGACTCTGTTTCACCTATCACCTTGAAAGGATAAGGCAGGCCGCCCGGCGCGCCTCACTGGCGCCAAGGCGCTCGCCGCGACCGAGCCTCATGGATCAGCGACACATTCGCAACTTCTGCATCATCGCGCACATTGACCACGGCAAATCCACGCTGGCCGACCGCCTGCTGGAATTCACCGGGGCTGTCTCCAAGCGTGACATGACCGAGCAGGTGCTCGATCAGATGGACTTGGAGCGCGAGAAGGGCATCACAATCAAAGCCCAGGCCGTGCGCATGCGCTACACCGCGCGCGACGGCGAGGAGTACGAGATCAACCTGATCGACACTCCAGGGCATGTGGACTTCACCTACGAGGTCTCGCGCAGCCTGGCGGCCTGCGAGGGCGCCGTGCTGGTGGTGGACGCCACGCAGGGTATCGAGGCGCAGACGCTCGCTAACCTCTACCTGGCGATGGAAGCCAACCTGGAGATCATCCCGGTCGTCAACAAGATTGACCTGCCCAGCGCTGACCCGCAGCGCGTGATGACCGAGATCGAGGATGTTATCGGCATTCCTCGCGAGGAGGTCGTGCTCGCGTCAGCCAAAGAGGGCATCGGCACGCAGGACATCCTGGAGGCGGTCATCGCGCGCGTCCCTCCGCCCAAGGGCGAGCTGGGCGATCCGCTGCGCGCGCTGATCTTCGACTCGAAGTATGACGCGTACAAGGGCGTCATCGCCTACGTGCGCGTCATGGATGGCAAGCTGCGCGCCAGCGAGCGCGTCCACATGATGCAGGTTGGCAGCGAGACCGAGACCCTGGAGGTCGGCTACTTCACCCCACAGCTGATCGCCGTCGGCGAGCTGGCGGCAGGCGAGGTGGGCTACATCGCCACCGGCTTCAAAAACGTCAAAGACTGCCAGGTCGGCGACACCGTCACGCTCTCGGCGCGGCCCGCGCATGAGGCGCTGGCTGGCTACCGTCCCGCCAAGCCGATGGTCTTCGCTGGCATCTTCCCGGTGGAGGGCGACGACTACCCTTTGCTGCGCGACGCGCTGGAGCGGCTGAAGCTGAACGACGCCTCGCTGGTCTACGATCCCGAAAGCTCTGTGGCGCTCGGGTTCGGCTTCCGCTGCGGCTTCCTCGGTCTGCTGCATATGGAGATCATCCAGGAGCGGCTGGAGCGGGAGTACAACCTCGACATCCTGGCGACCGCGCCGAGCGTGGAGTATATGGTCACGCGCACCAACGGTGAGACGCTCAGCGTCCACAACCCCGCCGAGCTGCCCGCGCCCAACGAGTTCGAGAAGATCGAGGAACCCGTGATGGACATCTCGATCTTCACCCCCGCGCGCTACATCGGCGCGATCATGGACCTGGTCAGCACACGGCGCGGTGAGTTCCAGCAGCTGCGGTACATCGAGGAAGACCGTGTCCACCTGACCTACCGCATGCCGCTCGGCGAGCTGATCATTGACTTCTACGACCAGCTCAAATCGCGCACGCAGGGCTACGCTTCGCTCGACTATTCCTTCGCGAACTACGCCGAGTCAGAGCTGGTCAAGCTGGATGTGCTGGTCAATGGCCAGCCGGTGGACGCGCTCTCGCTCATCATCCACCGCGACAAGGCCCCCTATCTGGGCCGCCAGCTAGTCGATAAATTGAAAGAGCTCATCCCGCGCCAGCTCTTCGAGGTGCCCATCCAGGCCGCCATCGGCAGCCGCGTGATCGCCCGCGAGACAGTGAAAGCGATGCGCAAGAACGTGCTCGCCAAATGCTACGGCGGCGATATCTCGCGCAAGCGCAAACTTCTGGAGAAGCAGAAAGAGGGCAAGAAGCGCATGAAGCGCGTTGGCAGCGTCGAGATTCCGCAGGAAGCCTTCATGGCCGTCCTGAGCCTGGGGGACTAGCGGACGGGCTTTTCGAGCCCATCCGCGGCGTGCGCCGGCCATCCATGACCGGCGCACGCCGCTCTTCAGACATAAGTAGAGGGCCGCCATTCCCGGCGGCCCTCGCTCTTAGGATGATCGTTGTGGATCATTCTCCCTGCCATTCACGCTTGGCTTCCGGCGCTCGGCGTCACCTATCGAGGCGTCATCGAGGGGAAACACTGGCGCGTGTCCGGAACAGGGCGGGTAGTCGCGCTTCCAGACGGCCGGCTCGTCAACACAGGTTATCGTCGTAATTAGCTCAACCTTCTCGGTGAGCATACCCGCTGGTCAGACGGCTGGCGCTGCTACCCTGTCCGCCCGCTTGAACGGGCGCGCCTGGTCAACTTGAAACACCATCCCGAGCAGGCGAATCGGCTTCTTCATTGGGAACATGGGCAAGTCTCCTTTTCCAACGTTCCACCGTGAATCGCCAGGGCCCTTGCCCCGTGCCTCCTCTCGGAGGTACTTCTAGCCTATCACGGGCGCAAACATATGTCAACGATCGGGCGTAGAAACTCGACTGAACTACCGACGCCATGATGGCGCAAGCGCCCATGAAATCAGCATTTCCGCCCTCCTCACAATACTATCTCATTCGCTTCCCGCGCCCGCGATGCGCGCAAGATCGTGGAAGGTGGGCGCTAGCGTCCCGTACAGCGCGTGATACCGCTCGTACAGGGCGTCGTAGCGCGCGGTATCGGCGGCCACTGGCTCCGCGCCGGGTATCACGCCGATCGTCGCCGCCGCCGCGTCCACATCCGGCCATACGCCCGCGCCCACCCCGGCCAGCAGCGCCGCGCCATACGCCGCGCCCTCCGTCGCGGTGGGCAGATCGAGCGTGATGTTCAGCGCGCTGGCGATGATGCTGCGCCACAACGGGCCGCGCGCCCCGCCACCGGAGACGCGCGCGCGGTCGGGCACGGGCAGCCCGGCGGAGCGCATCAGCCCTAGCATGTCGCGCAGGCCGAACGCCACCCCCTCCAGCGTCGCGCGTGTCAGGTGGGCGCGGGTGTGGCGCGCGGTGAGGCCGATCCACGCGCCGCGCGCCAGCGGGTCAGGATATGGCGTGCGCTCGCCCGTCAGGTAGGGCAGGAACAGCAACCCATCGCTGCCCGCCGGAGCCGTAGCGGCTTCGCTGACCAGCTCATCGAAGGAAACGCCAGGCGCGAGCGTGTCGCGCAGCCACTGGAGGCTGCCCGCCGCGCTCAGCATCACGCCCATCAGGTGCCAGCGGCCGGGGACGGCGTGGCAGAAGGCGTGCAGCCGTCCCTCAGGCTCGATCACCGGGCTTTCCGTGGTAGCGAAGATCACGCCCGACGTGCCGAGCGTCAGCGCCAGCACGCCCGGCTTGACCGCGCCCACACCGACCGCCTGCGCCGCCTGGTCGCCGCCGCCCGCCACCACGGGGATGCCCGCTGGCAGCCCTGTCGCCTCAGCCGCCGCCGCGCTGACCATCCCCGTCGCCTCTGGCCCCTCGAAGGTCGGCGGCAGCCACGCGGCGGGCAGCTCCAGCGCATCCAGGACCTCGCCCGACCAGCCGCGCCGCGCCAGATCGAAGAGCAGCGTGCCGGAGCCGTCGGCTTTATCCATCGCGTATTCACCGGTCAGGCGCAGGCGCAGGTAGTCCTTGGGCAGCAGGATATGGCGGATGCGGGCGTAGATCTCCGGCTCGTGGCGCCGCGTCCAGAGGATCTTGGGCGCGGTGAAGCCGGTCAGCGCGTCGTTGCCGGTCACCGCAATCAGCCGCGCGCGTCCTACCCGCGCGCGTATCTCGTCGCACTCCGCCGCCGTGCGCTGGTCGTTCCAGAGGATGGCGGGGCGCAAGACCGCGCCGGCGTCATCCAGCGCCACCATGCCGTGCATCTGGCCTGTCAGCCCGACCGCTTGCACTGCGCCGTGAGCGGCGCCCGCCTCCGCCAGCGCCGCGCGGATCGCCGCCACCGCGCCGTCCCACCAGTCCTCCGGCCGCTGCTCCGACCACAGCGGATGGGGCGACGACGAGGCGTGCGGGACGGTGGCGCTGGCCACCACCCGCCCGCGCTCATCCACCAGCAGCGCCTTGACGCCCGTCGTCGAGACATCCAGCCCCAGCAACAGCGCGGAATCTGGCATGACGCACCTTCCCCTCGCGTGTACCAAACGGGACGGCGCGCGGACGGGACGCGAATTCAGACCCGCGCAGGCGGGTCTCGCGGCGGCTATGCCGCCTTCAGACGCGGTTTCAACCGCCCGTGTATCCCGCCCGCATCCGTCCGCCGTGCGCCTACCGCACGCCCAGCAGCAGCTCGATGGTCAGCTGGTCGAGCCGCTCGTAGGCATAGCCGCGCGCGCCCAGCGCCTTGCGGTCGAAGGTCGCGGCCTGGAGCGCGGCCAGCCGCTCGCGGGAGTATGCCCCGGTGAGCGCGGCGGTCGCGGCGTCGCTGGCGTTGATCTCCGCCAGCAGCGCCTGGATCTCGGCGTCGGCGTTGTAGCGCGCCGCCTTCTCCTTGAGGATCAGGTAGTTGCGCATGCAGCCGCGCGCGAAGTCCTTGACGCCCTCCAGGTCCTCGGTGCGGTAGGCGTGGGCGTCGAAGTGGCGGCTGCCGTCGTAGCCCACATCCTCCAGGAACTTCACCAGAAAGAAGGCGCTCTTGATGTTGTGCGAGCCGAAGCGCAAGTCCTGATCGTAGCGCCCGATGACCTGGTCGTTGAGGTCAATGTGGAAGAGCTTGCCGGCCTCCCAGGCCTGCGCCACGGCGTGCAGGAAGTTCAGCCCGGCCATGTGCTCGTGCGCCATCTCCGGGTTGACGCCGACCATCTCCGGGTGGTCGAGCGTGGCGATGAAGCCCAGCATCGCGCCGACGGTCGCGAAGTAGATGTCGCCGCGCGGCTCGTTCGGCTTGGGCTCCAGCGCGAACCGCAGATCGTAGCCCTGGTCGCGGATGTACTCGCTGAGGAAGTTGATCGCCTCGCGGAAGCGCTTGATGCTGTCCGCTGGCGACTTGGCGGCGTCGGTCTCCACGCCTTCACGTCCGCCCCAGAAGACGTAGACCTTCGCGCCAAGCTCCACGCCCAGGTCAATCGAGCGCATCGTCTTCTGCAGCGCGTAGGCCCGCACGCGCGCGTCGTTGGCGGTGAACGCGCCGTCCTTGAACGCCGGGTCGGTGAAGAGATTGGTGGTCGCCATCGGGACCACCAGCCCCGTCTCGCTGAGCGCGGCCTTGAAGTCATGCACGATGCGGTCGCGTTCGGCGGGTGTCGCGTCTATCGGCACGAGATCGTTGTCGTGCAGGTTGACGCCCCACGCGCCGACTTCCGCCAGCAGATGGACGATCTCGACGGGCGAGAGCGTCGCGCGCACCGGCTCGCCGAACGGGTCGCGCCCGATATTGCCTACCGTCCACAACCCAAATGTAAACTTGTCCTCCGGCCTGGGATCGTACATCATCGCTTGTTCCATGCCCTCTCTATCCGGTCAGCCTCAGGCAGGCGGCAGGACGCCACATCCCGGCCCACCGCTCGTATGTCTCCAGTGTACCGCAGTTCCCATGCGGCCCGTCATCATAAGCGGCGCCTTGCCAGCGCTCGATGTGATACCCTGCCCATGACACGCGATTCCCAGCGCTGTCAGCCTTTACCTATCCCCTCATACCACTGCCCCACAGGAGGCCCACCATGACCCTCTCCAGTCCTGTCGCGGCGCCCGCCGCTCGCCGCCGCGTGCGCACGCGCGCCATTGCGGTGGGCGTGGCGGATGTGCGGCGGGAGCCGGATGGGGCGTCGGAGCTGGTGTCGCAGGCGCTGATGGGCGCGCGCGCGACTGTGCTGGAGACAGCGCCAAACGGCTGGGCGCGCGTCCGGCTGGCGGACTACGAGGGCTGGGTAGAGGGCGACCACCTGGCGGCGCCACCGCGCGACGCTGAGAGCGTCGCGGTTGTCGCCGCTCCGCGCGCGCCGCTCTACACGTACGCCACCGGCCCCGCCACACGCGGCGAGGTCTACGCGACGACAACTCTGCCGGTCATCCTGGCGGGACAGCGTTCCGTGGCGGGCCGCGCGCCGATCAATCTGCCCGGTGGCCGCCGCGGCTGGCTGGCGTCGGAGGATATGGTCGAGCGCCCAGCGGACGCGCCCTTCCCGCCGCGCGGAATCGAGGCGGCGCTGGCGCTGGCGCGCGCGCTGCTGGGGACGCCGTATCTCTGGGGCGGCGTGACGGCAGTGGGCATAGATTGCAGCGGCCTCTCGCAGCTCGCCTGCCGCGAAGGCGGCGCGCTCATCCCGCGCGACGCCGACCAGCAATATGCGGCGCTACCGTTCGTCGTGGACCGCGCCAGCGTGCGCGCGGGCGACCTGGTCTACTTCGCCAGCGGCGGCGCGATCACCCACGTCGGTATTGCGCTGGATAACATGACGCTTGCTGCACGCCAGCGGCTCTGGCGAGTCGGTCATCATCACCTCGCTCGACCCGGCGGAGGGCGGCTACAGCGCCAAACTGGCGGGCATGTACGCGGGCGCGCGCCGCCCCTTCCCCAACGCGCTGGACGCGGAGGCGGCGCGATGAGTCGCGTCAGTGAGAACGCCAACCCGGACGCGCTAGAGGCGGAGATTGCCGCCATCATCGCCCCACTCGGCGGTCGTACCGCCGTCGCCGCGCGGCGCGCGGGACGCCCCCTGGCGCGGGCGCTGCCCGTGGTAGGCGCCCACAGCGCGCATGACGACGAGCATGACGCCCCAGCCAAAGGCGCGCCGCCGCTCGATGTCGCGCTGCGCGTGGATGAGGTCTTCCCCGCCGCTAGCCTGGCGAAAATCCCGATCGCCATCGAGTTGATGCGGCGCGTGGACATGGGCCAGTTCGACCTGGGCGAGCGGCTGGATACGGCGAAGTCGCGCGGGCGGGCGGTGGCGGCGTGCTGGACTATCTCGACCCCGCCACGCGGCTGACGCTGGGCGATCTGCTCACCCTCATGCTGGTCGTCAGCGACAACACCGCCTCCAACGTCCTGCTCGATCTGGTTGGCATAGGCGAGGTCAACGAGTCAATGAGCCGCCTGAACCTGACTCGCACCCGCCTGGCCCGCCGCTTCATGGACTTCGAGGCGCGCCACGCCCATCGCGACAACCTGACCACGGCGTCGGAAACCCTGACGCTGATGGAGTTGCTTCGCGGGAACGCGCTGCCTGGTGGCCGCCGCCTGCGTGAGACGCTCACCGCGCAGCAAAGCTTCGCCGAGCTCACCGAGGGCTGGCTGCCCAGCGGCGCCACGCTGGCTCACAAGGACGGCACGCTGGAGGACGCCGTGCATGACGCGGGCATCCTCTCTGGCCCTAGCGGCGCGGGCGTCTACTGCATCCTGACCACCGAGCAGCGCGACATCCCCGCCGCCCGCGCCGGCATCGGGCGCATCCTGCGCCTGCTCTGGGACACCTGGGGCCTGGCGTAAGCCGCGCGCCCGGCAGCCGCACCGCCGTCCGGTGGTACCGTGAAGGAGACACCGCGCGCCCTTCACCCCCGTGCCCCCTCTCCTATGGGAGAGGGGGCAGGGGGTGAGGTCCGCGCCTCAATGACTGGATGTGATCGCATGCTGATAGTGCCTTACAAAGGTGTCTGGCCCAAGATCGCCACCAGCGCCTTCATCGCGCCGACGGCGGTGATCGTTGGCGATGTGGAGATTGGCGAGTTCGCCAGCGTCTGGTTTGGCGCCGTGCTGCGTGGCGACACCGCGCCCATTCGCATCGGCGCCCGCACGAACGTACAGGACAACTGCGTCATCCATACCGACGAGGGCGCGCCCGCCACCATTGGCGCGGGCTGTTCGCTGGGGCATGGCGCGATCATCCACGGCGCGACGGTCGGTGATGGCGCGCTGATTGGCATGGCGGCGACGCTGCTCAACCACGCCGAGGTCGGCGCGGGCTGCATCGTCGCGGCGGGCGCGCTGCTCCCAGAAGGCAAGATCATCCCGGCGGGCCAGCTGGCGATGGGCGCGCCCGCAAAAGTCGCCCGCCCGGTCAGCGACGCCGAGCGCGCCCGCGTCACCGACGGCATCCAGCACTACCTGGACTACGCGCGCGAATACCGTGCCGCGCTGATGGCCGCCGCCCGCCGCGAGCCGGGAAGCGGCCCGCGCGAGCTGTGAGGCGGGGTGGGTCAGGTGGTCGCGACGGAGGAACGCGGGCGGTTGAAACCGCGCCTCAAGGCGGCAAAGTCCGCCACGAGACCCGCCGTCGCGGGTCCACGCCCGCCAGACGTGGGTCCGCGCAGGCGGACCTTGTGGCCGCCGCATGGCCTTGAGGCGCGAATTCATTCGCCCGCGTTTCCCCGCCATCGCCCGCGTTTCCCCGCTTTTCCCCGTAATCGCCCGCAATATCATCCCACACATCATGGAGCATAACCGCGTGAAATACCCTTCGACCGACCGGCAGCGCCGCTTCCTCGCGCTGGCGGAGCCGCTGGCGCGCGCCTTCGCTGGGCGCGCCGCCGCGCACGACGCCGACGGCTCCTTTCCCCACGAGAACTTCGCCGATCTGCGCGCCGCCGGGCTGCTGGCGCTGACCACGCCGGAGGAGTACGGCGGCCTGGGCGCGAACGAGCTGGAGTACGTGCTGACGCTGGAGCGGCTGGCGTGGGGCGACGCCTCGACGGCGCTGGCGCTGGGCATGAGCCTGAGCAATCTCGGCCAGATCGCTGAGGGCGGCCTCTGGCCAGACCGCGCCCCGGCGCTCTTCCGCGAGGTCGTCGAGCAGGGCGCGACGATCAACGCCGCGCAGGCCGAGCCAGAGATGGGCAGCCCCAGCTATGGCGGCCTGCCCGCCACCACCGCGCGGCGTGACCCCTCCGGCGGCTGGCGGCTCACCGGGCGCAAGATCTACACGACCGGCGCGCCCGGCCTGCGCTACTTCCTCGTCATGGCGACCATCCAGGAGGAGGGACAACCGCCGCGCATCGGCGACTTCCTGACCCCCAGCGACGCGCCCGGCCTGCGCATCGAGGAGACATGGGACGCGCTGGCGCTGCGGGCTAGCGGCAGCCACGACCTTATCCTGGAAGACGCCGCGCTGCCCGCTGACGCGCTGATCGCCGCCCGCGACCCCGGCCAGCCCGACCCGCGCGCCGCGCTCGGCTTGCCCTGGGGATCGCTGACACTTGCCGCTGTCTACACCGGCGTGGCGCTGGCGGCGCGCGACGAGGCGGCGCGCTTCGCCGCGACGCGCATCCCGACCGCGCTGGGCAAGCCCATCGGCGAGCTGCCCACCGTGCGGCTGCGACTGGGCGAGATCGAGTCGCTGCTGCTGGCCTCGCGCCGTGTGATGTACGGCCTCGCCGAGGACTGGGTGACATCGCCCGACGCCCGCCCGCGCCTGCGCCAGGAGGCCCCGCTGGTCAAGGTCATCGCCACCGCCAACGCCGCCCGCATCACCGACCTGGCGATGCGCATCGCCGGCGGTCATGGCCTCCAGCGCGGCCCGCTGGAGCGCCTCTTCCGCGACGCCCGCGCCGGCCTGGTCAACGCCCCCGTCGAGGATGTCGTCCTGCAGAACGCCGGCAAGGCGGCGGTGGACGCGGCGGTGGACGCGGCGGCGAAGCGAGCGGGCGCGCGAGCGGGCGAATAAATTCGCGCCTCAGGGCGTGCCGCCACAAGACCCGCCTTCGCGGGTCCCCATCCCGCCGAACCCGCGTCCGCGCAGGCGGACGTTGTGGCTGGATGGCCTTGAGGCGCGAATTTATTCGCCCGGCGTATCCCTACGGCGTGGCGAACACGTGTGGCTGCGGGAGCGGCTTACCGTCCTGTTGCGCCCAGAGTATGAGCGATTCAATCAGGTCTTCGCCCTGCTTCACCGCTTCCTCATAGGTGTCGCCGTGCGTCAGATTTCCTGGAAACTCTGGAATGGACACAATGTACGCCTGGTCTTCATCCGACCATTGGATCACCATGGAATAGCGCGGGCGCTGGGGTGTCGGATTATTCATGGCTTCCTCGCTGCCTCTTCACGACGCGTATCCTACCATAGTTTTCTGCCCCCACCGTGCTATACTACCGCTCAGTGAACAGGCGCAGCCCGGCTGGAACCGCCGTGGCGCGTGGCGCGTGGCGAGTGGCGAGCGAGGAGGCGTGGGATGTCTGGGGCGAGTCAGGGCGCGAGTGTACGCATCTTCATCAGCTACTCCAGCAAGGACGTTGATCTGGTGGAGCGCCTCAAGACGGGCCTCACGCGGGCGGGCGCCGCTGTCTGGCTAGACCACGAGCAACTGACTCCCGGAACACCAAGCTGGCAGATCGCTGTGCGGAACGGTATCGGCCAGGCGACGCATGTGATCTATGTCGCCTCTGAAACTGCCGCGCTCTCCACCTACGTCTTTGACGAGATCAACATCGCAAAGAATAAGGGCAAACCCGTTATCCCCTTCTGGGCGCGCGGAACGGAATGGCATGACTGCGTCCCCATCGGCTGGGGCGCAACCCAATACACCGACGGGCGCGGCGCTAGCTTCGATGCGGGCCTGGCCAGACTGGTGAAGACGCTCGGCTTGACTGCGAATGCTGTTCAGCCCGCGCCTGTGATACAGTCAGCGCCCGCCGCGCCACCTCCGCCGCGCTACCCACTGCCCGACGTGCCCGCGCGCCTCGCTAATCTCAACTTCCAGGGCATCAACCCCGGCGGCACGCCCGCTATCGTCCCGCCGCTCATCACTATCCCCGGCGGCCCGTTCCTCATGGGCAGCGACAAAGCGAGAGATAGCCAGGCGTATGACGACGAGCTACCACAACACCGTGTCGAGGTATCCACCTTCCAAATCGCCAAATATCCGGTGACGGTGGCCGAATACGCGCTGGCGGTGCGTGCGAAAGCCGTGCGTGAACCATCTGGAACTGGGCAAGTCAACAGCAACACGCCGACCATCCGGTCGTCTACGTTTCCTGGAATGACGCCGTAGCGTACATCACCTGGCTCATCAGCGCGACGGGCCAGCGTGGCTGGCGGCTGCCCACCGAAGCCGAGTGGGAGAAAGCCGCGCGCTGGGATCCGCGCGCGAACACCAGCCGCATCTATCCCTGGGGCGACAGTTTCGACAAGGACCGCTGCAATACCCGCGAGAGCGGCATTGGGACTACCAGCTCAGTCGGCTCCTACCCGGCCAGCGACGCGCGCCGCAGCGGGACCAGTCCATTTGGGGTGGAGGAGATGGCAGGCAATGTATGGGAGTGGACGGGGAGTGTGTTCAAACCATATCCATACATTATGAATGATGGTCGAGAGGACTCAAAATCAACTGGAAATAGAACGCTGCGTGGCGGCTCGTGGGACATCAACGCCAGGATCGCGCGCGCGGCGTGCCGCGACGACTACGCGCCAGTCGACCTCAACGTCGTCAGGGGGTTCCGCCTCGCGTTCGCGCCTGCGGGGGCTGGTTCATCATGATTTGATTTCTGCGTTCAGGCTTTTGCAATGAATTACACGTCTGTGGCGATTGATAGTGCCTGCGCGCGAGCGCACAACGTCCGCCTGCGCGGACGAACTGATGGCTGGTGAAGGATTCGGCGCTCTACGAACGACGGTTCGAGAACTGTTGCGTCCTATCGCGGCACGGCGCTGGCAAGCGCCGCGTCCCAACCGGCCCGACTATGACCTCGATGGTAACCTGCCGCTGCGCCGCCGGCTCGATCGTCTCGCCACGCCCCCCTCGCCTTTGACACCCCGCCAGCCGCGCGCATAGAATGCCGTGAGCCTTGAAATGGGCTGATGGAGCGATGACGCGCCACGCCGCGCGGCAACCCACGAGGCAGGGGAGCGTTCCCCGGCCTCGTTTCTGTGTGGGCCGGGCGCAAGCCGTCATCGGTACGCGACTGGGAGAGAACAGGTATGGACAAGAAGCCGACCCAAGAAAAGGACCGCATGCAGGACATCATTTCGATGGCCAAGCGGCGGGGATACGTCTTTCCCAGCAGTGAGATTTACGGCGGACTGAACGCCGTCTTCGATTACGGCCCCCTCGGCGTCGAGCTGAAGAACAACGTCAAGCGCGCCTGGTGGGACGCGATGACCCGCATGCGCGACGATGTCGTCGGGCTGGACGCCAGCATCCTGATGGCGCGCCGCGTCTGGCAGGCGTCGGGCCACGAGGAGGTCTTCACCGACCCGCTGGTGGACTGCCGCAGCTGCAAGGGCCGCTTCCGCGCCGATCACGTCATCGAGCAGCTTGGCAGCCTCGATGTCTGCCCCAACTGCGGCGAGCGCGGCACGCTGACTGAGCCGCGCCCGTTCAACCTGATGTTCAAGACCTACATGGGGCCGGTGGAAGAAGACGCCGACCTGGTCTACCTGCGCCCGGAGACGGCCCAGGGCATCTACGTCAACTTCCTCAACACCCAGACGGCGATGCGCAAGCGCCTGCCCTTCGGCATCGCGCAGATCGGCAAGGCCTTCCGCAACGAGATCAGCCCCGGCAACTTCACCTACCGCATGCGCGAGTTCGAGCAGATGGAGATGCAGTTCTTCATCCCGCCCGAACAGGAAGACCAGTGGTTCAACTACTGGAAAGAGCAGCGCCGCCAGTGGTATCTCGACCTGGGCATGAACCCCGCGCACATCACCTGGCACGAGCACGGCAAAGATGAGCTGGCGCACTACGCCCGCGCGGCGGTAGATGTCTACTTCGAGTTCCCCTTCGGCAGCCGTGAGATCGAGGGCATCCACGACCGCACCGACTGGGACCTGCGCCGGCACACGGAGTACAGCGGCCGGGACATGTCGTACTACGACGACCTGGAGAAGCGCCGCTACCTGCCGTACATCATCGAGACCTCCGTCGGCGCCGACCGCTCGACACTGGCCTTCCTCTGCGACGCCTACGACGAGGAGGAGGTCAACGGCGAGACGCGCGTCGTGCTGCGCCTCAGCCACCGCCTCGCCCCGGTGAAGGTCGCCGTGATGCCGCTTTCCAAGAAAGAGGACCTGGTCACGCTGGCGCACAAGGTCCACGACAGCGTGCGCCCGCTCGGCCTGACGCAGTACGATGATACCGGCGGCAACATCGGCAAGCGCTACCGCCGCCAGGACGAGATCGGCACGCCCTTCTGCGTCACCGTGGACTTCGACAGCCTGGAAGACCAGGCCGTCACCATCCGCGAGCGCGACAGCATGGCCCAGCGCCGTGTCCCGATCGCCGACCTGCGCGCCATTCTGGCCGCGGAGCTGGCGAAGTAGCGACGGGGTATGAAGCCCGACGAATGAATTCGCGGCGAACCCTTACGGGGACCCGCGCAGGCGGGTCTTGTGGCGGCTCTGCCGCCATGAGGCGCGAATTCATTCGCCCGCCGAACCCCGCCCGCATACTTTCCGCCGATTGGAGATACCACCCGATGAGCCTGGACGAAGCGTTGAGCATGTACGCCGAGGCGGCGCAGGACCTCGCCAGCGCCGGCCTCTCCAACGCCAGCGGCATGCACTACAACGCCGCCGATCTCGCCAACCACGCGGCGGAGATGACCCTCCAGGCGCTTTACGCCCTGGAGCATGACTCGCGCGCGCCCTACGATCACAACCTGCGCACCCTTGGCGAGCTAGTCGGCGCGCCAGAGGACATCCTGGCCGACCTCGACACGCTCACCCCCTACCATCCCAGCGCTTTTCTGGACAAGATCGACGCCAGCATGGCCGATGACGAGGTCGGCGGCGACACAGCGGACGCCTTGCTGAAAGCCGCGCGCCGCGTCATGAAGTGGGCGCGCCCCACGCTGCTGGCGTAAGTGGAGGTGGCGGGTTCATAGGCGCGGGGTACGCCTGGCGGTTGAAACCGCTCCTCAAGGGCCATACGGCCACAACGTCCGCCTGCGCGGACGCGGGTACGGCAGACCCCGGACCCGCGCAGGCGGGTCTCGTGGCGGGACGCCCCTGAGGCGCAAATTCATTCGCCCGCCTAACCCAGCGCACGGAGAGGAGCGTGACCTGATGAATAAGAGTCAGCGCATCATCTCGCTGCTGCCCAGCGCCACCGAAATCCTCTTCGCGCTGGGCCTGGATGACGAAGTGCGCGCCGTCACTCACGAGTGCGACTATCCCGCCGCCGCGCTGGGCAAGCCGCATATCACGCGCAGCCTGCTCGCGCCGGACCTCACCAGCGGCGAGATTGACGCCGCCGTGCGCGAACAACTGGTGGCCAGCGCCCACAGCCTCTACACGATTGACCGCGACCTGCTGGCCGTGATTGACCCGACGCTGATCGTTACGCAGCGACTGTGTGAGGTCTGCGCCGTGGCCTACGACGAGGTGCTGGAGGCCGTGCGCTCGCTACCGCGCCGCCCCGAGGTCATCAACCTGGAGCCGGAGCGGCTGGATGACGTGCTGCGCGACATCGAGACAGTCGGCGCCGCGACGGGCCGCGAGGCTGAGGCCGCCGCGCTTACCGCCAGCCTGCGCGCGCGGATCGAGACGGTGCGCGTGATTGCTGCGCGGGCCACGACCCGCCGGCGCGTCGCCTTCATCGAGTGGCTGGACCCGATCTTCTGCGGCGGCCACTGGAATCCGGAGCTGATCGAGATCGCTGGCGGTGTAGACAACATCGGCAAGCTCGGCGAACGCTCGGAGCAAGTCGCCTGGGAGCGCATCGTCGCGGATCAGCCGGAGATAATGGTGATCGCCGCCTGCGGCTTCACCGAGGAGCGCTCGCGCCAGGACGAGCCGCTGCTACGCGCGCTGCCCGGCTTCGAGGACCTGCCCTGCGCCCGCGCCAACCGCGTCCACTTCGTGGATGGCGCCGCCTATTTCAGCCGCCCCGGCCCGCGCCTGGTGGACAGTCTGGAGCTGCTCGCCCACCTCATCCACCCCGACCTCTTCCCCGCCTGAGCATGCGCTGAGATGCCGTCTCTATCCGCCAGCGGTGGAGGGGAAGGTGTGACGCCCTAAACAGAATAGCGTCCTCTTGTGTGGTAGGCTATACTCGCTGTAACGCTAGCGGCCGGATTGTCCGGCGCGAAGCTTGCTTATCAGTTTGAGGGAGGCTCACATGGGCGCGATTGGTCACATCATCGGCACACTCTTCCGCGCAATCGTCAAAATCTTCTTTGTCGCCATCTTGTGCGGCGTCATCGGCGCCGGTGTCACGTTGCTGATGGTATATTCCAACTCCGGCGGACACTGGCCACCAACGGTGCTGGGTGAGATCGCCGCGATCGCGGTTGGCGTCCTGGCAGCCTACGCTGGCGGCATCACGGTGCTGATGATCGAGGCTGTCCATGCGCTGCAAGCGGCGGCGAAGGATGTTGGCAAAGAGGCCGGCACGGCGCTCAAGGATGGCGGCTCGCTCTTGCAGGCCGCTGAAAAGGAAATCGGGAAACACCTCTAGTGACCCGTTTTTCTGACCCGCGCAAAGCCCCCGGTGGTCACGCTCCGAGACTGGAGCGTGACCACCGGGGCTTCCGCTCGCCGCCGTAGCACGAGCGGAAGCTCAGTTGTCGTCCCCGCCTTCGCCTGAGGAGCTGGGCGGCGCGCCACGGTAGACCGACGCCTGGACGGTCCCGGACACAGTATTGTCGCTGTTGATCGTCAGGTTGATGAGCAAGTCCATCGCGGAGCCGGAGCCGCTGACAGGGTTGAGCGCGCCTTCGAGCTGCCAGGTGTTTCCGCTGCTGTTGAGGTTGATCAGCCGCCCTTTGTAGGCCGGCGAGCTCCAGTTCTTGCCGACCAACACCTGTGTGCTGGAGACCAGCAGTGTGCCGTTGGGTTCCTGTGTCCCGACTAGCTGTATCTCCATTACCCCCTGGGCGCCGCCTTGCAGCGTCGTCGTGACGGTCACGGTCGTCTGGCCCCGCGAGTCGGGCCCTTGCTGGCGCAGCGAGCCTGACGCCTGCGCCTGGAAAGGTATCGTCAGGGCGCTGCCTGACGAGGTGGACGGCGGCGCGGTTGGCGTGACGATCTGGTTGGCGCTGGTTTGGCCCGCCGATGAAGCCAGCGCCACGCTCTGTCCGGAGCCGTTGCCACCGTTGGCGAAGGCGTTCCATCCCGATCGCATCGGCCCGATCACCACCAGCACAACGCCCGCGAACAAGCCCACGCCAGTCAACGCTAGCCAGATGGGATGCCGCCGCTGCTGCGGGCTGGCCGGCACGAGCAGCCGTATCCACAGCAGCGCGGCGACCAGCAGCCCGCTGACGCTGTAGACCATCACCGCCCAGAAGGTCTGTGTGTCGCTGCCCGTCGTCAGCCCGTGGACGGTCACCAGGGCGAAGACGGCCAGCGTCAGCACATGCAGCCGCCGCCACCATTCATAGCCCAGATAGGGGCGCAGCCACACACTGGCCGCCAGCGCCAGCCCCAAATACAGCGCGACGATGCCGAACGCCATCCAGATTGGGCGGTAATGGCTGGCGAACGGGATGAATATCTCTGTCCAGCCAAAGGCGGTGAACGGGTCCAGCCAGACCGCCAGCACATGGATGATCGTGAAGGCCAGGCTCAGCAGCGTGACGAAGTTATGGAGCTCGCTGTTGATGAGGCGCGGCCACCACGGCGCCTGCCAGCGCATCGAGAGCGCCAGCCCCAGCGCCACGGCGAGCGTCAGCAGCCCATAGGCGACGAAGCCGCCAGAGCGTGCGACATCCCAGGTGATTTGCCCCCAGACGCTCATGCCCGTTCTCCCTGCCATGATGCCGCGCCATCCCCCAATGGGCGCATCTCCTCACGCGGCCACGGGCCCGCCGTGCGCCACTCACCATCGTCGCGCGCCAGCAGCGCCGCCAGCCCGATTTCCTCGATGAAATCCACACCCCGCTCCTCGCCCAGAATCAGCGCCGTCTTGGCCGCTACCTCCGCCTGCGCGCAGGAGCCCGCCGCCGCCGTCACCGACCACAACCCCGATTGCGCGGGCTCGCCGGTGCGCGGGTCTATCAAATGGTGGCGCTCGACCGCGCCCTGGCGCCAGCGCCGCCGCTCTACGCCTGAGGTCGCTAGCGCGCCGCGCTCCAGCCCGATGGCCCAGGCGCGCCCCTTGCCCGGCGTCGCCACCGTCCAGCGCGTCTCGCCTTCCGGCAACCCTCGCACGGCCAGGTCGCCACCCGCGTTCACCAGCGCCGGGGTGATTCCCGCCTCCTCCAGCAGGTCGAGCGCCGCGTCCACTGTCATCCCCTTGCCGATGCCGCCGAAGTCCAGTCCTACCCCGCGCGGCAGCCGCGCCATGCGCCGCGCGTCATCCATACGGATCGCGCGCCACGCGCCCGTCGCTGCAGGCTGCTCGTAGAGCGCCGCCGGGAGCTGCGGCCCTAGCGTCTCGAAGCTGCGGTCATAGCCGATCTGGATCATGCGCTCACGCAGCGTCGGGTCGAAGATGCCACGTGTGGCCCGCGCCGCGTCCAGCGCGACAGACATCGCTTCGTACAAATGCGCGCTCAGTTTCACGTAGCGACCATTGCTGGCGCTCAGGCGGGAGACCTCACTCGTAGGACGGAAGCGGCTCAGCGTCTGCTCCCACTCCTCGAACAGCTCGCGTGTCAGCCGCGCCGCCTCCGAGAGCCGCCTGAGCGGCGCGAGGAGCGTGATGGTGGTTCCCATCGCGTGGAATGACGCCTGGCCCAGGCCCTGTGGCGGCTGATACGGGGATTCCGTCATGCTGAGCATCTCCACGCAACCACGCTCACGAACACGCGACGCGCGCTCCCGTCACGATACCGACGTGCCAGCCGCGGGCGCCTGCGAGCTGGGTGGCCCGACGCCGAAACCGCTGGATGGGGGTTGATTGAAAAATCCGCCGCCATCGTCGGAGGATGGCGCGGTCGCGGTTGGCGCCACCTGAGAGCCGCTGGTAGACTGCGTCGAGGAGCTGGAGCGCGAGGTTACGCCGGTGACGTGCGACGCCGCCAGCGCCGCGAACATACCGAATGCGATCACCGATCCCGCCACCAGCGTTGTCTTCAGCCGCGAGAGCAGATCGAGCGCCTGGGCGCGGGGCATACGCCCCTGCGCTGGCTGCGCGGGCTCCATCGCGGGCGCTGGCGCCAGGATAGGCGTCATCGTTGAAGTGGGTGGGTAGAAGGGTGACGGGGAGTATGGCGGTGGGTACGCCGCTGGCGGCGTCATGGCCTCCTGTCCAGCGGGTGGCGTAGGTGGCTGCTCGCTCGCCGGATCAGCCGGCCGTTGCGACTGCTCGCTCATATCCATCAGACAACGCTCCCTGAAATCTATCATCACGCGCTATCATTCACGCCTGGCCGCGCGGTTACGACAGAGCATAGTGCGCGGCGCTGTGAGAAGTGTGAAAGCAGGCTTAAGATTCTCTCATGCCTGCGGCGCCCGCCCGCGCGTTACGCCCGTGAGGCGGACTGAGGCGCGGCGCCCGCTTCCTGGGTAGCGGATGGAGCATCCAGGCTCGGCGCGTCAACCACCGGCCCGATCTCCATCTCGTCTTCCACGTCTTCCACGTCTTCCACAAGCTGAGTGGAGCGCTCCGGCAGCGAGATAGTGAAGACGCTGCCCTCGCCTGGCTCGCTACGCACCGTGATCTCGCCCTCGTGGGCGTTCACGATCCAGCGCGCCAGCGCCAGGCCCAGCCCCGCGCCGCCATGATTGCCGCCGTCGTTATGCCCCTCAGCGCGGTAGAATGCCTCGAAGATGCGTGACTGATGCTCGGGCGCGATGCCCACCCCCGTATCGCCTACCACCACCTGCGCCAGTGGACGCCGCCGCGCCAGCAGCGACCCCCGCGTCTGGCGCGTCTCGATCCAGATTGTCCCGCCAGCCGGAGTGTAGTGCGTCGCGTTCTCGAGCAGGATCAGCAGCAGTTGTCGCAGCCGGTCGCGGTCACCATCCACCCAGACTGGCTCGCGCTCGCCCCGGACCTCTAGCCGCAGGTCGCTCGCCTTCGCCGCGGGCTGGATGGTTCCAGCTACCTCGCGCGCCAGCTCGGCCACATCCACCGGCTCCCACGCGATGCTGCGGTGGTCCGCCTGGTCGCGCGCGATCAGGAGAAGATCGCGCACCAGGCGCGTCATGTAGTCCACCTCGTTGAGTGTATCGCGCAGGTCCTCCTCGGAGGTCGTCAGCACAGCGCTCGGGGACGCGATGATTCCCGACTCACTGCTTCCAGCGCGTTGTAGCCGCCGCGTGACCAGCTCCAGTTGGGAGCGGACGAAAGCAAGAGGCGTGCGCAGCTCATGCGAGGCGGCGGCGGCGAACTGGCGCTGGCGCTCATACGCCTGACGCATTGGTCGCAGCGCGCGGTCCGCTAAATACATGCTGGCGGCGGCTGTCAGCGCCAGCATACCGATGCCCACCAGGAACAGCCGCAGCGCCAGATCGCGCAATTGCTGCTCCATGAATGACAGCGATTGTCCCACCTGGAGCGTACCAACGAGCTGGTTATGATAGTACAGCGGCACGGTAAACAGGCGGAACTCCTGGCCCTTATACGTCACAGTCACAGGCAGCGCCGCCGCCGCTGGATGCTCTCCCGTTACCACCAAAGGCGCGGAGGCTAGCGCCTGCCGCGAGGTGGCCATATCAGGCAATCCCACACGGCTGACTCCCGTTGGGTCCATGACCAGCGTCCCATTGCTGGCGATCACCAGGGTAAACACGTTTGGGCTGTCCGGCTCGTACTGCTCATTCTGCTGGTCTGGTCCCTGCCCATCACTGAGATTCGGCAGATTGAACGATTGACCAGTTGACTGGCTGATGACAATCGCGTTGGCGTACACGTCATTATCCAGCCGCGCGCGGTTCATCAGGTTCTGGTCCACCTGCTGCTGCAGCGCCTGCGATTCGGCGGCGTAGACAGCGACCGCCATCACCAGCAAAATCGCCGACACCACGCCCAGGTTGAGCAGCAGTAGCCGGCGGCGGGTGGCCTGATAGGGCGCGTCGGCGGAATGGCGCAGGCCGAGGCGTTGCATCGCGCTGGCGAGCCATGCCCACGCCTGCTCCCAGCGCCGCGCCGTCTCAGCGCGCGCGCGCCGCAACCACTCTCCCATCAGTCGCCGCCTTTCCGAGGCGCGCGGAGCGTATAGCCCACACCGCGCACCGTATGGATCAGCTTCTCTGGCTCGTCGCGGTCAATCTTCTCGCGCAGATAATGGATATACGTGTCCAGCACGTTGCTGCCCGCCTCGGTGCCATCCGGCCAGACCCGCTCGGAGAGCTGGCGGCGCGTCAGCACGCGGTCAGCGTTGCGCGCCATGAACTCCAGCAGCGCGAACTCGCGCGCCGTCAGCGTAATCATGCGATTGCCGCGAAACACCTCGCGTCGCAGCAGGTCCATGCTCAGGTCTGCCACGTCCAGCGTCGTGGCGCTGGCCGCAACATCGAACTGCCGCCCTCGCCGCGCCAGCGCCCGCAGCCGCGCCAGAAGTTCCTCGAATGGGAAGGGCTTGGTCAGGTAGTCATCGGCGCCCGCGTCCAGCCCGGCGACCTTGTCTTCCGTCTGGTCCAGCGCCGTGAGCAGCAGGATCGGCAGCTTCACGCCCGCCTTGCGCAGATCGCGGCAAACCGTGATGCCATCCCGCTTGGGGAGCATGACATCCAGGATTACCACATCAAAATCGTCGGGCGCTTCCATGACCCGCTCATAGGCCATGACGCCATCAAATGCCGTCTCGACGATATAGCCTTCATCTTGCAGATTACGCTGGTAGCTGCGCGCGAGCCGTAGCTCGTCTTCCACCAGGAGAATGCGCATGGGCATGCATCTTTCGTATCATGACGCCAGCGCGCCATCGCGCGTGGCCCCCACCAGAGCCTGGACGTCTTGGCATTAGTATATCATGCGCGGCGCCGCGTCAACCCGCATGGTTTCAGGGCTGGCGCCATCTCACGCATGAGAGGTTTCTCATCATGCGCCCATGATTTTCTCAGCCAAAAGGTGTAGCGTATCCGGTGGCTTGTCCTTACCCGCGCGACGGGCGGACACGGATGTTCCGTCCTATATCGTTCATATTTTTGACGCATGATAGAGTGGAGATTGATGAAACAGCAGGTCCAGCGAACGCGCAAGATCGAGCCAGCGCGCCGCCCCGAGCCGCCCGAGTCGCCGCTCGTTACGCCCAGCCCAACAGCCAGTCATGCCAGTCACGCCGACCATGCGCCACAAGCTACCCCAGCCATCTGGGATTGGCGGCGCGCGGCCAGCGCCATGATTCCCGCGTGGGTTTTCGCGCCCTTGCGACTCTTCCTCGGCGTCACCTTCGTTTACGCCGGCATCCAGAAACTCACCGATCCGCAGTTCTTCAATTCCCACGCTCCCGGTTACATCGGCAAGCAGATTCAGGGCTTCGCCATTGGCTCGCCGCTCCATGGCTTGCTGATCAACCTGGTTCTGCCACATGCTTCATTCTGGGGCGCGATGATCGCCTGGGGAGAGTTGGCGATCGGGCTGGGCGCGCTGGTGGGTTTCCTGCTGCGCCCGGCGTCGTTCTTCGGCCTCCTGCTCAGCCTGCTCTTCTTCCTCTCCGCTTCGTGGCGCATCCGCCCGTATTTCTATGGCGCGGATATCGTCTTCGTCTTCGCCTGGCTCACTTTGCTCCTGGCTGGCCCTGTGGCTGGCGCTCTGCCCGCGCTCGATACATGGCTGGCGCCCTCGCTGCTCAAGCGGGCGCCCCCGTGCGGCGCGCTCAGATCGCTAGCGCGCTCGCGCTGCTGCTGGGCGTCTCGCTTGGTGAGCCATCCGCGCCCGCTCAGGCGGAAGAGCGCGCGCCCGTCCCCGCCGTCCGGAGCAAAGGCGGGACCCGCGCCGCCCAGCGCGCACGCTACACGCAGGCCGCCACGACCCGCCGCGACTTTATCAAGGGCGCGGTGGTGGGCGGCGGCGTGATGCTGGTCGCCAGCTGGCTGTGGAACATCACGCACCCCGCCCCGGTGACGGTGGGCGGGGCCGGCTCTACCGGTGGAACGGGGTCAACGGGGGCAACGGGGTCAACGACAGCGGGCGGGTCTTCCAACGAGATTGCGCTGGTAAAGGATGTGCCCGCGAACTCCTCCGCCTCGTTCACCATCCCCAGCAACGGTGATCCCGGCGTGCTGGTGCATCTCGACAGCGGCAAGTTCGTCGCCTTCGACGCCACGTGCACCCATGCGGGTTGCCCTGTCTCTTATGACCCGTCGAGCAAGCTGCTGCTCTGCCCCTGCCACGGCGCGGCCTTCGACCCCTCTCAGGACGCCGCCGTCGTGCAAGGCCCAGCGCCCACGCCGCTGACCCCCGTCTCCGTAAACGTCAACCAGAGCACAGGCGCCATCACGTTAAGTTAATCGAGGCGAAGGCATGAGCATGAGGCGCGACGGAGCGCCCGGCTCAGCCACGCCGCGCTCCGTCGCTTGCTCACGGGCGCGTGAAGGAAGCTCCTGAGCATCAGAGAAAGTCGAAGTTGGTCATGCCTCCTATTCGCCTGGTCGAATTGCATCCCATCATCATCCACTTCCCCATCGCGCTGCTGCTCACCAGTGTGGCGCTCGACTTCCTGGCGGTCTTCTTCCGCCGCTGGGGCCTCGCCGACGCCGCGACCTGGCTGCTGGTCTTCGGCGTACCGAGCGCCGCGTTCGCGCTGCTCTCCGGCTGGGTGAGCGAAAAGTACGTCACAGTCGGCGCGGCGGGACAAATCCTGCACTACCACAAGATCGCCGCCGTCTCCGCTTCGGGTCTCTTCGGCCTACTGCTGGTGATACGCCTCGTCTGGCTGGCGCCGCGCATCTTCCCCGCTGTCGCCGCCTTCATCCCCGTGACACGCCCCGCGTTGGCGGTCGCTGACAACACGTTGCGGCTTGCGCTGCCCCGCCTCTACGAGCCGAAGCTGCCGCGTATCGTCGTCGCGCTCTACCTGCTCCTCAGCGTCGTCGCCGTGATCCTGCTGGCCATCACGGGCTACCTGGGTGGCGCGCTGGTCTACGACCACGGCGTCGGCTCGCCCTCCGGCCTGATTCCCACGCTGCTCGGCGCGCTCTAACGCCCATGTCCGAGGGTGTTCATGATCGTACACTTCCGCAAGCTAAACTGAATTAGCCCGTGGTATATGGGGAAAGGCGGAACGGACATGACGCACGCGCTGACAGCTACCGTCACGCTCGTCGCAGGCGACCGCTTCGCCGCCGCGACTGGCTCTGGTGGCGCGGCTGACCTCGCGCCCGCCGCTGAGGATGGCGCGGCTACTGGCGCCGTCAGCCCGATGGAGGCGCTGCTCGTCGCACTCGCTGGCTGCCTCGGCATGAGCGTCGCGCCGATTCTGCGCAAGATGCGCCAGCCCGTCAGCCGCTACGAGATCCGGGCAAGCGGCGAGTTGACCGCCCGCCCTCCGCGCGTCTTCGAGGCCATCGCCGTCGAGCACACCTTCGCAGGCGCGGGTCTCGACCGCCACGCCATCGAGCGCGCCGTCACGCTGGCGGAGGAGCGCTACTGTGGCGCGAGCGCCATGCTGGGCAAGGCTGCCCGCATCACCCACACGATCACCTTCATCGAGAGCTGAACCCACCCGCCCATCCAATGTTGGCTTGCTTTTTGCTGCCCGCCGCTCCATGGTATAGACTACGCGAGGCGTCGGGGAAGCGTCCTGTAACGTACGCGCCCACTCATACACATCAGTACACATTAGACGCGATAAGCGACAGTAATATCGGCGTCAGGGACGCCGCAAATGGGTTACGCCCGATCGCCAGGTTAGCACATGCGGAATGCACGGAACTGCGAGAGCGGCCATGCGTCGCGCTGACCAGCGGCGCCCATAAGTATCAGCAAGCGACGCAAAGGGAGATCGCATGATCAATCGTGTCCCACGGCGCCTGGGAAAATACGAGATACGCGAGCCGTTGGGCCATGGGGGCATGGCGGAGGTATGGCAAGCCTTCGACACGCAGCTGCGCCGCAATGTCGCGATTAAGGTGATGCATCCCAACCTCTCCACTGACCCGGAGTTTGTCACGCGCTTCACCCGCGAGGCGCAAGTGATCGCCGTGCTGCGCCACCCGAATATCGTGCGTATCTATGACTTCCACGCTGGCGACCAGCCCGAGGACGGCGTTAACGAGGCAGACGACGGCGACGGCGCCATCGCCTATATGGTGATGGAGTACATCCAGGGGCAGACGCTGGCCCAATATCTCCGCGGAGCCTCGCGCGCGGATGATCCGCTGGCGCCAGCCGCCATCATCCGCCTGTTTACCCCAATTTGCCTGGCGCTCGATTACGCGCACCAGCAGGGCGTCATTCACCGTGACATCAAGCCCGCCAACATTCTGCTTGACGAGCGCAATACCACACGCAACCCGATGGGGGAGCCGGTTCTCTCGGACTTCGGCCTTGCCAAGATGCTGACGGGCAGGACCGCGACCGTCACAGGCTCCCTCCTCGGTACGCCGCTCTACATGTCGCCAGAGCAGATACAGGACAAACCGCTCAGCGACCGTTCCGACCTCTATTCGCTCGGCGCCGTGCTGTACGAAGTCTGCGCGGGCGCGCCGCCCTTCGACGGCGATAGCGTGGCTGGCATCCTCATGCGGCACATCACCGAGCCGCCCGCCCCGCCTGATCAACTCAACCCGCAGTTGCCGTCCTCCGTAGCAGGCGTCCTGGTCAAAAGCCTGGCCAAAGACTCACAGGAGCGCTACCCTAGCGCCTCGGCGCTGCTGACGGCGCTGGCGGAGGCCTTCGGGACACCTGTTCCCGAGGAAATCACCACGATGGCCGCGCTGCGTGAGCGCGCCTCGCAAGCGGCGCCCACTGTCCCAGCGGCGACGGAGGACGGCGAGGCGACCATCCTCCCCCGCAGAAGCCCGGCGGTCAGCGCGCTCGCCGCGACTGAGCTTGCCGCAGCCCCAACGCTGCCTACCGGAACGCCGCCAGCCCCTGGCGCGCCATCTGGCGAGACGGCGCTGGCTCGCCTCAGCGCGCGGATGGCCGCCGCGCCACAGGCCGTGCGACGTTTGCGAGGCCCGCGCCTGGCGATCGCGATTGCGCTGGTCTGCGCGTTGCTGGCGTCCGGGCTGGGCGCATTTATCTATCTGTCGCATCGCGGTGTTTCGGCCTCACACGCGTCCGCCGCCGTTGGGCAGGTGTCCTTCGTGAATAGCGGTCGCGCGAATGCGGCGGCGAGCGCGGGCATTAACGACGAGGTGCAAATCACGCTTCAAGGCATTCCGGCGCCACAGCCCGGCAAGAGTTACTACGCCTGGCTTTTGCCCGACCTGCGCCAGAGCGAGGCGCCTGACGTGCTATTGGGCAAGCTCACGGTTCAGCAGGGCGCGATCCGCTTCCTCTATCCAGGCGATAGCCAGCATACCGACCTGCTCGCGATCACCAGCCGCTTCCTCATCACCCAGGAGGCCGCCAATGTGACTCCCGACATCCCTTCGCCCGATCTCAGCGCCTGGCGCTACTATGCGCAACTGCCGCAGACGCCCGCCAGCGGACAGACGTATAGCCTGCTCGACCACCTGCGCCACCTGCTCGCCAAAGACCCCGATCTGGAGGCGGCGCATCTGCATGGCGGGCTGGTCATCTGGGCGTTCCGAGATACGCGGCAGGTTTATCAGTGGGGGCTGAGCGCCCGAGACGACTGGAACGCGCAGGACTATGGTGGAGTACGCGCGCGCGCCATCGCCATGCTCGATTACCTGGATGGCAGCGCGAACGTCGCGCGCGACGTGCCAGCGGGGACACCGATCCTGGCGGACAGCCACATCGCGCAGGTCGGGCTACTCGAATTCGATCCGACACATCAGAACCCACCAGGCTATCTCTATCACATTGATCTCCACCTGAATGGCGTGCTGCAAGCGCCAGGCGCGACCCAGGACCAGCGCGCCGAAGCGGCGAAGATCGCGGCGGGACTCAGCAATGTGAAGCTCGCGCTGACGCAGGCGCGCCACGACGCCACCTTGCTGGTCCACATGAGCGACAGCCAGTTGGCGCAGCCCTCGACGTTGAGCCTGATCAACGATCTCGTCACCGTCACAACCACCGCCTATCAGGGCCAGACCACTTCCGCTCCTAACCAGACGAAGGATGGTATGTCGCAGCTCTATCCTGAGATCCAGCAACTGGCGGCCTTCACCGTGACGGCCTACCCGAAGTAGCGCGCCCACCGCACACCACGGCGCCTGAGCGCTCGCATGCGGTACACTTTCCTGTATAGCGGGATATCCTCGCGCGCCCGCGTTCCGTTCACCTTTATCACGCGCGGCGCCCAGCGTCGCGGCAGAGGAGCGGCGCCGTGCCACATCGCCCACATGAAGGCCCCAAGCGGCCTGAGCATACACACCACGAGCCGGATCACGCGCTCAGCGCCGAGGACTATCTCGGCGGCGAGCGCATCCACGCCAACCGCATCGAGCCAGGAATCAGCGCCGCTGATCTGATCGATTCCAGCTTCCAGGCCTACAACGCCGGGCGCCTGAGCGAGGCCGCTCACCTATACGCGGGCCGCATGCTCGACCCTGAGCAGGACGTGACGGTCTGCCTGACAATCGCCGGGGCGATGACCCCCGCTGGCGTCGGCGGCGCGATCATCACCCTGATGGAGCGCGGCGCGATAGATTTCATGGTCAGCACGGGCGCCAACCTCTACCACGACATCCATCACGCGCTCAACTTCGCCCTGCATCGCGGCAGCTTCAAGCTCGACGACCCGGACCTGCACGAGGCGGGCGTCATCCGCATCTACGATGTGCTCTTCCGCGATGAGGTGCTGCTCGACACCGACCGCTTCCTGCGCGAGATCTTCACGACCTTCCCGCAGCGGCCGATGTCCACCGCCGAGCTACATTACCTCATTGGCCAGAAGCTGCTGGAGCTGGGCGTCGCGCCAGAGCAGTCGGTGCTGGCGATGGCCGCGCGCTGGAACATCCCGATCTACACATCCTCGCCGGGCGACTCCTCAATTGGCATGAACCTGGCCCGCAACCAGCTCGACGGCTCGGCGCTGACAATTGACCCGCTCTACGACGTACACGAGACCACCGCCATCGTCCAGGCGGCGACGCGCAACGGCGTCATCATCCTGGGCGGCGGCTCGCCCAAGAATTTCTACCTCCAGACGCAGCCGCAACTGTGGGAGGTGCTGGGCATCAACAAGGGCGGCCACGACTACTTCATCCAGATCACCCAGGACGCGCCTCACTGGGGCGGCCTCTCCGGCGCGACGCCCTCCGAGGCGGTCTCGTGGGGCAAGATCAAGCCGGAGCTGCTAGAGGATTCGGTGGTGGTCTACGCCGACACGACACTCGCCTTCCCGCTGCTGGCGGCCTACGCCGTCACTCGCGCTGAGCCACGCCCCCGCCGCGAGCTGTACGCCCGCCGCGAGGCGATGCTGAGCGAGCTGCGAGCAGCCTACGCGCGGGGCGCGGGCGGGGAGGATGACTCGACAGCCGGGTGAGCCGCGTGGCTCGGGAGCATCCGGCGATGACAGGAAAGGAGCGCGACGATGCGTGACACGATTGAGGATGTCGCCCGCTGGCAGGCGGCGGGCAAGGGCGTGGCCCAGGCTACGGTCGTTTCGCTGGTCGGCTCCGCGCCGCGCGGGGTAGGCGCTACTCTGGTGGTCAGTGACGCGGACGATATCGCAGGCTCGGTCAGCAATGGCTGCGTCGAGCCTGATGTGGTCGAGCGGGCGCGGCGCATCATCCGCTCCGGCAAGCCGCGCCTGATGAAATATGGCGTCACCGAGGAGCAGAACTACGAGCGCATCGGCCTCTCCTGCGGCGGCGAGATTCGCGTCTTCATCGAGCGTCTCACCTCCGACGCCGAACTCGACGCGCTGGAGGCCGCCACCCGCGAGGGGCTGCCCGCTGTCCGCGCGCTGGTCATCGCGGCGCCAGAGTCGCGGCCTGAGCTGCTGGGCCAGTCGCTCACCGCCATTACCGGCGCGGCTGAGGTCACTGGCGACCTCGCCGCGCCCGATATCCGCGAGCCGGTCGAGCGACGCGCGCGGGCATTGCTTGGCGCGCCAAACTCCGTCGCCGAAAAGATCACTCTTGCGGACGGCGCGGAAGTCGAGGTCTTCTACCAGGCGCTCACCCCACCGCGCGCGCTGATCATCGTCGGCGCGGGTCACATCTCCCTCCCGCTGACGCGGCTGGCGAAGGTGCTGGGCTACCACGTCACCATCGTGGACCCGCGCGAGGCGTTCGCCACCAGCGAGCGGCTGCCAGAAGCGGACGAGCTGATCCTTGAGTGGCCCGACGAAGTGATGGATCGCTTGCCCATCAACGCCGCCACAGCGGTCTGCGTGCTGACCCACGACGAGAAATTCGACGTGCCCTCGCTAGCCGTCGCGCTGCGCAAGAAGGCGGGCTATATCGGCATGGTCGGCAGCAAGGGCACGCGCGCCACCCGCGACGCCGCGCTGCGCGAGCAGGGCTTCACCGACACCGACCTGGCGCGCATCCACGGCCCGATCGGCCTCGACATCGGCGCCCGCACGCCGGAAGAGATCGCCGTCGCCGTCCTCGCCCAGATCGTCGCCGCCAGCCACGGCAAAGCGTAAAACCGGTCGGCTCAACCCGAATCTGGATGTGATGGGAGGCCCCTATGCGCTATAACGCAATCAACTCAGGTGGCTTGTCGTTGCGCATGTTCTCTGACAGATGGAGAGCGCAGGAGGCGGGTATGCAGTCACTCGGCGAGGTATTGGAGCGGCTACATACCGCCTGGGATCACCTGAGCAGCGCGCAAGGAACCGTGAGAGATTGGTATGAACTCACGCGCACGCAGCGCGCACGGGAGAGGTGGCGTACTATGTCTCCTCCCGGCAGCGTTAAGCGCATCCGCCCATCAGGCTCTCTGGCTAGCGAGGCGACATCGGAGTCATTCATAGAGGATGCTCGTGAGCAGTACGTCGAGCGGTACTACCAGTTTTGGATGGTCAAACCCGGGCGCTGGCGTATCGAGCAGGTCGCGACAGCTGGACAAGGTTCGCCAGCCGGGCCCCGACAAATCAAGGTCATTGATGGCGCGATTTGGTGGAGTTGGACTGCGGGCGCCGCGGTCTACACCAATGCACGGACTGCTCATCCGCAGCAGACCAGGTATCCCCCCGGCGTTGATCCAGCGCTCCTGGTCATGCTGGATCCCGCTCCGCTCGTTGACGCCTGGCGTATGCGGGTGGCGGAAAGCGCTGAGGAGATTGGACGGCGAGGAGATGTGGTCACGTGTACGACGCGCGACCCACAGCCAGATCCCAGGCTATGGCCTGGAGCGGAGCAGTACAAGCTGCTGGTCGAGCGCGAGCATGGCGTCTTGCTACGCGCTGAGGCGCTGTTAGCGGGAGAGGTGTACGCCGGAACTGCGTTCACTGAGCTCACGCTCGATCAGGCGATACCAGAAGAGCGCTTTGTGTTTCAGCCACCTTCCGGCGTCCCTATCCATGACATGTGACAGCATGGAGTTTTGTGGTACGGCCAGGCGCTCATCAAGCGATATCTGGAGATCGCCGCCAAGCAGAGAAAGTTGAGCAGAGGCGCCAGGGCCGCGTCCCTCACACCGACGCTTCGGACGTCTCGGAGGCGGACTCCTGCGGCCGCGTCGCGGGTGGCTCCGTCGCCCGCTGGCCCGCGCCGCGCCAGGCGGGCAACTCGATCGTGACCGTGGTTCCGTGGCCCGGCGCGCTGGTGATCGCGATGCGCCCGTCCATCGCCTCCACCAGCCCCTTGGCGATCGCCAGACCCAGCCCGCTGCCGCTGATCCGCTCTTCCGCGTTCTCGCCGGAGCGCGCCCGCGCTGGATCCACCCGGTAGAAGCGGTCGAAGATGTGGGGCAGCGCCTCCGCCGCGATGCCCACACCGGTATCACGCACATCCAGCGCGATCCAGGCCGCGTCGCCCTCGACCGTCGCCAGCCGCGCCGTCGAGCGTGATCTGGCCCGTCGGAGGTGTGTACTTCACCGCGTTGTCCAGCACAATCAGCAGTGTCTGCTTGAGTCGCTCGGTATCCGCTCGCGCTGGCGACAGCCCCGGCGGAACCTCTACCGTCACCGTCTGCCCGCGCGCGAGGCGCTCCGCCTGTTCCGCCGCCGAAGCCAGCGCCGCCGCCACATCCACCGCCTCCAGACGGATCTGCGCGCGGCCCTCATCCAGCCGCGCCAGCGTCAGCAGTTCTTCCACCAGATGGCTCATGCGCTCCGTCTCGGCGTACATCCCCCGCACCAGCCGCCGCGCGGCTGCCGCATCGCCCTGGTCAGCCCCTAGCAGCAGCATCTCCAGCCCGCCGCCCAGCGCCGTCAGCGGCGTCCGCAACTCATGCGAGACATCGGCGACGAAGCGCCGCTGGCGATTGAACGCGCCCTCGACCTTCGCCACCATCATGTTGAAGGTTCGCGCCAGCCGTCCAATCTCGTCGTCGCTCTCCGGCTCACGCAGCCGCACCGTCAGATCGCCCTCCGCGATGCGCCGCGCGCCCGCCTCCATCTCCGCCAGCGGCTTGAGCGCCCGGTCCATCAGAGGCCACGAGAGCAGCCCAGCCAGGATGAGGCACGCCGCGATGCCTGAGAACAGGATGATGCGCGTCGTCGCCACCGCGTCATCAATCTGGCGGGTCGAGGAGTCGAGCTGCAGCAGTCCAACCGTATGCCCGTTCTGGATCAGCGGCAGCAGCACGATCAGCTGGCGCCGCCCAGCAGTATCCCTCGCCAGTGAGTAGGAGCGCGCACTCGGCGCCAGCTTCAGCGCGTCGCTGATCGCCTGCGCGCTGGGTGTCACCGGGCCAAGGAAGTAGGCTTGCTCAGTCGTCACCAGTGGCGCGCCGGTGGTCGAGAGGATGCTGGCGCTGGTCGTCGGGCCGGAGAGCCGCTGGACCAGCAGCGCCGATTCGAGGATGAAATCGCCGGATGGCGTCGCGGTGGAGGGTGGAATCGTGTCGCGCGTCAGGATGTAGGTGTGGTCAGGATTCACGCCCGGCCCGCTGGATGGGCCAACCTGCGTCGCCATCCGCGCCTGACTGTAGAGCGCGCTGGCCTCATTCTGAAGCAGCGAGCTCTCTTCGATCAGGCTCACCAGCGCGCCCAGGCCAAGCAGCAGCACCGCCAGCAGCCCCAACGACGCCGCGATCAGCCGCCACCGCAGTGGCCACCGCGCCACCGCCGCGCGCAGGCGCGCCCGCCAGCTTTCGCGCCACCTGTCTCATTCTGTCCGCTCACCCTCGCAGCGCATAGCCCACCCCGCGCACCGTCTGGATCAGCTTGGGTGGGTTGTCGTCCAGCTTTTCGCGCAGGTGCCGCACGTAGACCTCGATCACATTGTCATCCCCGGCATAATCGTAGCCCCAGATGCGTGAGAGAATCGCGTCGCGCGTCAACACCTGGCGCGGATGCGCGAGAAAGAGCTCCAGCAGCTCGAACTCACGCGGGGTCAGGTCAACCGCGCGCCCGGCCCGCGTCACGGCGCGCGTCTCGCGGTCCAGCTCGATATCAGCGAAGGCCAGCGCGCGGTCCAGACTCTTGCCACGCCGCCGCAGCACCGCCCGCACCCGCGCCATCAGCTCCTTGAACGCGAACGGTTTGGTCACATAGTCGTCGGCGCCGGTATCCAGTCCCGCCACGCGGTCATCAATCTCGTCGCGCGCGGTCAGCATGATGATCGCCGCGTCGCTCACCGCCCGCAAGCGCCGCGACACCTCCAGCCCGTTGATGCCGGGCAGCATGACGTCGAGAATGATAATGTCAGGCTTTTCATTCAGCGCCAGACGCAGCGCCGTGGCTCCATCCGTCGCCACGAGAATCTCGAAGCCCTCGTACTCGAACCCCATCCGCAGGAATTCGATGATATGCGGTTCGTCATCCACCAACAGCGCGCGCGGTTTCCGCTCCACCGCGCCAGCCGTCTCGCCCAACGGCGCCCCCATAGCCAGGCTCCTCATTTCCTGAATCCGGCTTCTGGCGGCGCGTCAGGCAGAGCCTCGGCCGCCCGCTCGTCCGCGTGGAGCAATGAGAGCGGGCGGCGCGCGACCGGTTAGCTAGAACGACTGCCCCTGGGCTCCATTGGGGCCGCCATTCGGGCCGCCATGCGGGCCACCACTCCATGATCCGCCAGTTGGCGCTGTCATGATGTAGACCGTCTGCGCGTTCAGGCTGCCATCGCTGTTCTGCGTGCCCTCCGCCATGACGAACACGCCCGCTTTGACGGCGCTCAGCGAAGACGCCGTCTTCGTCGGGCCGTTGGCGCCCATCGTCACTGTATTATACTGCGTGCTGGCGCTCACGTGGATCGTCTCCGTCCCGCGCGGGTCCGTCACCGTGATCGTCGTGCCCGAGACCGCGCTGACTTTGCCACCCGCGCGCGGCGTCTCGACCTCGACCGCTTCGGCGTTCAAGCTGCCATCAGCGTTCTTTGTCCCGACCGCTTCGATCTCAACGCCCTTGACCACTGCGCTCAGGCTCGACGCGCTTCCGCCGTCCGTGGTGTAGGTCGTTGAGCCAGTGACATTGATCGTGTGTGTCCCCCGCGGGTCTGTGATGGTGATCGTCGAGCCGCTGACCGCTGTTACCTGGCCGCGAAAGCCCGGCAGGATGATAGCGACGCGTGTTGCGTTGACGCTGCCGTCGCTGTTGCGCTGGCCCATCACGCCGATCATCTCGCCCGCCGTCACGGCGCTCAGGCTGACCTGCTTGCCCGCCCGCTCATAGGTCGTGCTGGATGTCACATGGACTGTGACCGCCGTACCGTCCTGGCGCTTGGCTGAGATCGTTTGCCCGCTGACCTTGGTGACGGTCAGCCCCATGTCGCCGCGTCCATGCTGACCGGCGCCATATCCTGGCCCGTGCCCGCGACCAGCCTGCTGGAAGAGGGTGAAGTTGGGCGAGCCGCCGGCCGCGCGCGCGTTCGTGATCGCCGCGCCGACCGCGAAGCCGAGCGCCAGGATCAGCGCCACCGCCCCGACGGATCCGACCAGCCACGGCCAGCGCCGCGCCCGCCCGCGAGGAGTTACTGGCGTGGGGACGTAGCCCGTCGCGCCATAGGGCGCCCCCATATAGGGCGCCCCCAGTGGCGTGTCCCCGCCCGGAGGGGGAGTATTGGGTATATAGGGAGCGGGCATTTGCTCGCCCGCTGACTGCCCTTCTGATTCGGGCTGGGCCCCTTCTGGGTACGGTGTTTCGTTCATCCGTTTAGAACCTCTCGCCGTTTCGCTCCTCCACCGGAGCGTCAACTGTTGGGGGCGTGATTCGCGCGCCTCCAGACGATACCATACCCGCTCAAGCTGAACAGTGATGGGCGATTCGCTGAATAATCGCTGAAAATAGCGGTCCGCCCGCTTCCATGTGGCCACAGGGCGCGCCGTTCGCCTGTCAAGCCGCTTGACGGCGCGCCCTCTTATCGCGTAAAATACGTTCCGCGGGCGTAAACACTCCCGCAACGCATGGCGCATTCGTCTAGCGGCCTAGGACATCGCCCTCTCAAGGCGGAGATCACGGGTTCGAATCCCGTATGCGCTACCCCCAAACGCCTGCCACTCCGGCAGGCGTTTTCGTTTGCCTGCGAGAAGGCGTTTGGATTCAGGGTTTCTCGTATACCTTGCGGGGATGAGGATGACGCCATTGTGCGGGCAAGAGGATGTTTGACGCCAACCTGGACGCAAACCCACGCGAAATGCTGCGCACCACGACGCACGCGCCGTCGCAGTGAATGTTGAAATGTTCCGGCTTCACGTACTAGTACTCAGTCCAGAGAGAAGTTGACGAGAGGAGTAGAGTAGTGAGAACGAAAGGAGCGTCTCATGCCAACTCTGCCCATTCCGCCAACTCCCGCGCTGCTCAGTCTGTCCGACGCCGACCGCGAACGGCTGTCCATCTGCGTCCATCGCGGCCATACCAGCGCGCGCACGCGCACCCGCGCCCAGGCCTTGCTCAAGCTCGGCGACGGCTGGAGCGAGGCGGAGGTCTGCCACGCATTCGATGTCTGCCTCAACACAGTCAAGCGGATCCGCCAGCGCTTCGCCGCGGGTGGAGTGGAAGCGGTGCTGACCGACCAACGGCAGGAACGCCGCCGCCAGGCGCTGTCGGGCGCGCAGCAAGCGCACTTGGTCGCGCTGGCGTGCAGCGAGGCGCCGGAGGGGCACGACCATTGGACGCTGCGCCTGCTCGCAGGCAAAGCGGTCGAGTTGGGATACGTCGAGCGTATCTCGCCCGAAACCATCCGCGCCTTCTTGCGCAGAACCAGCTCAAGCCGTGGCAGCATCGCGAGTGGCGCATCCCCACAGTAGGCGCGGAGTTCGTCGCCGCGATGGAAGACGTCTTGGACCTCTACGCCGAGCCCTACGACCCGGCGTATCCGACGGTCTGCCTGGACGAGAAGCCCGTCGTTCTGCATGACCAGACCCGTTCGCCCCTGCCGCCCAAACCCGGCGCGGTCGAGCGGCGCGACTACGAATACGTGCGTGAGGGAACCGCTGATCTGTTCGTCATGGTCGAGCCCTTGGCGGGCTGGCGCCACGTCGCCGTGACCGAGCGGCGCACGCGCCGCGACTTCGCCGAGTGTCTGCGCTATCTAGTGGAGGAACGTTATCCCACCGCCGAGTATGTGCGGCTGGTCGTCGACAATCTGAACACGCATGTCCCCGCCGCGCTCTACGAGACGTTCCCGCCGCAGCGGGCGCGGGCGATCCTGGAACGCCTGGAGTTCCATTACACGCCCAAGCATGGGAGTTGGCTCAATATGGCCGAGATCGAGATCAGCGTCTTCGAGCGCGGCTGTCTCTCGCGCCCAGTCGGCGACCTGCCGACCTTGCGCCATCGGGTGAGCGCGCTGGAGACGGAACGCAACGCGGGCCAGGCGACCATCCAGTGGCAAATCACCTCCCAGCACGCTCGTACCAAGCTAGCGGATCTCTATCCCGTCACAGAAACCAAACTGGACTGAGTACTAGGGCGCACCGAGGCGAACAGGGTCGAGCGAATCCTATCTCTTCAGGAAGAGGGTAGGGGCGTGCCTAGATCTCGGTCAAACCATACCTCTTTGCCCGCCTGATCGTACGCGTAAATACGCCAAACGTACATGCTATCGGCCAAGGCTGAGAAATCGAGCCTTACTGCCACCAGAGCGCCTTTGTGGAAGTGCCCAGTCACCGACATAAGGTACATAGGATGTTGCTGAGGACCATCTGACACAGCGTCCTTCACTCCGGCAACCTGTGCCTGGGGATCACCATAGTGAATGCCTACTTGCTTGGCAATCTTGTCAGGACTCAGGTGGGGCGCGGCGCTCGTCCCACAAGCCGTCACAACGCTGCTGATGAGCAGACCTATTACCAGGAGCGCGCTCATTTTACGACGTAGTGGCACTGTGCATCCCATCCATTGATTACCCCCAGAGACCAGGAGACCCCAATTTGAGATCCACTGCTCTCCGGTATGAAATTGCGCTTCCTCGTATGCCAGAAGCCGCTCCGTAGCGCTTGGCCCGCATCTTTTACGCTTCAGCCTCAGCAACCAGCAGGGACGCGCTTAGCCTGCGCTGCCATTCTTCGCAGGGGCGCCTGTCTCGTTTTTTGCCGGAGGGGTTGGTCGGCGGGTGGCCCTCCAGCCGCCCCGTTCGGCTTTAGCTGGTTTACCGGAAGGCTGCTAGCCGCAGCGTCATCTGAAACCTGGTTGGTGATGAGCCAGTTTCCACCGAACTTGGCTAAGCTATAGATAAGTACCACGCCCCCCGTTGATGTCACTGTATGGAGCTTCCCGAAGTCATCAACATACTGGACCTTGGACCATAGTGTCATGCTCACGACCACCGATGCGGTTTGAACATTGAGCAAGACTTGCCGCCACACTACGTCACTGACCTTCCACCCCAGGGCGCGGAACGTGCCTTTCCCCTCGGCTTGGAGAGCTTGATAGGTTTTGCTTGCCTCCGTTTGGCAGGGGGCGCAAGTTGGAGCGTAGACACTGTTGAATAAGGAGTGTGCCTGGGTCTGTGCTACACTAAGATCAGCTGCAACGCAGTGGTGACATTGCACAGCGCATGCCGCGCGGTGGTGTAGCGCTGATACGCTTTCCAGCCGTCATGGACACTTACGCCCGCATAGGCGGGCAGAATGCTAATCGCATCGGTGGCGACATGACCGCGCTTGGCATGGACGGCGTAGTGGGTCAGCGTCGCGGTACTCGTCACATGCGCCCACGCCGTTTTCCCAGCGACCCGCACACCGGTCTCGTCGCTGTGCAGCAGTGGCGCGGCGTGGAGGGTCGCTTTGAGTTGCGTCTCGAACGGCTCCAGCGCCGCCGCGCTCTGCTGCACCCAACTCGTCAGCGTTCCGGCGGAGAGCGCCACGTCATACAGGTCCGCCAGCAGATCACAGGCGCGGTCGTAGGGGATGAACTGCTGCGTCACCAGGTAGACCGCCAACCCGCGGAGCGCCGGACCATACTGCGCCCGGCTGGCCGCCTCGCCAGGAAACGCGCCGACCGTCTTGTGACGCCGCAAGCGCTTTCACAGATGTGGTGTAATCTGCGTGAGTATTGGGCGGCCACCACCGCCTGAAGAGAAGCGCTAGCCGCTGTCACTACTACTTGCTTGATTGCGGCCTCATCATTGCCCTGCTGGGCGTCGGCATATGCCCGCTGGCCCAGCAGGACGGTGAGCGCCAACCGTATCAAACTCACGTTAAGTCAGTTACGGAAGCGCAGCACGCCGCCCCTCCAGAACTCCTCGGCGCCAAGCACGTTGACCGCGAGGGCGATGGCTCCGAGTGCCCAGACCCGCCAGTCTACCACTGCGTCGGTCAACACGAGCAGCAGGAATGCCCAAGGATAGCCGTCGTACAGGTAGCGGACGCCGAACTCGTACCAGCCGATGGCGTGGAACAGCAGCACCGCGATCACGAGGAGGCCGATACATATCCATAGAGCGGCGCGTGTCGCGCTGAACGCACGGTTGCGCCAGAAGAGGTAGAGGAACAGTGGCGTCGTCACGAATGGGCTGACGGAAACGCCCCCGTTCAACATGTCGATCGTGGGGTGGCGGTCGAACGGGCCGTTGAAGTGGATGTTGGGGAAGGTGAAGAAGTTGCCGATGATGTTCGACGGCAGATACCGGATGTTGAACGGCCCATGTGTCACCTCGGGATAGTGCTGGGCGATCAGGGTGTTGTAGCCACTGTCGAGCGGCGAACCGAACAGGAACCAATTGCGCCACGCGAACAACAGGATGACGCCGCAGATCACCGCGAGCGGCGGCGCGAGCCGGCGCCAGGGGATGTCCCGCCAGCGGGGCGCCCGCCGCCACATCGAGGCGAGAAACGCCTCGATGTGGTGTTCGCCACTGCCGCCCTGCCAGGCGAAGTAGAGTATTACTGGGAAGAAGACCCCGACGGTCGAGCGGCTAAAGAACGCGCACCCCAGCGCGAACGCTGCCCACCCGTGTCGGCCCCGTAACGAGAGCAGTAACGAGAGCGTCGAGCACGTGAAGGCAATAATGTGCGCTTCGAACCACATGCGCCCGCCCAGCGAAAGCCAGAGGTTGATCGAGCCGAAGTAAAGCAACAGCGCGAATGTCAGGTTCTCGCGCAGCGGGCGATGCGTCAGCCCCGAGGCGCGCGCCTGCTCGAAGAGGAGATAGAGCAGTGGTAGGTTGAGCGCCGAGATGAGGATCGTCAGCAGTGCGTCAGGGGTTTTCAGACCCATAAACGCGACAACCGGCAGGAAGACTAGCGCCGGGAACGGCGGGTAGACGATGTAATCCAGGCCGCCGTGCAGATGGATTACGTCTACCCTGGTTGCCGGCAGGTCGATGTTCCACCGGCCGTGCAGGAACGCCTCTGCTTGGTAGACATAATGCGGCTCGGAAGATGGGGAGATCAGCGGCTGCGCGAAAGCCCGGTTCAGCGCGATCAGCACGATCAGGGCAGCCAGGTACAATGTGATCGACAACGCCATATTGCCCCGGGTAAAGACTCCTGCGATTTCCCTGCCCGACTGCTCAGCCCGCGCGCGTTTTGTCTTAGCTGTTACGGACAGCGAGACTTCGTCCATGTACTTTTTTTCCCGTCACTTTCGCTCACCCAATTCCAGCCATGCCTGAAGCGGTTTCGCTCGGCTCAGCAAGGGCTTGTTTCACACATCTTACGCCTGGCCATATGACAACGTGCCCGGCTTGGCGTTGTGCTCTCTACCACAGCTACTTTAACATATAATTGATAAAAAACCGCAGAGAGAAATGGCTGCGCAAACCGTTCGCTGTTGATAACGGCCAACCCGAACAACGATAACTGCGGCCCAATGTTGTGGCGCCTTGTAGAAATACCTGATCAGGACTGTTGGGAAGGTTGCATTACGCTCTGCATTTGCTTCCGTTGTAACACTCTAGAGCAGTACTTCTAGAATCGAACGGGCTGTAATACTGTTATGTACGCCACATGTCGGAGGCGCGTACTATGAAGGCAGATGACATGGAGAGCCAACAGCGTATCATCGTGACGATGCCTGCCTACCATGCGGAGACCACGCTCGAGAAGACGTACCGGGAGATTCCACCAGGGCTGGCGGATGACGTGCTAGTGGTCGACGACGCCAGCACCGACGGCACCGTCCGCAAGGCGCAGGAACTAGGCCTGAAGGTCTTCGTGCACCAGGCCAATCGCGGCTACGGGGGCAACCAGAAGACCTGCTACGACTGGGCGCTGGCGGCCGGAGCTAACGTCATTGTGCTATTGCACCCCGACTACCAGTACGACCCGACGACGCTGACGGCGCTGGTTGAGCCGCTGCTCGCCGGCCGTGCGGACTTCACCTTCGGGTCGCGCTTCGCCAACGGGTCTGACCCGCGCACGGGCGGCATGCCACTCTATCGCTACGTCGGCAACCGGTTGACGACAGCCATCGAGAACCGCGTGCTCGGTACCCATTTCGCGGAGCTGCACAGCGGCCTCAAGGCGTACACGCGCGAGTTCCTCGAATCGCTCGACTATCACGCCTATTCGGATGATTTCGTCTTCGACAGCCAGATGGTGATCGGCGCGGTTCTCTCTGGCAAGCGCATTGAGGAGGTGCCCATCCCGACGCGCTACACGATGGAGTCGTCCTCGATCAGCATCCGGCGGTCGCTCGTCTACATCTGGCAGACGTTCATCCAGCTGCGGCGCATGAAGCGTCTGCACGCGCGTCACAGCCGAGGGCAATGATAGCGCATCGCCCTCTATCCACGAGGTGATGGACACAGAACTGCGAGGAGCGACCGATGGAACTGCAAAATAGTTCGGAGCCGGTAACACAGCCGACAACTGATGTTACTATGCCGCGGGAGCAGTTCGGACACGCGCGGCGCATGGAGTCGGCGGGTCTGGTCACACGCCTGTACGCAAACGCTGAGGCGCGCAGGGTGGTCGCGTTTCTGCTGGCGGGCGGCGTCTCAGCACTCGTGACGATGGCCGTCACGCAGGTCGTCCTCCGCGCGGACGGTGGACGCTTCCTGCTGGCCGCCCTGCTCGGCACTGAGATCGGCATCCTGGCGAACTTCGCTCTCAACGACCGGTTCGCGTTCGCGGACCTCGACGGCCACGCCCGACCGATGCTGGAGCGGCTGCTGCGCTTCCATCTCACGTGCGCCTTTGGGCAGTCGCTGATCCTCGCGCTCTCCACGGTGCTCTTCGAAGTCGCGCACTGGCCCTCGTTGCTCGCGCAGGCAGTCCCGATCGTCTTTGTCACCGTCGTCAACTTTACCATCCACCGCTTCTGGACGTACCGCCGCGTCGTTGGCTAACCTGCCCCCCGTCTTCCTCTTCATCGCGCCGCCATCTTCACACTCAATGGAGACATATAGCTAGCGTCAACGCCGATACACTCGGACGCCCACTGCCGATTTCTCCAAATGTAAGAGTATGCCTATGATGCGCCAGGCATCGTGGCCTTCTTGCAGGCGCTGCTCGATCAAGTTGAAGGTCACTTGACCGTCATCTGGGATGGCGCGCCGATCCACCGCAGCCACATCGTCAAGGACTTCCTGCGGGAGAGGGCTGCCAAGCGGCTACATCTGGAGCGCTTGCCTGGCTATGCGCCCGACCTCAACCCAGAGGAGGGCGTCTGGAACTATCTCAAACGGCTGGGGTTGGCCAATGTCTGTTGCCGCGATCTGGCTGAGTTGACCGAGCAGGTGCGCCAAGACAAACAACGTATACGGGACGAACCGGAGATCACCCGCGCCTGTACTCAACAATGCGACTACTTGATTTAGTTTGCAGCCACGATATCAG
>CAWEJL010000010.1:0-70565 GCA_963809385.1 uncultured Chloroflexia bacterium | reverse complement strand
GGTGAGGGAAGGCAGGAACCGCGCCGAAACGCGCTGAGGAGTACATGACCAGCGGCGAAGGGCTAGGCCCCGCGCTAAGCGGCCTATAACGCATCAGTTTCTGAGCAACACACCGTGTGTCACTGCGCTACACCAGGCGCTAGATTAGCGGTAGTGGCTGCTGTAATGGGTAGAGACCGTCAGCCGTAGAAGGCGACTTCAGAAAGGGTATGAACACATGGCTAACGATCGTTTCGCGACCGTGATTAATTGCCTCGATGGGCAAGCGCAGGAGCCAGTTTCAACCTGGCTCAAGACCTATGCGAGTGTCGACTATGTTGATGTGATCACCACGTATGCGCCCGAGCGCGTACTGACGGCGGGAACGACCGCGGAAGCCGCATCCATACAATCCATACAGGACGCGGTGCGACACTCGATGAGAACTCACGATTTGCGTGTAGTGGCGGTTGCGGGCCATGCTGGCTGCGGAAGCGATCTGGTGGACCGCGCGGAGCAGGTTGCGCGGATTCAACGGGCGATTGCGATAGTTACCTCCTGGGGCGTCAACGCGCCCGTCATTGGGATATGGGTAGACGCGCATGGCCAGGTCGAACAGGTGCATGCCGCTCCAATCGCCTCCTAACCCGATGGAAGGGTAGTTGGGTCGAGGTGGAGTGGCGAACCGCTCAGCGATTCACCACACAAACGCGCCTTTGATGCGCTCGCCGCTGTCTTACCAACGTCCAGGGATCAACGCCATGTCATCCGCGCCCATCGCCCGCCGCTGCTCAACGAAACGGTGGGACTGGCCGCTCTGCGAGCGGCTTTGCGAGCGGCTTTGCGAGCGGCTTTGCGAGCGGCTTTGCGAGCGGCTTTGCGAGCGGCGCTGGCGGGTCCTGCGCCGCAGGGGGATGTCTGGAACAGCCGGACGGTCGCCGCCTGGCTCAGCGCCTGGCTCAGCGCCCGGCTGGGGCGCCCGGTGAGCGCGCAGACCGCTTGGACGTATTTGCGCAAGCTGGGCTGGACCCCGCCAGCCCCCCGCCCGCGCCATGTGCGCGCGGCGACCGCCGAGGAACGCGCCGCCTGGAAAAAACCTCGCCAGCGCGCTAGGGGCGATTCAGACGGCGCATCCCGACGCGACCGTCGAAGTCTGGGCGATGGACGAGCATCGGGTTGGGCTCCAGCCGATTGGCTCCAGCCGATTGGCTCCAGCCGATTGGCTCCAGCCGATTATACGCGGACGCGGGCTGGCCGCTACGCGGACTGGCCGCTACGCGGACGCGGGCTGGCCGCTACGCGGGCGCCCACCACAGGTACGATTGGCGTCTAAGCGCAGCGGCGTTTCAGCGCTCCCCCAGCATCAGCGCGGAGCCTACGGCCTCAGCGGCAGCGCCTCCGTCCGCGCCATCCGGCTGGACCCCAGCCAGCGCCCACCCGCAGCCAGAGGCGGTCGCCCGCCTCACGCGATTCCTCGGGCCCACCCCGCCCCCACCGGGTTCCCCCTCTCCCCGCGGGGCGAGGGGATCGCCGCGCGGCGTGCCGCATGGAAGGCAAACCATTTCGCCCCCCATCACACTGCTGGGTGGGGCCTTCTCCTCGCAAGGAGAAGGTGGCCGGAGGCCGGATGAGGCCCCCTGCCCCTGGCGCCCGCCCCGCCCGCCGCGTTATACTGACGCCGCAAGCGAGCGATAACGACAATCGCGGCGGCGAACAGGAGACGGACACCAATGACTGAGCTGACCTGGGAAGGCAAATACGACAAGGATGGCAAGCGCGTCGCCCCCGTACGCATCGCCCTCCCCTTCCAGACCGTCGAGACCGTCAACGAATCCGGCGTCCAGCGCGCCGCCGCCCGCAGCCTCTGGGAGCAGGGCCAGCCAGCCGAGTGGCGCAACCGCCTGATCTGGGGCGACAAGAAATACGTCCTGCCCTCCCTCCTGCCCGAATTCGCCGGCAAGGTCAACCTGATCTACATTGACCCACCCTTCGCCACCGGCGCCGACTTCTCCTTCACCACCACCATCCCCGAATCCGACGACTCCTTCCTCAAAGAGCCCAGCATGATCGAGCAGAAGGCCTATCGCGATACCTGGGGCAAAGGGCTAGACAGCTATCTGCAATGGTTCTATGAGACGATTGTGCTACTTTGCGATCTATTAATAACCGAAGATGGAAGCATGTATGTGCATCTGGACTGGAATATGGGGCACTATGCTAAAGCTGTACTTGACGAGGTCTTTGGTCGAGATCATTGTCAGAACGAGATAATTTGGAAGCGCACGTCGGCCCGCAGTGACTCTCATACCTACAACCACATTCACGACACGATATTTCTATATACAAAGGGCGATAGTTTTCGCTATCACGTCCAGTATGGAGTTTACGATCAATCTTATCTGGATAACTTTTACCGCTACGTTGAGGAGGGGACAGGTAGACGTTTTGCCGTTGATAACTGGGGAATTGTGCTAGTTGAAAGGGGAGGCGAGTGTCTTGAGGTGAAGGACATCGGTGACGCCGAGCAAGCGATTGAGCCAGACGCAGAAGGTGTGGGCCGTGAATTTGGTGTAGAGGCGCGCCGTCAGCCCTCGGAAACTGTGGGCATGGTTGGTTTCGACGTGGAACTGGAGGGCGAACTGACTGTTGACGGTCTCGATGAGTTGACGCAGATGCGCGTGCAACTGACGGAACGCCCTCTGAGGGCTGGTGACGCGGGTTGCCGCGCGGCACGGTGACGAGCGGAACGTTGCGCTGATCGCGCAGATCGGCGGCGACCGCCTGGCTGATGTACCCCTTGTCGCCTAACACCTGAAGGTCCGCGTGGCCCGCGAGCAACTCGACGCCGACCGTGAGGTCGGGCAGGTTGGCGGAGGCCAGCTCGAAGTCGCGGATGACGCCGCGCTGGGTGAGGAGCAGATGCAGCTTGTAGCCAAAGATGGCCTGCTTCTTCGAGCAGCAATGGCCGAAGGTGGCCCCGGCGATCTTCCACTCGACGCTCGCCTGCGGCACGTAGGAGAACTGGACGACCGGGACGGGCAGGCTATCGATGATGCACTGGGTGTCCTGGGCGAGGTCAAGGACCTGCATAATCGCTTGGCGCACCAGATTGATGACCTGCGCCAGGTCGCGGCGACGGCGATTGAAGCGCGAGCGTTCGGGCTGCTGCGGGAAGAGATCGCGATGCTCGCGCCAGCGGCTGAGCAAGACCGTTTCCTGATCCCAGCCGCAGCATTCGCCGACAATCGCCATCGTGATCAACTCGGCGTCCGTGCAGGTCGGCGCTGGACCAGGGCGGGCGACGTGCGCGGCCAGCGGAGCAAACAGGTCGCTGATGAGCACGTACATCCAGGTGCACAGGTCGTCGAAATCGGCTATCATCGGAGTCACCTCGGTTGGCTGAAGGGGGTGGTAAGATGACTCCCTTGTAGCCAACCGAGCATTCTTTGTCAACTCAATCGAACTAGCACAACTCCCAAGTTACTCTGCTCTACTCTACTCTTACGCATGACGTGATGTTGACGTCATGCGTGGCAGCGCGGCGCGTGTTCCATCACCACCGTGACCACCGTGACCACCGTGACCGTCGCCGTTACCCTCATCAACGTCCGGCTGGTACGCGGGTAAAACGCGCTGGCTGCGCTGGCTCTCGCGGTAGCGGGCAGAGGCGGCCGCTTGATCGGCGCGGCGCTTGATCAGCGGACCCATGCGCAGGTCCCAGTTGTGCAGCCGCAGCCGTCCGTGGTCATCGAGGTCAAGGAAGCCCGCGGTGATCAGCGCCTCGAACAGATCGGCCGGCTTGCCGCCAGAACCGCCAGAGCCGCAGGAGGCGTCCCACCCCATCACGTCGGCGAGGATGTCGGCGTCCACGTCGCGGAGCTCGCCGGTGAGCGCGCTGTCGAGGCACCAGCTCCACAGCGCCACCAGCCGTCCCACCACCGCGTAGCGACTCTCACCGAGTAGCCGCGCCAACCGCAAGGTCTTGCGATGCGTGACCAATCCCTGGTCCACTTGGACGTAACTCATGCCACGCTCCCACTAGGACGTTTGACCCCCAATTTGACCCCCTCTTGATGTGCGCGCGGATTCTTCGCCGTGCGCTCACGTGGGGCCTCTAACCCGCTTGGCAAGGGACTTTCCTGCGTGCGGGCGGGATGCGAGAACGCGGTGTTCGTGGCATGTCGGATTATGTTACAATGGCCGCCAAAGCGTCCCTTCCGCACGACGCGCCAGCAGGCGGGCGATATGTTCGCGCCCGGCGGCGCGCCTGGGGCCGCATTCAGCGAGGAGTAGTATGAGCCGCTACAGCGCCATCACGGGCTGGGGCATGTATGTGCCAGAGCAAACGCTGACCAACGCCGACCTGGAGCGGATGGTCGAAACCTCTGATGAGTGGATCACGTCTCGCACGGGTATCAAGCAGCGCCACATCGCGCGGCCCGACGAGACGGCCTCCAGCCTCGCGCTCCCGGCGGCGCGCCAGGCGCTGGAGCGCGCAGGCATCGAAGGCAAAGACCTCGGCCTCATCATCATCGCGACGGTCTCGCAGGACTACAAGTTCCCCTCGACGGCGAACCTCGTGCAGAATGCTCTCGGCGCGCAGTGCGGCGCGTTCGATATGCAAGCGGCTTGCACAGGTTTCCTCTACGCGCTCAGCGTGGCGCAGCAGTTCATCGCCACTGGCGCGGCCAAGCATGTGCTCGTGGTCGGCGTCGAGGTGCTCTCGAAAGTGGTGGACTTCACCGACCGCGGCACCTGTGTGCTCTTCGGTGATGGCGCGGGCGCGGTGGTGCTGAGCGCCAGCGAGCAGCCCGGCGGCGTGTTGGGCTACACCCTCGGCAGCGATGGCGCGCGGCCTGAGCTGCTCTACGTCCCCGCTGGCGGCACGAAAGAGCCGCTGACCGAGGAGGGCCTGCGCGAGGGGCGGCAGTACGTCAAGATGAACGGCGGCGAGGTCTTCAAGTTCGCTACCCGCGTGATGGGCACGGCGATGGAAGAAGCGCTGGCGAACGCGGGCATGACCACGCAAGACATGGACTTATTCATCCCCCATCAGGCCAACCTGCGTATCATCGAATCGGCCTCCAAGCGGCTTGGCTTGCCGCCGGAGAAGGTCTTCGTCAACATCCAGAAGTATGGCAACACCTCGGCGGCCGCTGTGCCGATCGCGCTGTGCGAGGCGATTGACCAGGGCCTGGTCTACCCCGGCGCGCACCTGGGCATGGTGGCGTTCGGCGCTGGCCTGACCTGGGCCGCCGCCGTGGTGAAGTGGACCGCCCCCGTGGCCACCAAGCCCACCGCCAAGCAGGCGACTCCTGTTACAGTGACAGGCCACCGCTAGCGCCGTCCACGCTCCAACGCGTTCCGCCAGCCACCTCCGCAATACGCAGGGGTGGCTGGCGGCGTTCTCATGGCCCTCCGCGCTTTGGCAGCGAATCGGGCATTTGTGCTATTCTGTGGGTACCTGTCACGGGGTTCAGCCCGCCGCGAGCGCGCGCGGAGAGGCGGGCGGCGTCTGGGGTGTTCGCATCCCCGATGACGCCTGAGAGCAGCGCGAGGCGATATTTCCCATAGGGAGATGTCCGCCACACGGGCGACTGACCCAGCCGGCAGCCACGTTATCACAGGAGAACACACTATGAGCCACCCATTCGACCCTGAGGCGCTGCGCCGGCTCGCGGGGAACGCGCCCATTCCATCCAATCTGCTGGTGCCAAACGTCATCGAGCAGACGGCGCGCGGCGAGCGCGGGATGGATATCTATTCCCGCCTGCTCAAGGAGCGCATCATCTTCATCGGCACGCCGATTGACGATACCGTCGCCAACCTGGTTGTCGCCCAGCTTCTGTTCCTGCAGAGCGAGGACGCCAGCAAGGACATCAGCATGTACATCAACAGCCCAGGCGGCAGCATCTACGCCGGGCTGGCGATCTACGACACCATGCAGTACATCAAGCCCGATGTGGCCACGTTCTGCATGGGCATGGCGATGAGCATGGGCGCCGTCATTCTGGCCGCCGGGGCCAAGGGCAAGCGCTACGCCCTACCGCATTCCACCATCCTGATCCACCAGCCGCTGGGCGGCGCCGAGGGCCAGGCGGCGGATATCGAGATCACCGCGCGCGAGATTCTGCGTCTGCGCGACGCGCTCTACTCGATTCTGTCCAGCCACACCGGCCAGACGACTGACATCATCAAGCGCGACTCGGACCGCAACTACTATCTGAGCGCGCAGGACGCTGTCACGTATGGCCTGATTGACGAGATTCTGTCGCCCGCCGAGACCGCTCTGACGCGCTAGTCGCATCCTGAGCGCGGCTCGCGAGCCGTTGTGAATCGTCAATACCGGCATGGGTGGCCCTGAGGCTGTGGCGCGCGCTGGCATCACGCTGGCGCCGCCTGGCTTCAGGGCCATCGCGCGCGTCCGGATTCCTGGGGGGGATGGCGCGAAGGAGGCGAAGATGGCTGGCAAGGCTGACAGCGCCGGTAGCGCGCGGACGTGGGCGGAGCGCCGCGATGGGGCGCGCTGGAGCATCGTGCGCTGGCTGTTCGAGCTGCTCTACCGCAGCCGCGCGCTCTACTGGCTGGCCAGCACGCTGCCCTTCGCCGGGCAGTGGCGCGTCTGGCAACGGCTGGCGCTCTCGCGGCTGACGGGGCCGGATGTGCTGGAGGTGGGTTGCGGCATCGGCACGCTGCAAGCTGACATGGTCGAGCGCGGCTATCGCTGCCGGGCGATTGACCGCTCGCCGCAGATGGTGGCCGCTACCCGGCGCGAGCTTCGCCGCCGCCACTTGCCAGTGGAGGATGGGGCCATTCAGCAGGCCAGCGTGCAGGCGCTGCCGTTCGCGGAGGCGTCGTTCGATACGGTCGTGAGCACGTTCCCGACGGACTATATCGCCGATCCGGCGGCGTTGCGCGAGATTGCGCGCGTGCTGCGGCCCGGCGGGCGGCTGGTGATCGTGTTGGGGGCGTCGCTGCTGCCCGCGCGGGCCATCCTGCGACCGTTGGTGGCCATCCAGCGTCTGGTGTATGGCCGGAGCGCGCAGGCGACCGTCAGTTGCGCCGGTACTATCGCCACGCCGCTGATGGGACGCCTGAAGGACGCGGGACTGGCCCCTCAGGCGGAATGTGTGAGCGGACCCTTCTGGGTAGCGTATGTCGTTATGGCGAACAAAGCGGCCAATGTGTGATTGCGCTGGGGGCGCGGCCATGAATGGCCAGCGCAGGGGAGAAGCCAGATGTGAACCCGCGCAGGCGGGTCTTGTGGCGGCGGGAGCCGCCTTGAGGCGCGGTTTCAACCGCCCGTGTCTCGGACGCGAGTCGAGAGAGCAATGCATACCAAGAGTCTGACAACACTGGAATATCCCAAGATCATCGAGCGACTGGCAGCGGAGACCGCCTTCTCAGCCAGCCGCGAGCTGGCGCTTGCCCTCGAGCCGACGAGCGACGTGGATGAGGCGCGACGCCGCCAGGCTTACACCGCCGAGGCGCGCAAGCTGCTCGACCTGCGCCCCGACGCGGGCGTGCGCGGCGCGCGCGACGTGCGCCCGCAGACACGCGCCGCCGAGCGCGGCAAGGTCCTGACGCCCGCTGATCTGCTCGACATCGCCGCTACCGTGCGTTCCTCGATCCATGTCAGCCGCCTTATCACGCGCATGGAAGAGGGCTTCCCGCTGCTCAAAGGGCTGGCGGTGGACCTGCCGCAGCGCGGGCCGCTCGAGTCGCGCATCGCCACCTGCATCAGCGAGGAAGGCGATGTCCTCGACTCCGCCTCGCCGCGCTTGCGCCAGCTTCGCAGCGACATTCGCGCCGCGCAGCAGCGACTACAGGAGCGGCTAGGCACGCTGGTCAACGAGTTCCGCTCGGCGCTCCAAGACCCGATCATCACCATGCGCTCCGACCGCTATGTGCTACCGGTGCGGGCGGAGGCGCGCGGCCAGGTGCGCGGCATCGTCCACGACCAGTCAGGCAGCGGGGCGACGGTTTTCGTCGAGCCGCTGGTGGTAGTGGAGATGAACAACAAGCTCCGCCAGCTCCAGATCGAGGAGCGGCAGGAGGTCGAGCGCATCCTGGCGGAGCTCTCCGAGCTCGTGGGCCAGGACGCGCCGTACATCATTCTGGCGGTGGAGTTGCTGGCGGAGATTGACCTCTGCCTGGCCAAGGCGCGCTACGCCAGCCTGATCCGCGCCAGCGCGCCGGAGCTGAACACCGCTGGGCGGTTGCTGCTGCGCCAGGCGCGGCACCCGCTGTTGACGGGCAAGGTGGTGCCGATTGACTTCTGGCTGGGCGGCGACGAGGCGCATATGGTGGTCGTCACCGGCCCGAACACCGGCGGCAAGACCGTTGCGCTGAAGACCGTCGGCCTGCTCTCGCTGATGGCGCTGGCCGGACTGCACATCCCGGCGGGCGATGGCTCAGAGATTCCGGTCTGGCATGACATCTTCGCCGACATTGGCGACGAGCAGAGCATCGAGCAGAGCCTCAGCACCTTCTCCTCGCACCTCAGCCGTATCGTCGAGATCCTGCGCGTGGCCACACCCGGCGCGCTCATTCTGCTGGATGAGCTGGGCGCCGGGACCGACCCCAGCGAAGGCTCGGCGCTGGCCCGCGCAATCCTGACCTGGCTGCTGGAGCGCGGTGTCGCTACGGTCGCCACCACACACTACTCCGAGCTGAAGGCCTTCGCCCACGAGCGCGAGGGGGCCGTCAACGCCTCGGTCGAGTTCAACGTGGAGACGCTTTCGCCGACCTACCGCCTGACCATTGGCCTGCCGGGTCGCAGCAACGCGCTGGCCATCGCCAGCCGTCTGGGCCTGCCGGAAAACATCATTACCCAGGCGCGCGAGTTCCTGGGGACAGCCGGGGTCGAGATGGAGGGGCTGCTGACGACGCTGGCGGAGGAGCGGCAGGGAGCCGCTGACGAGCGTTACCACCTGAGCATGGAGCGCGCCGAGGCCGAATACCAGCGCAAAGAGCTGGAGCGCATGCGCCGCGAGCTGGAGGCGGAGCGCGAGCGAGTCATCAACGACGCTCGCGCACAGGCTCGCCGTGAGTCCGAGGCGGCGCAGGCCGAGCTGGCGCGTATCCGCACGCAGATGCGCCGGAGCATGACCGAGGAGCGGCTGGAGCAGCTGCGCGCCCGCGCCCAGAAGGTCGAGACGCGCAACGCGCCGCTGCCCTCACGCCTGAAGCCAGTGATCGAGGTAGATGAACGCGGCGATGAGGTGGAGGCCGGAGAGCTGGCGGTTGGCGACACGGTGCGGGTGCGCTCGATGGACCAGCGCGGCGAGGTGCTGTCGCTTCCCAACGCGCGCGGCGATGTCGAGGTGCAGATCGGCTCGATGCGGATGCGGGTGGCCGCCAGCAACCTTGAGCGGCTGAGCCGCCGGCAGGTCCGCGCCGGAGCGGAGCGCGTGAGCGTTTCCAGCGCTGGCTACCGCGCGGAGCCGCAACTCGTCACCCTCCCTCCGCGCGACGACACCCCCGCGCCGGAGCTACAGCTTGACCTGCGCGGCTGGCGTGTCGAGGATGCGCTGGAGGAGGTCGAGGCCTACCTCAACAACGCCGCGATGTCGGGCCTAGCTAGCGTGCGGCTGCTACACGGCAAAGGTACCGGCGCGCTACGCCAGGCCATCCGCGAGCAGCTGCGCCACCATCCCCTGGTCAAGAAGTTCGCCTCCGCCGAGCCGCGCGATGGTGGCGACGGCATCACGGTGGTGACGCTGGCGGGGTAACTTGAAAACAGAGGCTGAAGCATGGAGCGGGTCTGGGGTGGCGTCGAGGGTGGAGGCACCAAGTTTCACTGCGTGCTCGGAAGAGGGGCAGGTGAACCAGAGATACTTGATGAGCAAGTCATCGACACGACCACGCCAGCGGAAACACTGGCCCAAGTAGCCGAGTTCTTCAGGCGGCGCCAGGGGACACACACGCTCGCGGGATTGGGTGTCGCCTGCTTTGGGCCGGTTGATCTGGATCCCGCGTCTCCGCAGTATGGCTTTATCACGACGACGCCGAAACCCGGCTGGGCCAATTGCGATGTCATGGGCTATTTGCGCTCGGCGCTCGAGGTTCCCGTCGCGTGGGAGACCGATGTCAATGGCGCGCTGCTCGCCGAGCAGCGCTGGGGAGCGGCGCAAGGCCTGCGCTCGGCGGTGTACTTCACCGTTGGAACAGGCATAGGTGGCGCCGCGCTCGTTGACGGGCGTCCACTCCACGGGCTGCTCCATCCCGAGATGGGGCACATTCCCATTGCCGCTTTGCCTGGTGATTCTCAGCGACACGAACACGGCTTCTGCCCGTATCACGGCGGCGGTTGCCTGGAAGGCGTGGCCGCTGGCCCCGCGCTGGAGCGGCGCGCTGGCCGGCCCCTCAAGGACCTGCCAGAAAACGATCCTATCTGGGAGGAAGAGGCGCGCTATCTCGCGTATGCGGCGATGGTCGCCACGCTCATGCTCTCACCCCAGCGCATCATTTTTGGCGGTGGCGTCGTCCTCAAGCAAGACCATCTCTATCCGCGCATTCGCACCCATTTCCTGTCCATGCTCAACGGATACCTCAAACACCCCACTGTCACTGATCAGATAGCGACCTTTATCACCCCTCCCCAACTCGGCCATCGCGCAGGGGTGTTCGGCGCCATCGCGCTGGCGATGGATGCGACGGAAAAGCGTCCTGAGTCATAGGGTGCATCGCCCATTCAACTCATGTGATGCGGATATCAAGCCAGAGTTGGAATGACCACCACGCGGCTGCTGCACGGCGAAGGCGCCGACGCGTCGCGTCAGGCTATTCGCACTGCCGTTGCGCCATCATCCCCTAGTCAAGAAATTCGCCTCCGCCGAACTGCGCGACGGCGTCGGCATCACCGTGGTGACGCTGGCGGGGTAACGGGCGTGCACGCGGGCGCGATGGGATGGTTTCCACGCTGGCTAGCGCGTCTGGCAGCGGCTTGCGTGTTCCCATATGTACTCGATCCTATGCCGGGCTGGGATGTGTCACGCTGACCCTAGACCCGAGCAGGCGGGCCTCGAAGGCGTCAGCCGCCGCGACTGGTCCGCCCGCCGCGGCGAAGGCTGCCGCCACGCGTCTGGCGCCTTCAGACATAGTCATCGCTTCGCGGACCTTGGCGCGCAGGCGATCGGGACGCAGGCGACTGGCGGGCAGTCGGGTCCCTGCTCCCGCAGCCTCCACGCGGCGCGCGACCTCGAACTGGTCGCGCCCGAACGGCACGGCGCAGACCGGCACGCCGCGCGCGAGCGCCTTCTGTGTCGCGCCCATGCCGCCGTGTGTGATGGCGCAGACAGCGCGATCGAGCAGCGCTCCGTGGGGAGTGAAGCGCTCCAAGCGCCCGTTGGCTGGCGTCTGAATGTGGGTAGCGTCACCGGCGGGTAGGGTGGCGACGACGGTCACAGGCTCATCGGCGAGCGCATCGAACGCCACTTGCACGAGCCGCCCATCATCTTGGAACTCGGACGAGGTCGTCACCAGCACGATTGGACGCGTGATCTCTTCGAGCCATTGGGGCTGGTCCTGTGCGGGCTCCCACACGCACGGGCCGACCATGACGATGGTGTCGGGCCAGTCGCTGCGCGGGTACTCGAATGGCTCGGCGGTCAGATAGAGGACTAGCGGCGGGCGGCGGAACATATCATCGACGGCGCCAAGCGGCGCGAGCCCCAAGTGGCCGCGGACACCGTTGAGTGGTGGCAGCATCGTCTTCTCAATCGTCCCAAGCACGAGCGGGCGCAGGAGGCGGTCGCGCAGTCTGCCGAGCGGCCCGCGCGCGGGTGGGAAGCCGGGTCCGAACGGCGGCGCGTCGTTCGAGCGCAGCGCAATTGGATAGGGGCAGAAGGTCGCCCACGGGCCGCCCCAGGCCTCGGCGGCGGCCAGACCACCCCAACTATTGATGTCCACCAGCAACGCGTCGGGACGCTCCTCCGCTATCGCCTGCCGCAGGTCGGGCGCGTCGAATTCTGCGCGCGCGCAAAAACCACGCACACTGCGAGCCAGCGATTCGCGCTGATTGCGGGCGCGCCAGTCGTCGAGCTCGATCTCTTCCACCCGCTCGTTGATCGGCGCCGCATCAAAGCCACGAAGCTGCATCAGCGGAACCTGTGATGCGAGCGTGCGTAGGGCGATCTGGTGGCCGCGGCGGCGTAGTTCGTCCAGAATCGGGGTGAGTGGATATAGGTGCCCTCGCGCGGGCGACGTGTAGGCGAGAATGCGGGCCATTATTGTTCTCCCATCAGTGGCTCGATCAGCTCGCGCATCGCGAGCTCCGTCTGGAGTCGGCTCAGTCCACGGTCGTGGCGAAGCAGTTTCCACATGAGCACATCAGTGATCGCGACGAACTCGGCGAGCCGGCGTGGTTGGTCGGCCCCACTCAATCCGGACAGGGCCGGGGCAAACACCCGCTCACACCACATGGCGTGATACACGCGCCCGCGATCAGCGATCTCACGCAGCGCGGGCAGCCGGTTTTCCTCGGCGAGCAGACGCAGCACCGCTTCGCCGAGCTCCTCGTAATGGTTGAGCAGGATCCGCACCGCCTCGCCTACGTCACCAACTGGCGCCTCGTCGCGCTGGTGGCTGATGCGCTCGAACTCGCGTTCGCTGGCGGCGGCGAACAAGCCTTCTTTGTTTCCAAAGTGACGGATCACCGTCTGGAGCGAAACCTCTGCGCGGCGCGCAACCTCCTCTAGCGAGATGTCCGCCACTGGTCGCTCCCAGAACGCGGCGATGGCGGCGTCCAAAATACGCTCGCCAGTAGCTGCCGCGGACTTCCCGCGCGCCTTCATTTGATATCGGCGCTTCGATGGCGTCGGGTCAGTATTCATGTTAATGATACTAACACGAAATGCTCCCACTGGTCAAATCCGCAATACTCTGACGTCCATCGTCTCGGTAGCCAGATGTAGGCAGCGAGTTTTTGGCGCCGCCATCTTTGGAATCACCACTCGCGCCACACCTCTCTTGACAACTCGCCCCCTTCCTCTCTACAATTCTTTCAGTAGCGCACAAAGTTGATAGATAAAGTCAACAATAGTCCGGGCGCTCTGGAAGGGAACGGAATTATATGTCCGCTGGGACGGTATCAGCCGCAGGCGAGACGCCACGCGTTGACACCCATCTACTCAAGTTTTCTCAGGCCTGGACGGTCGGGCTGACCGCGCTCGCCTTCGTGCTGCAGTGGCGCTGGCTGGTAGTGGTCGCGGCGCTCTGCCTGCTGCATCAGCGCCGCCGTGCCCGCTGTCGGGCCATTCCGCCTGCTCTACCGCTTCGTCGCCGTGCCGCTGCGGCTGCTCAGGCCGCGCATCGTCGAGGATGACCCCGCGCCGCACCGCTTCGCGCAGGGCGTCGGGCGCGACCTTCCTGATCGCCGCATCGCTGCTGCTCGTTCCTCGCCCGGCGCCGCCGTGGCTGGCTGGACGCTCGACCTGATCGTCTTCGCGCTGTCGCTGGTCAACCTGACCGTTGGCTTCTGCGCTGGGCTGCTTTGTCTATTACCAGCTTGGGCGGCTCGGCCTCATGCCGCGTGTGCGCTACGCGGGCGGCTTCCACTGGCGGGGGGCCTGAGCGATGCCAGGGAATACACTGTCTTCGCGTCGGCGGCGCTGGTGGCCGTCGCGCTGCTGACGTGGGCGACGTGTCGTGGGCGTGCGCGCGTACGCCGCCGCGCGCAAGCGGCAGACGCTCGCCGCCGCGCCCGCGCCGGAGCTGCGCGGCGTGGCCAGCGCTGATGGCGTGCGGATGCTCGCCTTCAGCAGCGAAGATTGCAGCCCCTGCCACACCCTCCAACGCCCCGCGCTCAATCGCCTGCTCGACGAGCGCCAGGGCCGGGTGAGCGTCGTCGAGATTGACGCCGCCACCTCGCCCGACCTGACCCAGCGCTACGCCGTGCTGACGGTCCCCACGACCGTCGTGCTGGACGACACGCGGCGAGGCGCGCGCCATCAACTATGGCTTCGCGCCGCTCGCCAAGCTGCTCGCCCAGGTGGACGAGGCGCTGGCCGCGCCGGTCGGCCTGACGGCGCACGCCCACGCGCTACCGTGAACCGGCGAGGATGGACGGACCCATCCCCGCCGGTTTCTCATGCCTGCGGGCTACAATCTCTAGCGTAGGGGGCGTGCGAGCGCCCAAGTGGGATGATGCGACAGCGGGAAGGAGCGCGCATGGCGGCTCGCGTGGCGTATGACGCGGTGGTGGTCGGCTCGGGGCCGAACGGGCTGGCGGCGGCGATTACCCTGGCGCGGGCGGGCCGCTCGGTGGTGGTCTATGAGGCCGGGGAGACGGTCGGCGGCGGCATGCGCTCGGCGGAGCTGGCGGCGCCGGGCTTCGTCAGCGATGTCTGCTCCGCCGCGCATCCGCTGGCCGATCTCCTCGCCGTTCTTCCGCTCGCTGCCGCTCAAGCGCTTCGGGCTGGAGTGGATACAGCCGACCGCGCCGCTGGCGCACCCGCTGCCCGACGGCCCGGCGGTCATCCTGGAGCGCTCCGTCCAGGCGACAGCGCGAACATCTCGGCCCCGACGCGGGCGCGTGGGAGCGGCTGATGGAGCCGCTGGCGCGCGACTGGCCCGTCATCGCGGGACACGTTCCTGGGGCCGCTGCGTCCGCTGGCGCTGGCGGCGCATCCGCTGTCATGGGGCGGTTCGGGCTGAGCGCGCGGCGTTCGGCGAGCGGGCTGGCGCAGGCGCGGTTTCGCGGCGTGGCGGCGCGGGCGCTCTTCGCCGGGCTGGCGGCGCACGGCATGCTGCCGCTCGATCAGCTCGCCCAGCGCGGCGTTCGGGCTGGTCCTGGGCGCATCGGGGCATGCCTCTGGCTGGCCGGTGGCGCGCGGCGGCTCGCAGGCGCTGGCGGATGCGCTGGCCGCCTATCTGCGCGAGCTGGGCGGCGAGATCATCACCGGCGCCTACGTCGAATCGCTCGACGCGCTGCCCCCCGCGCGCGCTATCCTCTGCGATGTGACGCCGCGCCAGCTGTTGCGCCTGGCGGGCGAGCGCCTGCCGTCCACCTACCGCGCCGCGCTGAACCGCTACCGCTACGGCCCTGGCTCCTTCAAGGTGGATTACGCGCTCGACGGGCCAGTTCCCTGGCTCGACCCGGCATGCCTGCGCGCGGGCGTCGTCCATGTCGGCGGGACACTGGGCGAGATCGCGGCCTCCGAGCGAGCCGTCGCGCAGGGCGAGGCGCCGGAGCGCCCGTTCGTCCTCGTGGCGCAGCAGAGCCTCTTCGATGGGACCCGCGCGCCCGCTGGCAAGCAGACGCTCTGGGCCTATTGCCACACGCCGCACGGCTCGCGCGTAGACATGACGGAGCGCATCGAGGCGCAGATCGAACGCTTCGCGCCGGGCTTTCGCCAGCGCATCCTGGCGCGGCATGTGATGGACCCCGCCGCGCTGGAAGCCTACAACCCCAACTACGTCGGCGGCGACATCAACGGCGGCCTGCAAGACTGGGGACAGCTCTTCACCCGCCCCGTCGCGCGGCTCAATCCGCTCAACCCGTACGCCACTGGCGCGCGCGGTGTCTATCTCTGCTCCTCCTCCACCCCGCCCGGCGGCGGCGTGCATGGCATGTGCGGCTACTGGGCCGCGCGCGCCGCGCTCGCGGTGGTCGCTGCGCGGGCATGCCTGGCCCGCTGAAAGGACGTGACCCCATGACCGCGCCGGTATGGCTCGACCACGCGATCCTCACGTGGGGCTACTGGGTCGTGCTGCTCGCGGTCATGATCGAGACGATGGGCGTGCCGTTCCCCGGCGAAACGACGCTCGCTGATAGCGGCGGTCTACGCCGGAACGGGCCGCCCGCTGAACATCGCGCTGGTGATCCTCGCCGCCTCGGTAGGCGCCATCCTGGGCGACAACTTCGGCTATATGGTCGGGCGCTACGGCGGCTATCCGCTCGTGCGGCGTGTCCTGCGAGTGTTTCGCGTCAGCGAGTCGGCGCTGGACGGCGCGCGCGTCTACTTCGCGCGGCACGGCGACAAGACCGTCTTCATCGGACGCTTCTTCTCCATCCTGCGCATAACCGTCGCCTTCCTGGCGGGCGTCAACCGCATGCCGTGGCGGCGCTTCCTCATCTGGAACGCCGCTCGGCGGGATCGTCTGGGCCACCGTCTACGGCCTGCTGGGCTACATCCTGGGCCGCAACCTGCCGCTGCTCACGACCGTGCTGAACGTCATCGGCGTTGGCGGGACCATCCTGCTGGTCGCGGCCATCGCTGGCGCGATCATCTTCTGGATCGCTCGCCGCCGCCGCGCCGCGCGCCGCCTGCTGGAAGCGGACGCGGAGACGCCGGAGCGGCGGCACGACGCCACGAGCGCGCGTAGCGATGTCCGCGCACGGCGGCTCCGCTATGCCTGTGGCGTGAGCCGCGCCTCGATCCAGTCCAGCAGCGTCTGTGTATACAGCGGGCTGATCGAGGCGATATCCTGGCCGCCATGCAGCGTCGGGTGATGGCTCGCGCCGGGCAGCCGCACGGCGGTGATAGCGTCGTTGCCAGCCGCGCCGCGCGCCGCCACGCCGCGATGCTTTCATCCGCTGGAGTCCACTCATCATCCTCGCCGTAGAAGAGTAGCGTTGGGCAGATCACGCGCGCGAAGATCGGCTCAGGATCGAAGTCCATGTCCTCCCACACGCCTGGCGGCGGGAGCTCACGCGGCACGTAAGCCAGCGGGAACCAGGGCTGGCCCGCCATGCGATCAATCAGCGCCTGCGCTGGCGCCCGCTCCAGCGCGCCGCGCAGATAATCTTCCCAGGTGGCGCGCAGCGTGGCCAGCTCGGCCAGCGCGTCCGCTCCGTACCCGGCGCGGCGTACCTGCTCGGCGGTCCCATAGCGCATCTGCCGCGCTGGGCTGACGCCGGTGGACGCGATCAGCGCGAGGAACGCCACCGCATCTGGCGCCATGCTCGCGGCTAGCGGAGCCGCCCAGGCGCCCTGGCTGAAGCCCCACAGCCCCAGCGGCGCATCCCCCACGCCCGGAACCGCGCGCAACGCCTGGAGCGCGGCCAGCGCGTCCTTCGCTTGGAGCTCCAGCGGCACGTCGCTATCGTTCCCGTATGCCCGCCGGTCGAAGCGCAGCACAGCGACGCCGCGAGGCGGCAGGATCTCCGCGAGGTGGCGAAAGAGGAACTGGTCGCGCGACGGATCGCTGGCGGGATGCAGCGGAACCAGCCCACCTCGCACCGGCGCGGCGGTGGGCATGGTCAGTGTCGCGGTGAGCGTGACGCCCTCGCTGGCGATCTGAAGCTGCCGCTCTTCCACCATGCCCTCCTCTATCTCGCTCCGTCCGCCGCAAATCCCCTCTCGCATAGGAGAGGGGCTCCACCACAACTCCGCCTCTCGCTAGAGGAGAGGGGCCGGGGGTGAGGTCCCTACTCGCGGATGATTTCGCCGTTGTTGAGGATCGCCGGGTCGGGGGTGTAGTCGGGGAACTCCAACATCCCAGATATGGCCTGGCTCCTCGCGCGCCTCCCAGCGGCGCAGCGCGGCCAGCAGCACCTCGCGCTGCAGCGTGGGCCGGTCGGGCAGACCCAGCGGGTCGCCCAGCGTGAAGCCCACTGGATGGATAGCGCGCGGCGGCCCCATCTCGGCTGAGGCCTTGCGGCACGAGCGTAATCAGCACGGTGGGCAGGCCGAGCATCTCGATCTCACGCTGAATCGCAACGACCGTGCGATGGCAGAGCGGTCAGCCAGCCGTCAGCAGCCACCGCGTCGGCGCGCGAGCGCTCGATCAGCTTGGCCATCTCCGGCGCGGCGCGCTCGTAGAGGTCGCGGATGCGCTGGCTGAAGCCCATGAACCCCAGATGCTTGTCGCCCACGCCGCCAATCACGCCCTCCGCCGCCAGCTCGCGCAGGCGGTCAATCGGGAAGACGCAGTTGATATCCTGGTCGGCATGGCGGTGGTCGTAATGTTCGTGCGTCACCATCAGCTGGCTGGCCTGGACATCGCCGGGAATCAGACGCCAGGTGTTATCGCCCACCAGGTCGAACGGCTCCTGGTCGCGCATATGGACGCCCGCCGTCGTGACCAGCGCGAAGGTGGTCTCGCGAAGCTCGCGGCGGCGCGGGGTGTAGGGGATGCAACGTCGCGACATGGGCATAGGGGCGGCCCTTTCCTGACTTCGCCCTAAGCTTCTCACATACGAACGTGAAGCCGCCGCTCACGTCAGCGGCGGCTCCCGCGTGGGCGCGCGTCTTAGCTCAGCTTGCGCAGCACGTCGAACATCTCTTCGCTGTCCGGTACTTCGCCAAGCGGGCGGTGGACGTGAATCCACGCGACCTTGCCGGCCTTGTCCACGACGATCAGCGCGCGCTCCGCCACGCCGAGGGCGTGCCGCACGCCATAGGCGTCCACGACCTTACCCTGTGGGTAGGCATCGGTGAGCAGCGGGAAGGTGACGCCAATCTCCTTGGCCCAGTGCGCCAGCGCGAGCTTCGAGTCCATGCTGATGCCGAGCACTTCGGTATCGTAGGAGCGGAAGCGCTCCAACTCGGCCTCATAGGATGGCAGTTGCGCCGAGCAGGTCCCGCTGAAGGCCCAGGGGAAGAACGCCAGCACGACGTTCTTGCTCCCGCGATAGGAGCTGAGCGTCACCGCGCCGTCGGTGGTCGCGGAGTTGAGGGTGAAATCGGGGGCCTCATCGCCAACGGTAAGGGTGGGTGTCTGTGCCAGGCTGGTATCCGCCATGCGTCATTATCCCGTTCCGCCGCGCGCTGTCGCGGCCTCTCATCATTCACACGCGTGTGTGTGGCGCGGGAGCCTCCCGTCCACGGAAAGGATTGTAGCGCGATGCGGCGGAGCATGACAAACAGCGTGTAAGCGGCAATAGCCGAGAGCGGCGGCTATGCGCCTTCGCCGCTGGCTTGTGGCGCCGGCTGGAGTGTATGCCCCGCGCGATTGCGCGCCCGCGCCATGAGGCGCCGCCAGTTGCGCGCCAGCGCGTTATACAGCACGCGGTCGGCGCCCTCAGCGACGAGGATGGCGTAGGCCACGTCAGGCAGATCGAACCAGCTACGCAGGGCGAGGTAGCGCGGCGTCCATTCCGGCAGGAACTTGTTGTTGAAGACCTCCAGCGAGCTGGTCTGGAAGGCCAGACTGCCCAGTCGCGCCAGCGCCTTGCCACCCACCCGCGCGGGCAGGCCGGAGAAGGTGGAGAAGTTGAGGCTGACGGCGCTCGCGCCGCGCTCACGCAGAGTGGTCAGCGTCTCCATCATCAGCAGCTCCATCGCGGCGTTGGGCGCGGCGTCCACCCGCCGGGTCAGGTCCAGCGAGTAGTAGCCCTCGCCGCCGGGCAGCAGCGTGAGGTAGGCGACCGGCTCGCCCTCCGGGTCGCGTAGCAGGCCAATGAGGCAGTCGGCCTCGTCGGGGCCGGGGAAGCGCCCCAGCGTCATCGCGCAGCCATAGCTCATGCCGCCACGTCGCACGCGCCACTCGGTGTCAATACGTCCGAGCGCCGCGCGTGTTCGCCAGCGTGATCTCGGTGGCGGGCGCTAGCTCGCAGCGGTAGCCGCGCTTGGTCAGCGAGCGCTGCGCCCAGCGCATTTTCTTGGCCAGCCGCTCGACGCTGAAGACGGACAAATCTACCACCGCCTCGCGACCGATGGGCAGCGTGCGCATGCCCGCCTCCGCCGCAATGGGCCGCTCGTCGCGCGAGAGCGCCACCGCCGCCGGGATCAGCCGCTCGCTGCGCAGCCAGGCAAGGAACTCCTCATACACCCGCGCGCGCTCGCTGGCTGGCCCCAGAATCGCGCCCACCTGGAGCGCCACCCGCCCGACCAGCCGGTAGCTGATCGCGCCGCGCCCATCCGACGCCAGGAACGTGCGGACGTCGCCGCGGTGGGCGAGGTAGGCGAGCGAGTTGCGCGACGAGCGCCCCAGCCGTGGGTACAGGTCTTCCGGTGTCTCCTGGCGTCCAATCCGGGCCAGCGAGGTCCATGAGATGACGATGAAGACGGCGACTAGAAAGACGGGCAGCGCGTATTGCGCCTCACCCAGAAAGACACGCTCTAGGCGCAAGCGGCGCGTCATTAGCAGAGCGATATGCGCCGCCACTGGCGAGTTAATGCGCCAGCTTGTGACATTGTCCTCCAGCGCGCGCAGGCCCGCCACCACGCCGCGTCCGGCGCGCGCGTAGAGCCACTCGAACACGGCCATCAGTAGGCCCAGTCGCGCGAGGTCCACCGCCGTGTAGCGCATCGGAATGTCGTGGAAACGGTGGCGCGCGCGCCAGAGCGCGATGACCAGCGCCAGATTGATCAGCGCCTCTTCGACATCCAGCCCCTTGAACAAATTCGCGATGACCGCGACGGCGCCAGTGAGCATCAAGGTGTAGGCGGCGCGGCGGTGGCCGAGCGCGGCGGGCCACGCCAGCAGCAGGATCGCGACGCCAGCGAAGAGGGTCACATGCTGCGCCGCCAGCGTCAGCGCGACCGGCGCGACGCGCGTGAGCAGCATGAACCGCTTGGGCCAGACGGGCAGCAGTGTCGAGCCGATATTGACCAGTCCAACGAGGCAGATCAGGGTGGTGCGCAGCGCCATCCGCATGCTGGTTGAGTCCTCCTTCACGCCAGGGTCAGCGCGGAGTATAGCAGGAGGCGCCGTGAGGTCGCTATGGAAGCGGGACGAATAGCGTTGTGGGATGCGGCGGACGTCCAAGTGGCGGCGTGGAGAAACACAAGACGCTCGATGTTGCGATACATCGAGCGTCGGTGATGGGGTGCCAAGGGGCGGGATCGAACCGCCGACCCCAGCATTTTCAGTGCTGTGCTCTACCGGCTGAGCTACCTTGGCGTTGCGGCGCTGTGTGGCGTCGCGGAGCATAGTGTACCATCGCGCCCGCGCCGCTGTCAACGCGCCGGGAAGAAAGCGAACGGCGAAAGCTGGCTTACAGGCGCGCGAGGCCGTCGCGCTTGCTGGCCAGCGGCTGCTCCACCGGCTGGCTGTCATCCAGCGCGCGGGCGAGGAAGGCGCTGACCCGCTGACAGTAGGCGGGGCGGTCGAGGAAGTAGGCGCCGCAATGGTCCGCGCCCTCGGCGAGCCACAGCTCCTTCGGGCCGCCCGCCGCGTCGTAGATTCGCTGAGTGTGGCTGACGGGGATCATCTGGTCGGCGGTCCCGTGGATGAGCAGCAGCGGGCGCGGGGCGATCTGGCCCACCACGCGCAGCGGCGCCACGTCGCGGCTACGGTAGCCCGCGCGGCGCGCCAGGAAGTAGTCGGCGGCGCCGAGGAACGGCTGGCCGGGCAAGCGGATCGTGCGCGCGATGTTGTGGCTGATCACGTCGGCGTGCGTCGCGAAGGGCGAGTCGGCTACGATCGCCTCAATCTCTGGGCGGCTGGCGGCGGCCAGGATCGCCAGCGCCGCGCCCATCGAGAAGCCGATCACGCCTACACGCGCGCCAGGAACCCGCTGTAACGTGTAGTCCAGCGCGGCGTAAACATCGTGTAGCTCGCGGTAGGCCAGCGTGACTGGCGCGCCACGCCCAGCGCCATGCCCGTGGTAATCGAACAGCAGTACGTTGAAGCCCGCGCGCCAGAGCGCCGAGCCGATGCCGATGAGCTCCGACTTGGCGCCGCGATAGCCTGTCAGCCCGATGATGACGCGATCCGTCTCGGGGCGCGGGAACCACCAGCCGTCGAGTGTGCGGTCCTCCCGCTCGGTCGGGATGCGCACGTCCTCGGATGGCACGCCCGTCTCGAAGGGCGTCATCACGTAGTCATCCGTCGAGGTGGGGCGCTTGGGGGCTGTCAGCACATGCGCGACGTAGTAGCCCACGCCCGCCCCGCTCGCCGCCACCGCCGCCACGCCAACGCCTGTCGCCAGCGCCAGCCCGCGCAGCAATCGCCTGTTCATGGTCTCGCCTGTCTCCGCTCGTATCCTGGCGCCCTTGACGCGCCGCCTACTCGACCCGCTCTGATTGTACCGCTTCCGCGCCGGACGCTAGCCAGCCTCGTGCCTGATAGATCTTGCGCCAGGATGTCGGGACGGTCGGTCATCAGGCCATCCACGCCCCAGTCGAGTAGACGCTCCATATCAGCGCCATTATCCACCGTCCAGACGTGGGTATCCAGCCCCAGCTCGCGCGCCAGGCGGATGCTGGTGGGCGAGACGACGCGAATCCCGCGATAGACCTCTGGGACCTGGAGCGCATCGTAGGCCGGGCGCAGCCGGCGCGTGGCGCGAAACAGCACATGCAGCAGGAACGTTCGCGCCTCGCCTCCGCTGGCTGAGGTGGCCACACGTCCCTCGCTGATCGCGCGGAACCGCGCCACCATCTTATCCTCAAAGCTGCCCACCATCGTGCGGTCTTCCCAGGCGCGATCCCGGAGCAGCCGGGCGAAGCGGCGATCCCCATCTTCGCTGTCCTGCTTAATGTCGATATTGACCCGCACGCCGGGGAAGCGCTCGAAGACCTCGACCAGTGTTGGGATGGTCACGCCTTTGTCGCGCCAGGGGTAGGTCGCTCCCCCGTCGGGCGTGAAGCGGTAGCCGGCGTCCAGCCGCCGGACCTCATCCAGGGTGAGCGCCGCGACCGGGCCGGAGCCATTGGTCGTGCGCTCCAGCATCATCGTCGTGAATGACGACAATCTCGCCGTCGCGGGTGTAGTGAATATCGAGTTCCAGCACATCCGCGCCCAGCGCCAGCCCACGCTCGTAGGCCGGCATCGTGTTCTCCGGCATCAGCGCGGAGCCGCCCCGGTGAGCGAAGAAGAGCGGCCGCTCGTGGGTGGTGTAGGGTGGCCGCGCTGGCTCCTCGTGCTCGATGGCGTCACGCTTGTCACGGTTCATGAGGCTACAAGCCCTTCCTGGCGCGGTCTCGCGCCGTTTGTGTCGCTGGTTATGTCGCGGGCGGATTTTCACTGCCATCGCCTGGGATATAGGGAATCATGCCTCGCATAAACGCCTCGATCTGGATTTCTCGCGGCGCGTGGCGCACATCAATGATATATCCGTTGACATTGAGCATCCAGACGAGGGGATTCCGCTCGATCCGAGATGGAAGCGTCCAGTCTGGATCCATCTGATGGATATGGAAGAGATCACGAATCTGTTTGGATTTACCCTGCATTGTGTTGGCGCTGATGCTGAAATATTCGGCAATCTGGCTCGAACGGACATGCGGCGTTTGCGAGGAATCAAAGAGAAAATTCACCATTCCCAGCGCATGGATAATCCCGGCTGCCCATGTTGGGGTTTTGCCTGCCAGGAGCGGCGAAGGCCGCTTGCGGCAGAGGGTAGCGACCAACTCGCGGCATAACTGGGCGTATTCAGCGTTCAGATAGGCCTGACTAAAGTCATCGGTGAGCTGGACAATCTCGTTGAAGCGCGCTTGCATTTCCTGTGGAACACGCAGCGAGGAACTGTGTTTGGGCATAGCGATTTACCCCCTTGGTGGCCAGTTCGGCGTCCCGCTCCCACAGACTACGGCGCGGAGGGGGCCGCTGTCTATACCGCGAAGTTCGGTGGCTGTGAGACAGGCGCGAGCGCGCGAATGAGCAGCGCGGATATGATCTCCGGCTATCTGGCGCTGTTCCTGGCGAGTGGCGCGCCAGCCGGCTTGACTGGCTCGCTGGTGGCGGCGGACAGAGTCAATCCGCTCTCCTGAGCCGCCTCCGTGACCTCCAATAGCCTGGCCTCAGCCTCGCCGCGTGGCTGGATACGACACGCGGCGAGGCTCCTTCATGATCTGGCGAACTTTCCGGCGCACGCGCCGATGACAGAAGCGCGCAAAATGGCGTACAGTGTGTAGGAATTGTGACGCTTCGGGGTGTGCGGGCCAGTTCATCGTGAAAGCAGACTTGGCATGCCCCAGGACGAGGCCACTGGATGGAACAGCGACGAAGACGCTTGTCGATGGAGAGGAGCGATTCTCGTGGCAACACAGGTAGCGCAACGCGTCACCCGGCTCACAACCCCACTGGTTCGGAAGGATGGGCGGCTCCAGCCCGCGAGCTGGGATGAGGCGCTAGGCGTCGTCGCGGAGCGCCTGGGCGGCATTAAGGCACAGTACGGCGGCCAGGCGATTGGCTTCTTTAGCTGCTCCAAGGCGACCAACGAAGTCAACTTCGTCGCGCAGAAGTTCATGCGGACGGTGCTGTCGAGCAATAACATCGATAGCTGCAACCGTACCTGACACGCTCCCAGCGTCGCCGGTCTGGCGGCAGTCTTCAATAGCGGCGGTGGCACGATCTTCCTACACCGATATGGAGGAGACGGACTATATTCTCCTCTGGGGCTCGAACGCGCGCGAGACCCATCCTGTCATGTTCCTGCGGATGCTCAAGGGCATCGAGAATGGCGCCCGCATGGTCGTCGTTGATCCCCGCAGGACGCTCTCAGTGGAAGCCGCTCACGACTGGCTTCCGATCCGCGTGGGCGCGGATATCGCGCTCGCCAACGCCATGGGCCACGTCATCATCGCGGAGGGCCTCTATCACGCGTGGTTCGTCGAGCATGCGACGACCGGGTTCGAGGACTATAAGCGCGCCGTTGCCCGTTATACGCCGGAATATGCCGAGGGAATCACCGGCATACCAGCCGCCAAGATTCGCACAGTGGCGCGCGACTTCGCGCGCGCTCGCACCGGCATGATCTGCTGGACGCTGGGCATCACGGAGCATCACAACGCGACGGATAACGTCCTGGCGCTGATCAATCTGGGGCTGCTGACCGGCAAAGTTGGCCGCGATGGCTGCGGACTCAATCCGCTGCGCGGCCAGAACAATGTGCAGGGCGGCGGCGACATGGGCGCGCTACCAGACCGGCTGCCGGGATTCCAGCATGTCGAGAACGACGAGCTGCGGGGCAAGTTCGAGCGTGTGTGGGGGAAGCCAATCCCACCCAAGCGCGGCTGGCACCAGTCCGCCATGCTGGACGCGATGGATCGCGGGGAGCTACGCGCGCTCTACGTGCTCGGCGAGAATCCGCTCGCCTCCGACGCCGACACCCACCATGCGGAGCGTTTGCTGCGGGGACTCGAATTCATCGTGGCGCAGGACATTCTGATGCAGCAGACCGTCGAGCTGGCGGATGTCGTGCTTCCAGGCGCGGCCTCCTGGGCTGAGTCAGAAGGCACAGTGACCAGCAGCGAGCGCCGGGTGCAACTCTGCCGCAAGGCGCTGGAGCCACCCGGTGAGGCGCGCAGCGACTGGGAGATACTCCAGGACCTCGCGAACCGCATGGGCGAGAACTGGAGCTACACCTCAGCCGAGCAAATCTGGGATGAGCTACGCTCCCTCTCGCCGATCCACGCGGGCATGAGCTACAAGCGCCTGGAGGAGAGCCACGGCTTGCAGTGGCCCTGCTACGATGAGCAGCATCCCGGTGAGAAGGTCATGCACTGGCGGCTGTGGAGCGATCCGCTGATCGGCCCCCAGGTCCCGTTCATGCCCACGGAATATGAGCCGCCAGTAGACCAGGTGGATAGCGCGTACCCAATCACCCTGACCACTGGACGCAGGCTGGAGTTCTATAACAGCGGCGTTCAGACCGGCCTCTACGATTCCGCGCGGCCCCAGGAAGAGTTCATCGAGATCAACCCGGAAGACGCCGCCCAGCGCGGCATCGGCGAGGGCGCGATGGTTCGCGTCTCGTCGCGGCGCGGCTCGGTGACGCTGCGGGCGCATCTGAACTCCGGCCTGTATCGCGGGCTGGCGTTCATGACGTTCCACTTCCCCGACCAAACCATGACGAACGTGCTGACAATCCACGCGATTGATCCGAAGTCAGGCACGGCGGAGTTCAAGGCGTCAGCGATCAACATCGAGCTGGCTTCCGCGAATGACGCCACGAAGGAAGGGGGTAGCGGCTCATGAGCGGCTCGAATGGCATGCGAAGCGGGAATGGCCGCGTCCGTGTCGAGCTTGGGCTGCCCGAGGTTCCTCTGGCGCAACTGTCAGAGGAAGAACGGCTGGCCGCTGATGATGTGCTGGCGCGGTATCCACGGTATCCGCGCTTCTCGCGCGATCAACTGCTCCCGCTCTTGCGTGATGTGCAGTCGGAAACCGGTTGGCTGTCGCAAGAGATGACCCGCTACCTCAGCCAGCGGCTCCATATTCCCTACGCCGATCTCTACGGGGTGATAACCTTCTACGCGCTGCTCACAACCCAGCCCACCGCGCGTACGATGATTCGTGTCTGCCGGGGTGTGGTGTGCCAGTTACATGGTGCGAGCGCGTTGGGGCGGCGGATGACGGAGCTTACGGGCGCTGGCTCTGGCGCGCCCGCGGCGGACGGCCAGGTGAAATGGGAGTGGTTCGCCTGCCTGGGCCAGTGCGACCATGCCCCGGCGCTGCTGGCCGGTGAAGAGGCGGTTCGTGATGTGACGCCTGAACAGCTGGAATCTATCGTGAAGGAGGCGACGCATGGCCGCGCAGACTCCTAATCTGCTCCTCGCCCGCTGTGGTGTGGTGGACCCAAGCAGCATCGCGGACTACGAGGCGCATGACGGCTTCGCGGCGCTCCGTCGTGTGGTGGAGGCTGGCCCGGAGTGGACGCTCGATCAGATGACGCGCTCGCGGCTGATGGGTCGTGGCGGCGCGCTCTTCCCGATGGGGCGCAAGTGGGAAGCGGTACGGGCCGCGCCGGGCGCGCGCAAGTATGTCGTGCTCAACGCGGACGAGAGCGAGCCGGGCGCGTTCAAAGACCGTAAGCTCCTTGAAGAGGACCCGTTCGCGCTGGTGGAAGCGATGACCATCGCCGGGCTGACAATCGGTAACGCCCAGGGTTACGCCTACATTCGTGGCGAATACGCGCTCGCCGCCAGGCGTTTCCAGGCGGCGGTCGAGGCGGCGCGCGCGCGTGGCTATCTCGGCGCGAGCGTGCTGGGCTCCGGCAAGTCCTTCGACATCGAGGTGCGGCGCGGCGGCGGCGCCTACATCTGCGGCGAGGAGACGGCGCTCTTCAACTCGCTGGAGGGCAAACGCGGCGAGCCGCGCATGAAGCCGCCGTTCCCGGTCATATCTGGGGCGTTCCACCTACCGACGGTCATCAACAATGTGGAGACCCTGGCGAACGTGCCGCACATCGTGCGGATGGGTGGCGACGCGTACGCGCAGATCGGCGCTCCGACGTTCACCGGGCCGAAGCTCTTTTCGCTGAGCGGGCATATCACCCGGCCCGGCGTGTATGAGGTGGCGACGGGCGGCACGCTGCGCGAATTACTCGACCTGGCTGGTGGTGTGGCGGGTGGCCGCGCGCTGCAAGCGGCGCTGGTTGGCGGCGCGGCGGGCGCGTTCATGACGTCGTGCGCATCTGGATACGCCGCTGCTGCCGGGGACACTCACCCCACTGGGGCTGACGATTGGCGCTGGCTCGGTGGTCGTGTTCGATGAGAGCGTTGACATGTGGGATGTCACGCGGCAGCTTGCCGAGTTCTTCGCTGAGGAGTCGTGCGGCCAGTGCGTGCCGTGCCGTGTTGGCACACAACGGCAGATGGAGATTCTGGAGCGCGTGGCGGCGGGCGCCAGCCGGCCTGGCGATGTCGCGCTCTTGCGGGAGCTTGGAGCGGTGATGACGGACGCCTCGATCTGCGGGCTGGGGCAGACCGCGTCGAGCGCCGTCTTGAGCGCCCTCAACACATTCCCGCTGCCAGCGGGCGTGGGAGGTCATGATGCCTGAGCAGGTTACGTTGACGGTTGATGGCCAGCCAGTCACGGTTCCTTCTGGCGCGACTCTGCTGGACGCCATCACAGCAGCGGGTATCGAGACGCCAACGCTCTGCTATGACCCCAGCCTTACGCAGCCCAGCGCATGCCGAATCTGTGTGGTGGAGCTAAAGGGCAGCCGCGTGCTGGTCGCCCTCGTGTTCGCGCGCCGCTGAGCAAGGCATGGAGGTATCCACGGATTCGCCGCGTGTGCGGCGGGCGCGCAAGGGAGTGATCGAGCTGCTGCAATCATCGGTGGATACCAGTCTGGCGTCGACGATCGAAAAGTTCGCGCCGCGCTACGACGCCCAGCCCGACCGCTACGGCGGCGGCGCGACCGTCGCGCAGCCGCCACGGGACGCCGATAACAGGCTCTACGTGCGCGACTATGCCCGTTGCATCCTCTGCTACAAATGTGTCGAGGCGTGCGGCTCCGACGTGCAGCATACGTTCGCGATTTCCGCCGCTGGCCGTGGCTTCGGCGCGCACATCGATACGGGATTCGATGCGCCGTTGGGAGAGTCACCGTGCGTCTACTGCGGCAACTGCGTGGCGGTCTGCCCGACAGGCGCGCTGATGGGCCGTACCGAGTTCGAGATGCGCCGCGATGAGACCTGGGACGACGCGCAGCAGAAGCAGGTAGATACCATTTGCTCGTACTGCGGAGTTGGCTGTGAGCTCAGGCTGCATGTGCAGGACAACCAAATCATCAAGGTGTCATCACCGCGCGAGAATCCAGTGACGCATGGCTTCCTCTGCGTGAAGGGGCGCTTCGGCTACGAATATATGCACGGTGGCAGCAGGCGCCGGCAAGAGGCGCTCGCGGGAACGGATGGGGAGAGCTGAGCGGTGTGGCGTGAGGAGGCCCGGCGGGTAAACCCGCGGCTAGGGGCCCCAGCGGGAACCCCGAACCCGCTGGGGCGCTTCGCTCCGCTCGCCCTGCGGGCCGCGAAGGCCGCCTGCGCGGCCTGGGATGCGAGGTGGCGGGATCCGTCAGCTCGCCTTATCGGGTTTTCCGGCGCGCACCCCGCTGGGGCGCGTAGGCTGGCCGGGGAACATCGCGCGTGCGGCGCTGTTCCCGGCGAGCGACACGCTGTCCAGTATGATCGGCCTGATGCTGGTGGCCAGCGGCTACCCGCTGACCTGAGCCGTCTCCGCGACTTTCAGCGCTCGCCTCACTGTGTGGCGCATCCAGCCGCACGGTGAGGCTGCCCATGCGCCACAACTCCGGCCAGGCGCGCGCGATGGCGCCGACCGCCAGGATAGAGCCCGCGCCGCCCAGCGCCACCGCTAGCGGCGGGCCGAGGAGTTGCGCTGTCACGCCCGACTCAAAGCCACCAAGCTGGTTCGACGAGCCGACGAAGACATTGTTGACCGCCGAGAGGCGTCCGCGTAGCTCATCCGGCACGCGGGTCAGCATCAGTGTCTTACGGATGACGACGCTGATATTGTCGAACGCGCCGAGGGCGAAGAGCATCGCCAGCGAGAGCGGGAACGAGCGCGAGACGCCGAAGACGATGGTGACGGCGCCAAATCCCGCCACCGCCAGCAGCAGCGTGCGCCCCGCTCGACGGTAGGGCGGCAGGTAGGCCTGGGCGGTGGCCATCAGCAGCGCGCCGATGCTGGGCGCGGCGGCCATCAGGCCCAGGCCCGCCGCGCCGACGCGCAGGATGTCGCTGGCGTAGATCGGCAGCAGGGTGGTCGCGCCGCCGAGCAGCACGGCCACCATATCGAGTGTGATCGCCGCCAGGATGATCGGCGTGCGCCAGATGAAGCGCACACCGCCCATCAGCCCGCTAAGCGTCATGCGCTCGCCTGAGCGCGTCTCCTGCTTGCCGCGGATGCGCGAGATGAGCAGGATGCTGGCGACGCCCGCCAGCGCGTCGAAGAAGTAGACCGGCGTGGCGCTGCCGCGCGCGGCGATGATGATGCCACCCAGCGCCGGGCCACTGATCGCGGCAAGCTGCCAGAGGCTGCTGCTCCACGAGGCTGCGTTCTCGAAGGCGCTGGCGGGAACGGTCTGCGGGGGCAGCGCGCCCGACGCGGCGACATTGAATCCGTCAGCCACGCCGCGCGCCGCCAGTAGCAGATAGATCAGCACGACGGGACCGTGAGTCAGTGATAGCGCCGCCAGCCCGAGAGAGGTCAGCGCCATGAGGCTCTGGCTCAACATCACGACGTGGCGGCGGTCGAAACGGTCGGCGGCGTGTCCGGCCACCAGCGAGAGCAGCAGCACCGGGGCGAACTGCGCTAGCCCGACGTAACCCAGCATCACCGCCTGATGCGTCCGCGCGTAGATTTCCCAACCGATGGCGATGGTCAGCATCTGCTCGCCCAGCGTAGCCAGGAGCACCCCGCCCATCAGGTAGCGGAAGTCGGGGAAGCGTAGCGCCGTATACGGGTCGCGCTTCACGACGCCTTCACCACTGGCGCCCGCCCGCCGCTCCGGCCCGTCTCCGCTGGTCACACGCGTTCCTCTCGCTCTGTTGGCTACTTTCGCCTGGCAGAGTTCAAGTATAACGCGTCGGAGCGTAGTTGTGGCGAATGAGCGGCGCGCGAGGCGCTAGCTGACCTCCTGGGTGGTCTGTCCGACAGGAGTCCGCATGCGCGCGTGGGCGAGCGATTCGAGCGTTTTACTGATTTCGCGGTCGGGGTCCGCCACCCAGTCTGAGGACCAGATGCGATGGATATGCCAGCCCAGTCCTTCGAGATGCGCCTGTCGCAACCGGTCCCGGTCGCGCGCGGTCTTCGAGGAATGATAGGTGGCCCCATCGCACTCGACGCCCAGCAGATAGCGGTCAGGCTGTTGATCGTCGCGTATCGCCAGATCAATGCGGTAGCCAGAACAGCCAACCTGCGTGTCAACCTGAAGGCCGCGCGCCTTCAGCGCATCGTAGACCGCTATCTCAAATGGAGAGTCAAAGCGTAGCGGCCCGGCTTCCGTGGCGCTGGTTGGGTCGTCGCGCAGCGCCGCTGGCCCGCGCTCAGCGAAGTCCAGATAGCGCCGGAAGGTTTTGGAGCCCAGGCTGGTCAGAGTCGGTGGCAGATCGCTCGCGTGGATCGAGCTGACAACGATCATGCGCTGGCGCGCGCGTGTCACCGCGACGTTGAGACGGCGTTCACCGCCGGGCTTGTTGATCGGACCGAAGTTCGTGTAGAGCCTGCCGGTCTTGTCCTTACCGTAGCCCACGCTGAGCACGATGATGTCACGTTCGTCGCCTTGCACCGACTCCAGGTTCTTGACGAAGAAGGCGTCTTCAGCATCTGAATCCTCATTGAACCTGTCGCGCAGATAGGCAAGCTCGGGATGTGATCTGAACCGGTTATCGAGCGCCTCGCGTATCGCCGCCTGCTGTGCTCCGCTCATCGCCACGACACCAATTGAGGATTTCTTGTCGCGCCTGACCGTCTCGATCAACTCATCCACAAGGCGCTCCGCTTCCCGCCGGTTCGTCCGCGAGCCGCTGCGGTCATAGACGCCATCCGCGACGTAAACGAACTTGACGCCATCGCGATGGTGGCGCTCAGGGCCGGGGAATGTGATTAGCTGGTCGCCATAGAATTCGCTGTTCGAGAATGCGATCAGAGACTCATGGCGGCTGCGATAATGCCACTTCAGCGCGCGCGGGGAGAAGTTCGCGGCCATGAGTTCCTTGAGAATACTCTCCGTCCGCTGCTGTTCCGCGCTGTCACTGTCCTCCTCATCGTCATCATCCGAGTCGCTGAGTGTTTTGGCGAAGAAGCTGGTTGGTGGGAGCTGCTTGTCATCGCCGACCACAATCAGCTGCTTGCCGCGCAGAATCGCGCAGATCGCGTCCTCGGTCAACACCTGCGAGGCTTCATCGAATATCACCAGATCGAAAATCGGTTCAGCGGTCTCAATGAACTGACTCACGCTCAGGGGGCTCATCATCCAGCAGGGCTTGAGCTCGATCAGCGCGGAGCCGGTGCGGAGGACGATATCGCGAATGGACGAATGGCGTTTTTTCTCCGCCTCACGTGTCAATTGCCCGTAGACGCGCGCGAAATCCCGGTCGTTGGGGCTGGAGGAGAAGCCAGATGAGGCGGAACCGTTGGCGCTGGGAGTGGCGCGAATGTACGCGTTATAGCGCTGGCGGCTCAGATTGTTGACCAGCCGGGCGTGAGCCAGTTCGATATGCTCCTTGTCGATCTCGCGGAAGTTCTTGATCGCGGTGGCCTGTATGTCACCTGAGAAGCGTGTCAGCGCTGGCGACTCCCGTCGCGCGGCGTCGAGCCAGAGCGTATAGAAACGTCGCTCGAAGATGTGAATGATATCGCGCGGGAAAGGCTGACTGCGCAGAGCGGCGCTCACGAGCGGCCCCATGCCAAGCTGCTGGCAGCGCTCGATCGCCTCCCCGCAGTCCACCCAGCGTTTGAGCAATGGCAGGCTGGCGCGCAGTGTGTCTGTACGCTCACGTAACTGGAGCAGCGGTGTGCGGTCGAAAGGCTGGTCGCCGCCAGCGAACCTATCGAGCGAGATCGCGGTGGTGACATGCGGCGTCTCCGCGGAGATGGCCGCGAGCGCCTGGCTGGCCTGCTCAAGCGTTCTCCGAACGTTCGCCTGGATGGTGAATGGATCGCGCTCAGGATTCGGGACATTGGGAATCGTCGTCGTCCAGGCCGCGAGCGCCGCGGGAACACCCTTAGGGTACAGCGCGATGAAGCGAGCCGTCCATTCCAGGTGCGCGATAGCGGCTGGCCAGTCGGTCCGCACATCCTGGAAGCGGTCATGAAGCTGGCGCCGCAACTCATCGCCGCGCTCCGCGAGCCATGTGGTGTAGGCATGCGCTGTGTGCGCCTCCCCCAGGTCTTGCGTCATCAGGCTGTATGTTTGCGGAGGGGCGCCACGCGCGGTCGTGTTGAGTGTATCCACCGCTTGCCAAAAGCCAGCGAGCGTGGTGTGAAGGCTTCCCAGCGCGTGCGCGATTGCGGCCACGGGCGCGCCGTCCAGATCATCGTAGCCTTCGACGAGGTGGCTGGTGACCAGCGTTCGCTCTATCCACGCGCGCTCGCTATCCCATTGCCGTACCTGGTTGGTGAGCGTCCGCGATACGCTCGCGAGCGGCGCGCGCTCCGTGGCTGGCCCTGTGATTAGACGAATGGTGACCTCGGTCGCTGGCAGCCCTCCATACATATCATGGAAGCTGTCCGCCCACGTAATCATCTCGCGCACGCGCGCCCAGTCGGTCTGATCGCGCAGAAAATAGCGGCCCAATATACGCGCGTGATCGGTCTGGCGCTCCTCCCGCCACTGGTCGTACTCGTGAAGCCGCGCGATTGTCAGCGCATCCTCGCCGAGCTCGCGCCGCGTGATCGTCGCGCCTGGCAGCGCAAGCTGGCTGAGCGCCCGGCAGTCGAAGTAGTATTGCGGGTTCAGGAAGCGCAACATCGAGGTATAGCGTTCGCGGAAGCGGGTCGAGATGGCGCTGAGATCAGCAGTAAAGAACGACGCAGAATACCGTTTCTCAAGGTCCGCGCGCGCCTGACGGGCCCACTCCGCCCGCTCGGCCGCCTCCAGCATGGCGATGCGCGTTACGACGTAGTCATCTGGGTCCAGCCAGGTCTTCGGAGGCGTGGGCGAGGTCGCGACGAGCATCGCCATCTCCGCGAGGGCGCGCGCAGCCCCAGCAGTCGCGGGCTCCGGCTCGCCCAGCAGCTTCGCCCCCGCCGCTGCTGATGCGCTGATGGCGGGAAGAAGGGGTGCACACGTGCGCAAGTGGCTGTCCAGCGCGGCGCGCTCTCGCAGGATCGTGTTGCGCCCATCCTCGCCTGCGCGTGTCTGGATCACCGGCAGCGTGGGCTTGGGCGCCTCCGTGAGAGCCTCCAGCAGCGCCTTGTGATCGAGCGCATAGATCGTGTTCTGATACCGTCCGTCCAGGCGTTTGTGGGCTTCAAAATACGCGCTGGCGGCTGCTGCGCCTTGCTGGAGCAGGGTCGTGAGCTGCGCGGCGCGCGACGGGTCAAGCCAGTGACGCGGCGGCATTGGGCTGGTCAGGGCGAGGCGCGCGCGGTCGAGCGCGTAATCCGCCCACTGCAGCGTCACTGGCGCATCCTCACCGAGGGAGTGGCCGAGTTCTGTGAATACTTCGCTGGCGTGACCGAGCGCCTTAGACAGCAGATCGAAGTGATATTCGAGCGCGCTGGCCTGCTCGCCGCTCAAGCTGGTCAATGGCGTCGTGCGCCACGGATGGGTCGTGTAGCTGTCGAGGACATCTGTGTAATCCAGCAGGGCTTGCAGCGCGTCGCGCCGATCATTCAGGGCGCTGGATGTCATCTGTGTGACGTCGTCGAGCGGCGCGTCGCTGGCGGACGCGCTCGCCAGATTCGCGCGCCGGCCATGCGCTTCGAAGGCGCTGATCTGTAAGGCGAAGCGTGGCGTATGGAGCTCGTTCACATAGGCGTTCAATTGTGTCCGGCGGCGCTCCAGTTCGGCCGATTGTCGCTCCCACTGAGCTTCCGTCTGATGAGTTGGCTGGACGCGCGCCTGCCTGACAGCTATCTGTAACTCGCTGATGAAGTCTTTTTTGTTGCGCTTGGCGTCGTGGAGATCAAGCAGAAACTCGCCCAGACCTGCCGCGTCGAGCCGCTTGCGCACCACGTCGAGCGCGGCCATCTTCTCGCTAACAAACAGCACCTTCTTGCCCACGCGCCAGCGTTTCCGCGATGATGTTGGCGATGGTCTGGCTCTTGCCTGTGCCTGGCGGTCCCTGCAACACGAAGCTCTGGCCAGCGATCGCCGCCTGTATCGCTTCCTCCTGGCTCGAATCCGCGTCCAGAATCGCCAGCGTGTCACGGGGATGGACGCGCTCATCGAGATGGTCTGCGGGAACGAGCCCCCTGGGCTCACGCAACGCGCCGTGCTCGCCCGCTATCCGGCGCAGGATTGGATGCGTTAGCGCCGCTTCCTGGTTGCGCTGCAAGTCCTCTCGCATGACTAGCTTGGAGAACGAAAAGCGGCCTATATTCGCATCCGGCGTGATCGCCCATTTCGCGCTGGTGTACTCTGGCAGGCCCTGGAGCGCGCTCTGGATGCGCGCCAGCGCCTCGGCGAGCGAAGGGATAAGGGGTTGGCTCGTTGATTTCGCTGGGGAGCGTTGTGGCGGGGCGCCCGCTTCTGAGCCATCTTCACCGGTATATTCCACGTTTGGTGGAGCGATGAGCTCCTGCCAGGTGGGCAGTGAAATGTGAAAATCATGCCATAGTTTTTCACGCAATGATGGATTAATTTCAATGGTTTCATCATCAGTAGCCGCAAGGACATAATCGCCCCTGGTCATTCGTTGAATTGTTACCGGAACGAGGATGAGCGGTGAGATAAACCGCTCATCGCTATACGCGACCTCTGCCCAGTCAAGCATGCCGAAGACCATGTAGAGTGTTTGGACGCCGCCTTCCTTCATGTCGTCGCGCGCCTGTATGCGAAGGCGTTCGAGCCGCCGCATGGGGATAGGATCATTCGCCGGATCGGGGAGCCGCAAACTCGATTGCTCGATGGCTTTTCCCGCTTGCACAAGCATCTGGAAGAGTGACGCGGCGTTTGCGTTGATGAGCGATAACCCTGAGGGGCGGTTTCCAGATACGTGATAGTAGAGCAGCGTGTTTCGCTTGCTCATATCAATCAGGTCTTTTCCCCAGACCTCGATCTTATCCTTAAGCGCCACGGTCGCTCCTCTCGATTTGAACAGCGTCTCGGGTATTCTGAATGTGCAGATTGCTTTAATACTCTATCCCGAGGGGTGAAATATCTCAAGTGTCTTGCCTGCTGTATAAATGGAAACGATGTTCTCGCGACTATGGACACATGCCTATCACGAGCCGCCCCTTGTCCCCAGCTATGTTGCGTGGCGGGCGGGGTGGCGCGGTACAATGCATGCGGCGCGCTGGCTGTCGCGCCGGAAGTCCGCTGATAACGCGCCTCGCGGAGGCGAGCGAAAGGATACAGGTGATGGCCGCTGGCGTTTCGCCGCGTGTGGGCGCTGATTTTTACCTGCTCGACGAGATGCTGACCGACGAGGAGCGCGCATTTCGCGACAAGGCGCGGGCCTTCTGCGAGCGCGAGGTGATCCCGGTCGCGGCGGAGTATTGGGACCGCGCGGAGTTCCCGTTCGCGCTGGTTCCCAAGCTGGCGGAGACGGGCATTCTCGGCGGCTCGATCCAGGGCTACGGCTGCCCCGGTATGAGCCACGTCGCCTCCGGGCTGGTGGCGATGGAGATGGCGCGCGGCGACGGCAGCTTCGCGACCTTCTTCGGCGTGCATTCAGGGCTGGCGATGTCGAGCATTGCGATCCTCGGCTCAGAGGAGCAGAAGCAGCGCTGGCTCCCGGCGATGGCGCGGCTGGAGAAGATCGGCGCGTTCGCGCTGACCGAGCCGGACCACGGCTCCGACGCCGTCGCGCTGGAGACGCGCGCCCACCGCGACGGCGACGAGTACGTGCTGGACGGCGCGAAGAAGTGGATCGGCAACGCCTCCTTCGCCGATGTGGTGATTGTCTGGGCGCGCGACGATGACGGCAATGTCGGCGGCTTCCTGGTCGAGAAGGGGACGCCGGGCTTCGAGACGGAGATCATCACCGGCAAGATCGCCAAGCGCGCCGTCTGGCAGGCGGAGATCACCCTGCGCGGCGTGCGCGTGCCAGCGGCGAACCGGCTGGCTGGCTCGAACAGCTTCAAGGACACCACTCGCGTGCTGACCGCCACGCGCTACGGCGTCGCCTGGGAGGCCATCGGCCACGCCATCGCCTCCTATGAGGCTGCGCTGGCCTACGTGCAGCAGCGGACACAGTTCGGCAAGAAGCTGGCGGCGTTCCAGTTGATCCAGAACAAGCTGGCGAAGATGCTGGCGGAGATCACCAGCATGCAACTGCTCTGCTACCGCCTCAGCCAGCTACTAGAGCAGGGCAAGATGACTGACGGCATGGCGTCGCTGGCCAAGATGCAGACCGCGCGCCGCTCTCGCGAGGTCGTGGCGGAGGCGCGCGAGATTCTCGGCGGCAACGGCATCCTGCTGGAGCATACCGTCGCGCGGCACTTCGCCGATATGGAGGCGGTCTACACCTACGAGGGCACCGACACGGTGCAGTCGTTGATCGTCGGGCGCGAGATCACTGGCCTGCAAGCCTTCTCGCGGTAGCGACCTCACCCCCTGCCCCCTCTCCCACGGGGAGAAGGGGTGTCGCATAACCTCACCGGCACGACTGGCGTCGGTGAGCGCTCGCGAAACTATTCCTCTGGAGGGCTTTATTCGTGCAAGCGCTTCGTGACCTGCATTTCCTGATGGTTCCCCTGATCCTCGCGGCGGGCGGTCTGACGCTGATCGCTGGCATAACGCTGCTCGTCCTGCGGCGCGGACTGGGTAACGCCGACGCGCCAGCGTCCGGCGCCATACCGCGTTTCACCCGCATCTTCCGCGTTCTGATGTGGGTGACGGCTGGGATGGGCGTCATCCAGGCGGCGTTCGGTGGCCTGCTCTTCCTGACAGGCCCGCATCCAGACGATGCGCTGCATTTCGTCTATGGCGGCATTGTGCTGCTTGCCATCCCGGTGGCCTACGTCTATAGTGACCAGAAGAACGTCCGCCGTGACCTGATCATCATGGTGATCGCGATTGTCGCGGTGATCGGCGCCGCCGTGCGCGCCCTGATGACGGGCGGCGGGCTATAGTGGGCGTGGGGAGGCCTCACCCCCTGCCCCCTCTCCCTGCGGGGCGAGGGGGTGGCGATGCGAGCGGGCAAGCGCCGCCGCAGTGGATTCCTCACGAATTGAAAGCACAATGGGAGAGAGAATGGCAGCTTTGAGCGAGTGGCGCGTATGACAGCCTGCCGGGGTATACGCGGCGCCACGACCGCGAGCGGCAACGACCGCGAGGCCATCCTCTCCGCCACGCGCGAGCTGCTGGAGCGCATTGTCGAGCGCAACCAGTTCGCGCCGGAGGACATCGCCGCCGCCTTCTTTACCGTCACCGACGACCTCAACGCCGAGTTTCCCGCCATGGCCGCGCGCCAACTGGGCTGGACCGAAGCGGCGCTGCTCTGCGCGCGCGAGATCCCCGTGCCCACCGCGACCGTGCGCCATTGCATCCGCGTGCTAGCGCTGGTCAACACCGACCGCTCCGCCGCCGAGATCGCCCACGTCTACCTGCGTGACGCCGTCGCCCTGCGGCCCGACATTTCCGGCGAATGACCCCGGCGGGCGCATAATTTTGCCCTCGCCCTGCCCGCCCGCAGTGGTGGTGAGGTTGAACGTGGAGCGCAGGGCGAAGAGGGGGGCGCGCCCGATTCGCGTGGCGGCAGGAGCCTTAGCGCAGCGGGCGTCCGCGTCGAAGGGCGAGCGGCGAGCGCGTTGCGACTGCGGGCGCCGGCCGTGGCAGATGTGCTCTCACAATCAGCGCCTGGGCAAAGATGGTGGCGATAGCGACATAGACGATGAACTTCTGGCCAACAGCGTTGATCTGGTCGCCAATCAGCGTCTTCGACGATGGCCCAAACATCATCAGCATGATATAGCCAAAGAGGACTGCGACGAACGCTCCATTGACGATGGTGAGCCACGAGGAGATGCCGGGTGTCCGGCGGAGCGCCACGATTTCCAGGACGATGGCCACCAACAGGAAGTCGAATGCGCCCTGGACAAACAGGAAGTGGCCAGCGGCGAAGATATTTTCAGGGACTGCGGCCAGGCCGATGAAGCAGACCGCTGACGCTGTGCCGAACCTCGTCGCGATCTTGTTTAGCCGGAGCGCCGAAGGGACTGTCGCTTTCATCTTGAAGAATGCGGAGAACGCCCGGAAGAACGCGACCAGCGCGACACCGACGAGCGTCACAGCGGAAGCGAACAGCAGCATGGAGGGGTAGTTACTGGCGCCAGACTGCGTGCGCGTCTGTCCTAGATCGCTAAAATAGTTGATGAAGAATTGATAGCCGTGTGTCCCCGGGTTAGGGAACGTACCGCCCGGATACACGAACATCGCCAGCGTCGTCAGAACCACAAAGAGCGCACAGATAGCGGCTACGAAACCAAAGAGCCGCCAATGCCGGCGCGCTTGCGCCTCTTTGGCAGGCTCACGAGCAACAACGGGGTCTAGCTCAGCCATGAAACGTGTCCGCCTCCGGTGTACCGCTCACTTGTGGTTTACATAACACAACTGTAGCAGTAAACAACGCGGTGGGGACGATGTCAATCAAGCGCTCATGTTTCCCGGCGTCTGAGACCGCCAGCGCCGCCTGGACCCTCTGCGCCCGTTCCACTACGCGCCCGCTGTGATTGCTCGCAGTCGTACTGACGACCCCTGAAGCGCCTCAGTGAGAGGAGACGCTTCAGGGGATAAGCCGAATTTGCCGGATACGCTGGTTAGTGCCGGAAGTGGCGCTGGCCGGTGAAGAGCATGGCGATGCCGTATTTGTTGGCCATCTTGATCGAGTCGTCGTCGCGTTTGGAGCCGCCGGGCTGGATGATGGCGGTGATGCCGGCCTTGGCGGCGACCTCCACGCCGTCGTCGAAGGGGAAGTAGGCGTCGGAGGCGAGGACGGAGCCGCGCGCCCGGTCGCCCGCGCGCTCGATGGCGATCTGCACGCTGTAGACGCGGCTCATCTGGCCCGCGCCCGCGCCGACCAGCATCAGATTCTTGGCCAGCGTGATGGCGTTGGACTTGACGTGGCGCACGGCCTTCCAGGCGAAGAGCAGGTCGGTCACCTCCTCCAGCGTGGGCTCGCGCTCGGTGACGACGCGCCGCTCGATGTCCATGTCACCCACGATGTCGGCGGTCTGGATCAGCAGCCCGCCGCTGATGCGGCGCACGTCCATGCGGCTGAGGTCGCGGGCGCTGAGAGCCAGCGAGGCGGGCGTCGCGGGGGCGATGGGCGCGCCGGTGGCCAGCAGGCGGATATTTTTCCTCTGGGTCAGGATGGCGAACGCCTCGGGGCTGTAGGCGAGGCGCGACGACGCACTCGTAGAACAGTTGCGAGACCTCGCGCGCCGTCTCCTCATCCACCTCGCGGTTGAAGCCGATCACGCCGCCGTAGGCCGAGACGGGGTCGCCAGCATGGGCGCGGGAGTAGCTCTGGACGAGCGTGTCGCCGCAGGCCAGGCCGCAGGGGTTGGTGTGCTTGATGATGACCGTGGTGGGCGGTGTGAAGCTGGCGGCGGCGGCCAGCGCGGCGTCGAGATCGAGCAGGTTGTTGTAGCTCAGCTCTTTGCCATGCAGCAGCCGCGATCCCGCCACCGTAGCCGCCGCGGGCGAAGCGCCGATCTGCCCGGCGGGCGTCTCATCGGCGTGCTCGTCCAGCCCGCCCGACGTGCCAGCCCAGCCGTAGAGCGCCGCCGCCTGGTGAGGGTTCTCGCCGTAGCGCAGCGAGCGCAGCCTGCGTAATCCGAGCGTGGTCTGCTCCGGGAACGGCTCGCCACCCGCCTGGCGGCGCAGGTAGTCCGCGATGGCGGTGTCGTAGAGCGCGGTGGTCTGGAAGGCGGTCAGCGCCAGGCGGCTGCGCGTCTCCAGGCTGAGCGATTTCATCGCCTCCAGCTCTTCCAGCACGTCGCCGTAGTCCTCCGGACGCGAGACGGCGGCGACCGAGGCGAAGTTCTTGGCGGCGGCGCGCAGCAGCGTCACTCCGCCAATGTCGATCTTCTCGATAGCCTCCTCCAGCGTCACGCCGGGCTGGGCGACCGTCGCGGTGAAGGGGTAGAGATTGCAGACCACCAGGTCAATCGTCTGGAGGTTGTGGCTGGCTAGCTCCTCCATGTGGGCGGGCTCATCGCGCCGCGCCAGGATGCCCGCGTGCACGCCGGGGTGCAGCGTCTTGACGCGCCCGCCGAGAATCTCCGGGAAGCCTGTCAGGTCGGAGATCGAGCGCGCGGATACGCCCGCCGCCGCCAGGACGGTCAGCGTCTTGCCGGTGGAGAAGATCTCCACGCCCAGGCGGCTCAGCCCGGCGGCGAAATCGGCCACGCCCCGCTTGTCGTCCACGCTGATGATGGCGCGCATACGCTCGCTCCTCTATGCTTTGGTCGCGAATTATGAATGGCCTGTCGTTCCGTGCCCCGGCCTTTCAAGGCCGGGCGGGTTGCACGCGGCCATGAATGGCCGGCGCACGAACGGTTGGGCTTGAGAGCCGCGATCTTACAGCCCCGCCATGACGGACTTGCAGATCGCGCGCAGGGTCGGGAAGACGCCCTCACCAGTGAGCGCCGACGCTGGGTAGGCCTGGACGCGGCGGCGATTCAGGTAGCGATCGAGCGTCGGGAGCTGGCACAGCGCCGGGCAAGTCGCGCTTGTTCCACTGCATGACGAACGGGAACGAGCCGAGGTCGCGGCCCATTCGTCGCATGTTCATTTCCAACTCCAGCAGGTTCTGGAAGTTCTCCTCCAGCTTGTCCGGCGAGGAGTCAGCCACGAAGACGATGCCGTCCACACCGTTGAGCACAGCGACGCGTGTGCGCTCGTAGAGCACCTGACCCGGCACCGTGTAGAGCGCGAAGCGCACGCGGAAGCCGTGTATCTGGCCTAAGTCGAGCGGCAGGAAGTCGAAGAAGAGTGTGCGCTCGCTCTCGGTGGCGATCGAGAGCAGATCACCGCGCGCGGGCCGTGGCGCGTGGGCGTGGATGTATTGCAGATTGGTGGTCTTGCCGCAGAAACCCGTGCCGTAATAGACGATCTTGCACTGGATCTCGCGCTTGGCGACATTGATCAGGGCCATGCGCCGCTCACTCCCACATTCCCTGTCGCCTAGAACAAAATCCATCACAATCGAGCAAACACTCGCCTGCCACGTCTCCCCCTCTCCCCACGGGAGAGGGGGCCGGGGGGTGAGGCCCGTCAGTCTTTGAAGAGCAGGTCTATGGTATCCTCGACCTCGCTGCGGAAGCGCACGTCCACCACCTGCTGCCGCGCCTGCCCGCCGCCCTGTCGCACGCGGTCCAGCACGCGCTCCATCTCTTCGCAGGCCTTGCGCGCCAGGATCTTGACCAGCCCGACGTGGGTCTGCTTCTCGAAGATGACGACCAGCAGCCAGTGATCGCCGATCAGGTTGGTGAGAATGCTCTCCTGCACACCCTGCTGGAGGATGGAGCGAAAGTCCCGCTCGCCGAGAATCTCGGCCACCTGGCGTGAGGACGAGAACGCCCCAGCCAGCAGCGCGCCGAGCGCCATGAGATCACGCTCGCTGGGATCGCCATGCGCGGCGATGACCTGCCCGCTCTTGTCGAGCAGGATGGTGTGAGTAGCGCTGGTGTCGGTATTCAGCCGCCCCAGAATGCGGGCGATATGCTCAAGCTCCGTCTCGGACACCACGAGATTGGTGAGTTGTTCCATGCCGCATCCTCTTGGGTAGGGGACGTCTTCGTCGGCGCCGGGCGCGCGTCGGAGTCCATTATACGGCGCCGGGCGCCCAGAAACGCGCTCAGTCCTCCTCGATGGGTACCAGAAGCGTCAGGTAGCGCGGAGGCACAGTCTCCACCAGCCAGACGGATTGTCGGAGAGATAGAACGAGACCCCGTCAAGCGTCATCGCGGCGGCGGCGACCTCGAAGACCACCGGCTCTCCATGCCGCGCGCCTACGCTCAGCGCGGTACCGTAGTCAGCGGAGAGGTGGACGTGATGGCGACGCATCTTGCGCAGCCCCTCGCTTTGAATCGCGTTAACCGTCCGCGCGCCCGTGCCATGATAGAGCAGTCTCCGGCGGCGCGTTTCGGTCAACTCCAGGTCCACCTCAACACTATGCCCCTGGCTGGCGCGGATGCGCGTCCCTGTCACATCGTAAGCAGAAGCGCTGTTTATTGTTGTTCGCCACGATCTCGTCGAGCTCCGCGCGGGTGATGGTGAGCGCCAGCATGCTCGCTCAGTCCGCGCAGCAGGTCATCCACCGCGACCCAGCCGCCAGGGCCGAGCGTCAGCCCCGCCAGCGACGGCTGGTGGCGCAGCGTCTTGCTGAGCAGCCTGCTGCGCCGAACGATCATCCGTTCGTCCATCAGGCCCAGCCCTGGCGCGAAGCCATGACCCGCCCGGCGATCTGGAGCGCGCGGTCAATATCCGCCGCCTCGACGCCGTAGTGGGTGACGGCGCGGATCGCGCCGGTGTCGCCAGTGGAGAAGAGCGCGCCCTCAGCGGCGGCGGCGGCGATGAAGGCCGCGCTGTTGGGCTGGCCGTCGAGGCCGAGCGCGTCGAAGAAGAAGATGTTGGTCTCGACGGTCTCTGGCGTGACCTGGATACCGGGGATGTTCGCCAGCCCTTCCGCCAGGCGGCGCGCGTTGGCGTGGTCGTCCGCCAGCCGCTCGACCATCTCCGTCAGGCCGAGGATGCCAGCGGCGGCGATGATCCCCGCCTGGCGCATGCCGCCGCCCAGCAGCTTGCGCCCGCGCCGCGCCTCGGTGATGAAGTCGCGCGAGCCGACCAGCAGCGAGCCGACGGGGGCCGACAGCCCCTTCGAGACGCAGAACGTCACGCTATCCACCTCGGCGGCCAGCGCGCTCGCCGGGACGCCCAGCGCGACGGCGGCGTTGAAGACGCGTGCGCCATCCATGTGGACGGGGACGCCGCGCTGGCGAGCCGGAGCGGCCAGCTCGCGCAGTGTCGCGGGGGAGAGAACGCGCCCTCCGCACATGTTGTGGGTATCCTCGACGCAGAGCAGCCCGGTGCGCGCCTCATGCACATCATCGCCGAGGAAGGCGGCGGCCAGCCGCGCGCGGTCGAGCGTGCCGTCGGCCAGCGTGGGCACGACGCGCGTGGGCGGAGCCATTCAGCCGCGCGGCGCCGCCGACCTCGTAGAGGTAGGTGTGTGAGCGGTCGCCCATGATGATCTCGTCGCCGCGCCGGCAGTGAGTCAGGATGGCGATGGCGTTGCCCATCGTGCCGGAGGGGACGAACACCGCCGCCTCTTTGCCCAGCATCTCCGCCGCCAGATCCTCCAGCCGGTTGATCGTCGGGTCCTCGCCATAGACATCGTCGCCGACCTCGGCGCGGGCCATCGCCTCGCGCATGGCGGGCGTCGGCTGGGTGACGGTGTCGCTGCGCAGGTCAATCGCCGGGCGCGCGGGCCGGGCGGCAGCCAGTTCATCAGCGCTGGTCGGTGTCGCGGGCATCTGCTAGCTCCTCAATAGTCCTCCCCTCGCCTCCGCAGGGAGAGGGGGTTAGGGGGTGAGGCCCCTACGCTTCATCGCCACGCCAGCGGCTGGCGTCGGGCAGGGCCTCATCGAAGCCCAGGACGGAGAGCGCGCGTCGGGCCATCAGGTCCGTCGCCTCCTCCATCGTCTGCGGGCGCAGGTAGAACTGCGGCATCGGCGGGACGACGCGCACGCCGAGCCGCGCCAGCGCCAGCAGGTTCTCCAGATGGATCACCGAGAGTGGCGTCTCGCGCGGGACGATCACCAGCGGGCGGTTCTCCTTGAGAACCACATCGGCGGCGCGCTCCAGCAGGTTACTGGATGAGCCGTGCGCGATGGCGGAGACGGTGCGCATCGAGCAGGGGACGATGATCATCCCCGCCGTGCGGAAGCTGCCGCTGGAGGCTGGCGCGCGGAAGTCGTCGGGATTGAAGACGCGGGCCGAGTAGCGCTCTTTCCACGCCGCGAGGTCGTCGCTGATCTGGCGCCCCAGCTCGTCGGGCCACACCTGGCGGCAGGCCTGGGTGTACACGATGTGCATCGGGATACCCAACTCGCCCAGCGCCTCGACGGTCCGCACGGCCAGCGCCACGCCGCTCGACCCGGTAATCCCCACGATCACCGGCAGGCGCCGCTCGCCGCCTTGTGCCGCTCGCCGCTCTGCCGCCATTGGTGTGATGCTCCCTCTCCCGGCCTTGAAAGGCCGGGGCATGCGACGGGGGCATGAATACCCTGGGGATTCATCCCCTCGTACCGTGCGCCGGCCATTCATGGCCGCACGTACCCGCGCCCGCTACACCGCTTCCCGGTGAGTGTACCGCGCGGGCCGGGGATGGCGCTAGCCGTTCGCTCTCAGCAATCTCTAACCGCTCGCTCAGAACACGCTCAGCCATGACCGCTACGCTAGGTTTCGATACGGATGTGGGAGCGGTGATGACAGGCCCGGCGCCGGGATGATGGGCGTGGGCGACGGCTCCCTGGAGACATACGCATTGAGGAGACTTCAGATGGGTGTACAGACACGCGCGCTGGGCGGGCGGTCGCTGGCGCGACGCGCTGGCCTGTTGCTAGCCGTCCCCGCGCTGGCGCTGACGCTCGCGCTCGGCGGCTGCCGTGCGGGCAGCGCGCGCAACGGCAACGGAAACAGCGGTAACAGCGGCGTCCCGGTGACACAGAGCACAAGCGGGACCAGCTCGTCCAGCGCCACCAGCACGAGCGGGACGAGCGGGACCGGCAATAACGCCGCGCTGCAGCAGCTCGAGAACGCCGACAGCCAGAACCAGACCGACCAGCAGCAGCTCAACTCCGCGGGAAGCAACGCTGGCGTGGACTACTCCAGCCAGTCAAGTACTATTCAGCCGTAGCGACGCCATCTGCGCCACGCCCAATGCGGGCGCGATGAAACGCCGCACTCCCCCGAAATTGTTCCCACTAAGGAGTCATAGATGTTCAACAGCATGTTGAATCGCGCGCGCCGGAGCGCGCGCGCCGCCGCTGTGGCTGGCGGCCTGGGCCTGCTTCTCGCCAGCGCCATTGTCCCGCTGTCCGGCTTCGCCGCCGCGCCGTCCAACCTCTGCGCCGCGACGGATTACAAGTGTGTCATCGGCTACGGCGACAAGGCCATCGCCGCGCGGCAGACCTCGCTCTCCACGCTCAACGGTCGCGTGACTGAGCAGTTCAAGGATGGGCGCATCACTTCCAGCGACAACGCCACGCTGACCGGCGATATCTCCACCAACGAGTCCGGCCTGAGCGCGCTCAAGACCAAGCTGGACGCCGACACCAGCGCCACCGCCGCCCGCGCGGACTTCCGCTCGGTCTACACCACCTACCGCATTTACGCGGTCGTGCTGCCGCGCGACTACCACGAACTGTGGCTGGATATGATCATCCACAAGGACGGCCAGCTCCAGGGCAATGAAACGCTGATCCAGGACGCGATCAACGGCGCGCCCGCCAGCGTGCAGGCCCAGGCCAACCAGCTGTTCAGCGACTACAAGACGCAGGTGACGAACGCGCAGGCGCAGACCGCCGCCGCGCAGCAGATCATCCCGCAGTTCACGGTGAGCGCGTTCAACGCCAATCCGACGGCCTACAAGACGGTGGTTTCCACCTATAAGACGGACATCCACTCAGCGGCCGAGGATACCAAGGCCGCCATCTCCGACCTGCACCAGATCGTGACGCTGCTCAAGTCGGCGTCGTAGCGGCGCGGATTCCCTCAAGCCCGGCGGGACTCCTTCCACTGGGCGCTGGGTACGCATCGCGAAACCTTCCCGGCTTTCCCTTCCGCGAGGGCGCGCGACATCCTCTCCGATGCGCGCGCCCTCGTCTTTCTTGCGCTCGTTTGGCCTGTGCGCGTGATGCTATACTGGCTCCCTACGCCCTGACCTGATGCTGTGCGAAGGAGTCAGCCCATGTCGTCCGCTGAGCGCCGCGCGTACCTCCAGCGCATTGATACCCACACGCCGCCCGGCACGCGCTATGATGTGACGCCGCTCTTTGGCGACTACCAGGCTTTCTCAGAGCTGCTCGATGACTTGCTCGATCTGGCGTCGGACACGCATTTCGATCTCGTCGTCGGGATTGACGCATTGGGCTTTATCCTGGGCGCGGGGCTGGCGCTGCGCGCGGGCGTGGGCTTCGTTCCTATTCGCAAGGGCGGCAAGCTGCCAGGCGACGTGGACACCGCCGAGTGTGTGGATTATACGGGCCAGCGCAAGACGTTGGAGATGCGGCGGGATGCTGTCGCCGCGGGCGCCCGCGCGCTCGTGGTGGACGAGTGGATCGAGACGGGCGCGCAGGTGAGCGCCGCCATCCAGTTGTTGGAGGCGCGCGGCGCGGTGATCGCCGGTATCGCGACGATCCAGATGGATACCAATCAGCGCACGGCTTCGCTCGCGGCGCGCTATCCCTGCTTCCAGGTGGCGTCCGATCTCTGAGGCGCCGCCGACTTCCCGCACGCGCATCATGCGCTTCAGCCGAGCGTGGCGATGAGAGGCTTGAAGAAGGATTGCAGCGCCGCCTGGGCCTTCGCGGCGGTGGGTTGGTCGGCGGAGACAGCGACAATCACCACAGCGGGACCGCTGGCGGGTTGAAGCTGGCCCGCGACGATAGTGGTATAGCCCTTCGTGGTCTGTTCTGTCGTGACGACCAGCGCGCCGGAGCCAATTGCGCTATCTGACGCATAGGCGGTGGCGCTGGTGTTCGCGCCGACCAGCAGAGCGAATATCTGCCGCTGGTCATCTGGGCTGGCGAGCGGCGCCTGTGTGAGCGCGCTGAAGAACAGCCCCAGACTCTGAACGGTCGTGGTGGATTTCAGGGGGTCGGTGGCGAACTGGAAGCCCGCGATGTGGTATCGCGCCACATACGCGCTCATGCCTGGCGCACCGCCGAGCGAGTGATACACAAAGGTCAGCGCCCCGGCGTCGCCAGACACCAGGCCCTGAGGTATCGAACTGGGCTGTTGAGCGGCGAGGCCCAATCCATAGTCAGCCACCAGGATGACGGGGATGACCTGCTGGCCGAGCGTGATGGTCTGTGTGGCGCTGGCCGTGCGATAGGTGTAGTCCGACTTGGGGAAGTAGAGCGTCGCGGCGAAGCCCGACCCCGCCGCGCTGGCCGCCTGTGGCGACCGCTGGCGCCAGCGCGCCCAGATCGCCGATGGGCTGGGTGTCGCTCACGCCTGGCGTTCGCAGTTGTGCGGCCAGCGCCCAGCCGGAGCCGCCCGCCGCTTTCGTGGGGCCTGTCCAGCGGATTTGCGCCCAGCGCGCGCCGCCCGCCGTGGCGTAGCGCATCGACCTGAACGGGGAAGCCGGGCTCGAGTGTGGCGATGGACACGCTGGCGCCCGGCGCGCTCATGACGTGAATCGTCGCGTTGGTGACCATGGGTTGCGCGGTAGCGAGCTGCGCGTCATATACCACGGCGCTTGGCAGGAAAGGCAGCGCGGGCATCGTGAGCGGGAGCCGCCAGTAACCGAGCACCTGTCCCGCCAGCGCCAGGGGAACAGCGCCGGTAACCAGCGCTAAGAGCAGGATCCCTAGCGCCATGCGCAGGCCCGTCCCCGTCGCGCTGTCTTTCGCGGGCGTCGCGGTTGGCGGCTTCACTGGCTTCGCCGCCCCCGGTTTCGCCGCCGGAGCGGGTCGTAGAGGCGCCTTGCGCGCTTGCGCCATGTAACCTCCTTCCGCGACCGTCCGCTCAGTCTCACCGGATTGGCAGGCGGCCCGCGTCCTATTTGGGAGGTATTGTAACATCACTGGCGCGACAAGGGAGCGCACAATACGTCAACCGTCAAGCGGCTGGCGTCACAATAATCACGCTGTTGGCGTAGTCAATCGTCACCGAGTTGAAAGCGCTGAGCACATCGGAGCCCAGCAAGCCAACTATTCCGGCGCTGCGCCGCAATTCGGAAAGCGACGCGCTGGTGATCGTGCGGGCGGGCAGAGTGGCCGCGCCCATCGCCCACTGGCTAACAGACATCGGCGTGACACGCTGTGTGCCACCGACGCCAGTGATATCCTCTGGCGAGCCAGCTACCGGCAATCCTAGCCGTTGCGCGAGCTGGAGATCAATCAGTGAGAGGCTCGCGCCGGTGTCGAGCGCAAACGGGTACGGGCCTTTGCCGTTGATGGTCAGGTCCACGATGACCAGCGTCGAGCCATCGGGGCCGTGGCGAATTCGCGCGGGTACGGTGATACTTTTGCCATTGGCGCTGACGCCGGTGAACGGAGGAGTTATCTGAGGCGTAGCGCATCCCGCGAGCGTGAGCGCCAACGTCAGCATCAGGGCGAGCGGAACGAGCGCGCGCCATGGATGGCGGTGGGCGTCTCGTGAAGCGCGCGAGCCTACAGCCATCGCGGGCTCTCCTCCCGTGAATTGAGTGAGCTTGATACTCCGCACAGACAACAATCCCGACGGATGCTCAGTTCTCCGCCATTGCCCACGCCACAGCCTTCTCAAGAGGCTCACTACGATCCAACGAGCGTTTGGAGGCCGCTCGCCCGTGAGCGGAGCGGGCATGGGATATGTGCGTTCCGGATTTGGTATACCCCATTATCGGAGATTGTGGAGTCGCGCCCCTACTTTGAGGAGCGCGGAGGTGTTATCCAGACTCGATTGACAGGCGATATCCAGTACGATCGTCATTGCCATAATTACAGGAGCAGTCCCTCAGCGGCGAGCCGCGCACAGAAACGCGGCGCCCAGCCTCGCTCGCCAGGCGCCGCGCGGGAGATGCGATTAGTCTGAGGGGCTCGAAGCGCGCCTGGAAGAAGCGCAGGTATTTCGGCTCGAAGGTCATCCGCAGCCCGTGCGCGTTTCGCCGCTGACGGTAGACCTCCGTCACCGATTCGGCGACGACGTCCATGTGCGCCTGCGTATAGACCCGTCGGGGAATCGCCAGCCGGACCAGTTCGAGCTTGGGATAGTGGTGGTCGCCGGTCTCTGGATCGCGACCAGCTGATACGACGCCGCGCTCCATCGAGCGTACGCCAGAATCCAGGTAGAGCTGGGCGGCGAGCATCTGCGCGGGGAACTCGTCCTGCTTGATGTGCGGGTAGAAGCGTCGCGCGTCCAGATAGACGGCATGCCCACCAATCGGGGTGACGATCGGCACGTCAGCCGCGAGCAGCTGATTGCCGAGATATTCGACCTGTCCCACACGGGCGCGGATGTGATCGTCGCTGACAGATTCCTCGATGCCCCGCGCCATGGCCTCCATGTCGCGGCCAGCCAGCCCGCCATAGGTATGAAGCCCCTCGTAGACCACCACGAGGTTGCGCGCCTCCTCGAACAGCTGTGGATCGTTCAACGCGAGGAAGCCGCCGATATTCACGAGCGCGTCCTTCTTCGCGCTCATCGTGCAGCCATCCGTCAAGCCGCACATGTCGCGCAAGATGGTGGCGACCGGTGTATCCGCGTATCCAGCCTCGCGCCGCTGGATGAAATACGCGTTCTCGACGGCGCGCGCGGCATCCAGGATGACGCGGATTCCATAGCGATTCGTTAGCTCGCGGACCGCGCGCATGTTCGCCAGCGAGATCGGCTGCCCGCCAGCCATATTCACGGTGGCCGCGAGACTCACGTACGGAATGTGCTCCGGGCCGACACGCTTGATGAGGGCTTCGAGTTTGTCGAGATCAACGTTTCCCTTGAAAGGATGGACGCTTGCCGGGTCGTGCGCCTCGTCAATGATGACATCCTCGAATGTTCCGCCAGCAAGCTCCTGATGCAGGCGCGTTGTGGTGAAGTACATGTTGCCCGGCACGTAGTCACCTGGCTTGATCGCGATTTGCGAGAGGATGTGCTCCGCGCCGCGTCCCTGGTGCACTGGCACAACGTAGCTGGTATCCGTAGTACTTCCTCACCGCCTCTTCGAGGTGGTAGAAGTTCCGGCTCCCGGCGTAGGCCTCGTCACCCTGCATCATCCCCGCCCACTGGTAATCGCTCATCGCCGAGGTGCCGCTGTCGGTGAGCAGATCAATGTAGACATCTTCGGATTTGAGCAGGAACGTGTTGAATCCGGCCTCGACGATAAAGCGTTCGCGCTCGTCGCGACTCGTCATGCGAATGGGCTCGACCATTTTGATCTTGAAAGGCTCGGCCCACGACCTCCGCGTCGTACTGTCCATCACTGGCTCTCCCGGCTTCCGCCTCGATTGTGCGCAAGGTAGATGACGCTATTCGCGCATCTACTATTCCGAGAGAAGTGTATATTTAACCTGCGTTGAACGGTGATAATGCTGGAAATTATGCGAATAATACAGATATTTGATGGCATAATGCGTATTGAGCTGAATAGTATTCAGTAAGAGTGAGAGTGAGAGCCTTCCATGCCGAAAAAACGTCGGGAGCCAGCCGGGGAACGGCCGCTGGATGAGATAGACCGCGAATTGCTCGCGCGGCTCCGTGATGACGCGCGCGCCTCGCTGGTCACCCTGGCGCGCCAGGTCCATCTGGCGCACGCTTCCGTGCATCAGCGTGTCAAGCGGCTGTTGCGCGCGGGCTATGTGCGCGGTTTCCATGCGCGGCTGGATTACGTCCGGCTGGACTTGAGCTTGAGCGCCTATATTGGCATCCACGCGCAGCAGTCGGCGGCGTTTCGCGCGCGATTCGTCGAGAACGTGCGCCGTATGCCAGAGGTGGAGGAACTGTCGTGGGTAACGGGCGATTTCGACGCGCTGGCGAAGGTGCGAGCGCGCAATCCCGCGCATCTGCAGCAGGTGGTCTTCCGGCTCATCGAGGCGGGCGACCCAAGCATGCGCACCCGGACGCTGATCGTGCTTTCTGAGCCTCTGTGGAAACCCGGCCCGGACTTCGAGGCGGTCATCATGCCTGAGCCGCAGGGCTGATTCGCCGCCGGGAATCGCCGCCTTGCGCGAGGTTGCGCTAACCAGCCAGTTTGGGAAGTCTGGCGCCTTTCATGACGTACAATAGATGAGAGCCACGAACGGACGTCGCACATACGCTCCAACCGTCAAACAGCGCGGGGCCGCCTGAATGGCGTCCCGCCCCTGAGTGCGCGGATGGGCTTGATTGGAGCGGGCCTGGCTCGCGAGGCGAAACGGACAGGGAGGGAAGTACACCGGTGACGGACGAGATTCTGCCAGTATCCTCTGAAGACGCGGCTCCGCTGGATGCGCTCGATGGGGCGGATGCCAGCGCGCCCGCTGGAACACCCGCTGAGCGGCTTGCGCCGGAAGAGGCCGGCGCGTCTCCCATGCCGGATGTCGCGGAGGCTGAAGCCGCGCCTGCGAGCGCGTCCGCGCCGCTGCCACCGGTCACGGTCCCCGTCGTCCATGATAAGCCCACCGTCGCGCCTGACGTCGAGGCAGCGCCTGTCGCCTCAACCCGCGCCAGCGATCCGACCGACGCGCCTCACCTCGCGCCCACAACCGACTCGGTCGCGCGCGAGCATGACATCACCACCCTCATCTCGCCGGCAGCCGCGCTGGTGGCCGATACACCCGAAGCGCCCGCGCTAGTAGAAGAAGCCGAGCGGAGGCCACGCCCGAAGCGCGCGAAGCAGGGAGGCCACGCCCGAAGCGCCCGAAGCGGAGAGGCGGACGCCACGCCGGATATTCCCGCGCCGGAGGCCGCGCCAGTCGCCGCCACGCCCGCCGCGCCAGTTGTGACTGGAGCCGCGCCTGGTGAAGCGCTCGCGACGACCCGTGGCGACGCCAACTTCACCCGCTATTACGCCGTGCGCGCGCACATCGGGCCAATCGCTTTCTCGCACGATCTCGCGCAGGTGGCCTACATCACCAATACCTCCGGCCAGTTCAACATCTGGCGGCAATCGGTCGCGGGCGGCTGGGCCTCGCAGGTGACGACGTTCGAGGATGAATCGGCGCGCTCGCTCATCTGGGCCCCGAGTGGCGACATCATCGCCGCCGCCGATGGCGCCGGCAGCGAGCAGTACGACCTCTTCACCATCGCGGCGGCGGGCGGCGCGCCTACGTACATCACCGCCCGGCCTGACGCGCAGTACGAACTGTCAGAAGAGGGGCTTTCCCCAGACGGTCGCTACCTGGCCTTCTCTGGCAACGACCGCGTGGCGACCGACAGCGATGTGCTCATCCGCGACATGGAGACCGGCCAGACACGCCGAGCGCTGGCCAACGGGCGCTTCAACGTCGCCATCAACTGGTCCCCAGATGGGCGTTACATCACCGTCATGGACATTCGCAGCAATACCGACATGCGTCTCTGGCTGCTCGATACGCACGATGACTCGCTCACCGAAGTGCTGCCAGGCCAGGGCGAGCGCTACATCGCGCCCGGCCCCTGGCTGCCTGATAGCTCAGGCCTCTACCTCATCACTGACCATGGGCGCGATTTCAAGGGCATTGGCCGCTACCGGCTGGCGACCGGCGAAATGGAGTGGGTGCTCGTCGCCGAGTGGGATGTGGAGCAGATCGCCCTCAGCGCCGATGGACGCCGCCTGCTCTGGACGCTCAACGAGAGCGGCAGGAGCCAGTTGCATCTGCGCGACGGCGATCAGGCCTCGCTGCGCGTTTCCGGTCTGCCCATCGGCGTCATCGAATACATGAAGCTCTCGCCCGATGGGCAGAAGCTGGCGCTGCGCATCAACTCCGCCACCTCGCCCGCTGAGGTCTACGTCCTGACGCTGGGAGCCACTGGCGCGCTCTCCACCCCTCACCTGCGCCGGCTGACGTTTGGCATGCTCGGCGGCCTCGATCCCTCGGAGTCTGATCGCGCCCGACCTGGTCCACTACCGCAGCTTCGATGGGCGCGACATCCCCGCCTGGCTCTACCGCCCGCGCGGCGCGTCTGAGAGCCATCCCACGCCAGTGGTCGTCTCGATCCACGGCGGACCCGAGGCGCAGGAGCGCGTTGAGTATCGCGCCTTCTACCAGTACCTTCTCTCGCGCGGCATCGGCGTCCTGGCGCCTAACATTCGAGGCAGCACCGGCTATGGCAAGGCCTACCAGAAGCTGATTCACCGCGACTGGGGCGGAGCCGAGCTCAAAGACATCCAGGCGACGGCGGACTTCGCCCGCGCGCTGCCCTGGGTGGACGGCAAGCGGCTGGGTGTCTATGGCGGCAGCTTTGGCGGCTTCGCCACGCTCTCAGCGGTGACGCGCTTGCCGGACTACTGGGCGGCGGCGGTAGACATCGTGGGGCCGAGCAATCTGCTGACCTTCGTGCGCAGCGTGCCGCCGACCTGGCGCCGCATGATGGCCTCCTGGGTTGGCGACCCCGATGAGGACGCCGAGATGCTGCGCGAGCGCTCGCCCATCACCTGGGTGGAGAACGTCCGCGCGCCGCTGCTCGTCTTGCAGGGCGCCAACGATCCGCGCGTGGTGAAGGCGGAGTCCGACCAGATGGTGGAGCGGCTGCGCGGCATGGGCCGCGAGGTGGAGTATGTCGTCTTCCCCGATGAGGGCCATGGCTTCACCAAGCGAATCAATACCCTGCGCGGATACCGCCTGGCCGCTGACTTCTTCCAGAAGCGTCTCGCGGCGAAGTAGGCGCGGTGTTATCTTGGCGTGGCGCGGCTCACACGCGCGAGCGCTCGTAGAGCAAGTACCAGGCGTTCTGGGGCGTCTCGGTGGAATGGTCCACCGAGACGCTGTTTGCGCGAGCAGGACGCGCTACAGCGCATGCGTTCGACTTGCGCCATACCGCGCCTTTCATAGCGCACTAACAGCCGCTCCGAGGCTCCACTGTATCTCTTGATCGTCCAGCAACTTCATAAGGTTGGGAGATACTGCTCATGATGCGCGCGTCGCCAGGTTGGCGCCTCCGGTGACGCCTCTGACGGGGATACTGACGCTACAGAACCTCTCTATCTCCATGTCGGGGAGCCTGAATGGACTGAACCTTTCATTGAAGGGAACCACGCGTGACCCCGCGAGTGGTGAATCCGTTGGCCTCGTGTTTACAGGCGCGGCGTCAAGTGACTCTCAGCTAGACTTTATCCATTTGCGACCTCGGGAAGTATGGTCGCGCAGCACACGCAACACGACATAATGCATGACGGCGCCAGCTGCGACACCAGTCTCTGAGCGCCCTCGCGTCTGGCGGGACACAGCAGCCCATGTGACCACCAAGGCCCTGGTTTCCTGGCGTCAGCCCTGGCAGGGTTTTCCGACATCGCTCTACAGCGAGGACATCGAAAAGGCGGACGAGGCTGACGCCAGGGCCCATCTGCACGCAGGCGGTGAGGAGTCGAATGGATAAAGTCTAGCTGAGAAACTGTCTGCAAACTAACTCCTGGGAACGACGGTAACGCGGTTCCATTTCCCCTCGTATGCGGCAATTCGAGGGGAAATGTACCCTCAGTTGGCGTCTCTTGAGGAGGCGTTATCCTCACGTTGAGGCGTTTTCAGACCGTTTCGCAGTTGCTCACGGGCATGAAAGACTGATGACCGGCGAGCCCGTTTGCGTTGGACTCGCGAGCGTTCCCGGGCTGATCGCGGTGATGACCAGTTGCTCCCAATGTTGCTTCCCAGACCCAACATCCGCCGCATGGGCCACCCAGGTGTCTGGCTGGACCGCCACTGCGCTAACGCCCTGAGCGAAGGTCGCTGTCTGGTCCGCGCTCACACTCCCGTCCGAGCGCCACCAATGGTAGGTGACCGTGCCGCCGCCGGGCGCATAGGAGCTTTGGACCGAACCGCTGAAGGTGAAAGTCTGGTCTCCGCCGGCCGAGCAGTTGTAGGCTGTGGGGTTAACCGAGAGTGTGGCCCCTTGCGAACTGAACTGGCAGAGCGCCTGCAGGCTCAGCCGCGCACTGATCGGGTTGGGCTCCAGCACGTCAACCTCCATCCACTGCGCCGACCCGTCCGCCTGGACCGATGGGAGGTCCCACTCGCCGGTCTGCGCTGGCATGCTTCCCAATGGCGGTCCAGAGCTATCGCCGTACATGAACCAGATCGGTTGGGACACATATCCATCGCTGCGGCGCCACTGGTAGGTGATTTTTCCCTGCCGCACACGATTGGAGGTGGCGAGCGTGATGTCCATGCCGATCTTCACCATGGGCCCGCAGGAGTTGCTGGCTATCACCACCCCGCTGGAACCTGACGATGCGTCAGGCGTGATCCCGGTGTTCACCGACAGGCTGACCTGCGTGACGGTGAATCCCGAGCCACCACCCGAGCCACCACCCGAGCCACCACCCGAGCCGCCCGAGCCGCCGGTAGTGGCTGTAGCCGTCGCGTTAGGCCCTGGCGTTGACGTGGGAACGGGTGTCGCGGGGGGGGTAACTGTGGCCACCGCGCCCACTGTGGGTGTCGGGCTGTCGGCCGTGCGCGTGAGGGGGCGCAGCGACGGCCAGAGAAGCGCCATCGCCATCGCCGCGACCAGGCCGAACGTCACCGCGTACGCCACCCAGCCGGAGGGCTGGCGCGGCGCCGGGGACCCCAGCCGCGACGGGCGCGGCGCAGGCGCTGGCCCGGTGGAGAGCGGGCTATCTGAGGCGGACGGCTCCGGCGCTCCGGCGAGCGTTCGCGCGTAGTCCCCAAGTGCGCCCGTATCGGGCGACTCCGCCTCCCACACCGCGGCGTCCAGCGTCAGGCGGTGGGCGAGCGCATCCAGGTCCGGCGCAAGGCGCGCCTGGTCTTCGGCGCTCGCAAGTGGCTGCTGGTCGCTATCCATGAGATGATCCTCCGTCTGACGCTTGGGCCATGATGGGGCCTCCAGCGGCAAGCTGCGCGTGAAGAGCGATAAGACCGCGCCGGATGCGCGTGCGTATGGTGGCCGCGGGCGCGCCGAGCGTCTCGCCTATCTCGTTCGCGTCGAGCCCGCCGTAGTAGCGCAGCACGACAGCTATCCGTATGTCATCGCCAAGCTCGTTGATAGCGCGGCGTAGATCGAGCGAGCCAAGATGGTCACTCGTTCCCGGATCGGCCTCGAGCGTGGCGAGTTGCCAGTCCTGCGTGTACTGGTAAGGCAGCGTGCGCGCCAAATACGTCCCGAAGCGCCCGCGCCGCCACTGCAGGCAGACGTTGACGGTGATCTTCAGCAGCCACGACCGCGCCCGGCTCTCGTCTACCAGCGTGGGCCATGCCTGCCAGGCGCGCAGAATAGCCTCTTGCGCCGCGTCATCGGCGTCAGCCGTTCCCACGAGCGCGCGCGCCGCGTGTCGCATCGCGGCCGTGTGCTGCGGAGCCAGTGTCGCGAAGCTTTTGGAATCTGCCATACACTCTCATCCCGCAAGCCGCTCTCTCGAGCGTACAAGGGCGTAGTCATCGCGACACCCACCAGCCTCGCGACGCCGATGATACCGCGGCCATCACCGCCACCACGACATCACCAGCGTTTACCGACGCCTATCCGGCGTCACTATGTATAACGATGCATGCAGGCGGCGCAAACGTTTCAGAAACGGTCTGAAAACGCCTCAACGTGAGGATAACGCCCCCTCAAGAGACGCCAACTGAGGGTACATTTCCCCTCGAATTGCCGCATCCGAGAGAAAATGGAACCGCGTTACCGTCGCTCTCAGGAGTTAGTTTTCAGATAGTTCTCAGTGGTACCGCTCAATACACCCTCCATGCCCCTCCGACGCCGATGATTGCGCCTGAAGAGCCTGCGGCGCCGGCGGCGTGGAGAGGGGCGCCGCGATCCTACTGTGTGATCGCGACCGCGCGAGCAAGGGCACGGCGCAGGCGCGGGATGCGCTCGCGGTAGGCGTCTTCGGGCTGGCGCTCGGAGCGTTTGGGCGGGTCGCCCATCTCGACATGCCACTTGCGGAAGGCCAGGCCAGTCTCCGTCTGGTAGAGCGCGCGGGCGAGCAGGTAGACGCGCAAGCCGAATCGCAGCCCGTATTCGCGCTCGACTATCGAGCGCTGCCGCGCGTCCTGGGTGAGCAGATATTCGTCGGGCGTCACCACCCCGGTGAGTGTTTCGGCGGCGAGGTACGTGCGGACAATGGCGGCCTCACGCCGCAGGGCCTGGAGGGTGATGCTCAAAAGCGCCAGCGCGGCCAGGAAGAGCGGAGTGTAGGCGGCGAGGGTCGCGACGAAAGGCAGCGCCACGCCCAGGCGTCCCAGCGGGCTGGAACTGGCGCGCGTTCGCGTGGCGCCGACGTATGAGGCGGTATAGGTGATGAAGTCGAAGTAGGTGTGCAGGACGATGGCGCCGAATAGCCCGCCTATAGGCGCCAACCAGCGCACGCGGCGGTCGCGCGTCTCGCGGATGTAGCCCAGCCCCGCGCCAAAGAGCGCCGTAAAAGTGGAGTGGCTCAGCCAGCCCAGCGCGATGCGCCCGATGATGAGAAAGCCAAGCTCGGCGCGCGGGGTGACCGCGAAATAGACGGTGTTCTCAACCATCGCGAAACCCGCGCCAATCAGCGCGCCGTAGATCACCCCATCGGTGACATTGTCGAACTCGTCGCGCAGCGCCAGCAGCAGCGCCAGCAGCCCCGCGCCCTTGACGAGCTCCTCCGTGACGCCCGCCGTCGCGGCCTGCCCCGCAGCCAGCCAGATGGCCGCTACGCCCGCCCCCACGCCAGGCAGCGCGCCTTGCAGCGACAGGAGCGCGCTATCGAGCGCCCGCTCGATGAAGAGGGTAGGCGGGATGGCGATGATCGCGCCCCACAGGAAGGCCGCGATCATCATCACGGGCGGCTCGCGCTCGTAGCGATCTAGCGCGCCAACGACCAGCGCGATGCCCAGGGCTGGCGCGATCGGGATGGCCACCGCGGTGAGCGCCTGCCGCAGGCCACCGCTGGCCAGCGCCGCCTGTCCAGCCAGCGCCGCTACATCGAGCGTCAAGATGGCGCTGGCGACGAACACGACCAATGCCAGCGCCAGCAGCCCCCACTGCGCGCTGCGGCTGAACCGGCCACGCAGCGCGAACTGGAGCGTGACGCCTGGGCTGAGGGGGTTGAACGGGGAGCGTCCGGCGCTGTCGCCGGTGGCTAGACGGGCCGGGCGCTCGTCGGCGCGCGGCGGCGCGACGAGCGGCGCGAGTAACTGGAGGCGTGAAGAGCCAAGCTGGATGGTCTGACCAGGCAGGACCTGCCCGCGCTCGCCAGGGACGATCTTCACGCCACCTACCCAGAGCGGGTTGCGCCGCGAGATATTCTCGATCCACCATCCATCATCCTCCAGCAGGAGATGTGCGTGCTGGCGTGAGACGGCGGGATCGAGCAGGCTGATCGCATTGTCGAGCGCGCGCCCGATGGTGGTAACCGGCAGCGCGACAGCGTAAACCGCCTCTTGATCCCCGTCGAGCGCGGTGGTGGACATTGTGGAGGGGCGCAGCGGTTCGGTGGGATGGGTCGGGCGCACGGAGCGCGGAGCGACGGCGCCACGCTGGGCGATCTGACGCGCCTCCGCGAGCGCGACTGGGGCGGGGGGCAAGGCGCGAAGCGCCGCCAGCGCGGTGGTGTTGAGTGCGACCGATATGGCGCTCATGGTGGCTTTACGCGACGTCACCTGCCCCACACCCTCGCTCTACACAATATTCCCGGCGCGCGGCCAGCCAGCGGCGCCACCGCACTCTAGCATATCGCGCGCGGCTTGTATAGCGATTGGGACGCCTCGCTACGCTTCACCGCCGCTGATATCGCTGGCGGCGGCTGGCGCGCTGGGCGGCGGCAGAGCGGGCGCGGGCTTCTCGGCGGGATGCTCCTCGCGATAGCGGCGGTAGTACCCTTTGAAGAGGTCATTGATCTGCTTGGAGGAGAGTTGCTTGCCGCGCTCGAAATACTCGATGGCGACCTGCCCCAGCGCGTAGGTTCCGCCCGCGGCGATGGCTCCGGAGATCAGATCCCCACCGAATGGCGCGATCTTGGCGACCTCCTCGGCGAGATAACGCATCGCCAGGCCGCCCGCTACCGTCGCGACCAGCTCGCGCAGGTGCTGCGCGCTCACTGGCTCGCCATACACCGCCGCAACGCGCAGGATCATGCGTACCTGATTGCTGAGCAGGATGGGGATGTCTACCAGCGGTATGGGCTGGAGCCCTGCCGCCAGGCTGATCAGCGTCGCCGTGCGCACCAGCTTGTTGGCCGCGCTGCGCCGGTATTGGGGAAGCATGCGCCCTAACATCAGCGCCACTTCGGGGCTGGTGTTGATGAGTGACGGGATGAGCTCCTCGGCCACATTGTCGCCCGACTGGGCGGAGATGGGCGTCACGTCGGTCACATGCAGGCGCGCAGCCACGCGCGCCGCCGCCTCATCCACGTCGCCTGGAACCAGATCGGTCTTGTTGAGCGCCACCACGAACGGCTTCTCACCATCGCGCAGCCGCTGGATGACTTCCGCGTCGCGCGGGCGCACACCCTGCGTCGCGTCAATCAGGTAGAGGACGGCGGACGCCTCGTGGATGGCTTCCTCCTGCAAACTGGGCAGATGGCCTGGGGTGTCTATCAACGCGAAGGGACCGAACGAGCCGCGCACGAATTCCGTCGTGGCGCCCGCCTCCGGCGAGACGAACGAGCGATATTTGCCTTCGAGCGTATTGAAGAGGGTGGACTTGCCAGAGTTGGGCATGCCGATGATGGCGATCTTCCCCTCCAGGTCGCCCGCAATCTCCTCCTGCGCGGCGCGCCAGTCCACCGCCGACATGAACTTGCGGACGGTGGCCAGATTCGATGGCACACCCGCCAGCAGCGAGAGCGCGGAGGAGACCGTGAAGAGGCTCTTCACCCGATCGCCTAGCTTCTTGTTATCCCGGCCTTGCGCCATGTCCGTTCTCACCCTCTCTGCTGTATCGCGCCCATCGCGCCGCTCAATTGCGTTATAGCACGCCGTCTGCGCCACTGCCGGCGCGCTCGCGCTTCGCCGCCCACGCCCGGCGCGCCTCGTAAGCCGCCCGCATCAGCGCCTCGACCGCCGCGCCGTCGCCACGGGCCACCGCCGCGCGCAGCCGCTCCAGCGCCACCGTAAAGGCGTCGAGCCGGGCGAGGATCTGCTCACGGTTGGTGAGCAGAATGTCGCGGCCCATGACGGGATCGCCCGCCGCGACGCGCGTCGTGTCGCGATAGCCGCCCGACGCCAGCGCGGCGACCAGCGGCCAACTCGCATCCTCCGCCAGCGCGCTCGTCAGCGCCGCCGCGACGACCAGCGGCAGGTGGCTGGCCCCAGCCACCGCCTCATCATGTGTCGCGGCGTCCATCACCTGCGGATGAGCGCCCGCCGCGCGCGCCAGCGCCTCCACCCGCGCCAGCGCGGCGGGCGCCGTCTCCGGCGTCAGGGGTGATGACCCATCGCGCGCCAGCGTACAGGCTCGCGTCCGCCGCGTCAATCCCGTCGCGCTCGGAGCCAGCCATCGGGTGGCCGCCCGCGAAGCGCGCGGGCTGGGACAGCAGCGTCCGCGCCCATGCCACCACGGGCTGTTTGACGCTGCACACGTCGGTAACGACCGCATCCGGCGCGAGCGTGTCCCACTGCGCGCCAATCTCGCGCAGCAGGCCCTCCGCCGCCAGGGTGGGCGCCGCTATCACGACCAGGCTGGCGCCGTGCAACGCCTCCGCGACGCTGGCGGCGGGGCGGTCAATCGCGCCGCGCGCCCGCGCCCGCTCCGCCACGCCCGGCGCCGGATCGTAGCCCGCGAGAGCAGCCGCTGGCCACGCCCGCTTCAGCGCCAGCCCCAGCGAGCCGCCCATCAGGCCCAGCCCCAGGATGGCGGCCCGCTCCTGCGGGCCGGGCGCGTCTTGCTCCATATCCTTTACGCCTCCAGTCGCGCGATCTTTTCGCTCGCTCATATGATACGAACGAGCGCGGACGAAAGATGGATCGCCATGCTGGAGTGGACTCGGAACAGCGACAGGCGGCGAAATCGTCATCGAGACGATTTCGCCGCCTGTCGTATGCGCCGCATACCGCAAGCGATCAGCCGCTAGGAGCCTTTCGCCGTCTTCGCCACTATCACCCGTGGTGCGACGTGCGGCAGCGGCTTTTGAGGACGCGGGCCAGTCTCCGGTGTCTGCGACGGGCGCTCCTCCACCAATCGCATCGCCTCGGCTAGCGCCCGCTCCAGCTGCGGGTCGGCGCCGCGCGCGTAGTCCTGCGGCGTGTTGTCCACCTCGATGGTGGGGTCCGTGCCGTAGTTCTCAACGCCCCAGCCCACATCGCGGAACCAGAAGCTGAACTCCGGCTGAGTGGTCAGCGTGCCATCGGCCAGCGCGATATATGGGCTGATGCCCACCACGCCGCCCCACGTGCGCTTGCCTACCAGCGGCCCCAGATTCAGCATCTTGAAGGCGTGGCTGAAGATGTCGCCGTCGGAGCCCGCGTTCTCGTCGGTGATGCCAACGATCGCGCCGCGCGGCGATTCGATGAAGTACGGCGCCGCGCCGCTCCAGCGCTGGAAGCTGTAGCCCAGGCGCGGGCGCATCAGCTTCTCCAGCACCAGACTGGAGACGTTGCCGCCGCCATTCCAGCGCACATCCACGATCAGGCCCTCATAGTCGTACTCCTGCGTGAAGTAGCGGTGGAACATCGCGAAGCCGAAGGGACTCATGTCCGGCACGTGGATGTAGCCCACACGCCCGTTCGAGCGCTCGTGGATCAGGCGGCGGTTGCCCTCCACCCAGTCCATGTAGCGCGCCTGGAAGTCGCTGCCCAGCGCGCGGACGGTGACGGCGCGCGTCTGCTCACTCCCCGCTGGGCGCACCAGCACTTCGACCTCGGCGCCCGCCTGGTTGACAAGCAGGCTCTGCGGGCTGCGCTCGCGGGTGACGCGCTGGCCGTTGATGGCGACGATCGCGTCGCCCACCGCGACGTTGACGCCTGGCGCTGTCAGTGGCGAGGTCGCGTCGGGAGCCCAGGTGTCGCCGCGCGCGATGCGGGCGATGGTATAGGCGCCAGTGGCTTCGTCGAACGCCCAGTCACAGCCAAGGCTGCCCTGCGCGTAGTGCGGGCGCTCGCGATACTCGCCGCCGAACTCGTAGGCGTGGGACGAGCCTAGCTCGCCCTGCATCTCCCAGATCAGGTCGGAGAGCTCCGCGCGCGAGCCTACGCGGTCCACCAGCGGCTCGTAGCGGTCGCGCACCGCCTCCCAGTCAATGCCGCTCATGTCGGCGGTCCAGTACTGCTCGCGCTGGAGCCGCCACGCCTCGCGGTACATCTGCCGCCACTCGGCGCCCGGCCAGACACCGACCTTCACGCGGTCGAGGTCGAGCCAGCCCGAGGCGCGCCCTGGATGGTCCCCATCAGGCCCATCAGCGGGTTTCTCGCCCGCCCGGATGAGGCGCAGACGGTCATTCGAGCGGTAGAGCAGCATCTTGCCATCGGCGGTGACGGCGAAGTCGCTGATCGCGCCAGCGAGCTGATCCAGCTTGGCGCTCTCGAAGCGGTAGACGCTGAGCGAGCCATTGCTGGGCGGCGTGAGCGAGGTCCAGCTATCGTTCAGCGTCCCCTCGATCGGCGTCATGGTGAAGACCGCGCCGCCGGGGATGCCCGCGATACGGCTGTAGCGCCCCTCCGAAACCGGGAACCGCACGACGCGCCCGCTGATGCCCTCCAGGTCAATCTCCACCGGCTTCGGCGCGTCGCTGGCGCTGTCCGGCTGCTCCGCGCCATCTGTTCGCGGCGGCCTCGCCTTCAGCGGCGGGCTTGTCCTCCGCCTTCTCCTTCTCCATCGTCCTCCGGCGCGGGTGGCAGCGGCGCGAAGGGCGAGCGCGTGTCGCGCTTGAGCGTGATGAGATATGGGCGCATCCCGCGCGGGAAACTCATGTCGAACAGTAGCTGGTCCTGCACGGGGTCGAAGTCGCGCGCGCTCAGGAAGTAGAGATACTTGCCCTCCGGGTCGAAGGCGGGGGCCATGTCAAAGCGCACCGGCTCGGTGACCTGCCACGTCTCACCGGTCGCCACACGCGCCAGCTTGACCGCCGTCTGCCGCCCGTTGATCGCGAAGCTGTACGCCAGCCACTGGCCATCCGGCGACCAGCCCAGGCCGCGCTGGTGCATCGCGTCTTCTTCGCGGCCGTGATCGGTGTGATCGAGCACGCGCATCTCGCCGCTGTCCACGTCCACCACGGCGAAATCGCCGCGATGATTGGAGAGCGCCACCAGCGCGCCGACCGGCGCCGCTTCCAGCTCCATGACGTGACCGACATCGAGGCTGTCGAAGACGCGCGTCTCGCTCGCGCCATCGGCGGAGAAGACCGCCAGCCGCGGCTCGTCGCCGGCGTCGGCGATGGCGGCGATGCGCTTGCCGTCCGCCAGCCACGTCACCATGCGGTAGCGGGTCGCCTCCGTGTCGCCCTGCTGCGCGACGGCGCCCTCGAAGGCGCCCATGCTGAAGAGCTTGCCGCGTGTGGTCAGCGCCACGCGGTCGCCGCGCTGGTTCGGCGCCCAGGACTCCAGCCAGCGGCCAGCGGGCGTGAACTTGCGCGCGCGCTGTGTGCGCGTGCCGGTCAGGGCTACCTCGACCTTGCGCCCGCCCGTCCCATCAGGCGAGAGCGCGAAGAGGTCTCCGCCAGCGTGGTAAACCAGCGTGCGCCCGTCGGTTGCCAGGCCGCGCGCGTAGAAGTCGCGCTGATCGCTGTGGCGGCGCAGGTCGTGACCGGAGGGTAGGCAGGAATAGACGTTGCCGATGCCCTCGTGATCGGAGATGAAGTAGACCCGCTCGTCCACCCAGCAAGGATAGGCGATGTTGCTCTTCAGGTCGAGCAGACGGTGGAACTCACCAGCCCCATGCGGGTCAATCCACAGATACCCGGCGGTGCCGCCGCGATAGCGTTTCCAGTGGGCTGGCTCGTCGGTGTTGCGGCCGACGATGACGGCGCCGTTTGGCCCGAAGGCGACCGAGTGCGCGGGACCCCACGGCAGCGCGCGCGAGAGACCGCCCTCTGGCGAGACCTCGTGCAGCGCCCACCAGCGGCCCATTGGCTGGAAGGCAGGGCTGGCGAAGATGATCGCCGAGCCGTCGGGCCGCCAGCCCGCGATGCGCGCGCCCGCGCCATTGTAGGTCAGGCGCTCGCGCCTCGCCACCATCCACCGGCATGAGGTAGACCTCGCTGGGTCCCTCGGACTGCCCGGTGAACGCGAGCGTCATGCCATCGGGCGAGAAGCGCGCGTTGGTGACTTCGGCGACGCCGGCGGTCAGGCGCTCGGCGCGGCCGCCATCGAGACCGACCATCCAGAGATCGTCTTCGGCGGTGAAGACGATCCGGTCTCCGTGGATGGTGGGAAAACGGATATAGCCAGCGTGAGCCATATGGCGCCAAGTCCTCCCCAAAATGCTCCTGATGGCGCCGGACACGGCGGCATACGGGCATGTGACATGGTTAGGTGGGGTGAATGTGCGGCGGTGGTCGTGAGGCGACCACCCGGTAGACTGTACGCGCCAGCCCGCGCGCTTGTCAATTTTGGCGATGGCGCTCACTCGCGCAAATGCGTGAGACGTCAATTGTTGTTGTCAAAATATATTCACACAGTGTGAATATATTTTGTCTTTACATTCTAAATTTGTACATATGCGTGAGAGTTAGTACACAAAAAGTCACACGTGTGTATGTAGATAAATGCGAATATTTCAGCGTTTTTTTACATGCTCTCCCTTGACAAAATCAGTCTTGCGCGATATCATTTATGACAAGCCTGATGCCGTCTTCTTCATATTTTTGCTTCACAATCTCTGTGATTGTGAGTGCGTTCTTCAGGATATCGCCATTTGGTCTCTAAACTGTCTGTTAGGAAGGTTTAGAGGCTAGGCAGTCCGTCATGAAAGAGGCAGTTATCATGAACAATAAGGGAATCCGAAGAACACGGAAAGCAACTGGAGTCCGACTTAGTCTCGCTGCACATGCAAGGAACGAGTATCTATTCGACCTCTTAAGCAAGGCTTGGAGATGTGCCGATACGCTAATCGCTGTCCAATCGCATTGGCGTTCCATGTGCGAGAAAGATGGGATGTGTAACATTCCAAATCACCTGAGAGGGATTCGACGCGTTTGCGCAGACAGGGCATGTTGCCGAGATATGCACTTGAGACAAGGTGATCTGAACAAGGCGACATATTATCAAAACATGTTGCTGGCTGGGTGGGCTGTGATTGAGGCGAATCATGCTTGGCGGAATGCGTGCGATGCGGCTGGAATACCCATCCTAAGCGGAGGCGCAAATCTGGAAGCGCATATTCTTCAGACTTGGATTTAAGGGTTCGTAGTTGCATAAGTCGCTCTAATACCTTCAGAACGCAGAGCAATAGAGGGGTTGCGCGGCCAGGACGCCCGTGATATGATAGTGTGGCTGTCAGGACTGCGGCCCTATGTGGCGCAGCGCCTACACATTCCCGGATCGTCTAACGGTAGGACAGATGGCTCTGGATCAGCCAGTCGTGGTTCGAATCCACGTCCGGGAGCCTGCAAACGCCAGCCACACAGGCTGGCGTTTCTTGTTGTGCCGCTGTTGTTATCCCGCTTTATGCCTTGCTCTCCATCGGCTCCCGGCGCGCTCCAGTTTGCGTGGCGCTGGTACGTCCGCGCGGCGGTTCTAGAGGGGTTGCAAGACGTCCGCACTGTGCGCGAACGCATCCGCCGCCAGCGCTTGCACACGAGCCGGGGACGCGGTTCCCGCAAAGAAGCGCGCCGTGCCGTCGGGAAGCGCTTCCGTGACGGTCACCAGCCCGTTCTCTGACGTCATCCACCCGGGCTGGCCATCCACGTTGACCGCAGTCGCGTCCCCAGGTTGTACAGCGCGGTCCGCAACATGGCCCAGGACGAAGAGTTGGGTCTGCCCATCCCAGGCGACGACGCTGGCTGCTGGAGATTCCTGGAGTCCGGGGTGTTGCACGTCGTAGCGCACGTAGGTGTCATCAGGCAGCGGTAACCAGGAGGGAGGTGGAGGGGAGTCGGTGGATCGGTTCCCATTCTTGCCGACCATGGCCCCGCCCATCGGCCTCCACCCGCCGTTGGGGTCATTATGATACAACTGAAGGAGCATGAAATGAAATGGCTGCGCGGGCGGAACGCAGGTGACCTGGATGTCCGCCAGACCATAGTTAGAAACTGTCTGAAAACGCATGAGAAGCGGGCAGGAGGCGGAGTTGGATATGCTGAGACATGTGTACTCAGCTCTATGCCACGGATCTGACAGACGCCGAATGGGACCTCATTCAGCCCCTGTTGCCCGCCCCGGCGCAAACCGGTCGTCCTCGCCTGCACGCGTGGCGCACGTTGCTCAATGCGATCTTTTACCAACTCCGCACCGGGGGCGCCTGGCGTTTCCTGCCGCAGGAATGGCCGCCCTGGCAGACGGTGTACCACTATTTTCGCCTGTTCCGAATGAATGGAACGTGGGAGCGCCTCCACACGACCCTGCGCGAGCGGCTGCGGGTGCAGCTGGGAGGCGATCCGCAACCCAGCGCGGGCAGCATCGATAGTCAGTCGGTCAAAACCACGGGCGTCGGCGGTGAACGCGGCTTTGCTGGTGGCAAGCAGATCAAGGGGCGCAAGCGTCACCTGCTGGTGGACACGGAAGGCCTGGTGCTCATCGCAACCGTGCACACCGCTGATATCATGGACCGTGATGGGGTCAAACTCCTGCTGAGAGAGACGATCCCGACCGAGTTTCCGCGCCTGCGTCACATCTGGCTCGATGGTGGGTACAACGGTAAGGACAAGGGCAAGGACTGGATCGAGCAGACCTTTGGCTAGACGGCGCAGATCGTCCAGCATCCCCCGCGCTACAAGAAAGTTTGGGTTCCTGGCGATATTCCTCCCGACCAGATCGACTGGTCAAAGTCCACGTCGCCGCCGGGCTTTCGCGTCTTGCCCAGACGTTGGGTCGTCGAGCGCACGTTTTCTTGGCTGGGGCAGAATCGGCGGCTCAGTAAGGACTATGAGCGACTCGGCACGACGAGCGAGGCCCTCATCTACCTTACGATGATCCGCCTGATGCTTCGACGGCTCGCTCGCTTTTGAGGAGTTTTCAGACAGTTTCTTACTGATATCGTGGCTGCAAACTAAATCAAGTAGTCGCATTGTTGAGTACAGGCGCGGGTGATCTCCGGTTGGTCCCGTATACGTTGTTTGTCTTGGCGCACCTGCTCGGTCAACTCAGCCAGATCGCGGCAACAGACATTGGCCAACCCCAGCCGTTTGAGATAGTTCCAGACGCCCTCCTCTGGGTTGAGGTCGGGCGCATAGCCAGGCAAGCGCTCCAGATGTAGCCGCTTGGCAGCCCTCTCCCGCAGGAAGTCCTTGACGATGTGGCTGTGGTGGATCGGCGCGCCATCCCAGATGACGGTCAAGTGACCTTCAACTTGATCGAGCAGCGCCTGCAAGAAGGCCACGATGCCTGGCGCATCATAGGCATGCTCTTACATTTGGAGAAATCGGCAGTGGGCGTCCGAGTGTATCGGCGTTGACGCTAGCTATATGTCTCCATTGAGTGTGAAGATGGCGGCGCGATGAAGAGGAAGACGGGGGGCAGGTTAGCCAACGACGCGGCGGTACGTCCAGAAGCGGTGGATGGTAAAGTTGACGACGGTGACAAAGACGATCGGGACTGCCTGCGCGAGCAACGAGGGCCAGTGCGCGACTTCGAAGAGCACCGTGGAGAGCGCGAGGATCAGCGACTGCCCAAAGGCGCACGTGAGATGGAAGCGCAGCAGCCGCTCCAGCATCGGTCGGGCGTGGCCGTCGAGGTCCGCGAACGCGAACCGGTCGTTGAGAGCGAAGTTCGCCAGGATGCCGATCTCAGTGCCGAGCAGGGCGGCCAGCAGGAAGCGTCCACCGTCCGCGCGGAGGACGACCTGCGTGACGGCCATCGTCACGAGTGCTGAGACGCCGCCCGCCAGCAGAAACGCGACCACCCTGCGCGCCTCAGCGTTTGCGTACAGGCGTGTGACCAGACCCGCCGACTCCATGCGCCGCGCGTGTCCGAACTGCTCCCGCGGCATAGTAACATCAGTTGTCGGCTGTGTTACCGGCTCCGAACTATTTTGCAGTTCCATCGGTCGCTCCTCGCAGTTCTGTGTCCATCACCTCGTGGATAGAGGGCGATGCGCTATCATTGCCCTCGGCTGTGACGCGCGTGCAGACGCTTCATGCGCCGCAGCTGGATGAACGTCTGCCAGATGTAGACGAGCGACCGCCGGATGCTGATCGAGGACGACTCCATCGTGTAGCGCGTCGGGATGGGCACCTCCTCAATGCGCTTGCCAGAGAGAACCGCGCCGATCACCATCTGGCTGTCGAAGACGAAATCATCCGAATAGGCGTGATAGTCGAGCGATTCGAGGAACTCGCGCGTGTACGCCTTGAGGCCGCTGTGCAGCTCCGCGAAATGGGTACCGAGCACGCGGTTCTCGATGGCTGTCGTCAACCGGTTGCCGACGTAGCGATAGAGTGGCATGCCGCCCGTGCGCGGGTCAGACCCGTTGGCGAAGCGCGACCCGAAGGTGAAGTCCGCACGGCCGGCGAGCAGCGGCTCAACCAGCGCCGTCAGCGTCGTCGGGTCGTACTGGTAGTCGGGGTGCAATAGCACAATGACGTTAGCTCCGGCCGCCAGCGCCCAGTCGTAGCAGGTCTTCTGGTTGCCCCCGTAGCCGCGATTGGCCTGGTGCACGAAGACCTTCAGGCCTAGTTCCTGCGCCTTGCGGACGGTGCCGTCGGTGCTGGCGTCGTCGACCACTAGCACGTCATCCGCCAGCCCTGGTGGAATCTCCCGGTACGTCTTCTCGAGCGTGGTCTCCGCATGGTAGGCAGGCATCGTCACGATGATACGCTGTTGGCTCTCCATGTCATCTGCCTTCATAGTACGCGCCTCCGACATGTGGCGTACATAACAGTATTACAGCCCGTTCGATTCTAGAAGTACTGCTCTAGAGTGTTACAACGGAAGCAAATGCAGAGCGTAATGCAACCTTCCCAACAGTCCTGATCAGGTATTTCTACAAGGCGCCACAACATTGGGCCGCAGTTATCGTTGCTCGGGTTGGCCGTTATCAACAGCGAACGGTTTGCGCAGCCATTTTCTCTGCGGTTTTTTATCAATTATATGTTAAAAGTAGCTGTGGTAGAGAGCACAACGCCAGCCGGGCACGTTGTCATATGGCCAGGCGTAAGATGTGTGAAACAAGCCCTTGCTGAGCCGAGCGAAACCGCTTCAGGCATGGCTGGAATTGGGTGAGCGAAAGTGACGGGAAAAAAAGTACATGGACGAAGTCTCGCTGTCCGTAACAGCTAAGACAAAACGCGCGCGGGCTGAGCAGTCGGGCAGGGAAATCGCAGGAGTCTTTACCCGGGGCAATATGGCGTTGTCGATCACATTGTACCTGGCTGCCCTGATCGTGCTGATCGCGCTGAACCGGGCTTTCGCGCAGCCGCTGATCTCCCCATCTTCCGAGCCGCATTATGTCTACCAAGCAGAGGCGTTCCTGCACGGCCGGTGGAACATCGACCTGCCGGCAACCAGGGTAGACGTAATCCATCTGCACGGCGGCCTGGATTACATCGTCTACCCGCCGTTCCCGGCGCTAGTCTTCCTGCCGGTTGTCGCGTTTATGGGTCTGAAAACCCCTGACGCACTGCTGACGATCCTCATCTCGGCGCTCAACCTACCACTGCTCTATCTCCTCTTCGAGCAGGCGCGCGCCTCGGGGCTGACGCATCGCCCGCTGCGCGAGAACCTGACATTCGCGCTGTTGCTTTACTTCGGCTCGATCAACCTCTGGCTTTCGCTGGGCGGCCGCATGTGGTTCGAAGCGCACATTATTGCCTTCACGTGCTCGACGCTCTCGTTACTGCTCTCGTTACGGGGCCGACACGGGTGGGCAGCGTTCGCGCTGGGGTGCGCGTTCTTTAGCCGCTCGACCGTCGGGGTCTTCTTCCCAGTAATACTCTACTTCGCCTGGCAGGGCGGCAGTGGCGAACACCACATCGAGGCGTTTCTCGCCTCGATGTGGCGGCGGCGACCCGCTGGCGGGACATCCCCTGGCGCCGGCTCGCGCCGCCGCTCGCGGTGATCTGCGGCGTCATCCTGTTGTTCGCGTGGCGCAATTGGTTCCTGTTCGGTTCGCCGCTCGACAGTGGCTACAACACCCTGATCGCCCAGCACTATCCCGAGGTGACACATGGGCCGTTCAACATCCGGTATCTGCCGTCGAACGTCATCGGCCACTTCTTCGCCTTCCCCAACATCCACTTCAACGGCCCGTTCGACCGCCAGCCCCACGATCGACATGTTGAACGGGGGCGTTTCCGTCAGCCCACTCGTCAGACGTCACTGTTCCTCTACCTCTTCTCTGGCGCAACCGTGAGTTCACGGACACGCACCGCTCTATGGATATGTATCGGCCTCCTCGTGATCGCGGTATGCTGTTCTGTTCCACGCCATCGGCTGGTACGAGTTCGGCGTCCGCTACCTGCTCGACGGCTATCCTCGGGCATTCCTGCTGCTCG
>CAWEJL010000009.1:0-36998 GCA_963809385.1 uncultured Chloroflexia bacterium | reverse complement strand
GCAGATTGGCTCGTTCGTGCCGGCGGAATCGGCGCGCATCGGCCTGGTGGACCGCATCTTCACCCGCATCGGCGCGCAGGACGACCTGGCCACCGGCCAGAGCACCTTCATGGTGGAGATGGTGGAGACGGCGGCGATCCTGCGCCACGCGACGCCGCTTAGCCTGGTCATCCTGGACGAGATCGGGCGCGGCACCAGCACCTACGACGGGCTGGCCATCGCCCGCGCGATTGTCGAATACCTGCACAATAACCGGCGTTGCGGCGCGCGGACGCTCTTCGCCACGCACTACCATGAGCTGGTGGAGCTGGCGCGCGCGCTGCCGCGTGCGGCCCTACACGGTCGCCGTGACTGAGGATGGCGGGCAGGTCGTGTTCCTGCGGACGATCGTGCCAGGCGGCGCCGACAAGAGCTACGGCATCCACGTCGCCCAGCTGGCGGGCATCCCGCGCCAGGTGGTGCGCCGCGCCGAGGAGGCGCTGGAGGAGCTGGAGCGCACCGGCGACGCGGCCCACCGCCGGGCGCGCATGCGCGAGCTCGCGCCGCCGCAGGTGGCGCAGTTGACGCTCTTCTCCGCCGAGCCAGACCCGATCATCGAAGAGTTGAAGGCGCTGGCGGTAGATGAGCTGACCCCACTTGAAGCGATTGGCCGGCTGTACGAGCTCCAGCGCAAGGCGCGCGAGCGGCGGTAACAAAGAAGGGGATGCAAGCCAATGGCGGGATCCGTGGTGGCTGTGAGCCTCAGCCCAACGCACACCTTTTCCAAGCCTAATCGGGAAAGCATCCGGCTCCTTACCGGGCTGGGAGTGGAAGGTGACGCGCATCTCGGCGAGACAGTCAAACACCGCTCGCGGGTGGCGCGTGACTCGAGCCAGCCCAATCTGCGGCAGGTCCACCTGATCCATGCTGAGCTCCACGACGAGCTCCGGACCGCTGGATTCGATGTGTCCGCCGGGGAGATGGGCGAGAATGTCACGACGCGCGGCATTGATCTGCTTCTACTGCCGCCCGGTACCCGGCTGCGTCTGGGCGATACGGCGGTCATCGAGATAACTGGCCTCCGCAACCCATGCGCGCAGCTGGACGGCCTCCATCCTGGGCTAATGGCCGCGACGCTGGGGCGGGACGAGCATGGCGCGCTGATTCGTAAGGCGGGCGTCATGGCTATCATCCTGGCAGGGGGCGAGGTCCGTCCCGGCGATCCGATCACTGTCGAGTTGCCGCCAGAACCGCACCGAGCGCTTGAGCCGGTCTGAGCCCATGCGTCAGGCGCACAATCCATTTGATGGGAAACGAATCACTTCCTGATTGCTCAAGAAAAACCAGGAACGCCGCCTTATGAGTGATGCGTGGGAATCAGCGCGCGGCTGGCGCGGGTTGCTGGCTCACTGCGCGCTCGCGGGTGAACCAGCCGAGGGTGGCCTGGGTGGCGAGAGCGGCGAGCGTCGCGGCGCTGAAGGTGACGGCCAGCGGCGTGATGGTAAGCAGTGATTCGAGCACAGCGAAGAAAGCGATGAAGCCGAAGAGCCCCAGCGCCAGCCCGCGCGTGAAGCGCACCGCCTGGGCGGGGCCGAGCAAGTGGTGGTTGAAGCTGGCGAGAATCGAGGCGTAGATCGGCAGCGTCGCCAGCAAGCCGCTGAGATGCGGGCCGAGTGAGGCGGCGGCGGCGGTTAGTGCCAGCAGGAAAGCCGTGGCGACGATGATGCGCGCGGGGATGTCCCACCAGGGCGAGCGCCCGCCTATCACTCGCTCCTGCGCGCGCGGCATGAGCCAGTTGAGCGCCAGCAGCGCGACGGTGGCCACGATCAGCGCCAGCAGCCCGGATGTGTGGACCTGATCGAGCGTTACGGTGGCGATGAGTGTCGCGAGCCAGCCGCCCAGCAGCGCCACGGGCCACGGCTGGCGTAGCGCCGCGAGCCAGCCGTACGCCAGGCAGAAGAGCGCGACGCTCACGGCGCCGAGCAGGATGCCTACTGACGTCTGGCGTGCGAAGGTCGGTCCGCGCTCCAGCGCAATGAAGAGCGCGACTGGCCCCGAGTTGAGCGGCAAGCCCGATGAGCAGCCCGCTGACCGCCGCGCCCCAGCGGCGCCCAGCCATGCTGACGGCCCAGATCAGCGCGGGTGTCAGCAGAATCTTGAAAATCGTAATCGTCATGCGTTCTCACAAAAAAAGCGGGCGTCACACGCCCGCGCCATGCCATCATATTGTATCAGCGCACCGCCGTCAGGTCATGGCTCGTTATCCTCGCGCTGAAGGTCGCGGACGTAGCCCGTGCGCGAGAGCACCCGCATCGCCTGCTCGGTCATCACGCCGTAGAACCCGGCCAGCGGGGTGAGTGGATCTTCCTTGTCACTGGCGAAGGGCGGCTTGCCAAGCTGGAAGAGCAGCGCCGCATGCACCTGCGGCGGGTCGAGCGGAACCGCGAAGTCATCGAGCGCGGGGCCAGCGTCGTAGAAGCCGGTGGCGCGCAATGGGTACTCCAGGGCCACGGCGGGGACGGCCTGGGCGTCGTCGCCGCTGGCGATCCAGCGCGCGCGGATCGCCACCAACAGCTCATCCACCGTCCGTCCAGCCAGCGCCAGTAGCAGCGCGGGTTGCGCGTCGCAGTGGGTGGCGAAGTCGTAGCAGAGGGCCAGGGCGTGCTTGCAGGGCCGCTCCCAGTCCGGGCAGGAGCAGGAGTAGGCCAAAATATCGGGGTCGTCGTAGAAGAGTGAGCCCCCCGCCGCGTTGAGGATGTCCTCGACATTAGGGGACAAGTCATTCGCCAGCAGGCTGGCCAGCAGCGCGGGGCGCTCCGCCAGTGGCTCCAGCGCGAGCGCCCAGACGGCGTCTGGAACGGGAGGAACGCGGACGGTGGTCGTGTAGTAGCCATAGGAGCCGAGCACCTGCGCTGAGAGCGTTCCAGGCCCAACGCTCGACCGCCAGACGTGCGCGTTGCGGGCGTAGCTCCGCGCGCGCTGGAGCCGCCCGGCGTAGTCCGGGCCCAGGCTCTCCAGCATGTCAACCCAGCGCTGGGCCCACCAATGCAGGGCTGGTTTTGGCGCTTTCGGCATGCGCGACTCCTCCCAATGCTCTCCGATCAGTCCGCCACAGCGCCAGCGCGCAGACGGAAGATGTCACGCAGCTCCTCGGTGGAAAGCTCCGTCAGCCAGCCCTCGCCGCCGCCAAAGACATTCTCGGCCAGCGCGCGCTTCGCCTCGATCATCTCGTCTATCCGCTCCTCCAGGGTGCCGGAGCAGACGAACTTGCGCACCTGCACGTTGCGAGTCTGGCCGATGCGGAAAGCGCGGTCAGTAGCTTGCGTCTCGACGGCGGGGTTCCACCAGCGGTCGAAGTGGATCACATGGTTGGCGTTGGTCAGGTTCAGGCCCGTACCGCCAGCCTTGAGCGAGAGCACGAACAGCGGCGGCCCATCAGCGGACTGGAAGCGCTCGACCATGCGCTCGCGCTTCCCGCGCGGGACGCCACCGTGCAGGAAGAGCGTCTCCAGTTTGAAGCGCTCCGCCAGATAATCGGTGAGGCGCTGGCCCATGACCGTGAACTGCGTGAAGATCAGGGCGCGGTCACCGTCGTCCAGTAGCTCGGTGACGAGGTCTTCGAGGCGGGCGAGCTTGCCAGAGCGGCCCGGCAGCGCGCTGCCGTCGTTGAGGAAATGCGCTGGGTGATTGCAGACCTGTTTGAGCTTGGTCAGCATGGCCAGGATGATCCCGCGCCGCTCCATCGGGTCTTCGACCTCCGCGATGCGACGCAAGCCATCGCGCACCACCGCCTCGTAGAGCGTCGCCTGCTCGCGCGTCAGCGTACAATATTCGCGCATCTCGACCTTCTCCGGCAGGTCGCTGATGACGCTGGGGTCGGTCTTGAGCCGCCGCAGGATGAAGGGGCGGGTCAGCGCGTGCAGTTGAGCGGAGGCGTATTTGTCATGGCGCTGCTCGATGGGCGCGGCGAAGCGCTCGTGGAAGCGCTTCTGTGAGCCGAGATAGCCTGGGTTGAGGAACTGCATGATGCTCCACAGCTCCGCCAGGCGGTTCTCGACGGGCGTGCCAGTCAGCGCGACGCGGATTGGGGCGTTGAGCGCGCGGGCGGCGTGGCTCTGCTTGGTCTCGGCGTTCTTGATGTATTGGGCCTCATCCAGCGCAATCAGGCTCCAGTTGACAGTATCGAGCGCCTTGGCGTCGCGCGGGAGCAGGCTATAGGTGGTGATGACGAGATCGTTGGCCGCCGCTTCGGCGCCGAAGCCCGCCTCGTCGGAGCGGCCCACCCGCCCCGCGCCGTGGTGGATGAGCACACGCAAGCTGGGGGCGAAGCGGCGCGCCTCGTGCAGCCAGTTTCCCGCGACTGAAGTCGGACAGACGAGCAGCGTGGGGCCGCTGATGGCGCCTGCTCTCTTTGAGGTGCAGCAGCAGCGCGAGCAGCTGGATGGTCTTGCCAAGGCCCATATCGTCGGCCAGGCACGCGCCCAGGCCATAGCGCGCCAGGAACGCCAGCCAGTCGAGGCCGCGCTTCTGGTAGGGACGGAGCTCCGCGCGCAGGCCATCGGGCAGCGAGACATCAGCGATGGACTCGCCGCCGCGCATGCGGCCCAGCAGGTCGCCGATCCACTCATCGGCGCGCAGTTCCTCGATGGTGACGGAGCCGTCGTCGGTCTGGCCGGTCATCGAGAGGCGCAGCGCCTCACCCAGCGACATCTTGCGCGTGTTGTGCGCGGACAGCGTGCGCAGCGCGGCCGCGACATCCTCGCGGCGCAACTCGACCCACTGGCCGCGCAGGCGCACCAGCGGCTCTTTCAGCGCGGCGAGTTGTTCCAGCTCCTCCGCCGAAAGCTCCTCGCCGCCAAGCGCGACCTTCCAGTCGAAACTGACGACGGCGTCGAGACCCAGCAACCCCAGGCTCGTCCGCTGCGCGCGCTTGACCTCCAGCCGCAGGGTAGGCTTGACGGGCGCGCGTTTCCACCATGCTGGCGCGAGAACGCCAACGCCGACCTCCTCCAGTGCGGAGATCGCCTCGCTGAGGAACTGATACGCTTCGGCGCCGGTCAGGTCGCAGCCGTCGGGATGTTCGCGGGTGAGACTGGCGGCGATGGGCGGGAAGGCGCGCGCCGCCTGGCCAAGCCAGGTAAGCGCGTGCTCCCACGGGCGCTCGAATCGCCGTTCGAGGAAATGCGCCACCTCACCGCGCTCATTCCAGACTCCGGCGAGCGGCAGCAACAGGCTGGGGTCGTCGCGCGCCTGGAGGAGATAGTCCAGCCGCCACCCAGCCTCGAACGGTTCGATGAGCGGGGCTGCGCTCTCTGCTGCGGCGGGCTGGCTATCCGCCCCGGGCTGGAGTAAGACGAGCGTCGGCGGCCCGGCTGGCTCGCTCGCTCGCGTCGCTGTCCGGCTTGCCCTCCTCTACACCGTCCCCATCCCCATCCCACACGGCGCCGTCTGTTGCTTCCTCGGGCGCGGAGAGGCGCAGGCAGAGACGAAACGGCGCGCGCTGCGCCTCATCGAGCTGGCTCAGCCAGCGCTCGACGCCGTCGAGCAAGGCGCGGGCCTCTGCGGCGTTGAGGTAGATAGGGCGGCCGCGCGTGCTGAGGGCTTCGAGCCAGCGGCTGGTGAGGGTGTAGCGCGGGCTGTAGTAGTAGAACGCGGAGCGCGGAGTCTCTGGCTCACCCAATGGCATTTTGAGAAAGATCTGCGCGTTTCTGGTCCACGTCTCCAGCAGCGCGTTGACGGCGCTGGCGCAGAAGTGGTTGAGCAGGACGGGCGGAGGCAGCGGCGCGCCGTGGCTTTCATCCGCCGCCCTGGAGGCGTCCAGGACGCTCCAGGGCGGCGAAACGAGCCGTGTAGAGTCAGAATCAACGGCGGCGCGTGCGGCGTCGGGCATAGCGGCGACCAGGGTGTCGAAACGCCGCTGGTCATCGGGCTCGAGCGGCGCGATGCGCCACTCGGCGACGATTGGCGCGGTACTCACGCCGGAGTGCATGTAGCTGGTCAGCGCTTGTGATTCGCGTGCGGCGGGCAGGTAGCGCTGGCGCAGGACGAGGCGCATCGCGAGCCGGGCGGCGGCGGCCCAGTAGCGAAGGTCGGCGCCAAAGAGCATGGGCCGGGCATCGAGTGTGCGTACGTCTGCAAAGGGGTTTGGGCGCACCCATGCGGGCGCGGCAGCGGCTCCCGGCTCATGGGATAGGCCAGCCAGCAGGACGCAGGCGCTCTCGGCGTCGAGCAGCAGGGCGTTGACGCGCCAGACACTCACGACGGCGTCCTCGCCGTCCTCTGGTGGCGGCGCCCACTGGCGCGCGACGTATTCAGGCGATGGGACGGGGCGGGAGCCGAGCCGGGGGAGCCTGACCTCGATCCGCTCGCGCGGGGCGGACGTGCGGGCCGCGACGCCAGGCCGCGAAGTCTTCCAAAGGCGGCCGAAAGCGTCCCATAGCTCTTCTGGCTTGGCGCAGAAAGGATGGGAGCGGTAGCCGCGTTCAGGCTCGGTCGCGTCGGTGACCGTGCCGCGGCGCTTGACTGGCTTGGTCTCCGCCTCGGCCCAGAGCGCGAGCCGTCCCCCGCCGGAGGTCAGCCAGGCGGCGTGCAATACAAGCCCTCGCACGCCAGGCGCGAGCGGGGCGCTGGGGCGGGAAGGGATGGAAAAGGTATGTATCGCGATCACCTCGCCAAGTGTCTGAAGGTCTTAATCGCCGCCAGGAGCGATCAGCCGGCTCCATCCGTCGAACGTCTGTCGCCATTTAAGACGACTATTACCAGGCTTTGTCTCATGCGCGGGCAGTTTGCGTCTCTCGCTGGGGACACGCGCGAAAGAAACCGGGCTGAAAAACAATGCCACCCTGGCCGCGCTCTTCGGCGCGGCCAGGGTGGTGTGGTCATCTGGCTCCCCGGACAGGATTCGAACCTGTAACCTTGCGGTTAACAGCCGCCTGCTCTACCATTGAGCTACCGAGGATCATGCGCCACCTGGCGGGATGTGTTCCCACACCATACGCTGTTGTGGCAGCGAAGTGTAGTATACACTCGCTTCCCAAGCGCCGTCAAGCATAATGTGACACGTTGATGGCTGGTCGCTGAACTGGTTCGGGCCACGCTAAACAGCGACCGCCTGGAAAACGATCATCTCCTCGAACGATGTCCCATCTACCTGGTAGGCGTAGCAGCCCGCTGTGGTGAGGCGCGTGAACGCGACCCAGGTGGGCCAGGAGGGCGGCGAGACGGACTGGCCGTCTATGCGGAGCTCGCTCTGGCGTGGCTCCATGCCGGATGGTGTGGTTGCTGGCTGTCCGAGACCGCCGTTGAATTCAAGCGCGCCGGGGCCATCTATCCGCGCGCCTCGAATCAGGACGGGGCCAGTATAGGCTGGCTGTATCTCCCATATGGCCTTGAAGCCACCGTAGCCACTGGCGGAGTCGCCGAGCGAGGCGGCGCTGTTGAACACGACGGCGCCGCTGGCGCGCTGGGCGATGGCGTAGACCGGGCCAGCCCCCTGCGCGTAGGGAAAATCAGGCGAGACACCCTGGCGCGCGGGAGTAGTGGGGCAGGCCGCGCCGGGAGCTAGCGCGGGCAGACGCAGCGGACGGGCCGCGAGGCTGCCCCATACAGAGCCGGGCGCCACCGTCGCGCCCGGCCCAGCGGTGGGCGCCCCCGTGGACGCGCCGCCGCCGCGCGTGGCGGTCACGGTCGGCGTGGGCGATCCCACCCGGCTGGCGGCGCCCGGCGTCGCCGAGCAGCCCGCCAGCGCGAGCGTGAGCGCCAGCCCTAGGAGCGCGCGCGGCCGCCAGCCAGAGCCCTGGTTATGCGCGCGGGGCGAGCGCTTTCCTCCCGTGCCCCACTGGCGGCGGGCGTCGCGCAATGTTCCCCCCGATGCTGAAGGCATAGAACGTACCATCCATGTTTCCGACGTAGAGCCGTCCATTCGAGACCACCGCTGAGCCGTAAAACAGCGAGCCGGCGCTCGTGTCAGCAAAGCTCCAGAGCTGGGCGCCGGTCGTGGCGCTGAACGCCATCACCTTACCACCCGCCGTCGTCAGTACCACACCGGGCGTGACGGTGAGAGCGGCCAGCACGGTTCCGGAATTCAGACAGTCCTGCCAGAGCGGGACGCCGGTGGCTGGATCGAGCGCCCGTACACTGCCCAGACAGGTCGCGCCGTTGACGCTCGTGTTCCCGCTCGCGACGTACAGCGTTGAGCCGTCGAAGGCGGCCGGCGCGATGTTGCCTGAGCCGCACTGCGGGCAATCGCCGCCATTGCCCACTTGCAGCGACCAGACCGGCCCGGCGGAAATGTTGGTCCGGTCGAAGGCGAAGTAGACACCGTCCTTGTTGACGACCCCCAGCAGCGAGCGGGGCTGGCCGCTGATCGTCGCGTTGAACAGGACCGGCGTGCTGCCAAAATCAATATCGCCGCCCGTAGCCTGATTGGGGATCTGCCAGGAGCTGATCAGGGAGAGGTCGGACGCGTTCACCGCGACGACCGATTCCGCGAGCGGCTCCGCGCTGGCGCAAGAGCCCCCGTTGCCGGTCGCGAAGTAGAGGTCGTTAGTCGCCGCATCCACTGTCACCGAACCCCAGACACCGACGCCTGTGCAGCCGGATGGGACGGTGTGCAGCACATGCTCGACGGCGCCAGTGTTTTCGTCCATTTGGATGACCGCGCCCGCGACGAGCGGGCAATCGCCAAAGGACGAGATCCCCTCATAGACGCTGCCTTTGTAGATCAGCGGCGAGGACCACAGGAAATGGCTGGGGGACGTTCCCAGAGAGGTGGACCAGAGCACCGCGCCAGTCGTCGCGTTGACGGCGTAGAACCGTGCGTTTCCGCCGGCGACGAAGACCGAGGTAACGCCGTTGACCGCGCCCATCGAGGGGCTAGAGGCCACGCCGGCGGTTGAAGGAACGCACGAGGCGTCATTCGTCTGGCCCAGGTTAGCCGTCCACAGGCTGGCGCCGGTGGCGCTGGTCGCATGCAGCAGACCATCCCACGACCCCCAGTAGGAGACGCCGTTCACGACGGCTGGCTGATCGTTGATGGAGCCGCCAGCGGTGACAGCCCAGGCCTGCGCCAGTGAGGGATACGTCGCGGGGGTCAGGGTAGTTTCAGCGCTGTTGTAGTCACTGCGCGCGCCGTCATGCATATACGCGGTCCAGTCGCCCGCGCCAAAGGTCGGCTCAGGTCCGCTGGATGGGGGGGGACGGCGCCGACCGCGAAGACGTGCATCGCGAAGACGTGCATCGCGCCCGCGCTGATGGTCACCGGCAGCTGGGCCGAGAGCGGCGTCTTGCCCGCTTGCAGCTGCACGAGCGCCAGGAACACGTAGGTCGAGCCAACCACCCGGCCGCCCCCCGCCGTGTCACGGTACGGTGTGGTCGCCGCGATGGAGTTCCCGCCCGCAGGGCTGGCGGAGCCACCGTTGAGCGTCCAGTCGCTGAAAGTCAGCGTGAAGGTCTGTGTCGAGCCGTCTGTGTAAGTAATCGTCGCCACACCGCTGGATGGCCCGTTGACGGCGGCGCCCAGAAAGCCCAGCAGGCCAGAGCTTACGGCAGGAATCGGAAGGATCTGCCCCGCCTGGCTCCAGTTGTCAGGCGCGCCAGTGGCAGCGAGAGCGAGCCCCGCAGCGCGCAGCGCCGCGCTGGAATAGCTGTCCCCGGCTCCGTCAAAATCGGCCGTGGTGGTCACGCCGTCGGTGGGGCTGATGCCCTCATTGTTGAAAGCGGGCGTGGGGACGATCGCTGCCACGGAAAAGATGTGGAGGACGCCCTTGGTGACGGTCGCGGGCAGCGTGACGCCGACCAGTGTCTCGCCGGCTGGGACGGTGACGGGCGCGACGAAGAACACGTAGCTGGCGACGCTCCGCGTGAAGCCAGTCGTGAGGTCTTGATAACTCGTCGTGGCGGCGATGCTGTTTCCCGCCGAGGGGGAGGCCCCGCCACCGTTGAGTGTCCAGTCGCTGAGGGTCAGGGTGAAGGTCAGTGTGGAGTTGTCACTGAACGTCAGGGATGCTACGCCACTGGACGGGCCAGTAATCGAGGAGCCAAGGAAGGCGACCGCCGAGCCGGAGGGCGCGGTGATCGGAATAGTAATGGGGCTGGCAGTGGGCGCGGTCCAGTTGTCAGGCGCGCCCTCGGTGATCTGCGGCCATTGGAACGAGGCGCCGTGGGTCGAGACGATGGAGCCAGAACGAAAGCCCGCCGCTGCAAGCGCCGTGCCTGAGTAGTCGTGGCCACCGCCGTCGAAGTTCGCGTACGAACTAATGTTGTCGCTGACGGCGACACCCTCGTTGGTGAACAGGGGTAGAGCGAACGCGGGCGCCGCCTGGGCCGCTCGCGCCGTCCAGCCCGTCGCGGCGACCAGTGTGACCGCGATCGCCAGAACACGCCCCGTCGCCAGCCACCAACTGACGCGCGGAGTCCTCCTCTGAGACATAGATTCCCCACTAACCAACCAATACACCATCACATCGTGGCATCGTTGCGCGCGGCGTCTTCGAGACGCTGACAAACGCGCGAACGGGGTTACAAGCTCGCATCTCCAAGTGGCGCGCGGCTCGCCATGCCCATCCCTAATTCGCTTGGTTGGAAGCTACGCCATGCGACCACAGAAGGTTAAGACTGATGGCGCGGGTGTGTGGCCGTAGGAAGGCGAGCGGAAGCAGGTGGCGAGGGGCGCGCGGCATCTCAGGAGTGAAGAGCGCTTGATCCATTGTTTTTTCAGACGAGGCGGGCGCGCCATGAGCACGCGAGTGAACCAGAATGCACAGGAGCATGATCTGGAAGGTGGCTGTAATGGCGGGATGCGCTCCATGTCCCGATACCCTCACATCGCCGCGCACCACCGCATCCGCCATCATTCTCGGCACGCGGCATGCTACGGCTGAGTGTGTGCGCGGGCCTGAAGTGATGAGCGCTCGGAGGCGCTCTCCGCCGTTCTTCCACTGCCTGGCGCGCTCTTCACGGATGCCGCCAGATGGCGCCAGTTTCGGGCTACCAAACGTGCGGCGGTGTACGCGGGCGCTTCACGGCGCCGTTTCGCCGCGCCAGAGATGTCGCTCTGGCGGCTGTATCGCCCCTCGCTCGCGCGCACCGGCGCGAGCCACCACGTCGTGAGACCCATCGCGGTCATGAGGTGCCTCTATGCAGTCGGTCACGCATCCGATCAAAGACGAGATCTATGTGGACGAGTACACCGGAGGATTGGTCGGACCAGGGGTGGGGATCGCCGGCGTCGTCAGGGATGGAGGGCGCATTAGCTGCGTCGTGCCGCCGGGCTGCTGGGGGCCGATGATTACCCCTGAGTTTCGCGGCGGCCACGAAGTAACGCGTCCTGTGGCGGTCGAGGGCGCGCACATTGGCGACGCCATCGCGATTACCATCGAGCGCATGCATGTCCGCTCGATCGCGACATCATCTGGGACGATGCTCACCAACGCGGCGGCGTTCGGCGATGACCCGTTCGTAGACAAAAAGTGCCCGAATTGCGGCGCGCTCTGGCCTGAGACGCGGGTCGAGGGGACCGGGCCAGGCAGCATCCGCTGCGAGCGCTGTGGCGCGTCGGCGAGCGCCTTCTCTTTCGAGGAAGGCTATACCATCACCTTCGATGACGACCGCTCGGTTGGGCTGACGGTCGGACTGGACGCGGCGCACGAGTTCGCCATCAACGCCCGCGAGATCGCCGCGCTGCCGGATCACGCCAAGCAACACCCCATCCTGCTGTTTGAGCCGCACACGATCCCCGGCGTGCTCTCGCGGCTGCGGCCATTCATCGGCAACATCGGCACGACGCCGAGCGCGGATATGCCCGACTCGCACAACGCGGGCGACTTCGGCCACTCCCTCATCGGCGCGCGCCACCCCTACGCAATGACCCAGGACGCGCTCGACCGGGCGAAGACCGACGGCCATCTCGACACCAACGAGGTGCGGCCCGGCGCGGTGTTGATCTGCCCAGTCAAAGTCGAGGGCGGCGGCGTCTACATCGGCGATTGTCACGCCAACCAGGGCGACGGCGAGCTGAGCCTGCACACCACCGACATCACGGCGGACGCGACCGTGCGCGTGAACGTGATTCACGGGCTGACGCTGGACGGGCCGATCCTGCTGCCAGTGGCGGAAGATTTGCCATCCATCGCGCGGCCCTACACGCAGCAGGAGCTGGAGGCGGGCGAGCGACTCGCGCAGCGCTACCACGTCACCCTGCGGCGCGAGGTGGCGCCTGTCCAGTTCATCGGCAGCGGTCCAACGATCAACGAAGCGACCGATAACGCCATCGCCCGCGCGGGCAGCGTGCTGCGCATGACGCAGGCAGAGGTGCGCAACCGTTGCACGATTACCGGCTCGGTCGAGATTGGCCGCCTGCCGGGCGTGGTCCAGCTTACCATGCTCGCACCGCTGGACAAGCTCGACGCGATCGGCATTGGCGCGCTCGTCCGCCAGCAGTACGGACTCTAGCGGACAGGAAAGCAGGCCGCGCATGCGTATTCACGTCCGTCTTTCCGGCCCGCTCCGGGTGGTGGTTGGCAGCGGCGAGGTCGAGCTTTCGCTGTCTGGCGATGCCGTGACGCTGGCGCAGGCGCTGGATGCGCTGGCCGCCCGCTTTCCACAGGCGCGACGCTACCTGCGCGACGCCGGAGGCGGACTGCCGCAGGGCATTCGCGCGCTGGCTGGCGATGAGCGGCTGGATGAGCGCGTGGCGCTGGCAAAAGCGTTGCGCGATGGCGACCGGCTGACGCTGCTCATGCCAACGGCAGGCGGCTGAATCAGCGGCGGCGCGAGGCGCGCGCTTTCCAGCCAAACGCGCTCTTGGGTGGGAAAGCGGGGTATTGGGCTAGTCTCGCATTGCGCGGAGCGCGCGAGGTGTTTCACGGGATCACGTGTATCTGGGAGGTAACCAGCATGCCCATTGATCAACAAGCGGCTCTCACGATGTACCGGCAGATGCTGACCATTCGCGCCTTTGAGGAGATGATGGTCCAGGTGTACACCGAGGGCAAAACGCCCGTGTTCGATATCGGCGCGGGTCCTGTTCCCGGCGAGATGCACCTCTCCGCTGGACAGGAGCCGGTCGCGGTCGGAGTCTGCGCGCACCTGCGCCCGACGGATACCGTGACTGGCCCCCACCGCGCGCACCATGTCGCCATCGCCAAGGGCGTAGACCTCAAGAAGATGACGGCGGAGATTTTCGGCAAGGAGACGGGACTGAGCAAGGGCAAGGGCGGCCACATGCACCTCTTCGACCCGGCGGTGAAGTTCAGTTGCTCCGGGATTGTCGGTGCGGGGATGCCGCCCGCTGTCGGCGCCGCGCTGGCCGCCAAGAAGCTGGGTCGCGACGATGTCGCGGTCGCCTTCTTCGGCGAAGGCGCCGCCAATCAGGGCGCGTTCCATGAGTCGCTCAACCTGGCGGCCCGCTGGAAGCTGCCGGTGATCTTCGTCTGCGAAGACAACAGCTGGGCCATCTCGGTCCCCAAGACGGTGGCGACCGCGATCTCCTCCAACGCCGACCGGGCGCAATCCTATGGCATTCCCGGCGTCGCGGTGCATGAGAATGACGCGGTCGCTGTCTATGAGGCGGCGAAGGAAGCGGTGGCGCGCGCGCGCCGGGGCGATGGCCCGTCGCTGCTCGAAATCCACACTGACCGCTATCTGGGACACTTCCAGGGAGATCCCGAGCTGTACCGCGACCCGAAGGAAGTCGAGCGGCTCAAGACGCATGACCCGATCATCCGACTGCGCGAGCAGCTGCTCACGCAGAAGTGGATGACGCCAGAGCAGGATGCCGAAATGCGCGCCGCCGCCCAGAAGGCGGTCAATGATGCGATTGCGTTCGCGCGCGAGAGTCCATACCCGGCGCCACAAGAGGCGCTCGAAGATGTGTTTGTCGCCGCTATGTGAGCGCGCGCGAGGCGAAGTGAGAGGGACCTACCATGGCAACCGTTTCATCCAGGGAACTGACCACCGCGCGCGCGATCTCCGAGGCGATCGCACAGGAGATGAAGCGCGACGAGCGGGTCTTCGTCATGGGCGAGGACATCGGAAAATATGGCGGCATCTTCGGCGCCACGCAGGGCCTGCTCGACCAGTTCGGCTCAGAGCGCGTGATGGATACGCCGATCTCCGAGACGGCGTTCATCGGCGCGGCGATCGGCGCGGCGGCTGAGGGCATGCGCCCGATTGTCGAGTTGATGTTCGTTGACTTCTTCGGGGTGTGCATGGACCAGATTTACAACCATCTGGCCAAGAACACCTACATGTCGGGCGGTCATGTGCGCCTGCCCGTCACGCTGATTACCGCCTACGGCGCGGGCTATGATGACGCCGCGCAGCACTCGCAGACCCTCTACAGCATCTTCGCGCATACGCCAGGCCTGAAGGTCGTCGTGCCGTCCACACCTTACGACGCGAAGGGGCTGATGGTCACGGCGATCCGGGATGACAACCCCGTGATCTACTTCATGCACAAGGGGATCATGGGCCTTGGCTGGATGACCATGCTGAAGGCGTCCGCCGGGCCGGTGCCGGAAGAGGAATACACGATCCCATTCGGCGTGGCCGACATCAAGCGGCAAGGAACGGATGTCACTATCGTCACCGTTGGCATGATGGTCCACCGCTCGCTCGAAGCCGCTGAAACGCTCGCCAGCCAAGGCATCTCGGCGGAGGTGCTGGACCTGCGCACGCTCGTCCCACTGGACCGCGAGGCGATCATCAACTCGGTGAAGAAGACGCACCGGCTGCTGGTCGTGGACGAGGACTACCGCAGCTATGGCATGTCGGGCGAGGTGATCGCCACAGTCGCCGAGAACGCGCTGGACTACCTGGACGCCCCCGCGCGCCGCATCGCCGAGCCTGACGTGCCGATCCCCTACAGCCGCCCGCTGGAGCAGTATGTCCTGCCCAACCCGGAGAAGATCGTGACCGCCGTCCATGAACTCGTCGGTCGCTGAGGGTAGCCGCTCAGCGTTCCGCCGCGCGTGAACGCTCACGTACTGGGGATGGCGTGGCCCAGACCGCTCGCGCGGGCGACGGTTGGGGTCGCGCCTTCCGCATGGCTGGCGTCAGGTTCCAACCGGCGCCGCGAATAGGGCTGGTCGTGATATGAGCATCGAAATCACTATTCCGGCGTGGGAAGATACCTCGATCGAGGAAGCGTCTCTCGCCAACTGGTTCGCGAGCCCTGGCGCGCACGTTCGCCAGGGCCAGGTGCTGGGCGAGATCATGGTGGAGAAGGCCACTGAGGAGATCGTCGCGCCCAGTGATGGGGTCATCCAGGCGGTAAAGCTAGAGCGCGGCGATATCGTCAAGCCAGGCATGGTGGTGGCGACGCTGGCGCTGGCGGCGGAGATGGCGCCTACGCCCGTTGGCGCGGGCGTCGCAGCCGCAGCGGGGAAGGCCACCCAGCCGTCTGGCGATAGCGCGGGCGCGTTCACGCCCGCTTCTCCCGCCGCGCGCAGGCTGGCGCGGGAGCTTGGCGTGGAGCTTGGGCGAATCACCCCGGCGGATGGTCAGCGCGTCACCGAGGACGACGTGCGCCGCGCCGCCGCTGGTGGCGGAACGCCCGCCGCACCCGCACCCGCTGCGCCCGCGCCCGCTGCCGAGGGTGAGCCGCTGACGGGACGCCGGAAGGTGATCGCCGAACGTATGCTACGGAGCATGCAAACCACGGCCCAGCTTACTCTGACGACGGATGTGCGCGCGGACGCGCTGGTTGCGGCGCGCGAGCGCATCCAGCAGCGCTTCGCGGTGACGTACACCGATCTGCTGGCGTGGGTGACGATCCAGGCGCTGAAACAGCATCCCGCGATGAACGCGACGATGGAGGGTGACCGGCTGCGCCAGCATGTGGCGATTCACCTGGGCCTGGCGGTCGCGGCTCCTGAGGGCCTCATCGTACCCGTTGTGCGGGACGCCGGGGCGCTGTCGCTCAGCGATCTGTCCGCGCAAGCGCGCGCGCTATCCGAGCGCGCGCGGACCAACGTTAGCGCGCCGGGTGAACTGTCGGGCAGCACGTTCTCGCTGACGACCCTCGGCGCGTACGAGATTGACGCCTTCACGCCGATTCTCAATCCGCCGGAGGTAGGCATCCTGGGCATTGGCCGCATTCGCGAGGCGATCATTCCCGTGGATGGCAAGCCCGCGCTCGGCCACATGCTGGCGCTCAGCCTGACCTTCGATCACCGCATCCTGGATGGCGCCCCAGCGGCAGCGTTCCTCCAGACAGTGAAGCGCCTCGTCGAGTCGCCGGACACCTTCAGCGAGGCCGGATGATGGCCCCGCGCGTGGGGCTGATCGCCAACCCAGCCGCCGCGCACGACATCCGGCGGCTGAGCGGGCATGGCTCGATTGTGGACAATCAGGAGAAGGCGCGCATTCTGCGACGGGTTCTGCTGGGGCTGCAGGCGATGGGCGTCACCGAGGCGCTGGCGATGCCCGATCATTACGGCCTGGCGACCGCCGCCGCCAGCGTGGCCGGCATCCAGGTGGCCGTGCGCCTGGCGGAGATGGAACTCGCGCGTGACGAAACCGACTCAACACGCGCCGCAGGCATCATGGCCAGCGAGGGCTGCGCCTGCATCGTGACGCTGGGCGGCGACGGCACGAACCGTGCGGTGGCTAAAGGCAGCGGCGATACACCGCTGCTCGCCATCTCCACCGGAACAAACAACGTGATTCCGGATCCGGTCGAAGGAACCATCGCCGGCCTGGCGGCGGGCCTCTTCGCGCGCGGCCTCATTCCAGAGGGCGTCGCCGCCCGCGCGACGAAGCGCCTGGAGGTGATGCGGGCGAGCGTCATCATCGAAACCGCGCTAGTAGACATCGCCGCCTCAACCACACCATTCATTGGCGCGCGAGCGGTCACGGATACCGCTTCTCTCACCCAACTGTGGCTCACACAGGCTGTTCCGGGGAGTATCGGGCTGGCCGCAATTGGTGCGAGCCTCAGCCCGCTCTCGCCGCGCGATGACGGCGCCCTGCTGCTCGATTTGGCTGGGCCTGACGCGGAGCCAGGGTACACGGTTGCGCTGGCGCCCATCGCGCCGGGACAGGTCGAGCGGGTCGCCGTGCGCTCCTGGCGGCGGCTGGCGATGGGCGAACTGGTCGCGCTCACCGCGCTTCCTCGCGTCCTGGCGCTGGATGGCGAACGCACGCTCCGCCTGAGTGAGGAGGAGCCGCCCGTGGCGGTTCGCGCCACCTGGGACGGCCCGCGCCTGCTCGGCGCGCGCGCGATCATAGACTACGCCGCGCGCCACGGCCTGTTGCTGGAGAGCGGTGATGCGAGAGCCTGACGCACCCCAGCGACGGCTAACGCGCGACAGAACAGGTGAGGCAGATAATCTGCGCGGACTACCTGCCTCACTGAATTTTACTGGAAACGCTCGCTAGCGCTGGCCGAGCGGGCCTGTGCGCCGGTACGCTCGCTGGGGACGCGCGTCGTCACTGGCTGGCTCTTCGGGGAAGAGCGACAGGTGGACGGCGTTCCCCTCGTGGACGAGCCCGGCGCCGGAGACGCTGGCGCTCACCAGCCGCGCGTCCACCCCCAGCCCTGGCGAGGGATGAATCTGAATGTCGGCGGCCAGCGCATCCGCCAGCAGCCGCGCCTCGCCATTGCTGGCGATTTCCTCTTCCGCCGCGGAGCTTTCCGCATCCAGCGCCTCGACCGCGTAGCTGCGCGCCAGTTTGTCCCAATACGCGCCCGCCAGGGCCTCATCAGCGAAGAGCTCCGCGCCCAGCACGACGCCGTTCACTACCGCGACGAAGCCGAGCGCGCCATCAGGCCGCTTCAACGCCTCCACGGACTCCTTGAGCTTGTGCGCCCGCTCAGGGGTTTTGTAGAGCGCCTGCATGGCGCCGGACGAGGAGTACGAGCGGGTAGCGCTCATGCGTTCGGCTACTTCATCCCAGACAGCGCCTTGGTCAGAACGGTATCCGCCACCGGTTGAGAGTGACTGGGTGACTGTCTTCGAGTGCATCTTGCGCAGTTGCGCGTAGGCCGCCTCGTCGGATGAAAATGAGCGCCGCGTAGGGCGCAGGGGCGCCGAGCCCGCCGGCCCTGCGCTGGCGTCCTCCTGGAAAGCGTCCGGCGTGTCATGCCAGCGCCCGGCCTCGACGCACGTCACGGGAATCTGAAGCTCCACATGCGGAGCCAGCAGAATCGTCGTGTTCAGCACCCGGTTCTGCAAGCCACCGATGACCTGCTCGCCGCCCACGAGCACGACGGGCCTATCAGCGGTGCTGACGGCCATCAATTCTGGCACGCTCGCCCGCGCCTGTTCGGTGATCGCCACGAGATTGCGCCGCAGCGCCTCTTCAAGCGGCAGATAGCCTGTCTGCCGCGCAACTCGCTCTGGCGTGGGCATGAGGGGGATGAGCGTCAACGCGCCCGCGCGCAGCGGCTCCGCCTGCCGCACGCCCCCGATCAACTCACGCACCGCCGTCGCGACCGCTCCTTGCTCGTACGCCCCCTGCGCACTTGATGTGGTATCTGGCACGTCTCGACTCCATTTCTCCCGGCCTCACGGGCCGGGCGCGCCGCGCCACCGCTCCCTGTCCATGATGAGAGTCATCCTGCGACCATCTCTATCACCAGTGGATCAAAGCGGCATGGCTATACTACGTGTGAGCGTCGTAGTGGGTTGCGCGTGGGACGGTTGATGGTCGCGCCGCGCCACCCGCCGCCGTTCAAACGTAGAGAACGTAGAGTATTGAGAGGCGCTAGCGCGCTCCAATGGGGTGACATGATTGACCACGCGGGGCGCGCTGCATAGACTATCTACCGCTGGGCCTCGCGGGCGAGCGCTCGAACGCTTGTAGGTAGATCAGTATTGGAGAACACCCTATGCGCCGGGTCTGTGTGTATGCGGGATCGAGAGCAGGGCTGCGGCCCGAATATGTTGATGCGGCGCGCGCGCTGGGAACGGAAATCGCCAGGCGAGGCATCGGGATTGTGTACGGCGGCGCGGGCGTGGGGATGATGGGCGCGCTTGCCGACGCCGCGCTTGACGCGGGCGGCAAGGTAATCGGCGTCGCTCCACGGCGCGCATTCCCCGACGAAGTCTCGCACGCCAGCTTGACTGAGATGCGCATCGTAGGCAGTATGCACCGCCGGAAGGCGGTCATGACCGACTTGTCGGACGCCTTCATCGCGCTGCCTGGCGGGTTCGGCACGCTCGATGAGCTGTTCGAGGCGATCACCTGGGCGCAAATCGGGCTGCACCAGAAGCCAATTGGGCTACTCAACGTGGAGGGCTACTATGATACCCTGCTGGCCTTCGTTGAACATGCGCTCGAAGAAGGGTTCATTGGGGCCGCGCACCGCTCGCTGATATGTGTCGAAGATACCCCAGCGGCGCTGCTCGATCAACTTGAGCGCCGTCGCGCCGAAGTGCGCAAGCGGGCGCGTCAGAAAGCGCCGGACGTCGGGTAGCGCGCCGAATGCGTTTTTCGCCTGGGGCATTCAGCCGCGCATGCCAGCGATGACGCTTGGGGCCGCATAGCTTGGCGGCGCCTACTTATTCTGGCGCGCGCCTTTGCGATATCGGCGCACCCGCCGCGCGCATCGCCCGCCTCTCGTCGTGCGCGCTGCTGCGCGCGCTCGCGCTGACGAGCCTGCATGCCGTGTTCGCGCACGTGCCCGATCCGCACCCGGCGTGGCCAGCGCTACGATTTGGCCTTCCTGCTCACCTGCCTGACGGCGGCGTTGCTGTGCGGCTGCGACGCGACGCGATCTGACGCCCTCCGATTCGCCCTCCTGCTCTCCCGCCTGCCGCGTGACGACAATTCACAAGCCCTGCCCTGGCTTCCTATTCTCTGTCGAACGGTGGAGCATACCAGCGCTTGCTTCATAGAGAGGCGGCGCCACACCCTATGCGGTGGTGGGACGATGCTGTGCGGCCACACCTCTCGCTCGCTGGCGGCGCCGCGCCTCCGCTCGAAGCGCTACCTTTTGGATGAGGCCGGAGAAAATCACGCGGTGAATAGGATAGAGCGCGTACCAATAGAGCAGACCGGACAGCCCCTTGGGTACGAAATAGGCTGTTTGCCGCATCAGCGTCTGGCCACCTGCTGTCGGTGAGGTCTCAAATTGCAGCCAGGCGTCTCCCGGCACTTTCATCTCGGCTCGCAGCCGGAGCAGCTGGTCCTGCTCCACCCGCTCCACCCGCCAGAAATCAATGGCGTCGCCCACACGAACATCATCGGGATGGCGGCGCCCTCGACGCAGTCCCACGCCTCCCACCAGGCGATCAAGGGCGCCGCGCAGCCGCCAGAGCCAGGTGGCGTAGAGCCAGCCGCGACGCCCACCAAGACCAGTAAAGGTGCGAAAGACCTCGCTGGGTGAGGCCGCTACGTAGCGCTGCCGTCGCTCAACGATCATGCCTTCGCGCGTGCTCAGCTCCACTGGGGGGATGTCACCGCGGCTTGAGACCAAGGCGTCGCTCCACATCGTCTCGACTTCTCCGCTGCGCAGCTGAGCCAGGGCCAGATCTACGGCTGTCCGATAGCCGATGGGATGAATGGTCGGGAAGAGGGCTTTCGCAAGCGGCGTGCGCACGATAACCTCATTGCGCAGGCCATCAATGAGTGGGCGGGCGATTTGCGCCGGGATGGGCGTCACCCAGTGTACCCAGTACGAGGAGAGACGCGGGGAAAGCACGGGTACGGGCACGAGCCAGCGACGTAAACCACGCGCACGGGCATAGCCAAGCATCATGTCGCCGTAGGTGAGGATGTTCGCTCCTCCGATCTCGACGATCTGCCCCGCGCTGCCTGGAACCGCTATCGCCGTCACCAGATAGTCCAGCACATCGCGAATGGCGATGGGCTGAACGCGCGTGTAGGTCCATCGGGGACAAATCATGAGCGGCACGCGCTCCGTCAGGTAGCGGATCATCTCAAAGGAGACGCTACCTGCGCCAACGATAATGGCGGCGCGAAACTCAGTCACCGGCACGCCCGCCTCACGGAGGGCCTGTCCCGTCCGCTGGCGCGAGCGCAGATGCGCTGACAGATTAGATGTGGGATCGCCCAAGCCGCCGAGATAGATGATCCGGCCCACACCCGCCGCTTTAGCCGCCTGGCCAAAACGGCGGGCGGCCGCGAGGTCGCGCTGGTGGAAGTCAGCGCCCCCTAGCATGCTGTGGATCAGGTAATACGCGACGTCAACACCGGTAAGGGCGGCGCTCAGAGTGGCTGGATCGAATACATCGCCTTGAACCACCTCGACCTGCCCTAACCAGGAGCGACCCTGGAAGCGATGCGGATCGCGCGCCATGACACGCACACGATAGCCCGCCTGGAGGAGACGAGGCGCCAGTCGCCCTCCCACATAGCCAGTGACCCCCGTGACCAGAACACGTGGCATGTCGTTCATAGCTTCTCTCCATGGATTCACCTCACGGCTCACCTGCCTCGCGCGCGTGACCCGTAGGGCATCGCGCGCGCTGGTTTGCCGCTCAGCCGCATAGACTCTCGCGGGCGCCCTGACGTCATGCGACCTGTCGGAGCGTCCCCCAGATCGCTGGGTCTTCGCCACCAAGCACCCAAATGAACACGCCAGAGACACGATACTGAATGGCGAGATCAACCTTGTCTTTCAGGCTGCGCGCGTTCTCGTACCACACGGTGTGTGGACGCCCCCGATCATCGGTATACGCGAACCACGGCGATTGACTCACTGGGTCCCACTTCACTGGAACGTTATGAGCGCGAGCGAGCGCCTCCGCATCCGCCCATTGCAGATCCTGGCCCTGCTCGCCGCTGGGCCAGTCGTAGCCGTATGTGGCGAGGCCAAGCATGATCTTGTCGCGTGGTATCTCGGCGACGGCTAGCTCAAGCACACTCAGCACCCAGGTCAGTGGCGCGATGGGGCCGGGTGAGGAGTCCTCCGTCGAGTAGTCATACGCCATTACCCTGACCTCGTCGGCGGACTCACCCAAGGCGCGCCAGTCCTCGGCGCGGGCTCCACTCCAGTCGCCTGGCTCAGCGGTTTTCGCGTGCACGGTCAGCGTCAGCCGCTTCCCCGCCTGATGGAGCGCGGTGGCAAGGTCGCGGATAAACACGCTGTACGCCCCGCGGTCCGCTGCGTACAGCGATTCATAGTCTATATCAATGCCCTCCCACTGGCGCCTGGTGACGAGATCAACAATTGCCGCGATATGCTCAGCGCGCGGCTGAGGATCGGTGATGATCTGGTGGATGAGCGCGGCATCCCACTGCCCGTTTCGGTAGTTGGAGATCGAGGGGACGATCGCGACGTGATGCGACAACGCGCGCGATTCAACGCTGGACTGGGACTGCGCCGCCTGCTGTGAGGCGAAAACAACCTGACCGTCCGGAGCGGGTTGATACCAGACCGGGCTTACCTCGGTAAGAACACCCTCATCGAGCGCCGCGACGCCACTGAGATTCCAGGGCGCCAGGTATCCCGCGATCGTGTCCAGGGTGTAGCGTCTATTGGTGGGCTGGCTCGACTGACCAGGCCGCGAGGCCCCACACCCAGCCAGTGTGGCGCCCACCACGAGCGTTGTCATCACGATCAGGGTCATTCTCCCAAGCATGTCATAACCCTTCGCCTGTTCAGCCAGGGCTCGTGAGGTATCGCATTGGGGAAAGAAGGAAGCTTCTTTCCCCTGCCCCTGGCGTTATCACTGTAGCTAATGAGCCGCCGTCACCACGATTCGGGTCCACGGCGGTGACACCCCTCCCCCGGTGGAGAGCGTGCGCAAAGGGAGACAGGCGATGCTGTGCGCGAGCTCGCTATGACGCTTATCCGCCACTGCGGCTCTCGCGCGATTGTGGCGAGTCGCCAAACACGCGCCAAATATCCTCGCCGCGTCCTCGCTCTTCGCGTGCCGGCGCCCATCCAAAGATGACGATTTATGGGCCTCGCGTGTTCGGCAATCGCCACGTCCGGCTCTACGATACCTATGGCGCCGATTGCCGTCACAGAGCCCTTGCGTTGCAATTTATTCCAGTTCGATCGGGTGCCTCGTAGCACCGTGAGGGCCGACTTGTAGAGGATGTAGGCGCGGAGCGGCTCGTAGATCACGCGATAAAATGGCGCGATGAGCAGGTGCGTTGGGCTTTCGGCTGTTAACCATACGGCGGCGGCGGAGATGAGAAACTGCGCGAGCGTGAAGAGGACGACATACAGGAGCACCGCGTCCAGCCCTTGCCCCAAATAGGTGACGACTGCCATGATGTACACGAACGGCAGGAACACCACCGGCAGCAGGATGGAGGACGCGCCCAGCGGCAGGATGAACATGCCCAGCCAGCCATAGCGGGGATTGAACATCATCTGGCGGTGCTTCCACATCGCCTGGATGTTGCCGTACATCCAGCGGAAACGCTGCCGCATGAGCGCGCCTACCGTCTCAGGCGCTTCGGTGTAGCATACCGCCGCGTCATCTTGGGTCACGAGATAGCCCGCGCGCTGCAATTCCAGGGTGAGGTCGCAGTCCTCTGCGAGCGTCGAGCGCGAGTAGCCGCCGACAGTCAAGACAGCGTCCCTGTTCCATGCGGCGCAGGCCCCCGGGACCACCATGATCGCGCCTAACGCGTCCTGCGCCCCACGGTCCACGCCGATCTGTGTCAGGTATTCTAGCGCCTGCCACCGCGTAAGCATATTGCGCAGGTTTCCGACTTTGACCACACCGGCTACGGCGCCCACCTGTTTCGCGTTGTCCCGCGCGAAGTAGCGCGCCAGAGCGCCGACAGTAGCTGGTGTGAACAAAGTATCCGCGTCAAGGGTTATCACAATAGATGACCGCGCGTGGGAGAATGCGCGATTGAGGGCTATCGCCTTGCCCGCGTTCTCCTGCCGCAGCAGCCGGATCCGAGGGTCCGAAGCGGCCATGCGGGTGACGACCTCCGCTGTGCCGTCGGACGAGCCATCGTCTACGACGATGATCTCGCAAATCCGCTCATAGTGCGAGGCGCGGAGCGAGTCGAGTGTGCGGCCAATGACTTTCTCTTCGTTGAAGGCGGCGACAACAAGCGACACTGGTGGCCCGGTCGCATTGTTGGCGCGCTGGGGAAACCTGCGCCGATAGCGGAAGCGCCGCCTGACGGCAAGCGCCACGTTGACGCAGCCGCCCACCACGACGGAGAGTATCGCCAAGACGAATAGGAGTTGGAGCACTGCGCTCGGCCATGACCACAAGGCCGCGTACATCCAGAGCGTCTCGTAATCCCACACGCTCGGTGTCACATGCGACAAACCAGCGACAACCCGGGGACTCACTTGAGGCAGAGAGTAGAAGTGAAAGCCATGTGCGAACGCCCACGGAATAAGCCGTTCGAGATAGGCCAGGGTCGCGGAGCGGTTACCGCCACCGTCGTGGAGCAGGATCGTAAGGTTGTTCGCTGTCGCTGGTGGCAGCGGAATCGGCGTCTTGGGACGAAGCGCGGCGTCACCATACTTCCAGTCGTTTGTGTCGAACTCGTCCAGCGAGACAACGTACCCCAACCGCTCCGCGTCCACCATAACCGCGTTCCGGTCAGTGTCGGCTACATGCCCTGCATATCCGTCATAGGGCAACCGGATGAGATTGGTGGCGCTCCCTGTCACCGCACGGATGATCCGATCGGTGGATACAAACTCATGGGCGACCTGGTTGGGTTTGAGGTCGGGGTGAGTCAGCGAGTGATTGCCGACAGCGAACCCCTCACGCGCTTCGCGCGCCACGATATCGGGGTATTTGACGACCTCGGAGCCAATGACAAAGAACGTCGCCGGGACTTTGTATTTGCTCAGTAGATTAAGTATTTTGGGAGTCCATACAGGGTCTGGCCCATCATCAAAGGTGAGCTCCAGTGTCTTATGGGCGGCTGCGCTGTAACCATAGCGCTGCATCGCGTACTGAGCGGCGCCCAGCGAATCCGCGTCATCGCCCGTGATGAGGGCGATCGCCTGTTGTGTGAAAGGGTCAACCGCGATCAGAGAGCCATCCCGCCGGTCCACACGAACCAGCCGCACGAGCGGACCAGTTCCGATGGTTGGCGCATGGCCCTTGATATGCACGGGGGACAATGGGAGTGTGGGACTACTACCGTGAACAGCGGGCGGTCGCTGTATCGGAGCCCAGGATACGATGATGATCGTGACAATGAGCGCTACCAGGAGGAAAACGCTGACGATGCTGAGACGCCACCGGCGTCCGGTAGGGTCGAAAAACACATCATGATGGGAGGCGACGGGCGTTGTCCTGGAGGTGTTTGCCGTCGCGATATGTTTTTGCAGGGCTGACATGGCGATTCCTTGCATGCGCTCGCATGTTGTCCTAACCGGCCGGGCATTCCAAATCCCGACTTTCGCGAGAGCGGCCTATGCGCTCTGTCAAGACGCCGCGGCTGGACTACGTATAGCGAACTGGGGCGCAGATGCAACGGATGACAGGCCATCCGCCGGGGTAATTCTGGCAACTGTGCAACGTCATGACACGCTCATGAATTTCGTCTGAATTTCGTCACGCGCATTTCCCATACCAGCGCACTCATCATTACTCTCACGCTCGGTTAAACTGGAACAAGAAGATATCACCGGCAGACTCGCGCGGCGCCAGTTCTAGCCTGATAGAGAGCGGCTCTTCGGCATACGATCACACGCCACACGCCTGTTGTCATAATCAGTAAAAGAGTCGATTACATTGGTTTGTAGTACTGGAGACGCCACGTTGCCAGATAACAACCATATTCCATTGAAAATCGAGCGCGCGTTGATTGCCATGGCGTGAACGAGTTCGGGGAAAGCGGTCAGCGATCCGCCCGGCTTGAGTCGCCAGCCGCCATATACGCCCGCACACCTACGCGGCTGGTATGGAGGTCTGCCAGAGCAGCGCGCCATCGCTCGCGCGCAGCGCCGAGATGACAGGCTGAATGAGTTCGGAACATACTTGTGGGGAATCGGGCACGCCTTCCGTGCTGAGATAGATCACGCCATCGGCAAAGACCACATGCTGGAAGAACGCAGAAGGCGATTGGATCGTGCGCTGCCAGAGGCTCGCTCCCGTGGACGCGCTCGAGGCGGCGACAACATCTTGACCGACGGCTTGGGAGTAGCTTTTCCCACCAGAGATGGTGTAGACGGCGCCGCCATTGACCAGAACAGTCACGCCAGTCAACGGAATGCCGACGACCCACCGCGCCGCGCCGGCGCGGGCGTCCAGCGCCGCGAGAGCGCCGCCGCTTTCGATGTGCAGGGGGGCAAGGCAGGAGGGCTGCAAGGTGACGTAGACTACGCCCTCCGCGACCACTGGCGCGGAGGTGGGTGGGCACGAATACACGGGGAACTGCCAGATGAGGTGGCCGGTAGCGGCGTCAAGCGCACGAATCCTGAGTCGGGAAGCGTAGTAGACGACGGCGCCGCGCACAACCGGAGGCGCGAAGTAGTTGGGATTCTGGTAGGAACCGGGATTGGCGGCCAGGTCGGGATCGGGCGAGTGCCAGAGAACCGCGCCACTGGCAGCATTGAGGACATAGAGCGAGCCGTCGGCCACGACCATGAAGAGCCGCCCATCCGCGATCACCGGAGGCGCGTAGTGGTAGAGTTCCGGGAGGCCGGGCGCCGGCAGAACGGGCGTGGACCAGAGAAGGCTACCGTCGGCGATGCTGACGGCATACACGGCATCCCTGGCGAAAAAGTAGACGACATTCCCCGCCAACACTGGCTCTGGCATTTGCGTATAGTAGGAGCGGGAATCGTCCGTCGGGTTCGTGGACGGCGACTGCCAGAGGAACGTCCCGTCAGCGACACGCCAGGCGGCGATCGTATCTGGGGACGCGGCGGCGTAGACGATGCCATCGGCTACCGTGAGGCTCGGCAGGTACTGATTACTTCCAGGCAAGAGGTGGGACACCGCCTGGGAATGCCAGGCCGGTGAGCCGTCGGAGAGGTGGTGGGCGACGAGCGCGCCGAACCCAGTGCTAGCGATGACGAGGCCATCAGCGACGACCGGCGCCGAGGGAAAGAGTTGGAAAGCGCCGTTGGCCGAGCGCCAGGCGACTGAGCCAGCGTCAGCGCGCAGAGCGGAGATATTCTCCGCTCCCTGGGCGTAGACGACGCCATTGGCTACCGTGAGGGCCGGAGGGGGAAGCACTGTAGGGCCGAAACACTCGTGGATGCTGCCGCAGGACGATAGGGTAAGAGCCAGCAGGAATGACACGAGCGGAAGAATGCTGGCGCCAAAGACGCGCAGACGCGAGGATAGGCGTATGGGGAAGTCACTGTGCCGCATGAACGATTCTCGCTTTCGGTCGCAGCCTCGCCTCCAATAACCTCAGCACAAGTGATATACGGCGCCATCAGCAGTCAACCTCACATCAGTGCGCGGCGAAGTTGCGCCAGAAGAGATAGACCCGCTCGCGCAGCGCGGCATGCTCCAGCTTGCGCAGGTAGGGATCCTGCTTCCAGAGCCATTCCGCCTGCGTGTGCGACTCCGCCATCAGGCGCGTGTCGACCATGCTCGCCACCTTTAGCTCAGGCAGACCGCTCTGGCGCACGCCGAAGAAATCGCTCGGCCCGCGCATGCGCAGGTCCGCTTCGGCCAGCGCGAAGCCGTCGGAGCGCCTGCGCACGCTGGAGCAGGCGCTCCGACGCGGTGGCGCTGGCCTCCTTGCTCAGCAGGTAGCAGTGCGACTGCTGTGAGCCGCGCCCCACGCGCCCGCTCCGCGCGCCGACGCGGCTCCAGCAAACGGGGAAAATAACTGCCATCCCGCACCCGTGGCACGCGCAGCGTCAGGCTCCCCATCCGCGTGTCCCAACGCCGCTCGCGTATGCCATTGCGTTCACCCTTCCGCTCGGCGCTGCGCTCGTACCGGCGCGCGCCCACGTGCTGGGGCACTTCCACCGCCATGAGCGCCTGCGCCAGCGCGCGCACCCCCTCACGCAAGAAATCCACGTCGTCGCTCAGCTGCGTCTTGCGCAACAGGTCGTCAAGCGCCATGCTGCTCTCGCCGGCCATCCGGTCATCCTCCTCACTCGGGTTTCACAACAACTACCCGATGAGAATCACCTGATGGCCGATCTCGTCAACCGGCTCCTATTTCCCACACTCCATTGGACACGATCTATCGCGCTTTTCGCGCTTTTCGCGCACCCTGCGAGGTGTAGAAGCAGCATTTGGTGATGGGGGAACGCGACGCCTCACGCTTGGAGCGCGTCCTGACACCATTTTCCATCATTACCAGGAAGCCAATATTCTGCGCCACGTCCCGTCTTCTGTGTTTCATCACCTGCGCGCTGTGCGCGAAAAGGGGGTGATGGACGTGAGAACCCTGAAATACTCAGGGGTTGTGTGATGGACTTTTTGCGCACAGCGCGCGCGATATCTGCGCGAAAAGCTCAGATGTTCGAGAAGGAGGGACGGTATGAGCGGCAAGAAGTAGCGCCAGCGACGGCGGCGGGTAGCCCCCCGCTAGTATCGAGTGGCGCTGTGCTCCGTGTTAGCCTGGCGCGGCCGCCACCGCGCGAGGGGCAACCGGCGGCGGTGTGGTACGCCACCCAGCCCGCAGGGGCGGGGAACGAACGATTACGAACGCATGACACGACCAACGTCGAGCCGACCAACGGTAATCGCACATGAGGGGATAACACGCATGACTACGACACACGAGGAGCAAGCGGAAAACGAACGCTGGGAACCTTTGCAGGGGGCTTCATTCGGTTGTTAGGGGGAACGTGCGAGGCGAGCCGGGACCTAGTGAGGCTTGTCGTCGAGCTTCCTGAGACACGCGCTGCTCCACTGCAATAGCAGAGATGTACCATCCGCTTTCCTCATTTTCCCACTCCAATGGTTTAAATGATGGGATAATGCAAAAAACTGATGCAGCGAATGGGCATCTCTGGCGCAGTCTGCGCCAGAGACAAACGAGCGCATCCTCCGACCAAAAGGACATCATGTACATGGCGATGGGAACTATTGATGGAGTGGTGATTCAGTCGTTGACGCGCCATCCCGATGATCGCGGATACTTCGAAGAACTGATCCGTGTGGACGACGCCTGGTTTGGCGAGGGATTCGGTCAGCTCAGCCACTCCAAGATGTATCCCGGAGTCATCAAGGCGTGGCACATCCACAAGACCCAAATTGACTGGTGGTACGTCGCCTCCGGGCGCTTGCTGGTGGCGCTGCACGATCGCCGTCCTGAGTCCCCGACCTACGGTGTGACGCAGGAACTGTATCTCGGCGATGATCTGCCACCCGCCGTGCTCAAGATTCCCGCTGGCGTCGCGCATGGATGCCGCGCAATCGGCATCGAGGCGGCGCACCTCTTCTACGTGACATCGCGCACCTATGACCCCGATGAGGAAGGCCGCATCCGCTACGATGACCCGGAGATCGGCTATGATTGGTTGCGCACGCCACCCATCAAGTAAGGCTCCCATAAGGCTCCCAGCGCGAACGGCGGGTGAATGATACACTGCGGGGGATCGCGCTCAGTAGACCAACAGATGAGAAAGACAGGCGATGAAGGGGTTGATTCTCAGCGGCGGCAAAGGTACGCGCTTGCGGCCCCTGACGTACACACGCGCCAAGCAGTTGTTGCCGCTGGCAAACAAGCCGGTGCTGTTCTACGCGATTGAATCGCTGCTGGCCGCGGGCATCCATGATATCGGCATCATCGTGGGTGACACGCACGAAGAGATCCGTGCCGCCGTCGGTGACGGGGCACAGTGGGGCCCAGCGGCGCGCATCACGTTCATCCAGCAGGACGCGCCCCTCGGCCTGGCCCACGCCGTGCTCACCGCGCGCGCGTTCCTGGGGAACGACAAGTTTGTCATGTTCCTGGGGGACAATCTTATCGGCGAGCCACTGGGACCGCTGGTAAAGGCCTTCGATGCGCCGGAGTGCGACTATCACTGCCGCATCTTGCTGCGGCCGGTAGAAAACCCCTCCGAGTTTGGCGTCGCCGAGATCGAGTCCACCCGTGATGGGGCCGAGCCACGTGTGCTGCGCTTGATCGAGAAGCCGAAGGAGCCTCCCAGCAACCTCGCGCTAGTTGGCGTGTATTGCTTCGACCACCACATCCATACCGCTGCCTCGTCCATCCAGCCTTCGGCGCGCGGCGAGTTGGAGATCACCGACGCCATCCAGTGGCTGATCGAGCATAACTACGCTGTGCGGCCGCACGTGCTCGAAGGCTACTGGATCGACACGGGCAAGATGGAGGATGTGCTCGACGCCAACCGCCAAACGTTGAGCGCGGTCCGCCGCGCCATCGCGCCAAGCGCCGTGATCTCGGCGGATTCGGTCGTGCAGGGCGAGGTGGAGATCGCCGCGGGCGCGCGCATCATCAACAGCGTTGTGCGTGGCCCGGCGGTCATTGGCGAGCGCGCCGTCATTGAAAACGCCTACATCGGGCCGTTTTCCTCCATCTATCACGATGTCACCATCGAAAATAGCGAGGTGGAGTATTGCATCGTACTGGAGCACGGGCGTATCGTCAATGCGCCTGGACGCATCGAGGCAAGCCTCATCGGTCGCTATGCCGAAGTGTACGCTGAGCCCAAGCGCCCCAAGGGACACAAACTCATGCTCGGCGACTACAGCCGGGTCGGGCTGGCGCAGTAGTAACGGGCTCGGGTGGCCTTCATGGCCCTGAATACGGCGTGGCGCGAATCGCGGAACATCGCGGAACATTCCTGGAGAAGAGCAGGGGACGACGGACGTGACAGACATCAAGCGAATTCTCGTGACGGGCGGCGCGGGCTTCATTGGCGGCAACTTCGTGCGCTCCGTGCGGAACACGCAGCCCGGCTGGCAGGTGGTCGTGCTGGACAAGCTGACCTACGCGGGCAATCTGGAGAATCTGGCGGGCCTGCTCGATCAGGAGCACGTGAGCTTCATCCACGGCGACATTTGCGACCGCGAGGCCGTCTCGCGCGCCATGCAGGGCTGCGACGCCGTGCTGAACTTCGCCGCCGAGACCCACGTGGACCGCTCGATCGTGGACCCGGGGGCCTTTGTCCGCACCGATGTCGAGGGGACATACACTTTGCTGGAGGCGGCGCGCGAGGCGGGGCTCCAGCGTTTCATCCAGATCAGCACCGACGAAGTGTATGGCAACGCCGAGGCCCCAGATGGGACCAGCCGGCCATCGGTGGAAACCGACGCGCTCAAGCCGCTCTCGCCCTATGCGGCTAGCAAGGCTGGAGCCGACCGCCTCGCATTCTCCTACTGGGCCACGTACGGGCTGCCGGTCGTTGTCACCCGCTGCTCCAACAACTTTGGGCCGTACCAGTACCCGGAAAAGCAGCTGCCACTCTTCATCACCAACGCGATCGCGGACCGACCCCTGCCGGTCTATGGGGATGGACGCAACACGCGCGACTGGATCCATGTCGCCGATCACTGTTCGGCGCTGGTCACGATCCTGAACGCTTCCGCCGAACAGGTGAACGGCGAGGTCTTCAATGTTGGCGCCGCCGAAGAGCGCAGCATTCTCGACAATGCGCGGCTCATTCTGGATCTGCTCGACAAGCCGCATAACCTCATCCGCTTCGTACCTGACCGTCTGGGACATGTCCGCCGTCATGCCGTGGACTCGACCAAACTCCAGACAGCGCTGAACTGGACACCGAAGGTCCGTTTCGAGGCTGGCATGGCTGAGACTGTCGCATGGTATCGCGCCAACGGGGACTGGCTCCACAATGTGCTTGGCCGCCAGGACGGGTTCCTCGGTCAGGCGCTGAAGCTGGCTGAGACGTCTCACTAGCCCAAGAGAGGGCCGTACATCACACATGACTGGACTTGCAATTACCGGCGCAGGTGGCGTGCTAGGCGTCAAGCTTGTTGAGCAGGCGCTCGGCGCGGGCGATGGCCCGATTCACGCCTTCACCCACACCGAGCGCAAACCGATGTCTCTGGCGTCAACTGACCCGCGTGTGATCTGGTCGGCGCTCGATATGGGAGACGCCGCGGCCGTCGCGGCGGCGATGCGGGAGGCGGCGCCGGACGTGATCATCAACAGCGCCGCGATGACCAACGTGGACGCCTGTGAGGATGAACGGGACGCCGCCTACGCCGCCAACGCGCTCGGGCCACGCCATCTGGCTGAAGTGTCGTTGCGTTTGAACGCGCGCCTGATCCATGTCTCCACCGATTACGTCTTTCCAGGCGACGCGGCCCATCCAGGCCCCTACCTGGAGGACGCCCCGACACGCGCGGTCAACCACTATGGCTGGACAAAGCTGGTAGGCGAGCGCGCGGTGCGAGAGGTCTGCGAGGGGCGGACGCCCTGGACCGTGGTGCGCACAGCCCTGGTCTATGGCTATGTGCCAGGTGGACGCCCGAATTTCGTCCGCTGGCTTGCTGGAGAACTGGAGAACGGGCGCGTGGTGCGGGTCGTAGATGACCAATTCAATACTCCGACGCTCGCCGATGACCTGGCCAGTCTGCTGCTGCATCTCGCGGCGAATCACGTCACCGGTATCATCCATGGCGCAGGGCCAGACCGCGTCAGCCGGATCGAGTGGGCGCGCGCGATTGCGATCGCCTACCAGCTGGATGAGCGCCTGATCCAGGTCATCTCGACGCCGGAGTTACAGCAGAAAGCGCAGCGACCGCTCCTGAGCGGTCTGCGTTCCAGCCGCACGGACGAGCTTGCTGGCGTGACGATGCGGGGCATTCGTGCTGGCTTGGAGCGCTCGAGAGGGGAATAGACGGCGAGGACCCAGACGGAAGAAGCCCCGCCGTTCCTGGCTGGTGGGAACAGGTCTCAGCGCGCGGAACGCCCCAGGACCAATGGACCTGAGGCCCGCAACGGCGTGACTTAGCTTGCATTTTAACCAATAGCAAGCTGGCGAGTCAGTTGGAGTAGACAGAAAGAAACTCGAAAGCCCATCCTTCTGGATATGAACACGCCAGAATGGGCAGCGCTTCGAGCCTTCCGTCACCAAGTGTACCATGTACCAGTTGTTCGGGTGTCGACGCGACGCCCTTTTCGAGGCGCTGGACGCCATCCTGAGCGTTCCGGCCATCGAAACGCCTGCCCATCTGAGCCTCTCCCCCAGTTGCCAACGCGGGTGGGGGAGTCTCTACGATGCGCTGAACGCCGGAACCGTGGATTTGACACGTCTCGAACAGTTGGGAGCCTCGTATCCGCTCACGCCGACAACGACCTGGTATGCGGTCGACGCGAGTGTCTGGCCACGCTGCGACGCCGAAACCAGCCCCAAGCGGGGCTACTACCACCACGCGTACCGCCAGTCCCACGGCCAGCCCATTGTGGCGGGCTGGAACTACTCGTGGCTTGTGCAAGTTCCACTTCAGTGCTCGAGCTGGACCGCGCCACTCCGTATCCGACATCCGACGCATCATCCCTGGGGAGAACCTCAATCTGGTGGCGGCCGAGCAGATTCGCTCCTGGCTCGAGCAGCGAGATCCGCCCGCCAACGCCGCGAGCGTCGCGAGCGTCGCGAGCGTCGCGAGCGTCGCGATCTTCACGATCTTCACGTTCGATGCGGGATACGACGCGGTCCAACTCAGCCAGGCGCTGATGGATCTGCCGGTCTGTCTCCTCGTGCGTTTGCGGGCGGGGCGGTGCTTCTACGCCGACCCCACGCTCCAACCCCGCACGGGACGACCGCGGCGACATGGGGCGCAGTTTGTCTGTGACGATCCCGCGACTTGGCCCGCCCCAAGCGCGACCTGGAGCGCGGCCGATCCTGACTACGGACAGATCTGTCTCCAGGCCTGGAGCGGGTTGCATGCGATTCCGCATCACCATGCGACTCCGCATCACCATGCCACGCGCGGCGCACGCCGACCCCGGCCACTTATCCGTGGGACCCTGATCCGGCTCGCGGTCGAGCGGCTGCCGCGCCCCACCAAAGCGCCAACCCCGCTCTGGTTCTGGTGGTCTGGGCCCACCTCACCTGATTTGCGGAGGTCTGGCGGGCGTATCTTGCCCGGTTCTCGATTGAGCACACCTTTCGCTTCTTCAAGCAAACGCTCCGCTGGACGACGCCCAAACTGCGCTCCCCTGCCGCCGCTGACCGCTGGACGTGGCTCTTGATCCTGGCTTACGTCCAACTCCGTTTGGCGCGTGACAGCGTGGCCGATCTGCGCTTACCCTGGCAACCACCACTGCCGCCGGAGCGGCGAACCCCTGCCCGGGTGCGCCGAGGCTTTTCGCAACTGCTCCCGAGCCTACGCAGCCCCGCAAACGCGCCCAAACCCTGCGGACGCTCCCCGGGGCGTCCCAGAGGCAAACGCTCTCCGCCCGCCTTGCGCTTTCCAGCGGTCAAATTGACGCAAACTAAATCAAGTAGTCGCATTGTTGAGTACAGGCGCGGGTGATCTCCGGTTGGTCCCGTATACGTTGTTTGTCTTGGCGCACCTGCTCGGCCAACTCAGCCAGATCGCGGCAACAGACATTGGCCAACCCCAGCCGTTTGAGATAGTTCCAGACGCTCTCATCTGGGTTGAGGTCGGGCGCGTAGCCCGGCAAGCGCTCCAGATGTAGTCGCTTGGCAGCCCTCTCCCGCAGGAAGTCCTTGACGATGTGGCTGCGGTGGATCGACGCGCCATCCCAGATGACGGTCAAGTGACCTTCAACTTGATCGAGCAGCGCCTGCAAGAAGGCCACGATGCCTGGCGCATCATAGGCATGCTCTTACATTTGGAGGAATCGGCAGCGGGCGTCCGAGTGTATCGGCGTTGACGCTATCTATATGTCTCCATTGAGTGTGTAGATGGCGGCGCGGTGAAGAGGAAGACGGGTGGCAGGTTAGCCAACGACGCGGCGGTACGTCCAGAAGCGGTGGATGGTAAAGTTGACGACGGTGACAAAGACGATCGGGACTGCCTGCGCGAGCAACGAGGGCCAGTGCGCGACTTCGAAGAGCACCGTGGAGAGCGCGAGGATCAGCGACTGCCCAAAGGCGCACGTGAGATGGAAGCGCAGCAGCCGCTCCAGCATCGGTCGGGCGTGGCCGTCGAGGTCCGCGAACGCGAACCGGTCGTTGAGAGCGAAGTTCGCCAGGATGCCGATCTCAGTGCCGAGCAGGGCGGCCAGCAGGAAGCGTCCACCGTCCGCGCGGAGGACGACCTGCGTGACGGCCATCGTCACGAGTGCTGAGACGCCGCCCGCCAGCAGAAACGCGACCACCCTGCGCGCCTCAGCGTTTGCGTACAGGCGTGTGACCAGCCCCGCCGACTCCATGCGCCGCGCGTGTCCGAACTGCTCCCGCGGCATAGTAACATCAGTTGTCGGCTGTGTTACCGGCTCCGAACTATTTTGCAGTTCCATCGGTCGCTCCTCGCAGTTCTGTGTCCATCACCTCGTGGATAGAGGGCGATGCGCTATCATTGCCCTCGGCTGTGACGCGCGTGCAGACGCTTCATGCGCCGCAGCTGGATGAACGTCTGCCAGATGTAGACGAGCGACCGCCGGATGCTGATCGAGGACGACTCCATCGTGTAGCGCGTCGGGATGGGCACCTCCTCAATGCGCTTGCCAGAGAGAACCGCGCCGATCACCATCTGGCTGTCGAAGACGAAATCATCCGAATAGGCGTGATAGTCGAGCGATTCGAGGAACTCGCGCGTGTACGCCTTGAGGCCGCTGTGCAGCTCCGCGAAATGGGTACCGAGCACGCGGTTCTCGATGGCTGTCGTCAACCGGTTGCCGACGTAGCGATAGAGTGGCATGCCGCCCGTGCGCGGGTCAGACCCGTTGGCGAAGCGCGACCCGAAGGTGAAGTCCGCACGGCCGGCGAGCAGCGGCTCAACCAGCGCCGTCAGCGTCGTCGGGTCGTACTGGTAGTCGGGGTGCAATAGCACAATGACGTTAGCTCCGGCCGCCAGCGCCCAGTCGTAGCAGGTCTTCTGGTTGCCCCCGTAGCCGCGATTGGCCTGGTGCACGAAGACCTTCAGGCCTAGTTCCTGCGCCTTGCGGACGGTGCCGTCGGTGCTGGCGTCGTCGACCACTAGCACGTCATCCGCCAGCCCTGGTGGAATCTCCCGGTACGTCTTCTCGAGCGTGGTCTCCGCATGGTAGGCAGGCATCGTCACGATGATACGCTGTTGGCTCTCCATGTCATCTGCCTTCATAGTACCGCGCCTCCGACATGTGGCGTACATAACAGTATTACAGCCCGTTCGATTCTAGAAGTACTGCTCTAGAGTGTTACAACGGAAGCAAATGCAAAGCGTAATGCAACCTTCCCAACAGTCCTGATCAGGTATTTCTACAAGGCGCCACAACATTGGGCCGCAGTTATCGTTGTTCGGGTTGGCCGTTATCAACAGCGAACGGTTTGCGCAGAACCATTTCTCTCTGCGGTTCTTTAAACAATTATATGTTAAAGTAGCTATCCCTTGTGGTAGAGAGCACAACGCCAAGCCGGGCACGTTGTCATATGGCCAGGCGTAAGATGTGTGAAACAAGCCCTTGCTGAGCCGAGCGAAACCGCTTCAGGCATGGCTGGAATTGGGTGAGCGAAAGTGACAGGAAAAAAAGTACATGAACGAAGTCTCGCTGCCCGTAACAGCTAAGACAAAACGCGCGCGGGCTGAGCAGTCGGGCAGGGAAATCGCAGGAGTCTTTACCCGGGGCAATATGGCGTTGTCGATCACATTGTACCTGGCTGCCCTGATCGCGCTGATCGCGCTGAACCGGGCTTTCGCGCAGCCGCTGATCTCCCCATCTTCCGAGCCGCATTATGTCTACCAAGCAGAGGCGTTCCTGCACGGCCGGTGGAACATCGACCTGCCGGCAACCAGGGTAAACGTAATCCATCTGCACGGCGGCCTGGATTACATCGTCTACCCGCCGTTCCCGGCGCTACGTCTTCCTGCCGGTTGTCGCGTTCATCGGGTCTGAAAACCCCTGACGCACTGCTGACGATCCTCATCTCGGCGCTCAACCTACCACTGCTCTATCTCCTCTTCGAGCAGGCGCGCGCCTCGGGGCTGACGCATCGCCCGCTGCGCGAGAACCTGACATTCGCGCTGTTGCTTTACTTCGGCTCGATCAACCTCTGGCTTTCGCTGGGCGGCCGCATGTGGTTCGAAGCGCAC
>CAWEJL010000008.1:0-101635 GCA_963809385.1 uncultured Chloroflexia bacterium | reverse complement strand
CCCGTTTGGCGCCTATAACACGCAGGTGCTGAACGACGCCGCGAAGCTGGGCTTCCGCACGGTCTACTGGAGCATTGACACGATTGACTGGGACCCCAACACGCACAGCGGACCAGATCGTCAGCCGCGTGCTGGATAGCCCGAACCTGAAGAACGGCGCGATCATCCTGATGCACGCCGGCAGCCTGCATGAGCCGGAGGCGCTGCCCCGCGTGATCGAGGGGCTGCGTGCGAAGGGCTACGACATCGTGCCGCTGAGCCAGTTGATCGCCCCATAAGTGGTAGGCGACCTCACCCCCTGCCCCCTCTCCCGCGAGGAGAGGGGGTGTCGCGCGGGCTACAGCGCCGCCAGCCGCTCCAGCGCGCCCGCCAGCCACAGCCGGTCGGCGCGCAGCAGGGAGAGCTGGCGCTCGACAGTGAGGTCTACGCCAAGGCCCAGGCCGTGGTGGGGTGACTGCTCGTAGAGCGCGATCTGCGCGTCGAGACGGGCGAGGCGGCTGCGCAGCAGCTCCAACCCCTCCTCGCGCGGCAGAGCGTCGAGGAACATCAGCCCGACATCGCCAGCCGACGCCACGCGGTCGGCCTCGGCCAGGTTGGCGCGCAACAGCTCCAGGAAGCGCCGCTCACCCACTGGGGTAATGGCGTAGACCTTGCGCGGGGGCCGCGCGCCCTCGCGCTCGGTGTGGACGCTCACCGCGCCGCTCTGCTCCAGCCGGTCGAGCAAAGCGTAGGCGGTGGGTTTCTTCATGTCGGTGACATGGGCCAGGTCGCGCTCGATCAGCTCGTTGATCTGGTAGCCGTGCTGGCTCTGCCCGCGCAGAATGCCGAGCAGCAGCAGCGCGCGCTCGTCCACGCCGGTCGCGGTGGTCGCCGCGGTAGAACTGGCGTGACTGGTGGAATCCATCGTGCTCATATCCTGGCCCTTCTCACGACTCCCACACCTCCCGCATGGCGCCGCACACCAGTATAGTCATACTTGACTATCACGCGACAAGATGGTATACCTTGATTAGTCAAGCATGACTAGTCGAGACGCGGCGCTCCGGCGGGCTGGCCGCGTCGCGGGATAGGGGTATCTTCGATGCGAGGCAAAGGGCGGTCGCCACTGCTGTTGATGGCGCTGACCGTATTTATTGATATTGCGGGATTCGGGCTGATCCTGCCACTGCTGCCGTTCTGGGCCGAGAAGCTGGGAGCGAATCCCGCGCAGGTGGGCCTGATTCTGACGGTCTACGCGCTGGCGCAGTTCCTCTTTACACCGGTGCTAGGCGCGCTCTCTGACCGCTTCGGGCGCAAACCAATCATCATCGTCTCGCTGCTGATCGAGGCGCTCTCGTTCGCGCTGACGGCGATGGCGGGCTCGCTCTGGCTCCTGCTGCTGGCGCGGTTCATCGGCGGCATGGGCGCGTCGAACATCGGCACGGCGCAGGCGGTGGTGGCGGATACGACGACGGCGGAGAGCCGCGCGCGCGGCATGGGCCTGATCGGCGCCTCCATCGGGCTGGGCTTCGTGATTGGCCCGGCGGTCGGCGGTGTGCTGGCGGGCCCGAGCGCCGGGCTGCCCTTCTGGGTGGCGATGGTCGTGGCGTTGGTGAACGCGGTCCTGGCGCTGGCGCTACTGCCGGAGACGCGCAAGGCGCGGGCAGCGGTGGAAACCAGCCCGGCGGGCGTCCAGCGCGAGTCCGGGCTGGCAGCCTGGGCGCGCATCCTGCGCAACCCAGCGGTGGCGCGGCTGGCGCTGATCAACTTCATCTTCACGCTGGCGTTCACGGCCATGGAAGCGGTCTATCCGCTCTTCTCGCAGAAGGTCTTCGGCTGGAAGGCCCTGGAGAACGGCTATATCTTCACCTATGTCGGCGTGATCATCGTGCTGATGCAGGGTGGGATGGTCGCCCAGATCGTCAAGCGGATTGGCGAGCGCGCGACGATGATCCTGGGGCTAGGGCTGCTGGCTGTGGGCCTGTTCCTGATGCCCTTCAGCACGACGCTGGGAATCATGTTGGTGGCGCTGGCGCTGCTGAGCGCGGGCGACGGAGCCGTCAGTCCGACCTCTTCGGCGCTGCTCTCCTTCGCCGCCCCAGAGGGCGCCCAGGGCGCGACGCTCGGCGTGGCGCAGGGCATCGCCGGGCTAGGCCGCGTGATCGGCCCTCTGCTGGCTGGCGCGCTGTTCGGCTCCAGCCTCGGCATCGGCTCGCCCTTCGTTCTGGGTGGAGTCCTGTCAGTGCTGGCCCTGCTGATCGCGCTGCCCCGCCTGCCCGGCTCACGCGCCCGCAAGACGGCGCCTGTGGCTGACGGTGAGGCGCAGGCCGTGGAGGTCAGCGCGGCGCACCAAGGGTAGGCGCGCCGCCAGTACAAAGCCCCCGCTTCCACGGCGATACGCCAGGGAATCGGGGCTTTTCTGTCTGGTATCAGGCGAGTGAACACCTCCGTGCGGCGGCTATAGCCTGTTGCCTCACAACACGAGCAGGAGGATGCCGATCACGATCAGCACGGCGTGCTGCATGACCTGATATGAGGTCTGGGTGACAGCCAGGTGAACCAGTCCACCCAGCGAATAGATGATGGATACCCATCCCACCCAGCGCGGGAGCACGTTTGAGGCGAGCACGGCCCCGCCATATACGATCACCACCGCGAAGGCGATCACGGTTGAAGAGCGAGAACATGGCGGCGCTCCATGCGCGGAGCGGCGTATAGGCCCCGGCACGGAGCCAGTCGCCGTCGTTGCCTGAGCCGCCCAGATGTCTACGCTGGCGCGAAAGCTCAGGCTGATGCTTCACAGCACGCCGGCGAAGGCCAGCAAAGCGACCTGCGAGAAGCCGGGATCAGCAGCGGCGCGCAATAGGTTCCATCAGCAGCGCCAAACCCAGGAGCGTCAGGACGACGCCAGTGATCCACAGGATTGCGCCCTATCTCCAAACTCCTGGTGGAAGAGCAGGCTTCTAGATATGACACCGCCGCCTCCATTTCCATCGAGCGCTGCCTTCCATCGAGCGCTGCCAGGGAATGAAGGCGCCGCCTAGCTGTTCAGTTTTCAGATAGTGAGGCTAACCATGCGCGCTAGCCTTTGCACCGCTGCTTTGCCCTTGCGCAGTCCCACCTGATGCTCCTCGCGGTAGACTTTGATTGCTTCAATCATTCTGCCTCGGGCCATAGCTTCCGCGACACGAGGCGACGCCCCCCGCTTCGAGGAGCGCGCGCACGGCCGCCTCTCCCTCGTGGTAGAGCGCGCGTTCCAGGCGCTCTACCACTGCTACTGCTTCGGCCAGATTGGCTCCAGTCTCCTCGCGGCAAGCTTTGACCGCCAGAATCTTGTTGCGCTGGACGATGCCCTCAGCCACACGCGGCGAGGCGTCTGCGTCGAGGAGCGCGCGCGTCTGGGCGCCAGTATCGCCAGGATACAGCGGAATCCTGCGCGGACGTCGCGAGTCGCGCACAATCATCACGAAGGACAACGCAAGCGCCACCACGAACATGACGTTGAGACACCCGTTGATGACCGGCAGTGCGAAGGATTGCCACATGCTGGCGTACCTTTTCAATCGGGTTCAATCTGGACGTGACGTGAGCGCAACACCACACGCCGCTGGCCTCAGCGATCAGGGCGGGGCGGGCCGGACTGGCGGCGAGCGGCGCGCTCGCTCGGCGCGGGTGGCGCGGGCGGAGGACGGCTTGAGCGACGCGCTTGGGCCGCGCGTATGCCTTTTCGGCGGGCGCGTCCAGGCGCTCGCCCTCGCCGCGCGGGCGCGAGACGGACGCCGCCAGCCGCGCCAGCGGGCGGATGGCGCCCAGCGAGAGCGGCGCAATCGCGCGCGGACGGACACGCTTGCGCCGCCCAGTGGCGATGCGCGGCGAGGACTGGTCGGAGAGGCGGCGCGCGACTGGCAGCAGCACGGTAAAGACGCTGCCCTTGCCCACTTCGCTCTCGACCTTGATCTCGCCCTGATGCGCCTCAGCGATCCAATGGGCGATAGCCAGGCCAAGGCCGCTGCCATGCTCGTCGCGCGCGCGCGCCTCGTCACCGCGATAGAAGCGGTCAAAGATATGGGGGAAATCCTTCTGGGCGATGCCGATGCCCGTATCACTCACCGTCAGCGATACCAGCGGGCCGGTCTGTGTCACCGCCAGACGAATCTGGCCGCCGTTGGGCGTATATTTGATGGCGTTATCCAGAAGGATCATGCCAAGCTGGCGCAGCTGGCCAGGGTCCCCCATGACCGTTACGGGCGCCAGCGTCGTGACGGAGAGCTTGATCTGCTTGTGCCACGCTCGGAGCTGCGACTGACCCGCTCGCAACAGGTCCATCGCGAGTTGATCTATCTCGACTGGCTCGCGGCGACCCGTGAGCTGTTCGCGCAGCTCTGACTCTCCCCGCCCGTGGCTGGCCGCCGCCGCGTCCACCCGCGCCAGCAGCAGCAGATCACCAACCAGCGAGGTCATGCGCTCAGCCTCCAGGTAGGCGTCATCCAGCAAGCCGGAGCGGTCCGACTCGGAGAGGTCGGGCGCCTGGCGCAACAGCTCTAGATTGCCGCGAATCGTCGTGAGCGGCGCGCGCAACTCGTGCGAGGCGTCGGCGACAAAGCGACGCTGGGCCCCGGCGGTCTCCTGAATCGAGGCGAGCATGTCGTTGAAGGTGGAGACCAGCTCGCCGACCTCGTCCTTCGCGCCGCGATAGACGACCCGCGTGCCGAGGTCCGCCGCGCTGGCGTTCCGCGCGATGGCGCTGGCGGCGCGCGTGATGGTAGCGATCGGGCGCAGGCCATTCTCAGCGATCAGCCAGCCGCCCAGCGTGGCGCAGAAGATGGCGATCAGCTCACCAATCAGTAGGATACGCAGGAGCGTGCTGAGGGCGTTATTGACATCATCCTGCGATTTCGCCACCAGCACGACGCCGATGACCTGCTGGGCGCTCGGGCTGATTGAGGGCGTGGTGACGTGGGAAGTCGCGCTGGGCGCGGCGTCGCGGGCGAGCGCCCGGCTGTCTATCATGATTGGTTGGGCATAGACGGAGAGCAGGGCGCCATCCGAGCGAGCGGTGTACGCGCCGGGCTGTCCGCGCAGCGCGCCGTCCACCACGGCATAATTGATGGGCAGCGCGCGCCCATTGAGCGAGGGGGCCAGGTACTTCAGCCGTCCGCGCGTGTCGAGCACCTCGAAGCCGAGATCGAGGCGGCCCAGCGCGGCTGGCACACTCACGGTGAGCTGGCGCTGGATGGCGGCGTTGGTGGCTGGGTCAGGTGTCGAGTTGGGTATTGGGGTATCGGTCGGGGTCGGAGAGCCGCCGGGTGTCACAGTCACGACTGGGGTCGCGCCAGGGGCGGACGTCGCTGTCGGCTGCAGCACAGCGGACCCGCCGGAGGAGGTGTATTCCTCATGCTGGAGGGCGTTGGCGATGGAGATGGCGCGCACGCGGATGTCAGCGTTTAGGTTGCTCTGAATCTGGTTCTGCGCCACGGCGAACGTCACCGCGCTCAGCACAGTGAGAATCAAGGTGAGCAGACTGGCGTACCAGAGTGTTAGCCGCTGGCGGATCGAGAGGCGCTGGGCGAGCCAGTCGCGCGCGCGCGCAAACGGCGCCCGCCCAGCGTCGTACCACGCGGGTCGCGCTATGCGGGGGGACGTCCGCTTGCCATTCTTCTCATTGCGCTCGTCCATCGCGCCGCCTGCCTTCTCCGCGCGCTGGTAGGTCACCCTTCGGATTTCTCACTCTTCTCACGCAACACATAGCCCGCGCCGCGCACGGTGTGAATCAGCCGGGGCTCGCCGCCCGCCTCCAGCTTGCCGCGCAGGTAGCCGACGTAGACCTCCAGCACGTTCGACGCGCCGCCAAAGTCATAGCCCCAGACCCGCTCCATGATGATATCGCGCGTGAGCACCTGGCGCGGGCGGCGCATGAACAGCGCCAGCAGCTCGTATTCGGTGGTGGAAAGCTCGATCTCGCGCTTGCCGCGTCGCGCCATGCGGGAGCCGGTGTCCAGCTCGATATCAGCGAAGCGCAGCACCTCCGCCTGCTCCGGATTACGGCGTCGCAGGAGCGCGCGCACGCGCGCCGTCAGCTCCGCCAGCTGCACAGGCTTCACCAGGTAGTCATCGGCGCCGGTATCCAACCCCTTGACGCGGTCAGTCACGGCGTCGCGCGCGGTAATCATCAGAATCGGCGTCTGATCGCCTGAAGCGCGCAGCCGCTGGCAGATCTCGAAACCGGTCATGCCAGGCAGCATCACATCGAGAATATACAGATCAGGCGGATGCTCCAACGCTTTGGCTAGCGCGTCGCTCCCCGTGTGGGCCACATCAACACTATACCCTTCATACGCCAGCGCGCGCCGCCACGTTTGGGTAATGCGTTTGTCGTCATCAACGGCAAGAATATGGGCTTTCATGCAGTGTTCGCCTTCTGATCCGCGCCGCGCCCGCCAGCGCGGCGTCAGGATTTATTGTACGCCATCTCGCCGGAGCGCCTGGATCCGACCATGACCCGGCATATCCTAAACAAATGTGGGAACAAATGCGGGCGCCAACGCGATTCCACACCATCTCGCCCACCCACGCGCGCGTAGGCGAGCGAGTCAGCGCCATCTCTTATGTTCATCTCAGTTTTGTATCACATCGGTCTTAGGCTCGTATGCGATGCTCTACATTGGAAATAAAAACATGCAAGCGCATTCAAGAGGAAGCGCACGAGAAGAGGAGGTTCTCAAATGACGTGGAAACAAGACCTCGCGGCAAGCGACAGCTTTACGCGCGGCGCCACGAGGATACGCAAGGATGGGATGGGTGAGAGCAAGCGCGCTGACGGGATAGGCGACGATCGCCAAGATGGCGAGCGCATCATCATCGTCAGCAACCGCGGCCCAGTGAACTTCGAGCGTGACCCGGAGACGGGCGAATTGATAGGAAGCCCCGGCGCGGGCGGTGTCGTTAGCGGCCTCCTGGCCGCCACACAGGGACGCCCGGTGACATGGATCGCGCTGGCGATGAACGAGGCCGACCGCGAGTTCGCGCGGGCTAACGCCAGCCGGATCGCGCCCACACTGGACGCCTTCCCGAACATTTCGCTGCGGCTGGTGGATATGCCGGAAGAGGTCTACCGCCGCTACTATGACGGCATTAGCAATCAGGTGCTGTGGTTCACGCAGCACTACCTTCTGCAGCCGGGCGTCTCGCCAGTTTCGGCGCGGGCGCTGACCGACTGGGATGAGGGCTATCGCGCCGTCAATGAGGCGGTGGCCCGCGCGACGCTGCGCGAGCTGGAGCTAACCGGCGATCAGACGCCTGTGATGTTCCAGGACTACCACCTCTACCTGGCGCCGGGCATTGTGCGCGAACATCTGCCGTGGGCGCGACTAGCGCACTTCGTCCACATTCCCTGGCCGGAGCCGCGCTACTGGGAGCTACTGCCCGAGAGTGTCACGCAGGCGATCTTCTCCGGACTGGCGGCGAACGACATCGCCGGGTTCCAGACGGAGCGCGACGCGCGCAACTTCGTGGACGGCGCGCGGCGCTTCCTGCCCGACGCCGACCCGACGCAGCGCCGTCCCAACGAGACCGGCGCGCTGCTGGTGGAGGGCCGCCGGACGAGCGCGCGTGTCTATCCGATCGCCGCCACGCCGTCTGAGGTGTTCTCCCAGGCGAACGGGCACACCGACCCCGAGACCAGCGCGCTGCTGGCGAAGGCGCGACCCACTTCTGACCACAAGATCATCCTGCGGGTGGACCGCGTGGAGCCGACGAAGAATATCATCACCGGCTTCCGCGCGTTCGAGCGCATGCTGATCGAGCATAAGCGGCTGCGTGAGCGGGTCACGTTCATCGCGCTGCTGGTACCCTCGCGTGAGGGGCTGCCGGAGTACCGCGCGGTGATGCGCGAGACCAAGGCGACGATCACGCGCATCAACAAACGTTTCGGCACGCCGAGCTGGCAGCCGATTATCGCGGTCTTTGGCAATGACCGCGCGCGCGCGCTGGCGCTGATGCGTGAGTATGACGCGCTGCTGGTCAACCCGCTGATTGACGGCATGAATCTGGTCGTCAAGGAAGCCGCGCTGGTCAACGAGCAGAAGGGCGTAGTCGTGCTCTCACGCACGGCGGGCGCCTACGAGCAGCTTGGCCAGTATGTGCTAGGTGTGCCGCCGACAGACACGCAGGCCATCGCTAACGCGCTGTATGAAGCGCTAACGATGCCACGTCGCGAGCGCCAGACCCGCGCGGCGGAGCTGGTCAACGTGCTGATGCGTGAGAGCGCCGCGCAGTGGCTCCAGGCGCAACTCCACGACCTGGCGGCGCAGACGGCCCGCCCACGGGTCGCGCTGGAAGCGGCGCACGCGCACGGCGCGGCGGATGAGGCTGGGGCGCTGGATAACGCCGGGGCGGCCGAGCTGGCCTCGAACAACCATGCGCAGCAACCACGTGACGCGCTGGCGAGCTTCTCCTAAGGCGCGGACGATCACCAACAACCGCGCGCGGCCTCTCCGCGCGCGGTTGTTTCGATAAGGGCACGATACACGGCGCTCGTGGTAGCGCCGTGTATCGTGCCCTTTCCGCACATCACACGCGCATCACACGCGTCTGGTAGGTCGCGACTCCTCGCCACGACGAAAAAATCAGGTATACACCTGATGAACGGCAGGGGAGAGTCGAGTAGACTGTAGGTTGTCAGGCTGTACTGATCCGCCTGGCGTGTCCAGATTGTGATGGCGCGAGTCCTCTGCCTGTATACCCTGGCGCGTATCGCCAGGTTCCCGCGCGATACGCGCCAGGGCGCCCGACCGTTTCTACTCCATGAACATCGCGCGTCGGGGTTATCACATTGATCTGGACAGAGCTGGATTGACCCAAAGGGGGCAAGCGCGTTGCAAATACGCGGCGCGTTTGCTAGCATGAAACGTTGGTGGCGCTGGCGCGTCTCTTGCGGAGACGCCGCGCCCAGATGTGTATCACCAGACGGTCAATCCATTCGTTTCTGATTCTCTCGCAATCATTTCCGCTTCAGAGGCGCTTCGCGCCAGCGACGCATCGCGAGCCATCCATCCGGGTATCCCGCTAGAGGAGGCAGTGTGAGCACGAGCAATAAGGGCCTGCTTGACCAGGCATGGTCCACGGTGACGGAAAGCCAGGTGTGGCGCTCGATCTTCCGCCACGGCTACCCCGACACCCCGCTGAACCAGTCGCTCGTCATGATGGGCAACGTGTTCTTGCACCTGCACCCCGTCAAGGTGAGCCGCAAGGCGATGAAGATCACCTACACGTGGTGTCTGGGCGGTCTGTCCTTCTTCCTCTTCCTGGTGCTGACGATCACCGGCGTGTTCCTGATGTTCTACTTCGTCCCCGAACAGACGGTGGCGTACGCGGACATCCAGCAGATCAACAGCGCGGTGGTGTTCGGCAATCTGGTGCGCAACATGCACCGCTGGGCGGCGCACTTGATGGTAATCACCGTCACGCTGCACATGATCCGCGTGTTCTATCACGGCGCCTACAAGCCGCCACGGGAATTCAACTGGGTCGTGGGCGTGGTGCTCTTCCTGGTGACGCTGCTCCTCAGCTTCACGGGATACCTTCTGCCGTGGGACCAGATTGGCTACTGGGCGATCACCGTCGGCTCCAACATGGCGTCCTACGCGCCGATCTTCGGCACGCAGACGCACAACTTCCTCACCGGGCAGCCGGTCGGTGTGGGCGGGCCAACACTGATCCGCTTCTACACGCTGCATGTCATCGGCCTGCCATTGGTCGGCGCGATCATGATGGCGGTCCACTTCTGGCGCATCCGTAAGGATGGCGGCGAGGCTGGGCCTCCGCCGGCGTCACGTCGCGAGATCGAGGCCGCGCGGGCCGAGGTCGCTGGCGAGCCGGTCGCGACTGGCAGTCGCTGAATGAGCGCCGCGGACGCCGTGAGGCGGAGGACCCGCAAAGGAGAGTGGTGAGATGACGACAACCGAGCCACGGCCAGTGGCGACGCAGAAGCGCTATCGCACACTGGCGGTGGTCAAGCAGGAAGCCATCACCCGTGTCGAGCGCCAGCTCGAAGACTCAGTCTTCGTGTGGCCGCACCTGCTGGTGCGCGAATTCATGGCCGCGCTGCTGATGACGGTCGTGCTCACGATGCTATCAATCGTGGTGGATGCGCCGCTGCGCGATCACTCGAACCCGAACCTGACGCCGAACCCGGCCAAGGCGCCGTGGTACTTCCTCGGCCTTCAGGAGCAGTTGCACTACTTCCCACCGACGGTGGCGGGCGTGCTGCTGCCAGGCTTCGTGCTGGTCGGGCTGGCGATGCTACCCTATGTGGACCGCAACCCCAGCCGCGCATATGAGGACCGCAAGCTCTCGATCACGTTCTTTACCATCTGCGCGCTGTTCTTCGCGGTGACGGTGTTGATCGGCAGCTTCTTCCGGGGCTCCGGCTGGCAGTGGATCTGGCCCTGGCAGGGACTGTTCTTCGATCTCTAGGTCCTGGTCCGTTGATGTGAACCGCGCCCCTGAGAGAACCGCTGGTCGAGCGGGCTGGCTCCCAGGGGCGCGCGCGGGCGCGAGAGCAGGCGCGCTCCCACGGAGCGCGTCGCCAGAAGCGACAACGACAACAGATAGAAGCAAGCCTTATGAGCAGTAATCAGACACCACGCACACCACAAGAATACGAGGTCCTCAGCGGGGGCGGCGCCGAATCCGCCGAGCTTTCGCGGCGCGGCATCAGCCGGCGGCAAGTATTGCGCCGTGCGGTGGGCATGACCGTGGGCCTCGTCGCGATAGAAGGCGTCGTCGGGGGACTCGCGATGTTCTACCCGAACCTCGCGGGCCAGTTTGGCTCGGTCATCGTCCTGAAGGCGAAATCGGCGTATCCCGCCGCCGAGCAGAAGGCGTTCGCGATTGACCAGGCGGGCATGTTCTACGAGTCCGCCGCCAAGAGCTACATCATGCACCTAAAGCCGGGGGGCAGCACAGATTTCCTGCTGAGCGGCTCGACGCTCGACAACGCGATGGCCGCGGAGAACTGGGTCGCGGACCCCGACGGAACGTACTGGGCGGCGCTCTATCAGGTCTGCGTGCATCTGGGCTGCAAGGTGCCGTTCCGCAACGACTGCAACAGCTTCAAATGCCCGTGCCACGGCTCCCACTACAACATTGACGGCGAGTATCTCGACGGCCCCGCGCCGCGCAGCCTCGACCGGTTCGAGATGTCGTTCGACAAGAGCGGCAATGTGCAGGTAGATACAGGCAAGCTCAACCAGCGTGTCGAGCGGCCCGACGTCGGCTCGCGCATCCTGGCGGTGCCGGGCGTGCAGTGCTCCGCGCACTAAGCGCCCATCAGCGCGCACACTGGCGCTCACGCAAGGCGAACGACGAGGTGACGAGGTAGCGTAATGGATGGTAATCGGAATCCTGGCCTGATCGCGGTAACGGCGGGCGTCGGATTCGCTGTGCTGTTCGCCCTGCTGGGCGTAACGGCTGTGCTGGACGGCAAGATCGCATTCGGCCTGGCCGTCGTCTCACTGGCGGTCGCCGCAATGGTCTACGTCTTCTACTCCCGTGGCAACGCGGTAACGAAGACCGGCTACGCTTCACTTATTCTGCTCATCGCGATCGGCCTGATCATCCCCTTCATGATTGTAGCGCAGACGCAGGTGCAGGCGAACGCGCAGGCCGCGCAATACGACCTGACGCTGCAGCGCGGCGCGGCGATCTACGGCCAGTATTGCGCCGTCCTGTCACGGCTATCTCGGCCAGGGTCTCAACGGCCCGAAGCTGAACAACAACCCCGATGTCGCGAAGCTGACCGACGAGGACCTGACCCGCATCATCTCCGGCGGCATCGCCAATCCGAACAATCCCGCCGTACTGCTGATGCCCGCCTGGCTCGACAAATACGGCGGCTCACTGACACCGATGACATCAACTATCTGGTCGACGTTGATTCGCTCATCTGACCCCGCGTACACCGCCACGAAGGGGCTGTCGAACTCAACGGCTTTGACTATGTCTACGCGACGCTGATAAACGCGACGCAACAGGCCGAGTATCAGGCCGAGAAGAAGGGTGGCAGCAAGCCACCCGCCAACTCGTTCATGGACAAGACTGCAGACAAGGCCGTTACCATCGAAGCGGTGACCTCGACGACGAACAGCTCTGGATTGACTGGCAGATCGTCGGTGGTACCTCGCCAAATATCATCATCAAGGCGGGTACGACCATTACCTGGATCAACAACACAGCAGGTATCCCGCACAACGTGGTGAGCGGCTCCGGTGGCACGCCGAACAACAAGTTCCCGGACTCGGCCATCCTCAACACGGGCGAAAAGTATAGCTACACCTTCACCACGCCCGGCGAGTATCCGTTCTACTGCGGTATCCACCCGGCGATGATCGGCTGGATCACCGTCCAATAAGCGCGAACGCGGCCCAGTCTGTTTGCGTCGGCTGGGCCGCTTCGATGTCGCGTCCCGCGCTCGGCGTCCTTGCGCCGCCCAGTAGAAGCGGGAATCATTGCTCTGAAAGGGATCATGATTCATGGCAATTACGGCAGCGGCGCCCACGCGCGAACATGAAAAGCCGATGTCGTGGGCGCGAGCGGTCGTCGATAGCGGTCGGCTTGTTCTTCCTCGCCGCCATCCTGGTCGGCCAGATTCCGAGCTACTTCTTCACTATCTCGACACTCTGGCCAAGCTGACTCGCCTGGAGCAGGGCTTCCTCGATATGGGCCTGCTCTCGATCGGACTCGGCGATTCATCGCCTTCGAGATCGCGCTGCTCTATGACCCAGCCCGCTGATTCCCTGGCCGCTCTTCGCGGTGGTGGGCGCGGCGCATCGCGGCGATCGGCGGACTATTTCGCTCTTCAAGTCTTCACCGGCGCCTGGCACGAGTACCTGCCCGACGCGATGACCACCTCGCAGATCGTCAACGGCGTGAACACCGTCACGACGACCTACTGGCCGAATCCGAGCCAGAGTTGGCTGTTCAATGCGATCTGGTTCCAGCCGCAGAGCATGGACATCAAGGCGATTGGCCTCCTGGGGCTGATCATCGGCCTGGGCATGTTCGTCATCGCGGTCTCTGAATCCGGCGATCCTCTCCGGCCGCTTCTACGGCCCCGCGCGTGACTACACCGTGCGCGTGGCTCGTGACGGCCTCGGTGGCGCTCATCGCTGTCTGGCTGACCGTCTTCACCTTCGCGCCCACCGGCTTCGACCCGAAGGGGACGGCGGGCGTGATCGGCAACATCCTCCTCTTCATCGCGATGCTCTGTCGCGCTGCTGGCGCTGGTGGCGTGGCTGCTCCCCGTAATGATGCGCAACCGCGAGCAGTTCATGCCCGGCAACTACCTGCACGGCGTCGTGGGGCTGCTCGGCAATGTCGGCGTGCCGCTGCTGGTGACTGTGGGCGGTCGTCGTATCCGCTGGTCTACCTCATTCACCAGTACGACACCGACCAGTTCTGGGTGCAGTGCGCGCAGAAGACCGAGATTCCCGGCTAGCTGCACCTTCACGCCATTCACGGGCTATCTCATCTGCGCCATCGTCTTCTCGATTCCCTTCGGCCTGATGATGGCGGGCCTCTACTTCTGGTGCACCAAGCGCAATCATGGTCGTGCTGGGCGGCACGTATGGCATCGTCTGGGCGGCGATGGCGGTGACGCTCATCCACCAGGATGACCCGACGCAGATCGCCCTTCGGCCTGATGCTGGCGGCGGCTTCGCGCTGCTGGCCTTCGTCTGGACCTGGGCGACGCAGGTCGAGTTCGCGCCGACCCGCCCCGAGCCGCTGGGCTGCACGGGCCAGTGGCTGGTGCTGATCACGCTGCTGCTGGTCTACCTGACGGGATTCGCGATGCTCTCGATGCCGTCGTTCTTCGAGGTCGAGGCGCTGGCGCTCTTCTATCAGCCGGGCAAGGGCGGGCTGCACGACGCCTTCTGGGCGCTGCTGCTGATGGGCGGCTTCGCGGCCTTCCAGATCACCCTGCTGGTGCGCCGCAAGCCAATGAGCAAGATCCGCAAGTTCGCGATGTGGGCGCTGATCTTCGCGCTGATGTTCGAGCTGATCGGCTCGATCATCGGCTACCGCTGGGACGTGCTCTACTACGGCTGGGACGCGATGGGCGGCGGCCAGGCCTGGTTCCTCGCGGGCATCTGCTTCGAGGTGGTCGGCATCGCGGCGGCGCTCATCAGCGCATTGCAGGCGGGTAGCGGTCGCTGGGCGCTGGCTATCGTCATCGTGGCGCTGGTCGGCATCGCGGAGACGGTCATCATCTACAACATGCCCTTCGTCTATGAAGAGTTGGTCGAGTTGGGATTCGTCCTGACGATGGTGGGCGCATTCGCCTACATCGCCGCTGGCCCTGACCCAGAGGATATGTACGAGCTGGCTTGAGCCATCCGGACTATCACGACAGCCCCCACGCTCCGCGCGGTGCGTGGGGGCTGTCTGTTTTCGGGTAGTCGCGCGGGCGTTTAGCCCTCCGCCAGGAAGCGGTCTATGCGCTCGGCGATGGCGTCGCGGATCTGGTGGAAGACCGCCAGCCGCTGCTCCTCCGAGCCGGTGGCGGCGCTGGGGTCCGGGAATCCCCAGTGGACCTGGCGGCGCGCGCCGGGGAAGAACGGGCACTCCTCAGCGGCGTCATCACAGACGGTGACGACCAGATCGAATGGCTGGCCGGTGAATTCCGTAAGGCTCTTGGCGCGGTGGCCCGCCGCCTCGCTGATGTCTATCCCCAGCTCCCCCATCGCTTGGACGGCCAGCGGATGGATCGCGCGGGGATGCGTGCCCGCGCTGGACGCCACGTAGCGCCCCCCGGCGCGGGCGTTGAGCAGCCCCTCCGCCATTTGCGAGCGCGACGAGTTATGCGTACAGAGGAACAGCACGCGCTGTGGGGTTGGGTTGTTCGTTTGCCCAGTCGTCATAGCGCCTCCTCAACCGTCTCGGCGACGGCTACTCGCATGATTTCGGGCGTGATCGCGAGAGCCCGCGCCATCCAGGCGCGAGGCCGCGCGCAGCCATTCGTAGAGCAGCGCCGCCGCGCTGGCGCCGAGCGCGGGCGCGATGAGGTAGACCCATTGGGCCGTCCAGACGCCCGCGACGAGAGCGGGGCCTAGCGAGCGCGCCGGGTTCATCGAGGCGCCGCTCACTGGGCCAGCGAAGAGCGCCTCCAGCCCGACGGTCGCGCCAATGGCCAGCGCGGCGGCCCGCCCCTCCGCGCGGTCGTCCGTGGCGACGGCCATGATGACCAGCATCAGGAAGAACGTCAGCAGCGTCTCCATGACGAACGACTGAGTTGCGCTGCCGATGGCCGGTGTCGTCGCGCCCATATGCGCCACATTCCCCAGCGTCCAGCGCAGGAACAACGCCGCCGCGCTGGCGCCCGCGAGCTGCGCGGCCCAGTAGGCGGGCAGGCGCCGCGCGGGGAAGCGCCCGCTGACGGTGAAGCCGAGCGTCACCGCCGGGTTCAGGTGCGCGCCACTGATGTGGCCAGTCGCGTAGATCATGGCGGTGATGATCATCCCGAAGACCAGACCAACGCCGACGTGCGTCACACGCCCGCCGGAGAGCTGATCCACCATGATTGCGCCACAGCCGGCGAAGACCAGGCCGAAGGTTCCGACCGCCTCAGCCACCATCGCCGCCCGCAGCGGTACCAGCGGGCGGGCGCCAGCGCCGGGCGCGGGGCGCGGAAATCGCGGCGAGTGAGCCGCCAAAGCTGTCATGTCTGCGCATAGCCTCCAGATCGAAATGCCTCAACAGTGATTGAGATAACGCCCACGACAGATACCTGTATGAAAGGGCTGCGCGAGTGTGTCAGGGCTGGCGCGCTGAACGGAGCGCGCGGCGGGGCGTGGGGAGCGGCGCGGCGGGGCCACAGGAGGGCGCACGCGCGCCAAGCGTCCGCGGCTCGAAGAGGCCGCCCAGCGTGCGGGCCAGGCGCGCCAGCGTCTCTGGGTCGAGATGGTAGTAGACCCAGCGGGCGTCGCTGGGATCGCGGCGGTCGCGAGCCAGGCCCACGCGCCGCAAGGCCGCCAGGTGGTGCGAGACGAGATTTTCCGCCAGGCTCAGTTCAGCAGCGATCTCGCAGACGCAGGCCTCGCCCTGGCGCAGGAGGAGATAGACGCGCAGGCGCGTCGGGTCCGCCAGCGCGCGCAGGACGGTGGTGGTCTCCGCGAGAGTGTCCCCTGTGGCGCTGGAGATGGCCGTTTCATCCGCGACTGGCGATGGTGGCATGCTATCCTGTCCTCTCGTAGCGATGCGCGCTGTGGCGCTGGTATCTCAACACCTGTTGAGATACTATGTGATGCGACGGGTTGCAGTCAAGCGGTCTCTGTCTGATGAGGAGAACATGATGCCCGAGTTGGTGTACCGGTCCGCGCGCGCTGAGGACTGGCCCGCAGTGCGGGCGCTGCTGGAGGCGTGCGGTCTGCCGCTGGCGGGCGTGCGCGAGGAGCTGGACTGCTTTGAGCTGGCGGTCCATGCGGACGCCGGGGTGGTGGGCTGCGCGGCGCTGGAGTTCTATGGAGGCTCAGGGCTGCTGAGATCAGTGGCTGTAGCTCCGGAGTGGCGCGGGCGTTGGATCGCGAGTGAATTGGTGGCGCGGCTGCTGGATGAAGCGCGCGCTGAAGGGCTGGCGGATGTCACGCTCTTCACGACGACGGCGGCGGACTATTTCACCCGCTTCGGCTTTCGCGTGACTCGGCGCGCGGACGCGCCGGAAGCGGTGCGCGCCTCGATCGAGTTCCGCGAGGCGTGCCCGGAGACGGCGACGGTGATGACGCGGACGCTGGGCTGAGCTGGGCAGCCCGTCCGCTCAGCGCTCGTCGGGCGGGTGAACGTGGCGGAAGACCGTCCAGAGCGCCAGGTCATACACCACCTTGAGGCCGCCGCCGATCAGCAGGGGCAGGCCGAGCGCAACCAGCGCGCCACTCAACAGGGCGCCGGCGATAAGCGGGCTGACGCCGGAGCCTGCGCTGCGGGCGAGCGATGTGACACTGGCGGCCGCCGTCCGCTCCTCAGGCGGCGTCAGCGCCATCGTATACGCCTGGCGGGTCGGCACATCCATCTGCGAGAGGAGCTGGCGCGCAAGCAGTGTGACGCCTGCCAGCGGGAAGGTGGGCATGAACGCGACCAGCATCAGCAGAACGTTCGAAGGCAGGTGCGTGAACACCATCGTGTTGAGCAGACCGAAGCGCCGGGCGAGGGGAACCGCCGCCAGGAACGACAGCGCGGAGAGCAGGTTAGCGCCAAAGAAGAGCAGCGCCAGCGCGCTCAGCGGCACGCCGAAGCGCAGGTGGAAGTACAGCGCGAGCAGGCTCTGCGTCACCAGCGCGCCAGCCAGCGCATCCACACTGAACAGGCCCGCGAGCCGCAGGATGATGCCGCGCGAGGAGCCGAGCGGAGGGAAGAGCCGCATCCACGCGCGCCTGCCCTCACCGCCGCCGCTCGTGGCGCCGGGCGCGCGGCGGGGCGCCTCCACCTGGGGCGTCAGACGCGCCACCAGCAGGGCGACGGCGAGCGCAACGGCAGCGTAGACGCCGAACATCAGATTGAGCGCCACAGAGTGAGGCAGCCCGGCGCGCGTCAGCAGATCGGGAGCGCCCGCCGCCAGCGCGCCCAGCGCGCCCGCCAGCGAGGCGGCCAGGTTGTAGCGTGCGAACAGCGCCGTACGGCGATTGGGCGCGCAGGTCTGTGGCAGCATCGCCTGATCGATGGGCAGGAATGGCGCCGTTTCCGAGCCGGATGTGCCAAGCGTGCCAACGAACGCCGCCAGGAGCAGCACAGGGTAGGAGCGCGTCAGACCATAGACGGCGCCAGTCGCGGCCATGATCAGCGCCAGCCCGATAAGCGCGCGGCGGCGCCCCCAGCGGTCGGCGAACAGGCTGATGAGGTAGGTGGCGCAAAAATCACCGACCAGCGCGGCGGTGAGCAGTCCACCGATAGCGACCGGCGAAAAGCCGTCCTCGCTCAGCGCGACGGCCAGGGTAACGCCGAGCAGCCCGTAGGCGAACTGACGCAGGCCGCGCGCCGTGACGATGCGCCAGGCGTCGGCGCTGTAGGGTCGCTCGGGCGCCAGCTTGTCACCCATCCATCGCTCCGCTTCATGGCGCCCACCCGCGCAATAGGGCCAGCCGCCTGGCCAGCCACGTGACCATTCTAGCATGCGTTGAACGACAAGCATCCGTTGACTATCACGGCGCCGTGGAGGTGTGGTAAAATACACATAGCTGCTGCGCCCAACCTGCCTGAGGATGGACAATCGCAGCCAGATCAGAGCGCCGGACGAGCGCCGGCGCGGGAGAAACCTCACCTACATGAAGCCAGAAATCCATCCAGTCTATCAAACCGCTCACGTGACCTGCGCTTGCGGCAACAGCTTCGAGGTCGGCAGCACGAAGGGGTCACTACGCGTTGATGTCTGCGCCAAGTGCCATCCGTTCTATACCGGCACGCAGCGCATCCTTGATACCGCCGGACGAGTCGAGCGCTTCCGCAGGCGCTTCAACATCACTGAAGGCGCCGCTGAAGGCGCCGCTGAAAGCGAAGCATAGGGCGACCGGCGCTTCCGCGTGGAGCGTACGATCTACGGAGGGCGCGGACCGGCAGGCCACGCGCCCTCTTTCCCTATCTACCCATGCCGTCCCAGCCGCGCATCCCACACCGCACGTGTAACGGGCCACGCGCATCGTCGCAAGGTCATGCGCAGCGCCTGCCAATCCCACGCCGAGCCGTCGAAGAGACGCCAGGAGAGATGCGGAGATGAAAGGAACGTCCCACCCACGCACGGTCCTGTTTCTGATCTCTGACACCGGCGCTGGGCATCGCAGCGCCGCCAATGCTATCCGCGCCGCGATGAACCTAGTCGAGGCGCGGATGGCCAGCAATGGCGCGCCGCCGCGCGCGCGACAGGGCCAGCGACACGACCCCAACTGGCGCGCCGTGATCGTGGATGGGTTCGCCGAATGCGCCAACTTTCCCCTGCGCAAAGGCGTGTTTCTCTATGGCCCAGCTATCAAGCACAGCCCGCGGCTCTACTCTCAAATCTTCCATCTCACCAACACCGTCAATCGCTTCAACGCCGCCTACCGCATCTCCCAGCCCTTCCTGCGTCAGGGATTGACCCAGCTGCTCCAACGCTACCGGCCCGACGTGATCGTTTCCGTGCATCCGCTGCTCAATCACATCACCTTGCAGGTCATACGCGATCTGGGAGTACGGGTTCCGTTCATCACCGTCATCACCGATCTGGTTAGCCTGCATACGGCCTGGGTGGCGCCCACGGTAACCACGTGCGTTGTCCCAACCGAGGCGGCGCGCGATTACGCCATCGCGCGCGGGCTGGCCCCCAAGCGCGTCCGTCTGCTGGGAATGCCGATAGACCCGAAATTCGCCGCTGAGCCAGAAGGCGACGCGCGCCAGCGCAAACAGGCGCTCGGCCTCGACCCGGATCGCCCGGCGATCCTGCTGGTCGGCGGCGGCGAAGGAGCCGGCGGCCTGGCGCAAGCGGTCTACGCGCTGGGCGAGCTGCCGCTGCACGCGCAAATGATCGTGGTGACTGGGCGCAACCGGGCGCTGCGCGCAGAGCTGGAGCGGGAAAAAGGACACTTCCGCATGCCCACCAAGGTGATGGGCTTCGTAGACACGATGCCCGAATTGATGCGCGCCTCCGACATCGTGGTGACTAAGGCCGGGCCGGGCTCCATCAGCGAGGCGATGGCCTGCGGGCTCCCAATCATCCTGACTGGCTTCATCCCTGGCCAGGAAGAAGGCAACGTCGAGTATGTGCGCCAGCACCACCTGGGCATCTTCGCCGATTCCACAGAGAAGCTGGTGGCGTCGGTCCAGAAGCTGCTCGACCCCGCCGACCCGCAACTGGCCGAAATGCGCGCCAACGTCCGCCGCCTGAGCAAGCCGCGCGCCTCATTCGACATCGCCAGGCTGATTCTCTCGTATATCCCGCCAGCCGGCGCGCCATCCGTCTGGGAGCATGTTCCGCGCGCGCAGCGCGGGCGGCTGTCCAGCGCGCTCAATCGCCGGCGGCGCTGGGCGATGCGGCGCGCGCGCTCGCTCGCCAGTAACTCCGTGGGACATGCGCGGCGTATCGGCGCGCTCTCCCCGCTCTCGCAGACGCTCGGCGGCTGGCGGCGCAGCGGCGCGCACCCACAACGGCGGCTCGGGCTGCCCAGCCTGGACGGCGCGCGCGCCTTGCTGCTGCGCGGGACGGTGCCCACCAGACCCCCGCGCCGCCACACCGACCACCACATCTAGCTTACTGACCGCGCCCAGGAGCGCCAGGGCGCCCACACGCATCCAGGAGGAAAGACGCGCCATGTCCACAGATACCGGGCCAGAGGAAACCACGCCCAACGAGCGGACGCCTCAGCCCGACCAGATAGCGCCATCCCCCCAGGCCGAACAGCCGCCCGCGTTGAGCGGCGCGCGGCTGCGACGGATGGGGGTGGCGCGCTGGGCGACGACGGGCGCGCTGCGCGTGCTCTATCGCGGCTGGACCCGTATCGCCGCCCGCCTTTTCCCTGAAGACTCGCGCCAGGAGGCGCTGGCCACGCAGATCGGCGTGCCACTGCCCGACCGGCTCAACATGAGCTGGGTAACGCCACAACTGGCCGTCGGCGGGCGCATCAGGCCGGAGGATGTGGGCCGCCTGGCGCGCGTAGGCGTGACGCGCGTGGTGGATACCCGCTCCGAACACAAGGACGACGAGACGGCGCTGGCTACGGTGAGCATCGAACTGCTCTACCTACCCACCCCCGACACCTACCCGCTCTCGATCGCCGATCTCCGGCGCGGCGCGGACTGGGTGAACCAACAACTCGCCGCTGGCGAGCGCGTGCTGATCCACTGCGAGCATGGCGTAGGGCGCAGCGTGCTGCTGACGGCGGCGGCGCTCGTGGCGGGCGGGATGAGCGCCCACGAGGCGGTGGATCTGGTGCAGCGGATGCGCTGGCAGGCGGCGCCCAATCACCGGCAGATCAGTGCGCTTGCAGGAGTTCGAGCGCGAGATACGGGGAGGATAGCGATGCGAGGGAGTGTCTCGCGCGGAGCGCTTCGCGCGCTGGCGGCGCTGGCGCTGGCGGCAATCGTGGCGCTGGCGGGCTGCTCCCAGACGCCGCCGCCGGTGAGCGATCCCGGCCTGAGTCCCCAGCCCGCCAGCCACGACTGGACGCAGTTCGGCTACGACGCCGCCCGCAGCGGAGACAATACCGCCGAAACCACGCTCTCTCCCACGACGGTAGGCGGCCTGACCAAGCTCTGGCAGGTTCGACTGCCCGGCGTCGCCGACTCGTCGCCCATCCTGCTGCACGCGATGCCCTTCCCCGGCGGCGCGCGCGATGTCCTCTACGTGACCACGCGCGACGGGCGGCTGCTGGCTCTGGACGCCAGCGATGGCGCGCTGATCTGGCAGAAACAGCCCAGCGGCCCCAAGATCACCCACTCCTCGCCCGTCGCCGATCCCTCGCGCACATACGTCTACGCCTACGGGCTGGACGGCTACGTCCATCGCTACAACGCGATCACCGGACAGGAGGCGAAAAGCGGCGGCTGGCCCGCGCGCATCACGATGATGACGCAGACGGAGAAAGAGTCTTCCGCGCTCAATATCGCCAATGGCCGCCTGTACGTCACAACCAGCGGCTACATCGGCGACGCGCCGCCCTATCAGGGGCATATCGTGACGGTAGACCTTCAGACAGGCGCCGAACAGGTCTTCAACAGCCTCTGCTCTAACCTGACACGGCTGCTGACGACCAGCGATTGCTCGTCGGAGCAGTCGGGCATCTGGGCGCGCGGCGGCGCGGTGATTGATCCCGTCTCCGGCGACATCCTCGCCGCCACCGGCAACGGACCATACGACGCGAACACGGGCGGCTCGAACTACGGCGACAGCATCCTGGAACTCAGCCCCGACGGCTCGCAACTGCTCGACTCCTTCACGCCAGAGAACTACCAGCATCTCAACACATCCGACCTCGACCTGGGCAGCATGGCGCCCACGCCGCTGCCGCGCGTCGCCTCCAGCGCCACACCGCTGATGCTCGTCCAGGGCGGCAAGGATGGTCAACTGCGGCTCATCAACCGCGAGAACATGAGCGGCAAGGGCGGACCCGGCCACGTTGGCGGCGCGCTGCAGACCATCCAGACCGGCTGCGGGTTCTACAGTCAGCCAGCCGTCTGGACTGACCCGGCCAGCCACCAGCCCTGGATCGCCGTCTCGAACACCTGCGGCCTGGCCATCTACCGCCTGGTGACTGGCGCGGATGGCGTCTCGCGGCTGGAGCAAGTCTGGCGCGACTCAGCGACGCGAATCACGACGCCGGTGTTCGCCAATGGCGTGCTGTATGGCGCGGAGTCCGGCGCGCTGCGGGCTTGGGAAGCGGCCACGGGCCAGCGACTCTGGGGCAGTGACCAGAGCGGCGCGAACGGGAGCATCGGTGGGATACACTGGCAGAGTCCGATTGTGGTGGATGGCGCGGTCTATATCAGCGACGAGAACGGCGCGCTCACCTGCTATGGGTTGAAAGCGTAGTCGCGAGCGCGACCAGCGTTTGAGGAGCGATATGACAGAGAAGAAACCAGGCGCGGGGGACGCGTCCATTTGGGAAAAGCACGTCTTCGTCTGCACCAGCGGCAAGTGGTGTCCGGCGGTGGATGGCGACGGGCTGGGTGTGCATGCGCGCCTGAAGGAGCTGGTGAAGCGCGAGGGGCTGAACGGCGCGGTGCGCATCAACCAGAGCGGTTGCTTCGACCAGTGCGGCCACGGCCCGATGGTCGTGGTCTATCCGGAAAACATCTGGTACGCGCATGTCACGCCGGAGGACGCGGCGGTGATCGTGCGCGAGCACCTGCTGGGCGGTGCGCCGGTCGAGCGGTTGCGCTACCGCAACACTCCAGGCAAGCACAAGCTCCCGCGCGACGAGCAGGGTCACATCATCGCAGGCGACGCGGCGGCGGAACGGCGGTGAGCGCGCCCAGTCGTGGCGATGAGGCCACGCTGCGCCCCGTCCACATCGGGCGAGCGGCGGATCGAGAATCGTCTGCCGCATCGGGTCGCCCAGCGCGCTGAACAGCCCCAGTGTGGATAGCTCCATCACGGGCGCAGCGCATAATCCGGGCTGGCCACATCCTCGTGAACGGCTCTCAGCGCGTGGGGACGGCTCGCGAGCACGCCCCCCACGCGCACACCAGCGACATGGGCGCTATAATACATCGTGAGACGACTACCGCGCGCTACCGCGCGCACGCGAGCCTGGCGCTAGCGCATTGCTCAACTCGCGCCGCCAGCCGCGCATCCTCATCGCGCTCATGGAGACACACATGGCGGAAACTACCCCCAAGCGGACCATCTATTCGCTAACCTGGATCTATCGCGTTGATCCCGCGTTCCACCACCTGCCCGCACGCGAACAGGACTCCAGCAAAGCGGCGTTTCTGGCGGCGCTGGATGCGCGTGACCCCAGCGTGACCCTGCGCGGCGCCTACTCGCTGGCGGGCCTGCGCGCCGAGGCCGACCTGATGTTCTGGGTGTGGGGGCCAGACCTCGACGCCCTCCAACAGCTAGCGGTGGCGCTGCGCCAGAGCGGGCTGGGCCGCTACCTCACGCAGGTCGAGGCGTATGTGGGCGTCGTCAGCGTCCCGCGCTACGACCCGGAGCATGGCCCCGCGTTCACCACCGGAGCCCCGCCCAAGAAGTACGCCAGCATCTACCCATTCGTGAAGACGACCGAGTGGTATCTGCTCTCGTACGAAGAGCGGCGCGAGCTGATGATCGAGCATGGCGAGGTCGGGCGCCACTATGCCATCCCGCGCGCGAAGGTCGCCGAACTGGCGCGCGCCGCGCGTGGCGAGAGCCCGGCGCCAACTCCCAAGAGTGTCGCCAATGGCAAGAGCGGCGCGAAAACGGCTGGTCACACGGCGACCGCGACCCACGCGGAAACCACCACCGCCACGGAAACCGAGGAGGGCGGCGGTGTGCTGTCCAATACGGTGGACTCGTTCGCGCTCGGTGACTACGAGTTCATCCTGGCCAATGAGTCGGACGACCCGGACGAGCTGAAGGCGATGATGATGGCGCTGCGCGCGGTGCAGGTGCGCCGTTTCACCCGCCTGGACACGCCGATCTACTTTGGACGCCTACGGGAGCCCGCCGAGGCGCTGGCCGAGCTGTAACCTATCGCTCAGGCGCCGCCGCAGCCTACCCCCTCTTCCCGCGCGGAAGAGGGGGTTTTTCCGTCCGCAGCGTCAGTTGAACCCGTTCATGCCAGCAAACGGAATGGATGCGATCTGGCCGCGCTCGAAATGGCGTCAGCGCGGAGGTAGTGGAATTAACTGCGCGCTTAGCATGTCTGATGTCTGTGAGAAGGATGATCGCGGCGGCGGCGTTAATCGCTTAGCGGCAGGGTGAGCCAGAAGAGGAGCCCACCGGAGGCGTTGGAGCGCACTCCCATCTCGCCGCCTTGAAGCTGGACGATTTCGTGCGCGACATACAACCCAAGCCCCAGTCCATGATTGGCCTGGCAACTGGTGGTGTATGGCTCGAAGATGCGATCGCGGAGGCTGGTGGGCATCCCTGGTCCGGTGTCCGCCACCTCGACGCGCGCAAACGCCCCCTGCCGCGCGAGGCGCAGCGTGACATCGCCGGTCGTATATTTGAGGGCGTTACCCACCAGCTCGCGCAGCGCGACATCCAGGCGCGAGCTGTCCCACACGCCGGTGAGGGTCTCGCCCGTATCCTCCAGCCGGATGACGCGGGCGGCATCCGCGCTGGCGTAGATGTTCGTGATCCGCCGCGCCGCTTCGCTGAGATCGCTCAATCGAGGGGCAAGGGTAAAGGTTCCTTCCATCAGCGCGACCGCGTCGAAATAGACCCCGATCCGCTGCTGCAGGCGCTCTACCTGATAGAGCGCCTTCGACAGGTCATCCACATCACGCTCGCGTCCTCCCTCCCGCTGGAGGCGGCGGCGGACATGCTGAAGCCGCATCTTCAGTGGGGTGATAGGCGAGCGCAGCTCGTGGCTAGCAATGTTCAGCAACTCACCAACCTCGCATGGCGCCGCCGCGCGTGTCCTGAGCAGGTGGGCGGCGCTTCGCTCCGTCTCACGCTCAGCTTGCGCGACACGCTCAACGCGCCGCGATGCCCCGCTGGTCTTTCCCACACACACCTCCCGCGCGCTCATTGCGCGCTTGATCGAGTAGCCCTCATGGCCTCGCGCGCCACACCGCGCGCCGCTGAGATTAGGACAATCCCCGCATCTCGCGCGCCAATCACAGCGCTCGCACTGACATGATGGGACACAAAAGACGGGCGGCGTATCTTCCACGTGGAAGATACGCCGCCCGTTTAGCGCGTCGCGCCGGGTCGAGGAGGAATTACGCCTCCGACTTCTCCTCGGCAACCGCTTCAGGGGCGGTGGCCTCGGTGGCTTCCGGTGTGGCGTCAGCCGTCACATCGGCGGCCGTCTCCGCCGGCGTTTCCGCTGGGGCGACATCCGCGACGGCAGGCGTCTCTACCACCGGAGCGGCAGGCGTCTCCGCGACGGGCGTCTCCGCCACCGGAGCGGCGGGCGTCTCCGCCACCGGAGCGGCGGGCGTCTCCGCCACTGGAGCGGCGGGCGCCTCAGCCTCAGCCTCAGTTCCATTCGACTGCACGCCGAAGGCCTGCGCGAACGCGGCGGCCATCGCCGTAGTCGGCGCTTCCTCAGGCTGCGGCGCGGGGCGAGCGGGCTCTGGGCGCTCTGGGCGCTCGGCGCGCTCTGGGCGCTCGGCGCGCTCTGGGCGCTCGGCGCGCTCTGGGCGCTCGGCCTGGGGGGCGGCAGCGCGCGGCGCGCTGGGCTCACCATAACCGGCGCCCGGCTCGCCGCCCGGCTCGCCGCCCGTCTCATCCACAGCCTTGATCGAGAGGCCAAGGCGGCGGCGCTCCGGGTCAATGCGCAGGATGCGAACGGTCACTTCCTGCCCCTCACGCAGCGCGGCCTTGGGATCGGTCTGGCCGTTGGGCAGCTCGGAGAGGTGAATCAACCCCTCGACGCCGTCCTCGATGCGCGCGAAGGCGCCAAACGGCGCGATCTTGGTGATGACACCGGTGACGAGCTGGCCGATCTGGTAGCGCTGCTCGACCGTCGTCCACGGGTCCACCTCGGCGCGCTTGATCGACAAGGCGATCTTCTTCTTTTCCTTGTCCACCGCGAGCACCTGCACCTCGACCTTCTGGCCGACCTTGAGCACTTCGCTGGGGTGATTCACGCGGCTCCAGGCGAGCTGGCTGATGTGCACGAGGCCATCGGCGCCGCCCAGGTCCACGAAGGCGCCGAAGTTGGCCAGGTTACTGACCACGCCGGTGCGCACCTCGCCCACCACGAGCTCGTTGAGCAGCTCCTCACGCCGCCGCGCGCGCCACTCCTGCACCGCCAGGCGCTCGGAGAGGATCAGCCGGTTGCGGTTGCGATTGATCTCGATGATCTTGAGCTGCAGCCGGCGGCCGACCATCGCCTGGAGCTTGTTCTGCGTCTCGGCGTTATCGGCGGAGTCTTCGCGGCGCAGATTGAGAATCTGGCTGATCGGCACGAAGCCGCGGATGCCTTCGAGATTGACGATCAGGCCACCCTTGTTGTGGTCAATGACCTCGGCCTCCAGCAGCTCACCGCGCTCGAATTGCTCCTGCGCGATGCGCCACTGCCGTTCCTGGCGGGCGCGCTTGATCGAGACGACCGCGTGGCCTTCCGCCGTCTCCGGCTGCATGACGAAGACCAGCACCTCACTGCCGACATGCAGCTCAGCGAGCGAGCCGTAACCGCTGTTCGGCAGCTCCTTGGTGGAGAGCACGCCCTCGCTCTTGAGGCCAATGTCCACCAGGATCTCGTCGGGATCCATGCGGACGATCTGCCCCTCAACGACATCGCCGCGCTTGATCGTGCGGAACGGTGACTCCTGCTCGTCGAGCAGCGCCTGCATCGCGCTCATGTCGCGCACGCTGTCGGGCGCGTACATGCCGTCATCCTCGCCCGCGAAGAACATCGCTTCCTCGCCGGTTTGCCGGTCGTCAGCGGCGGGCGCGTGGTCTTCTTCGGCCTGGACCTCGGCGACTGGCGTCGCGGTGGTCTGGGCCATCGGATCCTGCGTCTCCGGCGCTTGCGCGACGGCCTGCTCAGTTACCTGCTCAGTTACCTGCTCAGTCGTCTGCTCAGTCTCCGGCTCGCTCACAGCCTGCCGCTCATCTTGCGCGGACGTCTCGTCGTTGTCGAAACTCATGTCAACTCCCGGCGTCGTGAATCCCTCGGATGGCCATTACTCTGGCCAGCGCGGGAAATTCGTGCGCCGCCCCTTTCCAAATGTCGAATGTTCGATTTCTCCTCGCGCGGCCTCATGCCCACGCCTGGAGATATTCGCGAGTGCGCGCTCTCGAATAGTTTTGGTTAGTGAAGCGTCCGCGCGCCAGTAGCGCGTCATGGCTCCACTCGTCCGCCCTCCTCACCTTGATCGCGCCCTCGCCCGGCATCTGGAAAGATGCGCGAAATAGGCGCCCCATTGACGGCTCGATGCGCCTCGAACCGATTTGGGCTGAGTCCTGGTGAGCGGTGATGGCGGCTGCCACGCCCGCTGTCCATGTGGCGTGGCGTGTGGCATTAACGGGTGACGTGGCCAGGAGCGCGGTGCTCTCTGGGCGCGGCGCGAAGCCGCCGTGGCCACCATCCTTATCCCGTCCGACTGATTCCCCCTTGTGCGTGAGATGCTGCCGCCTGCCGTCCAGATAGCGCGTGAGGTCGCGCTGTGGACGAGCGATGGGCGTGAGGCCGCCGCGGGCGCGCAGGGTCGCGGGACACGCGCACTGGGGAGGGGCGAGAATGGCTTAGAAATCCGGTGGAGAGTAGACGCCTGCCGCGACCGCGGAAGCGGCGCATAACATGGCCCGCCCAAAGGCGAGCGTGTTCAGCTTCACACGTCGTACACGTCAGTACACGCCCGTGCGCCGGCTCTCGCGATGAAGCCAGGCGCGCCCAAACCATCCGAAACAAGATCCCGAGCGGCGCGTTCACCGTCACCGTATTCAGACGCTCCATTGCAGCCTGAGGTGACAGGAAGCGGCGCTCTACCCACTGGCCAGTACGTTGCAAGTCCGCGCTACAGGGCGTAGTATACCAAAGGAAGTATCACGGCGCAAGGGATTCCCAAAACTCCATACCCGCGCCACAATGCGCAGATGCGCGGGGCAAGCGACGGCTCCTCGCGCCCCTGGAAAGTTAGGATTCCCCAGCATGGCAGGTATCGCCCGACGGGAATACCCCTTTCCCGACCCTGACCGCCGTGACGATAGCGCCCGCCGCGCGCTGCTGGGCGACGCGGACGCGCTCGCGCGCTATCTCCGCCCGCTGCTCTCGCCACCCCCATCCGATCTCGCGACCCCAGAGGACAGCCGCAGCCCAGAGGTCGCGCTGCCACCCGCCCTGGAGCCTGGCATGGAACCTGGCATGGATGCGCGGCCCGGCGCACGTCATGCCGCCGTGCTGGCTCCGCTCTACGCCCGCGATGGCGAGCCGTGGCTGCTCTTCACCCGCCGCGCCACCGGCCTCTCGCGCCACAGCGGCGAAATATCCTTTCCCGGCGGCAAGCGCGACGCCACCGACCCGACCCTGGCGCATACGGCGCTGCGCGAGTCACGCGAGGAGCTGGCGCTGGATGGCTCCCGCGTGCGTCTGCTGGGCGCGCTGCCAGCGGCCTACGTCTCGGTGAGCGATTTCGTCGTCACAACCTATGTTGGCTGGCTGGGCGAAGGCCTGCCGGCATTGACCCCCGCGCGCTCCGAGGTGGCGGAAGTCATCGAGGCGCCGCTCAGCGCGCTGGACGACCCAGCGATCTACCACGAGGAAATCTGGACGCGTGGCGGCGCCGCGCATACCGTCATGTTTTACGATTTTGGCGCCTACCGCATCTGGGGCCTGACAGGGCGCCTGCTGCATCACCTGCTCAGCCTGCTGCCGCCGCGCGCGTAAGGGGGCCTATGAAACATGTATCGCTTCGCGAGGTCACGCAAGAGAACTGGCTCGCGACTCTTGGGCTTGGGGTTCATCCCGATCAGCAGCGATTCATAGCTGATTCCATCCCGATCGCCGCTATCGCGCTCGCCAAGGCGTACATCCGGCCTGGGGGCGCGCTGTGGGAGCCATACGCAATCTACACAGGCTCAACGCTCGTCGGATTCCTTGAGCTGGCCTACACGCCAGGCAGCCACGACGAATACTGGGTCTTCCACTTTTTCATCGACCAGCGGTTTCAGGGACGCGGCTATGGCAAGGCCGCGCTCGCCCAGCTCATCGCGCTCGTACAGGAGCGCTATCCAGATTGCCACACACTGCGCCTGGTCGTTCACCCTGAGAATTCTCGCGCGCAACGACTGTACACGTACGCAGGTTTTCGCGCCACGGGCGATATGCGCTGGGGTGAGCCCGTGTATCAGCTTGCCCTCCGCAACCAGGCATAGCGCGCGCATGGCGGTTCGCGCAGACTGGCGCCGCTGGCTCGTTGGCGTGTAACCTGCTTCCGTATAGAGCACTATAGGGGTCGTTTTGCGCCACTTTGAGCCACGATCCGCTCAGTATTAATACTGACTGCGGCGGCCAGGCTGCGAGCAAGGACGCCGCGCCAGTATGTGGGAGTGTGAAGAGCGAGGTGGTTCATGCCCTCAGCGCACGATTCCGTCCACGACCGCCTGATTCAGGATATTCTCCTTCGTGTTGAGATAAACCCTCCGCTTCCCTGTGGCATAGATGGCTGCGGGCTCCCCGCCCGGTGCGGGCGGGTCGAGCGCGATCCGCGCTTCGGCTCGCTGTGGAACTTGCTACCGATCTGTGAGGCGCACCAGGAGAGCCTGGCAGCCGCGGCGACGGGCCTGGCGGGCGCCCCGCATCATCAGCGACTGCCCGACGAGTGACAGCTTGTCTCTCCAGCGTTCTCATCTCCTCACCACTTCACCGCCTACCATGGGGAGTGGCGGCGGCGCCCTTGCGCGTCGTACGCTGCTTTGCGTCGGGGCTGGCGCGCGGCGCGCCGCTATGACACGTGGGAGGAACAGCTAAATGACATCCGCATTGCCGGTGAGTGAAGGGTATATCCCGTTTAAGGGCTACCGCACATGGTACCAGAGCGTCGGCGACCCCGCTAACGACGCCGCGCGCCCGCCACTGCTGACGCTGCATGGCGGGCCAGGCGCGCCGCACGACTATCTGGAGAACTTGGCAAAGCTGGCGGAGAGCGGCCGCCGCGTCATTTTCTACGACCAGCTCGGCTGCGGGCGCTCCGACAAGACCGGCAAGCCAGAGATGTATACCGTGCCGCTCTTCGTCGAGGAGCTAGGCGAGGTGCGCCGGGCGCTGGGGCTGGAGCGCATCCACCTGCTGGGCCAGTCGTGGGGCGGGATGCTGGCGATGGAATACGCCCTGACCCAGCCACAGGGCGTCGCCAGCCTGCTGATCGAAAGCTCGCCCGCCAGCATCCCGCTGTGGGTGGCGGAGGCCAACCGCCTGCGCGAAGAGCTGCCGCCAGAGGTCCAGGCGGCGCTGCTGAAGCATGAGGCGGCAGGCACGACCGACAGCCAGGAATACCACGACGCGATGCAGGTCTTCTACGACCGCCACGTCTGCCGCATCTCGCCAATGCCTGATTTTGTCCAGCGCGGGTTCGACAATATCAGCCCGGAAGTCTACGGGACGATGAACGGCCCCAGCGAGTTCCACGTCATCGGGACGATCAAGAACTGGGACGTCACCAGCCGCCTCGGCGAGATCAAGCTGCCCACGCTGCTGCTCTCAGGCCGCCACGATGAGGCGACGCCAACCGTCATGGCGCGCGTCCATAGCGGCATTCGCGGCTCGGAGTGGGTGATCTTCGAGCAAAGCTCGCACATGTCGCACGTCGAGGAGGAAGCGCGCTGGATGGAGGTCGTCAACGAGTGGCTGAGCCGCTACGACCAGGCGTAGCAGGCGTAGGGTTTCGATGTGGGGCCGACAAGGAGATTACACGCCTTGCCGGCCTTGGCGAAGTCCGTCGAGAACCTTGTCGTAGTCGGCGTGTGTTCCAATCCAGAACCATAGCCAGTAACCATCGCGTAGTATGGCCAGAGCGCGATATGAGCGGCTGATTCTCGCTGAGTATAGCTGACCTGTGATTTGCTTGAAGCTCAATCCAGGGTAGTCGGGATCATCCTTGAAACGCTGGTAGGCCTCATCCGCCTCTCGCCGCGCTTTCTCCGGAAGGGATAGGTAGAGCCTCTTGAAGGATAGTGACCGCTTCGATGGAAGTTTGGGCGCTGTCATGAAAGGAATCCGTCGCCGGTTATCTCCTCAGTTTCCCCAGCCTCATCTTCAGCAATGGCTTCGGCTGCTAGTTTTTCGAGCGCCAGCGCTGAGATCGGATCAGCGAACAGAGCATCCCAACGGGCGTCATCTTCGAGCGTTTGCATAATGAGCGCCGCAAGCGCCGCCTGCTCTTCTTCGGGCTCCTGCGAAGCTCGCTCGAAAGCGCGCTTGAGCGCTTCGATCATTATGCTCATTACTCGCCACCTCCAATATAGGCGCATCATGCTGAGAACAATAGCATCTTGCCCCTTTATGTATATCGTATCACGACTCCATCGTCACACGTTCCTCTTCCGCGCCGGCCGCATCGTCTCGCCGCGCTGGGCGCTCTCCCGCGCGGACTCGATCACGCGGATGACATCGAGCGACTCGCGCGGGATCCACGGGGACGGGCGCGCCGTCGCGGATGGCGTCGCGCATGCCGGCGTAGTAGTCGTCGTAGGCCCCGTCAGCGCTCTCGACGTGGCCCTCGATGGTCACGCCATCGACCTCGGTGGCGAGGCGCCCCACAGCCTCACGCGGCTCGACGCCGTAGCCGGGCGCGCCGGGGCGCAGGCCCGCCGCGAGCTGCGGCTCCTGCGGGTCGAGGCCGTCCTTCTCGTAGACGCCACGCGCGCCGACCACACGCATGCGTGGGCCGAAGACGCGCGGGATGACGCTCATCCACAGGTGCGCCACCTGGCCGCCGGCGAAACGCAGCGCGACGAAGCGTGTCATCATCCACGAGCGCGCCAGAGCGGCGCTTGTCCACCTCGGCGTAGACCGTCTCCGGCCAGCCGAAGAGCTGGAGCGCCTGGTCAATCAGGTGCGCGCCCAGATCGAAGAGCAGGCCGCCCGCCAGCGTCCGGCGCGTCGCTCTCGCGCCAGGCGTCGCCGCGCACGGCGGGGCGGAAGCGCTCGAAGCGGCTCTCGAAGCGCGAGATGGCGCCCTAGCATATTCTTCCGCGAGCAGCTTGCGCAGGGTGAGGAAGTCGTTGTCCCAGCGGCGATTCTGGAAGACGCTCAGCGGCTTGCCCGCGCGCTGGGCGGCGGCGATTACCCGCTCGGCGTCGGCGACGGTAGGTGCGAAGGGCTTGTCAATCACCACCGCCAGCCCGGCCTCCAGCGCGGCGATGCCTACGCTGGCGTGGGCGTCGTTGGGCGCGGCGACCACCAGCAGATCGAGCGAGCCGGGCGCCGCCGCCAGCATGTCCTCCACGGTGGGATAAATCACCGCGTCGGGAAAGTCGCGGCGGGCGCGCTCCGCGCGGCAGGCGTCGCCGATGCTGATCGCCGCCACCCGCATGCCGGGCGTAGAAGCCACCAGCGGCGCATGGAAGACCGCCCCCGCCAGCCCGTACCCCACAATGCCAACGCGCAGATCAGCCGCCTCGCTCATCTGAAGCCTCCCACCTAAAGAGTGGGCCTGACGGAGGGTGTCCGCCAGGCCCGAAACGCGCGACGGAGTCGCTACCGTCCACTGACCGCGTCGCGCCGGCGGCTGAGGGCGTCGAGCAGCACGGCTATGAGCAGCACGGCGCCTTCGAGCATCTGCTTGACATCGCTGCCGGTGGATGTAAACAGGGTCAAGCCGTTTTCCAGGCTGCCAATGATCAGGATGCCCAGCGCCACACCCCAGATCGAGCCGCGCCCACCGAACAGGCTCACGCCACCGATAACGGCGACCGCGATGGCCAGCAGCAGCAACGTTGGGTCTACCGCGGCCTGGGCCGAGATGGTGCGGGAGGACTCAAGGATGCCGCCCAAACCAGCCAGCATCGAGGCCAGCGCAAAGACGCTAATGCGCACCACGGTCACGTTGATGCCCGCGCGGCGCGCTGCCTCAGGGCTGCCACCGACCGCGTAGACATGGCGGCCATACGTGGTGAAGCGCAGCACGAGCCAGAAAACGATCAACAACCCGATGATGATAAACATCGAGTACGGAACGCCAAACGCGCTCTCAAATACCGCTAGCGCGACGGCCGTGAGGAGGGCGACCACTCCGACACGAAGCCACACTGTCCAGACTGGCTCCAGTCTCAGCCCCAGCCGCGCGCGGCGCGTACGGTTATAGAACAGCACGCCGGCATAGATGGCGATCACTGGAATAGGCGCCAGAACATCCCATGGGAACGTGACATAGTTCGACATGATGCCTGTGAGCGCGGGATCGTACAGAGCGTGATGGTCGTGTTTGGCAGCAGGATATGCAGCAGCAGACCGGAATAGAAGATGTACGCGGCCAGCGTAACAATGAAGGAGGGAATACGCATTACCGCGACGAAGAACCCGTTGATGATGCCTATCACCAGGCCCGCCGCCAGGCCAGCCAGCAGCGCGATCGGCGCTGACACATGCTGGTACGCGGAAAGCGTGGCCATCACCGCGCCACACAGATTCGCCACCGCCGCGAGCGAAAGGTCAATCTCGGCCAGCAGCAGCGACCATCACCGCGCCCATCGCGACGACCGCCGTACCAACCTCCTGGAGGACCAGGTTGCTCAGATTGGTGGGATTGAGAAAGACCCCGCCCGATACGAACTCAAAGATGAGGACGATCACGAAGAGCATCAGGATCGCCGGGAGCTGGCCGATATCTCCGCGTCGCAGTCGCGTCGTCATCGCCCGTATGATCGTCTCGTCTGGGAGGTCCGTTTGCGTGCGGCTAGAGACATCGGACTTGGGCGTCTTCACGTTCGTCAGATCGCTGCTCATTGTCTCGCTCGCTCTCCGCTACGCCGTTTGAGCGACATCGCCCGTACCGCTCGCACTGCCGTTTTCGGGCACGTCACCGAACTCCGCGCCCGTAATCGCTCGCGACTACCTGCTCGGGCGTGGTCGTGTGGACATCAAAGGTCGCTATCCGGCGACCCAGTCGCATCACCACGACGCGGTCCACGACCTCGAAGACGTCGGCCAGGTTGTGGGAGATGACGACGACCGCGAGTCCCTGCTCGCGCAAGCGGCTGATGAGCATGAGCACCTGACGGGTCTGGGCGACACCGAGCGCGGCGGTTGGCTCGTCGAGCTGCACCACTTGCGCATTGCGCAGAATGGTCTTGGCGACGGCGATGGATTGCCGCTGGCCGCCGGAGAGTGAAGCGACCGGGACGCGCACCGAGGGAACTTGACGTCGAGCTGGCGCAGCACCTCGACGGTGCGGCGCTCCATCTCGAGTCCTCATTGAGGGAGAGAGCGGTCCGAGGGAGGCGCTGTATCGCTCACGGCCGAGGTAGAGATTGTTGACGACATCCAGGTTATCGCAGAGCGCGAGGTCCTGATAGACCGTCTCAATGCCGTGATGGGTCGCATCAGCCGGGCTGCTGATGTGCGCGCGCTGGCCATTGACGAATATCTCGCCGGTATCAGGGATATTGACGCCGGAGATCGCCTTGATGAGCGTTGATTTGCCCGCGCCGTTATCGCCGACAAGGCCGACGACTTCGCCGGAGTAAACCTCGAAGTCCACGTCCGAAGCGCCTGCACCGCTCCAAAGGCCTTGCTGATATTCGTCATTTGCGAGGGCTGGAACGCGGGCTGGCCATCGCCCGCCTGGACGCCATTCGGCACGGAACGCCATGGGTGAACCTCCATCTCGTGGCCACGACGCCTCCGAGCGCGGGGATCACCGTCCACAATCGCGGCGTATGGCGCGGCGATGATCAGCGGTGATGATCGCGAGCTAGGCCACAGCGCCTGGCGGGCGAAGCGCGGGCCACGGCGCGGCGCCCAAGAGCGTCAGCTCCGCGGCCCGCATGTCGCGAGTCGGGATATCTGTATACTAGCAGATATTCGCGACAGCTAGCAGATACCGTCAGTTCCCGCAGGCACGCCCACGCAGATCTGCTCCTTGGTGACAAAGCCATCTGCGAGAACGGTCGACGCGATGTTGGACTTGTCAACCGCCACCGGGGTCTCGAGAACGGAGGCTAGGTTGCCGCCGTCGCTCGTCGCCGTGGTCGCGCCATTGGTCATCGAGGACGTGTCCGTCCCATTGCTGAGCGCGGCGGCCAGTTGCGGCGGCGGCGGTGGCTTCCTTGTTGATGGCCTTATAGACCGTCATGGACTGGTAGCCGAGCAGGATGTTCTGGATGCCAGCAATGGTCGCGTCCTGGCCAGTGACTAGCACCTTACCCGCCAGGTGCGCCTGCTGCAGGGCGGCGATCACGGTGCCCGCCATGCCGTCATTGGCGACGTACGCCACGGCGACCTTGTTGCCGGTCTTGGTCAGCGCCGCCTCCATCTCAGACTGCGCGGTGGGGTTGTCCCAGTTCGGCGTGTACTTCTCGTAGACATTCTTGAGCTTGCCACCGTTGATCAGCGGATCGAGCGCCTGGTGCGCGCCCTTGTTGAAGAGCAGCGCGTTGTTGTCGGTCTGCGAGCCGTTGATCATGACCAGATTGTTGTTGCCATTCGCCGTGACGAACGACTGATAGTGGCTCGCGATGTAGGAACCCTGGAGATTGCCGACCTTCACGTTGTCGAAGGAGACGTAGAAGGCGGTGTTCTTGTCCTGGATCAGGCGGTCGTAGGCGATGACCGGCACATGCTGCGCCAGCGCCTTCTCGACGATCGTGGCCGCCGCCGTGCTGTCGTGTGGGGCGACGATCAGGATGCAGTCGCCCTTGGTGAGGTCGGCCTCAGCCTGAGCGAGCTGTGTGGTGTCAGAGCCGTTGGCGTTGGTGACGTCCAGTGTGGCGTTGGGCATGGACTGCTTGATCGCAGCGACCATGTCGGGGTGGTCGTTGGCTTCCCAGCGAGCGGAGGAAGCGCTCTCAGGGAGCAGGAAGCCGATCTTCTGGCAGCCCTTGGCGGCGCTGTACGGGCCGGAGGCGTCGATGTGGTGCCGCCAGAGGTGCAGCCAGCGAGCACGGTGGCCAGCAGACTGACGCCGACCAGCGTGGCGGCAGTCGCGCGACCACGAGTCAGAGGGGAAAACGTCATCGTGAACTCCGTTCGTTCGGGATGGCCACGCCACCTTGGCGCGCCTTCATGCGTTCATCCTGTCTTGTACTACGCCGGAAGGTCGACGCTGACCACCGTTTTCCCGCCGCCACCGCGAAGACCGTGAGGGCTAAGAACACGTGATCCGCAAAGACGCTTGATCGCTTTGCGGCGCCGAGGGATGCGCGGGTCGCATGGCCCGGCCCCGCGAGCGCCGGACGCCGCTGACGCCGCACGTGACAATCGCCTCGGGACCTCCTGCGCGGGGCGCCAGCATCTACCACGCTACAGGTCGCTCGTCGGCGGCTGTCCCAGCGGCAGCCGCGCTCTCCGCGTCGTCGCTTCTTCCGCCACATGCGCGATCGCGACGGGAGGGCCAAAGATCGCGTCAATGCATCAGGTCGCCGCGCCCAGTGCGATCGCGCTATCGCCCAGCGCGCTCGTCTGTACACGGACAGCCCGTGCGAGGCCGCCAGAAGGCTACGCTCGCGGATGGCCTCGCGAATCGGGCCGAGCAAAAGCTCGCCGGCCCGCGACACGCTGCCATCTAGAAGGATCACTGACGGATTGACCAGGTTCACCAGGCCCGCCAGCGCGACGCCGATCAGATCCGCCGCCCGCCGTACAGCGGTCTGGCAAGCCTGATCGCCGCGCAACGCGGCCTGAATCACCTCCGCGACATCTACCTCGGAATCCTCGGTAGACTGGGAATCCTTACCGCCGGTCGTCGCGCGCGCCGTGGCCTCGCCCTGGCCATAGCCGGCGCTCAACGCCGATCGAACGATTTGAGGAGCCCCGGCGACCGCTTCCAGGCACCCCCGTTGCCACACGCGCACAGCGGCCCGTCGTTGTCGACGGTGAATGGCCGAACTCTCCGGCCACGCCGCTGCTGCCCCGATAGATCTTGCCGTCAATCACCAGGCCGCAACCGATGCCCGTGCCGACTTTCACATAGGTGAAGTCGGAGGCGCCGATCGCCGCTCCGTAGCGGCTCTCCGCCAGCGCGCCGAGGTTCGCGTCATTGTTGAGCAAGACGGGAGTCCCAAGCGCCGCGCGCAAGATCCCAGTGACATCAACCCCATCCCAGCCAGCCATGCGCGGAGGCGCGACTAGCATATGAAGGGTTGCGTCTACGGGACCTGGAATGCCTACCCCGACGCCGACCACCCGGTCCCAATCGAGCTGATTCTCGCTGATGAGCTGACGAATCTCCCCAATGAGCCGTGGCAGACAGATGTCCGGGCCAAGATCGGTATCCCACGGGCCTGACTGGCGCGCGATGACGTGCGCATGCAGATCCGTGGCGAGCAATGTGAAATGAGTGCGCCCGATGTCAACCCCGAGAATGACGCCGGCTGACTCGTTGAAGTGCACGAGCGTGGGCCGGCGGCCACCACTGGGAGCCGCGCTGAGCGTTTCACCTTCACGGACGACCCCCTCGGCAAGGAGGCCGTCAACGATACTACTAACCGTCGTTCGTGAGAGTCCCGTGCGCCGGGCGATGGCGACGCGGGCAAGAGGCCCATGCTGGCGAATCACGCGCAGGACGAGCGTATTGTTCGCCTCGCGCATGTCGTGGAGGTCTGAAGCGCGGTGGCCCACGACGTTTGGCCGGACTAGCGCGTCACGCCAGCGAAGACTGGGCGGGACGTGCGCGTCAGAGTGGGTCATAGGCCATTGCCCTCCGCTGCTGCACAGGGTAGCATGGGGGCTGTTAGTTTGTCAAGTGTCCTAACTAACAACCGTGTCACAGCGGCGCGGCGTTCGCTCGCGTGTGATAGCGCGCGTGAATCCGGGAAATACACGGAGATTCCCCCTGGCGCGCGGTCGCCAGCCCACCGCTATCCCTTTCGCGGCGCGGGCCCATCTTGTACTACGTTCGCCATATTCCTCCATCTCACATGGTTTTCAACCGCTCCCTTCGCGCCTCACCCTACCAGACCCTACAAAACACCCGATGGCGTGCGCTGGGCGCGTATGATAGGGTAGGTGACTGGAGGCGCTGGGACGCCAGCCTGCGCCGTGAATTCCGAGCGGCGCGCGGACGTTTTTCAGCGGTTCCGATGCGTAAACGGCATGCGTTCTCTTTAGCGTAATGAGCGGATAGATGAGCAGCGCACAGACAGCAAGCTCGCGCGCGCCGGGTGGCGGGGGAGCCCCCGCCCAGGCCAGCGGGGCCGCGATTTCGGTCAGCGGCCTGGTCAAATCGTATGGCGATGTCGTCGCGGTCAACGGAGCCTCGTTCACGGTCCAGCAGGGCGAGATTTTCGCCCTGCTCGGCCCGAACGGCGCCGGCAAGACAACGACAATCGAGATATTGGAAGGCTATCGTGTCGCCGATAAGGGCGAGGCGCGCGTGCTCGGCCTCGACCCGCGCCGTGATGGCGCCCGCCTCAAGCCGCTGGTCGGCGTGATGCTCCAGCAGGACGGCCTCTATCAGATGCTGCGGGCGCGCGAGATTCTGGCGCTCTACGCCAGCTTCTTCGCCGATCCCGAAGACCCGGCGCAACTCATGGAGCGTGTCGGCCTGAGCGCCGCCGCCGGGACGCGCTTCCGCCAGCTCTCGGGCGGGCAGAAGCGGCGGCTGGCGCTGGCGGTGGCGATCGTCGGCAAGCCGCGGCTGGTCTTCCTCGACGAGCCAACGACCGGCATGGACCCGCAGGCGCGCCGCGCCACCTGGGATATCATCCAGGAACTCAAGGCGCGCGGCGTCACGGTGATGCTGACGACGCACTTTATGGATGAGGCCGAGCGGCTGGCTGACCGCATCGCGATCATGGACGGCGGCAAGATCATCGCGCTGGATACGCCCGCCGGCCTGACTACCAGCCAGTCCACCACCGGGACCGAGGTGCGCTTCCGCGCCGCGCCAGGGCTGGATATGGCGGCGCTGGGCAAGCTGCCGTCGGTGCGCGCCGCGCGCGAGGAAAGTCCCGGCGTCTACGCCTTCGATACTGGCGCGCCGCGCGACCTGTTGGTAGAGCTTACCGGCTGGCTGCGCGAGCATGCGGTGGACCTGACCGAACTGCGCGTGGGCCGCTCGTCGCTGGAGGATGTCTTCATTCGCCTGACCGGAAAGGAGATGCGCGAGTGAGCGCCTCGACCCCATCCACATCACCTACCACCGTCACGACTGGCGGCGCGGCCCCGTTCTGGCGCGCCGTGCTGGCGCAGACGCGCGCCGAGTTGACGATGACGCTGCGGCGCGGTGAGAGCCTGCTGATTACCATCTTCATTCCAACGCTGCTGCTGTTCTTCTTTTCGTTCGTCAAGGTCGCCGGGGTTGGAATCAACTTCCTCGTGCCGGGCGTGCTGGCGCTGGCGATCATGTCTACCGGCATGGTCAGCCTGGGCATCGCGACCGGCTACGAGCGCTTCTACGGCGTGCTGAAGCGGTTGGGCGCGTCGCCGCTCTCGCGCGGCGGGCTAATCCTGGCGAAAACGCTAGCGGTGCTGGTAGTGGAGGCCGGGCAGATCGCGCTGCTCTCGCTGCTGGCGCTGCTGTTCCTCGACTGGCGACCCACTGGCTCGCTGCCGCTGTTCCTGCTGGTCTGCCTGATCGGCACGGCGACCTTCAGCGGGCTGGGGATGCTGATGGCGGGCGCACTGCGAGCCGAGGCGACGCTGGCGGCCGCCAACGGGCTGTATCTGCTGTTCGTGCTGATCGGCGGCACAGTCGTACCCGTCAGCGCGCTGCCCGCCATCATCCAGCCCATCGCCTACGCCCTGCCCGCCGCCGCGCTCTCCACCGCTCTGTACGGCTCGCTCAACGCGGGCGCGTTCCAGGCCTGGAGCCTGCTCTCGCTGCTGGCCTGGGGTGTGGTCTTCCTCGGCGGGGCGGCCTTCACCTTCAAGTGGGAGTGAGGTGGCGACCTGACCCCCTGACCCCCTCTCCCGCGAGGAGAGGGGAAGTGGTCATGCCGGGCGCGTCATCTTCATGGACTCGACGCGTTTGCCCTGGGCGATGAAGGGCTTGGTAGGGCCTGGCTGGAAGCCGGCGCGCTCATAAACCGCGATAGCGCGCCGGTTGAAGGTCGCGACATCGAGGCTGAACGTCGCGGGGTGTAGCCGCTTGCGCGCATAGTCCATCCCCTGCAGCATCAGCTCCAGCCCCAGGCCGTGGCCCATCAGGTCGGGGCGCATCCCTACCCCAATCTCCACATCATCGCCGCGGTGGATGAGCGAAAAGACACTGATGAAGGGGTCATCCGCCGTGGCGACCGCAAGCGGGTAGACGCCCAGCGTCCGCAGCGGCGCGCGGAAGATCGCGTAGAACAGCAACTCTGTCAGGGCCAGGTCGTAGATCGCGTACTCCGCTGGATAGCGCCAGCGGCTGGCGGCCAGGGCGTCGCGCACGCGCATGGGCCGGAACAGGAAGCGGGTGACGGCGGTGTCTGGCATACCTGGGCGACCTTCCTGCGGAACGTCTGGTTCAGGCGGGCGTGAGCTGGTCACCGCTATCGTGCTCGCTCCACAGCCTGTCCGGCGCCACGGCATCCATATACGCGGTGAGGCGAAAATCCGGCCGGGCGTCGAGCAGCGCAGTGAAGGCGTCCACGACCGCCGGGTCGAATGAGCCGCCCGCCCCCTCGTGGATGCGCTCGCGCGCCTCGCTGACGCTCATCGCGGCTTTGTACGGGCGGTCAGTAGTGATCACATCAAAGACATCAGCGACACTGAGCAGCCGCGCGCCCAGCGGGATCGCCGCGCCGGCCAGCCGCTGCGGATAGCCCGCGCCGTCCCAGCGCTCGTGGTGGCTGAGTACCGCGTCGAGGATCAGGTCGGGCATATCGAACGCCCAGAGGAGTTGGGCGGCGGTGACGGGGTGCTTCTCGATCGTCTCGCGCTCGCTCTCTGAGAGCCGCGCGGGCTTGAGCAGCACCTCGTTGCGCACCCACGTCTTGCCCAGGTCATGCACTAGCCCCGCCAGCGCCAGCTCGCGCGCGGCGGCGCGCTGCCAGCCCATCTGGCGGGCGAGGCGGTTGGCGTAGATCGCCACCCGGCGGCAGTGCTGATAGGTGACCAGGTCCCGCTCCTGGATGCTCTGCGCCAGTTCGCTAATGACGCGCTGCGTGTGCCGCCGGGTCCCTGGCGCCGCGTCCGTGACGATGAACAAAGTTTCCCCTCTCTCCTCCCAAGCCCCCACGACGCGCGCCTGTCTGGCGCGTGACGCGGGCGTCGCGCTAGGTGTTCAGTATACTGTTCGCGCGCGCGGAGCCGCCACGTTGTTCCCGATGAGGCCAGGGTGATATCAGGGTGATATCAGGATGGGCGCCACCTCGCGGGGAAGGCATTCCTGGCTTTCTTCCCATCTGCTTCGCTTGCTATGGCGCGCTTCTTTCCGCTTTCGCGGCCGCATTTCCACCTCTCAGACGCTCCGCGCTCCGCTGCGTTAAGCGAAGCGCCGGAAGTGTGAGCCGAGCAACACCTCAACACGGCTAGAGCGCCGCAGTGATGCGCTTGTGTCCTCCAGTTATCCGGCTGTGCGGGTGTTGTGTCACGCTGCGAGTAATATTTACATTTGGTCGCCGACGAGATGGCGCGACTTCGGCGATGTCGCGCACATCGCCGCGCGCCGCCTGGCGGGAAGGAGGACCGGCGGGAAGGCGATCCAGCCCCATAGATGAATGCGCGGCCAGACCATGCTGACCAGCAAGAGAGGACCCGTGGGCTGGGAAATAGACGGCGCCGCGGTGTATGTGCCGGTTTGCCCATCACCCCCTCAGGGCAAGAGCGCGGGAGTTGTATTTGAGCACAGAACCCCATGCTGTGCCACACCGCTACCAAGCAGATATCTACGAAGCGGATATCAAGGAGGATGTTCATGCGTCAGCATCACCTGACTGCGTCAGTCGTCGCGTTGTTCACTGCGGTCGTTCTCGCGATTGGCGGCGCCGCCCCTGCGTGGGCCGCCTCGCAGCATCCGGTGGAAGCTTCAACTCAAGCGGCTCGTGCGGCGCCGCCTGCTTTCAAATTCAGCAAGATCGTGCTGCCTGATATGAGTATTGATGGCCCCGCGCTCAGCAGCATCTTCGAGCCTAACGCGTCATTCAACAGGTCCGTGATCGCCTGGACTGGTACCGACACTGCCCACCACCTCAACGTCGAGACCAGTACCGACGGTCTGAACTTCGCTCACAAGTTCACGCTCAACGAAACCTCGCCATTCCGTCCGGACGTTACGCAAGTGGCTGGCGGCCCTATCGTGGTGGCCTGGACTGGCACAGATGCGAACCACTCCCTCAACGTCCTCTATGGCGTCTATGGCAGCCAGAAGAAGCTAACGCTGGTTCACGAGAACAGCATCGCCGCTCCGGCTATCTTTACGCTTGGCGCTCACATGTACCTGGCGTGGACCGGGACTGACGCCAACCATTCGCTCAACATCATGCCGATCACCTACACAGATTCCCATCTGGTCGCGGGACAGAAGACCGTGCTGACCCAATTCAGCAGCAACGCTGGGCCGCACCTGACAAGATACGGGACAACCCATCTGGTATTGAACTGGACCACACGCGCGCTCCAGCTCAACCTCGCCGACTCCCCCGACGGCGTCACCTTCAATAACACGCTGGACGCCGGGCTGCCAGAGACGAGCGCGTTCGCCCCGCACACCGACTTCCTGGGACCGTATATCGTACAATCGGGCATGGACTGGATCAGCTGGACAGGGACAGATACCGCCCATCATCTGAACCTGCAGTGGAGCGCCTCAGGTATGAACTTTCCCAATCCGGCTGAGACCAAGATCACACTTGGTGAGACGGCGATTGGTGGCCCCGCGCAGGCCTTCTATGCCGGCGACGAGCAGGTCGCCTGGACAGGGACCGATACCGCCCACCACCTGAACATTGCCATGTGCTATCTCACCCAGCATTGACACGCCTGACCCCGCCAGCGCATAAGCGCCGCGCGCATCCGCTCGGTATACTTGTATACATAGGCTGCGCGCGGCGCCGCCATGTTGTTCCTAATGCGACCACAGCGGTATCAGGGCGGGCGCAATATCGCACGCGGATAGGGCAAAGTGATGGGTAACGTGACCGGCGTTCGTGTCAGCGCGCAGGCGCTGGAAGACTTCGCGCGAGCGGTCTTGCGCGCGGCGGGCCTGCCGGAGGCTGACGCGGGCGCCGTCGCGTGGGCGCTGGTCCAGGCGAACCTGGAGGGCATTGACTCACACGGCGTCTCGCGGCTGGCGATGTATGTACGGCGTGTGCGCGCGGGGCTGGCGAATCCCCGCCCGTCGCTGCGCTGGAGCCAGCCGGCGCCGGGTATCAGGACGCTCGACGCCGATAACGCGCTTGGCCCGGTCGCGGCGGTCGCGGCGATGGACGCGGCGATCAGCCTGGCGCGCGAGCAGGGCATTGGCATGGTGACGGTCGCGCATACGAACCACGCGGCGGCGCTCTCCGCGTATGTCGAGCGCGCGGCGGCGGCGGGCTGCATCGCCATGATGGTGTGCAATACCCCAAAAGCGATGCCGCCGTGGGGTGGCCGCGAGGCCTTCCTGGGGACGAACCCGCTGGCGTTCGCCGCGCCCGCGGGCGAGGACGCGGCGCCGGTGGTCGTTGACATGGCGACGACCGTCGTCGCGCGCGGCAACATCATCATGGCCGCGCGCCAGGGGGAGCCCATCCCAGTTGATTGGGCGCTCGACGCCGAGGGGAGCCCGACAACCGACGCGACAGCCGCGCTCGCGGGCGCGGTGCTGCCAATGGCGGGCGCGAAGGGCTATGCGCTGGCGCTGATGATCGAGATCCTCGCGGCGGTCATCTCTGGCTCCGCCTGGGGGCCACAGGTGCGCTCGCCGTATGAGGATACCCATGAGCCAACGGATTCGGGGCTCTGGGTCATGGCGTTCAACGTTGCGGCGCTGGCGCCAGCGTCACTCTACGAGCGGCGCATGGGCGATCTACTCGACGCGCTGCGCGCCAGTCCCGCCGCGCCGGGCCAGGAAGTACGCATCCCTGGTGAGCGCCGCGCGCGTATCCGCCAGGAGCGCCTCGCCACGGGCATCCCGCTGGACGCGGCGACCCGCGCGGAGCTGGAAACGCTGGCGGCTGAGACAGACGGTCCGCCCCTCGAAGAACTTTCCCAGCCCGGAGGGTAGATCTGCGTCTGTGAGCGTTCCGGCGGACTTCGGGCTGCCTCCGCGGCGCCGCCCAGCGCGGCGCGCGCTATGCGATAGACGATAGACGCGATACGCGCGATCTTGATCTTGATAGAGTCGGGAGGGAGACGAGTTGGCCAGATGGACCCGCGCCCTGCGCGCGCTCCCCTTCCGTGGCGGGCGGGTGCTCGATCTCGGCTGCGCGTTCGGCTTCGCGACGCGGCTGCTCAGGCTGGCGGGCCATGACGCCGTGGGGGTGGACGCTTCGCCAGCCTACATCGCCCGAGCGCGCCGCGCCGACCCCAGGGGCGAGTACGCGCTGGCGGACGCCGCCCATACCGGCCTGCCCTCCGCCTCGTTTGACGGCGTCATTTTCCTCGATGTGCTGGAGCATCTGCCCGATGAAAGAGCCGCCATCGCCGAAGCGGCCCGTGTCCTCAAGCCGGGCGGCGCGCTCGCCATCAGCGTCCCGCATCGCGGCCTGCTCTGGCGGCTGGACTCCCTCAACCTCTACGCCGCGCTCGTCCGCGCCACGCGGCATGGCCTGTTTCCACCGGAGATCGCCGCGACCGGCGTCCACCGCCACTATTCCGTGGATCGTCTGCGCGCGCTACTCGGCGACCAGTTCGAGATCGTCCGCGTCACGCGAACCGGCCTGGGCGTCGCCGAGCTGGTCAATCTGCCTCTCCTGGTCCTCTTGCGGTGGGTGATTCAGTGGGATACGCTTTATCAGATTGTCGCTTTCGCCTACTATACCGTCTATCTCGCCGAGGATATCCTGCCACTAGGGCCGCTCGGCTATCACCTGTTCGCGCTCGCCATACGCCGCAATGGGCCGTCTGGCCAGGGAGCCACGGGGTGAGCGCCCAGACGGCGCGACAGGCGCAGGTGCGGGATTTGCGAGATTACAGTAGGACAGACGGGGTCGCCACACAGGAAACATTGAGAGGAGCCATCGGGTGAACATCTTTCAGCAGGTCTGGCATCAGATGACGCTGGGCGCGCCGGTGCGCGAGAACCACGCGCTGGAGCACGCCACAATCGTGCTGCTCAGCAAGCGCTATCCCGACACGCGCTTCTCCGGCATCTCGTTCGCGCGCGGGTTCTTCGTCTTTGGCGATATCCCGACCGAAGCGGTGCGACCCGCCGCCGATCAGGCGCTAGCGCTGCTGCGTGGCGCCCATCCAGAGATGGCGATTCACGAGCGCTGCGGCACGAACCTGGCGGTCGCGGGCATCCTGACCAGCTTCTCGGCGATGAGCGTCGCGCGGCTGCGGCGCCCCTACAATACGTTCAACAACGTGATGATGGCGACGACCGCCGCGATGATCGCCGCGCGCCCGCTCGGCCTGCTCGTGCAGCGCTATGTCACGACGCGCACGCCGACCTCCAACATGCGTATCGCCAAGGTGACGCGGCTCGCGCTCTTCGGCTCGCCCGCGCATTTCGTCACTACCGATCACCCGGTCGCGCATCTCGTGCCAGACATGCAGTCAGCCGCGCGGGCCTGACCGCTGGCGCCCAGATTGGCCCCATAGTCGCTGTCTCTGTTTCGCGGCGCGGGAAATTTCAGCGCGCGCGGCCAGCGTCAACGCGCCTTAAGGCCGTCTGAGCGCGGCCCCGCTTGCGTCCTACCAAGCTTGACGGCTGTGCAGTTTGGGTGCTAGTCTCGCATTGGCGCGCTTCGTGGCGAGACCCCCCAGGACGGACGTATCGGCGCGCACGCCAGCGGTTTCTCGCTGGCCTTTCCGTGGAGGGAAGAACGAGCAGGATGGATAACCGTGGCGCCCCTCCCCCAAAGCCTCGTAAGGGCTTGCTCTCCGGTCACTATTACGACGAGTCGAACAGCCCTGAGCCGGCTCAACAGCCCGCGCCGCCGACGGGGGGCCTGCTAAGCCGGTTCGGAGGCCCGCAGGAGCCCGCGCCCAGCGAAGAACCGGGCTGGCGCGGCCTGGCGAACGGCGCGCGCAAGCTGGGGCAAAATCTGCGCCGTATGACCGAGGGCGCGCTCCAGCGCGCTCCCCGCCACGGCGACTGGCGCGCCACGGATTTCGCCCCGCATGAGATTGACGACTGGGACCAGCGCGGCGCAGTCCCCTTCGAGCTTCCACCTGACCCCGACGCCCCTGAGTATGATGAGGACCGCGCTCGTGGTTCTCATGGCGCGCGGCGCGACGGATATGCCGAAGATGGCGCTGGCGCGCGCGGGGGCCGGGGTGGATATTCAGGTGGGCGTGGGGGACGGGGCGCGCGGGGCGCTGACGTGGATGACTGGGATGACGCCGAGTGGAACGCCGCCGACCCTGGGGGCTGGGATGACGCCGAGTGGAACGCCGCCGGCGCCGGGGGCTGGGATGCCGCGTGGAACGAAGGCGGCGAGGTAGACTGGGACAACGCTACCTGGGATGACGAGCCGAACGGATGGGACGATCACGGGTCGGGCCGGTCGCGTGGCCGTGGCGCCTACGCCGATGACGGTGGCTACGAGGAAGTCCCGGCTAGCCGCGATCAGCGGCGCGGCGCCCAGCGCGACCCACGCGACTCGCGCGACGGGTGGGAAAGCGGAGGCGAATGGGGTGAGCCCGCCGCGCCAAACGACGCCCACTGGAACCTGGTCGGCGACCTGCGCGGCTCCCTCGACGCGAATGTGATCTCTGAATCCCTGAGCACCATGGCCCAGTTGGGTGCGGTCTCGCGGCCTACCACACGCGCGGCGCGCATCCGGCTGCTCTTACGCCGCCGCCCCGCCGCCGCCGCGATGCTGGCGTTCTTCCTCCTCAGCTTCATGCTGACCTGCTGCGCGCCGCTCGTTCCGCTGATCCGCCTGGGATACGATGTCACCGATCTCGCCCGGCGCGCCGAAGACCTGCGCGCGCTCTCCGCCGGCGGCGTGACCAGCCTCATCAACGCCAGCAACATCACGCGGGCGCAGCAAGACATCGCCGCGATCGAGAGCGACCTCTACGAGATCAACGGAGCCGTCGCCGTGATCGGCGCGCCTGCCGGGGCCGTCAGCAAAACCGCCCGCAACTACCAGTTGCTCGTGCGGATAGGCTACGACCTCACCGGCGCCGCAAGCGAGAGCCTCCAGATTGCGCAGACGCTCGTAACGCCGCTCGAAGGCGGCGCGCTCTCCGCTGATAGCACGACGCCGGGCATCCAGCCCGCCGACCTCCAGCAGGCGCGCGTGCTGCTCTCAGACGCCTACGCGCGCTCGCTGGACGCTATCGCCGCCTATCAGCAGCTCGACCCACAGGCGCTGCCAGCGCAACTCAAGCCGGGATCGAAGTATGGCGCGTATCTGGCGCAGCTCCCGCTGGTGGTCAAGGTCTTCGGCGAGGTAAAAGACCTGATTGACGCCGCGCCCGCATTGCTGGGTGTCGGACAGCCAGCGTACTTCCTCGCGATCGCCATGGACAGCTCGGAGTTGCGGCCCGGCGGCGGCTTTCAGGGGAACTACGGTCTGCTGGAGCTGGATGGCGGCAAACAGTCGAAGACCCATCCCTTCGGCCTGTCCGACACCTATTCCCTCGATCAGGTCTACACCAAGAACGCCGCGCAGAATCCGCTGCCGTATGGCTGCAGTCATCAGGTAACACTGCCGACCAACCTCTACTGGTGGTGGCCGTACCGCTGCATCCAGCAATTTGGCTGGGGACTGCGCGATTCAAACCTCTCGCCAGACTTCCCAACCAACGCGCGCCTGGCGATGCAGATCGTCGAGGCGGGCGGCGGGACGCCGAATGGCGCGCCCATCCAGGGTGTGGTAGCGTTCACGCCGGGACTCATCCAGAAGATTCTGGAGGTAACGGGCAACCTGCCCATGCCGGACTATCATACGATCGTCACGCCGCAAAACCTGGAACAGCAGATTCACTACTTCCAGCTCCATGTTCCCACCGCCAATGGCCAGGACCGCAAGCAGTTCACGCATGATCTCTCCAAGGCCCTGCTCGACCGCCTCAAAGCGCTGCATGGCTCTGGGCTGAAGGTTATTTTCCAGATCGCCGCTGAGTCCATCCAATCGAAAGACCTGCAAGTCTATCTCGCCGACCCGCGCGCTGAGCTGGTGCTGCGCCAGCTGGGCCTCGCCTCGACGGTCGCCACCGGACAGGGTGACGGCTATTTCGTGGTGGATACCAACGATGGTGGCAACAAAGCCAACCTCTTCGTCACCGAGCAGCAGACCGACTATGTGACGCTGCTGCCCAACGGTGGCGCCTTCCACCGTCTGGCGATTTCCGTGACCTACGACAAGAAGGGCGACATCTTCAATCCTGGGTCAAGCTTCTACGACTACAGCGACATCCAGCGCACCTACATGCCCGGTGACGCGACGATTGTGGGCTGGTCGGGGTTTAATCCGTCGATTTTCTCACCTGGAGGCTGCGGTTCAGGATACTCGTCGATTATCACCGATTGCTCGTCTGCCCACGGCATCTTTACGACCACGACCGCCAGCGACGTGGCGGGTCGCACGATGGTGATGGGCGCGCTGATGGTGATGTGCGGCCCGATCTCCGCAAGACAACATCAACGCATATGACTTCACCACCGAGTCATATGATTGCCAGTATCATCCGCAGCCGCACACCCAGACGATCTTTATCTCGTGGTACACGCCGAACGCCTATACGGTTGGCGCCAACGGCCACGGGACGTACACCGAGCTGGTGGAGAAGCAGGCTGGCAGTGCGACACACCTGACCGTCTACGTCACACGCGGCTCGCTCCAAGGCCCGCAGATCATCAACGATCTGGGAACGTTCAACGGCCTGACGGCGCATGCCACCAAGGTCTTCAACAACACGCTGGCGCAAAACCAGCTTGTCAGCTACTCCTTCTGATGGCGCGCTACGCCATCAGCGCGCGTGACGCCCATGAGCAATGAGCCACCATCTTCCCATGGCGCCCCAGCCGCCCATCAGGCGCGGCTGGCGGCGGCGCGCGCGCTGGGCGAGGCGCTGCGGCTGGCGGCGGACTGGCTGCGCTCGGCTGGCTCGGAGTCGCCCATGATGGACGCGCAAGTCCTGCTGGCGCATGTCACCGGGGCGACCCGCGCGACGCTGCTCGCCTACCCGGAGCGCGCGCTCACCCCCGACCAGGCGGCGGAGTACGCCGGGCTGGTCGCGCGGCGCGCGGCGCTGGAGCCGGTCGCCTACCTGACCGGGCAGCGCGAGTTCATGGGGCTGATGTTTCACGTGGACCGCCGCGCGCTGATCCCCCGCCCTGAGACGGAGTTGCTGGTCGAGGCCACCCTGCGCGAGGTCCGCCAGCGGCTAGACGACCCCGCGCGGCCCGCGCCCATCGCCGCCGACATCGGGACCGGCAGCGGCGCCATCGCCGTTGCGCTGGCCGCGCTAGAGCCACGCTTGCCGCGCGTTTATGCGGTGGACATCTCGCCCGACGCGCTGGCGCTGGCGGCGGAGAACGCCGCCGCGCTGGGCGTCGCCGCGCGCGTCATCCCGCTGGAGGGCGACTTGCTGGCGCCTCTGCCAGAGCCCGTAGACATCATCCTCGCCAACCTGCCCTATATCGCGCCGCATGACACGGAGGTCGCCCCATCGGTTCATGGCTACGAGCCGCATCTCGCGCTCTACAGCCCGGAGCGCGGCCTGGCCCACATCCGGCGGCTGCTGGAGCAGGCGCCAGCGAAGCTGCGGCCCGGCGGCGCGCTCTTCCTGGAGTTTGGCTACGACCAGCGCGCGGCGGTCGAGACGCTGGCGCGCGAGGCGTTCCCCACGGCGGCGCTGCGTGCCGGCTCGGATTACGCCGGCTGGGACCGCTACATCGAGATCCACACCGCGCCCAGCGCCTGATGGCGGCTTTCCCACACGCGAGAACCTGGACTATCCAGCGGGCAGGCGCATGGTGTATCACTACAGGATGAGGCGCTCACGAGCGGGTGGCGATGATGTGCGGTCGCGGCGGCGGCGCTGGGGAAGAAGGCGTGACATGGCGCGAGCGCGGCCAGAGAATCAGACTGGCGTGAGCGGGATGACGAACGATGGTTCCGCGCACGGGCCATCCCGGCGCGCGTTCGTCATCTCGCGGCCACTGTGGGTGTTCTGGCTGATGTTCGCCATCAACCTCTTCAACTACCTCGACCGGCTGATTACGGTCGCGGTGGGGCCGACGCTCAAAACCGAATTTCACCTGACCGACCGCGCGATTGGCTTCCTGAGCAGCGCGTTTCTGCTCATCTACACACTCTCAGCGCTTCCGTTGGGCGCGCTGGCCGACCGGACGGGCGCGCGGGCGCGGGTGGTGGCGCTGGGCGTGGGCATCTGGAGCCTCTTCAGCGGGCTGACAGCGGTGGCGCGTGGCTTCGGCTCGCTTGTCATCACCCGTGCGCTCGTAGGAGTCGGTGAGGCCAGCTACTATCCCGCCGGAACCGCGCTCCTCAGCGCCTACTATCCCCGCGCGGCGCGGGCGCGCGTCATGGGGCGCTGGCAAACCGGCCAGCTCGTCGGCATTCTGCTGGCGTTCGTGCTTTCCGGCGTGCTCTTCGCGCTGCTTCCCGCGAGCATCGCCTGGCGCATGGCCTTCCTCATCTCGGCGGCGCCGGGGCTGGCGCTGGCCGCGCTGATGTGGTTCGTCGTCGACCCACCCGCCGCTCGCGTCTCCCCGGCGCCGGACGGCGCTGATGGCGACGCCAGCCCCGCGCCCGTGGCCCAGCCGCCACAAACCCTCACCCAGCAGTTCTCCGCGGTGTTGAGCATACCGACACTCTGGGTGGCCATCGCACTCCAGGCGATTATCTTCGTCGTCTCCACGCCGGCCATCACCTTCCTGCCGATCTACATCCGGTCGAGCCACGGGCCGTTCCACCTGGGCGCGGCGCACGCCTCCTTCCTGACCGGGATCATCATCGTCGTGGGCGGTGTCGCTGGCGCGCTGCTCGGCGGCCCGCTATCGGACCTGCTGACGCGCTGGAATCCTGGCGGGCGTGTGCTAGCGGCGGGGGTCGGGTTCCTGGTCGCGCTGCCCTGCTACGTCGCTATGCTCCTCACCACCCAGCTCTCCGTCTTCGTCCTCGCGGGTACGCTGGCGGTGCTAGCGCTCAACCTGCCCACCGGCCCGCTCACCGCCGTCCCGCAGGATGTCGCGCCGCCGGGCCTACGCGCGACAGCGGTCGCGGTGACACTGCTGCTCTCGCACATGCTGGGCGATGTCTGGTCGCCCACCGTCGTGGGATCACTGGCCACCACGCTGCATGAGCGCGCTGGCCCCGCGCTGCTGATCGTCGGCGTGCCGGCGCTGGTGGTGGGAGTCATCATCGCCATCGCGGGCGCCCCGATCTACGCCCGCAACCTGCGCACAGCGCCGGAGCAATAAGTGCGACCAGCAAGCGCGCGATCAGCACGATAGCGTACACGCGGCTCTCACAGGAGATTGGCGGCGGTGTTATACTGCGTGGCGGCTACGGCGAAAGTAGCCTGTGAGACAGATGTCTATGCGAGAGGAGACCACCTTCAGTATGGCCGATCAACAGACACCGGTTGAGGCGTACGGACAGCTCAGCCAGGCGCAGCGCACCGACATGGCGACGCACTTCCTGGAGCAGATGAAACAGGCGAACCACGAAGCCTACGAGAAGTATGCTCACGTTGATGTCAACACGGTGACGCCCGAACAGCTTGCGGAGATGCACGACCACACCGCAAAGCACCTGCCCAACGTCTTCGGCGCGGTCATGGCGCATCCGGTGATGACCGCCGCGCTGGCTGGCTTCGCGGTCTACGAGCTGGACAGGCATCTCGGCCAGAAGTAGCGCTGGACGCGACAGCTTGACAGCTACGCTTACGGAAAGCCCTGTTTCGGCTCAATGCCATGGGGCTTTTCCCAAGTTTTCATCAGCCAACAGACAAATTATGACACGCATATGTACAGATATGCGATTCGTGTAATCATCCAAGACGCAAGTCTTGTGTGAGATTTACACAACGCTCGACGTATATCGTTGTAAGTCAGCGCATATGCCGGAGTCTATGCGGTTTCGCGGCGCTGATAGCGTGGACCTGGGGCAGTGGTATCAAGCGTAGACCTGTAGGCTCGTCAACTCACTGGAGTTGAGAACGACCTCTGCGCTGATTCGACCACGACTCAGCTACGTGATGTGTAGTCCCTGTTCTTTTGGAGGAATGGCGCCGATGCGTCAACACGGTTCCCTGAGCGCAATCTCGCGCGGTTCACTGGCGGCGCTGTTTGTGCTGTCCCTGAGCCTGGCCGCCTGTGGTACAAGCGGCACCACTTCTGGCGGTGTCATCAAGATCGCCACCGACCTTCCCGTTTCCGGCACAGACGCGGCGCAAGGCCTGCCGACGCAGTATGGCGCGGACCTGGCGGCGCAGCAGAACGCGAACCTCGGCAACGGGTACACGCTCCAGATCGTTCACAAGAACGACGAGGGCACGAGCGGCGCGGACGCCTCGATCGGCGCGGCCAACATCCGCGCGCTGCTGGCGGACCCGCAGGTGATGGCGGTTGTCGGCCCGTTCAACTCCGGTGTCGCGGTCGCTGAGATCCCGGTCGCCAATACCGGCGGCCTGGTCATCATGTCCCCCGCGAACACGAACCCCGGCCTGACCAAAGAGCAGTACGCCGCCGCCCGCGGCATCAACTTCGCTCAGCTGCACCCGGCGGGCACGAAGGAATACTACTTCCGCGTCCCGGCGACCGACGACGTGCAGGGCAAGGTTGACGCGCAGATCGCCGCCGCGGCGCCGATCAGCGCCAAGACCGCCTACGTTGTCGATGACAGCAGCGTCTATGGCGCTGGCCTGGCGGACTTCTTCAAGCAGAACTTCACCGCGAATGGCGGCACGGTCGTTAGCAGCCACTCGATCACGGCCTCGGAAGTCAGCAGCCTGAACTCGCTGGCGGCGACAATCGCCAGCGCGAATCCGGATGTCGTCTTCTACGGCGGCGTCACCAGCCAGGGCGGCGGCGCGCTGAAGAAGGCGCTCGTCGCGGCTGGCTACACCAAGGCGATGGTCGGCGGTGACGGCATCGCGGACGACCCGGCGTGGATCACCACGGCTGGCGCCGCCGCCGCCGCCAACACCTACGGCACGGTTGCGGCTCCGGACCCGGCCTCGCTGACGTCGGCTGACGCGGCCTCCTTCAAGAGCGCGTACAACACGTTCGTCGCCGGCAAACAGGACGCTGCCCTGCTGCCATACAGCGCCGCGGCGTACGCCTGCGCGACGATCGAGATCAATGCCATCAAGGCGATCATCCAGTCCGGCAAGGCGCCAACCCGCGCCGCTATCCGCGACTACATCGCTGGCAATAGCTTCCCGACCATCATCGGCAACATCAGCTTCGATGCCAACGGCGACAACGCTGGTGATAAGGTCTTCAGCATCTACGCCATTGCCCCCGGCTCCTCGTCGTGGGCCTATGACAAGTCGGTCACAGCCTAAATCCCGGATGCCGCATCCGATGGGCTCGCTCCACCAGAAGCGGTGATCCAATAACGCACGGAGCAGGCTTCACATGGAGCCTGCTCTGTGCGTTACAATGTCTCTCACAACGCACCCTGTCACGTGAACCGGCTAGGCTTTCCCAAATGACGTTCCTGACGACCTTCGACCGGCATCACCCTGGTAAGGAGTGACGCGCATGCTGACGCTCGCCACTGTCCTGAGCGCGGCGCCAAACAGCGGACTGGGAATCTTTTTCCAGCAGATTGAAATTGGTGTGACGCTTGGGGCGATGTACGCGCTGGTGGCGCTGGGGTATACCCTGGTGTACGGCATCATCGAGCTGATCAACTTCGCCCACGGCGATATCTTCATGTGGGCGACCGTCATGACGCTCGTCGTGGTGAATGCGCTCAACATCTCAGCCCCACCATCCAATATCTTCTCTCTGATCGGACTGCTCCTCCTGCTGATGGTGGTGGGCATGCTGGTCTCCGCGACGCTTAATTTTACCCTCGAACGCTTCGCGTACCGCCGCCTGCGCAAGGCGCCGCGGCTGGCTCCGCTGATCGCGGCGGTCGGCGCGTCCTTCATCCTGGAGACGGTCGCGCAAATCTGGCGCGGAAGTGGCTCTGTCGCTTTCCCGACAATCTTTCCCGAAACCGCTTTTTCGATTGGCTCGACAAAATTTGCTGTACTCGATCTCTTTATTATCGCCCTCGCCGTTGGACTGATGATCGGCCTCGACCGGTTCATCCGCATGACGAAGATGGGCCGCGCGATGCGCGCGACCGCGCAGGACCCCGAGGCGGCGGCGCTGATGGGCGTCAATATCAACCGCACGATCAGCCTAACCTTCGTAATCGGCGGCGCCCTGGCGGGCGCGGCTGGCGTGTTCTATAACCTGTATGTCGGACAGGTGTGGTTCCTGACTGGCTTCCAGCTGGGGCTGATCGCCTTCACTGCCGCCGTGCTCGGCGGCATTGGCAACATCTACGGCGCCGTCTTGGGCGGCTTCCTGATCGGTGTGATCCAGGCGCTGGCCATCCAGTACCTTCCCAATGGGTCAAGCTGGTCGCTGGCAGTCGTGTTTGGTATTCTGGTGCTGATTCTGGTCTTAAGGCCCTCCGGGCTTCTTGGCCAGCAAGTACCTGACAAGGTCTGATGGGAGGTCGCGGTATGGCAACTCAAGATGCGCCAAAGGCGGTGACCCCCTCCTGGCGCGACAGCGTGCGGGCCTGGACCAATGACACGATGATCGCCGGGCGTCCCGTGATCTGGTATGTGACCGGCTGGCGCTTCGCGGTAATCGCCCTGATCCTGGCGGTGCTGCTTCCGATGGTCCCCTACGACGTCTTTCCAGGTATCCAGAGCCTGGTGGTCGCGATGACGTCAGTCTTCGTCTACGTCATGCTGGCGCTGGGGCTCAACATCGTCGTCGGCTACGCGGGCCTGCTCGATCTGGGCTACGTCGCCTTCTTCGTCATCGGCTCCTACACTATGGCCGCCGGTTCAGCGGGCCAGTTACACAACTGGTCCACAGATGGTGTGTTCACCACACCTACATTCCCGCTGATTCTGCTAATACCAATCGGCGCGATTCTGGCCGGCGTCTTTGGCATCCTGCTTGGCGCGCCGACACTGCGTTTACGGGGTGACTATCTGGCGATCGTCACACTCGGATTTGGCGAGATTGTCCCAATCGTCTTCCAGAACATCCCGACCTTCTTTTTAAACTACGGCATCAGCGCCACGCAACCAGCCCCGATCAACACGCCCTTTGGGACTATCTCGTTCACTGACCCACTCAACAATGCGCCGTTCTACTACGTCGCGCTCGCGTTGACTACGCTCATCGTCCTGGGCGTGGCGTCGCTGCGCGATTCGAGCGTGGGCCGCGCGTGGGTCGCCATTCGCGAGGATGAAACGGCGGCGGAAGCCTCGGGTGTGAATCTGACGCGGACGAAGCTGCTAGCCTTCGCACTAGGAGCCTTTGTCGGTGGCATCGGGGGCGTGATCAATACCGCATTCGTGCCCAACATCGCGCCGTCAAACTTCAATTTCAGCATCTCCGTCACGGTTCTCATCATGGTGGTGCTCGGTGGCATCGGCAGCATTCCTGGCGTGATCGTGGGCGCGATCATCCTGCGTCTGTTCGATGTCTATATTCTCCAGTTGATCAACGACCCCATTCACCAGAGCGCGCTGGTGGCTCCCGCCAACGCGCCACTCCACTTCCTGGCGAATGTGGACTTCAATGTGATGAAGTTCTTGATCTACGGAATCTTGCTCATGGCGATGATTCTGATCCGGCCGCAGGGCCTTATTCCTGATGCGCGCCGCAAGCGGGAGCTGAGAGGGATTGGAGCCGCGCCAGAGGATATGTCGGCGGTCGGAATGTTTGAGGCGGAAGAGTCGAGCGCGGATATTTCAGCTCTTGATAGTATTGATCAGACGTCGTACGTCGGTGAAGGGTCTGACGCGCAGGGGAGGGATGCATAACCATGGCCCAAGAGCAAGCGCTCCTCCAGGTTCGCGGCCTGACACGCAAATTCGGCGGCCTGACCGCCGTAGACGGCGTAGACCTGGATATCAACGCAGGCCAGATTTTCAGCGTCATTGGCCCCAATGGCGCTGGCAAAACCACCGTTTTCAACCTCATCACGGGCATCTACGAGCCGACCACCGGCGACATCGTCTTCGAGGGGCGCTCCGTCGCGGGCAAGCGCCCCGATCAGGTGCTGCGGCGCGGCATCACGCGCACATTCCAGAACATACGGCTGTTCAACAACATGACGGTGCTGGAGAATGTGCTGGTTGGCCAGCATATCAAGATGCCCGGCGATGTCGTCTCCGCGCTCTTCCGCTTGCCCTACTACCGGAGCGCCGAGCGCAACGCCGAGCGGCGCGCGATTGAGCTGCTTGGATTCTTTGGCGACGCGCTCATCGCGAAAAAAGATGAGTACGCTTCCAGCCTCTCGTACGCTGAGCGGCGCCGCGTCGAGATCGCGCGCGCGCTGGGGGCTAGCCCCAAGCTCATGCTGCTCGATGAGCCAACCGCCGGTATGAACGATTCGGAGACCGCCGAAGCGATCACCTACATCCAGCGGCTGCGCAGCGAGTTCGGCCTAACGATCCTGCTGATCGAGCATAAACTTCAGGTGACGATGGGTATCTCGGACCGCATCGCCGTCCTGGATTATGGCAAAAAAATCGCCGAGGGCGCGCCCGCTGAGGTGGCGCACGATGAGCGGGTGATCGAGGCGTACCTGGGACGCGCCGCGACAGCGAGGTAATGCGGAATGCTCGAGCTACAGAATGTTGACGCCTACTACGGGCCGAATCATGTGCTGCGCAGCCTGACGCTGGAAGTCAAGCAAGGTGAGATCGTCACCCTGCTGGGCGCCAACGCCGCCGGCAAGACGACGACCATGAAGATGATTTTTGGCATCGTCAAGCCGCGCTCCGGCTCCGTCACCTTCGATGGCCAGCGCATTGACACCATCGGCACCGACCAGATCATCACGCGCGGCATGGCGCTGGTGCCGGAGGGCCGCCGCGTCTTCTCACGCATGTCGGTCTACGAGAACCTGGAAATGGGCGCCTACCTGGGAACTGACCGCGCGGCGATGGAGAGCGACCTCGACCGCGTCTATACACTCTTCCCTCGCCTGAAGGAGCGCGCGAAACAGCTTGCGGGCACGCTCTCTGGCGGCGAGCAGCAGATGCTGGCGATGGGACGCGCGCTAATGGCCCGCCCCCGGCTGATCTGCATGGATGAGCCCTCGATGGGCCTCTCGCCGATCCTGGTGCAGACCGTCTTTGACACGATCCAGCAAATTCGCGAGGCGGGCGTGACCGTCTTCCTGGTGGAGCAGAACGCCAATATGGCGCTCAACGTCGCCGATCGCGGCTACGTGCTGCAGCAGGGCCGCATCGTGCTGACTGACACCGCGAGCAATCTGCGCGACAACGATCTGGTGCGCTCGGCCTACCTCGGAGCATAAGAGGACACCAGTCAGCGCAGTCAGCGTGCGTTTCCCGCTCGCGTGGCGCCATGCGCGCATGGCGCCCGCTGCCCAATTTTCCCAGATACCCCATTGTCCCTATGCGCGTTGACTGACCGCCACCGCTGAGATATGCTAATTTTGTGACTAACCAGGCTATCAGGCCCTCCGCAAGCTGTTTTGCCGCCCAAGTATGCGCCGCACACCAACCAAGCATGTGACCCGTGGTAGAGTAATAAGGAGCGCGATGTGCCACAACAAGCCCCTCACGAGACTCTCGCGCCCGGGACGACACTGGATGGCGGTCGCTATCGTATACTAGAGGTCATTGGCACAGGCGGCTACGCTAGCGTCTATAAAGCGGTTGACTTACAGTATGGCTACGAGCGCGCGATCAAGGAAGTTATCGCGCCTGATGAGGGTGTCGCCAAACAGTTTCGCCTCGAAGCTGATGTGCTGGTCAATATTCAAAGCCCGAACGTGCCGCGCGGGTACAATGTCTTCACGAATGGCAGACGTATTTACTTCGTGATGGATTTTGTGCAGGGCAAAGACCTCGAAGAGCTGCTCAACGATAGTTTGGTGCAGCGGCGCCGCGCGCTGGATGAGGCGCAGACGCTTCAGTGGATGATCGAAATCGCCGACGCGCTGACCCAATTGCACAGTATGCCAACGCCGATTATCCATCGCGATATCAAGCCAGCGAACATTAAAATTACCCCGCAAGGCCATCCCGTGCTGATTGATTTTGGTCTAGCGAAACTGCAAGAGCAATCCAAACAGACGCAGACGGCGGCGCAGGGCGTCTCTCCTGGTTTCGCCCCGCCTGAGCAATACATGGCAAAAGGCCGCACTGACGCGCGCACCGATGTCTATGGTCTGGGCGCCACCCTCTACGCATGCCTGACCGGTAAAGACCCAGCGGAGGCGCCCGCGCGACTATTGGCGCAGACTGGCGTCAACCATGGCGCGCCGCTCGACCCGCCGCGCAAGTTGAATCCACATCTTTCGACGCGCACCGAGCAGGTGATTCTCAAGGCGCTGGAGCTGGCTCCTGGCAAGCGGCAGCAGACCGCACGAGACCTACGCGATGACTTGCGACAGGCGCTGGCGGTGTTGCAGGGTGGGCCAGCGCTGGCGGCGACGCAGGTGATGCCGCCGGGTCTAGCGCCCCGCCCCGCCGACGCTCCCGCTCCCGGCAAGCCCGATCAGCAGAGCGCGAAGCGACCCGCCGCCCATGCCGGCGATGCGGCCCGCTCGTCAGGCAAACAGCCAGTACCGCCGCCAGTGCGGCCCGCCATCCCGCCTCTCGCGGGTACGGGTGTCATGGCGAAAGTAGTCGCCAATGCGGCGGCGGCAAGCGTCACTACCGCCGATCCACGCGCCCCTCAGCCGCCCTTCGCGAAGCTTGATCAGCGCACGGCGCAGCAACCAGTGGCCGCCGTCGCGGCGCCACAAACCAGCAAACAGGCCGCCATGAGCGTCGCGGACGCCACGGCGCAACGCCGCACGCTCCAGAAATCACAGCAAGAAGCGGCGGCGCGTAGCAGTGGCAAGCACACCGCCGTCCAGCCGACCGTCCAGCCGCTGGTGGCCGCCACTGGCTCGCAGCACCCGGTGCTGGAGGCCAAGGACGCCAACGCACGTCTGATGGTCGCTGGCGCGGCCGGAGCCGCTGGCGCCACTGCCACCGCCGTCGCTGAGCGCGAAGCGCGCGCTGGCGCGTCGGGGAAACGGGCCGCCGCGCGTCCCGCCGCGCGTCCCGCCACTCCGGCTACAGCCACGACGGAGCGGCGGGCATGGATCCGCCTCGGCGACAAGCAGCTCGCGCCCTTTGGCAAGTGGATGCTGGCCCTGGCTACACTGGAGACCATCTGGGGCGTGGCCGCGCTCTCGCTCGGCGTCATCGCGCTGAGGCACCACGGCTCACTTTCCCCATCGCTGCTGACCAAGCTCGGCGCGGGCTGGGGCGTGGTTGTCGTGCTGGTCGCGCTCCTGGGTGGTCAGGCGCTCATCCGCCCAGTCTACCGTCGGGGAAATCTGAACGGCTTGCGGCGTGGCTTGCAGGGAACGGGGCTGTTCCTCTTCTCCGTGCTGGTGCATGTGGTCGCGCTGTGGGGTGTCTCGATCTTCACCGGCGCGCAGGGTGACGCCACACCCGAAGTCATCGCCTATACGATCTTCGGCGTCAACGTGCTGGTCGTCGGCATTCTCTCGCTTCTCACCATCCTCGGCTAGTGACGAGCCAAACATTATTGTCTAGTCCCCTGCCTCACTGGCCCCGATCACGCGCGCGCCCGTGACCGCCAGCAGGTCTACCACCCGCAGGCGCACGTTGACGCCGCGCTGGCCGCCGTTGAGATACAGCTCTTCCAGCGCCGCGCCGGGCGCGTCGAGGTAGACCTCGAAGCGCCGGCCCAGCAGCGCCAGCGGAGAGATGCCACCCACCCGCAGGCCTGTCAGCCGCTCCGCATCGCGCTGGAGCGCCATCCGCACCGACTTCGCGCCCACGCCGCGCGCGGCCAGCCGGGGGTCTAGCTCGCGGTCGCCGGGGACCATGATGAGCAACTGCCGCCCGTCGCTGGCCAGCGCTACCAGCGTCTTGAAGACGTGGCCGGGCGGGACACCGAGCAGCGCCGCAACCTCACTCGCGGAGTGGATGGCGTCGCTATAGAAGAACGGGGTATAGGCGATGTGGCGCTGGTCGAGCGCGCGCATCGCGTTCGTCTTAGGATGCTCTGGCTGCTTTGGCATACGCGCATTGTATCGCGGAGTGGCGGACGGCGGACGTCTCCAGCCAGATTTGGCGCCCGCTGTATACTGGGAATGGCTGACGCGCCAGGACGCGCCACCGGCAAGAGAGGATGACCGCGCCGATGTCCACCACACCCGCGATCACGACCACCACCACACCCGCCGACCGCCGCGCCGCGCTGCTGGCCGCCGAGGACGCGCTGCTGCGCGCGGCGGCTCCGGGGCTCGAAGTCGAGCGCGGCGAGATCACCACCGCTGACGGTGTGCGGCTGCATTACCTGACCTGCGGCGAGGGCGAGCCCCTGCTACTGCTACACGGGCGCGGGAACGCAAGCGCGCTCTTCGCGCCGATCTTCGCCGCGCTGGCGGCGCAGCGGCGGGTGATCGCGCTCGACCTGCCCGGCTGGGGTCTCTCCGACAAGCCGCCTTTCACCGGGCGCGACGCGCGCGACGCCCTACGGGTCTGGATGGGCGGCGCGCTGGCCCTGCTGGACGCGCTCGGCCTCGACCAGGTGGACGTGCTCGGCCACTCGATGGGTGGCCTGACCGCGCTGGGCCTCGCGCTGGACCACCCCACGCGCGTCAGCCGCCTGATTCTGGTGGATGCTGGCGGCCTGGGGCGGACCATGCCCTTCGATATCCGGCTCTACTTCTGGCTCAAGCCCGAACGTCTGCACCCGCTGCTCGGACAGCGCTTCATGGCATGGGCGATGGCCCAGGACGACCCGCGCTACCGCACGCTGCGCGACGAGACGTTCGCTTTCACCTGGGCCGTGACCACCCAGCCAGAGGTCATCCCCTCCGGCGCTCGCGCATTCGACCGCTGGGTGAGCATCGCAGGCGTCAACTTCGACCTGCGCGATCGCCTGCGCGAACTGGAGCTGCCAGTGCTCATGGTCTGGGGCGAGCGCGACCGCATCACCCCCTACGCCAGCGCACTTCAAGCCCGCCGCCGCATCGCGCACGGGCGGCTGGTGGCCTTCACCCACTGCGGCCACTCACCCTTCGCCGAGCGGCCCGAAGATTTCGCGCGCGTCGTTAACGTGTGGCTTAATGGAGGCGGCGCGCCCTCCCGCGTCTAACGCCTTCCGCCGCTTCCCCTCTCCTATGGGAGAGGGGGCCAGGGGGTGAGGTCGCGCTACCGATCCGTCACGATTCAACCATTTTTGAGGAGATGCCATGCCATCGCCGGTGATGACCAGCGCCAACCTGCCGCTGCCCGTTTTCAGCGTGGGCAAGGTGCGCGATACGTATGACCTGGGCGACCGCCTGCTGATGGTCGCCACCGACCGCATGTCGGCGTTCGATAGCATCATGCCCAACGGCATCCCCGACAAGGGCCGCGTGCTGACGCAACTCTCCGCCTTCTGGTTCCACCGCCTGGCGGGCATCATTCCCAACCATCTGCTGAGTGTGGATGTCAGCGACCTGCCCGAGGCCGTCAGCGCCCAGCGCGACGAGCTGGCGGGCCGCTTCATGATCGTCAAGAAGGCGAAGCGGCTGGACTTTGAGTGCGTCGCACGCGGCTATCTGGCGGGCAGCGGCTGGGCCGAATACCAGCAAACCGGATCCGTCTGCGGCGTCAAGTTGCCGCCGGGCCTGCGCCAGGCCGACAAGCTGCCCCAACCAATCTTTACGCCCGCCACCAAGGCCGAAGAGGGCCACGATATCAACATCTCGCTATTGGAGATGCAGGCGGATGTGGGCGATGAACTTGGCCAGCGCATCGCTAATGTCAGCATCGCGCTCTACGAGGCCGCCGCCGCCTACGCGCTGGAGCACGGCATCATCATCGCCGACACGAAGATGGAGTTTGGCCTGCTGGATGGCGAGCTGATTCTGATTGACGAGCTGCTCACGCCCGACTCCTCGCGCTACTGGCCGCTGAGCGACTACCAGCCCGGCGGCTCGCCGGCCAGCTTCGACAAGCAGTTCCTCCGCGACTGGCTGGAGGCGTCCGGCTGGAACAAGCTCCCACCCGCGCCAGAGCTGCCGCCGGAGGTCATCGAGGGCATCGCCAGCCGCTACCGCGAGGCCTACGAGCGGCTGACCGGCGCGCCGCTGCTAGCCTACACCGCCTAGCCCTGCCGAAATGCACGAGTCCGCCGCTGCTGCCGCGCCTATCGAACGTATCGAGCCCATCAGCCACCGCTGGGACATGAGCGAAGCGGAGGCTGTCGCGCTGCAACTGCGGCTGGCGCCGCTGGTGGCCGCCGCGCCGCCCATCGCGCTGGAGGCCGTGCGCGTGATCGCGGGGGTGGATGTCTCCTACGACGACGAGGCGGCCGAGGCCTACGCGGCGGTGGTGGCGTACAGCTATCCCGCGCTAGAGCCGCTGGCGGAAGCGGCGCTGACGCTGCCTTGCGCCTTCCCGTATGTTCCCGGCCTGCTCTCGTTCCGCGAGGCGCCGGCGGCGCTAGAGACGCTGGCCGCGCTGCCTGTGCGCCCCGACCTGCTGCTCTGCGACGGCCACGGGACCGCGCACCCGCGCCGCTTCGGGCTGGCCTGCCACCTGGGCGCGCTGACTGGCCTGCCCAGCGTGGGCTGCGCGAAATCGTGGATGCTGGGGGTGTATGATGAGCCGGAGCGCATCGTGGGCGCCCACACGCTGCTGCGCGATGGCGCGGAGGTGATCGGCGCCGCGCTGCGGACGCGGCCCGCTAGCCGTCCGCTGTTCGTCTCGCCTGGCTACCGCGTCACGCTGGAGCAGGCGCTGGCGGTCACGCTGCGCTGTCTGCGCGGCTTCCGTCTGCCGGAGCCCGCGCGCGCCGCCGACCGTCTGGCGGCCGCCACGCGCCGCGCGAGGCACGCGCGTTAATATCTGTAGACAAGACGTAACGCGAGCGTCCCTCGCGCGAAAGGATCAAAGGTTCCGTGAGCGAATCGAAGCCCCAACCCGCGACGCCGCAGCGCGACATCGCGCCCGAAGCGACGCCGAAGACCCCGAACAAACGCCCAAAACTGAACATGCAGGAGCTCAACCCGCTCTTTGGCTTCTTCTGCCTGCTGGCCGCTGTGGGCGCGTTCATGACAAAGGCGTATCCCGCCGCGGGCGCGCTGACCTGTGTCGGCGCCGCTTTCCTGCTCTACTGGCGCGACATGCGCGAATGGGAACTAATTCCCCGCTGGAAGCGCGTCACCGTCGCCACGCTGATCTTCATCGGCGGCGGGTTCCTGGTCTTCTACATCATCCAGCAGGGCGGATACTAACGCCCTAGCGCGGCGCCGTCTCTCAGCGCCACTCGTCGGTGTCGAAGAGGATCGTGACTGGCCCGCTGTTGGTCAACTCGACCTGCATATCCGCGCCGAAGCGACCGCCTTGCGTGGGGACGCCGAGCGCGCGTAGCTCGTCCATGAAGCGCGCGACCAGCGGCTCCGCCTGCTCGGGGGGCGCGGCGGTGGTAAAACCAGGGCGACGCCCGCGCCGCGTGTCGGCGTAGAGCGTGAACTGCGAGATCACCAGCGCCCCACCGCCGGTGTCGCGTAGCGAGCGGTTCATCTTGCCCTGCTCGTCGGCGAAGACCCGCAGCCCGGCGACCTTATCCGCAAGCTGCCGGGCCTCCGCCTCGGTGTCATTGGGGCCGACGCCCAGCAACACAACGAAGCCGGGCGCCGGGTCGAGCGCGCCCACGATCTCGCCATCCACCAGCACGCGCCCGGCGGTGGCTCGCTGCAAGACAGCGCGCATCGTCAGCCGCCTCTCCGCTATTCTAGGCCGCCCCGCGCTAACTGGCCTTCGTCGCGGGAGCCGGGGTGGGCTTTGCGGGCGCCGGGGAAGGGGCCTGGCTGGCGGGCGTGGCGCTGGACGCCGGGCTTGTCGGGGCGCTGGCCGCGCTCTCGCCGCCCGCCTTGGCGCTCTCGCCCGCCTTGGGCGCCGCTTCGGCGCTGGCGGAGGATGTCTCGCCCGCGATGGCTGCGGCTGCGGCGGCCTTACTGTCGGTGCTATAGAAGCCGGACCCCTTGAACGTGATGGCGGGGGCGTGGATCACGCGCTGCGCGGGGCCGGAACAGGTGGGGCAGACGCGGATAGGCTCGTCGGTGAACTTCTGCCAGGCCTCGAAGCGGGCTCCACAGGCAGTGCAGCGATAATCATACGTGGGCATAGATGCGCAACCTCCCACGGGCCGCGCTCCTCCCCCGCTCCATTCTCGGAGCCAGGGCGCGCGACCGCGGAATCATGATGGACCGGTCAGCGATGATAGGGGGCGTGGCTCCGACCCACCGTGTGAGCGGCAAGCCGGGCGCGCCCCTGCTTCCTAAAGTATAGCACGTTATGACGAGCGTGTCCGCCCTATGCGACACCCGCCGCGCTCGGCGTCCCCGGCCCAGACGCCGCGCCCGCCGGGCCGATCATGTCCGCCACGATTTTGCCAGAGCTCATCACACCCGGCAGTCCGGCTCCCGGATGTGTCCCCGCGCCCGCGAAGTACAGGTTGGGAATGTCCTCGCTGACATTGTGGGGCCGGAACCACGCCGACTGCGTCAACGTCGGCTCAACAGAGAAGGCGCTGCCCAGATAGCTGCTGAGCGTATCCTGGAAGTGGAGCGGGTCTATGACGCGCTCGGTCACAATATGTCTCGACAAATCGGGCAGATAGCGCTCCTCGAGATAGCCGATGATCGCATCGCGGTACGGCTTCCGCTGGGTGGCCCAGTCTATCCCCGATTCCAGGTGCGGCACGGGCGAGAGCGCATAGAAGGCGTCGCAGCCCTCCGGCGCCAGCGAGGGGTCGGTAGCCGTCGGACGGTGCAGGTAGAGCGAGAAGTCGGGCGCCAGTGTCTTGCGTGTGAAGATATCGGTGAGCAGTTCTTTGTAGCGCGGCCCCATCAGGATCTCGTGGTGCGCGACGTTCTCGTATTTCTGGTCCGTGCCGAAGTAAATCACGAACAGCGACATCGAGTAGCGGAAGGCGCGCACGCGAGCATCGGTGTTGTGGCGGCGGAAGCGCGCGGGAACCAGGTTGAGGTACGTAAAGGCCACATCAGCGTTGCTCACGACGGTATCCGCCGCCACGAAGCCGCCATCCGCCAGCCGCACGCCAGTGGCGCGCCCCGTCCGCGCATCCACCGCGATCTCCACCGCGCTGGTGTTCAGCCGCAGGTCGCCGCCGATCTCCTCGAACACCCGCGCCATCCCGCGCACCAGCGCGCCTGTCCCGCCCATCGCGAACCACACGCCCCACTCCTGCTCCAGCGGGTGGATCAGCGCGTAGAGCGACGACGCCTCGAATGGGTTGCCGCCGATCAGCAGCGGGTGGAAGCTGAACACCTGCCGCAGCCGCTCATCTTTCAGGTAGCGCGCCGCGAAGGCGTAGACCGACTGGTAGGCCCGCAGTCGCAGCAATTCTGGCGCGACGCGCGCCATGTCGCTGGCATGTGTGAACGGCTTGTCAATCAGCGCCATCCCCGCCTTCAGGATCTCGTCAGCGTGCGCTCGCAGCCGCTGGTAGCCCGCTACGTCGTCGGGATTGAACCGCGCGATCTCGCTCAGCAGCCGCTCGCGGTCGTTATTGTAGTGGAAGACCGAGCCGTCCTCGAAGCGAATGTTGTAGAACGGGTCAATCTGGACCAGCTTGACGTAGTCCTCTGTCCGCTTGCCAGCGGAGGCGAAGATGCCGTCAATCAGCCACGGCGCGGTGATGATCGTCGGGCCCCCATCGAAGGTAAAGCCATCCTGTTCGTAGACATACGCCCGCCCACCCGGCTTGTCGCGCTGCTCCAGGATGGTCACCTGATGCCCCTGCGCTTGCAGACGGATGGCGGCGCTCAGCCCGCCAAAGCCGCTGCCGATCACGATAATCTTCATCGCTTCTCTCTACCCCTCGCTGTGTCTGGGCCGCCTCATCCGCCCCACCTGCGCTCTCTCGCTGCAGGTGTATGGTGGCTGGCCAAGACTGAGCGGCACGGCGTCAAAATACAGCTTGCCATGCGCCCATCATGCCAAGTCCCTACCCCCTCTGCCGCGAGAAAGGAGGTAGGGACATGAGGCCCCAGGGATATTGTAGGCGGCGTGGAGCGAGCGATTCAAACCATCACTCAAGTATACACAAGGCCTATACGCCAGCCTTAGCCGCGCGCGAAGGCCGCCCGCAGCGCGCTGGCCGCCTCATCAATACCGCGCCGCCCACCATCGAGGCCGGCGGCGAGGCTGAGGAAGCCATGGACCATGCCGTCGTAGCGCGAGATGGTCACCGGAACCCCGGCCTCGCGCAGCCGCTGGCCATACTGCTCGCCCTCGTCGCGCAGCGGATCGTACTCCGCCGTGATGACTAGCGCGGGCGGCAGGCCGCTCAGATCAGGAGCCAGCATCGGCGACGCCAGCGGGTTCGTGCGCTCGTCCAGGCTGGGGAGGTAGTGGTCGCGGAACCAGACCATATCATCGTGGGTAAGGAAATAGCCTTCTGAGTTCTCGCGTATCGAGTCCGTATCGGCTGTAAAATCGGTCGCTGGATAGATCAGCAACTGGAAGCCCAGCTTCGGGCCGCCGCGCTGCCGCGCTACCTGCGCCACAACCGCCGCGAGGTTGCCGCCCGCGCTATCGCCGCCGACCGCCAGCCGCGCGCTGTCGCCACCGATCTCGCCCGCGTGCGCCGCCACCCACTCCATCGCCGCCACGCAGTCATCCACCGCCGCCGGGAATTTGCTCTCAGGCGCCAGGCGGTAGTCCACCGAGACGGTCACGCAGCCCGCGCCATTCGTCAGGTCGCGGCAGAGCGCGTCGTGTGTATCCAGGTCGCAGATCACCCAGCCGCCACCGTGGAAATAGACCAGCGTCGGGAACGGCCCCACACCCTCCGGCGTGTAGATACGCACGGGGATCTCGCCCGTCGGGCCGGGAATAGTCCGGTTCTCCACCCGTCCCACCGGCGCGCCTTCGATAGCTGCGCTCGGTCCAGCCTTGATGGCCATCCGCGCGAACTCCGGCGGCAGGGTGTGAAGCGGCGGCGCGTTGAGGGCCGCCATCTGGTCCAGCAAGACTTTGATCTGAGGGTCCAGCGGCATCGGCGATCACTCCTTCATCGAGCGGCTAGCCGGCGGCAAATACGGCGCCGCCGCGCTTGCTTGCGATTATAGGCGGGCAGGAGAATGATTGCCAGCGGACGAAGCCACGCCGCTCGTTGTATTAGTAGGCGCGCGGGCAATGTCGCCAGATAGCGCCAGAGCAGGACGAAGGAGCGTAAGATGGGGACTGCGGGCAAGCCAGGCCGCGCGCGTGTATCGCGGCGCGCGCGGCAGTTAGGCGTCGTAGCGGTGGCGCTGCTGGCGCTGGCATGGGCGCTGGCTCCGGCGGCGCGCGGCGTGGCGCTGGTCGCCAACCGCTCCGACCGCTCAGCGCCAAATGCCAGCGTGGCGGGCATCCCCGTGCGCGAGGTCCATTTCGCCGCCACGGATGGCGTCAAGCTGGCGGGCTGGCTGGCGCTCGCGTCACCCAAATCGCCAACGATCATCCTCGTCCACGGCTTCAAGTCCACCCGCGTCTCGATGCTGCCCTGGGCGCGCTACTTCTACGCCGCTGGCTACAACGTCCTGCTCTACGATAGCCGGGGCTGCGGCGAGAGTGGCGGCTGGGGCATCGGCCTGGGCGCCACTGAGCCCAACGACATCATCGGCGCGGTGCGCTATCTCCAGGGCCTGCCCAGCCTGACAAACAAGCGCTTCGGCGCGCTGGGCGTCTCGCTGGGCGCGGGCGATGTCATCCTGGCGGCGGCGCGCGAGCCCACGCTCCTGGCGGTGATCGCCGATAGCCCCTGGGCCGATGAGCGCCCGCAGCTCGACCGCATGGCGTCCCTGCCGCTCGGCTCGCTCGCCGTCCCCGTCCTGCCCTACGAGCCCGCGCTGGTGGATGGCCTGATCGGCGCCCGGCTGGAGGACGCCAACCCAGCCAGCGCCGCCGCTCAGATCGCGCCGCGCGCGCTGCTGATCATCACCTCAGCCGATGATTCCAACGCCACCACCGCGCCCGCTGACCAGGCCCGTATCTTCGCCGCCGCCTGCCCATCCCAAGCTCCAGTGGATCGCTCCCAGCGGCGGCCACGCGGGCGCCTACTACGCCCACACCGCCGAATATCAGGCGCGCACGATCTCCTTCATCGCGCAATATGTCGGCCTGCCCACTGGCGCCGTGACGGCTGAGGCGTAAACCATCACGGCAAGCCGCATTTCCATGACCGCGACGCGCTTTCCGCCGATTCATTCCCCGCTCGGATACGTTGATGCGTTGATGGAAGGCGTTGACGTTGGCGGCGGAGGCACGGGAGTCGGTATATCCGTCGGGGTTGGCGATGGGGGCGCGGGAGTTGCCGCTCCCGTCGCTGTGGGAGAAGGGAGCGGCGTTGGGGTGTTCGTCGCCGTTGGGGAGGGGAGCGGCGTTGGGGTGTTCGTCGCCGTTGGGGAGGGCGCGACCCCGCCGCCTCCATCCTCGCTTGGCGTTTTTGTGGCGGTCGGGCGAGGCGGTTGCGGCGAGCTGGTAGATGTGGGCGTCGCCGTCTTTGCGCTTGAGCCTGCGCTGAAGGTGGCCTGCGACTGTGGACCCTGCGCGGAGCCGCTGGAGCCAAGGTAGATGATCCCCGCCAGGCAGGATACCAGCAGCAGGGCCGCCGCCGCCGCCGCCACGCTCCGCGCGCCGCGCCGGTGACTGCCCGGCCAGCCCTCCATCGCCGCTGCATTGGGCCATGTGTGCGCTGCGCCTTGGGGGGTAGGGCGGGCGTCATGGGCGCGGCGGCAGTAGGCGCGTGTGGCATGGTGATGGTCGTCGCGGGCATGGTAGCGGCGGCCATGTACTCCATCAGCCCGTCCGCCCACCGGCCTTGCGCGCCGAGGGCGAAGGCCTGCGCGAACGCGGCGGCGGTGGGAAAGCGGTCGGTTGGATTTTTCTCCAGCGCATGCAGGATCGCCGCCCCGGCAGGCTCGGGCAGATCGTGCCGCACGCTTCGGGGCGAGGCGGGCGCCTCGTTGAGCTGCCGGTGAATGAGCGCGGGCCAGCTGGTCGTCTGGAACGCCACATGCCCGGTCACCATCTGGTAGACAACCATGCCCAGGCTGTAGATGTCCGAGAGCGGGCCAACCCTGCTCGGATCGCTGAATTGCTCAGGGGCCATGTAGGCGGGTGAGCCCATCACACGTCCGATAGTCGTCCGCTGTGTCGTGTTATTCGCGAGCAGGCGCAGAATACCAAAATCGCCCAGGTATGGCGCGTCCTGCGCGTCCAGCAGGATGTTCCCGGGCTTTACGTCGCGGTGGATGACGCCATGACGGTGAGCGAAATCCAGCGCGTTCGCGATCTGCGCCAGGATCGCGGCGACCTCAGGAAGCGGCAGCGGCCCGCGCCTGGCAAGGGCGCTGGCCAGGCTCCCACCCTCCATATAGGGAAGGACCATATAGAAATAACCGGTGTCCGCGTCTTTGCCAGAATCAATGACGGCGAGAATATGGGGATGCGCAAACTGTTTCAGGACGCTGGCCTCACGCTCGAACCGGCGCTGGAAATCCGCCGCTTCCTCTTCGGTCGCCCCCAAGGATGGCGCCAGGAGCTTGATGGCCGCCACGTCAGGAACCGTGACGGGAAGCGCTCCCATCTCTTTGGCAGGCGCTGGCGCGCCTAGAACGCGCTTTCCCCGAAAGACCAGGCTCGACGCGCCTGAATCAATGAAATCGGTAAGCTCATACCCTGCGATCACGCGCCCAATCAGAGAATCTGGGTGATGGAGACTGATACTCATGCGCATACTCCAAACCCCGGCTTTGCGGCGCTCACCGGTTTCCCACCACCCGACACCCGCCCCCTATACGTCACTTGCCCGTTGATCGCAATGATGTTCATGTCCACCCCGGTTGCCAACGCACATATTGGGACAGTTTCAGGCGGTCTTCCATCGTTGCTGTTAACCAAGATACGCAAATGCGGCGCCTATAAGCCGCTAAAAAAGCGAGCGCGGCGCCGCGATACTGGTGAATTGTATTGTCTGCCGCGCTCTGCGCATGAAGTGGCGCTCAGTGAATTTGCGCATTGATTGCGCTCCTGCGAGCAGGTATAGTCCGCTTGCTCAGGGATTGCTCCTTCATGCGTTGATCTGCCCCCACACGTATGCGTGTGGGGGCAGAGGAAAGGCTGTCACGATGTTCGCGTCTCCACGAACGCGCCTGACCGCTCTCATCGGACTTGTTGGTTGCCTGCTCATGGCGGGCTGCGCTGGGGCCTCAGCAACGCCATCGTCTGGCTCAACAAGCCCTACGGCCACTACGGCGGCCACAGCGACCGCCACGACGGCTACAGCGACCGCCACGACGGCGGCGGCTCCCACCACGACACACGCGCCCGCGCCCACCGCCACGCATTCCGGCGGGAGCGGCTGCGCTATGGCGTCGCAGCAGACCCCGACGCTGCTGGTCGTCGCGAGCGCGGCGAACATTGATTTTGATGGCGTAATCATTGACAATTGCGTCCTGAACGGCCACCCATCCATCCCGATTATCGCCACCGCGAACTGGACCGCCGGATCGCATGTCTACGATACGTCTCCCATCGGCGTCTACTACAACACGAGCAGGGCGAAGTGGGAGATCTACAACCAGTCGAAGGCGCCGATGGCTGTTGGCATGGCGTTCAACGTCCTCATCGCCATCAATATCGAGACTGGCGGCTCCTCGACCTACTCGGAGCAGACGGGGATCTATCCCTTTGCGACCGCGACCGGCAATGACTGGGCGCCGCTCAGCAACCTGACGAACGCCAGCGAGCTGGTGTTCGCGATCCAGGATTGGGGCGTGGGCGGTAACACGACCTACATCAATACGCCACTGGGCGTCTACTATTCCGGCGGCTCGTGGAACGTGTTCCGTGAGGACAAGGCGGCCATGCCCGGCGGGGTCTCGTTCAGTGTCTTCGCGATCACTCAGACGCCATCCGCGATCAACCATCAGGCGGGCGCTGGCAATATCATCGGTGACGGCACCCAGGTCAACGAGAACTTCTCGGGGTATTACCCCGGCTCCAACGCCTCCTCCGCCGCCTTCGTCATGCCGAACTGGACCTATCACAGCAACCAGGTCTACAGCGCCATCCCGACCGGCGTCTACTACACCGGCGGCTACTGGACCATCTTCAATGAGAACAGCGCGCCGATGACCTCCGGCATGGGCTTCAACGTCGCGTTCTTCTGAAGCCCGCTGCTCGGCGAGACAGCGCGAAGGGGGGCGGAGTGTCGCGGCTCCGCCCCCCTTCGCGCGCGTGGGGTGATACGCAGGGCGGCGCTCCTTACTTCGGCAGCTCGATCTTGAGCGCGCCGTCCTCGATCCAGACGCGGTAGCTGCCAGCGTTGCCCGTGGCGGGCAGGGTCAGCGCGTCGCCACTGCGAACATCGAAGTGCGCGCCATGCAGCGCGCACTCGACGGTATATTCGTCCACCATGTCACCCTCCGAGAGCGGGAACTCCTCGTGGGTGCAGATATCGCCAATAGCGTAGAGCTCGCCGTGGATATTGAAGATCGCGACCGGGGTATCACCCACGACCACGCTCAGCGCCTGCCCCGGCGCGGGCGCTTCCCCCGCGCGGCAGACCTCAACAACAGTAGCCATAACCCTGACAGACTCCAACTCTTCCATATTCTCCCCCTCTCCCCATGGGAGAGGGGGCTGGGGGGTGAGGTTGCGTCTACTCCGCCGCGACGTGGCTGACGCGCTCGCGAATCTCCTCGCGCAGCGACGCCCGCAGCGACGCGATCGGCGCCTGCTCGATGATCGGGTCAATGAACCCCTCGACGATCAGGTGCGTGGCGTCAATGCGGCTCAGGCCGCGGCACATCAGATAGAAGAGCTGGTCCTCGTCCACCTTGCCAATCGTCGCGCCGTGGCTGCAGCCGATGATGTCATTGCAGCCAATCTCCAGGTTGGGGATCGAGTCGGCCCGCGCGTGGCGGCTGAGCAGCAGGTTACGGTTCTGCTGGTAGGCCGCCGTGCCGCTCGCGCCTGGATGCACCTTGATCAGTCCGGAGTAGACTGAGCGCGCGTTGTCGGTCAGCACGCCCTTGAAGAGCAGGTCGCTGACGCAGTTGGTCCCGTGGTGGTCCTGCAAGGTGTAGCGGTCGAGGTGCTGGTCGCCATCGCCAATGTAGAGTCCCAGCATCTTCGCCGAAGCGCCGTCGCCCTTGAGGATACTCTCGACACGCCCCTTGGAGAGCTTCGAGCCCAGCTCCACCGTCTGGAGGATAACCGTCGCATCGTGGCCAAGGATCGCGCGCTCGGTGTGGAAGTCGTAGACGTTGCGCCCCCAGCGCTGCGTGCCGATGTAATGCAGCTTCGCGTCGCGTCCGGTGATGATCTCCAGCACACGGCTGCTGAAGCCCTGCGCCTCATTGGCGGGCGAGATGAAGTCCTCAGCGAAGGTGGCCTGCGCGCCGTCCTCCAGCACGATCAGCGTATGCGACAGGTTCGAGTGGCCCGCCAGCTCCGCGCTGACCACCACCCGCAGCGCCTGCTCGACGCTTGCGCCGCGTGGGACGTAGACGAAGACGCCGTTCGTCCAGAAGGCGCCATGCAGCGCGGCGAACTTGCCGTCGCTCGCGGGTACCGCCTGTGTCATGAAGTACCGCTGGAGCAGATCGCCATGCTCGCGAACCGCCGTGGCCATGTCGCAGAAGATGACGCCCTGCGCGCGCGCCTCGTCGCTGAACTGATACTCCACCTGGCGCCCGTTATGCAGCCCCAGAAAGCCGGCGAACGTCTCGCCGCGCTCGGCGGGCGGCACGAGCGTTCCGGTGTGCGCGCTCTCCGCGCCCGCCGGCTCGTACTCGTCGAGCTTGAGCCGCCGCAGGTCGGTGCGCCGCCACTCCTCATCCTGGCGCGTCGGCATCGGAATGCTCTCGTACGTCCGCCAGGCGTCGAGCCGCCGCTCGCGCATCCATTCCGGCTCATTCCGCCGGGCGATAAGCTCATTGAGGGCGTCGAGGCTGAATCCCCGCCGCGCCACTGGCGCTGTCATAGCTCCGCTGGTCCCTTCTCTATATCGCCGCTCGTCTATCGAATCTGCCTAAATCCCTGAATCGTTGAAATCTCGCTCCGCGCCTACCCGCTCCCGCCGAGTTCCCCCTCGCCTCCGCAGAGGAGAGGGGGTCAGGGGGTGAGGCCTCCCCGCGCGAAAAGGGCGGAGCAGCGCTGGCTGCCCCGCCCCCATTCCGCCGCCCCGCTTCGGGGCGTCGCGGTCAGCTACGCGCGCGGAAAACGCCGTTGTGTCCCGATCACCCGACCGAGCCCGACATCTCGAGCTGGATCAGACGGTTGAGCTCCACAGCGTACTCCAGCGGTAGCTCCTTGGCGATTGGCTCGATGAAGCCGCTGACGATCATCGTGTAGGCCTCGCCCTCAGTCAGGCCGCGGCTCATCAAATAGAAGAGCTGCTCCTCACCGACTTTGGATACTGTCGCCTCGTGGCCGACCTCGACATCCTCCTCCTCGATCTCGATGTAGGGGTAGGTGTCGGTGCGGCTGGCCTCATTCAGCAGCAGCGCATCACAGCGCACGGTGGACTTGACCCGCGTAGCGCCCTTCTGGACCTTGAGCAGACCGCGATAGCTCGACCGGCCCGACCCCTTCGAGATGGACTTGGAGACGATCTGCGAGGTCGTATCCGGCGCGACATGCACGATCTTGCCGCCCGCGTCCTGGTGCTGCCCGTCACTCGCGAAGGCCACCGAGAGCACCTCACCGTGCGCGTGCGGCTCCATCAGCCACACGGCGGGGTACTTCATCGTCAGCTTGCTTCCAAGATTCCCGTCCACCCATTCCATCGTCGCGCCCTGGTAGGCGGCGGCGCGCTTGGTCACCAGGTTGTAGACGTTCTTCGACCAGTTCTGGATGGTGGTGTAGCGCACGCGGGCGTTGCGGTGGACGACAATCTCCACCACCGCGCTGTGCAGGCTATCCGAGGTGTAGGTCGGCGCCGTGCAGCCCTCTACGTAGTGTACGTAGCTGTCTTCGTCGGCGATGATCAGCGTCCGCTCGAACTGGCCCATGTTCTTCGCATTGATGCGGAAGTAGGCCTGGAGCGGAATCTCGACCCGCACGCCCTTCGGGATGTAGATGAAGCTGCCGCCGCTCCACACCGCGCTATTGAGCGCCGCGAACTTGTTGTCGTTGGGCGGGATGATGGTCGCGAAATACCGCCGGAACAGCTCTTCGTGCTCGCGCAGCGCCGTGCCGGGATCCACAAAGATCACGCCCAGCTTTTCGAGGTCCTCACGCACCTTGTGGTAGATGACCTCGCTTTCATATTGCGCGCCCACGCCAGCGAGGTATTTGCGCTCGGCTTCGGGGATGCCAAGCTGCTCGAACGTGTCCTTGATCTCGGCGGGCAGGTCGTCCCACGTCTTGCCGGCCTCTTGAGTCGGCTTGATGTAGTAGTAAATGTTATCGAAGTCAATCGTGCTGAGGTCGCCGCCCCAGGTTGGCATCGGGCGCTTGTAGAAGGCGTCCAGCGACTTGTGCCGGAACTCGCGCATCCAGTCAGGCTCGCCCTTCATCACCGAAATCTCTTCGACGATCTCATGCGAGAGGCCCTTGCGCGCCTTGAAGACGTAGTTCTCAGGCTTGCTGAAACCCCACTTGTATTGCTCCAGGTCGAGGCCGACCTCTGCTGTATCCGCCACGGATGAGTCCTCCCTGTGGATCGCGCGCTACGAGCTGGGCGCGTCATCGCATGATGTTGTAATTCTGACTTCACCACTAGGATATAGTATGCCACGTCCCGGCAAAGACGGTCAAGGCTCCACCCCATGTCACCATGCGTTACGCGCCGGTTTGCGCCAGGCGGCGCGAACGCCGTACCCTTCCAGCAGACGCCATAACACGTTCCCGGAGCCGTCGTGGCGTGTGGATGGCGCCGGGCGGGCGCGCAAGTGAGAGGATATTCCAATGGATGACGCGGTCAAGAAAGAGGCCCTGCGCCTCTTCACCTATGGACTCTACGCCGTGAGCGTCGAGGCGGACGGCGTGCGCAACGCCTTCACCGCTAACTGGCTCTCGCAGGTGTCGTTCGATCCGCCAATGATCGCGCTCTCGATCGAGAACACCTCGGCGTCGCTGCCGCTGGCGCGCGCGGCGGGCCGCTTCGTCGTCAACGTCTACGACGCCGGGCAGCGCGAGCTGGCGGGCCGCTTGGGCAAGTCACTCAGCCGCAGCCCTGACAAGCTGGCGGGAATCGCGCTGGACGCCACCCCCAGCGGCCAGCCCTACCTGCGCGACGCGCTCGCCTGGGTAGAGGTCACCATCGAGCATGAAGCCCCAGCGGGCGACTCCACGCTGCTGATTGGCCGGGTGGTGGACGCGGGCATGCTGCGCCGCGATGAGCCGCTGACGATGCTCGCCGCCGGCTACAAGCACGCGGGATAGCGCACATCGCGGCCGTGCGAACGCCAAACGAGAGCGGCCAGCGCCCTCAGATGGGGAGCGCTGGCCGCTACGTAGGCGAAGCGATTGGATCGTGCGCGGCTTATTGCGCCGTAGTGGCGCCCTCAGGGGCCGCCGCCTCCTGTGGAGCGGAGGCCTCCGCCATGACCTCAGCGACCTCAGCGACCTCAGCGACCTCAGCGCTCCGGCGCTTCCAGCCATCCGTCCGCGTCGTCGCGTCTTCGCTGGCGTCGTCAAGCGCGGCGGCCTCGTGGCCTTTGCGCGCGCGCGTCACTGGCGCCACCTTTTTCGGCGGCTCCCATCCGGGCGCGCGGGTCAGGATCATGGACATCATGCGCCCTTCGAGCATCGGCGGGCGCTCGATCGCGGCCACATTCTTCAGCTCCACGATCACCTGCTCCAGCAGCTTGCGCCCCAGGTCGGGATGGGCCATCTCGCGACCACGGAACACCACGGCAACCTTGACCTTGTCCCCCTCGCCGAGGAACTCCTCGACCTTGCGGACCTTGACGGTCAGATCGTGATCGTCGGTCTTGGGGCGCATGCGGATCTCTTTGAGCTCCGATGTCTTCTGGCGCTTGCGGGCTTCGTTTTCCTTCTTCTGCTGCTCGTACTTGAACCGGCCATAGTCCATAAGACGGCAGACAGGGGGAACCGCCATGGGCGAGACTTCGACCAGATCGAGGTTACGCTCCCGCGCGATGGCGAACGCCTGCATCGAGGTCATCACCCCGACGACCTGGCCTTCTTCGTCAATCAGCCGCACCTCGCGCGCGCGCACCCGCTCATTGATCCGCAGCTCTTTCTGCTGCTGCCGGTTGTCGCCCCGAAAATCTCTGTTGATAGATACACCTCCCAGTGTCCTGCGTGTTCCCGCGCGGCGCTCGTGAGCAGACTCCACATGGCCTGCTTCCAGTCGCGTCACGCATTCACGGATAATCGCTTTCGAGTGTAGCACACGACACTGACGGGCGCCAAGGCGAAACACGGCCCTATCGCGCGCCAGTCCTTAATTCTGAAGCGTCGCGCGGCGCTACAGCATGACATCGCGCGGCTCGCTGTCCAGCCGCTCCCGCCGGAGGTAGCGGTCGTAGCGGTCGTAGCGCGCCAGCAGCGGCTGGCGCCGCTCCTCCACATGCTCGGAGACCAACAGCCGCTCGGTCATCTCCTCGAAGGTCGGCGTGTCAATCTCACCCACCACATACCGCCGGCGCAACAGCTCGAACGAGCTCGGGTCATCCGCGACCAGCGGCTGGACCAGCGGCTGCCCCGTCAGCGCCGGGCGGCGTGAGCGCCACCAGAGATACGCGGCGGTGATGGCGAATGGCGCGATTAGCCACAGCAACGACATGCCCGTCAATAGCAGCGGCAGCCACCCCGGCCCACCGCTGAAGTGGTCCGGCCCGCCGAACCCTTCATGCGCTCCCATACACGGTCTCTCCCTATGTGGCCGGCGTCTCTACAACACGCCGGCGCGCCCAACAGGCATCGCACAATTCACACCATACGGAGATGATCTGAGAGGACCGTCAGAATGCGCTGGGAGATTTCTCATCTTTTGCGTTTTTCGCTGGCGCGCAACAGCGCGGCCACGCCACCATCCAGGCCGCGCTCCATGCAAGCCGAATGGCGAGACGAGACGACGAGACGAGTGGTGAACGTTGTGAACCGGCCTCAAGCCGCGCGCCATCACAAAAACGGCTGGAGCGTGCGCTCGCAGCCGTACGTGCTAGCAAAGGAGGGAAAACAGCGGGAAGAAGCGCCGGGCTATCGCGCCTTGGGGGTCTTGGCCATCGTGCGCATGCAGCGTGTGCAAATGTAGACGTGCTGTGGTGTCCCGTCAATCACCATTCGGCGGCGCTGTACGTTGACCAGGAAGCGGCGGTTCGCCTTGCGGTTCGAGTGGCTGACCGTGTGGCCGTACTGGGCGCTCCGGTGGCACATATCGCAGCGAGAGGACATGGCTTTCCCCCTTATCGGGCTTGACTGATTCAAGCGGATAGATCTCTAAGACACTCTGGCGCCGGATATGGCACGCTTGCCACATCCGGCGCTTCTGGTTGGGTGCTGGTTGGGGCGTCGCCGCTCGCTGGAGCGAACACGCCAGGAAAGTATATCATGGGCTTGCGCTAGCGCGCAAGCGCGTGTATGCTGCGCATGCCAGACTTCATGCGCGGACAGGCTAGCCCGCCTGTCTTTCCCACGCGCCTATGAACGTCTGCCGGATTCTTCACTACTATACCCGCGCGCCGCGTGGGAAGCGCCCGTCACGGCGCTCCGGCTCACGCGGGTGGTCGCGCGACAGAGGGCGCGTTCAGGCGAATCGGGGTGATGAATCACCGTGACCACCGTAGACTCGACAGCGGCGGCTTTCCCCGTCGCCGGGTTCACGCGGGTGGCCCGCCAGGCTACCACGCTTACCAGGCGAGTCGCGGGTGCGCGCCCAGGCGCCGCAGGCGCCGGTGTGGAGGGCAAGATCGAGGTTACCGCTCGCGCCATCGCCGCCATCGCCGCGTGCGCCGTGTCGGAGTGCTACGGCGTCGTCGGCCTCGCGCCGCGCCATACTGGACTGCGCCCGGTGGAGCGCCTGGCGCCGGAACGCGCCGCGCGCGGGGTAGAGACGCGGTTCGTGGACGGCTCTATCGTCGTCGATGTGTGGGTCATTCTCGAGAGCGGTTTGCGCGTGATCGAGGTGGCCCACACGATTATGGTCGGTGTGAAATATGCGATCGAGGAGGCGTTGGGATTGCGCGTGGCGCGGGTGAATGTCAACATCCAGGCGCTGGGCGCGCCAGCCCGCTGTGATGGTATAACGCCCCTATGGCGCGTCGGTCTCCGGCTCCCCGCGTCCGACGCGCTGTCCCATACCCACCGCGTTGCGCTCGCCTCGCCCCACTATGAGGGCAGGCGCGCCCACGCGGAGCGCATACCGCATCACCATAACCCCGCGCGTGTTCGTCCTCGCTCTGCGAGACAACGAGCAACGATGGCGCGACGCTTCCAGTTTGTTCACTCTGCTGTGAATGGAGGGCGAGTGGGGGCCTGACGCCCCCGCGAGAGATATGGCACGTAACATCTTCGCGCGATTCACCCGCGCCCGGCCGCAACGCGCCCTCATGTCGCTGGATGGGCCCGCGCTCAAGGGCGCTTTCACCGCCGGCTATCACTGGCTGGAGCGCCATAAAGAAGCGATCAACGCCCTCAACGTCTACCCTGTCCCCGACGGCGATACGGGCAAGAACATGACCCTGACCATGGCCGCCGCCGTCAAGGCCGCCGCTAGGCCCGGAGGACGCCAGCGCCAGCGTCTTCATGGAGCAGTTCTCGCGCGGCGCGCTGATGGGCGCGCGCGGCAACTCCGGCTCGATCCTCTCGCAGGCGCTGCGCGGCTTCAACAAGACCATCGCCGGCAAAGCCGCCATCACCCCCACCGACTTCGCCGCCGCCCTCCAGGAAGGCTCCCGCGCGGCCTACCTCTGCGTCGAGAAGCCCGTCGAAGGCACGATCCTGACGGTCGCCCGCGAGTCCGCCGGCGCCGCGGTGAAGAGCGCCAGCGCGGGCGCTGATTTCCTACAGCTCCTCGAAGACACCGTGCGCGCCGGCAAAGACGCGGTCGCCCGCACCCCAGACCAGCTCCAGAAGCTCAAGGACGCGGGCGTGGTAGACGCCGGCGGCCAGGGCTTCGTCACCATCCTGGAGGGCGCCCTGCGCTTCTTGAAGGGTGAGCCGGTCGAGCCGCTGAGCCATGGCGAGCGCGAGCAGATAGACGAGGCGCACAAGGGGATCGTCGAGATCGAGGAGGAGTTCGGCTACGAGGTCGTCTTCCTCCTGCGCGGCGAGAATCTGGACCTGGACGGCATCCGCCGCACGCTCAACGCGATGGGCGGCGTCTCCACAGTCGTGGCGGGCGACAGTCAGATGATCAAAGTCCACACCCACGTCCCGATGCCCGGCAAGGTGCTGGACTATGGTGTGAGCCTGGGCAGCCTGCTCGATATCAACATCGAGAACCTCCAGGAGCAGAGCCTGGCCTACGCCGAGGAGAGCGCCCGCGAGCGCGGCCTGACCGGGATGAACCTGCACAGCGCCGCCCTCCAGAACGGCGCGCACAGCGCCAGCCCGCCCGCCGCGCTGCCCGCGCCGCCCGCGCCCGCCGTCGAGCGGCTGCCCGTCGGGGTGGTCGCGGTGGCCGCCGGTGATGGCTGGGCGCGCCTCTTCGAGAGCTACCATCTGGGCGGCGTCGTCCCCGGCGGCCAGACGATGAACCCCAGCACCGAGGACCTGCTGCGCGCCGTCGAGGCCTGCCCCAGCGATAACGTCATCCTGCTGCCCAACAACTCACAACATCTTCATGAGCGCGCGGCAGGTGGGCGGAGCTCACCACCAAGCGGGTCTACGTCGTGCCGTCCGATTCGATGCCGCAGGGCATCGCCGCGCTGCTGGCCTTCAATCATCAGGGAGACTTCGAGGCCAACGCCGCCGCGATGGAGCGGGCGCTGACCTCGGTGGTGACCGGCGAGGTAACGCGCGCCGTGCGCGCCGTGACGATGGACGGCGTCGAAGTCGCCGCAGGGCGACCTCATCGGCCTGGCGGACGGCAAGCTCGCCGCGTCGGGTCAGGACCTCGACCAGGTCACGCATGACCTGCTGACACGGATGAACGCCGCCGGGCATGAGATCATCACCCTCTTCCCTGGCCAGGACGTGACGCCCGCCGCCGCTGACGCGATGGCCGCTCGCGTCCGGGAGTGGTTCCCCAATCAGAGGTCGAGTCCCAGCGCGGCGACCAGCCCCATTACCACTACATCATCGCCGTTGAATGAGCCGGAGCCGGGCGACGCCGCCCGGCTCGCGCGCGTTTGAGAGAGAAGTGCAGCGTGGCAGTACGGATTCTGGTAGATAGCACGGCGGACATCCCGCGTGAGCGCGCCCAGCAACTTGGTATCGAGGTCGTGCCGCTGGTCGTGCTCTTCGGCGACCAGGAATACCACGATGGCGTTGATCTGACCGCCGACGCCTTCTACCAAAAGTTGACCAGTACCACCGTCTCGCCAACCACCAGCGCGCCCTCTCCCGGCGTTTTCGAGGAGGCCTTCCGCAAGCTGTTCGCCGAGGGCGCGGATAGTGTGCTGGCGATCCTGCTCGGCAGCGGGCTGAGCGCCACCTATGGCGCCGCGCTCAACGCCGCGCGCGTGGTCGCCGCCGAGACCGGCAAGCCCATCGAGCTGATCGACTCCGGCACGGTCAGCGGCGGCTTCGGCCTGCCCGCGGAGATCATCGCCGCCGAAGCGCGTCAGGGCGCGTCGCTGGCGGACCTGAAGGCCCATGCAGAGAGCATGGTCTCACGCATCCACCTCTACTGCGCGCTCGACACACTCGAATACCTGCAGCGCGGCGGGCGCATCGGGCGCGCGCGACAGCTCCTCGGCTCGCTGCTCAACGTCAAGCCAGTGCTGGAGATTCGCGACGGTCAGGTGCTGCCGCTGGAGAACGTGCGCACGCGCTCGAAGTCGCAGGAGCGCGTCGGACAGCTTGCCGCGAGCCACGCGCCGATCGAGGCGATGGCCATCGTGCAAAGCACCCCGCAGGTCGGCGAACAGTACACCGCCATCGTCCGCACGTTCTACGACGGCCCGATCTACTACTACACCCTCGGCCCCGTCGTCGGCACGCATGGCGGCCCTGGCGCGGGCGGCATCATCGTCCTCACCGCCGAGCAGTAGGGTCATCAGGAGCCCCATCGCGCATGTCCCCGCCACAGTACTGTGGCGGGGACATCTTTCGCCCAGAAAGGCGGCTGGTGAGCGTGGAAAACACGTTGAACTGGGTCTTTGACCTTGGCACGGTGGTGTGGTTGAGTGGTTGTATTAATCCTGGTGTCCCGCGCCAGAACGGTGGGAGACAAATATCTGAGCCAGCTCCCTTTGCACCCTCGCGTGCGAACGTCTATCGTATAGTATGGAAGCGGGCGCCGCTGAGATTTGGCGCCCGCCATCCGTAAACGCCGGAAGACGCGCAAGACGCGCCTCACAGGGGAGAGGGATACGATGCCACAACAACCATCAGCCCGTGGCCTGATCTTTCGCAACGGAATCATCTTCGGCGCGATTATCGCCGCGATAGCCCTGGCGAATGTCTTCATCAACTGGCAACTGGGCTCCTACAACATTCTCGCTCAGGCTGGTACTGGCACACCAACAACGACGCTAAACGGGGGCACGACGCTCCTGGGCTGCGCCGTCTACCTGGTGGACCTCGGGCTTCTCTTCGTCGCCGGCATACTCACCGCTCGCAAGACTGGCTCGGTGGGCGCGGCGAGCCTCACAGGGCTGGTCGCTGGCCTAATTGGCGCGCTGGTTGGCAGTGGCATCGCCCTGGTCTTGATCATGACGGTCATCGCGCCACAGATACAGGTGCCCGCAGACAGCCCGATCTCGCAGAATCAGCTGCAAACCATCATCATTGGAGGGGCAGTCTTGGGTATCGTCATCGCGCTCATCGTGGATGGCGGCTTTGGCGCGGGGATAGGCGCGCTCGGTGGCCTTGTGGGCCGGAACACCTACCAACAGGCCAATCCCCCACAACCGTATCAGCAGTCCTTCTATCCTGGCGCGATGGGGCAGCCAGGCGCCTATCCTCCACCGCCGCCGTACACTGGCCCCCAATATCCCCCTCAGCCGTATGCTGGCCCCCAATATCCCGCCGCTCCGCAGTATCCCGCCCAGACGGACTATCCAGCGGCTCCAGCGCAGCAGCCGCAGCCGCAGGAACCGCAGCCACCGCAGCAGGGGTAGCGCCGCCCTACAGCGTCACACGCCCGTTCCCAGCGGGCATGGTGAAGCGCAGGAAGCCGCCGTTGGCCAGCCGGGTGAGGATCACGGCGATGGTGTAGTAGACCAGCAGCAGGCCAAAGGTCGAGAGAATACCCAGCGCGAACGCGCCTACCGTCAGTCCCGCTGAGCCGCTCATGCCAAAGCGCATGATGTCTGGCCCGGCGCTCTTCAGGCCGCCCAGCGGCCCCGTCTCACCCGCGAAGAGCTCGATCAGCACGCTGATGAGCGTCGCGAAGACCGCCATTTGCGGGCCGAGCGCCCAGAAGCGGCGGCTCATCTTCTCCCGCCGGGTAGACTTGACGCGCATCGCCGCCCAGACCGGCGGCAGGATGAACAGCGCCAGCCGCAGGATCAAGATCACGGGAAAGATGGGCGCGGGCCAGAAACTGATGGGAGCCAGCGCCAGCGACTGCCCAACCAGATAGATGCCCAGTCCCTCGATCACGGCGCGGAGCATCGTCGTCTTGCGAAACATGGGATACCTTTCACGCGGCCTGCCGGGACACACCCCGCGCCGCCCTGGACGATCTCGTCTGATTATTATAGCTGGTTCGCGGCCATGAATGGCGGGCGCATGGCGCGCATGGGCATAAATACCCTGACCTCACCCCGCTCCCCTCTCCCAGAGGGCGAGGGGAGCGATGTTCCCCCTCTCCTTGCGGGAGAGGGGGCCAGGGGGTGAGGTCCCCCATCTCACCGCAACCAGTCCTCGTCGTCACCCTGCCGCAGCGGGCGCGAGTCCCACGGCTGGAATGGCTCAGGGGCATTGCGGGCGCCAGCGGCGGACGGTGGGAGGTTCGCGGCGGGGCCACTCGTTGCGGTGGGGCCTGCCGCAACGCCGGGCGGCGGGGGGGTCGCGGCGGGATTGATTCTGCCGCTACCACCGCCGCCGGACCCATCGCCGCTGCCAGGCGTCCCCTGCCAGGCGGCGGGCGGGCGGATCAGGCCAGGCGCCTCGTCGAGTTTGCCCGCCTGAGCCGCGCCGGGCGAGATCGGCATCGTGGGCAAATTGGCCGCCACGCGCTGCGCTGGCGGAACCTGCGGCGCCTGAGGACGCGCTGGCTGCGGCGACAGCATCGCCAGGAACTGCGCCGCGAAGGCGTGCGGATTGCTCGCGAACTGGCTGAACGCCAGCGCGCGGTTGGTGATCGCCTGCCAGGCCGCGCGCTCCACCAGCTCGGGCGGCGCGAGCAGCGCGCCCAGCGCGATCGAGCGGACGGGCAGTCCAACGTACTCGATCAGGTGCTCGATGGAGAAGCCGCCCGAAATCTGCACGCTAATATGCGTCAACTGGCGCAGCAGCGACCGCACATAGGCTGGGCCGCCGACCGCCTCCACCGGGAACAGCTTGACCATCTCCGCCCCCGCGCGCTGCGCCGCGATGATCTCCGTCGGCGTCAGCGCGCCGAGCACACAGGCGATGCTCTTCTCCTGGCAGGCCTGGGCGACATCCGGCGCGCAGATCGGCGAGGCGATGAACCGCGCGCCGCTGGAGATGGCGTCGAGCGCCTGCTGGCCTTCCAGCACCGCGCCCGCGCCAACGATGATGTCGCCGCGCGTGGCATAGTGCGTCAGAATCTCCGAGGCGCCGGGAATCGTCAGCGCGATCTCGAACGCGCCGATGCCGCCCGCCGCCAGCGCGTCCACCACACTCAGCGCCTGCGTCGCCGTCTCCACGCGCACCTCGGCCATCAGCTTGCGCCGCGCGATCAGCGCCATCATCTCGCGGGGGATCATACGCCACGCCCTTCCGCGCCGCCCCATCACACGCGCGGGGTGGCCTCGCCCACATCGTACCACCGCCGCATAGCCCCTGGCCGCGCGCTGTGCGATACTCGTACCTGGGGCTATCGCGCCGGGTCCAGGCGAAGACGCCGCCGGCCGTCTCGATGAGGAGGAGTCATGTCCGCGCCGAAGCGTGTCTGGTACGACGAGGTGCGCCGCTACACCCGCGAGCTGGTCGCCATCCGGGGCGTCAGCCCCAGCCGCGACGAGAACGCCGTTGGCGCCGCGATCCACCGCCTGCTGGTGGAGGCGCTCGGCGCGGCGGGCGGCGCCGCTGAGGCTGGGTTTGACCCGATCCCCGGCGACCCGTGGGAGCGCGCGAACGTCTGGGGCATCATCCCCGGCCAGTCTTCCCGCGCGGTCGTCCTGATGGGCCACTTCGACACCGTGGGGACCGGCGATTACGGCGCGCTGGAGCCCTGGGCGCTCGACCCCGATGGGCTGGCGGAGCGGATCGACACGCTGGCCGCCACGATCCCCGGCCTGGCCGCCGACCTCACCGCGCATTCCGGCGACTGGATGTTCGGGCGCGGCGTGGCGGACATGAAGAGCGGCGTCGCCATCTGCATCGCCCTGATGCGCCACTACGCCGCGCTCGCCCGCGAGGAGCGCCTGCCACTGACGGTGATCATGCTGGCCACGCCCGATGAGGAGAACGAGTCGGCGGGCGCGCGGCAGGCGGCGCGCTTCCTCGCCGGGTTGCGCCAGATGCGCGGGCTGACCTACGCCGGCGCCATCAACACCGACTTCATCACCGCGCGCTTCCCCGGCGATGACAAGCGCCCCATCTACACCGGCTCTATCGGCAAGCTGCTGCCCTGCTTCTACGCCGTTGGCCGCGCCTCGCACGCCGGTGAGCCGTTCGCGGGGGTGGACGCCAACCTGCTGCTGGCGGCGCTGGTCAACGAGTTCGACATGAACCCCGCCTACTGCGAGCGCGTGCGTGGGCAGACCACGCCGCCCCCGGTGACGCTGCGTGCGACCGACACCAAGACCCACTACGACGCGCAGATCCCCCTCGGCGCCACGCTCTACCTCAACATGCTGACCCTGGAGCGCACGCCCGCTGAGGCGCTGGCGATGCTGCGCGTGGGCGCTGAGGACGCCCTCGCCCGCGCGCTGGGCCGCATCGCCGACGCCGCCGACGCCTGGGAGGCGCTGCACGGCGGCCCGCCCTCCGGCTGGTCCGGCCCGCTCACGGGCGCCGTCACCACCTGGGGCGAGCTACGCGCGGAAGTTGTCACGCGGCTGGGCGAGGAAGCGGTCGTGGCGGCGCTGGCGGCGGAGTGGGGGCGCTGGCCCGCCGATGTGGACAAGCGGACGCTGGCGGCGGCGCTCGTCCAGCGGCTATGGACGCTCAGCGGGCGCGAAGGACCGGCCATCGTGCTCTACTTCGCCCCGCCGTGGTATCCCGCTACGCCTGGCGTCGCCTCGCCCCTGCTCGACGCGCTGCGCGAGGTCATCGCCGCGCGCCCCGCTGACCAGCTTGTCGAGGAGGAATATTTCCCGCTGCTCTCCGACATGAGCTACCTGCGGCTCGATCCCGCCGTGGACCCCGGCGCCATCCGCGAGCAGACGCCCACCTGGCGCGACGAGCCGCCCGGCGGCGCGCTGCCTCCCGGCGCCTACAGCCTGCCACTCGAGGCCATGCGCGCGCTCGACATGCCAGTGATTGACATCGGCCCCTACGGGCGCGACCCACACCAGCGCGGCGAGCGCGCGCTGGCCTCCTTCTCCTTCGAGACCGCGCCCCAAGTCATCACTGAGATCATCACGCGCCTGGCGGAGCGGCTACCCTAGAACCTGTTACGGACTTGACATCAAGTGAGTGAACTGGTGCAGCATGAGACAGGCGAAGGCGAGAAAGCGCAGCCCCGCCAGCGTCGCCGCCAACCGCTCGTAGTCACGCGCCAGGCGACGGAAGCGCGCGGCCCAGGCGAAACTGCGTTCCACCACCCAGCGGCGCGGCAGCAGCACGAAGCCACGCTTGGCCTCGGGCAGCTTGACCACGATCAACTGGATGCCCTGCGCCTGCGCCGCCTCGGTGGCGGCGCCGCCGGTGTAACCCTGATCGACGTGCCGGTCCTGCGGTCGTCCGGACCTCCCCCCCCTGACCTTAGAGCCTTTGCGACGCTTGGAACCGTCATAGCCCGCCCGTGCGCCGCTGGTGGGCGTCGATTGCAATGTGCGACTGTCTAGGATCACCGCGGTCGGCGGCGCGGGCCGGTCGGCGGCGCGCCGCGGCAAGACGCGCAGGTCGTGGACGATGTTCGCAAAGCAGTCCGCAGCCAGCCAGCGGCGCATCTGCTGGTAGACGACTGGCCAGGGCGGCAAGTCATAAGGCAACATGCGCCAGTGCGCCCCGGTTTTGACGATGGAGCGGACGCCATTATAGACCTTGCGCAGGTCGTGGCGGCGTTGGCTCGCATCTTCAGGCAACAACGTCAGATATGACGCGACGAAGGCCCATTCTTCGTCGCTGACATCGCATGGGTAGGGGTTGCGAGTGCTTGAGATACCCGCAGTCTACCACCCATCAACATCAAGTCTTTAACCGGCCTAGCAAATCCTGCTTACTTACAGTATGTGGCGAATAGCCAGCGCACCCATGATAGCGGCAAGAGGCCGCCCCATTCCTGGCTGCCGCAGGACAGTTTCTGAAACCAATTTCGTCCAGGCGATCATCGCTTGTGATCCGCTGCGGCCTTCAGGAAGACCATCAGGTGGACAGGATCGCGGCGCGAAACGGGTCGTTTCGGGCCTGGAGCGCGACAACGCTCACGGCCCGAAACGACTTGGCTGTGTAGACGCCGAGGCGCCAGCGCTTGCCGGTACCTACGGCCCGATGCGGGAGGGAACCAGACGCCCCGAGGTGTCCGTATCGGGCAGCTGCGCTTCCTCGTGGTACTCGGCGTCGGTGTTCACTTTCCACGGGTCAAACGCGCTGCCGGTGGCGATGTTGCGCGCCACCAGCAGCGCGGTCATCATGCTGTGGTCCTGGTTGTTGTAGTGGTGCATGCCATTGCGCCCCACCAGATGCAGATTAGGCAGCGCAGCGCGCAGGTAGTCGCGGATCACGGCGAGATGCTGTTTGTACATGTCATCATAGACCGGGTACGCCTTGGGCTGGCGCACCACCACGCCGTCGAGCGCCTCTTCGGGCCGGCAGAGGCCAAGCTGCGCAAGTTCGCGTCGCGCCAGCTCCACCAACGCCTGATCCGAGGATTCCCACAAACCGTCACCCTCGAAGCAGAAGTACTCGAGACCCAGACAGGTCTTGCGTGGGTCCGGTACCATGTCTGGACTCCAGTTCTTAAAGTTCTGGATTCGCCCAACCTGGACGCTCGGGTCGTGGAGGTAGATCCAGTTATCAGGGAACACCTCTGCCCGATCGATCAGTATGGCCACCGTCAGGAAGTCGCGGTACTTCAGCTGCGAGGCGGCGTACTGCACGTGCTCGGGCAGTGGTGGCGCGCAGCGCCGCACGAGCTCTCGGATGGGCAGCGTTGAGATGAAGTCCGTGCCACTCATGGTATGCTCCTCGCCTGTGTGAACATCGCGGGTCACCACGTCCGTCACGCGCCCGTCGCTATGGAGAATGGCGATCACCTGCTGCCCCATTCGCACTTGCTGGCCTGCGGCGACCAGGCGATCGCGTGTGCGCTCCCACATCTGGCCAGGGCCGAGGCGTGGATAGCGGAATTCATCTATGAGCGTCTTGATGATCACGCCGCGATCCTGTTGGTGCTTGCGCCTGGGACTGGGGAGCGCGCTCATGATGGCCTGGGCGAGATCGAGGCCCTTGATGCGCTGGGCCGCCCAGTCGGCGGAGAGTTCCCTGGTGCTGATGCCCCAGACTTTCTCGGTGTAGGTCTTGAAGAAAATGGAGAAGAGGCGGTAGCCGAACTGGTTACGCACCCAGTCCTCAAACGTCCTGGGGTCAGGCGTCGGGCGCAGCTTGGCCCAGGCGTAGCTCGCCAGGCAGCGCACCGTCTCGACTGGCCCCATGTTGAAGAGCGCATTGGTGGCCTTGAGGGGATAATCGAAGTACTTGCCACGGTAGAAGATGCGCGAGAGCCGGCCACGCGTGAGCAGCTCGTCACCCAGGATCTCGGTCCAGAGCTCCTCGATCTCCTGACTCTTGCTGAAGAAGCGGTGGCCGCCGATATCGAAGCGGTAGCCGTAGTGCTCGACGGTGCGGGAGATGCCGCCGACGAGCAGGGGATCCCGCTCGAGCACGATCGAGGAGACTCCATGCTTCATCAACTCATAGGCGGCGGTCAGCCCGGCTGGTCCGGCGCCCATGATGACGACGGGGGTACCCGCAGGCGCCCTGGGCGCCCGCCTGTGACGCAGCGAGGGCAGTCGTAGGTGGAGTAGCCCTAGCGCCAGGCGACAGAGCAGTGACACGCGGGAGCGTGGCAGGCAGGCCGCTGGACAGCGCGCTATCCCGCACAGGCTGCGCAGTCTTCTGTGAGAGCGTCCGGGCGGAAGGCGCCTGGGCGATAGCGCTGCCAGCGCTGCCAGCGATCACTGAACGCAGCCTGTTCGCAGCGAACGTCAGGGCGTCGATGGCCAGCAGCCCCACCGCCACAATCACCGCCCAATCGAGCGGCTCGCGCAAGCGATAGAACTCGGCATAGCTCGCGACAGCGTTGACGATGAGGGTTGCCGCGACGGCGAGCAGCATCACCCAGAGCACGAACGCGCGGTCATCGCGGGGCGCGCGCCAGACCAGCGCCGTGAGCAGCAACAGCGCGATAGGAAGCAACTGGTAAGTCTCAAGTTCTGCGCGTCCAAGACTGAGCAATCGCAGTATCCATGATGGCGTGAACTTATAAGGGGCGTAGAAGAGCGATGGCGCCGCATACAAACCCGCGAGCACATCTGGGACTGTGCCTAGCGTGTACTGAACGGGATGATGGAAGATGATGTCTTTGCTGTAGGCGCCCAGCGAGGCATAGTTATCACGGGCGTAGATGTCGGTCTGCGAACCGCCCCATGGCTTATAGAGAAATGCCCAAGGGCTGAGCGCCCCCGTGGATCCCGGCGGGCTGACGGTGCGCACGTAGTTGTCCGCTTCTGCGCGCAGTTGGGCGTACTGAGGCGCGGCGCTCTCATCTTGCATCCGGTATTCGAGCACCTTGCCGAACAGGTTGATGTTCATCACATTCGTCAGTCCGAAGAAGCCAAAGGCAGTGGCATTGGCGCCCATATAGCCAAGGAGTAGAACATAGATCATGATGAGCGACAGCCCCAAGCTGCGCCAGTGACTGCGCAGGCGCCCTATCCGCAAGCTACGCAGCGCAAGCAGAATGATCACGAGAGCAGGCAGAAACACCTCAGCAGGACGGGTAAGGACAGCTACAAGACAAACAATGGTGAACACAGCAAGAACGGACCGGCGCTCCGTGCGCACATACACGGTGAGCGTCAGAAAAAGCGTCACAGCGATTAGGAACGAGAGTGTTTCATCGCGAACCAAGCGCTCCCAATCGAGGATATATAGGTTAGCTCCAATCAGAGCGGCGAGCACGCAAGCAACCCAGCGACGGTGTGACACGAGGTAGACGAGTGCGAAGATCTCCAGCGTCGCGATCACAGTCATAGCCGCCTGGGCGAATGTGATCGCCACGAGATTATGCTCGCCAGATATACTGAAAATGATCGCGAGGAATATCGGATAGCCCGGCGTTCGCTCGGGATTAAGAAATTGATGCTGTGTGAGAATAGCGTGTGCGGCGTTGAGGTAGCTGGGGCCGTCAGGATCAACAACGAGACGCGGATTTTGCGCGAAGGTAACCACTTGGCCCAGAGCGCACGCCAGCAGCACGAGTCCCAGCGCGAGCGAATGCCGCCGCGCCAAAGCGAGGAGACGGCTCCCTACTGTCGTGCGATTGCGCGCTCGGCGCGCCAGGGTTGCTGCGGGCATCAGGGTTTCCTCTGCGTCATCCATTGGTACCTTCCCCCTTGGTTTAGTCGCTGGTGTCTGAATAAAGATGCTGTACAGGCCTCACTGTATATGACGCGCAATGAGGGCATCCATGATAGAGGCAAGAAGCCGCCCCATTTCTGGCTGCGCGTGGCTGGCTTCAGAACAGCCGGCTACACTGAACATTCGGTAATCGTCCAGAGCGAACGACCAGTAAATAGATCCGGTGGCAAATACCAGCGCGCCTGAGGGCGCGACATAGTATGTTGAATTGCTGACATCCACGGATCCGTCGTGCGCCACAACGTGTGAACTCGCGAGAATATGCAGTCCACTTGGTGTCTGCCCGTTATTGAACACGCGATCCCACTCGTAGCCCACGTAGTCGCATCCATAGGTGGCGCCAGGCGCGAGTGAGGTTCCATTGAGGAATGGGGAGCTTGCCGTCGGGCTGACGCGCCACCCAAACCCAATCCCCTTCGACCACGATGAGTACATAATCCCGATCAGAGCGTTTTCTGGTCGCCCGATCAGCGGATCACGCCAGGTAACGGTTACAAGGTCATTCTGCTTGCCGTAGAGCGGGTCTGTGTTGGCGACTTTGTAGCAGATAATGTCGCGATCAATAACCCCAAGGCTATCTGGCCTGAAGCGGATTTGCCAATAACCATCATTAGCGCCAAGGAATGCTAGCCCTATTCCCATATCCCGCGCGTTTTGAATACCATCACGCATAGGCCGTGACCAGTACTCGTCGTGGCCAAGATTGATGTACGCTTTGTGGGTCAGAAGCAGCTGAGGATGCTCGTCGAGGTCGATGCTACTGACATACGAGACATCGTATCCCGCCCGCTCCATCCACCGAATGGCGTCAATCTCATAGGGAAGGCCTTGTGTCCAGCCGGGTCCGCTAATCGGGCGATCAAACGAAACCTCAGTTGCGCGCGCTATGGTGGCGCTCGGCGACGCGCTATAGAGGCTGAATCCGCCCCAGTCGTTGTAGGCCTCATACGTCGTGTCGGAAGTCGAAACCACGTATGTAGAGGTTGGCGAGCCGCGCACGTCGAACTGGACGAATGTTTGTTTTCCGTCGCTGGCCACGAACTTTGCGTAATATACCCCCGTCACCCAGTTTGTTGGGACCGTGAGCGTCAGCGATGGGCTCCAGTTCGCCTCTACCAGTCCAGTGGCCTGATCCACAGAGCACGACCCACAATTGACCAGTACCTCGTGCTCTGGATCGTAGTAGCCCTGCGCCTGGCCCACGAGCATATCCGAGTAGAGCAGCCGGCCACCGTCACCGCCATACCAACCCAGGCGGTATATTTCCACACCAACTGCGCTACCACTGGTGACCGTGCTCACAAAAAAGTTGATCGCCTCACCAGGGGACACCGAGGTTGCGCTCGCATACGCCTGGATTTCGGTCGTTGCAAGCTCACCGCTAGGAATGATCCAGTTCGTCGAGCCAGGATGCTCGTTCTCACGCCTGATCACGTCGTTGGCATTCACGGGTGTGGCAGTCGGCGATGGGGATGGCCTCGATGATGCCGAAGGCCTCAACATCGAACATGCGCTCAACAGCACCACGATACTGATTGCGAGCGCCCACAATTGCCACGCGGATCCGCAGCCGCGCGCCAGGAACACCTTCCTACGCCGCGCAAGCATGCTGCGCATCTCTACTTCCTGCCGCTAGCCAGCTCTTCGCACATCCGCTCATAGCTGTCGGTGACAGCGTCCCAGTTGAAGTTGCGGCTGACATGTTCGCGCGCCAGCGCTCGCTGTTCAGCGACGAGCGCTGGCTGAGCCAGCAACTCGCAAAGTACCCTGTGGAGGTCCCGCGCATCGCCAGTCCGAAACGAAAAACCGAGTGGAGACGAAGCCTCCAGGTTCTGTGGAATGTCGCTGACGACCACGCAGTTGTTGAGCGCCATAGCCTCGAGTAGTGTGAGCGCGATGCCTTCCGCCGCGCTTGGCTGGATATAGGCATACGCATTGCTGTAGAGATCGGTCAATTCCTGGCCATAGCGGAATCCCAGGAAGCGAACATTCGGCCCAGCCAGCGCGTGTAACTGTTCGACGTAGGGATCTTTGCGCTGCGAGTCGCCTACGATGACCAGTGGCATGTCTGTATCTAGCTCGCGATACGCCTCTAGCAGGGTATGCACCTCTTTTTCCGGGACGAGTCGCCCCACAAAGAGCAGGTAGCGGTGACGATCGAGCCCAAAGGCGCTGAGTCGCTGCTGCGGACGTGGCTCTGGCAGAGAGACACCAGTGGATACATACTCGGTTTCACGTCCGTAGCGAATCTTCAGATCATCCTGCAACCACCGAGCGATGACACAGACGCGCGACGCGAAGGTAAAGGATGCGCGCTCACTTGCTTGAAAGCACTGTCTGGGCAAGCCTGCCCACTTTGCTTCGCGCCACTCTTGACCATGAAGTACCACCGCCGTCGGGATCCCGGCGACGCGTGGCGGTAGCGCGAACATGGCGTTACCCAGGCTGTGATAGATCACTACATCAGGTCGCCTGCGCAACACGTCCATAGTTGACAAGAACGTGTGGCTGAGCGTATCAGTGGTGCGACGATTTAATGTGGGTAGCCGAACGAGACGGACACCACGATAGCGCTTTTTCGCAATCTGGCGTGTGGTGTAGTGCGTCCGGCAATAGACCATGACTTCGTGACCGCGTTCAGCGAGACGTACAGCTACTTCCTCTGTGTACCGTTCAACGCCCCCATATGTCGCGGGGATTCCTTTCAATCCCAACATCGCGATGCGCATGCTACAAACCGCCTTCTCGAACTAGCGCCATGCGCCCGACACGTAGGCATCTGCACTCATAACGTTTAGGTATCTGTACTTATTAACGCGCATCCTCAATACACCCACACACCTCTCATATACCAACGTACTACTCGCACGTACCACTTCCCTGGTTTGTCATGTTCGGCATACAACCTGCGGGCAACGGCTTCTCTCCATCTATCTGGAAGGAGGCCGCCACATGACCAACCCACGTGAACCCACTCACACTGTCGCCTTTGTCGATGCGTACTGCGCCCACTACCGCGCGGTGTTTACGAACGTGCGGCATTTCGAGCAGTTCATTCAGCTGGAGTTGGGGCCACTCGCCGAGACCAAACGCAAGTCGCTCCCCCGCCTGGCGACGACCGCCAAGGCGGATGCGCAGGCGCTCCACCACTTCCTGGCGAACGCGGCGTGGTCAGTGGACGACCTGCGCGCCGTTCGGCTCGACCTGACCCGCCAGGCGCTGCGGGACCGGTCGTTCATCCACTGCATTGATGAGACGGGCGACCGCAAAAAAGGCAAAACCACCGATGACGCCGCGAGCCAGTATATCGGCAATATTCACGGCCTCTCCAACGGTGTCGTCTCGGTCAAGGCCTACGCGGCGCTCAATACCGTCACCTTTCCGCTCGCCTTCCGTATGTACAAGCCACAACGCCGCCTGAAGCCGGGCGATGTCTACCAGAGCAAGCCGCAACTCAGAGCAAGCCGCAACTCGCGGTCGAACTCATCGAGGAGTTGCTTGGTCCCGGCTTCCGCTTCAGCGTGGTGGTGGCTGACAGCCTCTATGGCGAGAGTGGAACGTTCATCAGTGCGCTGCACCGGCTGGGTCTGCGGCATGTCGTCACCATCCGCTCCAATCATGGCGTCTGGCTCGGACCAGGACAGCGGGTGCGCCAGACGCGGTGGCGCCTCGTCGAGCGGGTCTTCACCGACGGCAGCAGCGAGCAACGCTGCATCCGCGAGACGATCTACGGGACGCGCGGGGGCCGTGCGCTACTACCAGATCACCACCGACCCAGCGACCTTGCCACGCGAGACGACCTGGGAGGTGATGACCAACCAACCGGGCAAGATTGAGCGGACCGTGGGGAACACCTTCGGCTTGCGCACGTGGGTCGAGTATGGCTTCAACACGCCAAGGATGATCTGGGCTGGGCCGACTACCGCCTGACGGACTACGCGAGCATCGAGCGGTGGTGGGAGGTGGTGATGAGCGCCTATACGTTGGTCAGTCGCCAGACCCTGGCCGATGAGACGGCGAGCGCCAAGGACGCTCCCGCCAACGCCGCGGCACCCCTACATGCCCATCCTGCCTGGGATACCGGCAGCGGATGGAAGCATCACCTCAACAACCTCCGGCTGCTTCTCCAGCCCTACGTCAGCGCCTGCCTCTTGCTCCCGTGGCTGCCGCTGGTTCCTCATGCCCACGTCGTAGCCATTCAGTCCGGCTTCGCCGCGCTCGCTTCCCTCGTCAACACTTTCCGCTTGGCGCTCCCAACATGACAGAAGAGGGATTATAGCAACCAGGGTCTTCTCTCTTGGGAGAAGACCCTGGTTGCTATAGAAACGCGCGCCGAATGCGTTACATCAACTCGGACATCAGGCGGTCCAGCGTCTCACGAGAGGGGCGGAGCTCTGTCTCGGTGAGCTGGGCCAGTGGGGTCGCGGGCAGGCGCTCCAGCTGAGTCAAGCTGGGGCGCGACTCGTCAATGTAGAGCAGGCCGGTGATGAACTCCTTGTCGCGGCGGGCGTCCTCCAGCAGGCGGAGCGCGGCCATCTTATCGGTCGGGTCGTGCTTGCTGTCCAGCTTGCGCAGCCGCACCTTGGCGCCGTCGTGCATCTTCACCTCGACCGACTCGCCCGCCTCGTAGTCCACTGTGATCTCCTCGCGCGCGGGGATGAAGGAGAACTCGGAGACAATCTCCTCGTGCGCCTTGCCCCAGGCGTAGCTCTTGGTGGAGTCTTCGTGGTCGTTGAAGGAGACGCACGGGCTGATGATGTCAATCACCGCCGTGCCATTGTGGTAGAACGCCGCCTTGAGCAGCTCTTCCACCTGGCGCGGGTCGCCCGCGAAGCTGCGCGCCACGAAGCCGCAGTCGGCCACCAGCGCCTCCAGGCAGACGTCAATCGGTGGCAGTTCATTGATCCCCGCGTACTTCAGCACCGAACCCTCGTCCGATGTTGCGGAGAACTGCCCCTTGGTGAGGCCGTAGACGCCGTTGTTCTCGACGATGTAGACCATCGGCGCGTTGCGGCGCACCATGTGCTTGAACTGGCCGAGGCCGATGCTGCCGGTGTCGCCGTCGCCGCTGACGCCGAGCGCCATCAGAGTGTGATTGGCGAGCAGCGCGCCGGTGGTCGCCGACGGCATGCGGCCATGCAGGCTGTTGAAGCCGTGCGACTGGTTGAGGAAGTAGGCGGGCGTTTTGCTGGAGCAGCCGATGCCACTCATCTTGATCAGCCGTGTCGGGCGGATCGAGAGCTCATACGCCACCGAGATGATGCGGGCCGAGATCGAGTCGTGGCCGCAGCCCTTGCAGAGCGTGGAGGGCTTGCCCTTGTAGTCGTTGCGTGTGAGGCCAATCAGATTGAGTCCGCTGGCCGGTGGTTCCTGGATAGCAGCCATGTGGGTTAGCTCTCCTGTTCCTGGGTGGCGATGGACCGGGCGATGAACAGGCCGGTCAAGGGCAGTCCGTCGCAGTGGGCGATGCTGCGCATGTTCGCGGCGCGGTCGGGCGCCTCGGACAGCAGGATGCGGCGCATCTGGCCGTCGAAGTTGTTCTCGACGACATAGAGATGATCGTACTTGCGGACGAACTCATCGAACTCGGTTGTGGTGGGCAGCGCGCGCAGCCGCAGGTAGCTGGTCTTCACGCTGTTCGCGGCCAGCATGTCGCGCCCCTCGCGGATGGCGGAGTCGTTCGAGCCGTAGCTGATGATGCCGATGGTCGCACCCTCGACCTCATCCACGGCGGGCTTGGGCACGAGCGTGCGGGCGAAGGCGTGCTTGCGCGCCAGTCGCTCCATGTTGGCCTGCCACTCTTCGGGCTTCTCGGTGTACTCAGCGGCGGCGTTGTGGCCACTGCCGCGCGTGAAGTAGGCCGCCAGCGGATGGTCCGTGCCGGGGAAGGTGCGCGGGCCGACGCCCGTGCCGTCGTCTTCATCGCTGTAGCGTTTGAAGCCGCCCAGCCGCTCCAGGTCCTCAGCGGTCAACACCTTGCCGCGGTCGAAGGGCTTGTCGGGATAGGCGAAAGGCTGGCTCATCCACTGGTTCATGCCCAGGTCGAGGTCGCTCATCACGAAGACCGGCGTCTGGAGGCGGTCGGCCAGATCGAAGGCCTTCCAGCCGAACTCGAAGCACTCCTCCATGCCGTTGGGCAGCAGCAGCGTGTGGCGGGTGTCGCCGTGGCCCAGGTAGTAGGCCATCAGGATGTCGCCCTGGGAGGTGCGCGTCGGCAGGCCGGTGCTGGGGCCCATGCGCTGGATGTCCCAGATGACGCACGGGATGTCAGCGAAGTAGGCGTAGCCAGCGTACTCAGTCATCAGCGAGAGGCCAGGGCCAGAGGTCGAGGTCATGGAGCGGGCGCCCATCCAGCCGGCGCCGACGATAATGCCAATCGCCGCCAGCTCGTCCTCGGCCTGGACAATCGAATAATAGCGCTCTTTGGTCTCCTCGTTGACGCGCAGCTCTTTGACGTAGTCATTGAGCGCGTCTACCAGGCTGGTCGAGGGGGTGATGGGATACCAGGCCGCGACGCTGAAGCCGCCGAAAACGGAGCCCATCGCGCCCGCCGAGTTGCCGTTGGTCATGATCAAGCCGGTGGTTTTGTCGGAGCGCTGGACACGGAAGGAGTCCGTCTTGACGATGTTGGCGCGGGTGTATTCGACGGCGGCCTTGACGACGCCAAAGTTGAGGTCAATCGGCTTGCGCTTGCCGCCGAAATGCTCGGTGATGGCTTTCTCGATCTCGTCGAGGTCAATGCCCAGCAGCTCGGCCAGCGCGCCGACATAGACCATGTTGGCGACGTAGGGCCGCAACTCTGGCGTCGCGCCGGAATCCTTCGCCATCTGCTGCACAGGCAGCGTGTAGTAGGTGATGTCGGTCCGCTCCTGCGGCAGTTTCCACTCGCTGGGGCAGATCAAGACGCCACCCGGCTCGACGCTGGCGATATCCTGCGCCACCGTCGCGCGGTTGAGCGCCACGACTACCTCAGATGTGTCGCGGCGGCTGACATATCCCGCCTCGCTGACGCGGATATGGAACCACGTCGGCAAGCCCTGGATGTTTGAGGGGAAGATGTTCTTGCCGCTGACAGGGATGCCCATGCGGAAGAGCGCGCGGACGAGAACGTTATTCGCCGTCTGGCTGCCGGAACCGTTCACCGTGGCGGCCACGATGCAGAAGTTGTTGACTCCTGCCGGGCTGTCCTGGAGTCCGGCCACTTGCGGACCGCTTTGTACGCTCGTGATGCTCATCAGACTTGTAGCGACGCAGACTCTCCCAAGCTGGCTGGGCCCGGGCCCACGCCGCTCCTCCTTTCGCTCACACGCCGCTCGTGTGACGTGTGGTCTCGCTGTATCGCACCGGCGAAGGCGTCGCCGGTTGTCGCTGGTCCTGGTCGCTCGCGCTCGCGGTCTCCCGCGCGCTTGTGGAAGACGCCCCGCAGGAGCCGCCGGTTTTCCGGCGGCGGGCGACTTCACTACCAGAGTATTATATCGCGTCTGGGCGACGCGCGCAGGCTGGCGTCATCGGGAAAAGTGTCCGTAGCTGGCGAGCGGGCGCGCAATGCCCCGCCGCTTGCCGTTTTTCGTGGGCTATACTGGCGTTGTGAAGCGCCCGGCGCCCGACGTGAGAGGCGGCAGGCGAGAGTGATGCAGAGGAGGCGCGCTCATGACGGCGGCCAGCGAAGGCGCGACAGGCGCGACGATGAAAGCGGTATGGTTCTCCGAGCTGGGCGGGCCGGAGAAGCTGGTTTTTGGCGATCAGCCACGCCCGGCGCCGGGGCCGGAGCAGGCGCTGGTGCGTGTCCACGCTTGCGGCGTCAACCGGCTGGACATCTACGCCCGCACGGGGCGCACGCCGGTCAAGCTGCCGCACATTTCCGGCTCCGAGGCGGCGGGCGAAGTGGTGGCCTACGGGCCGGGCGTGGCGCGCGAGCCAGCGCCGGTGGGCGCGCGGGTGGCCGTGGCGCCGTACCTCTTCTGCGGCCAGTGCGAATACTGCCGGCTGGGCGATGAGACGGTCTGTGTGCGGGGCGACATCCTGGGGTTGGGCGGCCAGGGCGCATTCGCGGAGTATGTGGTGGTCCCCGTCAGCAGTCTGGTCCCGATTCCCGACGGGGTGGACGCCGTCAGCGCGGCGGCGGTGGGCCTGGCGACAATCACCGCCTGGCGGTTGCTGATCCACCGCGCGCGGCTCCAAGCGGGCGAGACGGTGCTGGTGCATGCGGCGGGCAGCGGCGTGGGCAGCGCGGCGGTGCAGATCGCCAAGCTGGCGGGCGCGCGAGTGATCGCGACGGTCGGCTCATCTGAGAAGATGGCGTTGGCGCAGCGGCTCGGCGCCGATGAGGTCATCAACTACCGCGAGCAGGATTTCGCGCAGGAGGCACGCCGCCTGACGGGCAAGCGCGGCGTCTCGGTGGTCGTGGAGCACATCGGCGCCGATACGTGGGAGAAGAGCGTCGCGTGTCTGGCGCGCGGCGGTCGCCTGGCGACCTGTGGCGCGACGACGGGCAACGAGGGCCAGACCAACATCTGGTCGCTCTTCGCCAAGGAGCTGTCGCTGGTCGGCTCGTATGGCGGCACGCGCGCCGACCTGGCCACCGTCCTCGGCCTGGTAGCCGCGGGCAAACTGAAGCCGGTCATCCACCGCACGCTGCCGCTGGAGAACGTCGCCGAGGCGCAGCGGATGATCGAGGAGCGCTCGTCCTTCGGCAAGATCGTGATTGACACGACGAAATAGGGGGACGATTCTACAAAGCCTATCGCCTCGGAGCGCGGTTTTGTAATGGTTTCATTGCCGTCTGCGTCATGTTTCTCACTCTGGCTAACGCCCATAATGTGAAGTGGAAGCGGGATTGATCCACATGACGGCCATGTGGATCAATCCCGCTTCATGAGCGGACTATTGAGACGCAAGTAGCCTGAGAAAGCCAGCATGCTCCACCGAGGCGATCTACTAGTCAGGGCTGAAAATCGCGTGGAATATGCCTACTACAAACCCGCCAACGAGCCCTACTAATGCAGCTCCTACATACACCACGATGTTAGTAAGGAAGGCTTGTCCGAAGTCAGACCATTGATTAGGGACGAAGATTCCGCCAAATACCAGGAATATGCCTGGCAAGGCTACCGACCCAATGAGCGCGTCAACAATCATGATCATGATGTGTGCGGGCACGATGAGCGACAAGAGCACGAGTAGACCGCCAAAACCTATGATGCCATCCGCCCATGGCCACAGATTGACTGTATATCCCTTCGTTTGTTGCTTGTAGCTTGTTGTCGCATATTCCGCAGGAGTGGATTGATTTGCTGTGACCGCCACAACTGTATACGCATCACCGGAGAAATGCGACCCACTTACCGAGGTGACATCAATACTGGTGGTGCTGGTGGGATTGTAGGTGAATTGAATGTTTGGTCCGTTGAAGATGTTCTCTGGAATAGATGGTGAGAAGTCCGACTTCGTAAGAGAGTAGAGGGTGGCATCGCCCTTTAATTCAACATAATAGTGCGTGTCGCTGACGATGTAGTCTTGGACCTGCGCAGGCCCAACTGATTGATAGGTTACGGTATGTGATGTGCCGCCAAGCGCATATCCACCGGCTGCGATCGTGAGACCTATGCCTACTCCAACCGCCGCTTTCCACAGTGACCACTCGGCCATGATGAATTACCCCTTTCTGAAAGAAGGCGTTCTCAGCCGTCAAACGATGGCGAGAACAAAACTGGAGGACCGGGAATATTACCGGCCATGACGACATATATCGACTGTTTGTTTGAGCCTATGGTCTTGCTAAGCGAATAGAGTTTCGCGTTTTTTCTTTCCTTGGCTGTAAGGAGATTCCACAGCGCCGAACTGGCGACAGCGCAGGCGTCTTTATCCGAAGTTGGCCAAGGATCCCGCGCTACCACCCAGAGCAATCTGTTCTGCTGCGCGCACACGCGGAGATCTCGCTCGCTGAATACATCCTTCTTGTCAGGAAACACTGCTTGAATCGCGCGCACCATATCAAGGTTCACGCCTCCCTGTGGCATTATCGAGACCGCCTGCGGCGCGGCTTCCCTGATCATATCTAGAGTCGCAATGGCTACGACTGCATCGCAACGTTTCTTCCCTTCGGTTATTCGAGTGATCCCTATAGAGACGCCATTGATGACGAGTAGCGCTAAACCGAGAAAGATAAGACCCGCGACCCATCCGCTTACGGTGGTTAGGAATCCAGACATGTATTTCCTCCTGTCGCAATAGCGCTGTCCAAACTGTTCAAATGGATTGCGCTGTGCACTCTCTTCACCCAAAAATGGTTTCCCAAAGCGCGGGAATAGCCAGTGTGAGCGAGGCTATAATGGTTACTCCTATTCCACAGTAGATTATGATGTGCGCGATGGGCCAGTGATTGTCATCGAACCCGTGAGGGTGTTGCTGATATTCAGAAGTTACAAATTGTTGAGTTGTGTAACCACTTTGGTCAAAGCAGTCGATCTCGACTACTTTGTAGCTTGTTCCTTGGTACTCGGTGTCTTTGCCATCATTCGTCAGTGTGACATCGAGTGATTGCCCGCTTGTTTCCGCGCGGATGTCCATTCTTGCGCAGTCATTGGAAAAAGCCTGCCCTGTAAACGTTGGAGTGAAGCTTTTCTCATCAACCTGATAATAAGTTGTTGTATGCACAACATGAAAATAATCCGTTCCCCCATCGACAAATAGTGGCTGTATGTCACCGTGGTTTACGAGCGTATAGCTCACCTGATGGCCGGTATATCCGTAGACTATCCCGCCGATTATCGCTAGCAGCCCGATAATCAGCCATCCTATCCGTGTTGTTATTGCGACGACTATCAACGCTAATAGTTCTAAGCCATCAGTGATGTCCATATTATCATCCTTACCGCAATGACGATTTCACTCAAGCGGAGTACTTAACATGCCGACAATATATATTTTAAGCATTATGTGAATCAAGTGTTGGAGTGTCTTGAATTCGATTGTTTAGTGAATTTAGGTAGATTTGCTTACTTGTCAATTCTCGCGCGTGATATAGTCTCAATCGCTTTGACTATCGCGAACAG
>CAWEJL010000007.1:0-303851 GCA_963809385.1 uncultured Chloroflexia bacterium | reverse complement strand
ATTACACCGTCTACGGGGCGACCTCCTGCTCCTGAGCGGAGCGGATATATCGGATGGTGAAGCGGCGCTCCTCCGGGCGATCGAGATCGCCCGCTCCCAACACGCCAAATCACTAGAGTTGCGCGCAACGATGAGCCTGGCGCGGTTGTGGATGGCCCACGATCGCGCAGAAGACGCGCGACGGCGTCTCAGGGACCTCTATAACTGGTTCTCGGAAGGCTTTGAGACGCCAGACCTGCGGGCTGCTCAGCGGTTCCTCGCGCAACTGTAGCCTGCCCGCGCATGTGGTGAAGCGTCCATGGACCCAGCTAACGCGCCGCTAACGACAAACAAAGCCGTCCGCCCAACCATTTTTCCAGCATTCCCCATTCGCATACGCTTTGCTAACGCCGCCCATGCTACCCTCATGCTCAAACCGGTGGGACGCGCTCCTCGCATTGAGGGCGCTCTGAGCGCGTTGGAGAGAGGAGTGCGAGAGAGCACAAGCTGAGCGCTTCGGCCCTCAGCGGCGACTGAAGGCATGTACAGCACATGTACGGCAAGAGAGCGGACACAGCAATCGGATGGAGAGGAACGAGCAATGACCCAACTACATGAGGCCCCCGCTATGGGGGAGCCGGCGATTCAGGAACTGGCTGCTCAACTGCGCGGGACGCTGCTTCGCCCCGGTGATGCGGGCTATGAGCAGGCGTGCAAGGTCTACAATGGCATGATTGACAAACGCCCCGCGCTAATCGCCCACTGCGTGGATGTCGCCGATGTGATCGCCGCGGTCAACTTTGCCCGCGAGCGCAACCTGACGCTGGCCGTGCGCGGTGGTGGGCATAGCGGCCCAGGTCTGGGTACCTGCGATGATGGTCTGGTGATTGACCTGTCAGGCATGAAGGGCATTCGCGTTGATCCGACCGCGCGCACGGTTCGCGTCGAAGGCGGCTGCGTGTGGGGCGAGGTAGACCATGCCACGCATGCGTTTGGGCTGGCCACCCCCAGCGGCTTCGTTTCCTCAACTGGCGTCGGCGGCCTGACGCTAGGCGGAGGCATCGGCTACCTCTCGCGCACACTGGGCCTGACGATTGACAATCTGCTCGGTGTTGACATGGTGCTGGCCGATGGCAGCGTTGTTACCGCCAGCGCCGATGAGCATGCCGATCTGTTCTGGGCGGTGCGCGGGGGCGGCGGCAACTTCGGCGTCGTCACGTCGTTCCTCTACCAGTTGCACCCCATCAGCACGGTCTATGGCGGACCAATGTTCTGGCCGCTCGACAAGGCGGCAGAGTTGATGGCGTTCTGGCGCGACTTCATCCTGAACGCGCCCGAGGAAATCAACGGCTGGTTCGGGTTCGTGACCGTGCCACCCGCGCCACCCTTCCCGGAGCAATATCACCTCCAGAAGATGTGCGCGATCGTCTGGTGCTACACCGGCGCGATGGAGCGGGCGGAAGAGATGTTTAAGCCGATACGCGCCTTCGGGCCGCCAGCGATTGACGCCGCAGGGCCGGTCCCCTGGCCAGCGCTGCAGAGCCTGTTCGACGCCCTCTTCCCGGCGGGCCTGCAATGGTACTGGAAGGCCGATTTCTTCACCGACCTGAGCGACAAGGCGATTGACCTGCACGTGAAGTACGGCGCGCAACTGCCGACCATGCAGTCGACGATGCATCTCTATCCCATCAATGGCGCCGCCCACCGCGCCAGCCCGAGCGATACCGCGTTCAGCTACCGCGACGCCAACTTCTCCGGGGTGATCGTGGGAGTTGACCCGGACCCCGGCAACAACGAGCGCATGATCCAGTGGGCCAGAGATTACTGGATGGCGTTGCATCCCTATTCGGCGGGCGGCGGCTATATCAACATGATGATGGATGAGGGCGAGGACAACGTGCGGGCGGCGTACCGCGACAACTACGACCGCCTGGCCCAGGTCAAAGCAACCTACGACCCTGGCAACTTGTTCCATGTGAACCAGAACATCAAGCCAGCCATGTAGCGCGCTCACCATGTAGCCGAGATCAGATCGCTTTATTGGCGCTGAAGGGAGCGCATCACGCGCAATGCGCTCCCTTCTCTTTCCCCCGCTTGCCCTGTGCTTACCGCTACCACGAAAGGAGCAGCGTATGACGATTGACATCATCAATGACGCCTCACGCCAACGCCTTGTCACCTGGACAGATCCGCTTACTACCCGCAACGACCTGTTCGCAATGGATGGCCCGGCGTTTCATGCCGCGGTCACCACCGGGCTCTTTCCCCTGGCGCCGATGCTGCGCCTCATAGGATTGCGCGTGCGCGCGTCCGCGGCGGGTGAGCCACGCCAGGTCGTCTTCGAGGCGGACCCGGCTGAATACCACCTCAACCCGATGGGATTCGTCCACGGTGGCTTCGCGGCCACCATACTCGATTCAGCGATCGGCCACACCATCGTCTCGAATCTGCCGTCCGGCATGACGTTCACGACGCTGGAGCTCAAGGTCTCCTACTTGCGGGCGATGACCGACGAGACGGGAGTCGTCCATACCGACACCACCATCATCGCCCTCGGCCGCCGCGTCGCCAGCGTCGAATCACGCCTGCTGGACGACATCAGCCGCGTCTACGCCACAGCCAGCTCGACCTGCCTGATCCTCAGCTCAGCGGCTGAGAGCAAGTAGCCGCTGCAAAGATTGCACTGCTTATCAGTAGGCGGTTCATGTGAACGCACTTTTCAATCGCTCATACTGCGGCTTCCGTAAGCGGCTGGCCCCAGCGCATTGCGGCTGAGATGCGCAGCGCGACCATCCCGCCGGGCGCATAGGGCGCGATGAGATCGCGTGCGGCGGCGTCGAAGGCGGTGGCGTCCTCTGCGGGCATGCGGTCGCGCGAGAAGCCGTTGCGCGAGTGGATGGACTCAATGTAGTCCGCGACGCTCTGGCTGAACGGCTCCGCCTCAGTTTGCGCCTCGCCCTCCAGACGGAAGAGCCCGCGCGACGTCAACTCCTCGACGAGATCGTGGCGTTGGTAGTCGCGGTTGGTGGTGTAGCGGACGATGAGCGTGAGCAATTCGTCCGACCAGGGCGACGGCGCCTCCTGCCGCGCGACGATGACGAGCCGCGCGCCTGGCGCCAGCGACTCCCGCAGGCGCGGCAAGACCACCGCCCAATCCATCCAGTGCAAGCTTTCTCCCGCGACGATCAGCCCGTAGGGCGGGCTGAGTGGCGCATCCTCCATCGCGCTGAGCAACCAGCGCAGGTTCGGCGCATCGCCGCCGGGGAGCCGCTGGGCCGCGGCGATCATCCCCGCCGAGATGTCCACCGCGTCCACCCGCTCTACCAGCGGGGCCAGCCGCCGGGCGATGTCGCCCGTCCCGCAGCCCACATCCAGCGCGACGGCAGGCCCGACCAGCAGCGAGCGCAGCCGCTCGAACATCTCCGCCGGATAGGGTGGCCGCGTGGGATACGCGGCGACAATCGCGGCGTCCTGAAACTGCGCCGCGTACTGCGGCCCCAGATGGGCAGGCTTGGGTCGCATGGCTCGCCTCCTCTCAATGTACATCTTGCCGCGCGGGTGGCCTCGTGATTTCAAGTAAGCAGGCGTAGGCGGGTTGGCGTCGAAAGACAGCCGAGCGCCCGCATCGCGCGCGCGGCGCGATGCGGGCGCTCGGCGGACTGGCGCGCGGCGCTTTCTACGGCAGTTGCGCGTAGGCGGGCAGCGTCAGGAAGTCCACAAAGACATCGGAGGTAGTGATGGACTCGAAGAGCTTCGCCGCCTCGTCGAAGTGGCGTCCGCTCAGGTCGCCAGCGGCGGCAAGAATCTTCTCCATCTCCTCGTCCTGCAACTGGCGGTACAGTTCGACCGTCACCTTGCGCCCGTCGGTCAGGATGCCGCGCGGGTGGCGGATCCACTGCCAAACCTGCGCGCGCGAGATTTCGGCGGTGGCGGCGTCTTCCATCAGGTTGTAGAGCGGGACGCAGCCATTGGCGCCCAGCCAGGCCTCCAGATACTGGACGCCGATCCGAATGTTGGCCCGCAGCCCTTCCTCGGTGATCGGCCCTTCGGGGACCGCCAGCATATCGGCGGCGGTGACGTGGACATCCTCGCGCGCGCGGTCAATCTGGTTGCGCGTGGGCATCGCGGCGTCAAACTCCTCGCGCGCTACATCCACCAGGCCGGGATGCGCTACCCAGGTGCCGTCGTGGCCATCGGTCGCCTCGCGCTGCTTGTCGGCGCGGACGGCGGCCAGCGCGCGCTCGTTGGCCTCAGGGTCAGACTTGATGGGGATGTAGGCCGCCATACCGCCCATCGCGTGCGCGCCGCGCCGGTGGCAGGTCTTGATCAGCAGCAGCGAGTACGAGCGCATGAAGTGGGTGGTCATCGTCACCAGCGCGCGGTCGGGCAGGATGAAGGCCGGGTCGTTGCGGCGCTTCTTGATGGCGCTGAAGATGTAGTCCCAGCGCCCGCAGTTCAGCCCGGCGGAGTGGTCGCGCAGCTCGTAGAGGATTTCGTCCATCTCGAAGGCGGCGGGCAGCGTCTCGATCAGCACGGTCGCCTTGATCGTGCCGCGCGGCAGGTTGAGCTCATCCTGCGCCAGGTTGAAGACGTCGTTCCAGAGGCGCGCCTCCAGGTGGCTCTCCATCTTGGGCAGGTAAAAGTAGGGGGTCGTGCCACGCGCCAGCTGCTCGAGGGCGTTGTGGAAGAAGAACAGGCCGAAGTCGAAGAGGCTGCCAGAAACCTCGGCGCCATCCACTAGCATGTGCTTCTCGTTGAGATGCCAGCCGCGCGGGCGCACGAACAGCACGGCGGTCTGATCCTTCAGGGCGTACTGCTTGCCTTCGGGGCTGGTGAAGGTGATCGTGCGGCGCACAGCGTCGCGCAGGTTGAGCTGGCCATCGAGGTTGTTGGCCCAGGTCGGCGCGTTGGAGTCCTCGAAGTCGGCCATGAAGACGCGGGCGCCAGAGTTGAGCGCGTTGATCACCATCTTGCGCTCAACCGGGCCAGTGATCTCGACGCGCCGGTCGGCGATCTCAGCGGGGAAAGGCGCGATGCGCCAGTCGCCCGCGCGGATATCCGCCGTCTCCGCCAGGAAGTCGGGCAGCTTGCCCTCATCAAACTCCTGCTGGCGGGCGATGCGCCGCTGCAACAGCTCCTGCCGCTGGCTCTCGAAGGTCCGGGCCAGCTTGGCCACGAACGCCTGCGCCTCTGGGGTCAGGATGCGCGCATAGTCGCCAGAGACGGGCGCGGTAAACTCGACGCCCTCAACAGGCGAAAACACATCGGATGTCGTCATATCGCTTTGCCTCACAGTCTCGCCGCGCGCTCTATGCCGCGCGGATCGCGCTCTTGCCGCTCTGACAATACCACGCGTCGCACGGAACGGGCCAAGCGACGCGCGAACCATGCATCTCTCACACAAGGGAACGCGCCCGCCCGCGCGGTCAGGCGCAAGCGGGCGCGTCGAGGCGCGGGCTGGCGGCCCGGCCTAGTGGAACTGCGCGGCTTCGGTCGAGCCGGTGAGCGCGGTCGTGGAGGACTCGCCGCCGGTGATGACCATCGAGATCTCGTCGAAGTAGCCGGCGCCGACCTCGCGCTGGTGGCGCGTGGCGGTGTAGCCGTCCTTCTCGGCGGCGAACTCGGCCTCTTGCAGCTCGGAGTAAGCGGCCATGCCACGGTCGCGGTAGCCGTTGGCGAGGCTGAACATACTGTAGTTCAGGGAATGGAAGCCAGCCAGCGTGACGAACTGGAACTTGTAGCCCATCTCGCCAAGCTGCTGCTGGAAGGTGGCGATGGCGTCGTCACTGAGCTTCTTCTTCCAGTTGAAGCTGGGCGAGCAGTTATAGGCCAGCAGCTTGCCGGGGAAGCGCTCGTGGATGGCGGTGGCGAAGCGGCGGGCCTCCTCGATATTCGGCTCAGCGGTCTCGCACCAGACGATGTCGGCGTAGGGCGCGTAGGCCAGGCCGCGCGCGATGGCCTGGTCCAGCCCGTCGTTCACGCGAAAGAAACCCTCGTGGGTGCGCTCGCCAGTCAGGAAGGGATGGTCGCGCTCGTCAATGTCGGAGGTGAGAAGGTTGGCGCCATTGGCGTCAGTGCGGGCGATCACAAAGGTGGGCACGTCCATCACGTCAGCGGCCAGCCGCGCCGCGATCAGGTGGCGGATGGCGGTCGCGGTCGGCACGAGCACCTTGCCACCCATATGGCCGCACTTCTTCTCGGAGGAAAGCTGATCCTCGAAATGGACGCCGGCGGCTCCCGCCTCGATCATGCTCTTCATCAGCTCAAAGACGTTGAGCGGGCCGCCAAAGCCCGCCTCAGCGTCGGCGACGATCGGGGCGAGCCAGTACGTGCCGGTGCGGCCCTCCATGTGGTCAATCTGGTCGGCGCGCTGGAGCGCCTGGTTGATGCGCTTGACCACGGCGGGGACGCTGTTGGCGGGGTAGAGGCTCTGGTCGGGGTACATCTGGCCGGAGAGGTTGGCGTCGGCGGCGACCTGCCAGCCACTGAGGTAGACCGCCTTGAGGCCAGCCTTGACCTGCTGGACGGCCTGGTTGCCAGTCAGCGCGCCCAGGGTGGGCACGTAGTCTTCGGTGTGAAGCAGATGCCAGAGACGCTCAGCGCCCAGGCGGGCGAGCGTATGTTCGACGACCACTGTGCCGCGCAGCCTCAGCACATCATCCGCGCTATAGGGACGGGACACGCCCTGCCACCGGGCGTCATTCGCCCAGCGCTCCGCCAGCTTCCACGCATGGGTTTCGGGGGTGTGACCAGTTGTGCCATTGTGGCCGTTCATGCTGTCGCTCATGCTGTTTCCTCGATGCCCTCCGCGCCGGGTCGCGGCGCTCCACAACGTTGTGTCCGCGCATGACAGCCGCCATTGCCCGCCACGCGCGCGTACCTAACATATACGGATGACAGCATACATCAAATCAAGTATAATCAATGCTAGTAGTTTCTTATCTCACGCATAAGGACCCGTTATGAACTTTCAGCAATTGCGCACCTTCCGCGTCGTCGCGCAGCAACGAAGCTACTCCCGCGCCGCGCAGCTGCTCTACCTGAGCCAGCCGGGAGTGTCGTTGCAGGTGCGCGCGCTGGAAGAAAGTGTCGGCATGCCGCTCTTCGAGCGCTCTGGCCGCCAGCTGCGGCTGACCGAGGCGGGCGAGGCGCTGCTGGAGTACGCGGACCGCATCCTGGCGCTGGTGGATGAGTCGCAGCATGCGCTCGACGAGCTGTTCGGCGGCGGGCGCGGGTCGGTGCGGGTGGCGGCGAGCACGACGGCGGGCATCTACATCGTGCCACGCGCGCTGGGCGGCTTCCACCAGCAGTATCCCGGCGTGCGGCTGACGCTGGACGTGGTGAACCGCTTCACGGTCGCCGACCGGCTGCTGCATGACGAGGTGGATGTGGGAGTGTTGGGACTGATTGACGAGGCGCACGATCTGGAAGTCGAGCCGTTCCTCCCGAATGAGCTGGTGGTGATCGCCTCACCGCGCAACCCGCTCGCCCAGCGCAAGCGCATCGCGATCGAGGAGCTGAACGAGCAGACGATGCTGCTGCGCGAGCAGGGGTCTGGCACACGCACCGACATCGAGCGGATGTTCGCCGAGCGCTCGCTGCAACTGCGCATCGGCATGGAGTTACGCAGCAGTGGCTCGATCAAACAGGCGGTGTCCGCCGACCTGGGCATCGCGATTATGCCCATGCACGCGATCGAGCTGGAGCTGCTGACCAAGCGGTTGGTGGTGCTGGATGTGCTGGGATTCCCCATCCGGCGCGACTGGTCGCTGGCGCGGCGCGCGGGCCGGCATCTCTCGGCGGCGGCCAACGGTCTGTGGGACTACCTGCTGCTCTACCGCGACGAGGCCGCGCTGGAGTCGGCGCTGGCCTACTAGCGCGCTGTTCCGCGAAATACTGGCCTTCGCTATCCGATGGGCGCGCCAACTCGATAGCGTCAGCGGTATACCGTGGATACGGGCCACATCGTCGCGCTCGACGCCTCGCTGGAGTACCGCACGCGCGGCATGGGGTCGCTCAAGGGAACAGTCTTCAGCGGTGAGGGGCTGGTTTGCGAGCTGACCGGGCCAGGGCGGCTGTTCATGCAGAGCCGCAGCGAGGCCGATTTCCTCAGATGGCTGATCCCCAAACTGCCACAAAACCACACGAATTGAGCCCCAGGCTACTCGCGCCGCTTGGAGCCATCCGCCACCTTCGCCGGACCGCGCGGCCGGATGGGGGCGCTCGTAGCCTCCACGACGGCGCTCGCTGTCGCCTCATTGAGGCGCACGGTCTGGATGGGATTCGGAATGGTGATCCCCTCCTTGCGGTAGCGGGTGTAGAGTCGCTTGATGAACTCGTGCTTGATGAGGTACTGGTCGGCGAACTCCTGCCCCTGCATGATGACCGAGAACTGGATGCTGTAATCGCCCAGCGTATTGTAGCGAATGAGCGGCTCGAAGTCTGGCACGCCACCCTGGACGTTCCGCATGACATCCCGGGCGATCTCGATGGTGACCCGCTCTACCTTCTCCAGATCGCTGTTATAACTGACGTCGACTGGAACAGTCACGCTGGTGTTCGGCTGGGGCGTGTGATAGTTGGTGACGCTGGACTGGGTCATCTTCGCGTTGGGGATGATGATCTGGTTGTTGCCGAGCTGGCGAATGGTGGTGGTGCGCCAGGTGATGTCGCTGATGTAGCCCTCTTCGCCGCTGCTGAGCTTGACGTAGGCGCCGACCTCGATCTGGCGGGAGCCCAGCAGCAGCATGCCGGAGATGAAGTCGGTGAGCGTCGCCTGGAGCGCCAGTGAGACCGCCAGGCCCGCGACGCCGAGGGCCGTCAGCCAGGGTGTGATGTTGATCTTGAGCGTCGAAAGCATCAGCAGGAAGCCAATCACCAACGTGATGAACCAGGCGACATTGCTGATGAGCGAGACGACGGGGCGCGACGCGCTGGCGGCGGAGACGCGAATCAGCGCGACGGTCAGGCGCGCCAGCATGAGCGTCAGCGACATGATGAATAGCGCCTGCAGCAGCTCCGGCGGATACCAGTCAAGCAGCCATGCGGGCAGAAGAGACATGGCTATTGGCCGCACAATGCCCATGCCAATGAGGAAACCCCAGAAGGTGATGTGGCCGCGCAGCGTCTTCGTGATGGCGTCCTCACGCCCGGCATCGCCGCGCCCGGCGATGCGCTTGACCCAACGAATGAGCAGCCACTCGGCGACCCAACCGAGCGCAGTCGTCAGCACGACGATCCCGATGGGGATCAGCCAAGCCATCAGCGGGCTGGAAACGGCCAGCGCCGTCAGATTATCCATATATCGCTACTCTACCCGCTCGCTATCCGCCGGACGGCGCAGCGTGGCCAGATAGCCCTCGACGTTGCGCCGCTGCTCGCTGAGGCTGTCGCCGCCAAACTTCTCGATCCAGGCGTCGGTCAGCGCGATGGCCAGCATCGCCTCGCCCACCACCCCGGCGGCGGGGACGACGCAGACATCGCTGCGCTCGTAGCGCGTCTGCTCGATGTTCTCGCCGGAGCCTACGTCCACCGACGGCAGCGGGTGCGCCAGCGACGGAATCGGCTTGACAGCCACCCGCGCGACGACCGGCTCGCCGTTGCTGATGCCACCCTCAACACCGCCCGCATGGTTGGTGAGATGGTACCATCCCCGGCCATCCAGCGCGCCATCGTAGCGCACGACATCGTGGACCTGCGAGCCAGGCAGCGCCGCCAGCCCGAAGCCACCGCCGATCTCGACGCCCTTGGCGGAGGGAATGCTCATCAGCGCCTGCGCGATACGCGCGCTGAGCCGCCGGTCCCACTGGCTGTAGCTGCCCAGGCCAGCGGGGACGCCCGTGGCGATCACCTCGAAGACGCCGCCGCACGTGTCGCCCGCGCGCTTGCCCTCCAGGATGCGCTCGATCATCCGCTGGGTCAGGCCAGCGTCGGCGCAGCGCATCTCGGAGGCCTCGACGCGCTCCCAGAAGTCCGGCTGCGTCACGTCCGGCTCGGCATCGGCGGGATAGCCCTCACCGCCGGTGGCGATGACATGGCTGTGGATAGCGACGCCGAACTGGGCGAGGAACTGGGCGCAGACGGCCCCGACAGCGACGCGCGCCGCCGTCTCGCGCGAGCTTGAGCGCTCGATCACCTCGCGCACGTCGTCCAGCCCATACTTCAGCGCGCCGGTGAGGTCGGCATGGCCGGGGCGCACGCGCGTCACCGGCTCGACCTCGGCGTCAACCGGGGTGGCGCTCATGCGCTCCTGCCAGTTGACCCAGTCGCGGTTCTCAATGCGCAGGGTGATCGGGCCACCCATCGTCTGGCCGAAGCGCACGCCGGAGAGGACCTCGATCTGGTCGCGCTCGATCTTCATGCGACCGCCGCGCCCGTAGCCGCCCTGCCGCCGCCGCAACTGCTCGTTGACGGCCTCCACATCGAGCGGCATATGCGCGGGCAGCCCCTCGATGATGATGGTCAGGCAGGGGCCGTGCGACTCGCCAGCGGTCAGGAAACGAAACATGCGGGCGCCTCATGAGCAGTGGTGTGGGAGATACATTCAGATGTCATTGTATCGCGCCGGGCCGCATCTGTATCAGGAGGGGGGATGCATGGCAGGACTTGTGCATGGTCGGCGCTCTCGGCCTTGAAAAGGCCGGAGCACGCGGACGCGGACTGAAGTCGATGCACCGGCGCACGCGGCAGACGGGGCATTGATGCCCCCGTCTGCCGCGTGCGCCGGCCATTCATGGCCGCGACGTAGCCGGCAATGCACAGGCCCTGGGATGCATGGCCACGCCAGAGGCGGTTCGTCAGCCAGCCAGCGCGGCCATCCTCCGGGCGGACCAGCGCGCGCGCAGCCGCAGCGCGCCAAGCGTCCCCGCGTAGAGCGCGACGCCGAGCAGGCTGACGCAGACGCTGCTGGGGGCGCCGGTGTAGAAGCTGATGGCGATGCCCACCCAGGTGATGAGGACAGCCAGCAGCGCGGCGAGGCCGAGGCCAGCGTAGGGGCGGGTGACGAGCTGCTGGGCGGTCGCGGCGGGCAGGAGCAGCAGCGCGAAGACCAGCAGCGCGCCGACCGCCAGCGTCGCCAGCGCGACGGAGACGCCCAGTAGCGCCATGAAGACCAGGCCCAGCGCGCGCGTTGGCACGCCGCGCGCCTGCGCGACATCGGGATCGAGCGAGGCGAAGAGCAGCGGGCGGGCAATCACGGCGAGGGTGGCGACCTCAGCGACGGCAGCCAGCGCGATGAGGCGCGTCTGATCCGCGGTGACGCCGAACAGGTTGCCGAACAGCGCCGCGACGCCTGAAAAGCCGGTCCCGGAGCCGCTGACGTTGGCGGTGAACAGGCTCAGGAAAAGCACGCCCAGGCCCAGCGTCCACGCCAGCACCGTGCCGATGGCGACATCGCGCCCGCGCAGGCGCTCGCCGAAGAGGCCCATCGCCAGCGCGACGATCACGGTTCCACCGAGCAGTGTGACGAGCGGGTTGATCCCAAACGCCGCGCCCGCCAGCGCCCCAGTGAACGCGACATCGGCGAGCGCCTCGCCCGCGAACGTCTGGTGGCGCAGCACGACGAAGTAACCCACGAAGCCCGCGACGACGCTCAGGATCGTCCCGGTCAGCAGCGCCTGGCGCATAAAGTCGTAGCTCAGGATGTCGAGGATATCCTGGAAGAGGTTGAGTGTGAAGGGGGGGATGGCGGCGAAGGCGAGTGGCGTCATGCGGCGCCTCCTGGCGTGGCGGTGAGGCGCGGGCGATTCCGCGCGAGCAGCCAGCGCGCGGCAGAGACCGCCACATAGGAGCCGAAGGCGAAGGTGGTGATGAAGAAGCCAACTGGGTAGGGGCTGAAGTAGCCAGCGGCCAGCCCCAGCCAGGTGAAGGCGACGGCCAGCGGCGCGCCGATGGCCAGCGCCAGCGCGGGGCGCGCCGTCACCTGGCGCGCGATGGCGGCAGGCGTCACGAGCAGGGCGAAGATTAGCAGCACGCCGACGATCTGCACGGCGACGGCGACCACGACTGCCAGCAACATCAGGTAGCCGAGCGACAGCGCGCCGGTCGGGACGCCGCGCGCTGCGGCGACATCGGGATCAACCGAGGCGAAGTACAGCGGGCGACCGATGACGAGCAGCGTGACGACGACCAGCGCGGTCGCGGCGATGATGACGCGGATATCGCTGTCGCTGACGCCGAGCGTATTGCCAAAGAGCGTCGCGTAGATCGCGCCCGCGTATTGTGAGGTCGAGAGGCGCAGGAAAAGGAAGCCGAGCGCGAGGCTGGCGGTCAGGATCGCGCCAACAGCGATGTCGCTCTGGCGGGTCTGGCGCGCGCCGGCGCTGAGCAGGTGGATGCCGACCGCGGCGAGCGCGCCCGCGAGGAAGAGTCCCGCGACCGGCGCGGCGCCCACCAGCGCCGCCCCCGTGGCGCCCGCGAAGCCGACGTTCGCCAGGCTGTGCGCGGCGAAGCTCTGGCTGCGGACGACCATGAAGAAGCCCAGCAGGCTGGCGATCAGCGCCACGAGCGTCCCAGCGAGAAAAGCGTTGCGCATGAAGGGATACTGCAGCAGCAACTGAACGTCGGCGACGAGGTCCCAGGATGGCCCGATGGGGTTAGTATTCATCGTGCAGCCCTCCCTGGACACCGCCGGGCTGGCCGATGACCGCGACGCGCCCGTCAGCCGTGCGTAGAACCTCGACGGGCGAGCCGTAGAGCCGCGAGAGCGTCTCGCTGGTGATAATGTCCTCCGGCTTGCCCACCTCGACCTGGCCGCCCGCGATGTAGACGACGCGGTCGAGCATCGCGAGGACAGGGTTCACATCATGCGTGACGAGCAGCACAGCGGCGCCGGTCTCCTCGCTGACGCGCTGAATGACCGCCGCGACCGCCCGCTGGTTGCGCGGGTCCAGGCTATCCAGCGGCTCGTCGAGGGCGAGGATGCGCGGGCGCGTGACGAGCGCCTGGGCGATCAGCAGCCGCTGCTGCTCGCCGCCCGATAGCTCACCGATGGGGCGGTCGGCGTAGGCGGTGGCGCCGACGAGGTCAATCACCTCCTGGACGCGGCGGCTGGCTTCGCGTGCGCGCTCGCCACCCAGGAAGGGGAGCGGCAGACCCCATCGCTGGCCATCCAGGCCCAGGCGGACGAGATCACGCCCGCGGATGCGCACGTCGGCCTCGAAGTGGCGGCGCTGTGGCGCGTAGCCAATGGCGGGATTACCACCATGCGCCGGATGGCCCAACACGGTGAGCTGTCCGGCGGAGATCGGCAGCAGGCCGAGCATCGCCTTCAGCAGCGTGGATTTGCCCGCGCCGTTGGGGCCAACGATGGCGATGAACTCACCCGGCTGAACGGTGAGCCGTACATCATGCCAGATGACGCGCCCACGCAGCCGCATCTCCGCGTCTTCGACAGTGATCAACGGCCCGCTGGTCAGGTGATCCTCAGACCCCAGCGGGTGAGCTGGAGAAGGGCTGACTTTGTCAGTCGCCACGATGATTGCCCTCCGTTCGATGCCGCCGCGTCACTTGCCCGTCGCCAGCTTGAGGGCGTCGAGTATGCCCTGGAGCTGGCGCGCCTGCCAGGCCTGGAAGGTATCGCTGGCGGGGGTGAGCGTCTCGGTGATCGTCGCCACCGGAATGCCCGCCGCGCGCGCCTGACTGATGAGCGTCTGGATGTTCGATGGTGTGTTCTGGCTATTGTAGACCAGAATCTTGATCTGCTTTTGCGCGATCTGCTGTTGCACGATGGCCTGGTCAGCCGCCGAGACGTCCTGCCCGCTCGGAAACCGCTTTCAGGTAGGAGTACGGAGTGATCAGGTTCAGACCCAGCGCGGGGGCGAGATACGAGAAGATGCTCTCCGTCGCGCCCACCGGCGTGCCGCTGTAGTCCGCCTTGATGGTGTTGATCAGCGTGTGATACTGGCTGAGGCCGGTGGTCAGGAACGCTTGGGCCGACTGGTCGAGCGCGGCGGCGGCGGCGGGGTCAATCGCTTTCAGGTCGTCGCGGATCTTGTTGACGACGCGCGTCACGTAGTCCGGGTTGTACCACAGGTGAGGATTGTCGCCCGCATGCTTGCCGAGGTAGTCGCCGATGTTCAACACCCGGCGGCTGCTCACGGGATTGGCTTGCAGCAATTTATCGACCCAGGGATCGTAGCCGGCGCCGTTGTAGATGACGTAGCCCGCCCCGGCGATCGCGCGGGCGTTCTGCGCGGTGGGCTCGTAGCTATGAGGATCGGCGTTCGGGTCGCTGATGATGCTGGTCACCTGGACGTGCGCGCCGCCGACCTGCGCGGCGATGCTGCCCCAGAAGTTTTCCGCCGCCACCACCTGGATGACCTGGCCGCCGGACGTGGACTGGCTGGGCAGCCCGCAAGCGCCAAGCAGCGTCGCGCCGAGCAGCAGCGCGGCTACCATCGTGCGCGATCGCGCTGGAAAGTTCAAGAAACGCACGCGTTCTTTCCCCACATTTTCACCTAACGGGCCACCATCCAGCCCGATTGTGCGCTTCGCATCCCTCGCGCCTATTTACGGCCATTTAAGGCGACGCGATATGATACAATGTCTCAACTGAGACGCTTCCAGTAGTAGCATTAAGTGATACTTGGTGTCAATAGGCTACAGGCGCCGTGGAAAGGAGATGAACGTGGAGATGGGGATGGATGAGGGCGCGATGCTCGAAGCGATGGAGCGCGAGGGGTTGCGTCGCACCCGGCCACGGCAGGCGCTGGTGGCGCAGGTGGCGGCCTGGGGTCGGGATGGTGTGGACTTCACCGCCGATAGCCTGTGGCGCGCCGTACAGCGGCAGGCGCCGGATGTCGGACGCGCAACGGTGTTTCGCACGATCGAGGCGCTGACCAATCTGGGCCTGCTCGACCGTATCAGCTTCGCGGACGGCGTGGAGCGCTACCACGCGATGACGCCTGGCGTCCATCACCATCACCTGACGTGCGATGTGTGCCATCGAGTGGTGAATGTCGAAGTGTGCGTCCCCGATGACGCGCTGCGGGATGTGGCCAGCCAGGCCGGATTCACGCTCTCCGGCCACCGGGTGGAGCTATTCGGCCTCTGCGAGCGCTGCCAGCGACACCAGAGCCAGGCGTGAGCGCGGGCCGCCCACCACGCGCGTGATGGGCGGCCCGCGGATTGCGCCAGCGCGCCGCATGAGCGAGGCTAGCGGGGGATGGTTAGAGCGTTAGCAGCAGCCCGTGCCGCAGCCGCACTCCGGGCAGCCGCACTCCGGGCAGCAGTCGGAGCCATCGCAGCAGGCGCCGTGGGCAGTGGTGATGTCGGTTGTCATGGATGTATCTCCTGCCCCCGATGTTCGGGGATGTTGATATTGACGTCACGAGGCGGCGCAACAGGAACACTGCCCGTCGCTCGCGTCGGAGTGGTCGCAGCCGTCGCTGGCGTCGCACGCGCTATCCTGGTCGGGCGGCGCGCCGATGCAGCGCATATCGGGACAATCAGCGAGAGCGGTCGTGTCATCCGCGCGACAGGAAGCGAGCTCGCGCCGGTAGTCGCTCACCTGGTCGCGCAGCGCGCGAAGCTCCTCGATCTGCCGGTCCAGCGCGGTGAGGCGTGTGTCAACCAGCGACAGCAGCGCCTCCTGGGCGTCCACGCAGCGCGCGTCGGAAGCGCCCTCCAACAGATGTTTCGCCTCGGCGAGCGGCGCGCCGAGCAGCTTGATGCGCCGCAACAGCAACAGCCGGTTGACATCGGCCCCGCTATAGCGGCGGTAGGCGTTCTCCCCGCGTGGTGGCGCCGGAAGCAGCCCAATGCTCTCATAGTAGCGGATCGTCTTCGCGGGGATACCCGTGCGCTGGCTCACCTGGCCAATGGTGAGTCCCACGCCGGGGCGCGCTGGGACGCCTGGCCGCGCGTCCCATGCGCCATTCTCCATAGCTCGCGCCATCTCCGCGCCTCCTGAAATCCGCTCTAGCGCCGCGCTTCCATATGGATTCGTATGGGCCGCGTTCCGGCTCACAACAGCAGCGTACACCTTCCCGCCACTGGAAGGTCAAGAGACCGCTCGCATCCGTCGCGCGCTTGACTTGGCACGCGCATTAGTTTATAATGATTCCAGATACGGTTTGAGTACAAACATTAGGGCGACCTAACCTCGGGCGTCTTTTTCCGCGAATGAGCGGTAGGCGGAACACACATGCGAAGCGTTGACGAATTGATCGAGCGCGTCCGGAGCCAGGGTGGCAAGGCGACCTCGCAGCGCATCCTGATCTGGGGCGCGCTGGTGAATGACCTCTCGCACCCAACGGCGGATGACCTCTACTGCCGGCTGAAGCCACAATTGCCCAGCCTCTCACAGGCGACGCTCTACAACGTGCTGAACGAGCTGGTGGAGTGGGGCGAGATTCGCCGCTTTGACACAGGCGACGGGCGCATCCACTTCGATCCCGACACGTCGGGCCACGCGGAGCTGGTCTGCATGCGCTGCCACCGGGTGATGGACGCGCCGGTGGGCTCCGTTCCGGAGCATCGCCTGCCGGAGCGGGTGGCGGGCTTCCGCATCGTCTCGCACTCCGAGCAATATTTCGGCTACTGCCCTGACTGCCAGCGCGAGCTGGAGGGACGGGACGCCCTGCTGGCTGAGCGGCGCGGGCGCACGATTGAGCCCGCGCCCGGGGTGTAGCGCGGGAAACCTCCTGTTGGACAGCGATACCCCAATAGATACCGACTATTCATGTGGGATGAGGAGATAGGAACGGCCATGAGTACAGCGCCCTCACGCAGCTTTCAATCAACACTGGCGATGCTGTTTCGGATAATTGGCCTGCCGGGGGTGGCGCGGCGGCTGGAAGGAGCGACGGGCGAGATCAGTGAGCATCAGCGCACGGCGGAGGACCGTCACTTCGTGCTGCGCGTCGTGCAGCCCGGGCTGGCGGGCCTGATGGATGGCTCGGTCTCGACGCTGGCGCCAATCTTCGCAACGGCGTTCATCACCGGCGTGCCGTTCAACGCCTTCCGGGTGGGCATGGCGACGGCAGTGGGCGCGGGCATCAGCATGGCATTCGCCGAAGGGCTTTCCGATGATGGCTCGCTCACCGGGCGCGGCAATCCGTTCGTGCGCGGCGGTGTGACGGGGGTGATGACCTTCATCGGTGGCGCGCTGCATACGCTGCCATTTCTCATCCCCAACATCCATACCGCGCTCTACGCGGCATACATCATCGTCGCCATCGAATTGGTCGTGATCGCGGCGATTCGCCACCGCTTCTTCGGCACGAACTGGGCGATGTCCATGGCGCAGGTGGTCGGCGGCGGCGCGTTGGTCTTCGCGGCGGCGGTGTTCTTCGGCGCGGTATAGGGCGTCGAGCTTTCTACACCTGTTCTCATTCGCTCCTGGTTTCCTCCACAATCGAGCCTGATGGGATCAGCGTCATGAGAAGGGATGAGAAGAGCAAGCCAATGACCTGCCGCACTCCGATATTCCGATATTCCGCCCAACGAATACGCCATCGTGTGTAGTTTCGTAACGCAGGGAGGCGGGCCGCTGGCGCTGTCACTGCGGCGCCTGACTGTCGTCAGGAGGCGGGACGCCATCCGCGAGCGGAAGTGAGAACCAGAATGCCGATCCGGAGCCTTCCTCACTTTCGACGCCGATCTGTCCGCCAGGGTGCGCCTCAATAAGGCGCTTGCAGATATGCAGCCCTAAACCCATGCTACTATTCCGCCCCTTGACTGCGCTCGTCTCCGCGACATTCGAGGCGCGGTGGAACATTTCCCAGACCAGCAACCGCTCCACGGGGGACAGCCCTGGGCCTTCATCCCGCACCGCCACTTTCGCCTGCCCCGCGACCGTCTCCAGTCGCACCGTGACAGGGCGGTCCTTGGCCGAGTACTTGAGGGCGTTGGTCAGGTAGTTGGCGAGCACTTCTTCCAGCCGGTCGGCGTCCGCGCTCACCATGACAGGCTGGTCGCCGGGCAGATCCAGATGAATCGTGCGCTCAGGCTCCGCCGCTCGCTGCGCCTCCACCTGCTCGCGCGCAATCGTGGTCAGATCACACGGGGCGAGCCGCAGCTCCAGCTTACCCGCGCGCGCCTGGGCGATGTCGAACAGGCGGTCTATCAAGCGGATCAGCCGCTCGACGCCACTCCTGGCGGAGCGCAGGCTACTGTCGAACGCCTCGAGGGTCGCAGCCTGGACTCCGGTCTCGCTAGCCATCTCTGCGCGCAGGCGACCGAGGCGGCGCTGCAGCACCTGCACGCTGGTATAGACCGTGGTCACCGGATTGCGAATGTCGTGAGCGGCGATGGAGAAGAACTCATCCAATCGCTGGCTCACCTCGATCGCGGCGAGCTCGCGCACGCGCGCTTCCTGATGCTCGCGCTCCAGCCGCTTGCGCGTGGTCGCATCGCGGCTGACCGTGACAGCGCCTATGATGTGGCCCATAGCGTCACGCAGCGGAGCGGCGGTAACCCTGAATATCGCCTCCTCACCATCGGGCGTGCGCAACACCATTTCCACAGGGCTCCCGCCGCTCACGACCTCGCCACGTAGCGCCCGTGTCTGTGCCCACTGCTCTTCGGGCAGTGGCTCGCCATTCTCGCCGGTTGGCAGCGTCAGGGCGTTGCGCTCGCGCAGTATTTCCGCTGGCGTGTCGGAAATAAACCGGGCGCTCTGCGCGCGGAAGGCCGCGTTGCTCAGGATGACGCGTCCTTCCATGTCGTAGACCGCTATGCCATCGGTGACCGTCTCGAATATCGCCTCTAGCTGGGCCGCGTAGTCATGCGTCTCGCGTTCGAGCCGGCGCTGTTCGGTGATGTCCCAGCCGACGCTGACGGCGCCCAGGATAGAGCCATCTCCAGCGCGAATCGGCGCCGTATCCCACAGAACAAGACGCTCCTCGCCCGTCGCTGGATCGCGATAGAGGAGCTCGGAGCCGTGGATGGCGCGCTGCTCGCGGAGCGTGCGAGCGAGTGGTGTCTGGTCTGGCGCAACGTGGCCTGACCCATCGGGCAGTAGCAGGCCAAAACGCGTTGGTCGCTCCTCGGGTGGCGCGGACAGGTCAGCGCGCGGCCCCAACACGCGCGCGTAGGCGGGATTGATATAGGTGAGACGCAGGTCTGCGTCGCAGGTGAGCACGAACGCGGGCGCGCTATCCATCGCCGCCTGCCAGCGCGCGCGCTCATGCTCCGCTTCAGCGCGCGCCGCTAGCGTCGCTTCATAGAGTTGCGCCCGATCAATGGCGAGGGCGATGCGCTCGCCGAGCAGCTTCAGCAGACGAACGTCCTGGTCGCTGAAGTAGCGAGTGGTGGAGCTGCCCGCAAGCAAGACACCCAGCAGGCGCTCACCAGCCAGCAGCGGGACCCCTACCGCCGACTTCATCCGCTCGAGTAGGATCGGGTTCACCACTGGGAAGGAGGAGAGATCATGCACAATGAGCGGCGCCTGGGTGGCGGCAATTTGCCCGGCGATCCCCTGGCCGACGGGAAACCGCATCTTCGCGGCCACTTCACCTTCAAGGCCGTTCACCGCTCTGACCTGTAGCGCCAGCCCGCTTTCGTCGAGCAGCATGATGACGACATCGTCCACGCCCATCACATCCCGCGCCCGGCTCAGCAACTCGCGCATCAAATCGTCCAGCGCCAGACTCGACAGCGCAGTGTCGGTGAGCGTCAGAAGCTGGCGCAGTTCCTGATTGGCCGCTTCGGCAGCGGCGCGCGCGGCCTCCGTCCCCCGCAGCTCGCTAATGTCGCGAATGGTGGCGATGACCAAAGGCTCACCATCCGTGCCGAGCGGGCTGAGGCTGACCTCGGCGGGAAACTCGCTCCCATCCTGCCGCCGGCCGGACAGCTGCATGCCGCTACCCATGACGCGCGTTTGAGGATCAACGGCGTAGCCGACGCGATGCGGAACGTGGGCGCTATGGAACCGTTCGGGTATCAGAATCTCCACCGGGCGGCCGAGCAGACTGGCGCGGTCATACCCGAACAGCAGCTCAGTCTGGCGGTTGACAAGGACGATCCGGCCACCGACGGTGGAAACGATAATCGCGTCGGGAGCCAGCTCTACGATAGCCTGGAAGCTAAGCTCGCCATTTCGCTCAGAACCGCTCGCTTGCTGAGTGGCAGGCTCTATGGGCGCCTCTTGCGCCTTGCGCTCAGAGGTGAACTCCTCGCCCGGCTGAGACTCATGGGGATTACGGCGCGCCATACTCTGCCTCCTTCGCGAGATGCGCTGACCGGAGGTGTTCATCAGCTTCCGTTCCCGCAGAGGGCGCTCGCACAGCGTAGAGTAGCCACCTGCGTATCCTAGCGGGTGGCTACCAGTGGCCATGCTTTCAGAGCAGTATGGCGCGAACGTCATAGATGTGTCAACGCTCTACGAGGACTTACGTACCCGTGAACGTTTGCCGCGCGGGAGATGGGCGAGGCGCGCCAAACGGGGCGGCGCATCTGCCTGGGCAGAGGCGCGCCGCCCCGTTTGGCTATTCGCCGCCGCCGCCGCCGGAGTGCTGAGAGTCAGTGGGGCCGGCGATCATGCGCATGCCAGGCGCGGCTCCGGCGGGCAAGCCCTCGGTCATGCGCACGACGACCACGCCGATGTTGTCTTCGCCGCCGTTGGCGTTGGCCTCACGGATGAGTAGCTCGACCGCCTGAGCGGGGTCGGAGGCGCCGCGCAGGATGTTGGCGATCTGCGGGTCGCGCACCATCTCCCACAGGCCGTCACTGCACAGCAGCAACTTATCACCCGCTTGCAGCTCCTGCTCGAAGGCGTCTACCTCAATCCGCTCGTCTTCACCGCCCAGGCTGCGATAGATCTGATTGCGCCGGGGGTGGATGTAGATGTCCTCGGGCTTGATGACCCCAGAGGCGGCGAGGCTCGCCACGATCGAGTGGTCAGTGGTGATCTGTTTCAGCCCGGCGTCGGGGTTGAGCAGGTAGGTGCGGCTGTCGCCGACATTGATGACATACGCGCGGTCCTCCACCACGAGCGCGGCGGTGACGGTGGAACCCATGTCGCCAGCGTCCTCGCGGTTGCGGCGTTGGATCTCCTGGTGCGCGCTGCGCACGCTCTCGATGAGCAGCTCGCGGGGCGCGCCGGGCTCGAGGCGCTGAACGGAGGTGAGCGCGCGCACGACCAAGCGCGCGATAGTCTCGATCGTCAGGCGACTGGCGAGCTGGCCATTGAGGTGGCCGCCCATGCCATCGGCGACGATGAAGAGACCGAAGGGCTGGAGCCGTCCACCCTCTTTGCGGATACCCTCCAGAGCGAAGACGTTGTCCTGGTTCGGCTCGCTCGCGCGCTTGACGCCGGGATCAGTCAGCCCGGCGGAGCGCGGCGTGAGGGTGGAGAGCGGGCGGGACGCGGCGGCCGGCGCGCGGGGCGGCGGGCATGCGCGCGGTGGCCAGCTCGTCTATCGCGGCGCGCCCGGCGCTGGCGGGCGCGCCGCTGGCGGCGGCCCGGCGGCGCCGCGCCGATAGCGCCAGCCTCCACCATCGCCATCGGGCGCGTGGGCTGCTCGACCACATCGTCCAGCGCCATATCGGGGGGCAGCAAGTCCAGCATCGCCTCATCCGCCCGCGACAGCGCGGGGACCGCGCCACGCCGCTCGCGTCGCTGGCGCGTGAACACGAGGGCGACACCAATCAAGCCAAGCAGGACGGCAAACGCCGCGCCGCCGGCGAGCGCGAGCGTAGTCTTGCTGAGTCCGGCGCTCCCTGGGCTGGTTTGCTGTGGCGGAGGAGAGCCGCCTGGGGAGCTTGACGTGGTCAGTGAGGGGATGTCGCCGCTCTGCTGGGCGGCGGCGTTCGCGAAGGGCTGAACACCGGCGAAGTCTTGATAGGACTTGAGCAGTTGCGCGAACGAGCCATGCGCGCCGTTATAGTTCGGCGGGCTGGCGTAGAAGTCTGTGAGGCCCTGGTTCCACTGGTTCATCAGCGGGCCGGACTTGCCGGTAACGCCGCCGATGGCGGCATTGATGGCGCTGACGCCGTAGAGAATGTGGTTGCCCTGGTTGTCAGGGCCAATCATGCCGATCAGCCGACCATTGCCATCCACTTCGACCGCGCCGAGCGCGAGCTGTGAAGCGAGCGTGGTAGGCTGCGGCGTCGCGGTGGGCGCGGGCCTGGGCGTCGCGGTAGGCTTCGCTGGGGGCGTGCCAGTAGCGGTGGGCGCGGCGGTGGCGGTGGGTAATGGCGCCGCCTGGGTGAAGACCTGGCTGGCGGGGAAGGCGACCGGATAGAGCGTGGTAGGGAAATCGTTCTTGAGGAGGGAGTCGCGGTTGAGCGGCGAGCCATCCTGGCCGGTCAGGTCAATGAAGGTGGCGGCGGTCGGGTCGGGCGGCGCGTCGGAGACCTGCGGCGTTTGCAGGACGGGGAGGTCGTGGGAGGGGGAGCCACTGGGGATGGTGAGCGGCAGCGCCAGCAGCTTGGGACCGGACGTCGCGCCGGTGGTGTGTATCTGGCTGGGGTCAATCGTGTAGGTGACGCTGCCCATTTGTTGGGAGCCGGTCCCGGTATAGGCGGCGTCGAGCAGAATCCGAATCTTGATGATGCCCCAGCTTTGCGCCGAGCCGTTGAACTGCGCGAAGGTGGTCTTCACACCCTGGCAGGGATTGATGGGATTGACGAGCGCGGTGGGCAGCAGGACGTAGTTATAGGAATTGAGGCCGGAGCCGGTCGTGCCAACGATCACGCCCGTCCCGGCGCACTGGCTGAGGGCGGGGATCAGGCCCGCGTTGGCGGTGGCGCCGTAGTATGAGGTCAGCACGCGCACGACGGCGACGCGCGCGTAGGCGGCATTCTGCGCCGGGCGCGAGGGCGCGGCGGCAGAATGCCGCGGCGCGTATGGGGGCAGCCTGCGCGGTTCCCACCGCGCCCAGCAGCGCGACGGCCAGCGCCAGCGCGCCCACCAGCGCGAGCCCCGTACGCGCGCGTCCTGCTCTGACTCGACGACCTCCCTGACCTCATGCCGTATCCTCCAGCTTATACTGTTCACTCCACGCCGCTCCACCGATGGCGCGGAGTCAGGCGCTCATCAGTGTAACGCATGGGACGCCGCTTGCGGGGTACACAGGCCCGCTACTCCCATCGCAGGCGTAGCGCTCGCGGGCGACGCCGAATCCACATCGCCCAGCCGAGTCTCTGGCAGCGGCGGCACGGCGGCAATCTCGTCCACCTCTAATCCCTACATCCTCTCCGCTCGCGCCTGCCTGCATGAGCGCCTGCCTCAGTTCCTCAGCTATCATAAGCGAGCGCTGGCCATTGCCACCACCTTGCGTCAGGTGGGCGGTGTGGCGCTCACTCGCACATCCACATGGCTCATGTTATATCTGCGAGGCGACCCAAAGGCGCTACTCGACGCCAGCGCTGAGCTTGCCCGGGAGGAGTGCGTGACGCTCTTCGCTTGGCTGCGCCCCAGTGATGCTCCCAGTCACGCCATGTTCAATGGGTATTGGCAACGAGGCTGCTAGCTTTAAGCCAGACGAGATCGCCAGCTACTTCACTCGCGTCATCGAGTACGCGAGTGAAGTAGCTGGCGATCTCCTGAAATGTCCTGATAGGGGGCCTCTATGACTGTGGCTGCGCTACCGTTAGATTGGTAAACACGATATCGCTGGTCGCATCAGAGTCGTCGTTCGCCAGGCCAACGCCACCAGCGGTGAAGGTTGAATCATCTGCGGAGCTTACCTCCTGGCTATTGACATAGAACACGAAGTGCGAGCCGACGGCCAGCACACGCATCTCATTCGTCGCCTCAGATCCAGTCTGAATCGCAGCGCTGGATTGGTAGTCCGAGATCGCCGTCGCGTTCCCATTGACGAACTTGTAAAAGCCCCACTGGCCATCAGGCGTAACCTCGAACGAGTAGAAGTTTCCCGATGACTTATGGCGAAAAATAATGCCGTACGCGGTATTCGAGCTTGTTTTCACGCCCTTCACCGTCACCGTGACATCTACATTGGGCGCTGAAGCGGAATCAGGGGCGTTACATACATAGCCGCCCGTGATGTGATAGCCATCGGCCTTGGCAGCGCAATGACTATCGTTCGACCAGCCCGCTGGCGAATCCGTCATGGAATCTTGATAAATCACCGTTTCGTTGGGCGACGCACCCTGCGCGAGCGCTGTCTCGGTAGCGCTAGCCGAGATCGCGACGAGTGGTATACTAAAACTGCTGTATGCGAGAACGCCACAGGCGACCAGACATAGCAACACGATACCGCCGACAATGCCTGCGATCATCGGCGTCTGGCTTTTGCGCGGCGGCCGCGGCTGGCCGTATCCTGGCTGTGGGTACTGTGGCCGAGCATATGCTGGCGAAGGGACAGGCGGGGGCGCATAATGCGGCGGGGCTGGCGCCAGGGGACGAGAAGGACCCGCAGCCCCAGAGATACTGGCGAGGTCCTGCCTGACCCTAGCGATGCTCGATGGCCGCTTGCTTGGGTCTATCTCAACCATCCGCGCGACAAGTTGGCCAAGCGCGGCCGGGATGTCTCTCCGGCGCGCGCTGACAGGCGCGAATGTGTAGGGCGCCTGCGCGGGGCTAACCCCACTCAACATCTCATACAGTACGACGCCCAGGCTGAAAATGTCCGCGCGCGGGTCGGTCTGCGCGATGCCCAGCAACTGCTCTGGAGCGGCGTAGCCTGGCGTGAACGCCATCCTGGTATCTTGCGACTGGCCCGGCTTGAATAGGCGCGCGATCCCGAAATCAATCAGATAAACATCACCTTGCGGGGTGAGCATGATGTTGGATGGCTTGAGGTCGCGAAAGATAATCGGCGGCTGTCGCGTGTGCAGATATTCGAGCGCCGCGCAGATCTGGCCCACTATCCGCAGCGCTTCATCGAGCGGCAGCGCAGCACCGGACGCACGCCTCAACCGGGAATCCAGGGTACCACCCTCGATGAATTCCATTACCAAATACGAGCGATTGTTTTCCTCGAAATGATCAAATATGCTCGGCAAACTGGGGTATTGCAGCCTGGCCAGGAGCATGGCTTCCTCGCTAAAGCGACTCCTGGCCTCCGCGATGTGCTGCGGGCTCAGGGGCGTGCCATCGCCGTCTGTATGGCGCATCTCTTTCACAGCCACGACCCGCCCACCGAACCGGGTATCCGCCGCCTTGTAGACGATGCCCATGCCACCCCCGCCAGCTTGGCCGATGATACGGTAGCGACGATTGAGCAGCGTTCCCGGCGAAAGAACCACCGTGTGCATCTACATCCTCCCCACTTGCGCCCTTGAGGGCTGACTGCGCCAATCAGAGGGAAATGAAGGGGAAAGGATCGCGCCTACGATTGGACGGCGTCCACCCGCCTCATTCAGGCTGCCTGCATTCTACTCCCACACCGAGTAGACCACAAGAGGTCACGCGCCAAACTGGATCTCCACTCAACGCCCCTCGTGGGTGATGAGCGCGGGCTGCGCGGGGAGGTCGAGCAACGCGCGGGCGAGGAAGCTGGGGCGGATGACACCCGCCAGCGCCTCTAGCGGGAACCAGCGGAAGCTCAGGGTGGAGTCCGGCTCAGCGCAGGGGTAGACGCGCGCCAAGTCGCCGTAGCGCGCGATGGCGCCAGGGCCAGGGCGCACGAGGAAGTACAGTCCCAGCTCGTGCTGGTCGCCGCCCCATTCGGGATAGTGGAAGAAGTTCTGCGTGATCCAGAGCAGGCGTTCGGCGCGCACGTCGTCGCCTATCGCCAGCTCTTCCTGGAACTCGCGGCGCAGCGCGTCCTCCGCTGGCTCCATGATCTCGACCCGCCCGCCTGGCAGCGCCCAGAAGTCTTCGCGCGCGTCGCCCTGCAGCAGGACGTGGCCGTCCAGGAGCCAGACGCCCGCCGCGCGGAAGTGAAACCGCGCGGAGCCAATCATCGCCGAGATCATCGTCATTACGTTCTCCACATGACGCGCTCACGCGGGCGCGCCGTCATCATCGCCTGGGTCAAGCGGCTTCAGCATCGTGAGGTCGAGCGCGGGGCCTTCGATGACCAGCGCGCTCATGCCGCCGGGCGAGCCCGCCGCGTGGCGCTCGCCATCCTCCCAGTAGGCCACCTGTCCTACGCGGATGGGCGCCCGCACGCCATCGGCGCCCTCTACCCAGCCCGCGCCGGAGACGACGAGGAATAGCTGCGGCCCCACCGCGTCATGCGCGCCAACAGAGCCGCCCGGCTCGATCCACATCGCGACCGCCTGCCCGCCCTCCGCCATGCGCGCGACCGGGGTGATCGTGAGCCCCACGCTGCCGAACTGCTGGACGGCGCGCCCCGCGTCCACATCGAAGCGGAAGAGTCGCATGGCAGATAGCCTCTTTCAACAGGTCGCGCTGTTATGGCATATGCGCCAATGGCGAATCTACCGCGAACCCCGCAGCCGATGCGGCGGCAAGGAGGCGCTGATCTTCGCTGAGGAATACAGGATCCCCAAATGTCGTGTGCGCGGCGCGTATATCTTCTCGGAATGAGAGCGCGCATGCGAGTTGTACGGCGTCATATCCCTTGAGTGGGTGACCTTCGCACAGCGCAACCGCCTGCGTTATAATCGCTGACGCGATCGGAATGACAGTGTAGTGTCCTTGCTTGACTTGATTCCAGAACAGCGCCAGCGCTGTATCTCGCCGCTTGCGCTTGATTGTTCCTCCACGCGCTAATTGATGCAGGGTTGACACCATCTCAACTTCGGTAATCTCCGCCAAGGCAAGCAAGTGACCGCTGATCTGGCGCGCAAAGCGCATTGATCCACTCGTATCCAGGCGCGCCACGAATGAATCGTGGCGCTAGGGCGCTGGTGTCAAGAAAATACGCGACAGGCACAGGTTGATTCATTCGTCTAGCGCCGTTCAATGAGATCGAGGACGCTTAGACCAGAACGAATCAGCGCATCTCCGAACTCGGTCGCTATGGACTCTTCCAGCGCCAGACGCTCGGGGCTGCCCTCTGGCGGCAATGCGCGCTCCTCTGGCATCTGCGGGTATGCTGGCTGCTCGACCAAATGACCGCGCGAGCGCATGATGGCCAGAACCGCCTCTCGCGCCTCTAGTTCTGTCATTGGGTGTCGGGTGGCCTGCTCTTTGAACCGCTCCACTACCGCCTCCGCGGCCAGCTCCTCTGGGGTGCGGCTGGCGCTGGCGGCGGCGGACTGAAGCGATGCGAAGGCGTCATCGGGAACGGTGATCGTGAGTTTGTGAACCATGGGCCTATTCCTCTGGTAGAGCGCGCCGCGCCAGCATGTGGCCGCCGGGGTACGCGCGCTCCCAGGCGATGACATTGGGAGCGCGCGGTGGCGGGCGTCCTTACGCCAGCGCCTCGAAAATGGCGGCGATGCCCTGGCCGCCACCGATGCAGAGCGAGGCCGCGCCGTAGCGCAGGTTGTTGCGGCGTAGTTCGTGGATCAGCGTGATAGCCAGGCGCGCGCCGCTGGCGGCCAGCGGGTGGCCCAGCGAGATGGCGCCGCCGTTGACATTGGTCTTGTCGCGGTCGAGGCCTAACTCCTTCTCGACAGCGAGATACTGCGCGGAGAAGGCCTCGTTGACCTCCACGCGGTCGAGCTGGCCCAGCGACAGGTCGGCGCGCTTGAGCGCCTGGCGGATCGCCGGAGCGGGGCCAATGCCCATGATGGTTGGCTCGACGCCGACGACGCCCCACGAGACGACGCGCGCCAGCGGCTTCAGCCCGCGCTCGCGCGCGACGCCCGCTGTGGTCAGCACCAGCGCGGCCCCGGCGTCGTTGATGCCGCTGGCGTTGCCGGGGGTGACGACGCCACCCTCGCGGAAACGGGCCGGGAGCTTGGCCAGCGCCTCCATCGAGGTCTCGCGGATGCCCTCATCCTGGGTGATCTGGGTCACGCGTCCCTTGCGATCCATGACCTCGACGGGGACGATCTCTTCGGCGAGCCAGCCGCGCTCCTGGGCGTTGCGCGCGGTCTGCTGGCTACGCAGGGCGTAGGCGTCAATCTGCTCGCGGGTCAGGCCATACTGCTCGGCCAGGTTCTCGGCGGTGATCGCCATGCCACAGCCGCAATAGGAATCGGTCAGACCCTCCCAGAGAGAGTCTTCGAGCTTCTGCTCGCCCAGGCTGAGGCCCGTGCGGGCGCCGCGCACGACGAACGGCGCCTGGGTCATATTCTCGGCGCCGCCCACCAGCGCGAAGGTCGCCTCGCCCAGCAGCAGCGACTGCGCGCCAGAGATGACCGCCTGGAGGCCGGAGCCGCAGAGCCGGTTGACGGTCAGCGCGGGCGTCTCGATGGGAACGCCCGCCTTGAGGGCGACGTGGCGGGCGAGGTAGATGGCGTCTTTGCTGGTCTGCATGACGTTGCCGAAGACGACTTCATCCACCTCTTTCGGATCGACACCAGCGCGGGCCAGCGCCTCGCGCGCGGCGATGGCGCCGAGGTCAGTGGCCGTCACATCCCTGAGCGAGCCCATGAACGTTCCAAACGGCGTGCGCGCGCCGCCAAGCACGACCACATCACGGTCGTTGAGTGTCGTCTCTGACATGGTGCAACCTCCTGGAAACCTGCCCGCTCCAGCGCCGCCAGGCCCCCTATCTGTACCGGATAAACCTCTGGCTGAACGAGCGCGCGACACGCGCGCCCCTCGCTCTGAACCCGCATGAAACCCGGTCGCTGAGCATCCCTGTGTAGTCTAGCATCGTGAGGCGTCCGCCGCAAATCGCGGAGCGTCTGATGGTGGCGCGCGCTTCGGCGCCGCTCTTGACGCTGAGGATATGACGATCTACTATATGACCAGATTTGCGGATTTAGTCATCTAGTCATGCAGTCATTTGGCCACAAGTGAAACGTCAAGAAAGAGGAAGGAACACATGGCAACTAGCGGCAAGACCGCCAAAGGACCGCCAGCCGGCAAAGCGGCGCCCGCACAACAGCGAGAACACCGGGCCGCGCGCGCGGGGGGCCAGCGGGAGCCAGCGAGCCACGACGGAGCCGCGGCAAGCGCGCCGAGCGAGGGGCGCAAGTCTGACGAGCGGCAGCAGCGCGAGGAGCGCATACTAGACGCCGCCGCCACGCTGCTCGTGCGCTGGGGTTATCGCAAAACGACGATTGATGACGTGGCCCGCGAGGCAGGCGTGGGCAAAGGCACCATCTACCTGCACTGGAGAGACAAGAACGAACTGTTTCGCGCCGCTATCATGCGCGCCAACCAGTTGCTCGGCGAGGACATCATGCGGCGGATCGCTGACGATCCAGTGGGAGGGCTACCACATCGCCTGTGGGCGCATGGCATGGTCGCCGCCTTCGACAACCCGCTGATGACGGCCATCCTGAGAGGCCAGCCGGACATCTTTCAGGGGTTCATCGGCGGTTTTGACCCGCAGACGCGCAACCTGCTTGCGGGCAACGCCGAGGAGTATGTTGTTCAGCTTCAGCGCGCCGGGCTGATCCGCCAGGATCTCTCGGTTTCCGTCGTCCTGTATCTGATGGCCGCCCTGAAGGTGGGCGTCATCACCGCCCCAGAAGTCACTGGCATGGAACGCATGCCTCCGATGGAGGAATTGACCGAGGCGATCAGCGATCTGGTGCGCCGCTGGCTGGAGCCGGAGCAACTCCCCAGCGAAAGCGAGGCGGGCAAACAACTCCTGGCCGAATTGCTCGAGAACGTCCAGAACATCGGGGAATCCCATGTTTTAAATGGAGAGCGTGAATAGCATGACCGCAATCATCGAAGTCGAGAACCTGACCAAGAGCTACGGTGGCAAGCGCGGCATCGTTGACGTGTCCTTCCAGGTGGAAGAGGGCGAAGTCTTTGGCTTCCTCGGCCCCAATGGCGCGGGCAAGACCACGACCATTCGCACGCTAATGGCGCTGCTGAAGGCTGACACGGGAACGGCGCGCATCGCCGGGCTGGACTGCTGGCGGCAGTCGGTGGAAATTAAGCGGTTGGTTGGCTATCTGCCCGGCGAGCTTTCGCTGGACCCTGGCCTGACCGGTGGGCAAATCCTGGAATATTTCGGTCATCTGCGCGGCGGCGTTGATCAGGCCTATCTCAAGCAGCTCATCCAGCGGCTTGACCTGGACCCCACCCGCAAGTTCCGGCAGTATTCCAGCGGCAACAAGCGCAAGATCGGCCTGATTCAAGCCTTCATGCACCGCCCGCGTGTGCTGATTCTGGACGAGCCAACCAATGGCCTGGACCCGCTGAACCAGCAGGAGTTTACCCGCATGGTGGCTGAGGTTCGCGGCGATGGCCACACGGTCTTCCTCTCCTCGCACATCCTGACTGAGGTGGAGCAGACCTGCGAGCGTGTGGGAATCATCCGTGAGGGGCAGCTCGTTCGTGTGGGCGGCGTGGCCGAGCTAAAGGACATCAAGCGGCAGGAAGTCACGATCACCTTCGCCGATAGCGCGCCTGCCAGCGCGTTCCAGGGCCTGAGCGGCGTGGCGAAGGTCGAGGCGCTACCTGATGGGCGCACCCTGCGCCTGACGGTCACTGGCGGGCTGGACGCGATCGTCAAGGCGGCGGCGCAGCACCCGGTGGTCAGCCTAACCAGCCATGAGCCAAGCCTCGAGGATATCTTCCTGCGCTACTACGAGAGCGATGATGTGCCCTCGAAGGAGGCCCGGCATGTTTCTCAGTAACGTCTATGAGAAGACGTGGTTCCGCAACGTCTATCTGAAGACCCTGCGTGATTACCGCATCGCCATCTTCGGCTGGGGCATCGGGATAGGTCTGATGATGTATGCGACGCTCTCCATCTTCCCGTCGCTGAATCTCACGTCGATGAACGAGGCCGAGCTCAACCAAATTGTCCGGGACTTCTCCTGGTTGTCCGAGGGAATCAAGATATATACCCCCGGCGGCTACGCGACGTACAAGGTCGGCTTCACGATTCTGGTGATCGCGATATGGCCGCTGCTCGTGGGCGCGCGCATGCTCCGGGGAGAGGAGGAGCGCGGCTCGATGGACGCGCTGCTCTCGCTGCCAACTACGCGAGTGCGCGTGGCGCTGGAGAAACTGGCGGCGATGTGGACAGCGCTGCTGGGGATGGGGCTGCTGATCGGCCTGCTGACCTATGGCGGCGGTGTCTCCGTCAAAGCGGACTTCACACTCGGCGACGCCCTGCTCTTCGGTCTGAACCTCACGCTGATCTGTGGCGTCTTCGGCTCGATCGCGCTGTTCATCTCCCAGTTCACTGAGGATCGCGGCGCGGCGTCCGGCGCCACGGGCGGTCTGCTGGTCCTGTTCATCGTGCTGGATATGGTTCACCGGGTTTTTCCAAGCGCGGAATGGGTCTCGCGCCTGTCCCCGATCTACTACTACAACCTGAGCAAGCCACTGATACCGAGCTATGGCGCCAATCCTGGCGCGATGCTGGTCATGCTCGCGCTGAGCGTGATATTGAGCGGCGCCGCGGTCTGGATCTTCACCTGGCGCGATATCGGCGGGCTAGTGAGGCCGCTCGCGTGGCTGCGCCTGCCGGAGCGCGCGGCGCGACCAGAGGCCGCGCTGCCGGTGAACGACTGGTCGCTACGCTCGATCTACGCGCGCAGCCTAAAGACGATCCTGTTCTCGACCTTCTGGTGGGCCCTCGGCTTCGTGCTCTTTAGCGCCTGGATGGTCATCGTCATGAAGGAACTCGAGGGTTCGCTCGCGTCGTTCGCCAATAATTCCCCATTCCTCCAGGGGTTCGTCTCCTCGCTGAGCGGGAGCGACGCCGTGACCAACGCTACGTTGCTTGGCGCGATGTTCACCTTCCTTCCTTTGCTCCTGATGGCCTTCGCCGTCACCCAGGCGAGCAAATGGTCATCTGACGAGGAGAACGGCCGGCATGAGTTGGTGCTGGCGACGCCGCAGTCGCGTCTGACGCTGCTGCTGGCGCGCTTCGGCGCGTTGACGACCGCGACAATAGCTATCGCCGTCCTGACGCTGGCGGCTACGGAGATCGCGGCGGCTGCCAGCGGATTCAAGCTGGATGGCGGGAACGTAGCGGCGGCCACGCTCTCGCTGATCCCGATGGGCCTGCTGGTGGCCGCGCTTGGCTATCTCTTCTCTGGATGGCTGAACACGGCGGTGGACACCGGGCTGCTGAGCTTCCTGCTGGTGATCTGGTTCTTCATCTCCTACATCGGGCCAGACCTGAAGTGGCCGGAATGGGCGCAGCGGTTCTCCGCCTTCTACTACTATGGCACGCCGCTGCTGCACGGCCTGCCGGTGGGCGACACCCTGCTCGTCGTGGCCGTCGGCGCAGTGGCGCTGGCGCTGGCGGCGGCGCGCTTCATGCGCAAGGATATCGCCGCGTAGCGACAACCGGGCGCTCACCATACATGTACGCGGGCATCCAGGGCGATCCCTGGATGCCCGCGCGCCTTGCTCGTGCCGAATATCCCGACAACGGCGTTCGTATGCTAAAATTGGAGCCGCATCAGCCGAGGTAGAACTCTCTCAGCGCGGGAACGAGCGCCTCATCAGCGGGACCGTGGTCCTGTCCCTCGAGGATGCGACGGCGCGCATTGGGGAGAACGGCAGCCAGCGCATCGGCCCCGTGGCGCATGAACGCATGCGGTTCCGAGCGACCCAGGAACACCGTGCCGTCCATCACGAGTGTCGGGGTTGCGGTCGTTTCCCACTTTCTGAGCGCCGACGGATCGCCGCGCTCGGCGTCCTGCACAATCGTGGCGTCATACACGAACGTTTGCGCCATGGCCTCCATGTGCGGCCACATGGGCGATTGCCGCATCTGGGCGATCATCTCCTCTGGGGTTCCCACGAACCGCATAAACGCCTCGACCGCTTCGCCCCGACGCCCCGATGAAACGAGCCCAGCGAGGTGTGACGCGAAATCTGGCGGGGCGGGAGGACGGCTGTCGTCAATGATGAAGGGTGGCTCGTACATGGCCAGCTTCGTGATCTTGCCTGGAAGCAGGCGCGCGGCCTCCAGGGCCAGAACCGCGCCGGACGAATGCCCAAAGACGAACGCGGTCCCGCCAGCCTCATCGATCAGGGCCGCGATGTCTTCGACTTCGCGCTCGACCGCATAGGGCGCCGTGTCGCCGCTGTCGCCGCGGCCACGCCGATCGTAGGCGAACACCGTGAAATACGGGGCCAGAGCGGCAGCCAGCGACGCTTCGTCCGCGCGAGTGGTGGACGCGCCGCCCACCAGGATGAGCGCTGGCCCCTGGCCTGATTGATCGAATGCGATGCGGGCGCCGTCTTTGGATGTGACTGTTCTCATGCTGCGACCTCCTCTGCGGAGATCATTCTCTGTCTCCACGCCGCAGTTGGAACCCGCATCATATCGCCAGAACCCAGACCTGAAAAAGGCTGGTTTCCGGCTGCAACGGCGCGGAGGCGTAGTCGCCGTAGAGCGCCGCGTCATGAAAGCCAGCGGCTAGCGCCACGAAAACGACCACTCCCAGCAGGCAAAGCCTGGTCGAGAGTGGTCGCGTGTATCAGGAGAAAGGTGGAGGACGGTATCGCGTTTACGCCTGGACCGTCAGCGCGCCCTTCATGTAACCCGTAGTAGCCATTGGGCCACCCCAGCCATCGGGGTTGCTGCCGCAGGGGTCCATGCACTGCCAGTAGTAGAGGCCAGCGGCGCCGGTCTTGAAGCTGAATGTGACGCTGATGTCGTTACGGCCAGCGGGGGCATCGCCGGGAATCGGCACGCTAATACCCAGACTGGGGACGGTGAATGTGTGCGCGACTTTGTCGGGCGACAGACTCTTATACGAGACACCGTCGAAGAGCGCCGAGCCACCGACAACACCCTGCACCACGTTGAACGGCGAGCCTGACGGGAGCGATGTGTCGCCGCCGTCATTGTTGACAATCGTGATGGTCACGAGGCTATGCGCCGGAAGGGTGAGGTTCGTGTCGGGGGTGTACGCGGGCCCATCAATCGAACTGCCGGGTTTCTGGGCAACGATGGTCAGGGTGATATTGGTAGGGAGCTTCACAGCGGAGGTGACGGCGGCAGCGCCGTGTGCGGCGGCGAGCGGCCCGGCGGTCGGGATCTTGCCGCACGCGGCGAACGCGCCCGCAAGCAAGAGCGACATGGCGGCGACGGAAGCAAGGCGTGTGGATGATGACTGAAGAATGCGATTGAGGTTGAACATCGTATGATCTCCATTGATAACACTTGATATCGCTGTGAGCCGTGTTCAAACGGTTCGTAGCGCGTTTGTCACTTCACGATGCTTATAGTAGCGGAGCGCCGTCACGGCAATATCACACGAAGGCTGCGCAATATCACGTATATATCTCGCTGTCGAATCGCTGTGATGTGGACGTTGTGATATGGGCGGAGAGGCGCGAGATGAGATGTAACAAATGTGATGGCGCGTTGTGATATGGCCGCTTGTGACGCGGGCTGTGATATGCGCCCGCAGGCTGTGATATGCGCCGCACGGCGCGAAAAACGAGCGGTGGCGGACAGGTCGAGCCTGTCCGCCACCGCTGATGCGCTTATCGCCTGGGCGCCGCTGGCTAGCCCTCGTTGAGGTTCCAGAAACCCTTGCCGTTCTTCTTGCCGTAGCGGCCCGCCTGGACCATGCGGCGCAGGAGGGTTGGCGGGGCGTAGGACTCGTCGGGAAACTCCTTGTAGATTGCCTCGGCGGCCCAGAGGGTGGTGTCGAGGCCGACGTAATCCAGCAGCTCGAACGGCCCCATCGGGTAGCCGCAGCCGAGCTTCATGCCGGTGTCAATGTCCTCCATGCTGGCCATGCCATGCTCGTACATGCGAATCGCGGCGAGCATGTAGGGGATCAGCAGGAAGTTGACCACAAAGCCCGCGCTGTCCTTGGCGACGATCGGCGTCTTGCCGAGCGAGCGCGCGAACTCCTTGAGCGTCTCGATGGTCTCGTCGCTGGTCAGAATCGTGCGCACGACCTCAACCAGCTTCATCACCGGCGCGGGGTTGAAGAAGTGCAGCCCCGCCACGCGCGGCTGGCGGCCCGTCACCGAGGCCATCTCGACGATCGGCAGTGACGAGGTGTTACTGACGAGCAGCGCGCCGCCGGACAGGATGCCGTCCAGTGTCTTGAAAAGCTTCTTCTTCTCGTCCTGGTTCTCGATAATCGCCTCGATCACCAGGTCGCGGTCGCTGAAGTCCGCCAGATCGAGCGTGCCACGGAAGCGGGCGCGATACTCCGCCGCCTGCGCCTCGGTAATCTTGCCCTTGCCGGTGAGCATCGTCCAGGCGCCGTTGACGCGATCAACGCCGCGATCGAGCAGCTCCTGGTTGACCTCCGCCATGATGACATCGTAGCCCGCCTGGGCGATGGTCTGCGCGATGCCAGCGCCCATCAGGCCGCCACCCACCACGCCAACTTTTTTGATAGAGATCGCCATTGACCCTTGCTCCTCATGTCGTGTCAGCGCGACGCCACCATGCGCGCTCCTGACTGCGGGGCCAGGGCGGCGGCGCGGAAAATCCGCCTGTAACGATACCACGCCCAGAGCCACATTTCGCATCCCGGCGGCCTGCTGTCGCCACCTCGTGGGTGATGGTTCGTGAGCCAGGCGCGCTGGCGCAAGGGCTTCCGCAATATCGCGTGTACACATTTGGGCGTCGAGGCGTCATACTCGAGTGAATGGGTGTAGTCGCGACACGTTGTCGCTATGCGACCTAACCGCACAGAGGCGCGAGGAGCCGTCAATGCGAGCCATTGTTGCGTATCGTCCTGGAGGCCCAGAGACGCTCCAACTCGAGGAGGCGCCACTACCGGAGACGCGGCTTGGATGGGTGCGCATCCGCGTTCGAGCCATCGGGATCAGTCGCTCGGAGCTATATGCCCGGCGTGGCGATTACCCCGAAGTGACATTCCCCCGCGTGTTGGGGACGGAATGCGTCGGCGTCGTGGACAGCGCCGGGCCGGAGACATCCTTGCGCGTGGGGCAGGTGGTGGCCGCTGTGATGGGGGGCATGGGACGCCTCTTCGACGGCTGCTACGCGGAGTACGCGCTCGCCCCCATCACGCACGTGATGCCGCTCTCGACCGACCTGCCGTGGGATGCGCTCGCCGCCTTGCCCAAGAGCTATCTCACGGCTCAGAGAGCCTTGGAGACGCTGGACCTGCGGGCTGGGCAGACGTTCCTGATCCGTGGCGCGACCTCGTCGGTCGGAATGGCCGCGATCACACTGGGGAAGGAGCTCGGCGCGACCGTGATCGCCACGACACGCAACCGCGCGAAGGTGGGGGCCTTACGTGCGGCTGGCGCCGATCAGACGCTCATTGACTCCGGCGCGATTGAGGAGGAGGCGCTACGACTCGCTCCTGGCGGGGTGGAGGCGCTGCTGGAGATGGTGGGGGCCGCGACGCTGCGCGACTCGCTGCTCACCATGGCCCCGAAGGGTGTCCTATGCTATATGGGCGTGCTGGGGGACAGCATGATGATCGAGCGGTTCCAGCCCCTGGCGGATATCCCATCGGGCGTGCGCCTCACCGCCTACGCCAGCAGGGAGACACTCAACGCGGCCCACTGCACAGAGGCGCTGCAGCGGATCGTGGACGGGGTCGCAGCGGGTCGCTACCGGACGCATCTGGATCGTGTCTTCCCCTTCGAGCAGATCGTCGCCGCCCACCGCTATATGGAGGAGAGCCACGCCGCCGGCAAAGTAGTCGTCACGCTGGATAACGCCACGTAGGGCGCGGATGCGAACTCGCTGCGCGCGCCGGAGCCGCGGGTATCACGCGAGCCAGCGCCCGGCGCCTTGCGGGGCGCGAGCTCAGCCGGCGGTGGACCAGGTGAGGGCGCTGGCGCTGGGGGCGCGGCTGGTGATGAGGGTGAAGGTCAGGCCGTCGCGGGTGGCGAGGTAGACACCGCGCGCGTCGGTGAGCGCGACCGAGCCGCCATCAGGCGCCCAGGCCAGGCTGGCGGGCGTGGTAACAGCGCCAGCGGACACGCCCGCGCCGAGGCTCTGGCCGCCCTGGATGCGCGCGATGAGCAGATGCCCACCAGCCACATACGCCAGTTGCTGGCTATCCACCGACCAGGCGGGGGTGGCGTCGAGCGCCGCGCTGTTGGAGACCACCTTCAACCCGGCGGTGGACGACCAGAGCGCCAGATGCGCGGACTGGGCGCCTGCGGAGCCATCGGTGGTGAGCAGCGCGGCGGTCTTGCCGTCCGGCGCCCAGATGATCGCGCTGACCTGGCGCGTCAGGGATGCGGCCCAGGTGGGTGAGCCCGCCCCCGGCGTCACGCGCCAGAGGGCGCCCTGCCCGGCGAGCAGCCACTCGCCGCTGGGGCTGAGCGCCGCCGCCGTATAGCGCGCCTGGGTGGGCGTCAGCCGCGCGGCGCCGGTCGCGCCGGGGATCGCCGCGAAGACGCCGGTGATCTGGCCGCCGCTCTGCGTGGCCCAGGTAACAGAACTGCCGCTCCAGCCCAGCTGAGTGACGCTCGCCTGGCCGCTGGCGGGGTCTGCCAGCAGGGCCACCTGGGATGCCGCGCCATTGCGCAGCGCCCAGACGCTCTGTGACGCGCCGCCGCTGGTCACCCACGCCAGCGCCTGGCCGCTGGCGTTCCAGACGGGCGCGCCCACGAGCTGGCTGATGGCGACGGGGGCGCTGATCTGGACGCCGCTGGTTGTGTCCCGCCCGGCGACCGTGATGGTCCGCAACGAGAGCGCGCCGCTGGCGTCGGCGCTGACGAAGGCCAGCCGTGAGCCATCGGGCGACCAGACCAGGCTATCGAGCGCGGCCTGGGGGATGGCCTGGCCAGCAGGGGCGAGCCGCGCCACGATCTGATCCGTCAGCCCGTCGGCGCGCACGAGATGCAGCGCGCCTGTCTGACCATCCACCCAGGCGACCAGCGCCCCGCCCTGCGCGCCACTGGCGGGCGCGACGCTCCACGCGACGACCCGCGCGCTGGCGGAGGTAAGCTGCTGGGGAGCGCTGGCGGTGGCCGCGCTGCTGGCGGGCGTCTCAGGCGCGCTCCAGAGGGCGCCGTCGCGGGCGAAGATCATGCGCTGGCCGGGGGCGAGAGGATAGGCGAAGGAGCCGGGCGCGCCAATAGTGGTGTGGGTCTTGCCGCCGCTGGCGGAGCCGCCCTGGGTGAAGAATCGCTCGTCGGGCGAAGATGCCACCACCAAGCGCCAGCGCAATCAGCGCGGCCGCGGGCAGGAGCGCGCGGAGGGCGCGGGAACGAGCGGGCCTGACATCACCCGCGAGGCGGCGGGTAAGCGCGGCGTACTCCGGCGAGTCGAAGATGCGCTCTCTCAGGCGGTCATCTGGCAGCGCGGTTGGGAGCGCGCGGAGGAGCAGTTCGTCGCGTTCGTAGTCGTTGAGGAGAGACTGGCAGCGGTCGCAGCGCTCGATGTGCGAGCCCACATCCGCGCGCGCCTGCGGGTCAAGGGCGTCATCGAGATAGGCGCTCAGATTACCCTCGACCCACTCGCATGTCATGGCCTGCCGCCTCCCGCTTGTTCCAGCGATTTGTAGTGCTCGCGGAACGAATGGCGCGCCCGCGAAAGATACATCTTGACGCCGCTCTCCGCAATGTCCAGCGTCGCGGCGATCTCCGCGTAGGACATGCCCTGCTGGGTATAGAGCAGCAGCGCGGCGCAGTAGTGGCGCGGCATACGGCGCAAAGCCGCATGCACCAGCTCGGAGGTGCCGATGGTCTCCTGTGGATCGGCGCTCTCGACATCAGCCGGCTCATGGTCCAGGTCTTGCCAGGGCATCCAGGCGATCAGCTTGCGGCGTCGCAAGGCGTCGTACGCGGTGTTGGTGGCGATCCGGTAAAGCCAGGCTGAAACCTTCAGGTTGGCGTCCATGCGCGGTAGCGCGCGAAACGCCTTCAGGAATGTGTCCTGCGTGAGATCATCCGCCTGCTCGCGGTTGCCAACCAGGTGATAGATGTAATTGTAGATCGGCGTCTTGAACTCGTCGTAGATACGCTCGAACGACCAGGTCTGTTGGACGGCGTCCGTCCTGGCCACCCGCGCGCGCCCCTTGGTTTGCCCCGGCTCCAACGCCGCTGTGTCGCCGCCGGTAAGGGTGTAGTCTCCTGCCGCAGGCGCGACGGTCACGTCCATACTCCGGCCCCTCCGAACGCCGGCGTCTGTTCCGTCTCCTGGGTCTGATCGCGCGCGCAGGTCACCCTCTCCGGGTGTATCCGATGTGGACGTCATGGGCGTCCTCGCGAATACGGCGGCGTGGTCGTGCGGTTCACAACGACGCGCGAAGAGCGGTGCGTGTGTCTGGCGTGTCTGTCAGGTGGAACGGACGCATACAACGGCGGTAACTCACGCTTGGGTCTCAACAAGGCGCCTCATCCCGGAGGCGATGGGGCAATGCTACCATAGGGCCACCGCATGCGGCAAAACAGATATACCAGAGTTCCTATCGCTCGCGTCTGGGGAGACAAATTTCCTATACCGGCCTATTGCTTCGGCGCAAGGGCCTTCACTGGATGAGGAGCGCCTCGCGCCGGGTTCTATGCCGCTGGCTCGTTGGAGGCGGAAGCCTCGCGCGGCGGGGAGACGGGGAGCGGTGGAAGTTCGGCCTCGGGCAGCGCGCGGTAGAGGTCCGCGCCGGTCAGTCCGGTCACCTCGCTGCGGGTGCGGGCGAGATCGCTCAGGAAGGATTCCTGGAGATCCACGCCGGTGGCCTGCCAGGCGAGGCTGATGGAGCGGCGGGCGAAAGCGATGTCGTTGCGCGGCTCAATACGGTCCAGGTCTTCGAAGAACCAGCCGCAACTGGTGTACATGGCCTGACCAAAGTACTGCGCCTCCATCAGGCGCGTGGCGCGCGTCTCCTGACGCCGGAGCAGGGGGCGGCGATTGCGGCGGCCCATGCTCCGCCAGAACTCGGCGGGAGTGATCCAGCCGCTCCGCAGGCCCAGGTAGGCGTCGCGCGCGACCCAGGGGTCGATCAGGACGCTGGCGGTCTCGCGCTCGTAGAGCGAGTCGAGGCGCACACGCAGGTTGTCGAAGGCGTCGCGCAGCGGGCGCTTCCACGATGAGTCGCCGGAGACGCAGGCGCAGCCATCGCTCCAGCGGGCGACGCCGTGGTGGCAGCTCCAGGAGCTGGGCTCTCGCAGATGCGCCTCACGGGTGGGCGGATGGTCGCGCAGGTAGCGGTCGAGGGTCGTCACCTCGTAGCCAGCGGCGGGGGCAGCCTCGCGAGTGAGCCGCCAGAGGAACTGGTCGCGCCAGGGCTTGTGGTGGCCGTAGAGCTCACCGTCGGTGGCGATCAGGATCAACTGGTCTTCGCCGCGCGCCAGCTTCTCCTGATTGAGGTGCGGCGCGAGGTACTGATAGGCGAAGCGATCGGCGTTGCTGGTGGCTTCGGGGTCGAAGGAGACCAGCCCGCTGAGCGGGCCATTGTAGAAGAAGACGGTGATCGTGGCGCCGCCGGGCAGCCGGATGAGATACGGCTCGGTGGGGTCCACCGGCTCGGCGGACTGCCAGGGCGCCAGCACGGTATAGCGGACGCCCAGCCCGCGCAGGATCGTCAGCGTCTCCAGGTCCACGGCGGTCTCAGCCAGCCACATGCCCTCCGCGATGCGCCCAAAGCGCTGCTCAAAGTCGCGCAGGCCCCAGAGGATCTGGGTGCGCTTGTCGCGTGCGCTGGCGAGCGGGAGGATGGTGTGGTTGTAGGCCTGGGCGATGGCCGCGCCCGCGCCATGCTGGCTCGCGCTGCGGCGGTCCGCCTCAATGACGCGCTCGAGCACGGTGGGATGCGCCTCAGCCAGCCAGGCGGCTAGCGTCGGGCCGAGGTCGAAGTTGACGCGCTCGAAGTTGCCCTGGCTGGCGTTGGGCAGATAGCATTCAGCGGTAATCTTCTCATTGAAATTGGCGTATGGGGCAGCGCCAGCTTCTGGCGGGATGAGGTTGGTGAAGGGGTCCTGCCGCGGTGGCTGATAGAAATGGCCATGGACGCAGAGGTATTGATGTTGACGCTCGGACACGAATGACACCTGGCTTTCCCAGCTGGCGCGCCGCGCTGCGCGGATGCCTCTGCTCTACAACCTCTATGGCGGCTGGGCCTCGCTCACGGGCCACAAAACGTGGCGGGAAGCCCTGAGCCGGCATGGCGCGCGCGATCATCGCGCGAGAATGGTTCACGACGTTGTGATATGTAAAAGTATATCGCAGACGTGCGCAATTGTCTGTTAACTGGCAAACAAGGCCACAGCGCCTCGCAAGCGGCGCGCTAGCGCAGAATCCCGAGACTGGCGCGGGAATGCACGGCACTCTTGCCCTTCTCGCCCTTCTTGCGCCCGTGACGGCGCTGTGAAATGGGGCGCGTCTCATGGGATGCCATTGCGAGGCGCGTTGGAAGACACCGCTGAGCTTCGCCGCTTCCGGTGAAGCTCAGCGCCCTGCAAACAGGGAGACGGCAGGTCACGACGCCGATGTGGGCCCGATAATCTTCGCCTGGCTGGCGTAGAAGAGCATGGGGTTGACCCATAGGTTGTTCCACTCGACCATAAAGTGGAGGTGCGGGCCAGTCGAGTTGCCGGTCGAGCCTTCCAGGCCGACAGGGGAGTCAACGTCCACGAAGTCGCCAGTATGCACGAGGATGCGCATCATGTGGCCGTAGACGGTGGAGACGTGGTTACAGTGGTCTATCTTGACGGACCAGCCCAGACCGTTCGTGGCGTCGTAGCCCGCCCAGATCACCTGGCCCGCCTGCGCAGCGTGGATCACGTTGCCCTGCGGCGCGGCCAGGTCTACGCCGGTATGATAGACCCACGTGCCGTAGACGATGTAGCCGCGCACCCAGCGCGCGCCCCAATTGGGGGCCTGGAGCTGGTAGCCCAGCTCGTTGGCGCCGCCATTGGGAGCGCAGGGCGAGTCCACGGGCGGCGTTCCAGCGATGGAATCCCACCAGTTGGGGCCGAAGCGGATGTTCCCATAGTGGGCGGAGACGTTCAGCATCGCCGGGGGCTGGTAGCGCTCTCCGTAGGCGGGGTCGAGGGGGATCATGTACTGGCGGCCAATCAGCAGTTCATCACCCGCCTGGAGGTGGTTCAGCTCGTAGATGCCGCCAAGCGCCACATGAAACGCCTTGGCCACCGAATCAGCCGAGTCGCCCCAGTGGGCGGTATACCAGACGAAGCGCACGCCGTTAGCGGCGCTGGCCGCGCCAATGTAGGGCTGGAGCGGGTTCCCGCCGCTCGCGTTGAGGACTTCGCCCAATGGGGCGGCGATCACCAGGCCAGAGATGAGCAGCGCGCCGATGATCGTGAACGCCAGCAGGCCAACGGTGAGGGGGCGCTGGCGCCGGGCGATGAAGGGATGCCTGGGCATACGCCGCAGCCGCCGCGCGCCGGGAATCACCACAGGCGGCGCGACCGGCTCCGCGTTCAGCGCAGGCAGACTGGCGCTTGCGGCGACGGGCGCGAGGTTGACAGCCCCCAGCCGGGCGGTCGCTGGAGCCGCGAAAGGCGCATCGCTGGCGGTGTCCCAGTCTTCCACATCGTCAGCAACGTCCCAGTCTTCCGCGCCCAGCATCTCCCCCGAGTCCTCTGCGTCCGCCAGGTCTGCCACATTCGGCAGACGCTGAGTAGCGAGACTGAGAGGGATGGCGGTGGTACGGGCGCGCTCGCGTGGCGCGGCGTCAGGCAGGAGGTCCGTCTCAGCGTCCGCCGCGCCGTCTACGTCAACCTGATCCGCCGCGTGTACCTGGTCGTACTCGCCGCCGGTCCTCGTGGGGGGCGCGAAGGGGAAACCGCTGTCCTCGTGCGGCATAGTCCACCTCTCGTCGTGTGGCGGGTTTCCGCGTACCGCGCCGCCACCAATGGCGGGCCAGCACTGCTACAAGGAGCGTAGGACAGGCGGCGGGCGGTGTCAATGGTGATGGTACCCAAGCTCAATCGCCGATGAAGCGCGAGAATGGCGGGAAAGGAGCGTGAGCAGCCGCATAGGCGCGACGTATGTTTTGGTATCAGCGTCAGGAAGTCGTGGGAACGAGGGCGCGGGAGCAGGCAGGCGCGTGGTGGTGAGGATTCCAGCGGGACAAGAAAGGGTGTGACCGCCCATGAGCCACCGTATACGACGTTCGCCTCGCCAGGCGAGCGGCTCAGGAGCGGACGCCAGGCGGCAGGCCGACGGCGGCTTCGGGCAGCGGCGCGCCGAACGCGACGCGCTCCAGGTCGCTGAAGAGCAGGAAGTCGCCCGCGTCGCGACCGTAGTAGACGAGGCGGATGCGCCCATCCGGCCCAATCAGGAAGTCGCCGGGCAGGCGCCCCATGCGCCCATCCATGCGGGTCATGTTCTCAACCAGGCCAGCGCCCACACCACGCGCCGCCGCGTCGCGGTACATCTGGCGCCGGGTCAGCAACGCCCAGAGGCCGCCCAGCAGGGAGGAGCCCAGCCCGTAGCGTTTGTAGACGCTGTGGTCGCCGTCGGCGATGATCGGATACGGCGCGCGCTGGCGGTCGAGGTAGTAGTGGGCGCGCTCCGGCGAGGACTCGAAGAACGCGATCACGTCGAGACCCGCGCGCTGATACGCCGGGTAGCGCCGGATGAGGTGCCAGGTGCGCAGATTGCAGAGCGGGCAGACGGCGGCGCGGTTGAAGGAGACAAGCACCGACCGGCCGAGATAACTTGCCAGGGAGACATGCCGCCCATAGATGTCCGTCATGTCAAATCCTGGCGCGACTTGACCTTCTCGCAACTTCATATCTGTTGATACGCCCAATCCAGCCGCATCCAGAGACGCGGAATGTCACGGCGCGCATGCGCGGGCCATGAGCGGGAGACCGACCGAAACGGCGGCGACAGCGGGCTGAAGCGGCTCCGGGCGGGGGATAATTCGGGAGCCGTCAGGTATCCCAGCGGGTCTAACGCCGGCAGAGGTGGTCAGCGCGCGTCATCGCGCGCATGTCACGAAGGGCCACCTGTTCAGTACGTACCATAGCGAGCGGGGGCGAGTTCAACACATGCCCACTATGGGGGACTTTCGGCGCCCCAGATGGGGACGGGCGCGGCGCGCTCGACCAGGGGGCTAGGCGCGGCGCGCGGCCTTCTCGACGAGGTAGAGGGTGAGCAGGATCAAGGCGGTGATGGTCACGGCCTGGCCGACACGCCCGGTGGAGGTGGCGGCGAGGGTGATGGCCAGGACAAGCGCGGCGCCAAGCAGCACCAGCAGCAGGCGTCCGGCCAGGGTGGCGATGTAGCGGCGGATGGAGCCGGGGCGAGCGCGGCGGGTAGTGGAAGTGTTGGTGTGGGAGGATGTCGCGCCAGCGGTCTCGGACGCGGCGCCGATCTCTTCCTCCGGCTCGGTGGCGCTGGAGCCGCCGCGCGTCTCGATAGCGGCGATGATGGCGCCAGTGACGGTCAGCCCGGCGGTGATAAGCGGCATGAGGGAGGCGACGGTGTGATGGGTCTGGCGCAAGGCATGCACGCGATCCTGACGAATCATGATGGTTCTCCTCCTGGCTGATATGGGTGAGCATTGGCGGGCTTTGCGCCCTCTCGGCTACACATATCTATTCCGCGCGGGCAGGCGCTCAGCGGTAATCTGGCGACCGGACTTGGGGAGACTTGACAGGACAGATGTGTACAATATAATAATGAGACACATATCTAAATAGATAGGTATAACAACAATGGACACAGACGAGTCAAAGCCCGCGACGCCGGAAATCCAGCCGGAGGAGCGCATCGAGACGCTGCTGCGCGCGCTCAAGACGCTGGCCGATCTGAGCCGCCTGCGCATCCTCGGCGCGGTGGCGACCCAGGAGCGGACGGTGGAGGAGCTGGCGGACCTGCTGGAGCTGAAAGCGCCGACTGTCTCGCATCACCTGGCGCGGCTGCGCGAGCTGGATCTGATCGAGACGCGGGCGGACGGCGTGACGCGCTGGAACCGGCTGAATCAGGCGGGGATCGAGCGGCTGGCGAAGCGGCTGGCGGCGCGGGAGATGGTGGCTGCGGCGGCGGCGGAAGTGGAGGGCGCGACGTGGGAGCGCAAGGTCCTGCGCGACTTCCTGGATGAGAGCGACCCACCGCGCCTGCGCGAGATTCCGGCGCAGCGCAAGAAGCGGCGGGTGATCCTGCGCTGGCTGGCGGACCAGTTCGAATGGGAGCGCGACTACTCCGAGAAGGAGGTCAACGCGCTCCTCAAGCGACGGCACGAGGATACGGCGACGCTGCGGCGCGAGCTGATCAGCGAGCGGCTGATGGCGCGCGACAGCGGGCGCTACTGGCGCTCAGAGCCGCCATCGGAGGAGACGCTGGCGCGGGTCGAGCGGCGGCTGGAGTGGGGCCGCATCTACTCGCTGGCCGAGCTGACGGCGCTGATCCGCGAGGTGGCGCGCGACGTGGACACCACGCGGCGCGAGCTGCTGACGCGGGGCGCGCTGGGCTTCTCCGGCGACCGCTACTGGCTGGCGCGCCCGCCAGAGGAGCGGCTGCGTTGAGCGCCGTGCGGACGACCGCGCCACGCGCGACAGGCGCGCTGGCGACGCTGCGGGCGGAGCCAGCCTACGCGCGGCTGCTGCTGGGCGGCTTCATCAGCGGCATTGGCGACTGGTTCAATACGGTGGCGCTGCTGGGGCTGCTGCTGCGCCTCACCGGCTCGCCGCTGGCGGTTGGCGCGTCGCTGGCCGTGCGGTCAGCGCCCCGGCTGCTGCTGGCGCCGCTGGCTGGCGCGCTGGCCGACCGCGCGCCGCGCAAGCTGATTGTGGTGGTGTGCGACATCCTGAGCGCGCTGGTGGCCCTCAGCTTCCTGCTGGTGACGGACGCCTCGCGGGTCTGGCTGGTATGGGTGGCGCTGCTGGCGCTGGTAACGCTGAGCGCGTTTCGCGGCCCCGCGCGAACAGGCGTGACGCCCGCGCTGGTGCGGCCTGAATCGCTGGCGGGGGCCAACGCGCTGGAGGGCATGTCGAGCGGGTCGGTGATGCTGCTGGGCGCGGCGCTTGGCGGGGTGGTCAGCGGCTGGCTGGGGCCAGGCCCGGCGTTCATCATCAACGCCGCGTCGTTCGCCATCTCGGCGGCGCTGACGCTGAGCGTGGCGATCCCGCGCACGTCGCCCACGCGGTCGCGCGGCCTGGCGGCGGCGCTGGAGGCGCCAGCAATCATCCGCCGGTCGCCCTCGCTGCGGCTGCTGCTGGCGCTGGCGATCCTCTGGCCGGTGGGTGGCGGCGCGACGAATACGCTGATCAGCGTCTACGGCGCGCAAGTCTTTCATGCCGGCGATCAGGGCATCGGGACGATGTACGCGGCGATTGGCGTAGGGCTGCTGCTGGGCGGGCTGGTCGCGCCGCGCTTCGCGCATCACCCGCAGCTGGCGCTGGCGGTGGCCTTCATAGCGGACGGCGCGCTGCAAGTGGCGGCCAGCCGCGCGCCGTGGCTGGGGCTGGCCGCGCTGGGCATTGGCCTCTCGACCGTCGCGGCAGGCATCGGCAACGCCAGCGCGTCCACCATCCTGATGCGCGAGTCGCCGCCCGACGCCATCGGGCGCGTCTTCGCTATGCAGGACGCGCTCTCCAGCGTGACCTTCACCCTCTCGGTGATCGCGTCGGGCGCGCTGCTGGGCGTGATCGCGCCGCGCACACTGGGCGCGCTGGCCGGCGTGGTGATCGCCGTGGGCGGGCTGCTGACGGTGTTCGCGGCGCGGAAGACGCTGCTGGCGGGCGCGCCACAGGGATGATGCGCCCGCCAGTCAACGTTTGTGGCTTATGGGTGTTGCGCCACGAACGCGCTGATTTCCTCGATCTCAGACGGGCTGAGGCGGAAGTCAGCGGCGCCGATGACGCCCGCGACCTGCTCCGGGCTTCGGGCTCCGACGATCGCCCCAGTCACCGCCGGGTGGCGCAACGTCCACGCGATGGCGACCTCGCCGGGCGAGCGGCCGTGGCGCTCGCCGATGCGGCGTAGCTCCTGGACCAGGGCGAGGTTGCGCGTCAGGCGCGGCTCCTGGAACTCCGGGTCGCGCTTGCGCCAATCATCGGCGGGCATCGCCGCGACGCGCTCGGCGGTCATCGCGCCGGTAAGCAGGCCAGAGGCCATCGGCGAGTAGACGATCACCCCGATGCGCTGCTGCTCGACGTAGGGCAGAATCTCCCGCTCGACGTCTGGCTGGATGATGGAATACGGCGGCTGCAGCGAGGCGACCGGCGCAATCGCCTGCGCGCGCTTGATCTGCGCGACATTGAAGTTGGAGACACCGATGGCGCGCACCTTGCCCTCGCGCTGGAACTCCGCCATCGCGCTCCCAGCCCTCCTCGATGTCGGCATCGGGGTCAGGCCAGTGAATCTGGTAGAGATCAATGACGTCCGTCCGCAAGCGGCGCAGGCTAGCCTCGATCTCGCGCCGCAGTGAGTCGCGCTTGAGGTTGTTGTTGATGATGCGCTGGCTATCCCAGACCAACGAGGATTTGGTGAAGACGTAGGGGCGCTGAGTCATGCCATCGAGCGCCCGCGCGACCACTTCCTCGGAATGGCCGAGGCCGTAGACCGCGGCGGTGTCAATCCAGTTCACGCCGAGATCGAGCGCCTTGTGAATCGCCGCGATGGACTGCTGGTCATCCTGCGGCCCCCAGGCGAATTCCCACTGACCACCGCCAATCGCCCATGCGCCAAAGCCAACCGGCGTGATCCGCAGGTCGGTAGTTCCAAGCTGTCGCGTATCCAATGTGTACAGTCTTCTTTCTTGCTCGCCACGGAACACTTCAGGCCGCCTCCACATCAGGCGGTATGTCGCTGACCGCTGAGCGAGAGGCTGAGGCGTGGGACGAAGCCCTCCTCGCCTCTCGCGAGCCGGTTGTGTCGCGCGCTTCCTGTTCGGAGCGTCCGTGGCCGCGTGTGGGTGATAGTTAAAGCGCCGCCTACCAGCGCTTCATAATAGGAAGTATCGCGCGGTGGCGGCGTAATGTCCAATAACCCGCTGGCGCATCATGGCGCCAGGGGTTTGTGAATTGTCGTGAGCCAGGGGCGCCTCAAGGCGCGTCTAAGGGCCTGGGGGCCGCGAAGGCCGCCTGCGCGGCCTGGGACGCGGCGAATGGGAGCCTGCGCAGGCAGGCTTTGCGGCGCCCCGCAGGGCGCCCCTACGCGTGGCTTGAGCCGCCAGCCGGCTGCGGGCGGGCGCTAGCTCGCGGCGTCCGCAGCGTCACTCGCGGCGCCCATGCGCGCGGCGAGGAAGCGGGTGACGCCGAGGATGGTGTCGCGCTCGAAGGGCTTGGGCAGAATCTGGATGCCAAGCTGGCGCAGGAGCAGTGTAAACTCGGAGGGGAACTGGTCCACCGCCGCTGAGATCATGACGTAGCTGTAGCGTGGCGGGACCAGCCCGGCGGCGGAGGCGCGCTGGAGCACAGCGTAGCCATCGAGCACGGGCATCTGATAATCCAGCAGGACGATCACCTGGCCATCGCTCGCCTGGAGCTTGTCCAGGGCTTGCTGCCCGTCCGCCGCTTCGTCCACGGCATAGCCCGCTTCGGTAAGCCACTCGCGCAGCAGCAGCCGGATCGTGTGGCTGTCGTCGGTGACCAGTACTGAGATCATCCCCTGATCGCTTTCCATTCAAGGAAACCGGCGCTCGCTTCAGGCAAGCGCGGCGCTTTCATGCGGCGCTTTCATATCGCCCACTCATATCGCCCCTAAGAACTCACAACGTACAACCGTCTCCAGGTGGGCGAAAACAGGCCCAAGTGTCTCATTTCCGCCCGCTTGCCACACTGCGGAGCAGTAAAACCACGAAGCCGTGAAACGAGGGCATTGTGTCGCGAACGTGATACAGCGCTGGCGCCGACCATGCGACCTCACCCGTATATGGTGTAGGGTTTCGTTCTGTCCTGGGGCTGAAAGGAAGGCGGATATGCCTGGCTCATTCCGCATCTTCAAGATCGCTGGCATCAGTATCGAGATCAATCTGAGCTGGCTGATCATCCTCGTGCTGCTGACATCGTCGCTGGCGCTGGACTGGTTCCCGTCGGCGGCTCCCAGATATCCCATCGTGACCTACTGGACGCTGGGCCTGTTCGCCGCGCTGCTGCTCTTCGCGTCGGTGCTCGTGCATGAGCTGGCGCACTCGCTGGTGGCGCGGGCGCGCGGCTTGCCGGTGAAGAGCATCACGCTGTTCATCTTCGGCGGCGTCTCGGATATCGAGCGCCAGCCACAAAGCCCTGGGGTCGAGTTTCAGATGGCGTTCGCTGGCCCGCTGACCAGCCTGATCATCGGCGGCGTGACGCTTGGCGGCCGCGCTGCTGGTGGGTGACACGGTCCCGCTCGCGTCGGCGACGCTGTTCTATCTGGGCGTGACGAATCTGCTGCTGGGCGGCTTCAACCTGATTCCAGGCTTCCCGCTGGATGGCGGGCGCGTGCTGCGCTCGATCATCTGGAAAGCGACCGGCAGCCTGCGAACAGCGACCCGCTGGGCCACGCTTACTGGGCAAGCGTTCGCCTATATGATGATCTTGCTGGGCGTCTGGTGGTTCTTCACGGGCAACGCGTGGAACGGGCTGTGGTTCGGCTTTATCGGGTGGTTCCTGCTCCAGGCCGCTCAGGCCGAGAATACCCAGGTCACGCTGGAGGCGCTCTTCAAGGGCGTCACGGTTGACCAGTTGATGACCGCGGCGCCCGGCGGCGCGCAAGGCGATGTCTCCGTACAGCAGCTCGTGGACGGCTATGTGCTGCCATACGGGGTCCGCTCGATCCCGGTAATGCGCGGCGATGTCTTCATCGGGCTGATCACGCTCGAAGATATCCGGCGCGTCCCGCGCGAGCGCTGGCCATGGACACCGGCTGGCGACGCGATGATCCCGCTCAACAAGCTCCAGATAGCGCGGCCCAACGAGAATCTGAACGACGCGCTGCCACGCATGGCGGGGCGCGATGTGAACCAGCTTCCGGTCGTGGATGAGGCGGGGCGGCTGGTGGGCATGCTCAGCCGTGACGCGATCATGCGCTATGTGGAGATCCGCCGTGGCCTGGGCCTCGAGACCGCGGAGCGTGCTGACACGGAGGCGCACGAGCGCGCCACGCAGGCAGAACACAGAGATCCACACCTGCCCGCCGCGAGCTAAGGGCTGTGGGCTCCCAGCCTACCGGCGCGCCTCAGGAGGTTTCCCCAGCCCTGGGGACGGCGGAGACGGTGGCGCCAGCGGTCAGCGCATCGCTCTCCGCCCCCAACGGGGCGCCGCCGTCATCCTCATCCTCATCATCGCGCGCGAGCTCCGCGACAGCGTCGCTCACCGCGATGGGCTGGCGGAGCAGGCGCCCGATCGTCTTGAGCGTCACCATCCCCAGAAACTGGCGTGAGTCCGCGCTGTCCACGACGGCAAGCTGCCGGAAGCCCCGGCGGGTCATCCGTAGCCATGCGGTGTAGAGCGACTCGCCAGGCGTGACGTAGGCGATGCGGCGCGCCATGACATCACGCGCGAGCAAGGCGTTCTCATCGCTCCCGTTGCGGCGCGCGCGACGGCGCGCGCGGGTCATGTCAGTCACCGTGACGAGGCCGGTGAGGCGGCCATTGGTGACGACTGGCACGCTGTTCACCTGATGCTGACGCAGGATGGCGCGCAGGTCTGTGAGCGGCGTCTCCGGCGTGGTAGTGGTCACGTTCGTGGCGCCCATGCCCGCTTCCATCGCCTGGCGAACCGTCATGCTCTGGAGCAGCGGCAATGCGTAATCGTCTTTGTGGGCGGGCGAATCCAGGCGCGTATCCACCTGGCTCTCGTAGATGCTGTTCTCGCCGGTGATGAGATAGGCGACCATCGTCGCCAGCATCGCCGGGACGATCAGCGAATACTCGCCGGTCATCTCCGCCACCATCAGGATCACGGCCAGCGGGGCCTTGGCGATGCCGCCAAAGAAGGCGCCCATGCCAACGACGACAAACGCGCCAGCGGGCGTGGAGCCGAGCGCCCAGGGGGCGACGGTGTGAATGCCGCTCCAGATGGCGCCACCCAGGAAGCCGCCGATCACCATGCCCGGCCCGAAGACGCCGCCGCTGCCGCCGCTACCGATGGTCAATGAGGTGGTAACGATCTTGATGAAAGCCAACGCCAGCATCAGCCAGGCCGAGATCGTGACGAAATCGCCGTAGACACCGAACTGGACGTAGCCATAGCCCATGCCCAGCGCCTGCGGAAACTCCATGCCAATCAGCCCGACAGCAGGCCACCAATCGCTGGCTTGAAGTGTCTGGGGATACGGATACCGTGGAACACATCGCGCACGCCATAGAGCATCTTCGGGTAGAGCAGGCCAACCAGACCGCAGATAATGCCGAGCAGGAGAAAACCGATCAGGCTCTCAGGATCGGTAAAGCTGAATTTGCCGCCATGGCCGAAGACGGGGGTCCAGCCAGCCCAGGCGCCGTAGATGCTGAAGCCGACCACGGAAGCGATGAATGCCGGAAACAGCGCCTCAGACTCGAAGTCACGCTTGTAGAGGATCTCCGCTGAGAGCAGCGCGCCGCCGAAAGGCGCCTTGAAGATCGAGCCGATGCCAGCGCCTACGCCAGCGGCCATCGCGATGCGCCGGTCGTGCTCGTCCAGATGGAGGACATCGCCCAGCCAGGAGCCGAAGCCCGCCGCGATCTGCGCTGTCGGCCCCTCGCGACCCGCGCTGCCGCCGGAGCCGATGGTAATCGCCGAGGCGATCAGCTTGATGGGTGGGATGCGGGAGCGAATCTTGCCGCCGCGCCGGTGGAAGGCATCAATCGCGGCGTCAGTGCCGTGGCCCTCAGCTTCCGGGGCGAAGGTGAACACGATCAGCCCAGTCAGCAGCCCGCCCAGCGTTGTGACGACGGGAATCATCCAGGGGCGGGCGATGGAGGTGATGACCGTCACGCCCTCGCCCGCCGGGTCTGGTGGCGTGAATCCAGCGCCTAATCCCAGGAAAATTCGAGAGCAGAACGCGATGGCGGCATAGAAGACGATCGAGCCCATCCCCGCCACGACGCCAATCAGCGCGCCAATCACCAGCCACTTCTGAAAATACGCGCGGCTAGATTGGTTCCAGCGCGCCAGGGGTCCCCCCTCGGCGGGCGCGCCATCCGTCGCTCCCCGTATTACGCCAATCTCCGCCAGCCACCGCCGCGCTTGCGCGATCCAACCTTCGATAGACCTCCACATGCCAGACACGCTCCCAAATAATCGCCGGTCTTCCCAACCCTACCGCTCAGGGGCCGCGGACGACCTTTCGCGGCCCCTGACACCCAATTATAGCGCATCGCGATATATTTTGCGCCCCCATCTCCTCCAACTCTTGTATGATATGGGGGAGATACACCACACCCCGCGGCTGGCCGGATACCTGCCGCGTGTGCGTTACAGGGCAGGTTTAACATGCCAGCGACGGATGAACCAGGTGAGAAGTCCACGCGCCCCAGCGAGCAAGCCAACCAGCCAGCGGAGCAGCGCGCAGGCGAGCGCGGCGCACGCTATCTGTGGGAGATGGAGCAGGCGCGGCGGCGGGCGGTGCGCGACCTCGTCGAGCAGCGCATCGAGGAGGCGCGCGCGGAAGGCAAGTTCGACAATCTGAGCGGGACGGGCAAGCCGCTGCCACGCGATGACAGCGATGTGTGGGCGGGCGACCGCGCGCTCGCCTATCATCTGCTCAAGAGCAACGATGTCGCGCCGCCGGAGCTGGAGCGCGGGCGCGAGATTGATACCGAGCTGGAGCGGGCGGAAGAGCCCGTGCGGGCGCTGCGCCACTACCGCGATACGCTGGCGGCGCGGCGCACGGTGTTCGCCAGCGACCGCCGGGCGTACAATATCCAGCGAGACGCGACCGAGCGGCGCTACAACGAGGCGCTGCGGGCGATCAACAGCAAGATCCTGAGCCTGAACATCATCGCCCCGGCGGCGCTCCACCGCCGCACGATTCCCGTCGAGCGGCGGATGGAGGCCTTCCGCGCCGAGTTCCCGCGCCTGGCGGAGTAGGGGCGCGGGTGGAGAGGTCGCGGCCATTCATGGCCGGCGCACGGAACGGCGGGGACGGCGCGGCCATAATGGCCGGCGCACGGAACGCGGGGCATAAATGCCCCGGCCTTTCATGGCGCCGTCCGCGTGCCCCGGCCTTTCAAGGCCGGGAGTGGGTGAGTAGCGAGGTATGTGGTGAGTCTTTCGGCATGGCGCGGGCCAGGGGCGCATCCCGGCCTTTTCACCGATATGTATCACCCGGACGCGGCGTATGTGAGCTGGGTGACGGGGCGCAACGGCGTCGCCACCTTCGACCTCTACGCCCGCTCGGCGCCGTTCGGCGGCGCGTATCTGCTGGTCGCCGGGCTGGAGGCGGCGCTGGAGTTCGTGCAGGCGTTCCGTTACGAGCCGGACGAGCTGGCGTTCCTGTCACGTATCCGCGACTACGACGCCGCCTTCCTCGATGAGCTGGCGGCTCTGCGCTTCACGGGCGACATCCACGCCATGCCGGAGGGCAGTATCGCCTTCCCCAACGAGCCGCTGCTGCGGGTGACGGCCCCGTTCCGCGAGGCGCTGCTGATGGAGGCCGGGCTGCTCCAGGCGATCAACCTGGCGACGCTGGTGGCCACCAAGGCCGCCCGCATCACCCACGCGGCAGGCGCGCGGCGTGTCTCGGAGTTCGCCTTCCGCCGGGCGCAGAACCCGCTGGTGGTGGCGCGCTCCTCCTCGATTGGCGGCGCGTCCTCCACCTCGCTGCTGGCGGCGGCCTTCGAGTATCGCCTGCTGGCGACGGGAACCGTGCCGCACGCGCTGATCCAGCTCTATCCGACCGAGGAAGAGGCGTTCCTGGCGATCGCGCAGTCGTTCAACCGCTACACGCTGCTGCTCGACACCTACGACCCGCGCCGCGCGATCCACACGGCGATCAGCGTGGCGCGGCGCGTGGCGGACGAGCTGGGGCATACGCTGGCCGCCGTGCGGCTGGATAGCGGCGACATCGTGGCCGACAGCCAGTACGTGCGGCGGGCGCTGGCGGAGGCGGGAATGGGCGCGACGCGCATCCTGGCCAGCGGCGACCTCGACGAGTTCGCCATCGTGGAGCTGCTGGCGGCGGGCGCCGAGGTGGACGCCTTCGGCGTGGGGACGGCGCTGGGCGTGGGCGCGGGCAACATCGCGCATGGTGTGGAGGGCGCGACGCTGGGCGGGGTCTATAAGGAAGTCTCCTATGCGGACGAGGACGGCGACGAGCGCCCCAAGCTAAAGCTGGCGGCGGAGAAGACAACCTGGCCAGGGCGCAAGGCGGTCTACCGCCATCCCCAGTGGGAGGAAGATGTCGTCCAGCTCGACTCAGAGCCCGCGCCAGCGGGCTACCAGCGGCTGCTGCGCCCGGTGATGCGGCAGGGCAAGATGGTTCCCGGCAGCCTGCCGCCGCTCTCGGAGATCTGGGAGCTGGCGCGGGCCAATCTGGCGGCGCTGCCGGAGCGCCACCACGCGCTGAAGGACGCCGCTCCGTACCCCGTGCGCTTCAGCGAGGCGCTGCGGGCGCTGCGGGTAGAGGCGATCCGCGAGGTGACAGCGCGCGCGGACCGCTCAGATGCGGCCCCGCCTCCAGGCGTAGCCAGCGAGAGCGATGGCGCTCGTTAGCGCGCTTCGTTCAAAGCGGTAGACGCGGCGGGCGCCACGCGTGATTTCTGGCGCGCTCACGACGCGGACTCTGTACCTCGCTCGATGCGCTCGACGGTGGCCCCCGGTTGGAGGCGCACGGCGCGCAGGGCGCGCAACTCGGCGATCTCTTCGTCGGGCAGCCAGAAGATGCTCTCGAGCGGCTGATCGAAGTAGGCGGCGAGCTTGAGGGCCAGCTCGATGGATGGGACGTAGCGGCCCACTTCCAGCGCCAGGATCGTGTGGCGGGTGACATCCAGATCGTGGGCGAGCTGCTCCTGCGTCAGGCCGTGGCGCTGACGCAGCTCGCGCAGGCGGTTCGTGACTCCCTTGCTCATGGATGCGCTCTCCTCACAGGCTGGCGGCTAGCGTTTCGCCAGCACTTCTTCGCGGCGCCAGGTCTTGGCGGCGAAGGCGATCAGCGCGACATCGGCCAGCGCGATGGCGGCGAGGCCCGCGAACAGCGCGGGCGCGCCCCATGCCTGGAGCTGCGTGGTGAGGGCGAAGAAGCCGAAGAAGACCGGCAGCAGCGCCAGGCTCGCCAGCGTCTGCGCGGTCTGGTAGGTGCGCACGCGTGACGAGATCAGCGCGGCTATCCCCGCCGCGAAGAGGGCGATAACCGGCACGAGCGCCAGCATGGCCAGCGAGAGCGCGGGCGGCAGCAAGCGCAGCTTGTCCGCCCCGATGAAGACGGCAATCTCGATCAGATAACTGATCTCGGCGATCGCGGCGTAGATCAGCGCGGGCAGGACCGCCCCCAGGACCTTGCCGCCAAAGATGGCGGCGTTGGAGGCGGGCGAGGCGAGCAGCGGCGCCAGGTTGCCCTGCTCCTTCTCGCCCGCGAACTGGCCCGCCGCGACGCCCGTGGCCGCGCTGGTGGGCAGCAGGCCGACAGTGAGCAAGTAGATCGCCATCAGCGTACCAAGGCCCGCCGGGGAGAGCTGGCCAGACTGCGCGGCGGGCCGGATGATGAGCAGCGACCAGAGGATCGGCAGCAGCAGCGCGAATATGGCGCTACTGAAAAGCGTCGCGCGGTCACGCAGCGATTCGAGCGCGGCGCGGCGGGCGATCAGCAGCATGACGCGCGCGTCGCTGGGGGGCGTGAAGGCCAGCGCCGTCGCGGGTGGCGTCGTGGACATGGCGAATCCTCCTGGCTGAGCGATCATCCCTCGATTACGGCGAGTGACGGCCTGACGCTGTCCGCCCCACCGACGGCCTCGGCGTAGATGTCTTCCAGCGCGCGCGTCTCGCAGGCGACAGAGATGATCCGCGCGCCGTCCGTGACGAGCCGGGCGATGATGGCGGGGTTGACGCTATCAGGGTCTGGAGTGCGGTAGGCGACCTCCGTCGCGGGCTGGGACGGGCCAGCGATGAAGGTGACGTCAGGGAAGGGAGCCAGCGCCTGGGCGGCGCCCGCCAGCGGCGCGGCCAGCCGGATACGCACCACCGTCTCAGGCGTGGAGCTGGCGCGCAGGGCGGCGGGGGCGTCATGCCGGACGATGGCCCCCGCGCGCATAATCGCGATCTGGTCGGCTAGCCGCTCGGCCTCGTCGAGGTCATGCGTGCAGAGAATGATGGCGCGGTTGGCGCGCTTGAGGCTGGCGATCAGCTCGCGGACGGCGCGCGCGGCCAGCGGGTCGAGGCCGGAGGCAGGCTCATCGAGGAAGAGCGCGGTAGGCTCATGCAGCAGCGCGCGGGCCAGCGCCACCTTCTGCTTCATGCCCTTCGAGAAGCCAGACATGCGCTCGCGGCGGTGATCCTGGAGGTCGAAGAAGCCGATCAGCTCATCAATCCGGCGCGTGCGAGTCGCGTACGGAACGCCGTAGACAGCGCCAAAGAAGTCGAGGTAGGCGGGCAGCGTCATCTGCTCGTAGAGACCGGGCGCGTCGGTGACAAGGCCCACCCGCGCACGCACGGCGGTCGCGTCGCGGCGGATGTCGAAACCGGCGACCGTGGCCTCGCCCTCGGTGGGCGCGATCAGGCCCGCGAGCATGCGAACGGTGGTAGTCTTGCCGGCGCCGTTGGGGCCGAGCAGGGCGAGAATCGCGCCATCAGGCACGTCGAGCGTCACACCGTCCACGGCGGTGAAGGCGCCGAAGCGGCGGGTGAGGCCGCGGGCGCTAATCATGCGCCACTCACTTTCCAGACGCTTCCTCATCGGGAAGCCAGCTATGTTAAGCGTGCGTAACGTTGTGCGCGCCTAACATAGCGCGACGGGGCGGCGCCTGTCAAGGGTGGATGTTCGCACGTGGAGTTCCTGACACGCTCCAGACTCGCTAGCGCAGGGCTAGGGCGCCCCTCATTTCACGTCCGCCGCTCATCGCGTAGAGCGCCAACAATAAATCTGACGAAAAATTTGCGTCAGGAATCGGGGACGAGGCGCGACTGATCGGTGTATGCTGAAGAAGGGAGTGCGCGCCATGCCAGAGAATATTCATGCGCCCGTTCGGCCAGCCCTGACCGGAGCGGCCACCGGAGATACGCCAGCGAGCCCGCTGGCGTGGCCCGCGCTCGCCACGCTGGCGGGCGATGTGAATAGCCAGCTTGCGGCGGCGCGGCCACGGCTGGCGCGGCTGGCGCGACGCTACGGCGCCACCGCCGACCAGGCCGAGGATATCGCCCAGGAGACGCTGCTGACGGCCTGGCGCTCGCTCGACCACTTGCGCGACCCCGACCGCTTCGACGCCTGGCTGGATGGCATCTGCCGCAACATCTGCCGCCGCGTCGCGCGCCAGAGCGCCAGCGAAATCGCGCGCCTGGCCCCTCCCCCTCCGACGGCGCCGCGACGTCAGAACAGACGGCGCCCGCCGCGCTCGACGAGATCGCCGCCGGCGACGCTGATCCGCTGGACGAATTGAGCCGCCAGGAACTCGTGGCGCTGATCGATAGCGCGCTGGGCCATCTCAATCTCGCCGCGCGCGAAGCGGTGAGCCTGCGCTATCTGGCTGATCTGCCCGCCGGAGAAACCGCCGCGCGCCTGGGCCTCTCGCTCAACACGCTGGAAGCGCGCCTCAGCCGCGCCCGCAAGCAGTTGCGCGCCGCGCTGAATGGCCCGCTGCGCGAGCGTGCGGTGGAGTTCGGGCTGGCGCTGGCGCCCGCCGACGAATCCGGCTGGCGCGAGACCTCCATCTGGTGTCACTTCTGCGGCCAGGCGCGCATGCGCGGCATCCTCGCGGACGCGCCCGATGGGGGTGGTCGCAGCCTGACCCTGCGCTGTCCGCAGTGCTGGCGCGACTACGGCGTCACCGAGACGGACATCCCGTCGATGCCCGAACTTGCGGGCGTCACGTCCTTCCGCCCCGCGCTGAAGCGGGTGCTGGCGCACAGCGTCGCGTGGGCCCCCGCGACACAGCGGCTGGAGACGACCTGCTATCGCTGCGGACGTCCGCTCCCCGCGCGCATGGGCCGTCTCGCCGATTTCCCTGAGCTTGGCGTGAGCGCGCCCCTATTCGCCGAGCATTACTCCGCGATCTACGCGTGCGTCTCGTGCGGCAGTTTCGGCTCTGGCGCCGCCGCGCTCGCCGGACGCGCGCATCCGCTGGTGCGGCGCTTCCTGCTGGAGCGCCAGCGCTGGATGATCGAGCCAGACTACCTGGTGGAGTATCAGGGCGCGCCCGCCATTCGCTTCACCCTCCACGACCTCGCCTCCGACGAGCGCATCACCTACTTCTCCGACCCCGCGACGCTCGCCGTGCGCGCGGTCATCGAGCCATAGCGCGCCCGCCCTCCGTCAGCCTTTTTCGCCGCTTCGCCCTCCGCCGCGGCCTTCGCCGCACGCCCTCAGGAGCCACGCCACCATGACCGATCCCGCTATCCCCACCGCTACCGCTACCGCGGACGGCGCCGCGCCAGCCACGGTAGCCCGCAAACGGCGCGCCCCAGCGATGTTCGCGCCGCTGCGCTACCGCGACTACCGCCTGCTCTTCACCGGCCAGCTCATCTCCTCCATCGGCAACACCTTCTACTCGGTCGCGCTGCCGTGGTACATGCTGACCCAGGGCGGCGGCCCGATCAACCTCGGCCTCGTGCTGACGGCCTATGGCGTCCCGCTGGGCGCCACAACCCTGCTCGGCGGCTGGCTCAGCGACAAGCTGCGCGCCCGCCGCGTGATGCTGATCGCCGACGCCGCGTGCGCCGTAGTGACGGGCGGGCTGGCCTGGGCAACCTTTGGCGCCCACACCCCGCTCTGGGTGATCGCCGCGCTCACAGCGGCGATGGGCGCGTTCTCAGGCCTGTTCGCCCCCGCGTCGCAGGCCATCGCGCCAGACCTCCTGCCAGAGAACCAACTCCAGGCGGCGAACGGCCTCTTCTACGCGCTGATGCGCCTGGCGCAGATGGTCGGCCCCGCGCTGGCGGGCCTCGTCGTGGCGCGCGCCGCCGCATCCGATGGCTTCGCGATTGACGCGGCGACCTTCGTCGCCTCCGCTGTGACCCTCGTCTTCATTCGTAACGGCGTGCTGTTCCCGGCCAGCGACGCCGCCGCCTCGGATGCGGCGCCAGCGGAGGCCGCCGCGCATGCGCCGCCCGCGCCCAACAACAGCCTCTGGCGGTTCGCGTTGACGACGCCCTTTTTCCTGATCCTGCTGCTCGTCATCCTGGTAGGCAATCTGTTCAACGGCGCGGTGATGGAGGTTGCGATTCCGGCGCTGGCGCAGGGACCACTGCACGCCGGGGCGCAGGGCTACGGCTTCATCCTCACCGGCTGGGGCGCGGGCGCGCTGGCGGGCGCGCTGCTCGCCAGCGCGCTGGGCGACCGCATCAATCGCGGCTACCAGTCCATCCTCATCTTCGTGATTCAGGCGTTCGCCATCGTCGCGCTGGCCTTCTCGGTCAACACGCTGATGGCGGTCGCTCTCATGGCGGCGTTTGGGCTGCTCAACAGCCTGGGCAACGTCTCCTTCCTGACGCTGATCCAGCGCAAGCTGCCGCGCAACCTGCTCGGACGCATCATGGGCCTGTTTACCTTCTGTAACTTCGCCACGCTGCCACTCTCGGTCGCGGTGGGCGGCTTCGCGTCAGCGCGCTTCGGCGCCCCGCTGGTCATCCTCGGCGGCGCCGCCATTCAGCTGGCCGCGATGGCCATCGCCCTCGCCAGCCGTGAACTGCGCAATCTATAAACAACCGCGCTCCTCCCACGCGCACGCCGAACCGCCGCTGGGCCGCGCGCACTGTCAGCGATCAGCGGAGGTATCCACCTGGAGCCGCTGGCGGACCTCGGTCAGCATGTGACGCTCGCCAGAGGTAAGCGCCGCCTGGCAGTTCGTGAGGCGGTCGAGGGTGGGGCCGAGCAGCAGGTCGCAGCCAGCCAGCAGCGCGGCGCGAATGGCGGCGGGGGTGAGGCTGGCGGCGAGCGGGGCGAGCGCGTCGCGCAGGGTGGGGTCGGCGTCGCGCTCGAAGGCGGGCTTCGAGCGCGGCAGGTCGCGCGCGTGGGCGTAGATCTCCAGCAGCAGCGAGCGGGTCTCTTCGAGCGAGTTGAGCGCTGACCAGAGACGCCCGCGCGCGAGGGCAAGCTGGCTGTTGAGGAGCGCGCGGGTAGCGAGCGCGAGCATGGATTCCGGCGTGGCAAGGAGCGCGCGGCGGTTGCGCTGGCCAGCCGCGCGTATCTCGTCGAGGCTGAGATGGCCCCAGAGCAGACGCATACTGTCGATGATGTTGGGGCTGGTTGTAGCCAGCGGGTGGTAGCGGATCGAGAATTGCGCCAGTGATTCCAGAACCACGTCCGCATCATCGTCGCGACGCGGGGCGATCAGGGCGAGGCGCTCGCCAATCGCGTCGCAGAGGCGCGTGACCTCTGGGACCGGGTCGAGCGCCGCGCCATCGCTGATGATGACATCGAGGTCGAGGTCGGAGTAATCGTCCCAGTCGCCGCGCCCGATGGAGCCGAAGACGAGGAAGGCCCGCGCCCAGGGCTGGCGCGCGTGGTAAGTGGTCATCGCGCGGAGCAGGCGCTGGTGTTCGGCGTTCCCCAGATCAGCCGGGATGGGAAAATCGCCGCCGTCCGCCATAACGCCTCCTCTGCCAGCGCCTTACCGCGCCGCGCGGGCTCCGGCGCCCGTCTGCGCGCCTACCTTGCCGCCGTAGGCCGCATAGAGGCGGTCGAAGTAGCTGGTATAGGCGGCGGCGACCTGCGTGGAGTTGAGGATCAGCATGTTCTCGTCGTTCAGCTCGGCGTTCTCGGAGAAGTTGAAGCTGCCGGTGACAACCAGATGATCGTCGAGAATCATCACCTTATTGTGCATAAAATCCTGCTCGGTATGCGGGTTGAAGGCGTGCGACGGCGCGGCGACAAAACGGCGGTCGCGCATGAACCAGTATTCCGGCGAATTGACATCGCGGTAGCGCAGGACATCCTGCATGCCGTGCGGGTCAATCACGCCCTGAATGTCCGCCGACGGGTCCGAGAAGCGCGCCAGCGCGCTCAGGATGCCCGAATCGCCGATGAGGAAGGCCATCACGCGCACGCGACGGGCGGCATTGAGCGCCTGCGAGATGGTCTGCTCGATCCACTCGCCCTCTGAGGGCGAGAAGAACGCCGACACAACACTCGGCGGCGCGCCGGCCTGGATGGTCTGAAGGTGCGCGGCCTCCAGGGTGGAATAGCGGCGCGAGTGGCTGTGCTGGCCGCTGAGGAGTTCGGTGAAGATCACGTCGTATTGGGCGATGATGCCCTGGTCGCGCAGGGTGAGGCAGTTGTTGTCCTGCTTCTCCAGCCCGCCAACCGTGAAGTTCGCGGATCCCGTCCACAGCGTGACGCCATCGCGGATAAGGAACTTGTTGTGCATCAGGTGGCCGCTGTTGTGGACGGGCGTGGCGTAGGGCAGCAGCCCCGCCGCGCCCAGCGCCTTCTCCACGCCCTCAGGCTTGGGGTCGCCAGAGAGGCCGCCCGTGCGCTCTTTGCTCGCGTCATAGGCGATGCGCAGCTGTTTGCCAGAGCGCGCCACCGCCTGGAGCGCCTCGATCACGCGCGGGTGGCGCACATCGTAGATCGCGCAGTCGAGCGACCGCTGCGTCTCCGAGATGAACTCGACCAGCCGCCCGGTCAGATCGGAATTAATGCCCGCGCGCTCGGAGCGGAAGTACAAGCGCAGCCACGGGGCCGCGGCGCCATTCGATGCCATATGCTGTGCATTCCCTTTCACCGCATCCCCACTGGGGGGCGCCATCACCATGTCGTGGGTAAGGAGCGGCCATCGCCCCTTACCAGGTATAACTCGCCAGCTTGTCATCTCGCGTGCGAAAGCCGTCACACAGGAGAAATGGGGCAGTGCGGAATAGTACTACCGCGAAGGAGGGCTGGGCGCCTACTCGCGCGCCGCCGCGGCCTCCGACTCAACCTGCCGCTTCAGGCGCTCCACTTCATGCGCGGCGTGGTCGCGGCCCGCCTTCGGTAGCCGCCCGCGCCCGAATCGCTCCGCCGCTTGCGCGATCTTGGAGCCAAGAGGGCCACGCACCTGCGTAGCCAGCGGCTGTGTCCAGGCGTCGGCCAGCGTCAGCAGCGCAATCATCCCATCAGTGAAATACGGGTCGCCGCCACCATTCGCGCCATGCGTCTCCTTGCCAAAGCCGGGGCGCGCGCTCGCGTGGATAACGTAGCCAGTCTGCGTGAGCTGAGAAACGACCAGCTGGCGCTCGGCGTCCAGGTCAGGCGAGATGCCGTGCGTGGGCAAGTGGTTCGTGTGCGATAGCTCGACCTTGACATCCTTCGTGGCGCTGCCGATCCAGATCGGGCGACCATCATCGCCCGTGCGGCCGGTGTTCCAGAAGCGGACGTGGTCGCGCTGGCGCACATTCTTTCCGGGCCGCTCGAAAGCGTAATCCTCCTTGCGCCCATAGAGATAGAGATTGCTCACCGGCGCCGTGGAATACTTGCGACCGAACACGGAATCTACGCTGATGCGGAGAGAGGTCACCAGATCAATCTCATCGGCGCGATACCAGCCAGCGGCGGCGAAACTGGCGCCAAGCTGGCCACCCGTGCTGTGAATCTGTACGTTGAGGGGGTCGCCAGGATGCCCGGCGCGATTGAATGTCGTCAGCGGCTCGCCACTAGCCATCTGCGCCGCCGACGCCTCGCGCCCGCGCTTGGACGCCTTGCGGAGACGCCGCATAACGTTGAGCACATGCGCGAGCGCCAGAATGAACAGCACGGCGACGGCGCCAGCCACAATCCCAATGCCGAGCGGGATGGTGGACAGGACATTGCCCATGGTCTCCCCCTTGCAAGCGAACACCGCGCCGGAATGGCGCCACGATGACGGCCTCCGCGCGCCATATGATGCGCGCGTGTTGCGAGTGATTATAGCAGACGGCGTCCGCTCGCCAATCTGGCGCGCGCCCTAGCTGGCGACAGGGGCCAGCGCCGCCAGCGCCGCGCGGCGGTCGGCGCGGCGGGCGCGCCAGGCGAGGACGACGAGAAAGATGGCGAACGGGACGGTGGCGACGAACTCGTACACGGCGATGAACTGCGGTATGGCGGAGAGCAGAATCGGGAAACCCAACGCGCCGGAGATCAGCGCGAGCTGGCGGCGCGGCGACCAGCTGGGGCGGCGCGTCCAGCCCACGCAGAGCGCGACGGCCCAGGCGGCGAGCGCGACCAGGATGGCGTTTGCCAGCAGCCCCGCGAGCGCGGGCGGCGCATCAAGCCGCTTGCCAATCGCCGCGAACATGGCTGGCAAGAGATAGATGCCGAGGAAGTAGAGCAGCATCGCCCAAAAGCCCAGGATGCGCAGCCGCCACAGCCCCAGCGCGGGCTTCACCTGAGTGGCGGGCGGGATGGCGCGGCGCGCCGGTGGCAGCGCCAGCGCGATCAGCGACAGCGCGATGGCGGCGGCGAAGACCAGCAGCCGCTGCCCGCGATAGTGCGGTGTGAAGAAGGCCAGCGACGAGAAGACCAAAAAGAGGATGGTCGTGATGATGACGCCGCGCCGCCGCAGCAGCGGGACGCCCGCGATCGAGGGCATGACGCTGTCAAACAGATAGATGGGCATGAGCACGCTGATGAAGATATGGAAGACGGTCAGCGAGACAGCCCAGCTCCAGTCAATCCCGTTGATGAAGGCGTAGCCGCCGGGCCGCACGGTGTACCAGGTTCCCGCGACGACACCCTCATTAACAAAGCCGAAGGCGATGCCCAGCAGCAATTTCCCCACCAGGCCCAGTGGCCGCCGGATGATCGCCTCGCGGATGACCAGGTCGGCGGTCCCGTAGAACAAGGCGACAAAGGCCAGGCTGGCCGGGCTGGCGGCGATCTTCGCCACGGAGGTGCTGGTGGTAGCGATAGTCTCCGGGATGAGGCCGGCGAGCAGACAGAAAAGCAGGATGGCCGGCCAGCGGCGCGGGGAGCGCGCGACGGGCGGCGGCGCGATAGCGATGGGCGCGACGGGCTGTGTAGGCTCCGACCACATACACTGGACCTTCCCAACTGTTGAGCCAGCGCGCGGTGATATGGCCCAAATGATACAACGCCTCAGCGGGCGAACGCGAGAAGCGCGCCGCCTCCACTGGGTAGAGGGGCGCGCTTTTCGCCAGGCCTGGCGGCGACGAATCGCTGTGATGGGGCGTCTTCGCCGTCGCTGGCGCGGGGTTGCGCCAATGCGGCGGCGCGTTTTTCTGGGTCAGATATGCCGTCGAGCCATGAGAACGCCTCTATCAGGTTCGATATGGATAGAGAGAATGGGCGCTACGAGGCCTGGATGGTGACGTTGCGGGCGGCGACCTGGCCGGATGTCTTCTGGCCGGAGGCGGTCACGTTCTCACCCACCTTGAGGTCACTGGCCTGACCGGCTGCCGTCTTCTCGATCGTGGTGGAAGAGGTGATAGCGACGGAATAGGTCTGGCCCTGCGCGTCGTCGAAGGTCAGGTTGGAGCTGGTGGCGGAGTCCACCGTGCCGCGCAGGCCCTGGAAGCCGCCCGATGTCCCGCCCGGCGCGCCGCCCTGGCCGCCACCGAAGTTTCGGGCGCAGGCGGTATTAAAGCCAGCGCGTGGCGTGCCGCGCGCGCCGCCGAAGCCGCCGCCGCCACCACCGAAGCCACCGCCCGCTGTCCCTGACAGCACGCGAATGCTGCGCGCGGAGGTGGCGTTGGTGTCGGTGACCACCAGGACGGGCGTTCCCGCGGTCAGGCTGGTCGCGGACACCGCCGTCATCAGGGTGTAGCGTGTAGTGGAGGCGAGCGCCACAGTCACGCTCGCGCCCGATGAATCTTTCACCGTCATCGTTCCGCTGCCGAGCGCGGTGATGGAGCCAGTGACGGTGGAAAAGGCAACAGTGGGCGGGCAGGTCGCCGTCGCCTGGGCGCCCGCGCCGCTGGCGGAAGCGGAGCCGCAAGCGGTGAGCAGCGCGGCCAGCGCCAGTGTTCCAGCGGCGGCCAGCGCGCGGCCCGGCCAGATCGCGCGCGTCTGGAGCGCGCGCAAGGTCAGCAGCGGTGATCTCATGAGTGTGTTCTATCCTTGCCTATTTCGTCGTACACGGGGCTCCGGCGCGCGTGACGCGCGGATCGGGGCCTTCGCTAAATCGTTGTTGGTGGTCGCGCCGGTCAGGGCGCAGAGCAGCGCCTGGAAAGCGGCGGTCTCCATGTCGCCTGGCTCGTGGCGCTCATCGCGCACATCCGGCGGCGTGGCGCCCGCTGAGATGGATGGAGCGGGCAGCGCGCGAAGGTAACGCTCGGCGGCGGCCCAGGCGTCTTCGAGCGCGCGCGGCGTCATGCGCACCCAGCGATCGGAGGAGGCGACGCGCACGAGCGACGCGCCCTGGCGGAAGCCGCAGAGCGTGTAGCGCTCCCAAAGCTCAGACCCCATCGCGCCCGCCAGCTCAGCGGCCAGCGATCCGGAAGCCGGGTCGGGGCAGAGCAGCGGATCGGGGCAGACCGTCGCGCCGGAGAAGAGAATGACGCTCGCGCGCGGGAACACGTCGAGCGGGAAGCGGCGGTAAAGACGGTCAATCGACGCCTCACGCAAGCTGGCGGGTTGCGGGTAGGAGTGGTAATCGGAGCGGCGGTTAGCGCGCGCGGCCAGCAGCGCGTCACGCAGCGACGAGAACGCCCAGATGTAGCGGGCGCCGCTCAGCGGGTCGCTGGCGCTGGCGCGCCGGGCGCTGGCGCGCGGCGAGGCTAGCTCAGCGGGCAGTGGCAGATTGCGCGCCCGTAGCGTCTCCACCAGATCACGCAGGTCGTCATCGGTGAGCGCCTGCTCGCGCAGCGGGGTCTCGACGTACGCCAGGGTATACCACCAGGCCGCGGGCGCGGGCGCGGGCTGGCTGGCCCGCTCACGCGCGTCATCGGGGACGGCGAACCGTGAGATATTTCTATCGAGCGCGCTCATAACTCCTCACCTGCCTTTGTCCAGGGGCGCGGCCATGAATGGCCGGCTAGGGGCGGTATCGGCGGTCGCGGCCATGAATGGCTGGCGCGCGGGCGCATGGGCTTGAAAGCCCTGGATGAAACGCGAACCATTGCGCAGGTTTCCTTGTCATTCGCTGCGTAACGCGACGATTGGGTCGAGCCGGGACGCGCGCAGCGCCGGGTAGAAGCCGAAGACAACGCCGATCACCACACTGACGCCCACCGCCAGCGCAATCGCCGCCAGGCTCAGCACGAAGGGCAGCGAGAAGGCGCGGGTCAACGCCAGGCCAACCGTCAGCCCCAGTGTCACGCCGAGCAGCCCGCCCACGCCGCTCAGCGTCAGCGCCTCCACCAGGAATTGGTTGCGGATGTCGGCGCGGCGCGCGCCGACCGCCATGCGAATGCCGATCTCACGGGTGCGCTCGGTGACCGAGACCAGCATGATGTTCATGATGCCGATGCCGCCGACCAGCAGCGAGATGGCGGCGATACCGATCAACAGGAAAGCCAGCGTCTGCTCCGATTGCTGCGCGGTCTGCACGAACTGCGTCGGGCTGCGCACGGAGAAGTCGTTCGCCGCGCCAGAGGCGATCTGGTGGCGCTGCGCCAGCAGCGCGGTCACCGCCTGCTGCGTGGAGGCGACGTTATTCGCGTTATCCACCTGGACCTGGATCTGGTTGACGTACTGACTGGTGTTGATGCGCGCGTTGGCGGTAGCGAAGGGGATGAACGCGACGTCGTCCTGGTTGGCGAAGCCCACCGTCCCCTGTGATTTCAGCGTGCCGACAACGGTATAGCTAGAGCCGTTGATGAGCACCGTCTGGCCCAGCGGATCGGTCCCAGTGGAGGTGAACAGGTTGGCGACGACGGTCTGGCCCAGCACCACGACGGACTGCGCGCTCGCTTCATCAGAATCGCTAAACCATGAGCCTTCGGACATCTGCCAGTTGGCGATCTGTTGGTAGCTGGGATAGACGCCCTGGACGCGGGTGTTCCAGTTTTGCGACCCCGCGACCAGTTGCTCGGAGGCGCCAATGACGGGACTGACGCCGGTGATATGCGGCAAAGAGGCGATGGCGTCGGCGTCGGCCTGCGTCAGTGACTGGACCGAGCCCGCGCCGCCGCGCACGCCGCCCGCGCCACCGGACGAGCCAGGGATGATCGTCAGCACGTTCGTGCCCAGGCTGGCCACGCGCGCGTTTAGCACAGCGCTCGTGCCCTGCGTCAGCGTCACCACCGCGATCACGGCGGCCACGCCGACGATCACGCCGAGGACCGTCAGCAGCGAGCGCAGGCGGTTGGCCAGCAGCGCCTCCCACGCGCTGGCGAGGCTCGAGCCCAGCAGCAGGCCCCGGCGGGCTGGCGCCCGGCGGCCACGTGATGTCTGGCTGGCCTTGCCCGGCGCGGCGCCCGCGCGTGGGGTCTTCGCGGCGAGCGGAATAGAGAGCGGCGCCTTGCTCATAGAGGGTCCTCCCGAATCCGAAAGGCGCCATCGCGCCCGCCGTCGCCCGCCGCCTCTGGCGGGGGCGCTTCGCCTACCAGCGGCGTGATCGGGGCGCCGCTGTCGTGGATCATGCGACCATCGCGGAAAGCGATCTGGCGCGGAGCGTAGGCCGCGATATCCGGCTCGTGCGTCACCAGCGCGACGGTCAGACCGAGCGCGTTGAGGCGTCCAAGCATCGCCATGATCTCCTCGCTGGTGCGCGTGTCGAGGTTGCCAGTCGGCTCATCGGCCAGCAGCAAGGTGGGGCTGCTGACCAGCGCCCGCGCGATGGCCACGCGCTGCTGCTGCCCGCCAGAAAGCTGGGTAGGCTTGTGATGTAGCCGCTCGCCCAGGCCGACGGCGCGCAAGGCCCGCCGCGCCCGCCGCTCGCGCTCGTCGCGCGGAACACCGGCGTAGACTAGCGGCAGCGCCACATTGGCCAGGGCCGAGGCGCGCGAGAGCAGGTTGAAGCCCTGGAAGACGAAGCCGATACTGCGGTTACGGATATCCGCGACCGCGTCGGCGGGCAACGAGCCGACCTCACGCCCGTTCAGCCAGTATTCACCGCTGGTGGGACGGTCGAGCAGGCCGAGCAGGTTCATCAGCGTGGATTTGCCGGAGCCTGACGGGCCAGTGATGGCCACGAACTCGCCGCGCTGGATCTCGATCGAGACGTCGCGCAGCGCCGCGACATGCGTCTGGCCGAGGCGGTAGACCTTGGAGATGCGCCGCACAGAGATCGCGGGGACGCCGACGCGCGGGCGCGGATCGCCGGGCGTGGCGCCATTCGCGCTGGTTACGCTGGTAGCGTTAGGCGTCATTGGCCGCCCCTCCAGTGAAGCCGCCAGCGCCGCCGCCGCCGAAGCCGCCGCCGCCGAAGCCGCCGCCGCCGAAGCGCCCGCCGCCGCCAGCGCCGCCGCCGGTCGTCGTGCTAGAGCTCGTGGTGATCGTGCCATTGGTCTCGCCGGTGATCACCACCTCACCAGGGTTGAGACCCGACAGGACCTCGTCGAATGAGCCAGAACTGAGGCCGATGACGATCGGCTTGATGACCCATTTGCCACCACTGCGCTCCAGAGCCCAGGCGGCGGAGGGCGAATCAGCGGTGATCTGCGGGTTCTGCTGCTCCAGCGTGGTGATCATCTGCCTTGACTGAGTCAGGGCGTTCGTCACCTGCGTGCGGGTCAGGAAACCGCCGGCGTTGGCGTTGGCCGCCGCACGCGCGAAGGTCACGGCGCTAGCGGGAATCAGCGTCACATTGACGCGACGCTCCTTGATAATCGTGACGCTGGCGGTCATGCCAGTATAGAGGTTGACGCCCAGGAGGCGCGACATGTCCACACTCAGCGTCACGGGATAAGTGACGACGTTTGAGCTGCTCGCCCCGACCTGCGAGATTGACGTGACGGTCGCATGGAAGATCTTGCCAGGGTAGGCGGTGACGGTGAAGGTCGCCTGCTGGCCATTGGTGACGCCGCCAATGTCCGTCTCGTTGATACTCGCCGCCACTTGCAGGCTGGTGGGGTCAGCGATCTGGATGAAACCGCCGCTGGATGAGGAAGAGCCGCTGCCGGAGCCGCTGCCGGGCGTGCCGCCGACGCTGCCGTTGATAGCGGTGATGATGCCGGCGTGGGTGGCCTTCAGCGTCGCGCCAGCCAGATTGTCCTTCGCTGTCTGAAGCTGCTGCAGCGAGGCGGCGTACTGGTTCTGCGCCAGCGCCACGCAGTCGGGCGGCGGGCTCTTGGCGGTATTGCAGTTGTTGATGGCCTGCTGCTCTTGGTAGTAGGCGGAGTTGGCCTGCAATTGCGCCTGGTTGAGCGAATCCTGCAGTGAGGTGGTGTCGAGCTTGGCGAGCGTCTGCCCAGCCTTCACGGTCTGCCCGACCTGCACGTCAATCTCGGCGATGCGCCCGCTGGCGGTGAAATTGAGGTTGTAGAGCGCGGCCTGCACAGGGCCAGTGCCGCTGACGGTCAGGGCCAGATTGCCCTGCGCGATGGTCTGGGTCTGGTAGGTGACGGGCGCCTTCGCGTTCTGCGAGCGCACGACCAGAAAGCCGGCGATCACCGCAACCACCAGCGCGCCGCTGGCGGCGACGAGCCACCAGCGGCGCGGTTTTCTGGCGGATTCCAGCGACTCGTCGTCCAGGTCGTCCATTTCGAGCAGATCATCGAGGTCGCGCGGCGGGCTGGATTTGAGCGATCCGCGCGCCTCGGTCTGGAGCGGGGCTTGCCCGTTGCGCTCCGTTGTCAGTGCATCGGGTGGGGTAGCACTTGTCTGTCGCGGCTCCAGCATAGATCAAGACACTCCTCTAGTACCACTCCCGCGCCACTCGATACATCCAGCGCGCTGGAGTGGTGTGTGTTTCGTCGCCACATTCTCAGGGCTTTTCACGCTTCATTTCGGTCGCTCACGGTAATAGCCGCGCCGCTGGCCGCTGAACGAGCCATCCGGGCGCCCCGCTGGGGAAGGAAGCGGCCGCGTCATCGAGGCCGGTGGGGCGGGACGCCGGGAGGCTACTGCCATTGCTCTATCTTAGCCAGTCAACCTGAAGGAAGAGGGCGCCATTCCTGAAAATTTGCTGAATACAAAAAATACGCACAAATACGCAGGCGTCCAGGTGGGCTAGCCATAGCCGCTCTGGCGGGCGGCGCTTGCCGGGCCACGCCGGGCCGTGTATACTTTCAGGGCGTGCGCCATCAATCCGGCCCGCGCGTATATCCCGAGCCTCCGAGATGTGGGGGCGCGCGCGAGCGGGGCGCAGTCCAAGGCGAGAGAGAGCGAGAAGCGAAACGATGAAGGTCATTCTTTTGCACGAGGTGCCAGGGCTGGGGCAGCCCGGCGAGATCAAAGAAGTCGCCGCGGGCTACGCGCGCAACTACCTGCTGCCGCGCCAGCTAGTGACACCGGCCAGCGCCGCCGCGATGGCGACGCTGAACGACCGTGTCACCGCCGCGAAACGCAGGGTGGAGAAGCAGGACGCCGCGGACGCGACGCTGACGGAGCGCCTGTCGAATGTGACGCTGACCTTCGCCGTGCGCGTGGGCCAGGGTGACCGCCTTTACGGCTCGGTCACCTCGCAGGACATCGCCAACGCGCTACACGAGCAAGAGGGCATCACGATTGACCGCCGCAGCATCGCGCTCAAGGAGCCGCTGCGCGCGCTGGGATCGTTCGAGGCGCCCGTGCGGATCAGCGCGAAGCACGAGGCGAAGGTCAAGGTCAACATCATCTCCTCCGAACTGGCCGTTCCAGCGGGCGCGATTGCGGCGTCTGAGGATGCCGGGGCCGCTGAGGAGTAGGCTGGCCGCCAGACTGGCGAGCCGCCAAAAGCCAAAGCATGTTACGGGCGCGCGCTCGATCCTGTGGGGATCGGGGAGCGCGCCTGTGACGTGTCTGGGCGGGTGAATCCCAGGTGGGTGAACCTTGCGGCAAGAGACTTTCCGCCGCAAAGGCCGCCTCCTCGGCCTGGGATACGAGGAACGCGAGAGGGGCGGGCCGATGGACCTGCGCTGTCCGCACTGCGGGGAGCCGCTGATGCCCGGTGAGCGCGACTGGGTCTGCGCGCGCGGGCATAGCTTCGACCGCGCGCGGCAAGGCTACGTCAACCTGCTGCGCCCGACGCGCGCGCATGGCGATAGCGCGGAGATGCTGCGCGCGCGTCGGCGTTTCCTCGACGCCGGGTGGTATGCGCCGCTGGCGGAGGCGCTGGCGGAGGAGGTGGGCGCGTGGCTGCGCGGGCCGGGCGCGCGGCTGCCGCTGGCGGCGCGGGCGCTGGTGGATTGCGGCTGCGGCGAGGGCTACTACCTCAGCCATCTCGCAAGCGCGCTGGAGGATGACGTGCGCGCGGGCGGCTGGCGGCTCTACGGCTTCGACCTGGCGCGCGACGCGGTCCGCATGGCGGCGGGCAGGCGCTATCCCGGCGCGGGCGCGTCGCTGTTCGTCGCCAATACGTGGGACCAACTGCCCTTTGCGGACGCGGGTATCGGCGCCGCGCTGGTGATCTTCGCGCCGCGCAACCCGCCGGAGCTGGCGCGGACCGTGGCGCCGGGCGGGCTGCTGCTGGTGGTGACGCCCGCGCCAGAGCATCTGGCGGAGGCGCGGGCGGCGCTGCCGTCGCTGCTGGCGCCAGAGCCGGAGAAGTCCGCCCGGCTGCGCGACGCGCTGGCCCCCGCGTTCAGCCTGGCCAGCGAGCGCGCCGTGACCTTCCCGCTGGCGCTGGACGGCGAGGCGCTGGCCGATCTGGCGGAGATGACGCCGCACCGCGCTACCGGAGAGGACGCGCCTCGCGAAGCGGCGCGCGCGGTGGCGGCAGCCGCGCCGGGCGGTCGGCTGGCGGTGACGGCGGCCTGTGTAGTGTCGGCCTTCACGCGGGCGGGGTAAGCGGCCATTCGCGGGCGCGCCTCTAACGGCATCGCCAGACAGGCGCTACCCCAACGCGCTGGGGTAGCGCATCGCATCACCTGCGTGTACACTTGAAACAAGCGAGGCCCGTGAAACGCGCTCCAACGTGCCAGACTCGCTTGCCGGGCTCGCTGACTGAACGAAACGCCATGATTTGGAACAACGTGGCAAGGCCGTGAGTCAAGGAGTGGAGCGATGCGTCATCAGATGGCGAGAAGCGGGCAATTGATCGCGCCGCTGCTGTGCGGGCTGGCGATGGTGGTTGCGGGATGCGCACAGGCGACGGCGACCGCCGTCGCTACCGTGACGCCCCAATCCCGACAGATTGGCGTTGTCAGGGCTACCGTGCCGATCACGAAGGTCAACACGCCATCTGGCGGGCTGACTCCCTTCTACGGCATGGCGGCAAGCGATAGCGCGGTGTGGGTCTATGAGGCTCCTTTGGGTGTGGCGCTGCGCATTGACCCGCAGACAAACACGGTCGTCGCGCGGGTCGCTGTTGGCAAGTCCGACTTTGGACTGATCGCGCTGGGGGATAACGCAGTTTGGGTGAGTGGTACCTCGCTGGGCGCGGCCAGTGGTGGACCGCAGACAGCGAAAGTGTTCCACATTGATCCCCAGACGAACACCGTTGCCGGTGTCATTGACTTTCCCAACTCGAGAATCAACGGCATAGCGGTCGCCCCAGGGGCAGTATGGGTGACGAACTATGACACGAATGCCATCTCAGTGATCGATCCACGCACGAACAGGGTTGTCGCGAAGCTCCCGACCTACGCTGGCCCTTTCGGCGCCTCGTATGGCGCGGGGTCTGTGTGGGTCTGTAATTATCAGGGTGGTCAGTACGGCCTGACTCGCTGGGATCCGCGGACACGCCAGCCCATCGCCCAGATTGACGTTGGAGACGCGGAGGGCCTGGAGTGCGGCGGGGTCGTCGCGCTGCCGAACGCGGTATGGGTGGCGCTGGATAGCGCGGCGACAGGCCGGTCTATCCTGGAGCGCATTGATCCGGCGACCAACAAGGTGGTAACCCTGATCACGGCGCCTGCCAGCCAGACATTCGATTTCGCCGCCGACGCGCACAGCGTCTGGACATGGTATCCCTCGGTCGGGCTTTATCGCGCTGACCCGGTAACCGACCAGTATGTGGGCGCGTTTCCGTCCCCTGGAGTCGCGGGCATCACCCTGGGAGCCGGGTCGGTCTGGCTCGCCAACCCCCAGAGCGGCGAACTCCTGCGCATCACGCCCACAGCCTGAGAGCGGCCCGCCCGGCGGCGTTCGCCTTGACGCCACGCGCGCCGCGACGCTATACTACGGGCGTTCGCGGCGCGCCCACAACGCCGCGCAAGAGCGTCCACGCCGATGTAGCTCAATGGCAGAGCAACGGTTTTGTAAACCGTAGGTTGTCGGTTCGAGCCCGACCATCGGCTCCATCCTGAAATATTCCGGGATTTCGGCTTCCCGACAACCTGCTCAAACCGTTGCTCAAAACGCTTACACCTTTGCTCCCGGCAAGCATTTTCGCACAAACGGTCTAAATCCCCCACCCAAAGCGGGTAGGGGCCTTTGCGTAAAGAACGATGAGCTAGGGCTTGCGGCGCTTCTCCAGTTGTTTTCTTCTCTTTCAGCCTCGCGCGACTCTTTCCTCCTGCCTAGAGCAAATCTGCAAAAGGTTGAACAGGCGGGCTGCGGTGGATGCTCCGCTGGACCGAGCCTGATCACTGGCTATCTGCTTCACCTTTCTGCGCTTTGCTGTAGAACAAAGAGGAGGTAATCCTGAGCGTTCTGTGGCGTTGGCGGGAGCGAAGCTTATGATAAGCGACCGGGGTCTACCTTCACTGGGCGTTGATACCTGTGTTGCCACCAGAATTGCCCAGTGGCGGGCTGCATGACCCAGCCGTCTGCACTTAGTGACCTCATAAATGCATTGAGCATGTCCGCACAACGATCGGATGGCCCGGTAAATATCTGCAACCCCTCCTGATAGGATACCCCTTTGCACCTTTCCGTTTCCGCCACAGTTCGCCTGCCATAGGGTCCACTCGCTTCAGCCCGAAAGCGCCCCGAAGCGAACAAGCCCTCACGAATGTCCCCAAAGGTTATTTCGCAATACTCGTACTGCGTCGGCGGTGTCTGAATTACAGCACCTCCCACAGAGGTCCCACACTCCGCGCAGAACTTGTCCGTGTCCCGAAGTTCATGCCCACAGTTCGTACAGTGCTTTGCCATCCGACTTGTCTCCTGTCTACTCGTCGACCATCAGCGACAACTGCCCTGGCACGTCCGCCTTTGAAGCTTTCTTGAACCTGACAATGAGCTAGGGCTTGCGGCGCTTGAAGAGCACTAGGATTTCCTCGACTTCGCTCATTGTTCGTTGGCTCTGGCTTAGGATGTAATGGCGTTCCTTCATGGGCGTGATGCTCACAACTTCCCAGCCGCTCATGCCCTGCACGGTGAGGAACCCACTGAGCTTCCCAGCGTCCGTAGCTTTAACCTGCGCGACCACATATTCCCACTGGTCTGCCACCTATCTCGCTTCCTGTCTATTCATCTAACAGCGGCAACTGCCCCGGCACATTCGCCGTAGCCTTGGCCTTCGGGGCTTGCTTGAACGTGATGTTGATGCCTGCGATATGTGCAAGTCTACCTTCTTGCCGTTCAGCATTTTCTCGCAGTATGGCAGCATTTGGATAGCGCAGCAAGCTATGTGTGTCTGGTGTACAATCAGAGCCAGGTAGACAGGGACGACATGTTGAGAGGGCTGGCAGATGGCAGACCAGGTTCGGGTATTCGTCTCACATCACCACAGCCTGGAAGAGGACGCTTTCACCACTCGCCTGGTAGCTGACCTGGAAGCGGCAGGCGCAGATGTTTGGGTGGATAGTCGGGCTATTACCTCAAACAACTTCGTTCAGAAGATCAGCGAGGGGCTGGAGGGCCGCCAATGGCTCGTGCTGGTGATGACGCCAGCGTCGGTCGCCTCGAAATGGGTCAAGGATGAGGTCAATACCGCGCTCCATGAAGTGAATGCGGGGCGTATGCTGGGTGTCATCCCGATTGTGATGGCGGCCACCCGCAACGAAGAGATTCCCGTGCTCTGGGGTCCGCTCCAACGCTACGACGCTACCCGCGCCTACGAGCCTGCTCGTGACGGTCTCCTGCGTGCCCTTGGCTTGAGTACGCGGGTTCCATCAGAACCTGGCGCGTTGCCTCGCCAATCCGCTCCTGATGAGTTTAACCGGAGACTGGTCCTGCAAGGTTTGCTGCGAGATGTCGAACACGACCGTGATGCGCTAAGCAACTTCCTCTACCATGTGCAGCTAGGGGATGAGAGCGAACATGTCATCAGCCAGGCTGCGGGACTAGACATCTGGTATGATGACGTTCTTGCTTCACGCGCAGTCCCTGACTTGCTAGCGAGACGCGAGGCTGATGATGTCCACCAACTGCGCCACTCCTTTGTGCCGAAGCGAGACATTGACGCTGCGCTCAGCAAGCTGCTCAAGCAACATGAGCGTCTCCCGCAATTTCAACAAGCCTTACGTAAGGAACTCACTCAAGGAGAGGGGCGTGACCTCTGGCGCGATTACCTCGCCTGGGAGGAGGTGGACAAGCGCCGCAGTCGCGACCCGGAGCGCCAATGGAGCGAGCGACAGCAACTTGCGCGCCGCTGGGACGCCTTCAAGTCCGCGTCACACATCACTCAGAGGCGTACGGCGTGCGTGCGTGCGTTTGTTGAAACTCGCGAGCAGTGTGAGGTCATCATGGGCATGGTAACTGAGGAGCTTGAGCTTCCGCTCGTTGAAGGCTAAAGCGCTTCAGATGCGTGTGGTGTACTCTCTGGCAGCATTCTTCTAGCCCATCCAGCCGAGGTTTCACTCTTTCGAGAGGACATCTATAGAGCTACGGCGGCTCGACTTGCGTCTCGCCGTGGCCCGCGCCTCTCAGCTAGCGCCAGGTCTGGCTAGGTGTCATAGGACAAATACACGTCCCCGCCCTGTAGAGCGGGGACCTTTTCTTATGCCTGGCGGTAGGCTTTCGGCGTGTACTTCAGCTTGCGCTGCCGCTCCACCTCATCAGCCTCAGCAACCTTGCGCCGCCGGGTAGCCGCCGCCTTCTGCATGCGCGCCTTCATGTCCCAGGCGTCCATCGAAGCGAACATCAAAAGGCCAGCGGTGATGACGCCGCCCAGCCAACAGGAACAACTGGCCGGGCATCAGCGCGATAAGGCTGACGCCCGGCGTCGGATGGGGGCGTTAGTAGCCGCGCGTCCCTGAGTTGGTATTCGAGTCGCTGCCGCTGCGCTTCTCCCGATCATTGAATGTTCGCGCCTGCGAGTCGGCCTCGTGGGTGATGTAGTGTGTCGTATCGGGATCCCAATACGCGTGCGCGTTCTGCGCCTGACGCGCGGTATCTTTATGCTCGGCGGCCTGCTTGGCGTAGCGTTTTTGCTTCTTGGTGGGACCCGTCGTGATGGGCGTGCTCTTCTCGGGATTGGTCCGTCCCGCCTGAGGCATGAGCCGGTGGTCATGCTTGTCGTGTCTGTGCTGCCCCTGCTTGGCCATGGCGATCCTCTCTTTCCCCGTCGCTGGACGCGTTGTGGAAGTATCGGGCCTCCGCAACGCTGGTAGCCATCCCAATCCTCACCCTACGCCAAGGGCGTCACGAAGACATCGCCCTCCCGGCGGCCACCCGCACAGCGCCGTCACAGCGCGGCATGTTGGACAACGCTGGCGAGCGCCTCGATCAGCAGCGGCGCGGCGTTGGGCATGGCGATGCGCTCCAGATGGAAGCCCTGCCGCGCCGCCAGATCGTGCAGCTCGATATCGATGTCATAGAGAATCTCCAGATTGTCCGCGACGAACCCGACTGGGCAGACGAGCGCCGCCGAGACGCCGCGCGCCGCCAATTGCGGGATGACCTCCTGAATGGACGGCCCCAGCCACGGCTCCGGCGTGCGGCCCGCGCTCTGGTAGGCGAAGGTCCACCGCGTCTCATCCAGCCCCAGCCGCTGGGTGACGCCCGCCACCGTCGCGCGCAGCTCGGCGGGGTAGGGATCGTTCCAGGTCAGGATGCGCTCTGGCAGGCTGTGCGCGGAGAAGATGACGTGGACCACGTCGTGCTCCGCCGGCGAGAAGGCGCGCTCACGCGTCACGACCACACGCTCCGCGAGCAGCTGGAGAAAGTGCGGCTCAGCATGCCAGGAGCGCACGAAGGTGAAGCGGATCGCCGGGGCGGGCGTCTCGCCTGTCGGCTGTTTCCGCGCCCGCCTCTTGCGCCAGCGCATCGAGCGCCTTTTCGACGCTGGCGATGTAGCCGCCGACGCTGATGCGCGAATCCTGGGGGGCCAGCGCGATCGCTACCGCATCACGGACGCCATCCGCCGCCATCTGGCGGACGGTGTCCGCGATGAACGGGCGCCAGTGGCGCATGCCGAGGTACACGCGGTAGGCGCCGGGCGCGGCGGCGTCCAGGCGCGCCTGGAGCGCGGCGGCCTGCGCCTCGGAAATCGCCAGCAGTCCGGTGGGGCCGCCGATACGGGCATAGTGATCGTAGACGACCGCGAGCTGCTCAGCCGACGGGGCATGCCCGCCGCGCACATCGGTATAGTAGGGCAACACCTCGTCGAGGCTGTTGGGTGAGCCATAGGCCATCAGCAGGACGCCCACCGGCCCCCGCGTCTCAGAAGACATCGCCACGCCAGCTTTCTTATACATGATTGTGAGCGGTAGATAAGGAGCGCGCCAGCGACCAGGGCCGCATTCCCTTGAATATCGGCGCCGCGCTGTGATGTCCCGCGCGCGTTTCAGGATTACTATACGTGGCCGCACGGCGCATGTCGCAGTCCGCGTCGAGCACGCGCTGTGATCGCTTTGTGACGCCGCTGTGGCGTCTGGTATGCCCTCCAAGGCCGCGCTCTCCTCTATGTACGCCCCTCACGAACGGATCTCACAGCCATCTCGCGGACGCGAGGCGCCACAAGCGTTCTGTGAGCGGACTGTGAGCGCGGCGGAAAGCCAGGAAGGCTACACTCGCCGAGGGCCCTTGCGCATGGAGCGCGCGCCCACAAACGCCGCGCGCCATCAGACGCGCGGCGTCAGGCTGCGTAGGGCAGGGATCGCCTGGGGAAGTAACGCCACAACGAACGGGAGAGGTGATATTTGTGACCGCGCACATGGGTAAGCGCTACGTCATCATCGGCAATGGCATCGCGGGCACGACCTGCGCGCAAGAGCTGCGGAAGAGCGATCTCTCGTGCGAGATATGGCTCATCACCAACGAGCCGTATCCGCTCTACAACCGCGTCTCACTGAAGCGGTTGCTCGATGGCGTTCTGCCGGAGCAGAAGGTGATGATGCGCGATCTCGCCTGGCATGAGAGCCAGCGCATCACACTCCTGCGCGAAACCTTTGTGACGCATGTGGACACGCGCGACAAGGTCGTGTATCTGGACCACGGCGGCCCGCTGGCGTATGACGCGCTGCTGGTGGCGAGCGGCGGCTGGCCAAACCGCCTGGACGCGCCGGGCGTGGAGGGGACGCCGCATATCTACACCTTCATGACGCTGGATGACACGAAGCAGATCATCGCGCGCGTGCTGGAGAGCAAGACGGCGGTCACCACCGGCGGCAGCTACATGGCGTATGACCTGACCGAGGGGCTAAGCAAGCGCGGCATCCACGTCACCTGGCTGATGCGCGGCCCGTTCTGGCTGCGCCGCACGCTGGACGCGGAGGGCGGACGGCTGGTGGATGAGATCGTCGCGCGCCACGACATTGAGGTGGCGCATGGCGAGGAGGTGCGCGAGGTCATCGCGCGCGACGGCGCGCCGCGCGGCGTGATTGGGACGAGCGGGCGCGAGTACGCGGGCGACCTGATCGGCCTGGGCGTCGGGCTGACGATGAATCACGCCTTCCTGAGCGAGACCCCGGTCGCGCGCGGCAAGGGCGTCATCACGGACGAGTACCTGGAGACGAATGTACCGGGCGTCTTCGCGGCGGGCGATGTCGCCGAGTTCTACGATCCAATCCTCGGCGCCCATCGCACGCTGGGTACCTGGGACAACGCGCTCTCGCACGGGAAGGTCGCCGCCACCAACATGGCCGGCGGGCGCGAGGCCTATCTCGATGTGCCGACCCGCAGCAGCCCGATCTTCGACACCAACATCGTCGCGATAGGCCTCTTCGAGGTCACCGACCCCGCCATCGAGGCGCTCCAGCGAGCGACGCCCGGCGAGCGCGGTGGAACCGACTACCGCCGCTTCTTCTTCCGGGGAAACACGCTCGTGGGCGCGGTGTTCCTCGGCAGCCCGAAGGGGCGCAAGAAGGTGGTCGAGCTCATCCGGGCGGGGACGGAGTATCGCACGCCGAGCGAGCGGGAAGCGCTATTCGAGGTGCGCTGAGTGTGGCAGGAGAAGGCCGCCGGATGGGCGAGTGTCATTCCGCCCCATCAGCCGGAGCGTTGTGCGGATGAGCCACATCCAGGCTCATGCCGCCTGGCCCGGCTGGAGACGCAGGCTGGGCTTCAGGCGCGGTGACGAGCGGCAGTGTGAACCAGAACGTGGACCCTTGCCCCACCACGCTCTCAACGCCGACCGCGCCACCATGCTGCTCAATGATGCTCTTGCAGATATACAATCCCAGGCCGAACCCTATACTTGATCCGCTCTTATGTCCGATGCTCGGCGCGCGGTAGAACTGGTCCCAAACGTGGCTCAGATCCTCCGCGGGGATTCCCGGTCCCTCATCTCGCACACGGACCTCCGCCTCCTGGGCGTCCGCGCTCAGCGTGATCTCGACGGGACGCGCCTCCTCCGAGAACTTGAGGGCGTTGGTCAGATAATTGGTGACGACCTGCCGGATGCGATCGGCATCCGCCATGACGATGACCGCGCTGTCCGGTATGGACAGGGTGATGGGCCGTCCTGGATGGTAGAGACGCTGCTCCTCGATACAGTCCGCGATGAGCGGATCGAGGTCAACGACGGCTGGGCGCAGACTCAGCGCGCTCGCTTCGATGCGCGTGGCGTCCACGAGGTCCGCCGCCAGCCGTTCGAGCTGGCCCGTCGAGGCGAGCGCGCGCTCCAGCAGTGGCGTCACCGCCGCCAGGCTCGCGGCGGCGCTATCGCCACGCTGACGGGCCTCCTCCGCGGCCCGCCGGACCTCGCGCGCGGAGAGCTGCAAGCCGATCTTGAGGGACGTGAGCGGCGTCCTGATCTCGTGGCTGGCGACGCCCAGAAAATCCTTCATCCGGCGGTTGGTTTCCTCCAGCGCCATGACGCGGGCGCGCTCCTCAGCGCGAGCGCGCTCTTCGGCGAACTGCTCCCGCAGCATTGACGTGCGCCTGAGCACGAGCACAATCGCGATGAACGAGCCAATATCCAGCAGCGAGGAGATGATGACGACGCTGGTGACGAGCCGTTGCGCATCCTCGACGCTGGTGACTCTGGAGGCGCAACAAGTTGTTCTCAGCGGTCTGAATCCGCGCAATGGCGTCGCGCAGCGACATGAACCTCTTGCGCCACGACTCCTGTGCTTATTAGCCGCATCGCTTCCCCTGTTTGCCCAGCTTGGCTCAGCGCTATGGCATCCTGCAAATTGGTCAGGTACACGGGCGTCAGTCGCTGGACCTGCGCAACATCCAGTTTGAGACTCGCGCTGGTTCCCTGGGTGGCCGTGAGTTGCCGCGCGTCCGCGACGACGCGCGCCCGCGCATCCTGATAGAGGGGTTGACCCGTTACGCCACCCGACATGACGTAGTCATCCACCCCTGCTTCCGCCTCAGTCACTGAGGCGCGGAAATCATCCACGGTCATGAGTGTGGCAAGCGTCGTATTAGCTTGTTGATGCTGGCGCAGCGCGACATTCAGGTAGAGGATCGTGACAAGGGAGCTGGCAAGCAGCACAAGCGTCATCGCGCTCGCCCCAATCACGAAGCCTGATTTGCGCAGCCATGAGTCACGCGCGGCCATCGGCGAGGCCCTCTCATCGCGGCGCGCTCACCCCGCCAGAAGCGCCACCAGCGGCGCCGCGCGGTGAGCGCATTGGGTGCTCCAAGGTCATCCGTAGCACCTCTGGCGCCGCTTCCTGAGACGCCAGCGCGGAGAAACGCGCGACTGGCGTCATCCTCTTGCCCTCCTATGGCATCTTTGTTCTATACCGCATATGACCGCATATGAAGAGCCAGCCATTGAATCAGGTGGAAGTGGAAAAGTGGCATGCGGACATGAGCGGTAGCAATGGCGAGCAGGACGGACAGAGCGCGCCAGAAGAAACAGCGCAGGTGGCCGCCCACGCAATCCATCCAGCAAGTCGAACGCGCCGTGCGGGAGCGCATCGCGCGCGAAACCCAGCGGGAGCGGCAGCCGGCGCTCTTCGGCTAGGGCGAGACAGGCGACGGCGGGGATAAACAGGCTTGACGCTCGCCCAACTGGCGGGCTACACTACGGCCATATCGAGCGCAGATCGGGAAGAGTAAGCCAGACGCCGCCACTACAGCGAGCCGGGAGAGTGCAAGCCGGCGTGAGCGGGCGCGGCTGAAACCGGCCCGTGAGCCGCGACCGATGCCCCAGCGCCAGCGCGCGGGGCCGAAGGTCGCCGGACGCCTCCCGTTACCATGGGGCGCCGCATCATCCCGGCAAAACGGGTTCGTGCGGGCAGAGGGGCGCGGAAACGTGTGAGACGCCAGCAGGCGATCACGCAAGCGCCCAAATTGAGGTGGCACCGCGGGTTGAGACGCCCGCCCTCACAGCGTCACAGATGGCGCGAGGGCGGGCGTTTTTGTATGCGCTCATCCATCCGCCAGGAAGCAGCGCGCCTTCGAAGAGCGCGCACAACACACACCGCCGGGCTACGACGCCCCGCCCGCATCACACCCCTCGCCTCCGCAGAGGAGAGGGGGCAGGGGGTGAGGCCCGGCGCCAGAAACAGGAGGAGCGCATGGCTAACAAGAAGAATGGTGGCAAGGGCGACGCGGCAAGCGCCAAGACAACGGTGAAGGCCGACACGAAGACCGAAGCGAAGCTGGTGCGCGACGTCGCCGACCTCGACGATTACGCCCAGTGGTATCAGGATGTGGTCTACAAGGCCGACCTGGCCGACCTCTCGCCTGTGCGCGGCTGTATGGTCATCCGGCCCTACGGCTACGCGCTGTGGGAGAACATGCAGCGGCTGATGGACGGCCGCATCAAGGCGACGGGGCATGAGAACCTGTACTTCCCACTCTTCATCCCCTACAGCTTCCTGGCGAAGGAGGCGGAGCACGTGGAGGGCTTCGCGCCTGAGGTGGCGCTCGTCACCAAGGCAGGCGGCGAGGAGCTGGAGGAGCCTCTGGTGGTGCGGCCCACCTCGGAGACGGTCATCGGGTACATGTACGCCCAGTGGGTGCATAGCTACCGCGACCTGCCCATGCTCTACAACCAGTGGGCCAACGTCGTGCGCTGGGAGAAACGCACGCGACCCTTCCTGCGCACGACGGAGTTCCTCTGGCAGGAGGGGCATACGGTGCATCGCGACGAGGCCGAAGCCGAGGCGGAGACGCTGCTGATCCTGCGTGACGTCTACCAGGACTTCATGGAGAAAGAGCTAGCGATCCCTGTCATCGCCGGGCTGAAGTCGGAGAGCGAGAAGTTCGCCGGGGCGCTGCGCACCTACAGCCTGGAGGCGATGATGGGTGACGGCAAGGCGCTCCAGATGGGCACGTCGCACAATCTGGGACAGAACTTCGCCCGCAGCTTCGAGATCAGCTTCCAGGACGCCGACGGGCAGCAGAAGACCGCCTGGACGACCAGCTGGGGCTCCAGCACGCGCATGATCGGCGCGCTGATCATGGCGCACGGCGACGCCAACGGGCTGCGGATGCCTCCCCATGTGGCGCCCATCCAGGCGGTGATCGTGCCCATCTGGCGCAACGACGCCGAGCGCGAGGCGGTGGCGGCGCTGGCGGGCGAGGTGGAGACGGCGCTGCGCCGCGCGGGCGTGCGCGTCAAGAGCGACTGGCGCGAGGAGCGGCCTGGCTTCAAGTACAACCACTGGGAGCTACGCGGCGTCCCCGTGCGCATCGAGATCGGACCCCGCGACGCCGCCGCCGGGCATGTCATGCTCGTCCCCCGCACCGACCGCTCCGCCAAGGAAACGGTCGCGCGTGACGACGTAGCCACCCGCGTGCCCGCGCTGCTGGAGGAGATCCAGCAAACGCTCTACGACCAGGCGCTGGCCTTCCGGCTGGGACGCACCGCCACGGCGGCGGACTACGCGGCGTTCAAGGCGCTGATGGCGGACAAGAGCGCGCTGGGCTTCGTCGAGGGCTGGTGGTGTGGCGACGCGGCCTGCGAGGCGGCGATCAAGGCCGAGACGCAGGCGACGATCCGCAACCTGCCCCTCGACCGCTCGGAGCGCCAGACCGCCGAGAGCGGGACGTGCGTGCGCTGCGACAAGCCCGCGACGGCCTGGGCGGTCTTCGCCAAGGCGTATTAGGGCTGGGAGCGCGGCGAATGGCTGGCGGCAGGTGAAGGCGCGCCGCCAGCCATCCACCCTGGAAGTTTTTTTGATATACTTCCGGTGCGCACGTACACAGCGCATTTCGCGCCAACCAGGGCCGAGTCAGATCAAGGAGCGGCGCCATGTCAGTAGACGCGCAAAAAATACTCAAAGCGGCGCGCGCGCTCCCCCCTGAGTCCCAACTCGAGATTCTTCAAGGGTTGGCGCAGTCGTTAGCGCGTTCCCTGGCGCCGCTCACAAGCGCCTCGGCCACGTTCTGGGATAGTCCCTCTCTAGAGGAACTTGCCAGCGAGCAGCATGTTTCCCCTGTGACAGATGTAAGCGCCCTACAAGTCGTCAGCATGGCCAGAGGATGAGTCTGTGGACGAGTTCATCACGTACATCTACGAGCAGCGGAGCGCTGACGCTCGCTAGACAGGCGGTGTATCGGGCGTGCGCGGGTGGGGAGGCCATGTTATAATGCCAGATGGGGTTGCTTCCCTACGGGCGCGACGGACCGCACGCGGTTGACCCGCTACGCCCGCTTCATCAGCTTCGGTGGCGCTGACCATGCGCGCCTTCCTCCGCACACTCCGGACGTCTCCCGCGCAACGGATCGCAACGGTCCGCCGGGGGCGCCGCGTGACGGGCCAGAAGGGACCATAACCACGTTATGAGCACGAATCCTTCACGGCGCGGGGTCGCCCTGCCAATGGCGACTTCGATGACCGCCCGCACTCCAGCGGACTATATCCCCGGCCAACAGGAGGCCCCGGTCGCGCTGACCAGCCTCGCCGATATGCTCAACTGGGCGAAGAACTACGCCCGCAGCCGCTCGATCTGGCCGCTGGGCTACGGCCTGGCGTGCTGCGCGATTGAGATGATGGCGGCCGGCCAGCCGCACTACGACATGGCGCGCTTCGGCTCCGAAGTGTTCCGCGCCAGCCCGCGCCAGGCTGACCTGATGATCGTCGCCGGCACCGTCTCCACCAAGATGGGCTCGCGCCTGGTGCGGCTCTACGAGCAGATGGCCGAGCCCAAGTGGGTGCTTTCGATGGGCCAGTGCGCCACGTCGGGCGGCGAGTTCTACGACAGCTACTACACCGTACAGGGCGTGGATACGCTGGTGCCGGTGGATGTCTACGTCCCCGGCTGCCCGCCGCGCCCGGAGGCGCTGATCGAAGGGCTGCTCAAGCTGCGCGAGAAGATCGAGAAGCAGGGGCTGAAGATCAAGGGTGAGGAGTAGCGGCGCATGCGCGGTATCCTGCAGGGTCTGGGGCTGACCCTGAGCCACGTCACCCGGCCAAAGGTCACGCGGCTCTACCCCTACGAGAAGCGCGTCCTGCCTGAGCGCAGCCGCGGCCTGATCCAGCTGATTCAGGAAGCGAGCCAGGACACGCCGTTCAACCTCAAGTGCGAGGCGTGCCTGCTCTGCGAGAAGGTCTGCCCGCCGCGCGCCATCACCATCGAGGCGCGCCCGACCTACCGCTTCCGCCGCCGGCCTTACTTCTCCGCGACCTCCATCGCCGGCTTCTACACGCCGCGCGTCTCCGAGTACGCGGTGGAGTACCCCAACAAGCCACGCTCCGCGCCAGTGCAGACGCCAACCAAGGCCAGCCTGGAGCAGCCGGTGGACCTGACGCGAGCCGACGCGATCCTCGACGAAGCCTCGCTGGACGCCTGGGACCTGACGGAGACGCTGGACACGCTGATGGAGGCCTACGGCGGCATGCCGCTCCAGGTGGCGTGGCGGGTGGTCGAGCGCCGGGGCGTGGACATCAGCGACCTCTTCGGCATCGTCACGGCGGGCGACCGCTTCGCCCCGGCCCAGCCGGTGGCGGCGGGCGCGCTGCGCGATGACCAGATGGAGCGCGGGCCGTCGGCGGCGACGCGCGGCAAGTATGGCGCGATCAATCACAGGAGAGCGACCCGTGCCTGAGTCAACAATGAGCCTGCTGGTCGCGGATGGGCAGAAGTCCCCCACGAGCTATGCGGCGTATACCCAGCAAGGCGGCTATCAGGCGCTGCGCAAGGCCGTCACCCAGATGACGCCCGCTGAGGTGATCGCCGAGACGCGCTACGCCGGGCTGCGCGGTCGCGGCGGATCGGGCGTGATGACGGCTGGCAAGATGGCCGAAGTCGCCGGGGCGCGGAGCGGCGAGACGCGCTATGTGGTCTGCAACGCCTACGACGCCGACACCCGCTCGCGGGCGGCGCAGGCGCTGCTGGAGCGCAACCCGCACGCCGCGCTGGAGGGCCTGGCGCTGGCGGCCTACGCGGTCGGCGCGAGCGAGGCGTTCCTCTACGTCCGCTCGACGCGCGAGGCGGCGGCCACCGCCATCCAGGAGGCGCTGCGCGAGGCGCAGGAGCAGGGCGCGCTGGGACGCGACCTCTTCGGCTCACGCTTCTCGCTGGCGGTAACGGTCGTCGGGGCCGAGCGCAGCTTCATGGGCGGCGAAGAGACGGTGATGATCGAGATCATCAAGGGCCGCCCGATGAAGGCGCAGCAGCGCCCACCGTATCCCAGCGAGGTGGGGCTCTACGCGCAGCCGACGCTGGTCCAGAACGTCGAGACGCTGGCGAACCTGCCGGCGATCATCGCGCATGGCGCGCCAGCCTTCCGAGTCGTTGGCTCTGAGCAGTCGAGCGGGATGAAGCTGGTGACGGTGATCGGCCCCGGCCAGACCGAGGGCGCGCTGGTCGAGGTCCCCTTCGGCGTCACGCTGGCGCAGCTCTTGCGCGCGGAGGGCCTGGAGATCAACGAGTCGACCACGCGCGCGGTGGTGGTCGGCGGCATGGAGGGCGGCGCGCTGCCGCTGGCCCAGCTCAATACGCCGTTCGACTACGAGCCGCTGCACGAGGCCGGCGCGATCGTCGGCTCGGCGGTGATCGAGGCGCTGCCCGCTGGGACGTGCATGGTCCACTGGGCGATGGAGCGGTCGAGCTACCTGGCGCGCGAAAGCTGCGGCAAGTGCGTGCCGTGCCGAGTGGGCGTGAAGCGCATCGCCGGGACGCTGGAGGGCGTCGTCAGCGGGCTGGGGACGCAGGGCGACCTGGCGCTGCTGGAGGAGTTCTCGCACTACGTGCCGGACGGCTCGCTCTGCGGCTTCGGCATCAGCGCGGTGAACCCGGTGGTGACGGCGCGGCGCTACTTCGCGGGACGACTTCGCCGCGCACCTGGAGGGGCGCTGCCCCACGGAAAGCTGCGAGCCAGTCCGCGCGCACCGCTACGCGACCAAGCATGTGCTGTAGGGGGACGGACCCTACCCCCTCTCCTGAGAGGAGAGGGGCCGCGCGGCGAACGGGGTGGCAAAGCGCATCGCCCCGTTCTCCCCGCTCCTGAGGAGAGGGGCCAGGGGTGAGGTCCGCGCCCCGCGATGGGGCGCATTCGTTCCAGATACTATTGGAGATACACGAGATAGACGGGCGATACCTGGCGTTCACGAAGCTCTAGAGACGGGGGACCCATGGCTGTCACCATACGGGATGACGCGGCGATGTCGCAGGGGAGCGAGCCCTTCAAGCGCAATGAGCACGGACAGCCGTCGTTCGAGGTGACGATTGACGGGCGCTCGATGCCAGCGTATGAGGGGCAGACCCTGCTCAGCGTGGCGATGGAGAACGGGATCCTGGATATCCCGAACCTCTGCAACGACGACAAACTGGAGCCGACCTCCGCCTGCCGCATGTGCCTGGTGGAGATTGACGGCGCGGACCGTCCGCTGCCCTCATGCAACACGGCCGCGCGGCCAGGCATGGTGGTGCGCACGAAGTCCGACAAGCTGACGGGCATCCGGCGCACCAACCTGGAGATGATGCTCTCCGACCACAACGCCTACTGCCAGCCGCCGTGCCAGATGGGCTGCCCGACGCACATTGACATCCCCGGCTATCTGGAGCTGATCGCCAAGGGGCAGAACCGCGAGGCGGCGCGCCTGGTCAAGGAAGTGCTGCCGTTCCCCTACATCCTCGGCCTGACCTGCCCGGCGCCCTGCCAGTCGGTCTGCCGCCGCGGGCTGGTGGAGGAAGAGATCGCCATCTGCCGCATGCACGGCTTCGCCGCCGAGCAGGTGATGGAAGACCCGCCAACGCCGTGGGTCAAAGAGGCGCCGACGGGCAAGCGCATCGCGGTGGTCGGCGCGGGGCCGAGCGGCCTGACTGCCGCCTACTACCTGGCGCTGCAGGGCCACTACGTCAAGGTCTTCGACATGATGCCCCAGGCGGGCGGCATGCTGCGCTACGGCATCCCTGAGTACCGCCTGCCCAAGGACATGGTGGACAAAGAGTTCGAGGGCGTCTGGAAGCTGGGCGTTGACGTGCAGTACAACGTCAAGCTGGGCCGCGACTTCACGATTGACGACCTCGAAAAGCGAGGGCTTCGACGCCACGCTGCTGGCGATCGGCGCGTGGACCTCGAACGAGCTGGGGCTGGAGGGCCAGGACAACCCCGGCGTGGTCAACGCCATCGCCTACCTGATGGATAAGACCCAGGGCCTGCCGGTGCCGGTGGACGACACCAAAGAGGTGGTCGTGCTGGGCGGCGGCTTCACGACCTTCGACTGCACCCGCACCTCGCTGCGGCTGGGCGCCAAGGTGCACACGGTCTACCGCCGTGGCCGTGGCGAGATGACGGCGACGACTGAGGAGGTCGAGGACGGCGAGAACGAGGGCACAGACCTCCAGCTGTTCGGCGCCGCGACCAAGCTGGTGCTCGACGGCGACAAGCTGACGGGCATCGAGATCCAGCGGATGCAACTGGGCGAGCCGGACGCGTCGGGCCGCCGCCGCCCGGTGCCGATCCCCGGCAGCGAGTACACCATCGCGTGCGACACGGTGATCCCCGCCTACGGCCAGAAGCCGGACAAGGCCGTGCTGCCGCCGGAGTCGGGTGTGAAGTGGACGAAGTACTCCTCCATCGAGACTGATCCGTACAGCTTCATGACGGCGCGCAAGGGCGTCTTCGCCAGCGGCGACTGCCAGCTTGGCGCGGCGACGATCATCGAGGGCGTGGCGCAGGGCAAGCTGGCCGCGCGCGCGATTGACGCCTACCTCTCCGGTGAGGACATGGCGGAGGTTTCGCGGCGCATCGAGGCCGAGGAGCGCAAGCCCGACCTGTTCGACATCGTGCCGTACAAGCCGGTCGAGCCGAAGGTCAAGATGCCCATGCTGCCCTACCAGGACCGCGAGCGCAGCTTCCGCCTGATCGAGCTGGGCTACACGCAGGAGCAGGCCGAGCGCGAGGCGGGCCGCTGCCTCCAGTGCGCCTGCCCGGCCGCCGGCCAGTGCGACCTGCAGAAGTACAGCATCGAGTACAACCTGGAAAACAACCGCTTCCACGACGGCGAGCCAGCGGACTACCACGATTACGAGTTCGACCTGTCGCACAGCTTCATCCTGCGCGACCCGAACAAGTGCATCAACTGCACGCAGTGCGTGCGCGTCTGCCACGACGTGATCGGCCCGAACTGCTACGGCATGTTCGGCAAGGGCTTCGACACGATCGTCTCGACGCCGTTCAACATGTCGCTGGACCAGACGGACTGCGTCTCGTGCGGCGCCTGCGTGCAGGTCTGCCCGACCGGCTCGCTGATGATGGCCGAGCGCGAGCTGGTGCGCTGGGACTTCGCCCTCGACCGCTGCATCTTCTGCGGCGACTGCGTCGAGGTCTGCCCTCACGGCGCGCTGGGCGAGACGCCGAACTTCGAGCTGTCCTTCTACAACCGCTTCGGCGAGGACATCAACCTGCCGATGCAGGACGTGGCCCGCGCGCCATCGTTCCTCGTCCGCCAGCGTGTCCCGCGCCGCAAGGAGGAGGAGTCGCAGCAGCAGCCGCTGGTGCGCCCGCTGCCCGCCCGCCGCATCCGCGAGTAACGACGCCCCCAGCCCCTCCTCCGCTGCGGCGGGAGAGGGGAGCAGAGCCGCCCGCCACCGAGCCATTCGGCGGCGTGGTGTCTGTGCGCTCGCCTCAGCATCGAGGTAATGCAATCGAGCAATACTATGGTTTGATGCACTTGCGTCACTGCTCTTGTGTGACGAATGTCAGGTTGCCTATGGAAAAGGCGTGAATGTGCTCAAACCACCCAGCGCCGATGCTTTCGAGGAAATTCGTCGAAACAATCGTCTCCGCCATGTTGACCGGATGATGGCTGTCGGCATGAAGTTGAAGGTCAATGGAGCAGACAAACAGTGTATCACCAGTTTCATGCCATCGGAATGCAATCATCAAGGTATCTACCAGGTGGCTAACGTCAACGAGCTCGTAGCCGTACTCTGGGCCAGCCCGAAGGAGAGTTGTTTGAACTGCTTCTGTGACCTTCCCATAATAGGCATGATGAGGTTGGTATGGCATGTTCAAACTCCTTGCACTCATCGCACTCATCGCCAGGGGTGAGTCCTTGCCGGATTCCAGACAATCGGAGTCCTTGGCAATGGCTCACCCGTTATTTCGTTCCGAAATGTGCGGCGCAAAGTCACAGCCAGGACGTATTTACCCAGTCAGGGCAATACTGCTCGAAACTACGGCCTGGCCCTTGGCAATACGCGGTGATGACCCCAATTTCGTTACCATCTGGAGCTGGCGCTGCGTTTCTACTCTCGTAGATATTAATGTACTGATCCACATCGCCATTGCTGTTGACGTGGTAAGCGCCGTAGAGGTAGCGCCCAGTGCTTGATTGATATAAGCCGTAGGCTTGTGCGGCTATCACTGCCGAAACGGTTGACATCCATACGTTGTGGGGAGTGAAAAAGTGAGTGTATCCGTAGTTGCCGTCACCTTGTCGCGTCCAAACCCCATGTCCTGAGCCATCAGCGGTGACGTCAATACAGTTATATTGGGCATTGGAACCCGAATACGAATAAGAGCCCGAAGGGCATGTGGATCCACCAGGGCCGCCATATACCTTGGGCGTAATACCGCTACTCGCCGACTGATGAGAACTTGGTTTCAAAGTCTTCCAAGTACCTGCTCCGACGGCCGATAAAGCGGTCGGATGCCCTGTACCAGGAGAAGCGTACGTTGTAAATGATGGCGAAACGGCTGTCCCAACCAATAGCAGCAGTGCCAACACAGCTGCTGCGCGGTAAACTAGGAGCGACTTCACTCGAGTGTCTCCTTCTCTCACGCTCACATGGACTTGTATGACGCCATGTGGCTCGATGTACCAAGTGTCCTTCGATGGCGCTATCGCTTCTTTTCGCGCTGACTTCCACCAGTGTGAGTGCCGCAAGATCAGCACGCCTTGTATTCATGGCACGGAATCCTGCGCCGCCGGATCGCTACATGACTGTGATGTTCAGAGAGGATGAAGGTAATAGCGGGCGAATCCTGCGCCGCCGGGTCGTACATGACTGGAGTGAAGGTAATAGCGGGCGAATCCTGCGCCGCCGGGTCGCTACATGACTGTGATGTTCAGAGAGGATGAAGGTAATAGCGGGCGAATCCTGCGCCGCCAGGTCGCTACATGACTGCAGATTGCCTCCTTTCTTGTGCTTGTAGCTGCTATAGACCAAGAATGCCATGAAACAATGATGCTGTCAATACCATGTGCACGGATATAGACTGATTTGACGTCCTTGGAGGAGGAGAGCCTGAACGGCACGAATCCGCTGGTGCGCCCGCTGCCCGCCCGCCGCATCCGCGAGTAGCGCTTCCCCACGAGGTTCACCCGTTGGCTGACCACCTGAGCTCAGGTGGCCAGCCAGCTTCTCTTTTTGCCCGCATGCAACCTCGCGCGCAACCGGGCGTAGAAAGAGCGGCGCGAGACGTTCGAGGATGAGGACACATCCTGAACCCTTGCGTTCCCGATGGAGGAGGAAAGAGGAACGTATGCGACAGGCGATCCGCGTGTACGCGATCGTGGCGCTGGTAGCGATGGTAGCGTTCGTGGCCGCATTGTTGACACACCCGGCGAGTTTCTTTCGCGAGCAAGACTGGGGTGATTGGACGCTGGGGGTGGTATTGGCGCTGCAGCTCTGGGTCTTGCTGGTCATCCCGCTGGGCGTCCTGGCCGCCAGCGACGCCGCGCGGGCGGGCCGCCGGGGCTGGATGGCGCTCTTCATCGCGCTGCTCGTTATCGCGCCCATCGCCGCCTGGATCAATTCGCTGACCGCTAGCGTCCAGATTCTGCTGTTCGCCACGCCCTGCGCTTCCAACGCCGACTGCCCAGGAATCTCAACTGGGACGGCGCCATTCGTCACTCAGGCGGGTTGGGCTGTGGCGTTCCTGCTCGTCCCGCTCGCCGCGCTGGTCTATTCCCTCACCTCAGCCCGGAGCGCGGCGGGGCGCGCCACAGTGGGGGTGGGTCAGGGCGAGCGGCGCGCGCTCATCGTGTGGGCGATCGTCGGGATCGTGGTCATGAGCGCGCTCGGCTACCTGGCGACCGCACATGTCCTGTTCCAGCTGTTTGGAAATGGTTCGCCCCTGCAAATGGAAAAGATCCTCGAATTGCAGCTCATGCTGCCCGTCGTCTGGATCGCGCTGGCCGCGCTGCCGGTGGCGATCGCCAGCGCGGCGCTGGCGCACGCCGCCCAGACGGGCCGCTGGGGGTGGCTGGCCAGCTGGATCGCGCTCACCGCGCTGGCGCTGCTCTCAGCGGGCCCTGAAATCCAGCTCAGGATGTCCATCCCGTGGATGGATGGCTATATCCTGAACAACCCGTGGCTGGGATTCTTCATCACCGAACCGACCGGCGCGATAACGAGCACAGCGGGTGTCCCCGCCGAGCAGTACATCGTCAGTATCGTGGCTCCGGTGGCCATCATGCTGGTGGCGCTGATCTATGCCCTCATTGTCATGCGCCCGGAGGCGCGGGTCGCCGGCCGCGCCGTCGCCTAGCCTACCCGCCCGCAGACGCCGCCGCCGCTGGCCCGCTGGCTGGCGGCGGCGGTGTCTGCGCAGGTGGCGCGCTGACCCAGTCCCGCACGCAATAGTGGGGTGCTTTCCGTCCGCGCGAGGGATGTAGGGAATGCCTTGTCATACTGGGAAGGGGATACTCCCCGTATGACGCCATCACACAAGGAGTACACACGATGAGGCGAGTTATCGCGCTGATCCATCTCTCGCTGGACGGGTTCGCGGCCGGGCCTAACGATGAGCTGGACTGGATTTCCTACGATAGCGACCTCGAGCAGTACGCCCACACGCTGCACGCGCAGACCGACGCCGTCATCTGGGGCCGGCGGACGTATGAGGGCATGGCGAGCTACTGGCTGACCATACCGGGCAATCCGGAAAGCACGCCAGCGGAGTTGGAGCACGCGCGCTTCCTGGAGGGCGCGACGAAGATCGTCGTCTCGCGCACGCTGGATCATGTCGACTGGAACGGCGCGACCAACACCGTGCTGATCAAGGACAACATCGCTGACCAGATCAACGCCATCAAACGCCAGCCGGGCAAGGATATCTGGTTTCTCGGCAGCGTCGCGCTGTTCCAGACATTCGCGCAACTCGACCTGATAGACGAGTACCGCATCCAGATCAATCCGACGACGCTGGGCGAAGGCAAGCCTCTGTTTACTGGCGTCACGCGCAAAATGCCACTGAAACTGCTGGAATCACGGGCGTTTCCGAGCGGGGTCGTCGCTCTGCGCTACGAGCCAAACCGTGAGCACGCCGCCAACTGACGCGCTGCCCGCGAACATACTAACGCCCATCCTGGCGCTCGCAGCGCGCTGCGCATCCCTGCCGCTGGCTTTGTGGCCAGCGGCAGGGATCAAGTCTTCGCCGCTATCTGATCATTCGCCGCTATCTGATCACGCGGTAGGTGAGGTGAGTAACACCAGTGGCAGGGCTCACGTCTACGCATTCCAGGTCGAGCGGGCCGGTGGTCAGATTGGCGAAGAGCGGGATGCCGTGGCTGAGCAGGATGGGGACCAGGTCAATGTGGATCTCGTCGAGCAGCCCGGCGTTGAGGCATTGTTGGACGATGGTAGTCGAGGCGACGGCGACCGTCTTGTCGCCCGCCAGGGCTTTGGCCTGGGCGATGGCGCTGGGTACACCGTCATGGACGAAGGTGACGGGCCAGCCAGCCTCGACCCAGTCCGGCGCAGGACGATGCGTCACGATGACCATAGGGACATCCAGGGGATGTTTGCCGCCAAAGCCATGCGCTAGGTCGAACTCCCGCCGCCCCATCACCAGCGCCCCAACCGCCTTGGCGGCCTCCATCACGAACTCGGCGCCCTCGGCGTTCATCGGGATCGTGTGATCGCCGGTGGAAATTTCATGGTCCGCGCCACCCAGCGCGTACCACCTGAAGAGCCGTTCGACGCTGTCATCCGGCTCGGCGACGAACCCGTCAAGCGACATAGAGAACCCTGTGCTGACGCTACCCATCTGGAACTGTCCTTTCTCTGCCAGCAGGTGACACGGCGCCTCGGCATGGCCGCGCGCTGGGCGCCGAGCCTGTTGGCATGGCGACGACGAACGCCCAAACATAGACCGCAACGTGGTCTCACGCCTCATTCCGGCTGCGCGCGGCGAGAGTGGCAATCCTTGCGCCAAGGCGCCTCTGGCAATCCGCTATCCCTTGCGCGCGGGCGGATGCGCGGAGAGCGCGGGCCACTGGTCGGCAAAGTAGTCCAGCAGCAGCCCGTGGATGAAGCGGTAGCCGCCACCGACGCGCTGCAGCAGGACATGCTCGGCGGCGAAGTCGAGAAACGCGACGGGGTGAGCAGGCATGAGGCGCAGGCGGATCAGCGCTTGCAAAGTAACTCGATATCCAATAAAGCTTCCCAACCCATTCCTCCATCCAGCACTCACACCCAAAATTAGGCCAGGTACCAGAGCTCCGACTGCATTCAACGTTAACAGTAAGAAAATATCCTGCGCATCTAGTTGACTCATTGAAGATATATCATTAGTAAGATATTTGACTATCACTTCAGATGCTAGTTGGAGCACCGTAAGTAATGAGCTAAAAGTAATAGTGGTGACTAAGAAAGCAGGAATTGTCGAAAGGAATCCAATCCGAAGTGAACTCACTGAGCCATCTTTGGGGTGCTTATATCGCGCTCATCCATTTCAACCACTGTGATTGGCCCATCAGAGAGCCAAGTAAATCCAGCAAACGACAGCGCTACCAATACCCCTCCAAACAATCCAATGGAGAGTCCCAAGACCACTCCTGCTGCTAACCCAATGAACAAACCCCATGCTATTCCGATCATAAAAACGCGCCATAGTTTGTGCCATGATAAATACATTGCTCCTTTAAGTGGCCCAACGCGTATAAACAAAACAGAGACCCGGCGATATATGCTATTCATTACGATCGAACTCCATCGCCAGTGAAATTGCGTGCCCATTACTGACAACTCATATAGTTTCAACTGTTCAAAGAAAAATAAATCCGTTCTGAGGTTGGTTCGCATGTTATTGGCAAGCCATGCCAGATAATAGGTCATTTCGGCTACTGAATAGTTGCTAGACTTTCTCTGCGCATTGGTTGGAAGACGATGATCCTGCATTCGTTGCACATAGTCGAAGAAGACGACTCGTCTCCAGGATTTTAGGTCGTCAGTTGGACGCAAGATGGAGTTCGGCGCAGAGTTCTTGTATGCCAAGGAAATGACACACAGCAGCAGTGGCGTCGACATCAACTCACGAATTACTCCATTCGCCTGAGTCAGCTCGCGTAGCGCCGCTAGTTTCTCTTTTCCAGCGTCTAAATAGGCATCTATCTGCTTGGGCGTGAGCCGCTGCGCAATGACTGCCCGACGTAGGTCAAGGCGATCATGCAGGTCACGGTATTGCTGAGTTCGGCTGCACACTGCCAGCGGGTCGAGCCCATGCGCACGCTGGTAGTGGTTGATGGCGTCCACGCAGGCATCGCGATCGCTCTCGCTCACCTCGTCCAATCCGTCCAGCAGCGGCGCGATCTCGCGCTGGCTGACCCACGCGCACGCGATGGGATCAGGAATCTGCCAGGTCTGGATGAGCTGGTCTACCATCCAGTCTCCTAGCGGCTTGCGTGCCTGTGTCCAGGAGACCAGGTCGAAAACGACAGGAATTGGGACCGCTCCATCGTCTTTGGCGCGTGCGACGAGGTCCTGCGCGAGTTGGTAGAGCAGCGTGCTCTTGCCCGCGCCAGGCTCGCCAAGAATCAGCAGTTGCCCTTCAGCGCTCAGGAAAGCGTCAGTTACGCGCGTTCCGGCGGGTAGCGGGTGGGCTGCCGTCGGAGGCGCTCTTGTCTCGCCAGGTGGGGCGCGCCACGGCTTGAGCGTCTTCGCTCAGCCCCAGTGTCAGCATGATTGCGCCCTCGAAAGGCGGCTTCAGCCGGTTGGTATAGCGAGGATGAATCTTGGATGAGGAAGCGCTCCCACCCTTGAGCGTACAGGCGTACATCGCCGCTAGGCCGACGGACGAGACGGAACATCAGCGCTGACGCTCGCGCGTAATAAGCTGCATTCACAGCGTGCGAGCGGAAGTATCGATGAGCAGAAGCGGGCTGGGCGCGCCATTTGCTCACCAACCCCGTGACCATAGCGCGGCGATGACGCCCGCGCCACTCGAGCGCACGGTAGCGGCTTCGCGTGATGACGGGCGTGGCCGTATCGAGCTGATGTGGCTGTATCCTCAGCTAGCCGGTGGCGCCGGCGAAGACGCATCGGATTGGCGAAGCGGGCGCTGCTGCGGTTGGAGCGGGGCCGCGCGGCGGTGACGGGGATAGGCGCTGTTGGCGACGGACTCTCGCTGCCGTAGGCGCTAGTCATATTCCTGCCACCCTGGCGACGCGGCGGTGAGCACGCCAGGAACTGTGCCCCGAGATGGCGTCGTACATCCCACGCGCCGCCATGCCGCGACGGTCTACCGGTGGGCTCGCCGCCCGATCGCCTTGCAGACGGCAACGAAATCTTCGTCTGCGTGGTCGGAGATCATCAGCTCGGCGTCGGACGCGTTGGGGCCGCGCAACTGGCGCTCCATACCACCTCCACATGCGCAGTGTCCCCGATATCCCCACAGCCGTACTGACGCGAGGCAGTGGCACTGGAACACAGGAAGCGGCGGTCATTGGGATGGAAGTAGCGGTGAAACGCGAGGTGTGGCATGGCGTATGCGAGAAACCTCCTCGTTCTCGTGACGCGCTTGCGAACGGGCAAGGCGTGAGGGTGATGGATTCGTGACCGCGCGAGATGACAATGCGGATGCCGTGGAACGATGGAGCCCACGTCTTGTCAGGCGTATCCTCGCCTTTCAGGAGTATGAGAGGCGAATGAGGAGGACATAGTGATGAGCACCCAACCCAACCAGGAACCGATGGATGTATTTACTCCGCTGCGGGAGGCGGTTACGCGCCTGTTCGATGAAGGGCCAGCCCTCTCGGAGCGGCTGATGTACCTGGGGCGCACGATTCCCGTGGACGTGATTGACACGCCAGAAGAATACGTCATCGAGGCGTCGCTGACCGGTGTGAAGCCTGAGCACGTCCAGGTGAGCGTCGCGGAAAACACGGTCACCATTCGTGTGGGGCGCAAGGCCTATGCGCGCCACGAAGAGGATGTGGTCTATCTGCGGCATGAGCGCATCGAGCGCCCCATGCCAGAGATGAGCCGCGTAATCGCGCTACCGGTAAAGATTGACCCGGATCAGGTCGTGGCGAACTACGAGCATGGCGTGCTGACGCTGCACATCCACAAGAGCGAGGAGTCCAAGTCGCACTCGATTCCGCTGCATGTGTCGAAAGAGCCGGCAAAGCGGTAACGCATGGCGTCCCCGGCGCGGCCCAGCGAGCGGCGCCGGGGAGCGGATCTCCATCATCGCGGGCGGCAGGCGTTTCGGACGGATGGCCTTGGCCGGATGTTCCCTGGCGCCTGCCAGCCCGCTTGTTTTCGCGCGCTCGCTGGCATGGATCGACTGGCATGGATCGAGGTGGTGAGAGATGAACGCGCCCGAGACCGTCGCACCGCCGGTCGCGCCTGTGGTCGCGCCTGTGGTCGTGCCAGTGGTCGCGCAGCCGCCTGAGCCTGCGGCCACGCCGCCACCCACGCCGCATAAACGCAAGGAAGGCCGGAGGAGCCGCTACCGCCAGATCATCGAGATTCTCGTCCGGCATGGCTTTGGCTTCCTGGTCGGCAAAGCCGGGTGGGACGTCAAGCGGGTGATGCGCTCGATCCGGCCAGCCAGGGCGGAGGCGCATGCCGAGGCGCGGATGAAGGAAGCGCCAGAAGAGTTGCGGCTGCTCATCGAAGACCTCGGCCCGACCTTCATCAAGCTCGGCCAGATTCTCTCCACCCGTGGCGACCTGCTCCCCGCGGCCTACCGCGAAGAACTGGTAAAGTTGCAGGATAGCGCGCCGCCCGTGCCGGGCGACCAGATTCGCGCGATATTCGAAGAAGAATTTGGGCGCTCGGTTGACGAGGCCTTCGCCACGTTTGACATGACGCCGGTCGCCTCCGCATCCATTGGCCAGGCGCATGCCGCCACGCTGCCGGATGGGACAGAGGTAATCGTCAAGCTGCGGCGCCCCCACATCATCGAGGATGTTGAGGAAGACCTGCGCGTGCTGCTCGACATCGCCAACCTCGTGAACCGCCGGTGGGAGATGGCGCGCTACTACGACGTGGCCGCCATCGTGGAAGAGTTCGCGCATACCCTGCGCTCCGAGTTGGACTATCAGCATGAGGGCGGGAGTCTGGAGCGCATCGCGGAGAACTTCGCCGGTGATGCGAGCGTCCATATCCCCAAGGTATATTGGGAGATCACGACCGCGCGCGTGCTAACGCTGGAGCGCATTCACGGTGTCAAGATCACCAATATCGCCGGGCTGGAGGCCATGCGGCTCAACCGGTCGGACGTGGCGAAGCGCGCGGCGCGCATCCTCCTGACGATGATCGTGCGCGATGGCTTCTTCCACGCCGACCCGCACGCGGGCAACGTCTTCGTAGAGCCGGATGGGACCATCGGCCTGATAGATTTCGGCATGACCGGCGAGGTAGATCGCGGCAGCCAGCAAAACCTGATGAAACTGTTGCTGGGCATCACGCAGCAGGACTCGGGGCGCCTCGCCGATGTGCTGCTCGATCTCTGCATCACGCGCGAGCATGTGGACCGCAACGCCCTGCGGCGCGATTTGCAGCGGCTGCTCTCACGTTACTGGAACCGCCCGATGGCTGATGTGCGGTTCGGAGCGTTTATCGGCGATATGGTGGAGGTGCTGCGCTGGCGCCATATGCGCCTCCCCACTGATCTCGCCCTGCTCCTCAAGACCATCGCGATGGGTGAGGGACTGAGCGAGGAAGTAGACCCAACCTTCAATCTGATGGATGTCTATGTGCCGCTGACCGAAGAGGTGATGCGCTCTCGCATCACCCTCAGCGGCTGGACGAAGCAGTTTCTGCTCTCCGGCGTTGACGCGATGGAGAGCACGCTAGAGATACCGCAGAGTCTGCGGCGCATTCTGGGCGATATCGAGCGTGGTGGCTTCGAGATCAACATCCAGCCGTCGAGCTTCGATCCCTATTTCCTGCGCATGGAACGGCTGGTCAATCATGTGCTGATCGCGCTGCTCGCCGTCTCCACCACGATCGCCACGGCCTTCATCGTCGCCGCCTACCACCCCTCCGGCCTCAGCGTCGTCGCGGAGGTCTTGTTCCTCCTCGCGCTGATCCTGACCATCGTCTTCGGCGCCTATATCATGGTCCTGCTCGTCTCCTCGCGCCGCCGCCGGCTCTGACGCGCGCTGGACTCATCCGCGAGCTGTTCACTAGCTCAGCGCGTGGAGGAAGTCGCGGACCTCAGCGTTGAACGGGTCCGGCGCGTCCATGTTCGCCTGGTGGCCCACACCGGGCAGCAGGACGAATCTCGCCGAGGGAATCGCCGCGTGGAACTGTTCGGCGATGGAGACCGGCGAGCGCTTGTCGGCGTCGCCCCACAGCAACAGCGTGGGAACGCGAATCTGCGGGAGCACATCGCGCAGATCAACCTCCGCGCTCCCAAGGACCATCGTCCGGTAGCCAGCCGGGTGGAAGTCCGACATCATCGCGATGAGCTCATCAGCGGCGCCGGGAGGCGCGGAAGCGGTTAGCAGCCCGGGAATCCATCCCGGCACGAACTGCTCCGGCGGCAGGTCGGCTTCGCGCAGGAACGACTGGACGCGCGCGGCGTACACATCGGGCGGCAATACGCCGACCACCCCTGGATACGTCGCCACCAGCAGGAGGGACGCCAGCAGGTCGGGATGGCTTCGGTACAGCTCCAGGGCGAGCGTCCCGCCCCACGACAGGCCGAGGATATGCGGGCGCTCGGCGCCAATAGCCGCTAGCCATCCAGTGAGGCATTCGGCGTAGTCGTGGAGAGTGAAGCCTTCCGGCGGGTCCGAGGATGCGCCGCAGCCCGGCGCGTCCCACGCCAGCACGGTGAACTCGTCCGAGAGCGCGTCAAGCTGACGCCGCCACTCGCGGCTATCGCCAAGAACCCCATGCAGCAGGACAAGCGGCGGTCCGGCGCCAGCCTGCTGGTAGGCGATCCGCAGATCGCCAATCATGACCTCACGCATGGCCTTCCCCCGTTACCGTCTCCTCTTCGATTATTGATCCCGGTTGTGTGTCCGCCGCGATCGTTCCGCACACTCATGACCATCTGACAGTCTTCGCCGCGACGCAATGGGCGCTTATGCGTAGCGGGCGCGAAATGAGCGCGCGCGACCGTACTGAGGATAACGCCCTACAGCGCCTCTGGCTCGGAGCCCGGCTCGTCGTCTGTGGCGCCAAGGCGCGAGACGTTCAAGCCCACTGGCGGCGCGCCACGCCGCGGGAGGTAGGCGCGCAAGGCAAATACTAGGATGGCGCCAGGCCCCATGAAGCTGCCCGCTGTAAGCAGCGCCTGCATAGTCTGGTTGGTAGATGCGCAATATGGCTGCTGTGGCGCGAACATGCAGGCGGAATAAGGCGACAGCGCTATGGCGAACAGCGCGGCGAACGTGAGGTAGACGGCGAGGCTCAACAACGCGACCCAGGCCCAGCGCCGCTCACTCACGGCCTGCGCGAGCGCCAGCGCCCATGCGCCAAGCAGCAGGATCACACCGCCGAAGAATATATAGATGAGCGAAACACCGTTGAATGGATTGCCACCTGAGAGCGCCCTAGTTGTTCCCACCAGCCAGAACGCGACGAACGCCAGCAGCGCGGCGGCGCCAGCGACGACGAGCGGGCCACCACGCACGCGCTGCCCGATGATGATGGCCGCTGGAATGACCAGCGCTAGCAGCGGAATCTGCAAGGCGAGCGCCCATTGATTGAACATCGGCTTCCTCGCTATCCTGATACCGCACCGCTCACGCGGCGGGCTCCTGTCCCCTCGCGGATGCAGTATAGCAGACAGTGCGCGAGCGGCGCGTCAAAGGCTAGTGGCGGGCAAATGCCGCAGGCGCGCGGCCTCGATGGGCGAGATGAGCCCACACATCATTGCGACCAGGGTATTTCCCACGGCTGCGCCTCGCGCTTGCCAGCGCGCTATGAAAAGAGCGTTGACGCTATCCCCACGAATACCGGGCAAGGAGGCAGTGGTTACGTGTGGTGACGGCCCATACGTACCCGCGCCCGGAAAGAAGTGCGTGGCGCCCGTGTTATAGAGAGCGAGAGGTGTAATGTCACAGGAGTGTCTACAATCAAGGAGAAGCGATATGCGCTGGAACGCGCGATGGAAACGCTGGCGGCGCCTGCCCATCATCGTATTGGTCGTGATGCTCACCGGGTGCGCCAGTTCACCCACCACGGGCGCGCGGGTCTTCACACCGACAGCGACGGCGGCCCCGACCTTCCCGGCTTTTGCTGACTGGCGTGTCGCCTACATCAGCCAGGATGGGCGCCTGCACGCTGTCTCGCTGGATGGCGAAACCGATCTGGCGGGCGCGGTCATCGCGACCACAAACGCTTCCTCAGGGAGCGGGGCATGGACGGCGGGCACGGCGCCCGGCGGACAGCGCCTGGCCTTTGGCAATACCGCTGATGTCTTCTACATTGACCTGAGCAACGATCAAGCGACGTCTTTTCAGACCTTCCAAACGCGCAGCACGGCGATGAACGGGTTTCTATTCTGGTCGCCAGATGGGCAACACATCGCGATTGATGGTAGCCAGGGGAACATCCACATCATCACACTGGCGACAGGCGCAGCGACAACACTGCCCGTCCCGACCCAGCCACAGGGATACACAACCGCTTCCCTGGTAGGACAGGTCTATGGCTGGCTGGATAACACCCATCTTGCGGTGGACTATTTTCCCGGCGAGTTGGCGCCTGTTACGACGCCAAGCCGGTCCACCAGCCCACAGATCGCCGCGAACCTCTATAGCCTGGAGATCCCGACCGGCGCGCTGCGGCCAGTTGTCACGGTGCGCTCCAGCACGATGATATCGGGCAGTTTCAGCCTCGCGCCTGATCGGAGTGAAGCGCTGTTCTTCAACACGCAGGTTACAGGCGAAGGCGCGCCCGCGACAGCATACCTGTTCCGACCAATGGCTGACCGTGTAAATGTGGCCACTGGCGCGGTCACACCGCTGCCACACATCGCCAGCCTGATCTCCCAAACAAACCATGTCTACGACGAGATTTACCAAGTCCTCTGGATACCTCATACACACAGGGCGCTGGTGACACTGGTGATGGGCGATCAGGTGACGGGCAATGACATCATTGATGTAGACACCGACAGCGTTACCCCAATTCAGCTTGCCAGCTTTCCTGTCGCGTGGGCGCCCGACGGCAAAACACTGGTCCTTAGCAGTGTTCCCAGGAACGGCGACGGGGAGGGTGGCCCTGGCCCCACCGGCTCCGGCCCCTTCACCCTCTCCGCCGTCACCTTCGACCCCGCCTGGAATCCTTCCCAGACCGTCACGCTGACCCATGAGGCGATGCAGATTCCCACCCTAGGCTTCGTTCACACCACCTGACGCGCCCCTACCCGTCGGCGCGACCTGGCGCGGGCAAATGCAGCAACCGCGCGGCCTCCGCTGGCGAGACAACGCCGAGCGGGATCAGCCTGGCGAAGGCTTCGGCGCGGATGGCGAAGTCGTCTGGCTCCTCGAAGCCAGTGAACGAGACGGTGAAGCGGTCGTCGAGCCACTGGCGGACCTTGCGCGTGAGGTAGCCCGCCACCAGCCCGGCGACGGGCGCGACGGCGCGGCGGTAAACGACGTTTTCCTGCGTCTGGCCCGCGCTACGGTTGCTGGTCTCGGTGAAGCCCAACTCATCCATCGTCAGGCCAAAGGCGGCGACGGTGAGGTTGAGCAGGAAGCGGTCGAACTCGATCAGCGGATCGTCGCCCGCCAGCGCCTGCCAGGTGGCGCCGGGCGGCAGCGCGCGGGCGCGCACACGCATCTGGTCATTGCCAGCCAGCAGCCCGTTGAAGGCGCGCTCGAAGAGCTCCAGCTGCTCCGGCGTCCAGGTGAGCGCGGCGGGCGGCTGGATGACGCCGAGCGGCGTGGCGCCGTCAGTGAAGCGCGCCAGGTCGAAGCCCTGCTTGCGTAGCGCCTGGTTGACCCGCAGGATGATACGCTCGACGCGGCTGAGGCCATACGGACTTTCGGTGCGCGCCGTCTCGCGCAGGTAGTCCAGTTCGTCGCGCGAGTACCAGCTAGCGGGCGCGCCGTACAAGAACTGCTGGTAGGCAGGCGCGGGCGGCAGCGGCGGGCGCCCGCCGCCATCCAGCAGCGGCTTGATGGTGTCCCCTGCGACCAACTCTAGCGCATAGAGGCCGCCGTTGCGGGCGCGGCGAGCGTAGATGGCCACGGCGTCAATCTCCAGCAGGTCGCGGACGAAGGCGACCAGCCACGAGCGCAGGTCTTGCGCGCGGTCGGGCGATTCGAGGAAGGCCTCGATGCGGCGGGCGGGCTCGCGCCAGCGCGGCGCGGCGGCGTCCTCCCCGGCGGCCAGCAGCTCGGCGCGTGGCAGCACGCGCGGCTCCAGCCGTCCCAGCAGGTCGAAGTACACCCGCTCGCAAAGCTGGACGCCGTCATACAGCGCCGCCAGCCCGCGCAACTGGGCGAAGCTGGTCTGCTCGGTCGCGCGCGGGAACTGAGCGATGTTGTAGCCCGGTGGGAAGGCCCACTGGCGCGGCGCGCCGCCCGGCCCGCTCAGCCCCGGCGTCGGACGGATCGGCTGGCCGGGGGAGAACATCCCGCCGCCCAGCGCGATCGCCGCCGTCTCCGCCGTCTTCGCCGTCTCTGCCGCCTCCGCGCCCACCTCCGCCGCCCGCTGTCTCCGCCGCATCTCGCACGCCCCTTCATCCTCTGGCGACGCCTCGCGCGCCGCATGCTGGCGAGTGTAGCGCACGCGGGGGCGGGGCCGCTACGGACGACCTGGGGCAGGCGCGGGCAGGCGCGGACAGGAGATGAGATGGTACGCGGCTATGGGCGGCGAATATCAAAGGAATATCGCCCGAAAGGCCGCTGATCTCCTTCGCCTTGTCCTAGCGGCAGACCGGGAAGTAGCTCATAGCCGCGAGCCGCGCATAGATCAGGTATAGCCATCAACGCCGCTGGATGGTCCGAATAGACACGCATTACCGCGTCTCCATGCAGGCCCTGCGCGAGGGTGTCCATGTCTCTGAGGAGTCGCGCGAGTGGCGCTGTCGGGTACCACAATACGATGGCATGCCCATCTGAAGCGAAGCGGTCATATCTGTGTTTATGCTCTGGCGGAACTCTCAGTCCGCGAAAGAGCCTCGCGTACCCAATCATCTCAATCACTCATCCTGGCGTGCCAGACAGGTTTCTCTTTGCGGTAGATCTAGCGTCAGTATACGTCAGGCGGGCGAAACTGGAACTTTGCGTCCCGCATCTCCGTCGAAGAAGAATGAAAGGAGGCGAGCGTACGATGCATGGATTTCTCACGCGGCGCCGGGCGCTGGCGCTTATCGCGGCGCTAGTCGTCGTGTTCGTGGCATTCGTGGCGGGCGTGCGCCTGCTGCCGCCGGACGCCGTGAGCTATCAGATTGAGTACATCGGTATGGAGGGGGATCCGACCCTGAGCGGGACGATCACGAACCCGGCGACAGTCGCTAGCTAGCGCGCGGCAATCAAAGCCCATCCCGCAGAACCCATCGCCAATAACTACCTGCACAGGATGGAGTATAGTATCGACTGCTTTTTTGGGCCTACACCGTACACGACCTATACCTTCACCTGGCATGGGCTGCCGGTCGAGGTCGTCTCACCCGCGCCAGCAACCTGTGCGACACCATTTGAGGTATCGAGCGGCGGGATACCAGACTGGAATACTTATCTCATTGACCCGCTGCCGCAGCCATAATCTGACGCTATGCGCGGTAATACCCCTGATACCGCTCAGGGAGCAGATCGCGGATATGGCGCGCCATCTCATCAGCCACAGGCTGGAGCGCGTCGCGGGACGTCTGGTTCGCCGGAAGCTGGGGAACGTAGGGCGCGCCGATACGAACATCAACCTGTGGGCGGAGCCAGGGCCGCCATCCCCGCTCCGACGCCCAGATCCGCTCGCTTCCCCAAATCGCGACCGGTACCACCGGAGCCTGAACTCGCGCCGCAAGCCAGGCGGCGCCGATCTTGAACTTGAGCAGCGCGGAGGGGTGCGGCGGCTTGGGATACGTGCCTTCGGGGAATACCAGAACACAGCGCCCGGCGCGCAGGACATCTTCCAACGCGGCGAGCGCGGCGATATCCCACTGCCCGCGCCGGATGGGCACGACGCCACTCAGCCGCGCGAGACCACCGATGACGGGCCACGCGAAGACCTCCTCTTTCGCCAGGATATGCAGCGGCCGCGAGAGCGAAACGCCGATGGCAAGCGGGTCAATCAGGCTCAGATGGTTGCTGACCACGAGCGCGGGCCCCTCCGCCGGCAGGTGTTCCGCACCGGTTGCGCGCAGCCGCATCTGCGATGGGAGCGCCAGGCGGGTCGCCAGCCGCACGGCGCGATAGACACGATCCATGTGCGTTCCCGCGTTCCCGCGTTTCCACGTTCCCAGGCGCCTTGCCGCGAGCCGCCAGGAGGACAACCACACCACTGAGCACTATACGAGCAAGAGACGCGCGCGGTGTGTCGCAACCATGGGCAGCGCGGCCGCGAAGGCAGGCTGACGCCCGGCGGCGCAACCGCGCCCCCGCTACCGCTCCGGCCAGCGGGGGTCCGTGCGAATGAGGGCGAAGATCAGCATGTCGCGGACGGTCGCGTCCACGAAGGTCTGCGCCCAGCGGAGATGAGCCTCCTGGGTAAAGCCGAGGCGGCGCGGCACGGCGGCGCTGCGCTCGTTGCGCGCGTCGCAGCGGATCTCGACGCGATTGGCCCAGAGGTGGTCGAAAGCGAAGTCGGTGATGAGCCGGACGGATTCGGTCATAAAGCCCTTGCCGGCGGCGCTGGTCCGCAGCCAGTAGCCAATCTCGAAGGAGCCGATCTCCCAGTCGTGAATCATCAGGCCGATGTTGCCCGCGATGCGGCCCGTCTCGCGGTCCACGATGGCGCAGCCCAGCGTATCGCGGGTGGCCCAGCGGGCCTCGGCGCGCGCCAGCCAGACGCGCAGGTCGTCGGGGGATTGGTCGGCGAAGGGCAGCCAGGGGCGCAGTTGCTCCTTCGACTCCTGGATCGCCTCCCAGAACTCGTCGAAGTCCGCGATGGTGTGCGGGCGCACGATGACGCGCTCTCCGCGCAACTCCTCGAAGAGCGGGGCCAGCTCGCGGCGCACGGGCCGCTCCGACCGTGTTGGCGGCGCATCCGCCGCCGCGCGCTCCGCCTTACTCATGGGTGTCACTCCTATTCATTAAAAAGCGCTAAAAAGCGCTAATCCGTAATCCGTGCGCCGGCCATTCATGGCCGCGTCCCCTCGCCCCCCGCGCCGTGCGCCGGCCATTCAGTGCCGCGCGGCGCCAACCGCTAGGAGATGTGGAGGAACTGCGCCAGGCCGTTGAGCATGAACTGCGCCGCCACCGCCGCCAGCAGCATGCCCTGCACGCGCGAGAGGACGGTGATGCCCGTGACGCCGATGCGTTTCTGGATGCTGAGGCTGATGCGCATCGTAATCCAGCAGGCGGCGAGCGTCAGTGTCGCCGCGACACCGATCATCGCGCGCAGGCTCCAGTCAGGCCCAGCGGAGTCGTTGAGCAGGATGATCGTGGTGAGCGTGCCCGGCCCGGCGATCATCGGGATCGCCAGCGGGAAGACGCTGACATCCTCCTGTTTGCGGGCCTCGCGGGCTTCGCGCGTCGTCTCGCGCGCGCCGGATTGGCGCCCAAAGAGCATGTCAATCGCCACGAGGAAGAGCAGCGCGCCACCGGCCAGGCTGAACGCGGGCGGCGTGACGCCGAGCGCGGCGAAGATCGCCTGGCCGAACACACCAAAGATCGCGACCACCACAGCGGCGATCATCGTCGCGCGGGTGACCACGAACGCGCGCTCATAGAGCGAGAGGTCGGCGGTCAGCGTCAGCGTCACCGGAGCCAGGCCGATAGGGTCCACCACGGTGAAGAGGGCGACCAGCGCCTTGAGAAAGAAGAAAAGCATACTCACGATTTTATCACAGGCGTGAAACGTGCCCAGATTGCCAGCCCCAAATGGCGCACGGCGCGGGGTTTACCCGCCCGGTATCTCGCTCGGCTTGCGACCAGCAACCGAGAAGATGGCGCCGGAGAGAAAGAACTCGCCACGGCGATCGAGCGCTTCCAGGTCCTCCATGAACGCTGCCGCCTCGTCCGCCGACACGACGCCGCGCCGCGCCGCGACATCAGCGCAGCGGCGCAGCGCCCCTCGATGCGACCCGATCGCCGTATGGACGCTGGCCGATGGAAGAATGGACACATCGCGCACCCCGTGGCGCGCGAACAGACCCGGTAACTGGCGGCCAATCCATCCGTTGGTGATAGCGTCACTCCAGACGCTGAGAATACGCCGGGTCAACTCGCGGTTCCCGCCATTCACGGCGAGCATCCCGTGATCGGCGTCTATGACCACGATCACACCGCCGGGGCGCGTGACACGGACCATCTCCGCCAGCGCCGCCTCCGGGTTGGCGATATGCTGGAACACGCGCTCCGCCCGGCAGCCATCGAATGCGTCATCAGGAAACGGCAGGGATGCGCAATCACCCTGAAGAAACTCGATGGGAAGCTCCAGTCCTTCCGTGCGCTTCCGCGCCTCGGCGACCATCACCGCGCTGGCGTCCAGGCCTACCACCGAGCCGCCGGGGCTGACCAGCCGAGCGAGGGCGCGCGCGTCGTCGCCGAGACCACAGCCCACATCGAGCAGGCGCTGGCCGGGGCGCGCCGCCATCTGGCGGTAGCTCTGCTCCTTGACCGCCTGTACTGACAGACGCGCGCTCGCCGCGTCGAGATAGCGCACGTAGGCTTGCGGGTCGTCCGCGCGATCCACATCCCAGCCGGGTTTCGCCTCATAGCGTGCCAAACGCGTAGCTCCTTTACACGGCCCGCGCTCACACGCCGGTCAATCGGTGGCCGTGGCCTGCCATTTGATAACCGCATTGGCGGCCTGCTCGCCACTGAGCATCGCGCCGTGGATGCTGCTGGACGAAGTATACTCGCCCGCCAGAAAGAGGCCCTCGACATCGGTAATGGTACCGGGCAGGTGGCTGAAGCTACCGGGCGGCTGGCGGAACTGGGCGAAGCGAATGCGGTAGGTGGCCAGGTGGCGCGGCTTCGCCATGTCTTTACCGGGGAACCACGACGCCATGTCCGCGCGCGCGCGGGCGATCAGGTCGGCGTCGCTGAGGTCGGGGACACCCAGGATGGTCGCCGAGAGCAGGTGCTGCCCCTTCGGCGCGTAAGACGGCGCGATGTTGCTGATCTGGACGGCGTTATTCACAAAGGCGTCGGGGTTGGCGTTCAGCAGGAGCTTCGGGCCTTTGTAGAGGCTCTCGGTCATCCCGAAGTAGAGGCACGTCACCGAAGCGGCCTCGCTGGGCAGATCACGTTCGAGCAGGCGCTGGGCGGAGGGCGCGTCAGTGGCGATGATCACCGCGTCACCCTGCATCTCCTCGCCGCCCGTCAGGGTCACGCCGACGGCGCGCCCCTCGGCGCGCACGATGCCCTCGACGCGCGTCTCCAGCCGGATCGAGTTGGACGGCAGCGCGGCGGCGAGTTGCTCAGTGATCGCGCCCATGCCTTGCTCCGGGATGACCGTGTCGCCGCTGGCCAGCATCTTGAAGGTGAAGAGCAGCATGCGCGCGCTCGTCTCCAGCGAGCGGTCGAGGAAGATGCCGCCATAGAACGGGCGGGCGAAGTTGTCGATGAAGCCCTGGTCGCTGAAGTGGCGGCGCTTCAGCTCATCGTAGGTTGAGCGGTCGGCGCCGCCCTTGCCGCGCAGCTTGCCGGAGAAGATGTCCTGCTCCTTGCGCCGCCGGGCGTAGCCGCGCAGCCGCAGCGTGCGCAGCCGGTCGCCAGTGGTTAGCAGCGGATTGCCGAGCGTGGCGGGGAGCAGGCCGGGCGCGCGGAACGGATCGCCCACCTCATGCCACTTGCCATCGCGGACCAGCACGGCGCCGGGCATGAGCTTCTTCAGGCGCAGCGCGGGGTAGTCGAGGTTACGACTGGCGGCGGGATAGGCGGAGAAGAGGACCTGGAAGCCGCGGTCGAGCAGGAAGCCGTCGGGGCTGTGGTCAGTGCGCACGCGCCCACCGACATGATCGGACGCCTCGATAACGCGTACCTGATGGCCCGCCTCGACGAGCGCCTTCGCGCAGGTCAGCCCGGCCAGCCCGGCCCCCACTACCAGGATCATCCATTTCCTCTATTCCACACAATGGCATCTAGCGTTTCCAGCGGCGCCCAGCGGCGCCCAGCGCGGCGCTCAGCGCGAGCGGAACGGCCACCACGGCACACCACCGCGCGGCTTGCTGATGTCGGCCTGCATATCCGCGATGCGCTCGCGCGCCGCGCGCTCCAGCGCCTCGTCACCCTCCGGCGTCGGGAAAGTGGCGCCACACGAGGAACAGGTTGAGGCGTCCGTCGCGCTCACCGCGCCACACCAGCGGCAGGTCTTACCCTCGCCAGCGACCGGCGCGGCGACTGGCGCAACCGGCGCAACTGGCGCAACTGGCGCAACTGGCGCGACCCCACGCGCCGTCATGTCTGCCCCGCAGGCGCCACAGAAGCGCGCCCGCGCTGGTACATCCGCCCCACACACGGAGCAGACGACGGTGGGCTGAGGCGCGTCAGATGGCGCGCCATTGGGGGTACTCGGGATACCATCCATAAACCTGGCTCTCCCCTTTTCCACCTCCGGGCGCGCGCGGCGGCGTCCCGGCTCCCGTTCACCACTCATTCACCATGCGTTCACCACAATGGATTGATAACCAGCCCCGTGATCAGCTTGGGATAGAAGTACGTGGACTTCTGCGGCATGCGGTCGCCCGCGCGCGCCACATCACGGATCGCGGTAGGGGGCGTCGGATTCAGCAGGAAGGCCAGCTGCGCGCCCGCCTCACCCGTGCGGACGGCCTCGATGGCGGCGCTCGCGTCGCGGGTATAGGTCACGCTCTCCCCAGCGCGAACGGCCTGCTCGTTGATGCCCAGCCCGCGCGCCAGAACCAGCTCATGCAGCGAGGTGACGTCCAACCGCCGCCAGGCCGCCGAGACGCCCACATGCTCCCCGGAGCGCGCGGGCTCCAGCGCGTCCATCGCGGCCTCGCCCTCAGCGGTCTGGCGCAGCAGGAGCGCGCCGTCTGGCGTGACCATGACGAGGGCCACGCGCTGACCACCCTCGCTGGCGGCGGTCAGCGCGGCCAGCGTCTTCGCCACGTCGAGCGTCGCCAGATCGCCCTGCGCGCCCTGCGGCGTTATCTCAAAGTACGCGGCGAGGTCATCGAGGAACACCGTCAGCCGGTCCGGGGCCACGCCGCGCACGATGCGATGGGTGGGCAGCACGACCAGGCCGGGGTCCTCGACCGCGCTGAGCGCCATCAGCGTGAAGTTGGCGGCGTCGCCGGGCGGTAGCTCGCGCCGCGTCTCGCGCAACTCCTCGCGGTAGGCCAGCGCCGTCTCATAGCGGTGGTGGCCATCGGCGATGTAGAGCTGGCGGTCGCGGAAGAAGTCCGCCACATGCGCGGTCAGCGCGGCGTCGCGCAGCGGCCAGAGGCGGTGCTCTTCGCCCGCCTCATCGGTGAACGCGACTTCCGGCTTGCGGCGCGCGGCTTTGCCGAGCAGCGTGGCAAGCTCGCCATCGGGGTCGTCGTAGAGCGCCATGATCGGGCTGAGCGTCGCGGCGGTGGCGCGGGTCAGCTTGAGCCGGTCATCTTTGGGCTTGCTGAGCGTGCGCTCGTGTGGCAACACGATGCCCGCCTCCCACGGCGCGATCCCCACCCGCGCGAAGAGGCCGCGCCGCTTGCGCGCGCCACCCGCGCCGGGGACGGCGAACCGCTGCTCGTAGAGGTAGAGCGCGGGCGCGTCCTGCCGCAGCGCGCCAGAGTGGCGCCACTCGGCGAAGGTCAGCGCGGCGCGGGTGTAGCGGTTGTCCAGCTCGTCATCGCCGCGCTCGTCACGCCCCAGCTCCAGCCGGATAATGTTATGCGGGTCGCGCGCATAGTAGCGCGCCTGTGCCTCCGGTGAGATCACATCGTAGGGTGGCGTGACCACCGCGGCCAGGTCGGTCTCCGGCGCGTACCGGATACCGGGCAGGGGCCGGACACCAGCCATGTGCGAACGCTCCTCATGAAAAATAGACATCCAGTTGAGCGTAGTATAGCAGACGCGCCGGGGGGCTACGTGCGGGAATGCTAGCGGCCTACCCCTGACCGGGCCAGAGCGCGACGCCGAGAGCCTGTTTTCCGATATCCTCGCGCGCACGGTATAACGATGGTATTGGTCGGCGTGGACTTGGACAGGAGCGAAACGTCGATGAACGAAGAAGCTGGCGTATCCCCGTTCGACGCTATCCGTCACGAGAACGACGGTGGCGAGTACTGGAGCGCGCGCGAATTGTCTGAGGCATTGGGCTACACAGAATGGCGCAATTTCAGCAAGGTCGTCACACAAGCGCAAATAGCCTGTGAAACCAGTGGCCATGCGGCTTCGGATCATTTTGTTGATGTCAACAAATTGATCGTCTCCGGGAAGGGAGCGCGCCGCCGCATCGCGGATGTCCATCTCTCGCGCTACGCCTGCTATCTCGTCATCCAGAACGCTGATCCAGAAAAGGAAGCCGTGGCCCTCGGCCAGTCATCCTTCGCCGTGCAGACCCGCGAGCAGGAAGCGCTAGCCGAACGCCTGGCCAGGATGACAGAAGAGCAGGTGATGCGGTTGTCCTGGGTGTCACGCGACTAATTACCTGGGCGATCAACAATCAAGCCTCTATCCTATTGACAATCTACCTGCGCACTGCAAAAATCCAACTAGCAACGAGTATGGCGCCGCACATTGGTAAAACGCCACTGCGGAGTTCCATTTTTGGAAGTTTTGTGGGAGGGGAATATGAGTGGGTGGCGACGCTGGCGCTTTCTTGCGGCTCAACGCAGCGGTCGGGTACGACACGCGTTTCTCTTCGCAGGCATCGGTATCCTGGTCATCGCGCTGACAACGGTTCTCACCCAGTGGCAATCACAACTTCGTGAAGCTGGGCAGACCCTCATCGCGGCCCTTACGCCGCTCGGGATGGCGCCTGTCGCTGCGCTCGTGGGTGGCGCGCTGCTGGTTCTCGCCCTAGCCATCTACCTGACGCCCTTGCCCAAAACCCACTCCTATCTCGCGACCAATCCGCAGCGCATCCCGCAGGTCGCCATTTACATTGACTCTGAGAACCAACTACGGAACGTCACGCTCCAGCCGCTTCTCGCCCACGTGCGCGCATTTGTCAAGGGAAAGCGCGCAGACCTCGTGTTCTTCAGCGACGCTGCACACACGGCGGACGCTACGCGCTATCGCACGCTGGTCAAAGGCGGTTTTCGCCCTGTTGATGTGCCACATAAGCGGGTGGAACAGGTGGACGGCGACACCAATAACACCAAGAACGCAGTGGACATCGAGCTTGCCCTGTACGCCTATCAGCAGGCGTTGCTCTCCCCGCAGCCAATGGATATTGTGCTAGTGACCGGTGATCGCGACTATATCCCGCTTGTTCGGCGCCTCTGGATCGAGGGGCATCGCGTTCACGTCTGGGCGCAGCATATTGAGCCCGCCATGAGCGAGCTCGCCCAGCAGTTAGGAATAGAGGCCACGCCGTTCGCATCCCTGTTTACGATGGAAGATGTGAAAGGCCAGACACACAACCCGGTCACCCCCAAGCGCCAACCCGTGGATAACAAGCGCGCCGCAAAGAAAGCGTCGGCCAAAACGCCCCGTCCGGTCGAGATGGAACAGGCATTGCCGGCATGGGCTGGTAGCCCCGTGAATCGCGATCAACTGGTGGCGGCGTTTGCCAGCGGCGTGCAACTGCTCGAGCGGGTGCGGAAGAAACAAGGGGTCAAGAAGACATCGTTCCACACATTGAGCGCGCTGACCGGCAATCGCCTGAAGTCCATCACCGAGCCGCTTGGGTTCATGGGAACTGGCTGGACCACGCGCTGGTTCCAGTTGTTCAACGCGCTCGATGTGTATGCGCAGCCAGACGCTGATGCGCTGTTCACAGCAGGGCATGCGAGCCCCGATGAAGCGGCGGACCTTCTGCTAGAGTTCCTTAGCGAAGTAAACGCCAGCGCGCGCGCGCTGGCCGCAACGTCGGCGGACAACACGCTCACGCTGCACGCCCTGCGCGAACGCCTGATACAGCCCGCGACCGAGAACCCGAAGACAGCGGCGCTCCGCCGGCTGATGGCGGCCCCCATCCATGATTGGCAGTTTCCACACGTACAGTTTTGTCGCGCCGCCTCTGCGGTTGGCCTTCTGCGGTATGCGCCCGTCGCCAGCGGCGCGGCTATTCGTCTGCTAGCAGACGAATAGCCGCTTCACCCCAGCCAATGGAGGTCTCAGTCCGCTGTGGCCGTGAAGAAGTAGCGCAGAGGCGCGCGAACCAGTGCGCCTCTGCGCTACTTCTTCTCTTTCTCCTCGATGCGGATCGCCAGGCTCAGCTCGCGTAGCTGCTCCTCGGTGACGGGCGAGGGGGCGCGCATCAGCGCGTCTTGCCCGTTCTGCATCTTGGGGAAAGCCGTCACGTCGCGGATCGTCTCGCCGCCCGCCAGCAGCATCACCAGGCGGTCAATGCCCAGCGCGATGCCGCCGTGGGGTGGCGCGCCGTACTCGAAGGCCTCCAGGATGTGGCCGAACTGCTCAGTGATCTGCTCCTCCGAGAGCCCCAGCAGCTCGAAGACCTTGTGCTGGAGGTCGGGGACGTTGATGCGGATGCTGCCGCCGCCGATCTCGTAACCATCGCAGATGATGTCATACTGCCGCGCGGTGACCTTGAGCGGGTCGGTGTCGAGCATCGGCTCCTCGCCGGGGCGCATGCCGGAGAACGGGTTGTGCGTCGCGTGATAGCGCTGCTTGCCGTTCTCCTCGATCACCTCCAGCAGCGGGAAGTCCACTACCCAGCAGAGCGACATCACCCCAGGGTCAATCAGCCCCAGCCGCTCGCCCATCTGGATGCGCAGACGCCAGAGCACATCGTTGCAGACCTTCTCGCTATCCGCGACGAACAACACGAGGTCGCCCTCAACCGCCTCCATATGGCGGCACACGGTGGCCAGCTCGTCCTCGGACATGAACTTGGCCAGCGGCGAGCGCGGGCCTTCGGGCAGCAGCGCCAGCGTCACCAGGCCCTTCGCGCCCAGCGTCCTGGCGAACTCGGTCAGCGCGTCCAGCTCCTTGCGGGTCATGCCGGCCTGGCCAGGGACGCGCAGGCCCTTCACCATGCCGCCCTTCTCGATTGCGTCGTGGAAGACCTTGAAGCTCCCCTGCCGCGCCAGCTCCGCCGGCAAGACGCGCAGTGGCAGGCCGAAGCGCAGGTCGGGGCGGTCAATGCCGTAGGTCTCCATCGCGTCGGCATAGGTGACGTGCGGGAAGGGGATCTGCTGGATGCGCTTGCTAGTCGTCTTCTGGACCAGCTCGATCAGCATGCCTTCGATCAGCCCCATCACATCCTGCTCGGCGACGAACGACATCTCCACGTCGAGCTGCGTAAACTCCGGCTGACGGTCGGAGCGCAGGTCCTCATCGCGGAAGCAGCGCGCGATCTGGAAGTAGCGGTCAATGCCCGCCACCATCAGCAGCTGCTTGAACTGCTGCGGCGCCTGGGGCAGCGCGTAGAACTGGCCAGGGAAGACGCGGCTGGGCACGAGGTAGTCGCGCGCGCCCTCCGGCGTGGACTTGGTCAGGATCGGCGTCTCGACCTCCAGGAAGCCGCGCTCGTCCATGTAGTCACGGATGAACTTGACGGCGCGGTGGCGCAGCTCGATGCTCTTGCGCATCGCGTCGCGGCGGATGTCGAGGTAACGGTAGCGCAGCCGCAGCTCCTCGGCGGCGGAGACGTGATCGGCGATTGGGAACGGGACGGTCTTGGCGGAATTGAGGACCTCGACCCGCAACGCCTCGACCTCGATCTCGCCGGTCGTCAGCGCGGGATTCTCCTTGCCGGGCAGGCGCTTGCGCACGACGCCCTCGACCAGCAGCACGTACTCCAGCCGGGCCTCGCTGGCGATGGCGTGCGTCGCGGCGTTGGCCTCGGAGTCGAAGACCACCTGCGTCAGGCCGTAGCGGTCGCGCAGGTCAATGAAGATCAGCTCGCCGTGGTCGCGCCGGTGGGCGACCCAGCCGGTGAGCGTGACCTTGCCGCCCACGTTCGCGGCGGTCAGCTCGCCGCAGGAAGCCGTGCGCAGCGCCGTCGCCAGGCGCGAAGGAGCGGCGCTCGCGGCGCCGCTGGTTGTCTTGGTGGACTTGCGTGATGCCACGAGTCCTATCTCCTTAGGGGCTATATGGAAGTCAGTTATGGGGCGCTCTATGCCCGTTCATGGCGCGGGCTGGCGCGGGGAGCCGCGCGCCGGGCGCGTACCCCTCACCATACCCAATGGGGCGGCGCCAGCGCAAACCAGGCTGGCGCCGGCGCGAGACTCAGGCGGCGGGTTCCGGGATGGGGAACGCGAGCAGTTGCGCGCCGTTCCAGGCGTAGGCCTGCAAGGTCGAGCCGGAGCCACCCAGCGCCAGCATCGTGAAGGTTGGCGTCACGTCGCTGTAGACATACTGCCCGCTCAACCCGGCGCCGGGTCCGCTGGTATTGGCCGTCAGCCGGACAATGCGGTGGATGCTGACATCCGCCAGCAGCAGCTGCGTGGGGTTCAGCGGATCATTGACCAGCGTGGAGCCGGCGCCGAAGGCCGCGCTAGCCACGGTCGTGGTGGATGGCGTCGCGCCCACCGATGACGCCGTCGGAACGGGCGTCGCCGCCGTATAGGACGAGGGATTGGCGATCGTGACAGGATGCGGCGCCAGCACGCTCACCGTCTGGAAGGTCTGTGTGGAATCAAGCTGACCCAGGCTGCCATCAGCCAGCGACATGAACAGCGCGCCGCCCGCCATCCGCATCGACGTGACCGACTGCGGGGTGGGAATCACCTTGGGCGCGGGAACTGAGCCTTTGGAAGGGATCTGGAAGCGCCAGACACCGGAAGGAACCGTTGCGCCAGCGGTGAAGGCGACGTAGACCGTCGCGCCTTCCGCCGCGAGCGCGCCGGGTGTCTCGGCCTTGACCGGCGGCGCAAAGAGCGACTGGACCTTGACGCCAGGCAGGCTACCAGCGGCCGCCGCTTGCGGCATGATCTTCACCACCGCGTAGCCCTTGCTCGTAGCGACCAGCGCATCGAGGACCGCGCCGTTTGGCGTAATCGCGGTGAGCGAGGTAATCCCCGCCAGCGGGATCTGCGCGCAGTTGATGGCGGTCGGCGCCGGATTCCCCCCCGCGTCAAGCGCGATCGTGATCTCGTAGAGCGCGCCACCGCTCACAGCGTAGAGCAGCTGAGCGCCCGCGACGATCGGCGGCTTGCCAGTGGGCGCCGAGAGCGCGACCAGCGATGACAGCGAGCCGAGCGTCACCGGGGTGGTAGAGCCGGGCGTGGAACATGACAGCGTGTAGGTGATGACGGTATTCATCGCCAGATGGGAGATGCCGGCGGCGGCGTCGTAGCGCAGGAGAGCCGCCTGCACCGCCGACGCGAACTGCACGTCAAGGAACGCCTGCGCCTGCGCGCGAACCGACGGATCGAGCGCGGGATTGGCCATATCGGCCAGCAGCGTAGTGCGCGCGGTCGCCAGCGATTGCAGCGCGTCGGTCGGGTTCTGCGATGACGACGTGCGGGCGGTGGTCTGCGCTTGCGACGAGCGTGGTCTGCGTGCGCTGGTCCGCCTGGCGCTGCGTCGCGAGCGGGCCAAAGCCCGCGTACCAGACGCTGAAAGCGATCAGAACCAACGCGGCGACTTCGAGAACCCGCAGCAGAAGCAGTCCCGTCCCGCCGCGCCGACCGCGCGCCTTTTTGGATTTCATAGAGACGTCTGGTGTCTTGCCCTGCGCGACCCCAGCCGCGAACGCCGCCGCCGGAGCGGCTACTGGCGCGCCGGGGGGAACCGGCAGCGGCTGCGTCTCGCCCTCCTCGATGGGAGTGGTCGCGTTCGGCGGCAGGGGAACGGGCTCGGTGACTTCGGGGGCTTCCAGCACATCCACCACGACAGCGGTAATGTTGTCAGGGCCGCCGTTCGCATTGGCCATGTCTATCAGGTTGCGCGCCGTCGTCTCAGGTGAGGGCTGCGCGCTCAGCTCCTGATAGATCGCGTCTTCCTCGACGTAGCCATGCAAACCGTCACTGCAAAGCAGCACACGATCGCCATCATGCAGCGTCTCGACAAAGAGGTCAGCGGTGATGCTGGGCTGGGTGCCGAGGCTGCGGGTAATCACGTTGCGGTGCGCATGCACCCGCGCCTGCTGCTCGGAGAGGATGCCGCCGCGCACCTGCTCGGCCACCCACGAGTGGTCCTGCGTCACCTGGCGCATCTGGCCGTCGCGCAGGATGTAGGCGCGGCTATCGCCAATATTGACGATATAGCCCCGGCCACCGGCGACGACCAGCGCGACGCAGGTCGTGCCCATCCCTCCGTACTCGACCGTCGAGCGCGCGGTGGAATAGATTGCGTCGTTGGCTGATTTGACCGCCTGGGCGATGGAGCTGATGACGTCCTGACCGCGCGTGGTGAAATACACCTCGCGGATCGTCTGGACTCCCAGCTCAGAGGCTACCTCACCAGCGGCGTGCCCACCCATCCCGTCGCAAACAACGAACAGGGCGCCCTTTTCCTCAAAGAGATCCGGCTCAGGAGGGACGTGACTGGTTACGTTGTCCTGATTCCGTTCACGCTTGCGTCCGATGTCAGTCAGCGCGGCTGACGCCAGGCGGAGCTGCTTCGTCAACGCTCTCTCCCTCGCCGGCGCGGACGCGTCATCCTCATCCCGCCTCTGGTGATGAGGAGCCTGACGCGCGCTCCAGCGTTGTTATATCGTGTGAGTAATCGTTCGGTTGAAGTGGGTTTTTTCAGCAATCGCGCACTACTATACACCCACCGGACCGCTTGCGGCAACGGGCGACCGGCTGGCGCCCATTCCTGTAGTGTGCGACGTGCGGAGCCTCTTAGGCTGGCGCGGGGCGCCACACTGGTACTAACGAGCAAGCACGGGCAAAAGTATAGAATGGGTTGCGCCGTACGGGCGCTATGCGCAACCGCTCCGCGAGTGGCGTGGCAGCGCGGAGCGCCGGTGAGGCTGGGGAGCATGGCATGATGGAGCGCCAGACGCTGATACTGAGGGTTTCGCCGGAGGGCGAGCCGGCGGAGCGCATCGCCCAGGCCGCGGCGCTGCTGCGCGCGGGCAAGCTGGTCGCCTTCCCCACGGAGACGGTCTACGGCCTGGGCGCCGACGCCACCAACGCCGCGGCGGTCGAGCGCATCTTCGCCGCCAAGGAGCGCCCGCACAGTGACCCGCTCATCGTCCACATCACCGGCGCGGCGGAGTTGGACGGCGTCGCGCGCGACATCCCACCCGTCGCGTGGGAGCTGGCGCGGCGCTTCTGGCCGGGGCCGCTGACGCTGGTGCTGCCACGCGCGGCGCGCATCCCGTCAGTGGTCGCGGCGGGCGGCGATACCGTCGGCGTGCGCGCGCCGTCGCACCCGGTGGCGTGCGCGCTGCTGCGCGCGGCGGGCGTCCCCGTCGCCGCGCCGAGCGCCAACCGCTTCATGCGCACCAGCCCAACCACGGCGGCGCATGTGCTCGAAGACCTGAATGGGCGCATAGATTGCGTGCTGGATGGCGGCCCCTGCGGCGTCGGCGTCGAAAGCTCCGTGCTGGACCTGACCACGACGCCGCCGCGCCTGCTGCGTCCCGGCGCGGTCACGCTGGAGCAGTTGCGCGCGATCCTGCCTGAGACACTGGGGCCGGGCGAGAGCGGCGGCGTGAGCGGCGCCACGGATGCGGTCCAGCGCGCGCCCGGCCAGATGGAGCGCCACTACGCCCCGCGCGCGCGGCTGGTAGTCTACGACGCGACCGGCGCGCCGGGCGCGGCGGCGGTGCTGGCGGCGGCGCGCGCGGCGCTGGCGGCGGGCGCGCCGGTTGGGGCGCTGGCCCCCGATGAGGAGGCGCCCGCGCTGGAGGCGCTGGGGGTGGTCGTGGCGCGGCTCGGCCCGGCGGACGACCCGGCGGAGGCCGCGCGCCTGCTCTACGCCGGGCTGCGCTGGCTGGATGAGCGGGGCAGCGACCCGCTGCTGACGCACACCTACCCCCGCGCCGGGCTGGGGCTGGCCCTATGGGACCGCCTGCGCCGCGCCGCCGGGGGGCGGCTCGCGGCGCCCGGCGAGCCGCCACTGGGCGAGACGGGCGGCTCGCGGCGGCTCGCGCCCGAACCATGAAATCAACCGTGAAATCTCTCGCCGCGTAGTATAGAGTGTGAAGTGGCGCCTGTCTCTGAGATGGGCCGCGCGCCACGAGCCTCTTGGATAGCTCCCCTCTGGATAGGCGCAGACGCGATGAAATCACCAACCGATCCCAGCCAAATACCGCCCCGTCAACACCTTGACGACGGGGTGACTGGCGCTGCCCACGGGGTCAACGCGGAGTACATACCGCTGACCTCCCAAATGATCGGCCCGGATTCGCTGGCCGCGCTGGCCAGCCGGATGAGTGATGGTGTCTGCCTCCTGACCGCTGATGGCCGCATCTGGTACGCCAACCCCGCGCTGCGCGCGCTGCTCGGTCGCTCAGAGGCCGAGCTCCTGGGCAAGCGGATTGACGCGTTCCGCCAGATCACGGCGATGCCCCCGACCAAGGATGGCGCGCGGAACGCGGACGGTGTGAGCCACGGGCTGTCGGCGCCCAGCGAGCGCGTCAACATGTGCCAGTGGCGCCGCAGCGATGGCGGGGTCTTCGAGGCGCGCTGCGCGCTGGAGCCGCTGGCGGGCGGGAGCGAGCCTGGCGGCTCCATCCTGCTCATGACCCCCCTAACGCGCCCAGAGGACGCCGCACGCGACCGCCAGGCCCGCGAGGCGGAGCGCGCGGCGGCTGGGCGCTGGGTCGAGGTGATCGAGGCGGTCACTGACGTGACGCTGATGCGCCTGCCCGCCAATGACCTGATCGAAGCGATGCTCAACCGCATCCGCCCCGCGCTCGATCTGGAGAACGTTGGGGTCTTTTTGGTCAACAATGAAGGCGACGCGCTGGAGATGGCCGCGGGTGCGGGCGCGGGGCGCGAATTCGCCAGCGCTGTGCATGTCCCGTTGGATGCGGATGTGCTCCAGGGCGCGATGGCCTCGCGCGAGCCTGTGGTTGTGAACGGGGCGGGCGAGCTGCTGCGGGAGAGCGGTCTCTTCCCGGAGCCGCTGCTAGCGAGTATGACTGTCCACTCCATGCTGCTGACGCCGCTGATCGTCGAGGACCAGGTGATCGGGCTGCTCTATCTGGGCGCGCGCGATCTGGACCACTTCACGATCGATGACATCCGGCTGGCGCGCGTGGCGGGCGCGCGGATCGCGCTGGCCGTCGAGGGCGCGAGGGCGCGCGAGGCCGAAGCCCGCGCGCGCGCGGAGGCGGCGATGGCGCGGCGGCGGCTGGTTCTTCTGGCCGAAGCGAGTGAGGCGTTAGTGGGGCCGCTGGACCACAAGGAGATCGCCACGCGGCTGGTCTCGTTCGTCACCCCAGCCTTCGCCAGCGCCTGCGCGCTCTATCTAGTGGAGGACGACGGCGCCATCCGCCGCGTGGTGACCAGCGGCCCAGCGGATGAGACGGGCGGCGTCAGCGATCCCGGCCAGGCGGCGGTAGCGCGCGCGCTCCAGCGGCTGCCCCTGGAGATCGAGAGCTTCGAGCCGCTCCGCGTAATCGAGAGCGCCAGCGCGGAAGCGGCGGGCGGAGAAGGCGGACCAGCGGGGGGCGAATCCGTAGAAATCACCAGGATTCCCGTCGAGGCGCACGGTCACCCCCTGGGGGCGCTCTACCTCATCGAAGGGACCCAGCAGCGGCTTGCGCCGGAGGACCGGACACTGCTTCAGGGGCTGGCGGGCCGTGCGGCGGTCGGCATGGAGATTGCCCGGCTCTACGCGGATCTAGAGCAAGCCCTGCGGCGCGTCAGTGAGAGCGCCATCCAGCTCGACACCATCTTCGACTCCACCGATGCCGGCATCTACGTCACCGACGCCTCCGGCCACTTCCTGCGCATCAACACCTACGGCTTACACATGCTCGGCCTCAACGAGACCGGCGCCATCCCTTCCCGGAAACAACAAGGCTCCGCCTACGAGCTGCGCGATGAGCGCGGAATCTTCATCCCGCCCGAAGACGAGCCGCTGACCATCGCCCGCACGCGCAACAAAGCCGTGGAGCGGCGCGTCAACGTCCATCGCTTCGACAGCGGCCTCGACATCCCCACGCTCGCGCGCTGCACGCCCATGCGCGACGGGCGCGGCCAGGTGATCGGCGCGGTATGCGTGCTGATGGACATCACGGGAATCAATGAGATCGAGCGGCAGAAGGACGAGTTCCTGGGGATCGTCTCGCACGAGCTGAAAACGCCGCTCACGACGCTCAAGATTCTCTCGCAGATGCTCGCCCGCCGGATGCGCGCCAGCAACGAGCAGCGCGCACAGGAGCAAGCGGAGCGCATGACCACCGCCATCGTCCGCATGGAGCGGCTGATCAACGACCTGCTGGATGTCTCACGCATCCAGGAGGGCAAGCTGACGCTGACGCTGACGGTCTGTGATCTGGGAGCCATCTGCCGCGACGCCGTCAGCGAGCAGGAGATCACCAGCCAGCGCCCCATCCACATCAGCCTGCCCGACCGCGAATCACTGCCCGTCCACGCCGATATTGAGCGGCTGCGTCAGGTCGTCGTCAACCTGCTCTCCAACGCGCTCAAGTACTCCCCGTCGAACATGCCTGTCAGCCTGCGCGTGCGCGAGGCGGGCGAACAGTACCTCGTCTCGGTGGAGGACCACGGGCCGGGGCTGCCGCCCGACGAGCGGCGGCGGCTCTTCCAGCGCTTCTACCGCGCCCCCGGCGTGCAGGTGCAGTCAGGCTCCGGCGTCGGTCTGGGGCTGGGCCTCTTCATCAGCCGGGAGATCGTCCGCAACCACGGCGGCGACATCTGGGTCGAGAGCGAAGTGGGCCACGGCAGCGTCTTCACCTTCTCCATCCCCCGCGCCAACCATAGCGATATCGAAGCGGCCACCGACGAGAGCGCGGACGCCGAACGCGCGTGACGCCGCCGCGCCATCTGGCGTATACACGGCGATCAGCGCGCTAGAGAAGCCGGGCGCCTGCCAGGCGAGATGGAAGCCGCGCCCGGTGATGGTCAACGTCCGCTGGAGCGCGGCGGGCTGGATGATACGCGCGCGCCAGCGAGCGCCACCTCACACCACACGCGAGCGCATGCGACGAGCGTGCCCGCAGCGCGAGCGCGAGCAGCGGCAAGCATACATGACGGCGACCGTCATCCCCACACGAGACGCCTCATTACTCCTCAATTCTCCCCGCGCGCTCTTGCGCCATCCACGCTGAACGACCGGGCGCCGCGCAAGCGCGCAAGCGGTACCCAAATTGGTCAAAAATGGGCTGGACAAATCAATACAAATCAACTATCATTTGTGTAAACGGACAGGCGGACTGGCGAGGCGTCGCAGATGACGCGCAACCAGCTAACACCGTTGCGATGGGACTTGACGCCATAGCAAGCGGCGCGTGGAAGCCCCGAGTACCCGCACGCGGGGAGTGGCGGCAGACAAAGTCACAGTCATATCACAGTCAAGAGGAGTACAGCATTATGACCACGGCAAAGGGGCTCGATGGCATCGTTGTCGCTCAGACACATATCAGCCATGTCTTCGGCGAAGAAGGGCGGCTGGTCTATCGCGGCTATGAGATTGGTGAGCTTGCGGGCAAGGCGACCTTCGAAGAGGTGTGCCACCTGCTCTGGAAGGGCGCGCTGCCCACGCGCGCTGAGCTGAGTGAGCTCAGCGCGGCGATGCGCGCGCAGCGCGCGCTGCCCGATGGCGGCGCGGGCCTGCGGCTGCTCACGAAGAGCGTCAACCCGATGGACGCGCTGCGCACCGAGGTCTCGCTCACGGCGGCGCTGCTCGGAATCAAGGACGCGCCAACGGTGGATCAGGCGATCGCGCTGACGGCGCGCTTCCCCACCATCGTCGCCGCCTTCCACCGCCTGCGCAGCGGGCTGGAGCCGATCGCCCCGCGCGAAGACCTCGGCCACGCGGCCAACTACCTCTACATGCTTACTGGCGAGGTCCCGCCGGAGAACCACGTCCACAGCCTCGACACCTACCTCGTGCTGCTGGCGGACCACGGCATGAACGCCTCGACCTTCACCGCGCGCGTCATCGCCTCCACCGAGTCGGACCTCGGCTCGGCGGTGGTCGGAGCGATCGGCGCGCTGAAGGGGCCGCTGCATGGCGGCGCGCCCGAGCTGGTGATGGACATGCTGGAGGCCATCGGCACGGTGGAGAACATCCGCCCGTGGATTGACAACGCCCTCAACACGCACCAGAAGCTGATGGGCTTCGGACACCGCGTCTACAAGACCACCGACCCACGCGCCGAGATCCTGCGCGACATGGCGCAGCACGCCTCGACCCCCGAGTTCTTCGCGCTGGCCAAGGGGACCGAGGACTACGCCATCCAGGAGCTCAACCGCCGCAAGCCCGACCAGCGGCTCTACACCAACGTCGAGTTCTACTCGGCGGCGGTGCTCAACTCGGTCGGCCTGCCGCGCGACCTCTACCCCGCCACCTTCGGCGTCAGCCGTGTGGCCGGATGGTCGGCGCATGTGCTGGAGCAGATGGTGGGCAACCGCCTGATTCGCCCGCAGTCCGAGTATGTTGGGCCGCAGGGGCTGAAGTTCACGCCGATCGAGGCGCGCGGGCTGGCCACGATCAGCTAGCGGCGAGATGCGAGCCAGGGGAGGCGCCTCCCCAAACGCGTATCCGACAGATGGGCAGGTCTTCGCGGCCTGCCCTATCTGTTTGTCCCGGAAGACTTGGCTGGGGTGAACGTGCGGGCTAGAATGCGGTACACTTATCAGTACCAGAGTCCACGCGATTGTGCGGATGGGCGGGACAGATAACCAGGAACGGGCGGCAGGGGCGCCGCGCGCCTCTTGGGGAGTGGACGCCACCGGGCGATGACACGCCCGATTATGTGCGCCGGTGTGGGCGCGCTGTGGCGCGACAGATACCATTACATGATGTAGGGCGGGCGACGGCCTGAGCGAAACAACCGCAACCTCGCAAGCGCGCCAGTGGGAGCGTCTTCCACATGCGGCGCCGCTGCTCCATTCGGGCGAGGTCGCGCACAGACACATCAGCGTGTGACTATTTAGACGGCATTCATCGCCATCAGGCCAGCCGGCCCAGCGGGGCGCCGCATTCCGGCTGATCACGAGAGCGGGGGAACCTTTCCACGTGGAGAGTCGCCGGGCCGGCGACGCTACAGCGCCACGTATCGGGCGGAGCGCCCGCGAATCCGCTTCCCATGCGGCTTCGCGCGGTCTCTGTTCTTGACGCTCCCTAAGCGGATGACGTATCATGGGAGCAGGATTGCCTGTAGCGGAGAGGCTCGGTTCCACCCTCTACCGTGAAAGGGGGGATATCAGGTGAACGAAAAGTTCGACAAGTTTACTGAGCGGGCCCGGAAAGTCCTGAGCCTGGCTCAGGAAGAAGCGCAGCGCTTCAACCACAACTATATTGGGACTGAGCACCTCCTCCTCGGCCTCGTGCGTGAAAATGACGGCGTGGCGGCGAAGGTATTGAGCAACCTCGGTGTAGAGCTCAACAAAGTGCGCAGCGCCGTAGAATTCATCATCGGTCGCGGCGACCGAATCGTCCTGGGCGAAATTGGCCTGACCCCGCGCGCGAAAAAAGTGATCGAGCTCGCGGTGGATGAGGCGCGGCGCCTGGGCCATCACTATATCGGCACCGAGCACCTGCTGCTCGGCCTCGTGCGCGAAGGCGAAGGCATCGCCGCCGGCGTGCTGGAGAGTCTCGGCGTCAACCTTGAGAAGGTCCGCAGCGAAGTCGCGCTGGTGCTCAACCAGTCCAGCGGCTCACGCAGCGAGGGGGGGCGCGAGAAGCACTCCAAAACCCCCACGATTGACTCGATGGGCATTGATCTGACGGCAGCCGCGCGCGCCAACAAGCTCGACCCCATCGTGGGCCGCGAGCCGGAAATCGAGCGCGTCATCCAGATTCTCTCGCGCCGCCAGAAGAACAACCCCGCGCTGATCGGCGAGCCGGGCGTGGGCAAGACGGCGATCGTCGAGGGGCTGGCGCAGAAGATCATCGCCGGCGAGGTGCCGGAGACCCTGATCGGCAAGCGCCTGCTGACACTGGATGTCGGCTCGCTCGTCGCGGGCACCAAGTATCGCGGCGAGTTCGAGGAGCGGCTGAAGAAGATCATCGAAGAGATCAAGCAAAGCCAGGACTGCATCATCTTCATTGACGAGGTGCATACCCTGGTCGGCGCCGGCGCGGCTGAGGGCGCGGTGGACGCCGCCAACATCCTCAAGCCAGCGCTGGGGCGCGGCGAGATCCAGTGCATCGGGGCCACCACGCTCGACGAGTACCGCAAGTACATCGAGAAGGACCCCGCGCTGCAGCGCCGCTTCCAGGACGTGGTGGTGCGTGAGTCGACCGTCGAGGAGACGATCCAGATCCTCAAGGGCATCCGCTCGCGCTACGAAGACCATCACCGCCTGACCATCACCGACGCCGCGCTGAAGGCCGCCGCCGAGATGGGCAGCCGCTACATCACCGATCGCTTCCTGCCGGACAAGGCGATTGACCTGATTGACGAGGCCGCCAGCCGCGTTCGCATGCGCCGCTCGCTCGCCCCGCTGAACCTCAAGGAGGCGATGCGCGGCCTGGAGGCGGTGCTGCGCGAGAAGAACGAGGCGGTGGACAGCGGCGACTTCGAGCGCGCCTCTGAGCTGCGCGACCGCGAGGTCAAGCTGCGCGACCGTATCTCGAAGCTGGAGACCGGCTGGCAGCGCGACCAGACCAGCGAAAAGCCGAGCGTCGGTGAAGAGGACATCGCTCAGATCGTCTCGATGTGGACGGGCATCCCGGTCATGCGCATCGCGCAGGAAGAGTCCGCCCGCCTGCTGGAAATGGAAGGCGCGCTCCACAAGCGCGTCATCAGCCAGAACGAGGCGATCGAGACGATCAGCCGGGCAGTGCGCCGCGCGCGCGCCGGCCTGAAAGACCCGAAGCGCCCGATTGGCTCGTTCATCTTCCTCGGCCCCACCGGCGTCGGCAAGTCCGAGCTGGCCAAGGCGCTGGCGGAGTTCATGTTCGGCAGCGAGGACGCGCTCGTCAAGATTGACATGTCCGAGTTCATGGAGCGTCACGCGGCGGCCCGCCTCGTCGGCGCGCCTCCCGGATATGTCGGCTACGAAGAGGGCGGCCAGTTGACTGAGGCCGTGCGGCGCAAGTCGTACAGCGTGATCCTGCTGGACGAGATCGAGAAGGCCCACCCGGACGTCTTCAACATGCTGCTCCAGATTCTGGAGGACGGCAAGCTGACCGACGCCAAGGGCCGCACGGTAGACTTCCGCAACACGATCATCATCATGACCTCGAACGTCGGCGCGTCCCTGCTCAACCGCGAAGCCGCGATTGGCTTCACGCAGGGCAAGGACAAAGAGAAGGCGTTCCAGTCGGAATATGACGCGATGAGCGCCAAGGTGACCGGGGAGCTGAAGACCACCTTCAAGCCCGAATTCCTGAACCGCATTGACGCCACCATCGTCTTCCGCAGCCTGCGCCGTGAAGATGTGCGCGAGATCGTGGACCTGCTGCTCAATCGCGTGCGGACCCAGCTTACCGAGCAGCAGATCGAGCTGCTCGCGCCGGATGACGCGAAGGACATGCTGGTCGAGAAGGGCTACGACCCGCAGTATGGCGCGCGGCCCCTGCGCCGCACGATCACCAACTTGATCGAAGACCCGCTGGCGGAGGGCCTGCTGCAAGGCAAGTACCGCCCCGGCGACATCGTCGAAGCGGTTGTGCGCAACGGCACGGTGGAGCTCGAGGTGCGCGAGCGCCATGAGGAACCGCTCGTAGGTGAGCTCCCGGCCCCGCCGGAAGCCGCGCTCTCGGCGGGCGACGATACATCGCGCTAGCGAAACATTCGGGGTCAACGCGACCCCACCAGGCGGGCGCCAGAGGCGATGAGTCTCCGGCGCCCGCTTTCTTTGCGTTGTGGGCGGAATCCTTGGCGGATGAATCCGCGTCTAAGGGCCCCGTGCGGGAGCCCCGAACCCGCACGAGGGCTTCGCTACGCTTGCATGGCGGCCGCGGAGCCCGCCTGCGCGGGCGGGGACGCGAACTGGATGAGGAGCAGAGACGTGGCGAACGAGCAGGATGATATGCTGGCGGCGCTGCGGGCGCCGCTGGTGTACCGCGCGCCAGGAATGGATACCGTGACGGCGCGGCGGGGCATCGTATACCGGGCCACGCCGGAGGGCGACCTACGGATGGACGTGTACGCGCCGCCGGACCTGCGCGCGGGCGAGCGGCGGCCAGCAGTCGTGTTCATCCACGGCGGCCCCATAGCGCCAGAATTGCCGCTGGCGCCGGCGGAGTGGGGTGTCTTTCGCGGCTACGGCGCGCTGGCGGCGGCCTCTGGCTGGATTGGCGTCACGTTCACGCACCGCTTCTACGGCTTCGACGCGCTCGGACAGGCGGAAGGCGACATCGCCGCGGCGGTCGCCTACGTGCGCGCGCATGCGGAGGAATTGGGGGTGGATGCGGATCGTCTGTGCCTCTGGGCGATCTCCGGCGGAGGGCCGTTCCTGGCCAGCGCGCTACGCGAGCGGCCAGCGTACGTGCGCTGCCTCGTGGCCTACTACGCGGTGATGGATCTCCGCCCGCTCGCGTCGGAGGAAGGGGCGGCGGAGGATATCAGCATCGAGACACTCAGCCGGTTTTCGCCGGTCGCCGCCGTGGAACGAGCGCACACTATCGCGACGCCGATGCTGGTAGCGCGGGCGGGACAGGATCATCCAGGGCTGAACGCAGGCCTCGACGCCTTCATGCTGGCGGCGCTGGCGGCGAACATGCCACTAGACGCGCTCAACCATCCCGCGGGCTATCACGGGTTTGATACCCGCAACGACGATGCCCGCACACATGAGATCATCCGCCACACCCTCGACTTCGTACGCGCGCGGTTCGAGTAGGGCATGATTTCGCGCCGCGCCCAACCCAGCCGGGCGCGGCCGAGTGAATGTCCTGGCGCCTGTTGTATGAAGAAATGGGTACAATGCAGAGGCAATCCGGCGTCTGAGACGAAAGGGATGTGAAGAAAATATGGCTGAGCCTGCGCTCGATCAAGAGACTATTCTGCGCGCGGTACGCGACTGGCCCCGCGAGCGTCGGGAGTGGCTGGCGCGCATGATTTTGATGGACAACGGCCAGGATACGATTGATCCGAAGACCGGGCGCCCATACATCTCATCCGACGAATTGCGCGGCCTGTTCGCGACTCCGGGCCAACCAGCGCCAACAGACGAGGATATCGAGCGCCTGCTCATGGAGCGGCACGATGCCTGATGCGCAACCGCTGCGTGTCCTCATTGACACGAATGTCGCGCTCGATTGGCTCCTCGACCGGAAACCCTGGTCCGACGAGGCGACCCCACTTTGGGGCGCGCGAATGGCTGGCGCGTTGATCGCCTATATGCCAGCCTCTGCGCTCACCGATGTGTTCTATATCGGTCGCCGCCTTACGAGCATCACGCGAGCGTTCGCCGATGTAGATCGAATCCTGGACGCGTTTGGCATCATCGCTGTCACTGACCAGACACTTCGAGAAGCGCGGTCGCTGACGGGCAACGACTTCGAGGACAATGTACAGATCAGTTGCGCGCAGGCCTTGCAGCTCGACTTCATCATAACCCGCAACATCAGTGATTTCAGTCACTCACCAGTACCAGCTCTGATCCCGCTCGACATCATGCGCTACATTCCATAGCCATAGCGCGGTCAGTCATGAGTACAACTTCTTCGCGCATCTCCGCGCCTAACCCAGCCGGGCGCGGCGCCGTATCACTCCTGAGCGAGACATCCCATGGCCCAGCGGCGCTGGAGCCGAAGCGAAAGGCGACGCATGCCGAAGTCTGTATCGAAGTTCACATGCCAGCAATGCGGCTACGAGAGCGCGAAGTGGCTGGGGCGCTGCCCCGACTGCGGCGCGTGGAACACACTGGTCGAAGCGCCGCCTGAGCCAGCGCGGCGCGCGGCCACGGCGTCCCTGAGCGTGGAATCCGTCACGCCCGTGCCGCTGCCGGAGGTCGCGGCGGTCACCGCGCAGCGCCGCCCCACCGGCTCCGACGAGCTGGACCGCGTGCTGGGCGGCGGGCTGACGGCGGGGTCGCTGATCCTGATCGGTGGAGAGCCGGGGATCGGCAAAAGCACCCTGCTTTTGCAAGTGGCCGGCCATATCGCGCGCGCCGGCGCCGACGCGCTCTACGTTTCGGCGGAGGAGTCGCCGCAGCAGATCAAGCTGCGCGCCGAGCGGCTGGAGATCATGGAGCCGCGCCTCTACTTGCTGCCCGCGACCGAGGTCGAGGCGATTGTCGAGGTGATCGAGCGGCAGCGGCCCGCGCTGGTGGTCGTGGACTCCATCCAGACCGTCTCGACTGGCCTCGTCTCCTCCTCGCCGGGCAGCGTCAGCCAGGTGCGCGAGTGCGCGCTGCAACTGATGCGCGCCGCCAAGCGCACGCACACGCCGGTCTGCCTGATTGGCCATGTCACCAAGGAAGGCAATGTCGCTGGCCCGCGCACACTGGAGCATATGGTGGATGTCGTGCTGTACCTGGAGGGCGAGCGCTTCCACACGTACCGGCTGGCGCGCGGCGTCAAGAACCGCTTCGGCGCCACCAACGAGGTCGGCGTCTTCGAGATGCGCGGCGATGGCATGGTGGACGTGCCGAACCCGTCGGGGCTCTTCCTCTCTGAGAGCCGCGGCCAGGCGACCGGCTCGGCGGTGGTCGTCAGCATGGAGGGCACGCGGCCGCTGCTAGTCGAGACGCAGGCGCTGGTGACGCCGACGGTCTTCGGCGCGCCCCGCCAGACGGCCACCGGCTTCGACCGCAACCGCTTGCAGATGCTGCTGGCGGTGCTCATCAAGCGCGCCGGGCTGGGGCTGGGATCGCAGGATGTCTATGTCAACGTGGCGGGCGGCTTCGAGCTGAGCGAGCCAGCGGTGGACCTGGCGGTGGCGGTGGCCATCGCCTCCAACTTCCTGGAACGGCGAGTAACGCCCGATCTGGCGCTGGTCGGCGAGGTCGGTTTGGGAGGCGAGCTGCGCGCCGTTCCCCGGTTGGCCCAGCGCGTGCGAGAAGCGGCAAAGTTGGGATTCCACAAGATCATCGCGCCGCCAGTGCGCGGGGTGGGCGCCAGCAGCGACGAGAGCCAGCGAGTCGAGGGCATCAGAACGCTCTACGCGCCAACACTCTCCGCCGCGATCGAGATGGCGCTGGAATCAGCATAGGGAGCGGGCGGATATCACAAAACGCCCTACGCCATTCGACTGAATGAGAGCTAAGAGTGACGGAAACGACAGAAAAAAGTGGCGCCAACCACTCTACTGGAGGGCCGGGTATGCTACACTAGGTAGACAGAATACGGCGCTGAAGGAGCGAGCGCCAGCGGACACGCCGCGTGGGTTGCGGCGCCCGCCGGGTCTCAGCTCCGCGACAAGGGCGCGCGGTTTATTATCCTGCGCCCATTGACGTGTCTAAGGCGGAACGTCTTGAGGAGAGGCGTCACGCGACACAAACTGGATGGCTCATGCCATTCCTGGCAGGCCAAGGCGTCTGCCCTACATGATGCGAGAGGAGCATCGCATGTCTGGGAGAATGATAGTCCGCGCCATCGTCTTTGTGGCTGCGGCGACGCTGGCGTACGACGTCGGCAGTACACTCAACGCAGCGGATAAATGGGGACTGCCTCTTCTGGCGGTAGTGGGGATCGCGCTTTTCATCGGACTCATCTTCATGGCGCTTACGCCATTCATCATCATCGCCCCCTACCATTGGATTCGAGAGCAGATTCGCAAAGCAGAGGTCAGCGACCTGATCGCCGGGGTGATCGGGCTGGTCGTTGGCCTGTTGATCGCTGCGCTGCTGGCGCTTCCGCTCTCGCAGCTGTCATTCGCTGATCTGGGCCGCTGGGTCCCCACCGCCGTCGCGGTGCTCTGCGCCTGGCTCGGGGTGACGATTGCCGTGCTGCGCAAGAACGACTTCACCCGGCTGGCCAGCATGGCGTTCACCGGGCGCGCGGCGCGGCGCGCCGCGCGTGACGAGCGCGAGAGTGAGGAGCACGAGGAGCACGACGAGCGCGATCAGACGAGCGGACGTCTGCGCGACCGCCTGACAGGGCGCGGCGCCAAGCGCACGAGCGACCGCATCCTGCTCGACACCAGCGCCATCATTGACGGGCGTATCGCCGACATCAGTCAGACTGGCTTCGTTACTGGCACGCTGGTGGCGCCACGCTTCGTTCTGGAGGAGCTCCAGCACATCGCCGACTCCTCCGACAGCATGCGCCGCAACCGTGGCCGTCGCGGACTCGATATCCTCCAGCGCTTGCAAAAAGACTCCAGCGTGCCAGTCGAAATCTCCGACGCCGACCCCACCGAGGTGCCGGAGGTGGACGCCAAGCTGGTGAAGCTGGCGCGTCAGTGGCGCTGCGCGATCATCACCAATGACTTCAACCTCAACCGCGTGGCGGAGCTGCAGGGCGTGAAGGTGCTCAACATCAATGAGCTGGCGCACGCCGTGAAACCGATCCTGCTGCCCGGCGAGGAGATGACGGTCAAGATCATCCAGGAGGGCAAAGAAGCCGGACAGGGCGTCGGCTATCTGGATGACGGCACGATGATCGTCGTCGAGAACGGCAAAGCGTATCTCCAGTCCACGATCGAGGTGTCGGTGACGCGCGTTCTGCAAACGGTGGCCGGGCGCATGATCTTCGCCCACCCCAAGCAGACCGCGCCGAGCATCGCCGCCGCGCGCCGCACCGGAACAGCCTGAGCGCCGCGCCGATGATCGCCGCATGAACGCCATACCACCATCCAGCCACGAGCCACCCGCGCCAGCGCCCCCCACCGCTGGCGCGCTGCTCATCGCGACGGCTCCGGCGCCTGCCACGGCGGACGCCGAGGCGCTGCTGTGGCGACTCCTGCGCGGGCGTCCGCTGGCGGCGTGGGCGCTGGATGCGCTGCTCGCGGCGCCCGGCATAGCGGCGGTGGTCATCCTCGCCCGGCCAGCGCGCGCCGCTGAGGCGGAAGCGCTGGCCGCCTCTTCTCCACTCGCGCGCGTCATCCTCAGCGAGCCGGATTGGCGCGCGTCAGTCGCCGCCGGGCTGGCCGCACTCCCCGACTCCTGCGCGTGGGTCATCGCGCATGACGCCGCGCGCCCGCTCATCTCCCCCGCCGCGCTGGCGACCGGCCTGACCGCCGCGGGGCAGGGTGGCGCGGCGCTGGCGGGCGAGCCGGTGAAAGACACGCTCAAGCGCGTGGTGGATGGCCGGGTAGTCGAGACGCTGCCACGCTCCCGCCTCACCCGCCTCCAGCCGCCGTTCGTCATCCGCCGCGACCTGCTGGCGCGCGCGCTCCAGGAGCCGGGCGCGGAGGGGCTGGCGGGCCTGGCGCTGGCCAGCGGCGCGCGCGTGCGGGTCTACGACCCCGGCAGCCCAAACCCCGCCGTCACCAGCGAGGCCGACTGGGCGGTGGTCGAGTCGCTGCTAGGGGAGACGCGGGAGGGTGAGGCGCGGCCATGAATGGCCGGCGCACGGCGCGCGGGGGATAGATCCCCCGGCCTTGAAAGGCTGGGAGCGGGGCGAGCGAATGTACAACGGATGAGGGAGCGGGAATGAGCCTACGGGTTGTAGCGGCGCGCGGTGGCGCGATCGTGGTCGGCGCGTCGAGCGGCATTGGCGCGGAATTGGCGCGAGAGCTGGCGCGGCGCGGCTATCGCGTGGCGCTGGTGGCCCGGCGCGCCGTTGATCTGGAGATGCTGGCCGCCGCGATCACGAACGCGCATGGCGCGGATGTCGTGCGCGTCTACCCGTTCGATGTTCGCGACTACCTCGCCACGCAACCGCTCTTTGAGCAGATCACCAGCGAGATGGAGGCGGCTGGCGCGCCGCTGCGCTTGCTGGTCTACGCCGCCGGGGTGATGCCGCCGCCAGGGCCGGGGGGGTGGAGCTTCGGCGACCAGCGCGCGATGATCGAGGTCAACCTGCTCGGCGCGATCCGCTGGCTCGATCTCGCCGCCGCGTACTTCGCTCCGCGCAAGCTGGGAGCGATCGTGGGCATCTCGTCGGTAGCGGGCGACCGGGGCCGCAAGGGCAACAGCGCCTACATGGCGAGCAAGGCCGGCCTGAGCGTCTACCTGGAGTCGCTGCGCTACCGCCTGGCCAGCGCGGGCGTGCGCGTGGTAACCATCAAGCCGGGGTTCGTGGATACGCCGATGATCGCTGAAGTGACGACACCCAAGGCGCTCACCGCCGCGCCCGGAGCGGTCGCCCGGCGCATTGCGGACGCCGCCGCGCACGGGCCGGAGGTGGTGTATACTCCGTGGTACTGGCGGCCGGTGCTGACGCTGGTGAAACTGCTGCCCGCCGCCGTGATGAAACGATTGGCGGTATAGCATGGAGCGCGCGCTGCAAGAGCCTCAACAGCTCATCACTGGCTGGGGGATGCGCGACCGCGCGCGCGGCCATCTCGCCCGCCCGGTGGACACCGAGACGCTGGCGGCCATGCTGGCGGAGGCGGACGCGCGCGGCGTGACCGTCTGCCCGCGCGGCGGCGGCAACAGCTACGGTGACGCCGCCATCCTCCAGGGCGGCGTCACGCTGGACTGCACCGCCGCCGCGCGCATCCTCATCTGGGAGCCAGCGACCGGCGTGGCGACCGTCGAGCCAGGCGTGACCATCGCGGACCTCTGGCGGCGCGTCCTGCCCGACGGCTGGCGCCCGCCGGTGGTCCCAGGGCGCGGCGTGGTGACGGTGGCGGGCGCGGCGGCGGCGAACATCCACGGCAAGAACAACTGGCGGGCGGGCGCGTTCGGCGACCACATCCTCAGCTTCGAGCTAGCGCTGCCCAGCGGCGAGCGGCTGACCTGTTCCCGCGACAGCCACCCCGATCTCTTCCACGCCGCGATTGGCGGCATGGGCCTGCTCGGCGTTTTCACCCGGTTCACGCTGCGCATGGCGCGCGTCTGGTCGGGCATGGTAGATGAGCGGCGCGCGGCGCATGGCTCGCTGGGCGCGATGCTCGACGCGATGGAAGCCGCCGCGCCCGACGTCAGCGATATGGTGGCCTGGGTGGACGCCTCCGCCACTGGCCCGGCGCTGGGTCGCGGCCTGCTGGCGGAGGGCCGTGAGCTCGGTGAGGGCGAGGACCCGCACGCGGCGGAGACGCTGGCGAGCGCCTGGGCGAACTGGCCAGCGGGGGCCGCGCGGCTGCTGCGCCGCCTGCCGTCAGGCCTGGTCCCCATGCTGGCGCGCCCGATGTCGTCCCACACGGGCGCGGCATTCGCCAACCGCGCGCAGTGGACGATGGGCAGCCGCCGCGCCTCCCACGAGTGGGAGCGCGTCCCCTATCCCGCCGCCAACTTCCCGCTGGACATGATACCCAACTGGCAGTACTCCTACCTGCCGGGCGGCATGATCCAGCATCAGGCGTTCCTGCCGCTAGACGTCGGCGCGCAAGGGCTTTGCGGCGCTTCTCAGCCGCGCGCACGAAGCGGGGCTGCCGCCGTCGCTGGCGGTGATGAAGAAGCAGCGCGCCAGCGACGCCACGCTCAACTACCTGCTCGACGGCTACTCCCTGGCGCTGGACTTCCCCGTCCACCGCAACACGGAGGCGCGGATACTGCCGCTGATGCGCGAGCTGAACGACATCACCATCGACCACGGCGGGCGCATGTACTTCGCCAAAGACAGCACGCTCACCCCGGAGCAGGTCACGCGCATGCTCCCCGCCGATGCGCTGGCCGCCTTCGCCGCCCTCAAAGTCCGCCTATGACCCCCACGAGACGCTGCAATCGGAGCTGTACCGGAGGGCGCTGCGGCCCGCGATGCGGGGCAACCCGTGTAGTCGAGGCTGTGGAGATTAGCCGAAGATCGCCGCCACCGGCGTCGAGAACCCTGGCACAACGTCAGCGCCGTCGAGCGTAGCGGACTCGTCGAGCGTCACGAGGGGCTGGCCCGCGCGGTGGACTTCGATGACCCGCTCGGCAGGCAAGGCCACCCACACCAGGCGCACACCCGCCTCCAGCCACATGGTGGCTTTCTGCCGGATTTCCGCTGGCCGGTCACCAGAAGAGGCGACTTCGACCACGAGATCGGGGATTACAGGAACCCAACGAGAATCTGAATCTCGTGATGGTACGCGGTCTCGCTGGATGAAGGCAAAGTCGGGAGCGCGCACAGTATCGGGGTTCCTGGCGATCAGAAAGCCTGTCTCCGCCGCGTACGTTTCGCCCAGTTGATGCGTCATCGCGTAGTGAGCGACGAGAGCGCTCAATCGCATCGTGATCCTGCCGTGGCTCCCAGACGTAGGCGGCATCGTGCGTAATTCCCCCTCGATCAGCTCCGAGCGCAGCCCTTCGAGCGGCAACGCCGCGAACTCCTCGGCGGTCAGAAGGTGTTTTGGCAGGGTGGACATAGCCATCCTCCTTCCAGGCATGATGCGATATTGCGACATGGGCGCGGAACTGAAGTCACTGAGCCATCGCCTATGACTATACCACTCACCGCGCGCGTCAGCAGCCGTTGACCCGCCGCGCCGCCGCGCCGTATCATGCCCGTACGCGCGACGCGGCGCGGCTCCAGCGAAGGGGCCAGGAACAGCGGGAGGTCAGTGATGGACGGGACAGCAAACGAGACGGGGACGCGGGTGAGCCACATCACCTGCCCGCTGTGCGAGGCGACCTGCGGGCTGGAGATCACCACGCGCGGGCGCGAGGTGGTCAGCATTCGCGGCGACCAGGAGGACGTGTTCAGCCACGGCTACCTCTGCCCCAAGGCGGCGGCGCTCAAGGCGCTGGACGCCGACCCCGACCGCCTGCGCGCGCCGATGGTCCGCGCGGGCGAGGACTGGCGCGAGGTCTCCTGGGATGAGGCGTTCGCTGAGGTCGAGCGGCTGCTTACCCCTATCATCGCCGCGCACGGGCGCGACGCGGTAGCGTTCTACCTCGGCAATCCCAACGTCCACAACCTCGCCGGGCAGCTCTACAACACACCGATGCTGACCGCGCTGCGCAGCGGCTCGATCTACACCGCCTCGACGCTGGACCAGATGCCCAAGCACGTCTCCGCCGGGCTGATGTTCGGCGGCCCGCTCACCATCCCGATCCCCGATGTGGATCGCACCGACTATTTCCTGATTCTCGGCGCGAACCCGCTGGTCTCCAATGGCAGCCTGATGACCGCGCCCAACATGCGCGACCGCATCCGCGCGCTGCGGGCGCGTGGCGGCAAAGTGGTCGTGATTGACCCGCGCCGCACGCGCACCGCGCAGGAGGCCGGCGAGCATCACGCCATCCAGCCGGGGACCGACGCGCTGCTGCTCTTCGCGATGGTCAACACGCTCTTCGCCGAGGGGCTGGCCAATCCCGGCGCGCTGGGCGAGCATCTGAACGGCATGGAGGCGCTGCGCGCGGCGGCGGAGCCGTTCACGCCGGAGTCCGTTGCGCCGCGCTGCCGGATAGACGCCGCGACGATCCGCCGCCTGGCGCGTGAGCTAGCCGCCGCCGAGCATGGCGTGGTCTACTGCCGCATCGGCGCCTGCGCGCAGGAGTTTGGCACGCTCACCAACTGGCTGGTAGATGTCCTCAATGCGCTGACGGGCAACCTGGACCGCGCGGGCGGCGCGATGTTCCCCAGGGCCGCCGCCGGGGCGCGCAACACCAGCGGCGAGCCGGGGCGCGGGCGAGGATTCCGCACTGGGCCGGGCGTCAGTCGCGTGCGCAAGGCCAGCCGCGTGCTGGGCGAGCTGCCTGCCGCCTGCCTCGCCGAGGAGATCGAGACGCCAGGCGAGGGGCAAGTCCGCGCGCTGATCACCGTCGCGGGCAACCCGGCCCTCAGCGCGCCCAACGGCGACCGGCTGGCCGCCGCCTTCGCCACGCTCGACGCGATGGTCTGCGTGGACGCCTACCTCAACGAGACCACGCGCCACGCGCGCGTCATCCTGCCGCCGCCCTCACCGCTGGAGCGCTCGCACTACGACCTGAGCTTCTACCAACTCTCCATCCGCAACATCGCCCACTACTCGCTCCCCGTCTTCCAGCGCCCCACCGGACAGCTCGACGAATGGGAGATCCTGCTGCGGCTGACCGGCATCCTCGCCGGGCAAGGAGCCAGCCTCCCCGTCTCCGCGCTGGATGACTACGTGGCGGGCCAGATCATCGCCCGCGAGACGCGCCAGAAAGGCTCGCCAGTGGAGGGCCGCGACCCGGCGGAGCTGCTCGCCGCGCTGGCGCCACGGCGCGGCCCCGAGCGGCTGCTGGACTTCCTGCTACGCGCCGGCCCTTACGGCGACGGCTTCGGCGCGCGCCCCGATGGCCTGACACTGGCCACGCTGGAGGCCGCGCCGCACGGCGTGGACCTCGGCCCGCTGCAGCCGCGCATCCCCGAAGTCCTGCGCACGCCGTCGGGCAAGGTCGAGCTAGCGCCAGAGCTGTTGCTTGCGGATGTCGCGCGGCTGCAAGCCTCGCTGGGCCGCGCACAGCCGGAGATGGTGCTCATCGGGCGGCGCGAGCTACGCTCCAACAACTCCTGGATGGCCAACCTGGAGCCGCTGGTGAAGGGCGACGACCCCTGCGCGCTACTCATCCACCCCGACGACGCCGCGCGGCTGGGGCTGGCGGACGGCGGGCAGGCGCGCATCACCTCCGCCGCAGCCTCGCTCGTCGCGCCGGTGCGCGTGACCGACGAGATGGCGCCAGGCGTGGTCAGCCTGCCCCACGGCTGGGGCCACGACCAGCCGGGAACACGCCTCTCCGTCGCCAACGCCCACTCCGGCGCCAACCTCAACCGTCTGATCCCCGACGCCGAGATCGAGCCGCTCTCCGGCGACGCCATCCTCAACGCCGTGCCAGTGACGGTGGCGCGAGCGTAGAGGCAGTGGCGCATTGGGCAACTGTTGACAATTTGCCAACTGTTACAATTTGCCACTGTTGAAAGGGCATCCAACTGTCCGATGTGTGCGGACAGTTGGACGCGAAACTTTCGCATAGGACTGCAAGGCGACGAGCGACGAGGTGGTAGCCGCATCGTGACGCCATGCGGAGAACTGGCATGCGAAGATATTCCGCCTGGCCTGCAACCCCTTACAAGCTGTAAAGGGTTGAGCGGAAGCCCAATATCACTCAATCCGCGTATGCTGCTGAGAGTAGCGCAACAGTCTACAGATTGTAGGATGTTGCGTAGGAAGTCAACTGTACGCAAATTGCGTACAGTTCAGCAAATGCTCAACCGATCGCATTTTGCGAATCGGTTGAAAATAGCGAGCGCCACCTGAGGGGAGTCCAATGAGCAAATACGGGCTGTTCGGCAAAATCATCGCGCAGCCGGGGCAGCGGGACGCGCTGGCCGCCGTGCTGCTGGAGGCTGCGGCGCTGCTGCGCGACGCGCCGGGCTGCGAGCTGTATATCGTCAGCGTGTCGGAGAGCGAGCCGGACGCGGTGTGGGTGAGCGAGGTGTGGAGCAGCCGCGAAGACCACGCCGCGTCGCTGACCCGCGAGGATGTGTGCGCGCTGATCGGGCGCGGCAGGCCACTGATCGCGGGCGCGGGCGAACGCTTCGAGGTCGTCCCGCTCGGCGGCAAGGGACTGTAGCCCTCCTGGCCATGAAAGGCCGAGGCACGGTACGGGGGCATAAATGCCCTTCTCCCACGCGCCATGCGCCGGCCATTCATGGCCGCGTCCCCCACACCTTCCATTCATGGCCGCGTCCCCCCCGCGACTTCCCATCTCTGCTCCATCACCTGCTTGACAAGACACTGGCGGCACGTTATGATGCCGCAAACGAAAACGTGAACAGCGTTCTTGTCAGCGGAACACCGCGCGCCACTGCCGGCATATGGTTTGGGAAGGTGGGCCAAAGCGTCTATGTCAGCCACATCCAGCCACTTCGCGCGCGCCACATTTAGGCGATCAGTTCGGCCCCCTGCCCCAGTATCGCGCCGCGACACTCGCCACGCACGGCATGGTGGCCGCGCCACATGCGCTGGCCGCGCAGGCTGGCCTCGACATGCTGAAGGCCGGAGGGAACGCGGTGGACGCCGCAATCGCCACGAACGCGGCGCTCCAGGTGGTCTATCCCTTTGTCTGTGGGCTGGGCGGTGACCTCTTCGCCATCATCTGGGACGCCCCCTCACGCACGTTGATCGGGCTGAACGCCAGCGGGCGCGCGCCCCACGCCGCCACCATCGAGCGCTACCACGCGCTCGGCCATCAGACCATGCCGCGCCACGGCATCCACTCCGTCACCGTGCCAGGCTGCGTCAGCGGCTGGGGCATGCTCTCCGAGCGCTTCGGCAAGCTGGGCCTGGCTCGCGTCCTGCAGCCCGCGATTGACTATGCGCGTGACGGCTTCCCCGTCGGGCGGGGGTTGAGCCAGGCGCTCGCCCGCATGGATCAGGCGGCGTTCACTCACCGCTCCTTCCGCGATAACTACCTGCCCGACGGACACATCCCCGCCGCTGGCTCGCGCGCGACCGCGCGCGCGCTGGCCGATTCGCTCGCCGCCGTCGCCGCTGGCGGCCCAGACGCCTTCTACCGTGGGCCGCTGGCGCAGCGCATCGCCGCGTTCTTCGCCGCTGAGGGTGGCCTCATCACCGAGGACGACCTCGCCGCGCACCGTGCGGAGTGGGTCACTCCGCTCACCGTGCCGTTCGGCGGGCTGGAGATCTGCGAGTTGCCGCCCAACACACAGGGCATAACCGCCCTCCAGATGCTCGGCCTGACCGATGGGCTGACGCTGGGCGATGATCCGCTCAGCGCGCGGACGGTGCATCTGGAGGTCGAGGCGAAGAAGCTGGCCTTCGCCGACCGCGCGGCGCACATCACCGACATCGAGCGCATGCGCCTGCGGCCCGCGGAGCTGATCGCGCCGGATTACCTCGCCGCACGCCGCGCGCTGATTCCCACCGAGCGCGCCAGCGTCACCCAGGCGACGGCAGGCTACGCGGGCGACACCGTGTATATGTGCGCCGTGGATGAGGACGGCTCGGCTGTCTCGCTGATCCAGAGCAACTACGCGGGCTTTGGCAGCGGCTACGTCGTCGACGGTACGGGCATCTCGCTGCAGAATCGCGGCGCCTACTTCTCGCTCGATCCCAACGCCGCGAATGCGCTGGAGCCAGACAAGCGCACGCTGCACACGCTGATCCCTTCGATGGCGCTGCGCGATGGGCGGCCAGCCGTGGTGTTTGGCGCGATGGGCGGCGACGGCCAGCCGCAGACGCACCTGCAGGTCTACACGAATCTGCTGCGCTACGGCATGAACATCCAGGCGGCTATCGAGACGCCGCGCTGGGTACACGGCGCCGACGAGCCGGGGCAGACAGGAGGTGTTGCGCCTGGAGCAGCGCTTCCCCGATGCCACCGTCGAGGAGCTGCGCGCGATGGGGCATGAGGTTGTGATGGCTGCGCCGCTCGATTCCGCGATGGGCCACGCCAACGGCATCGTCCTCGATGAGGAGGCGGGCGTCTTCCACGGTGGCTCTGACCCACGCTCCGAGGGCGCCGCTGTTGGCTGGTAGCGCGTCTGGTAGCCGACAGTGGGCAGCGTCTGGCGCTAGACGTTGCGCAAGCTCAGCAAGATTGCGCCTTGACGAGCAGGCGCTCTAGTCGGTATGATTGCGTGCAAATCTACGCAAGCGGAACGCTGTTCCATTTTTTCATCCTGAGCGTGTTCGACTTCGCCGTGGCTACCATACGCGAAGGTGGTCGTTGTGGCGCAGATGCGTTCTCCCGCCGCTCATCTTCCCGATGACGAGCGGATCGTCGCCGATGGCGATGTGGCCCAGGACGAGCGCGATACCCTGCGCGGGGTAGACCGCGCGCTCGGCGTGCTGCTCGCCTTCTCGCGCGAGACGCCGACGCTCGGTGTGACTGACCTTAGCGAGCGGCTGGGGCTGACGAAGAGCGCCATTCATCGCATCCTGCGCTCGCTGATGGCCCACGGCATGGTGACGCAAGATCGCGAGACGCGCGCCTATTCGCTGGGCTTTCGCGTGCTCGCGCTGGCGGCGGGCGTCGCTGGCGAGGCGGGCCTGCGCCAGATGTGCGCGCCACATATGCACTGGCTGCGCGCAGCGACTGAGGAGACCATCGGGCTGTATGTCGTCGCGGGTGACGTGCGTATGTGCCTGGAGGAGTTGGAAAGCCCACAACTGCTGCGTATGGCGGCGGGTGTCGGGCGTTGCTTCCCGCTGGAGTCTGGCGCGTCGAGCAAGGCGCTGCTGGTGGAGGGGCCAGCGAACGCCGACCTCTGGCGGCGCGCGACTGGCCGCCTGAGCGTAGACACGCGCGCACGGCTCGAAGCGGAGGTGGAGCGCCTGCGCTCGACCGGCTATCTCGTCACACGCGGCGAGACCGTCGCCGGGTCCGCGTCAATGGCGGCGCCCATTCGTGTAGGGGCGCGCAACGAAGTTCTGGCGGCGTTGAGCATCGCCGGCCCTGCCTCGCGCTTCGACGATGCGCAGGCCGAGCGATATGCGCCGCTCCTCCTGGAAGCCGTTGGGCGCATCGAGCGCGATCTCGGCGCACTCTACGGCGAGTCGACAATCACTGCGGGTCGGAGCACAGGCCGGGCATAGTAGCCCACGTAGTTAGCGCGATGGCGGCGCGACGAGTCGGTGGGAATCTGGCGGCAGCGCGCCAAGCGCTCCCCATCCATTCCAGCAGATCATCACATGGGGGTTTCCAGGGCCTCGCGCCCTTGAAATTATCTGTTATTCGTCCTCGTATTGGCGTTTGTCGTCGGCGATGTCTTGCTGGCGCGCGAACGCGGCGCACACGCTCGTCCTTCTATCAGCCATGAGAGGGAAGCCATGTCCCAGCAACACACCCGCTCCAGCGGGTCACCCCCGCTCATCGCGCCATTCTGGCGCAAGCCGCTCCTCGTCGCTCATCAGCGCAGGCATGCTCGCGCTGACACTGGCGGCTTGTGGCGGCACGACCTCCAAGACTGGCGGCACGCTGAATGTCGGTCTGGATTCTGACGTCGTCCGGCTCGACCCTGTGAAGTCCACCGCGCTGGTGGATCGCCAGGTCATGCTGAACCTCTACGACACGCTCGTGCGCGTGGATTCGCAGAACAAGATTCAGGCTGACCTGGCGACCTCGTGGAGCTACACAACGCCCACGCAGCTCGTCTTCACCCTGCGCTCCGATGTGAAGTTCCAGGACGGCACGCCATTCAACGCCGATGCGGTGGTAACCAACATCAACCGCATCCTGAACGATCCCACTTCGCCTCGCCACAGCGAAATCTCGTCGGTCGCGTCGGTGCAGGCGGTGGACCCCACACATGTGCAGTTCAACCTGTCCAAGCCGTTTGGCCCGCTGCTCGCCGCGCTGACTGACCGCGCGGGCATGATGCTCTCGCCGCAGGCTATCGCCTCTGGTGAAGACCTGGTGAACGCGCCCAAGAACGCTGGAAGCGGTCCGTTCGAGTTCGTCGAATGGGTCAAGGGCGATCACCTGACCATGCAGCGCAACCCGAACTACTGGGACAAGTCGTCCACCGGAGCCTCGCTGCCCTATCTGGACAAGGTGGTCTACCATCCCATCACGAATGAGAGCGTGATGTACACCCAGCTCCAGACGGGCACCATCCAGGTGGCTGGAACGCTCGGCCCGACCAGTGTGGCCTCGGCTAAGGCGAATTCCGCGCTGACCTACAAGCAGCTTCCAGGCCTGAGCTTCTTCGGCATCGAGCTGAACACGCAGGCCGCGCCGTTCAACAACGTCCACGTGCGTCGCGCTGTGTCGTGGGGAGTGAACCGCCAGGAGATTGTCACCAGCGTGCTGCAAAACGTCGGTGTGGTGGCGCAAGGGCCAATCTCGCCGTCGAGCTGGGCCTATAGCAGCAGCATTGCGCCGTACAGCTACGACACGACGAAGGCCAAGGCGGAGCTGCAGCAGGCTGGCATGACATCGCTCACCTTCACGCTGATCATCCCCAGCGGCTCTCCCGCGACGACCCAGCTAGCCCAGTTCCTCCAGTCGGAGCTGCAAGGCGCTGGCATCACGGTGAACATCAAGCAGGAGACGTTTGCGTCGCTGCTGGCTGATTCGGCTGCGCACAACTACCAGGCGGCGCTGCTCGGCTGGAGCGGTCGCCCCGACCCGGATGGCAACATGTACTCGTGGTTCCACACGGGCGGCGGCTTCAATGACATGCAGTACTCCAACCCGCAGGTGGACGCGGCGCTCGACGCGGCTCGCACGTCGAACGAGCAGGCGCAGCGCGCGACCGACTACCAGCAGGCGGAGACGCTGATGCTGCAGGACGCGCCGTATGTCTTCCTGTACCACGGTGTTTCGATTCAGGCGACTACGAAGAACGTGCAGGGCTTCACGTTGCTGCCAACCGGCATCATGGAGTTCGAGAACGTCTCGCTCGGCTGATGCATAGCCGTTGAGGAGCCACGGCGTCTCGCGCGGCGCCCGCCCGATGGGGTGGGAGCCTGCGCGGGGCGCCTGTGTATCCGCCATTCCAGATAGCGTGCGCCGTGTTTGCCTGGCTGGCAGGCGTGAGGAGCGATTGCGATGATGACTTTTCTGGCGCGGCGCCTGCTCTTTATGATTCCAGTGGCGTTGCTGGTCAGCTTCGTCACGTTCATGCTCATCCATCTCATTCCCGGCGACCCGGCGCGGGTGCTGCTGGGTGAGAGCGCCACTCCGCAGACCGTTGCTGCGCTGCGCCATCAGCTCGGGCTAGACCAGCCACTGTTCACGCAGTACATCATCTGGCTGGGGCAGGCGCTACATGGCAATCTGGGCGATTCCATCCAGTTGCAGCAGCCGGTAACTCAGGCGATCTTGCAGCGGCTTCCTGTCACAGCGGAGCTGGGCATCATCTCGCTGATCGTCTCAGTGGCGCTGGCGATTCCGCTGGGCGTGCTGGCCGCTGGCAAGCGCAACACGCCGATTGACTGGCTCATCAACCTGCTGAGCCTCGTCGGCACGGCCATCCCCAACTTCGTGCTGGGGCTGCTGCTGATCCTCTTCCTCGCGGTGACGCTGCGCCCCTTCCCGCCGGGCGGCTACGTCCCCTTCACGCAGGATCCTCTGGGCAACCTGCGTGATCTGGTGCTGCCGGTCATCACGCTGGCGACGGGCGCCGTCGCGGGCAACATGCGGCAGGTGCGCGCCAGCATGATCGAAGTGCTCAGCCAGGACTACATTCGCACGGCGCGCGCTAAGGGCCTGCGCCCTGGCCGTGTCTATTTCGTCCACGCGCTGCGCAATGCGCTGCTGCCCATGCTGACGATTGTCGGCTTGCAGGCGGGGGCGATTCTGGGCGGCGCGGTGATCATCGAGAGCATCTTTCTCTGGCCCGGCGTCGGCATGCTGGCGATACAGAGCATCCTGTCGAAGGACTACCCCGTCGTGCAGGGGGTGGTGCTGCTCTCGGCGCTCTCCTACATGTTCGTGAACCTGCTGGTGGATGTCGGCTATGGCGCGCTCGATCCGCGCATCAGCCTCAACTCAGATCGCTAGCGCAGGCGCGCTCGACGCATGAGCAGTGGAAAGGACGGGAACGCGATGGCGCCGCAGTCGTCGGAAAGCCAGACGAGTGAGAGCGTGCAAGCGGTAGCGGCGGAGACATCGCGTCGTCGCGCCGATGTGGGCCGCTGGCTGCTTGGCGTGCTGCGCGCCGTGCAGGCCGATCCGCGCCTGCTCTTTGGCGTCGTTCTGGTGGCGCTGGTCGTGGTTGCGGTGTTCGCGCCGCTCTTTGCGCCGTATCCTCCGCTGCAATATCATCCGGCCATCGCCACACAGCCGCCGAGCCTGGCGCACTGGCTCGGCACAGATGCGCTGGGCCGCGACCAGCTCAGCCGGGTGATCTATGGCGCGCGCATCTCGCTGTCGGTGGGCGCGGGGGCCATCGTGCTCGGCGGCCTCATCGGCAGCATCCTGGGCATCGTGGGCGGCTACCTGCGCGGCTGGGTAGACCAGGTCATCTCGATGATCGTGGATGCGCTGCTGGCCTTCCCGTCGCTGATTCTGGCGCTGGCCATCGCCGCCGCGCTCGGCTCTGGCATCACCAATGTGATCATCGCGCTGGCTGTCGTGCGCATCCCCATCTACGTGCGGCTAGCGCGCGGGCAGACGCTGCAGGTGCGCTCGCTCGACTACGTGACGGCGTCGCGCGCGGTGGGTACGCCAGCCTGGCGCATCCTGCTGCGGCACATCTTCCCCAATATCTTCAGCCCGCTGCTGGTGCAGGCGACGCTCTCGATCTCCTTCGCCATCCTGGATGAATCGGTGCTCAGCTTCCTGGGTCTGGGGGCGCAGCCACCCACGCCCGAGTGGGGCACGATGATCGCCGACGCGCAGCCCTACCTTACTGGCGGACTGGACCCGTGGATGGTTCTGGGTCCTGCGCTGGCGATCACGATCACCGTGCTCAGCCTGAACCTATTGGGCGACGCCCTGCGCGACCGCCTCGACCCGCGCACGGCGGGCCGCATCGGCGCCGCGTCGCTCTCATCACTCTCTCAGGACTAGCTCGGCGCCCCAGCCCCTCCCGGCCTTTCAAGGCCGGGGCACGGCCCGGGGCCTTGAAAAGGCCCTGGGATTTATCCCTCGTGTCGCGTGCGCCGGCCATTGATCGCCGCGCCACCCCCGCGCGTCAGCTAGCCTCGCCGTTGTGGGCGCGCTCGTCGAGGAAGTAGTCCACCCCTAGCCCCTCTCCTCGTGGGAGAGGGGCTGGGGTGAGGTCGCCCAGCGAATCAGGCGGAGAGCGCGCGCAGAGTCTCCAGCGCGTCGGAGATATGCTTGCCGATGTTGGACTGCGACGAGAAGACGTGCCGCACGGTCCCCTGCTTATCAATAACATACGTTACGCGGCCGGGGATCACACCCATCGTTGCGGGGACACCGTAACGCTTGCGGACTGCGCCGCCTTTGTCGCTGAGGAGGATGAAGGGCAGGCGGTGATGTGCGGTGAATTGCCCATGCGACTCCTCGGAGTCGGAGCTAACGCCGATGACCTCGGCGCCTGCGTCCTGGAAGTCCTGATAGCTGTCGCGGAAGGCGCAGGCCTCCGCTGTGCAGCCGGGTGTCTCGTCCTTGGGGTAGAAGTACAGCACGACGTTGCGCTTGCCAGCGAAATCGCTGAGACGCACAGTCTCGCCGCTGCCGTTGGGCAGCGCGAAGTCGGGCGCGCGGTCGCCCACACCGACGCGCTTGCCATCGGCGCGGGCATCCTGGGTATCTGGCATATCCTGCGTATCCATAAAACTTTCTATCTCGCTTTTGTCGTATCGCCCGACGGGCGGTCCCCGGTCAACAACACCGAAGGCGGATCGGCGCCTCGCGGGCGCCTCACCCTCTCCCGTATTCTTACGTAGACCGTAACGCAGTTTGCGGCGTCACCGCAAACTATCATCTCCAGCCCCTCATCATGACGTATTTTGCGATGTATACTGCGCGCGACTCCGGTGGAGAGTCATTGAGACGAGGAGGTCAGCGCATGGCGAACAAGGTGATGATCGTGCTGGAGGCGCGGATACCGCAGGAACATTGGGCGGCGCTGGTGGAAAAAGCAAAAAGCCTGCCGCCGTTGCCGCCGGGACTGGAGCAGTCCTTTGTCGTTCAGGACACCAGCGAGCCGGACCGCTGGCGCACAGTCGGAATCTGGGCCAGCCTGGAAGCATTCGACACATTCCGCCAATCGGTGGGGACGCCCCCTCCGCTGGCGATGTTCCGTTCCTTCGGCGCAACGCCCACGCTCACCATCTTCGAGATCATCGTGTAGCGCTGAGGCGCGACTGGCCCCTGGACTGCGCGCAAGGTTGCGCTCAGCCGCGCGGTGGAGTTGTAGTGAGGATCACGGTCCTGGGCCCGCGGACGCTGGCGGTGGGAGACTGGAACAGGTTGATGACAAGGCAGAGCTGGATGAAGCCAGCGCCTGGCCGTATTTCATACCCGACCCATGCGATCTCCTTCCAGCGCAGCAGCCCCCGACCACCCGCGATGCTGGAGCAGTGATCCACGATGCCGTTCGCGTTGACGATGAGCGTGGGGCTGCGCCTCATGAGCCGGATGAATGTCAGCGCGGTCATGGGTACGGCGCCAGCATGCGAAGATGCCTGCGGAAATGAGCCAGGAGAAGAGCTTAATATTCGGAATGGATTGACCAGGCATATCCTGAGACAGAAGCTGGGGCGCAAAGAGCATCACGAGAAGAGCGAGAAAACCAACCACAGCGAAACCTGAAATGGCGATCAGGATGTACGCGCGCCGCAGCAGCGGGCCACGGTTGGCAAACACGACAATTCGCTCGCCGTCGCCGCTCCGCTCCCCCGCCTCGCCGATACGGCTCGCGCTCCTTTCCGGACGGCGGTTGGCGCGAAACAATGAGATCTCCACCATTGCTATAACCAGGATTCCGATGATGATTCCTGTGATTGGAATTGCCGCCATAGCACACGAACCCTTCCTCATACCATCAGCACATTCGCCCGCTTGCCAGTATAGTACGGCATGGCCACATGAGGAAGCGCACAACGAAGCCGCTGGCCACCCCACGATTGGAGTAGCCAGCGGCTTGATGAGCTCGCGCGAGTCCTGGACGGACGTCCGCTCATCCCAGGTCGCTGGGTTCGAGACCCTGGCGACCCACCTGAGCGGTCAGTTGGTGGGGCCTGGCGGCGCTCCGCCAGCGGCGTACTCCTGCATCGGGACGGCGCCAGCCGCCCACGCCTTTATCACCGGGTCAATGATGCGCCACGACTCCTCGGCCTCGTCGCCCCGAATGAGCAGGGTCGGATCGCTCCTGAGCATCTCGAGGACCAGGTTGGCGTATGGGGTTCGGCCCGACGCTGCCGTCTGCAGCTCGAGCTCGTGGCTCTCGGCCCGCCGATCCGGGCCATTGATCGTCGTACCCAGACGCACATACGGCTCCGTGAGCCCCAACCTGAGCACGTTCGGCTCAACACCGGGCCACTGGTCGAGCAGATAGCGGGGCAGGGGGCGGAAGTGGATAGCGATCTCGGCCGAGTCCGCCGCGAGCGCCTTGCCCGAGCGACAGGGTGAACGGGACGCCCGCCCACCGCGGATTGTTCACCTCGAGTGTCAGGGACGCGTACGTTTCCGTATTGCGGCGGCGGTCAACCCCGGGTTCCTCAACGTACGAGGGTACCTTCCGGGACCCGATCATGCCAGCGGTGTACCGGGCGCGGACCGTATCGCGGCGCATGCGCTCCGCCGGCGGCGTGGCCACCGCCCGCAGCGCCTCGACGCGAGTCCCCCGGAACGAGTCAGGGTCGATCCGGGCCGGCTGCTCCATCAGGACCAGCGACATGACCTCCATGAGATGGTTCTGCACCATGTCTTTCAGCGCGCCAGCGCCATCATAGTAGGTGGCCCGGCCTTCGAGGGCCAGGCTCTCCAGCCAGCTAATGTCCACACGCTCCACATGTGTCGCGTTCCATACCGGCTCGAAGATCCGGTTGAGGAATCGAATGACCATGACGCGGCGAACGAGGTTGTCGGACAGGAAGTGGTCAACCCGGAAGATCGTCGGCTCGGGCAGCTGGATGCGGAGTATCTCGTTGAGGTGTTGCGCCGACGCCAGATCGGTCCCGAAGGGCTTCTCGATCGCCACCGCGTCCGTCTTGCGCAGCTTGATCTTCGCCAGGGCCAGCAGCACCGGCTCGAACAGGAACGGCGGCAGCGCAAGGTAGACCAGCGTGTCTGGACGGCTCTCGCCGCCGATCAGCCGGCTAATCTCCTCTGGCCGAGTGACGTCGGCGGGCTGGAAGCTGAGCATCTTCACGACGGCGTCGCGTGTGATCGGCGCCACGGGCGCGAATTCAGCCAGCCCGTCAGCGATGTGCTGCCGAAAATCGTCGGTCGACCAGTCTACGTTGGACGAGCCCAGAATCGTGAACCCTGGCGGCAGGAGCCCGGCCTCGGCTAACTGGGCGACCGCCGGTAGCAGTAAACGCTTGGTGAGATCGCCGGAGGCTCCGAAGAGGAGCATTCGCTCGATCATGGGGTGGCTCCTTTCTTGGGTCAGAGCGCGGCGCGGCGCGCTACGGCAAGGGCGCTGTGGAGGTCGGGAAGCCCGCGTACCGCGGCGACGGGCGCCCCGTCACCCCAGGACGGCAACGGAAGATCGCGCCAGCCAGGGGCTGGGAGGCGCGACCGTCCGCGTCGAGGTCGAACCAGGAGGTTGTGATGTAGAGGTCGCCGCCATCGGCGCCACCGAAGGCCACCGAGGTAGGGTTCGTCGTCGGGAGCTCAACGACGCCGTCGAGCGCGCCGTCGGCGCGGTAGCGGTGGACAGCCCCGGCTCGCCCCAGCGCGACCCACAGCATGCCCTCATCGTCAACGGTCATGCCATCCGGCCAGACCTGCGCATCGCTGAAATCGTGGAAGCGCCGGCGGCCACTGAGCGCGCCTGTTTCGAGGTCCATGTCGAACATGTCAACAGCGTAGATAGCCGTGTCGGCGAGATAGAGCCGCCCCCGCGACTCGTCGAACGCGGGTCCGTTGGAGATCGTGAGGCCCTCGACCACGCGGGTAGCCTTGTCGCCATCGACCCGGTACAGCGCCGCGTTCCGTGGCCGCTTGTCGTAGGCCATCGTGCCGACCCAGACCCGTCCCCGCGCGTCGACCTTGACGTCGTTCGCGCGGTTCTCAGGCTTGTCCCGCTCGACCGGAACGCGGAGGTCCAGCTTGCCCGTACTCCGATCGAGCGCGGCCAGGCCCTCAGGGCTCGCCACGACTGGCTCGCCCGTCGCGCTGAGGACCACGCCACCCGGCTGCCCGGAGACACTCCAGGAGCTATCCTCGCTCGACTGCGGATCGAAGCAATGCGCCCGCTCCCCGGTGATGTCTATCCACCACAGGCGGGCCGTCGCCGCGTCCCAGAGCGGACCTTCCGCATGCTGCGCCCGAACGCTCAACGCGACCTCAACTGGCGTATCACCCATGACGCATACCTGCGATCCGTTCGTGACGAGTTCGTTCGTCAAACATGCGTGAGCGCGCCGGGGCGCTGGGCCATCGTATCCTCGGCGTACTCCACCACCGGCATGCCGCCCTTGCCAACCGCCAGCGGCGTCCTGTGGTAGCCGTGATAGGTCATCATGCCGCCGGAGAGGAACGACACATCGTTGAAGCCGCTCTGCTTCAGCGCGCAGTAGGCGATGTAGCTGCGGAAGCCCGACCGGCAGTAGGTGTACACCGGCTTGTCCCGGGGAATCTCATTCAACCGTTGACGTAGCTCCGTGTACGGTATGAGGATCGCCTCGGGGATGTGCCAGGCCTCGTACTCCGCCTGCGTGCGGACATCGAGAATCGTCACCTTACCAGCGCAGTCGGGATAGTCCTCCGCGTACCAGAGCTTGATGTCCCCTTGCAACAGGTTCGCCCCCAGGAAACCGGCCATGTTGACCGGGTCCTTCGCCGCGCCGTAGGGCGGGGCATAGGCGAGCTCCAGATGCTCCAGGTCATACACCGTCATCCCGGCGCGGAGCGCGACCGCGAACACATCGATGCGCTTGTCAACACCGTCCCAGCCCAACACCTGGGCGCCCAGCAACTTCCCGTCGGCCGGGTCAAACAGCACCTTTATGAACAGCGGCGCGGTTCCGGGGTAGTACGCCGCATGGCCGTTCTGATGGGTGTACACCTTGCGGAAGTCGATGCCTGCGTCGCGTAGCTCCGTCTCGGTCAGCCCGGTACCGCCCGCCGTCATGTCGAACACCTTGACCACGGCTGTCCCCTGGGTACCTTTGTACTCACTGTCGCGGCCAGCGATCGTGTCGGCGGCGATCCGGCCTTGCCGGTTCGCGGGGCCAGCCAGCATCGAGAGCATGGGCTCGCCGGTCAAAAAATTGGGGGTCTCCACGGCGTCGCCAGCCGCGAGGATGTCGGGCGCCGAGGTGCGCATATGCGCGTCTACGGCGATGCCCCCACGCGGGCCAATCTTGATGCCAGCCTCACGGGCGAGGTCCACGACGGGACGCGCCCCGACGGCCATGACGACGATGTCAGCCTCCAGCGACGAGCCGTCAGAGAGCTCGATCGTCAGCCTGTTGCCCATCCCCCGCACGGCTTTGGCGGACGTGCCAAGTCGCAGGTCCACATCGTGCGTGCGGACGTGGTAGTCCAGGATTCGCGTCATCTCGGGGTCGAGCCACGGCATGAGCCGGTCGGTCCGCTCGACAATCGTCGTCTTCAGCCCCCGCGCCCTGAAGGCGTCGGCGAGCTCCAGACCGATGTAGCTGCCGCCGACGACGACGGCGCTCGATGCGCCCTGATCGAGCTTGGCGATGATATGGTCCATGTCAGCGATGTCGCGCAGCACATCAACGCGCGGGTCATCGGCGCCTGGGATCGGTGGCCGCATGGGCTCGGCCCCAAGGCACAGCACGAGCTTGTCATACGACTCCCGGTACGTTCGCCCCTGCCGAAGGTCGCGCACCTCGACTTCCTTGGCGTCACGGTCAATGCGGATCACGTCCTGCCCGATCCGCACATCCAGCGCAAGGCTCCTGCCGAGACTCTCAGGCGTCTGAAGCAGGAGGCTCTCCCGGTCCGGGATAACCCCGCCGATGTGGTAAGGCAGGCCGCAGTTCGCGAACGAGACATACTGGCTACGTTCGAGCACGACAATCTCGGCTGACTCATCGAGCCGCCTGAGACGCGCGCCCGTCGAAGCGCCAGCCGCGACGCCTCCAACAATGACAGTCTTCATCAGAGCCTCCCTTTGTTTCCATAGGCGCTATCCTCGCCCAGGGTTCGTGATCCTGCCTGCGCGTCCAGTCAGCGCTCCCATTGCTCCCATTCGGATGATTGCTGGTCACTCAATGGCATTCGCACAAGACATGCCATGTCAGAGCGCCCCAAATCCTGGACAGGGAGGCTCATCACATGTGAGGCGCCTGTGAGGCGTCAAAGAAAGGAAGGATTCGATAGCAAGCCTCGGTGACACGTACGAGCCCCCAGCCACCTCGACAATGGAGGCGGCCTGGGGGCTCGCGCGTCGCGTCGCGACCCTACCGCTTCGCCAGCGCCAGCGTGACGGCGTGGCCGCCCAGCTTGGCGGCGGCGATCGTCTCGCGGTAGACATGGGAGCGCGTCAGACTTCGGGCGGCTGTTCGGTCTCTTCATCGGCCATAGCCTTGTGCCAGCTTCCCTCCGGCGCGTGGGTGTGGATGTAGCGGGTGATCTCCGCGACAAGCTGGGCGGCGGGACGGTCGAGGAGTGTGGGAAAGATGCGTGGGCCGAGCAGCTGCTGCCCACCGCCAACAAAGATGGCGAGCGCCCGTTTCCAGAGCGGCTGGCGCTGACGGACAGCGCGAAAGTCCGTCAGATTGATATCGAGCGAGCCGTTGAGCGCTTTGAATTGCGATCGCTGGCGCCAGGGAATAACGTAAGGTCTATAGCGATGTCCTCAACGCCCAGAATCTCATTCCAGCGCAGCAGCCCTCTGCCCGTGACGATCAGCGAGCCGTTGTCGATGGATCCCGTCGGCGTTGACAACCAGCGTCGGGCCGTTCATCAACAGCCGGATGAGGCTTCAAGAGCGCGACCAGGCCGCCAAAGCAGAGAACAAACCCAGGCCAATGCTGAACCATAGCTTTACTGGCTCAACCAGATCGCTTGAGCGCGCCCAAATAAAAGCGCCCGCAAACAATGAGAGCGCGCACGATCTGCGTGAGTATCCGGCGAAGCAACTTAGACCGATCAACATGAACTGTGATGCGTTCGCCATCGTCCCGGAAAAGACCCTCGCTCTGTAACTGCTCGCCAATCTCGCGCGCGCCCTCCGCTATTCTGCGGTTGACTGACGAGCTGCCGCCCCCTTCGCAGCCTGACAAACGCCCAACGATGGCGCCAATGATCGCTCCACCGATGACCCCGATACGCGTCGATGCGCTTCCCAGCCCTGCATGCGCGGCGAGCAGGATACTGAAACCGAGCGCAATCGTGAACATCCCAATGAACATCCAGCGGTATCTGAATCGCTTGAGCCGGAAGTAAGCGACAGAGGCCAGCGTGAGCATGCGATGCTTACTCCATACGGCAAGCGCTGCCCACTGGCTGGCATAGACATGTACAAGCGCGCGGCCACGTCCCGAGACGCGACCAATGCCGACAGATAAGCGCCTGCTCCGCCAGATTAGCCCACCATGCGTTCCCTTACCGCTCCCTCATCATGCCATACCATGCTTCCATCGTCGTCGCTTGGTTTCCATGCCAGATAATCATGAGACGGCAAATGAAAAGCCCTTCATCACCTCTCCCACGAGTGGAGCGGCCTGAGGGCTTGTGCGCCCGACGCTCACCCTACCGCTTCGCCAGCGCCAGCGTGACGGCGTGGCCGCCCAGCTTGGCCGCCGCGATGGTCTCGCGGTAGGCGTCGGCGGGGGCGGCGGTGTCCTCGCCTTCGGTGATGGTCAGCGGGTCGGCCAGCGTCTCCTCAGCGATGCTGGCGGCGTAGCGCCGGAGCGTGGCGGCGAACTCGGCGTCCGTCGCCAGCCAGAGCGTGATGCTGTCCTCGATGGCCAGCCCGGCCTTCTTGCGCGCGTCCTGGATGCCGTGCGTCAGGTCGCGGACCAGCCCCTCGGCCAGCAGCTCCGGCGTCAGCGTCGTATCCAGCGCGACGACGTAGCCGCGCTCCTCCGCCGCCACGAAGCCCTCGCGCGCCCGCGCCTCCACGTCCACCTCGTCCAGCGTTAGCGTGATGGCCTCGCCCTCCACGTCGAGCGTCAGGCCGCCCTGCCTCGCGCAGCGCCCGCGCGCCCGCGTGCGGGTCAGCCGCCAGGACGGCGGCCAGCAGCGCCGGGAAGCGCTTGCCGTACTTCGGCCCCAACACCTGCCGGCGCGGCTTCAGCGCGTAGGCCAGCATGTCGCTGTCGCGCGGCAGCAGCTCCAGCCGCTTGACGTTCAGCTCCTCGAGGACCTGATCGCCCAGCCGCCCCAGCGTCTCGCGCTCGGCCTCGGTCTGCGTGGTGGCGTAGAGCGTCCCCAGCGGCTGGCGCACGCGGATTTGCGCCTGCTCGCGCGCGGCGCGACCCAGGTTGACCAGCCGCATCACCAGCGCCGTCTCGTCGCGCAGCCGCTCGTTGAGCAGCCGCTTGTTCACGGCGGGCCAGTCCGCCAGATGCACGCTCTCCGGCGCGCTGGCGTCCACCGAGCGCACGAGATTCTGGTAGAGCGACTCCGCCAGGAACGGCGTGAACGGCGCCAGCAGCTTCGTCACCGTCACCAGCGCCTCGTAGAGCGTCAGGTAGGCGGCGAGCTTGTCGGCGTCCTCCTCCGCCTTCCAGAAGCGGCGGCGGCTGCGGCGCACGTACCAGTTGGAGAGGTTCTCGATGAAGCCCGCGATGGCCTCTGTCGCGTGCTCGGCGTCGTAGTCCTCCAGCCGCTCGGTGACACGCTGGACCAGCGCCTGCATCTCGGAGAGCAGCCAGCGGTCCAGGTCGCTGCGCTTGCTGGCTGGCAGGCGGCGCGTCATGGGATTGAAGCGGTCGATGTTGGCGTAGGTGACGAAGAACGAGTAGACGTTCCAGAGCTTGTCGAGCGGCGCGCGCGTCTGCATCCACAGGTCGGAGAGGCGCGGCGGCAGCCCCTGCGCGCGCGCCGCCAGCACCCGCTCCGGCTCCGGCAGACGCGGGAAGCGCAGGTCGTTCACAGGCGCCTGCGTCGTGAAGAGCCAGCGCATCGTGTCCGCGCCCGCCACCGCCGCCGCCTCGTCGAAGGGGATGCTGTTGCCCAGGCTCTTGTGCATGCCCTTGCCGTCCTGGTCGAGCGCCGTGGCGAAGCCCAGCACGGTCTTGTACGGCTCGGTGTCCTCCAGCGCGGCGGACATCACCAGCATCGAGAAGAACCAGTTGCGGAACTGGCCCGGGAAGCTTTCGGTGATGAAGTCGGCGGGGAACCACTCGCGCCAGGCGTCGCGGTCGTGGCGGTAGTTGAGCGTCGAGAACGGCACGATGCCCGCGTCCAGCCACGGATTGCCGACGTCGGGGATGCGGCTGACCAGCGCGCCGCACGTGGCGCAGCGGATCTTCACCGCGTCCACGTAGGGGCGGTGCGGCGTGTGGCCCTCGAACTCGTCCCAGCCCTCGACGGCGCGCTCGCGCAGCTCCGATCTCGCTGCCGATGACCTCGAAGTTGTCGCACTCGGCGCAATGATAGATCGGCAGCGCCAGGCCCCAGTAGCGCTTCTTGGAGATCATCCAGTCTTCCATGTTGCGCAGCCAGTCCATCTCGCGGTCCAGGCCGAAGCCGGGGATCCAGCGGATTTCCGGCACGAAGCGCATCATGCGCCCGCGCAGCTCGCGCATCGAGATGAACCACTCGTCCACCAGACGGAAGATCAGCTCCGTGCCGCAGCGCCAGCAGTGCGGGTAGACGTGCTTGATGGACTCGGTCTGGTAGAAGTAGCCCTTCTGCTTGAGGTTGTCGAAGATCGGGCGCGCGACCTCGCTGACCGCCATGCCGCTGAGCCAGTCGTAGCCGTCGACATAGACGCCGCTGTCATCCACCGGCGCGAGGACGGGCAGCTTCTCCTCGGTCCCCAGCTCGAAGTCTTCTTTGCCGCAGCCCGGCGCGATATGCACGATGCCCGTGCCCTCGACCGCGCTGACCTCGTCCCAGGCGATGACGCGGTGGCGCGGCGTCGGCGCCGTCCGCCGCCTCGCGCCAGGCGGGCAGCTCATCGAAGGGGCCGGTGTATTCCCAGCCGAGCAGGTCGGAGCCGCGCAGCGTCTCCACCACCTGCGCCGGGCCGTGCTCGTGGCCGCGCAGCTTGGCCAGCTTGGCGACGACATCCTGCGAGAGGTAGTAGTAGTCGCCGTCCTGCTCCACCTTGGCGTAGGGCAGCTCAGGATTGACGGCGGCGGCCACGTTGGCGGGCAGCGTCCACGGCGTCGTCGTCCACACCAGCAGGTACTCGCGCGGGCGGTCCACCAGCGGGAAGCGGACGTAGACGCTGGTGTGCTGGACCTCGCGGCGGCCCTCGTTGATCTCCATGTCGGAGATGCCCGTGGCGCAGCGCGGACACCACGGCATCACGTCATGCCCACGATAGACCCAGCCGGATTCCCAGCAGCGCTTGAGGAAGCCCCAGATGGTGTAGTTGTTCTCGTCCGACATGGTGTAGTACGAGTTGTCCCAGTCCATCCACTCGCCCAGCCGGAGCGATTGCGCCGTCTGCACCGCCGAGAAGCGCAGCACGCGCTGCTTGCACTGCTCGACGAAGGCGCCGACGCCATAGGTCTCGATCTCGCGCTTGGTCTTGAAGCCCAGCTCTTTCTCGACCTCGACCTCGACCCACAGGCCCTGGCAGTCGAAGCCGTTCTGGTAGCGCTGGCGGTAGCCGCGCATGGTGTAGAAGCGCTGCCAGAGGTCTTTGTAGGTGCGGCCCCAGGCGTGATGCACGCCCATCGCGTTGTTGGCGGTGATCGGCCCGTCGATGAAGGAGTAGCGCCGGGGCGAAGCGTCGTTGCGATGCAGGTATTTGTTCAGGATGCCATGCTCATCCCACCAGCGCTGGATCTCGTCCTCCAGCAGCGGATAGTCCACGCGCGTCGGCGCGACCACCGGCTGGAAGAGCGGCCCCTGGCCGTTCCCGCCGCCGTTCTGGGCGTTCTGGCCGCCCGCCGTCTTCGCGACTTCGCGGACTTCACGGTCTTCGCCACGCCTGCCGTCTTTCCGGCCTTTACCGCGCCCGCCGTCTTGCCATTGGCCTTGCCGCTGGCCTTGCCCTCCGCGCGCTTGGGCGTCGTGGGCGCTCCCGCCTTCACCCGATCATTCGTTGTCGCCACAGCCGTACCCTCTATTCTGTCAGCGTTGCCGCGTTGTTGTCTTCACTCCCGCCCCGACCCGGCTCCCGGCCCGGTCCGGCTCCCGGCCTTGAAAGGCCGGGGCACGCGACGGGGCCTTGAAAGGTCAGGGTATGCGCGGGGATTTATCCCCGTTCGTCCCGTGCGCCGGCCATTCATGGCCGCGTCTCTCCCGTGCGCCGGCCATTTATGGCCGCGTCCCCTTCGCCCCTTCGCCCCGTTCAATCGCCGATGGCGATCTCCATGCGCTTGTTCTGCTTACCCTTGTTCTCGGTCTTGATGACCCGCACCGAGCCGACCTCGCTCGTCTCGCGGACGTGCGTGCCGCCGTCGGCCTGCAAGTCTACGCCGACGATCTCGACGATGCGTATCTCGTGGATGTCGGGCGGCAGCAGGTTGATCTTGGTGCGAATCAGGTCAGGAATCTCCATCGCCTGCGCGCGTGGCAGGCGATAGACCTTGACCTCATGATTCTCGGCGATGGCCTGGTTGACGCTCATCTCGATATCGCGCGTCAGCGCCGGGGTGAACCCCTCCATCGAGAAGTCCATGCGCGCGCGGTCGGGGTACATCTGCCCGCCGGTGACCTGCGCGCCGTAGTTGGTGAAGATCAGGCCACAGAGCAGGTGCAGCGCGGTGTGGGTGCGCATCATGTGGTAGCGGAAGTCCCAGTCCAGCTCACCCGTGAGCGTCGCGCCCACCGCCGGAAGGTCGCCCGCGTCCGGCGCGACCTCATGCCAGACGACGTCGCCTTCCTTGCGCAGCGCGGCCAGCGGCAGACTGCGCCCGTCCACGAGCAGCGCGCCCCGGTCCGCCATCTGCCCGCCGCCGCCAGGATAGAACGCCGTGCGGTCGAGCGCCAGCGCGCGGCCCTCGACCGCGACCACCGTCGCGTCGAAGCGGCGCAGGTAGCTATCCTCGTGATACAGCAGGACTGTCGCCGGTGTATCCGCCATAGCCCATCACTCGCTTTCGTCTATCCGCCTGGCCCCTGTGTAGCCTCGACGCGGCGGGCCGTTATACAATAGTAGGCAGCCAGGCCGCGACGATCGCGCGCTGGTTGGCGCCGCACTTGCGCAACCAAGCCGTCAGCCTGGCGCTGGCGTGAAGTGGCGTAAAGCCGCAATGGAAGGCCATCGGAGGCTTCGCGCGCCCAATAAAAAAACTCCCGCCCTGACAAACAGGGACGAGAGTCACACCCGTGGTACCACCCTATTTGACCGCAGCCGAAACCCGCTCGTCTTGGCATATGCCAGGCGCCGACAAGTCGCGCGCAAGCGCGATGGACGGCGCCAGGCGTCGGGGTTCGCGACGGTCCACTCATGAGGCGCCAGTGACGCCTCCCCGCAAGATAACGGGCGGGTTCCGGCTACGCCTGCCAGCGCCAGAAGCTACCAGATGTGTGGCGGCGTCCGGCGGGTCGGGTAGCGGCTCAGGAGTGATTTTCGGCGCGCTCGCGCGGTCCGGCTCGCACCAGCCCCGGACTCTCTGCGCGCGCAAGCGGCGCGTACTCGTTCCTTCAGCGCGTGTTCTTGTGCATGATAGCGGTGGGCGTGACGGCGCAGCGAGCGCGGCGGCCCACACGGCGCAAGTATGCCATAGGCGCGCGCCCATGTCAAGCCATGTCAAGCCATGTCAGAGCGCCAGCGCGGCCCGCTGAACGAGCGGCGATACGCCTGGCAACCGGCACGCCAGACGCTGGCGACGCCCGCGAACAGAAGGGAGATCCGCATGACAAGCGTCCATACGCATGGGGCGCGCAAGAGCATGCGCGCGATCCCGCTCACTCAGCGACAGCGTAAGCAGGGCAAGCCGCCCGAGCGCGCCCTGAGCGCGCCTCCACAAAACAAACAAACCACGCGGGGCGCCCGCGCCGGAGGGGCCGCGCTGATCGCGCCCGCGCCTTCCGGGCCGCTGGCTAGCCCCAGCCTCAGGCCTGCATCGCCGCTCGATCTCAACGCCGAGAGCGGCGTCCCTCAAGCGCTCGAAATCCCGGTTGCGCCAGTGGAAACGCTGGATGTGACGGAACGAAGCGCGCCTCCGGTGGCGGAGATACATGCTATGGTGATGACCCCTTCCCCAGAGACTGACGTTCTTGCCGGGCCACCCTCCGACCCGGGCGCCCCGCCGCGCCGCGTGAAGGTCCGCGTGCGGCGTAAGAGCCTGGCGTCCTCAGTTCAGGACGAGGTCCGCGAGATCAACGTGGAGATGGAGGAGACAACCATCCTCCCCAGCCTGCGTCTCGCCCCGCAAAACATGACGCCTACCTCGACGCGCAACATCGTGCGCAAAGCCGAAACCACCCTTCCGCCCTCCACTGTGAAGGCGCCCCCCACCACTGAGCCAGCCCCCACCCGCGGGGCCGCGCTCGACACCGAAGCCGTCCTTCTGACGCCCCCCGCCGTAGAGGCCGCGCTGCCGTAGAGGCCGCGCAGCCCGTGACGAATGACGCAACGCCCGAACCGCGCGACGCGGCTCCCGTTGACGCGGTGGATGCGCCCGAACCGCGCGAGGAGGAGCAGCCGGCGACCGAACCGCGCCAAGTAGTCACCACGCGCAAGCTACCCACGCTGGCGGTCATGGCCGCGCTGGCCTCGCGGGCTGAGGCGCGCGCGGAAGCGAGCGCGCTGGAAGAGTCCCAGGCGGGAGAAGCTCCCGAACAGTCCGAGGCGGGGGAAGCGCCCACCGCCGCGCTTGACGCCGCGCCTAACGCCGCGCACCGCCACTACGCCTGAGGCCAGCGACACGGCGCCACTGGGCGACGCGTGGACGCTCGACGCGCAGGCTCCCAGTGAAGAGGAGCCCGCGCATCCACTACTCTCCGAGCCTCCCGTCAGCCCTACCAGCGTCACGCGGCCAGGCGCGCGCGGGATGCGGCCCGCGAGCCAGCCCCTCGCGCCCACCGCCACGCCTGACGCTCTACACGATCCATCAACCTCCGGCAGGCGGCGCATGTGGTGGCTGAACGCGCCCCATCCCGCCGACGGCGAGGACCGCGAGGACCGCGAGGAGCCCGACACGCTGGGCGGACAGGTTGGACTGGGCGCGCGCGCCGCCGCAACACCCTGGACGGCGCCGGCGACCGAGCCACGCGCGCGTCCGGCCACGCCAGCGCCAGCGCCGCGCCGCGCGCCACCCATCACGCGCCAGCTCGACCGCTGGCCGGAGACCACGCGCGACATCTCACGCTCCCACCGGGCGCGCCTGTCAACCAGACGCGCCAGCGCGTTGGAGGACGAACCCGCCACACTGCTGGTGTGGGTCGGCGGCGCTCAGGCCGCGCTCTGCGGTACCGCCGCGCTCGTGGCGGTGATCGCGCTGTTGAACGGGACGGCGGGCGCGCGGGCGGTCAGCGTCTTCAGCTGGGCGATAACGTTCGCGCTGATCGCCGGAACCGGCGCCGGGCTGGGACATCTGGCGTGGCGCATGAAACGCGCACGGCTCGCCGCGCTCACGCTGCTCCTCTCGCAGCTCGGTTTGCTGGCCTGGACGCTGGGATTGCTGGGCGCGCGCCCGGCGCTGATGCTGCTCGTCCCCTTCGGCGTTGCGCTCGCGCTGCGCGGACTGGGGCGCGCGGCGGCGGCGATGGTCGGGCTTGCCGCGCTGGCGCTCTACGCGCTGACCCTCGCGCTGGAAATGGCGGGCATGTGGACCCCCGCCGTCACGCTCCCCACCTTCGCCTCCTCCGCGCTGGACGCGGTGCTCGTGGTGATCGGGCTGGCGCTGACGGCGTTGATGCTCGCCAGCCTGTACGCCACCGGAGAGCGCGAGCGGGCGCGGACACGCGCCATCGAGCGCGCCGCCCGCCTGGCCACTATCGAGCTTGACGCCCTGCGAACGCGGACGGAGGATGACGCCGAGGCTCTGCGACGGGCGCTCGCCGCCGCGCTGCGTGGCGCCCCGACGGAGGGCGTCCGGGCGGAGGGCGCGCTCAGCCCGCTCGCGGAGCAGGTAAACGCCGTCGCGGAGCGGCTCATTGATCTCTCCTACGACCGCGAAGAGCGCAAGCGGCTCGAGTCAGCGGCGCGACGGCTGATCCGCAACATCGAGCGGGCGTGGCTGGGCCTGTCATGGTCGTGGCCTGAGGCCAGCGGCGTCATCCTCGATGACCTGATCGCGCTGCTGCGCACGCCGCCACCCGGCGAGCCAGAGCAACTGCCGGAAGACACGACCCCCACCGGCCAGGTGGTCGCGCCGCACCTCTACCGCGCCTGGCAGCCCGGCGTCTCAATCCCCTCGCAGCCGCTCGCCCCGCAACTCGGCCTCTGGCCCAACCTTTCAGCGCCCTCCCAGCCGTCGGGCGTGTGGCCAGCCCTCTGGCCCAGCGACCCGGAGTCCACGCCGCGCGGAACAGACCCGCTGGCGCTGCCGCCATCCCCACGCTGGCGCGGCCCCGACGATGAGCCGCGCGCGCCTGAGAGCGCTAACGGCCTCAACGGCTCCAATGGCGCTCATCACAGCGGCCCTCCAGAGGCGGCGGACCGCGGCGCCACCCTGCTGTGGCCCTAGCGGACCGCCGCCCCACGCGGGCCTGACGCTGGCATTGCTTCGCCGGCGTCAGGCCCGCGTCGTTGTTCTCCCCAACCCACCCCACAGCCCCACGAAGCCCGGCGCCAGCCTGCTCCCGCGCCGCCTCAAGCGTTGCGAGTCGCGAACCAAATGTTCTATAGTTGCGGTGTGGGATGGGCTGGGAACGGCGTGTGGAGGGGAGGCGGGGCAATGCTGGAGCGCGATGAGGAGCGGGTCGAGCGCGCGCTGACGCTCTACCTGCATGGCCGCCGGGTGGAGGAGATCGCGGCGGAGCTGGCCGTTAGCCCCTCCACCGTCCGCCGCTGGGTGCGTGAGGCCCTGCGCGCGCTGGCCGATGACGCCCGCGCCGAGCGCGCCGCCCAGCTCCAGCGCGCCATCGAGAGCCAGCGCGCGGTGGCCAGCGCCGCGTGGGAGGCGTACGAGCGCGAGCGCGCGCTGGATGAGGCGCTGCTGCGCGGCGACCTCGACCGCGTGCGCCGCCGCTCCGTGCGGGGCGCGCGCCGCTCCCCCGCCGCGCGCGAGCCATCCGCCGCGCTGGATGCGCCCGCCCGCGAGGACTGCCCGCCGCTGGCCGAGGAGGAGTACGAGCGGCCCAAGCGCTCCACGCAAGGCCCGCGCTACCTGGAGCTGGCGCTGACGGCGCAGCGCGAGGTCGCCCGCCTCCAGGGACTGTACGCCAAGCTGGAGGTCAGCGACCCTGACGTGAGCATCACCGTCACCCGCCGCCCCGATGGCCCGGAGAACACCCCGCCCACCGCGCCGCCCGCCAGCCCTGACGGCAAGGAGCCCGCATGAGCGCGCCCGGCGAGGAGAGCGGAGAGCGCGAGCCGCTGGTGTGGGAGCTGAACCCGGCGCAGTGGGCCTTCGTCCATACGGCGGCGCGCTTCAGCTTCTACGTCGGCGGCATCGGCGCGGGCAAGACCTTCGCCGGGGCGGCGCGGGCGATCCTGCGCATGATCGAGGACCCCGGCTCGCTGGGGTTGATTGGCGCCCCCACCTACCCCATGCTGCGCGACGCCTCCCAGCGCACGTTCTTCGCCCTGCTGCCGCGCCCGCTCATCCGCCGCTACCTGCGCGCGGAGGAGCGGCTGCTGCTGCGCAACGGCTCGGAGGTCCTCTTCCGCTCGCTGGACGCGCCCGACCGCGCGCGCGGCGTCAACCTGTCCTGGTTCTGGCTGGATGAGGCCCCGCTCTGCGGCCACTACGCCTGGCAGGTGCTCAAGGGCCGCCTGCGCCAGGCCGGCCACCCGACAGCGGCCTGGGCCACCGGCACGCCGCGCGGGCAGGACGGTTTCGCCCGCGATTTCGAGTCCCATCCCGCGCCGGATCATGCGCTCTTCCGCGCCTCCACCTGGGCCAACGCGCACCACCTGCCGCCAGACTACATCGCCGGCCTGGGCTATAGCGGCGCCTTCGCCCGGCAGGAGATCGAGGGGTTGTTCGTCGCCTTCGAGGGGCTGGTCTACGCCTTCGACGCCACGCCCGGCGAGAACGTCCGCGATCCGGTGGCGCGCCCCGGCGGCGAAGCGGGCTGGGCGCGGGTGATTGGCGGCGTGGACTGGGGCTACACGCACCCCACCGCCGGGCTGGTCTTCGGCCTGGACGGCGACGGGCGCGCCTGGCAGCTCGACGAGTTCTACCAGCGGCGCGCCAGCCTGGAGGAGGACGTCCTGCCCGCGCTGGTGGAGCTGACGCGCCGCTGGGGCGTGGCGGAGTGGTTCTGCGGCCCCGACGAGCCGGAGCACATCGCCGCGCTGACCGCCGCGCTGGCCCGCGCCGGGCTGACCGCCCGCGTCACCCGCGCCGAGAACAGCGTGCGCGCGGGCATCCAGACCGTCACGGCGCTGCTGGCCCGCCGCCCCGACGGCTCGCGCGGCCTCGCCGTCGCCCCGCGCTGCGTCAACACCCTCGCCGAGTACCGCCAGTATCAGTGGGCCAGCGCCTCCGGCGCCAGCGACCCCGCCGAGCCGCTCAAGCGATACGACGACGCGATGGACGCCACGCGCTACGCCCTGCACTCCGAGCGCGCCCGCCTCCGCGCCGCCGATCTCACCAACGCCTGGCTGTCCGCGCTGCGGCAGGGAGAGCCGCCAGCCATCGTTCGCGTCCAGCATGCGCAAGAATACGGCTGCTCCATACGCGCGGTCATCGCTCAGTGAGACCGGCTGCCAGACGCCGCCCGTGTAATGCAGCAGCAGCGCTTTATCTGGAGCCCAGAAGTTCGACGACAGAGCCTCGGTCGCGCCGACCGCCCAGCCATCGGTAGCCGAGACCATCGAAACGCTGTAGAGTGTCGCGGGCGTTGTGATAACGCGCACTTCCGACCAGGCGCATTGCTGGAAGCGCATCATCAGCGCATGCGGACCGGCGGACTCGCCCGGCTCTGGCGTCAGGACCTGCCCGACAGCCCAGCCATCGGTAGCCGAGACCATCGAGACACTCTTCAGGTCGCTGTCAGTGGGAACGCTCGCGATCGCCGTGGCCGGCGAGCATGCGGGCGCCACCGGTCGCCGTGGCGCCCGCATGCTGGCTCGTCAGCGCGCCAAAGACGCCGGAGAATGCGACGCCCACTGCGACCGCCACCACCACGACCACCGCCGTGACCACGCCCATCACCGCCAGCACGCGTCCGTGCGTCCGTTCGCCCGCTCGCTGACGCCCGCGCGCCATCCGCTCATCCGCCACCAACCGCTCCTTCCAACCGTCCACCAGCCATTCATGCGCGGGCCGCCTATACAGGCCACCCGCACCCTGAGCGGGCGCGGCGCTGCTCCTCTACGTATTGCTCTCAGCATACAGGCTATGTCAAGCGGGCAGCGGGAGGCGGGGAGACTGCGAAGGCTGGCTTTGCGGCGGCGCCAGCCGCCCCTAGCGCGAGTTTACCCGCCAGACGGTGTTGGGCTCCAGGGAGAGGAAGCGGAGCCATCGCATTCTTGCGAATGGAGCCGCGCGCGGGTTAGCCACCAATGGGCGTCCAGGCGCCCGCGTCACCCGCGCCGAGAACAGCGTGCGCGCGGGCATCCAGACCGTCACCGCGCTGCTGGCCCGCCGCCCCGACGGCTCGCGCGGCCTCGCCGTCGCCCCGCGCTGCGTCAACACGCTCGCCGAGTACCGCCAGTATCAGTGGGCCAGCGCCTCCGGCGCCAGCGACCCCGCCGAGCAGCCGCTCAAGCAATACGACGACGCGATGGACGCCACGCGCTACGCCCTGCACTCCGAGCGCGCCCGCCTCCGCGCCGCCGACCTCACCAACGCCTGGCTGTCCGGGCTGCGGCGGGGAGAGCCGCCTTCCCGTCCATGAATGGCCGGGCGTCACAGGGGATCCATCCCCTCCACGCCGTGCGCCGACCATTCATGGCCGCGCCTGGTTATGGCGTCATAGCCTGAATCTCCTCGTAGCGAAAGCAGCCCACCACATGATCGTTCACCATGCCCGTCGCCTGCATAAACGCATAGCAAATCGTCGATCCCACGAATGAGCAGCCGCGCCGCCGCAGATCCTTGCTCATCGCGTCCGACTCCGCCGTCTGCGCGGGGAGCTTCTCAAGCGCTTGCCACGCATTCCGTCGCGGACTCCCACCCACGAAGCGCCACAGATAGGCGTCCAGGCTTCCAAATTCCTTCCGAATGGCCAGCGCCACCCGCGCATTCTGGATCGCCGCCTCGATCTTGCGCCGGTTGCGTACGATCCCCGCATCCGCCAGCAGCGCCTCCACCTTGCGCTGATCGTACGCCGCCACCGTCTCAATGGCGAAGTAATCGAAGGCCGCGCGATACGCCTCACGCTTCCTCAGAATCGTCTCCCAACTCAGACCCGCCTGCGCCCCCTCCAATACCAGAAACTCAAACAGCGCGCGGTCATCATGCAACGGCACGCCCCACTCCTCATCGTGATAGCGCATCGCCCGATCGCTCACCGCCCAGGCGCAACGCCGCGCCGCTCCTCGTCCAGCCGCCGTGTTGCCCATCACATCACTCATCAGTAGTCTGTTCCTTACCCGCCCGCTTGTTCAAGGCATATCAAAACACAATGGTCTTATTCTCATGCACCAGCACGCGGTCTTCGAGATGCAGCCGCACCGCCTCGGCAAGCACACGCCGCTCCACATCGCGCCCCTTGCGCACGAGATCGTCGAGCGTATCGCGATGGTTGCTGTGGATCACATCCTGCGCGATGATCGGTCCCTCATCCAGCGTATCAGTCACATAGTGCGCCGTCGCCCCCAGCAGCTTGACCCCGCGCTCAAACGCCCGCGCATAGGGATTCGCCCCGCTGAACGCCGGCAGGAAGCTGTGATGGATGTTGATAATCTGGTTGGGATAGGCCGCGACGACAAACGGCTCCAGAATTTGCATGTACCGCGCGAGAATCAAAAATTCGGCCCGCTCGCGCAAAAGCTCCAGCAAGCGCTGCTGATCTTCGTGGCGCCGCTCACTGCGTATCGGTATATATGCAAAGTCGATCCCATGTTGCGCGGCAAGCGGCTCCAGTTCCTGATGATTGCTGACGATGCAGGCGATGTCCATTGGTAGTTCGTCGCGCTTCCAACGCCAGAGCAGATCCACCAGACAGTGATCCATCCGCGACACAAAGATCACGCTGCGCTTGCGATGTCGCGCATCGCGCATCTCCCAGCGCATAGCGAAACGCTCGGCGATTGGACGAAACGCCGCCGCAAAGTCCGCCGCGCTGAGCGTCAGCCGGTCCGCGGCGATGCTGATTCGCATGAAGAACGTGCCGCCGTGCAGACTGGTGGAGTGCTGATCCGACTGGATGATATTGCCATCATGCTCGAAAATAAAGTGCGAGACCGCCGCGACGATCCCAGGCTGATCTGGACACGCGATCAGCAGCGTGATCGTCTGCGCCCCCTCGTTATCGGGCGCCCCACCGCTAACCACCTCTCTCACCGCCACGCTGGAATCTCCATTCTCTCCTGCCCGGCTCGCCCGCTCCCGCTGGCAAACCAGCCCCCCGCTTACCCGCGCCACCAGAACAGCGCCGTCCAAACGGCATTTCACAGACCCATCATATCTGGAAACCGTTTCTCGCGAGAAGGACATATGCTGGCCGCAACCACGCCAAGCAGCCGCTCAAGCGGTGGGGGAGCGTGATGGGCGGGGCGGGCCTCACCAAGCCCCGTCTGACTACGGGGACCCCCCTGACCCCCTCTCCTCTGCGGAGGCGAGGGGGAACCCGGTGGGGGCGTGATTGGTGGTGAGGCTGGCTCTCTCGTCACGCGCGGTATGCTCGCAAGGGGCCTTCTCCTCCGCAGAGGAGAAGGTGGCCAAAGGCCGGATGAGGCCACGCCAGGAGGCCGGAGCGGGCCGCGTCCATACGGCCCCTCCGGCGCGCGAAGGCTAGGCGGGAACGCGCGTCCAGTCGCCCGCGTTATACGCGAGCAGTACGGAGGTGGGCGGTAGTCCATCTTTGAGCGGCTCGTTCGGAGCAAAGGCGAGGGCGAAACCCTGTGTGGACGTGGAGAGCGAGACGCTCTCAACCGCATCGACGCCTGTGAGGGGGAACGTCCGCGGCTGGCAGGACTGCGTCGAGCAGCGCAACGCCACTATGCGCTGAAAGGTCGCCGCCGCCGCCGCTGTCATGCCAGCCGATGGATTCATCGCGCCCAGCGCGAGGAGGCGTCCATTGGGTTGTGGCACGACCGCCGTCCAGAACACGACGGTTGGGAGCGCGCCAGGGCTCACGACGGGAATGGGCGTCCAGCGCGCGCCATCAAAATGGAGTATGTAGGGTAGGGCGTTTTCCACACCCGACACCGGGGTCGCGTATGTCCCAAATGCCCAGACATCGTGTGGCGAGACGATCTGGATGGCGGAAACGAAGCCGATAGCGGACCCCGCAGGATTGAGGCCACCAGCCGTCGAGGTGTCCCACACCTGCCACTGGCCAGCGGAGTAGCGCGCGATGAAGGTCCTGTCCGATGTGCGGGCCAGCGCGCCTGCGAACCAGACTTCACCGGACGCATGGGATGACATCACGTTGATGCTCGCCCCGCTGAGCTGCGCTGGCAGCGCGACCGGCGTCCACTGGCTCCCCTGATAGTGATAGAGCGTGGGGAGCTGCGCGCTGCCATACATCAGCATCAGCCACCCGTCATCCTTGCTGAACATCCGCAGGATGCCGCCCTGGAACCCATGGCGCTCATCCAGATTCACGCGCTGCCATGCGCCGCCGGTGTAGTGCAGCAGGAGCAGCTGCAAGTCCACCGTCGAGACGCTCCCGGTGGGGAAATCCGTCGCGCCCAGCGCCCAGCCGTCGCTCGCCGATGTCATCGTGACGTTGTACAGGTCCGCCGACGGAATGCCCTGACCTGCCACCGACCACGCGCAATGCTGGTAGCGCATCATCAGCGATTTCGCCGCCTCGGTGCGCGACGTGAGCGGAGGGGAGCCGTATGTCTGCGTTTTAAAGATTCCCCCGACCGCCCAGCCGTCCGTCGCAGACACCATCGCGACGCTGTGCAGCTGCCCGTTCGCCGGGATGCGCGCTGTGGCCTTGCCCGGAGCGCACGCTCCGCCGCCCGTGGCGGTGGATGAGCCACCCACACGCAGCCGCGCGCCGTAGACCCCGAACAGCGTGACGCCCAGCGCGATGATCAGGACCGCCGCCGCCAGCGCGATGAACGGCTGGCGGCGCGATGGCCCAGCGGTTGCGCGCTGGGCAAGAGCCGTCGCGGCGGGCGTGGTCTCGTCATCCATCAGAAATCGCTCCTTCAACGCCTTGACCTGCTGGCCCAGCCGTCCGCCGCGATCCGCGACTGGACGCCGCGCCAGGTCACATCCTCCAGCGCCGCTGGCGGCTCCGGAGCCACCTCGTCCATCCCATCGAGTGCGGAGCCGACCGCGCGCCACAGCGCCACCTCCCGGCGGCAGGCGTCGCAGCTCGCAAGATGCTCCTCGACCTCGGCGCGCTCGCCCAGCGGGAGGCTTCCCGCCGCGTACCAGGGCAACCGCTCGCGGCAGCGAGCGCACGCATACGGTGATGTCATGACCGCGCCTCCTTCGCGGGCGCCGCGCTCAGAGCGAGCAGCAGCGCGCGGCGGGCGTAGCTGATGCGGCTTTTAATTGTCCCGACCGGCGCCTCCAGAATCCGCGCGACCTCGTCGGGCGAGAAGCCAAAGACGAAAACCAGCTCCAGCGTCTCGCGGTGCTTGGGGGAAAGCCGCCCAAGCGCGTCGGTCAGCTCCAGGCGGTCAATCACCTCGTCCTCGCAGGAGGCGCCGAGCCAGTCCGCCTGCCCGTCCTCGCCCTCCTCCGGCTCCAGCGGCGTCAGCGCGGCGTGGCGGTTCGCGCTGCGGCGGGCGCGCAGGGCCTGGAAGCGGGCGATCTGGAACAACCACGTCGCCACCTTCGCCTCCCCGCGATACCTCGCCGCGCCGCGCCAGACGGCGACGAACACATCCTGGACGACCTCCTCCACGGCGCGCGCATCGCCATCCAGCTGGCGCCAGAGGTAACGACGCAAGGGCGCGCGGTAGCGGCAGGTCAGCTCGCGTAGCGCCTCTTCGTCGCCCGCCGCTACCCGCGCCACCAACGCTGGATCATCCATCGCCATTCGCCCTCGCGTCCCGCGCGTCTCCCAGTGACAGCAACTGGGCGCCATCACCCTCGCTATACAGTAGGTGTCATCAACCGCGCGTAGAGTTCAAAACGAGCGAGCCTCACCCCCTACCCCCTCTCCTCTGCGGAGGCGAGGGGAACCCGCCGTGGGCGTGTCTGGTGGCTGGCAGGCGCCTCGCCAGCGGAGGCGAGGGGAACCCGGTAGGGAGCGTGTCCGGTGGCTGGCAGGAGCCTCGCCCCGCGAGGAATGCCCGCCACGGACCTTCTCCTCCGCAGAGGAGAAGGTGGCCAAAGGCCGGATGAGGCCCGCGCCCGGCGAGAGGTCATTCTGTCCCGCTGGCCTGTGCCATCGGGCGACCTGCGTGCGTTGTACTCACAGAGCGATATGCGCAGCGCATGACGGAGGTGTCAGGCTTTGGACGACATCATCACCCCCACGCCGCGACGCCCACGCAGACGGTGGCTCCTCCTGGCGACCTGGCTGGCGCTGGGGCTTGTGGTAGCGTTGATCGCATTCGCGGCGCTGGCGCCATTTGAGCCGTTCCTCTCTCCTGGAGACTACTTCAGCCACGCTTCCTTCGCGATCACGATGTGGCGCGCGTCGCCCGATAGCATGATCTACACAGAAACCGACGGCGCGGGCCACACTCTCTTCACCTACACCACCAGCAAGCCAGATCTGGTCAAACAATGGTTCGCCTACGTCAACGACGAGACGCCCCTCAGCGGGGTCGGTGGGTGGTGTGGTGGAGTCCTTGGCGAAACGCCAGTCTACCGGAGCTACACCTTCAGCGCGCGCGGCCACACCATCGAGACGGCGACAGCCGTCATGGGAACAACCGTCTGCGCGCACGTCTACCGCCTCAGCGCGGGCTCCGCGCATGACCCCTTCCGCTACTTCCTCTCCGATCCCTATGACTCGCCTTCTCCGCCTCCTGTGGGCCATCAGGAGATCCCATGATGGCCACGTTCGTGCAAGGCTAACCCCGCGCCTCCCGCTGCATCGCGCGGGGACAAACGGCGGCGGCGGTCCCTCCTAGCTGACGCGGAGGGACCGCCGCCGCGTCGTCGACGCCATCCGGGCGGGTAAACCCGCGTAGCCCTGCGCGGCCTGGGACGCGGCAGGGGGTGGGGCGGGCGGCGGAAGCCTCTGGCGTAGGTTTACCCGCTCACCGCGTACCTGCGGGTATAACGCGATGCGCCCTATGCTACAATTTAGGAAGCATTGATGAGGCGACGGCTCCCTGGGCGTGCGCGCCTCATCGGCCTGCTATTGCAGATTGTCGCGATGAGAGAGGATATTCCGTGCTGAGCGAGGCGCAAGACACACAAGCGGTACAGCAGCGAGCCACAGAGCGTTTCCCCGAGTTTACGACCCAGCCCGCGAGCTTATTCCAGCCGCTCCAGCTGCGGTCGGTGACGGCGCGCAACCGGGTGATGGTCTCACCAATGTGCCAGTACTCCTGCGACGACCGTTCCGGGCGCGTGACGGACTGGCACCTGGTCCATCTGGGCAGCTTCGCCACTGGCGGAGCGGGCATCGTCTGTGTGGAGGCGACGGCGGTCGAGGCGCGCGGGCGCATCAGCCCGTTCGATGTGGGTCTGTGGGATGACAGCCAGATCGAGCCGCTGGCCCGCGTCGCGCGGTTCCTGCGCGCGCAGGGCGCGGTCCCAGCCATTCAGCTGGGGCATGCGGGCCGCAAGGCGGCAGTGGACAAGCCCTGGAACGGCGGCAAGCAGCTCGACCCGTCGCAGGGCGGCTGGCGCGTGGTCGGCGCTAGCGCCATCCCGTTCGCCGAGGGCTACCAGGCGCCGGAGCCGCTGACAGCGGCGGGCGTGGCTGAGGTGGTCGCGGCGTTCGCGCGAGCGGCTGAGCGCGCGCTGGCGGCAGGCTTCGAGCTGATCGAGCTGCACGCGGCGCACGGCTATCTGCTGCACCAGTTCCTCTCTCCCGCCAGCAACCAGCGCGACGACCAGTACGGCGGCTCGCTGGAGAACCGCATGCGCCTGACGCTGGAGGTCACGCGGGCCGTGCGCGCCGTCTGGCCGGAGCGCCTGCCGCTCTTCACGCGCGTCTCCGGCACCGACTGGCTGGAGGACGACACGACCCGCCCCAGCTGGACGCTGGCGCAGACCGTAGAGCTGGCGCGGCGGCTGAAGGATGAGGGCGTGGACGTGATTGACTGCTCCAGCGGCGGCAACGAGGCGCACGCGCGCATCCCCCTGGGCGCCGGCTACCAGGTCCCGCTGGCGGCGGCGGTGCGGCGCGAGGCGGGCATCCCGACGGTCGCCGTGGGCATGATCACGGAGGCGGCGCAGGCCGACCAGATCATCCGCTCCGGACAGGCGGACATCGTAGCGCTGGCCCGCGAGGAGCTGCGCAACCCGCACTGGGCGCAAGAGGCGGCGCACACGCTCGGCCAGCCAGCCCCCTTCCCGCCGCAGTACCAGCGCGCCGCTCGCTAAGCGCGGGGGCGGGTAAACCCGCGTACCGCCGCCCGCGCGTCCCAGGCCGCGCGGGCGGCCTTCGCGACCACAGGCCCGTAGCCGCGGGTTCACCCGCCGGGTATTTGTTGCTATTGCGCCGCCCCCTATACTTCATCACAGGACGTCATTCATTAACGTTTCGGTGAATGTCCAGAGGAGGCGCAAGCGCCATGACAACTTCGGTAAGCGTGGGATTGCTCATTCTGCGCGTAGTGGCGGGTCTGACCCTCGCCGCCCACGGCGCGCAGAAAACCTTCGGCTGGTTCGGCGGCGCAGGTTTCGCCAAGACGGTGGCTGGCTATCAGAGTCAGGGACTCAAGCCCGGCTGGCTCTGGGCGGGACTCATGGCGCTTGGCGAGGTCGGCGGCGGCCTCTCGGTAGCCTTCGGCTTCCTGACGCCACTGGGCGCGGCGGGCATGGTGGGCGCGATGGGCATGGCGATCTTCAAGGTCCACTGGCGCAACGGCTTCTGGAACGCCAAGCGCGGCTTTGAGTTTCCACTCCAACTCCTCGGCGCGGCAGTGACGCTTGGCCTCACGGGAGCCGGCGCATATTCGCTGGACACCCTCGCACGCATACACCTGCCGCTCGATGTCTTCCTCATCCTAACCATCGCGGCCCTCATCACCGACGCCATCGGCCTCTCCCTCAGCGGGCGCGCGGCCCACACGCCGCTCCCCGCCTAGCCTCCACACCCGCGCCCACACGCCGCTCCCCGCCTTGAAAGGCCGGGGCGCCGCGCGAACGGGCCATGAATGGCCAGGGCATTCATGCCTCCGACCCGTGCGCCGGCCATTCATGGCCGCGCCCCCTGTCCCCGCCACCCCCTTGCGCCCGCGCCCTCGCTTGCGTATGATGGCAGCCAGAAGGCCCAGCGCCAGCGGCGGCGCCAAGCCAGGGGGAGAGAAGCGGCATGAGCGCGGCTGAGCCAGTTGATCGCACGACTATGTTCTGTATCATCGGCGCCGGATCGTCTGGCATCACCGCCGCCAAGAACCTCGGCCAGGCCGGCATCCCCTACGAGGTCTTCGAGCGCGAGGATGGTATCGGCGGCAACTGGTACTACGGGCGCCCCAACAGCAGCGTCTACCGCTCCACGCACCTCATCTCCTCCAAGCCACTCACTGAATACACCGACTTCCCGATGCCCAAGGACTATCCCGACTACCCCAGCCACGCGCAGGTCCTCGCTTACTTCCAGGCCTACGTCACCCACTTCGGCCTGGAGTCGCACATCACCTTCAACACCGAAGTCACCCACGTCGAGCCAGCCGGCGAGGACGCCCAGCGCTGGGATGTCACCCTCCACGACCTGCGCGCGGACACCACCGAGACCCGGCGCTATCGCGGCGTCATCATCTGCAACGGCCACAACTGGCTACCCAAGTATCCCGACTATCCCGGCCAGTTCAGCGGCGAAGTCCTGCACTCAGCGGACTACAAGACGCCCGACACTCTGGAGGGCAAGCGCGTGCTGGTCGTCGGCGCGGGCAACTCCGGCTGCGACATCGCCGCCGAGTCCGCCACCCACGCGCGCAAGACGTTCCTCAGCACGCGCCGCGGCTATTACTACATGCCCAAATTCTTCTTTGGCCGCCCCGTAGACCAGGTGGGCGAGCGACTGCTCGATCTGGGCGTGCCGCTGGGCATCCGCCGCGTCGTCGGGAACATCACCTATCGCGTCGCCGTCGGCGACCTGGGCCGCTACGGCGCCAAGCGCCCCGACCACAAGCTCTTCGAGACCCACCCCATCGTCAACAACCAGCTTCCCTACTTCATCGCCCACGGCGACGTCATCAGCAAGCCCGACATCCGCCAGTTCGATGGTCGCCGCGTCACCTTCACTGACGGCTCGACCGAAGAGATAGATCTGGTCGTCTACGCCACCGGCTTCAAGATCGTCTTCCCGTTCATGGACCAGAGCCTGCTCAACTGGCAGCGCGACCACCCCAGCCTCTACCTCAACGTCTTCCACCCGACCTACGACAACCTGTTCGTCGTCGGCCTCATCCAGCCCGACAGCGGCCAGTGGGGGCTGGAGGACCGCCAGGCGCGCGCCATCGCCCGCTTCATCACCCAGGCGGACCGCAAATCGCCCAAGGCCGACCGCTTCCGCCGCCTCAAGCGCGCCGGCCAGGGGAACTATAGCGGCGGCGTCACCTACAAAGAGTCCACCCGCCACTACGTCGAGGTCGAGCATCACAGCTACCGCAAGCGCCTCGACGCCGCCGCTGCCCAGCTCGCCTGAGGGCGCGCGCTCCCTCTTGCGCCCACGCTCCCCGCTCGCTATACTCTTCGCAAGCTATACCCGTCCAGGCGAAGTTCCGCGCGAAGTTCATTGGGGAGGGGGTAAAACGGCGATGGGCTACTGGGAATATCGCAGCGAACGCCTACCATTCAATACACTCACCGTCTCGCATAAAGGACGGAGTGTCCCGATACAATCACTGCGATTCGCCTACTTCAATTTCCCCGAAAAGAACACCAAAATCAGCGCTCGCGCTGAAGCCTGGGTCACGATCGCTCCCGCGATCACAGATCACCTCACCACACTCGCCAAAGATGGGTGGGAGCCTACTACCCTGATTAATGTTGAGGCAGTCGAGTTCTACGAAGGCGAATATGTTCCTACAGGCCTCATGGTTCTGGCTGGCTTTACCGTTGTGCTGGTCCCTGTCATCTTCATCCTTGCCTACAGCTTCCCCAACGACTACCTGGCGCCGCGTGGCATGAGTGTCGCCCTGCGCCGCTGGCGCGCGTAACGCCGCTAGCGGGCAGTTGGGCCTGCCACCTCCGGCGGCGCGCCGGGGCATTCATGCCCCGTATCCCCCGTGCGCCGGCCATTCATGGCCGCGCCGCGTCTCACCGCAGCCGCACCGCCAGCGCCGAGGCGACATCCTGGTAGCCCAGCGCGCGGGCGATGGCGACCGACGCGGTGTTGGCCCGCAGGGTCTGGTAGTGGACGCTCTCCCCGCGCGCCAGCGCCCAGGCGGTGAGCGCGCTGACCATCGCGCGCCCATAGCCGCGCCCGCGCGCCGCCGAGTGGGCAATGACTCCCACCGCGACCAGCCCATCTCCGTCGCGTGTCAGCGACGCCGCCGCCATGAGCGTGCCATCCTCGCCGCTGACCACGAAGATCGGGTCGTGATCGGGCTCGATGGCGCTATGCTCCCACTCCTCAGCGGCGCAGGCGCGCGCCAGCCGCTCCAGCGCCGGTCGCTCGTCAGCGGCCAGCGGGCGCGCCGGATTCGAGGCGACGGGCTGGAACACACCCGCATCCAGATAGCCCTGATACGACGGCCCGACGACGCGCTCCATGCGGGGGCCGAGCGTAGCGAGCCAGAAAGCGGGATCGAGCGCGCCCTCCATCGGCGCGCCCGTCAGCGCCGCCCGCGCCTCATCTACCAGTGCGGGCGGCGCGGAAACCGTAATAGACGGCGCGGCGCCATCCTCCACCGCCATGCGCCAGACATAGACGCCCTGATACGCTGCCAGCGCTGAGCCATGCGCCAGCACGCGCAGCCCCGGCGCCCGCAGCGTCTCCTCCGCACAGCCCAGCCTGACGCTGAGATGGTTGTAGACACGCCGCCAGGTTTCGCTGCTGAGCATCCATCGCCTCACTCAATTGCGATCAGGTCGTCGATCGCCTGGTGCAGCCAGGCTCGGAAGTCGGAGAACTCGGCTCTCCGTTCCCACCCTGGCGAGGCAAAAGCGTGAACGATTGCGACTCTGCCACTATCAAGATCAAAGCAGGCCACATCATCATTGTCTTGTCGTTTGGCAAAAAGTACGAGCTTCCGCTGCGGATAAAGGCGCTGGATGCTCGCATTTAGGACGCGTAACAATTTGCCGTTCACGATCCACCACGGATCAAGATCGAGCAGCCCTAGCTCCATGACCCGCAGAAATTCACGCGGATAGGCGAAGCCCTCAGGAAGTTCGGACGGATCAAGCAAGTCAGCCATGCCGCCGTCTCCTTCCAGGTCAGTTCAGCTCGCTGCGGTCGGGGGCGGCGGCGCGCGCGGCGCCGTGATTGCCGTGGCGGCAGTTGGGCTTGCCGCAGCCGCCGGAGCCGGGGCGCTGGGGCGGCTCAGGCTGGCGCTCGTAGCCCTCGATCTCGCGCACGGGGACGGTGACGATCGCGCCGCTGTGCAGCATCACCTCCACCGACTCGCGCGGGACGTTGACGCCGACGACGCGCCCTGGCCCGCTGGAGGTGGTGACAATCTCGTTATAGTCGGGCATCTCGGCCTTGGCGGCGATGTAATCGTCGTTCTCATAGGCCAGGCAGCAGAGCAGCCGCCCGCAGAGGCCGGAAATCTTGTTGGCGTTGAGCGGCAGCCCCTGCTCCTTGGCCATCCTGATCGAGACGACGTTGAACTCGGTCAGCCACGAGCTACAGCAGAGCGTCTTGCCGCACATACCAACGCCGCCGAGCAGCTTGGCGTGGTCGCGCGCGCCGATCTGGCGTAGCTCGATGCGCGTGTGGAACTGGGCGGCGAGGTCGCGCACCAGCGCGCGGAAGTCCACGCGCTCATCAGCGACGAAGTAGAAGGTCAGCCGGGCGCCGTCGAAGGTGTATTCCGCCTCGACCAGTTTCATCGGCAGCCCGTGCGAATCGACACGCTCGGCGCAGCGACGCAGGGCGGCCTTCTCGTCGGACTTGTACTTCAGCATCTGCCGTAAGTCATCCTCCGAGGCGACACGCCGAACTGGCTTGAGCGGCTCGCCGCCGAGCTCGGCGGCCTCCACCTGCCGGGGAGCGATGACCACGCGGCCGCACTCGACGCCCTTCGCGGTCTCAACAATCACCCACTGGCCGGTCTTCAGATCGAAGCCGGCGGGGTCAAAGTAATGGATGCGGCTGGTCGGGCGGAAGCGGACGCCGACGACACGAGGCGCGGCGTCCACGGCGCCCTCCGGCGCGGGGGATGGAGATGACATAGAACAGTCCCGCCTGGTTCTGACTGATTCCGAGTGATTCTAAATTGTAAGGGGGTGCGCGTGGAGGCGCTAGCTGCCCAGCTCTTCGGTCAGCAGAATCGCCTCGGCCACCTCACGCATGGACTTGCGATTGTTCATGCTGAGCTTCTGGATGCGGCGGAAGGCTTCCTGCTCGCTGAGGCTGAACTTGACCATCAACATGCCTTTGGCCTTCTCGACCACCTTACGGGTGGCGAGCTGGTCTTCCAGCGTCTTGACCTGCGACTCCATCTCGCGGAACTCCTGGAAGCGCGCGAGGGCGATCTCGATCGCCGGCTTGAGGTCGCTGGGCTTCCAGGGCTTGGTGACATAGGCGACGACGCCCGCTTCGCGCGCGCGCGCAATCAGCTCATCGTCGCTGAACGCGGTCAGCAGCACGACTGGGGCCAGCCGCTCATTGGTCAGGATGCGCGCCGCCTCGATGCCATCCATCTCCGGCATGCGGATATCCATCAGCACCAGCTCTGGCCGCAGCTCGCGCGCGAGGTTGACGGCGCTCTGCCCGTCGCCCACATCGCCCACGACCAGGTAGCCCTGGCGCTGGAGCTCTTCGCGCAGATCCATACGAATCACCGAGTCGTCCTCGGCGATGATGATGCGTGTCGTCATACGGTAACTCCTCGCCTCCTCATAAGACTCCTCACGCGCCGCCCCGCGATCCTAACGCCGGGACGCTCGCGCTGGAGGCGGGCGCGTGGCGGAGGCGGTCCGCGGCTGCGCGCCATTGAGCAGTCTGGTATTCCGGGCAGTATAGCACATGGGCGGAACGCGGCCCGCATGCGGATCGGTCGCGGCGAACGGGGGCATATATGCCACTCCGTTGCGCCATTCAAGGCGCCGTCGCGTGCTCCGGCCTTTCAAGGCCGTGAGCGACCAGTGTTACATCTGGAGCGTCTGGCGAGTGTTAGGTGTATGCGCTGGAGAGACGGATAGGAGATGGCTGGCGCTGGGAGTAATAGAAAGCGGGTTTGCTGATGGCGCAGGTGTGGGGATGGAAGCCGGCGCGGGCCAGCCAGCGAGCGCGGTCATGGGGGCCGCGCGGGCTGGCGTGGCTCTTCACGCTGGCCGGGGCGGGCGCGCCGCAGGGACGTGAGCGCGCGCGCGACGCGGAGCCAGCCGCCGCGCGGCCCAATCCCACCGGGGACTACGACGCCTTCGTGCGCGAGCATGAGCGCGCGATCCTCAACTACCTCTGGCGCGTGACCGGCGATGAGCAGAGCGCCTACGACCTGGCGCAGGAGACATTCCTGCGGGCCTGGCAGCGGTTCGATCAGGTGCGCGGCTACGACAACCCGCGCGCGTGGCTCTTTCGCGTCGCGACCAACCTGGGGCTCACCGCGCTTTCTCGCCGCCGGACGCAGGCCAGCGAAGTGGCGCTCAGAGAGGAGCGCGGGCCGGAGATGAGCGATCCGGCGGGGCGGCTGGTGGAGCGCGACCTGGTGCGCGCGACGCTCCAGCGGCTGACGCCCGCAGCGGCGCGCCGCCCTCTGCCTGCGTGAGGTCTACGGCCTGAGCTGCGCGGAGGTGGCGAAGGCGCTGGGCGTCTCGGGAACGGCGGCGCGCATGACGCTCAGCCGCGCGCGCGAGCAGTTCCGCGAGATCTATCTGCGCGAGGAAGGAGACACGCATGACGCATGAGACACTGGTCTGCCTGGAGAACGTGACGCCTGATCAGCTTTCCGCCCTGCGCGACGAGGCGCTACCCGCTGGCGAGGCGGAGCGGCTGCGGGCGCACATCGCGGGCTGCGCCGCCTGCCAGCGCGCGGATGGCGGACTACGACACGCTGGCGGGCGCGCTCCGCTCCCAGCGCGAGCTCGACCCCGGCGATCGCATCCTCGACGGCGTGCATGCGCGGCTCGCGGAGCCGGCCCGGGAGCGCGCGCGGCGGACGGGTCGTCTGGAACATGAGCGGTGGGCGGCGAATATGGGCCGGGCTGGCGGCGCTGGCCCCAGTGGCGGCGCTGATCCTGCTCTTCGTCTACGTCTTCGCGGGTATCGGGCGGCAGCCGGCAAGCGGCCCTACCCCGACCGCAGGCGTCGCCACTCCGACGAGCCTAAAGCCGATCTACCCAACTCCGACGCCCGCGACGGTGGTCATTCCACCCTACACGCCCGCTGTCCCCGCTGCGACCGCCTGGGGCACGGTGACGCCGGTCAAGCGGCTCACCATCGCGCCCAGTGGGGGCTATGCGTTCACTCCGCAGTTTTTCTCCAGCGATCTGACCACAGTGGGCGGAAATCTGTTGAGTACGGCGACTGCTGGTAATCCCCCCTATAGCCAGCCACCGCTGGCGCTCTATTCCACCACAACGGGCGCCATCACCCGCCTCGGCCCCACCGGCGACATGTCCATGATGGACAGCCAATACATCGTCTATCTCTACGACACCGCGCCTGGCACGACCTGCGGCCCCTGCCATACAAGCATCCGGTCGCTCGACCGCGCGACAGGCGCGATCTGGCAGATTGACCCTGGCCCCTCTGGTTCCAACGGCCGCGTCCCGTACAGTGGCGACCAGTCGGATATGATGAGCGCTGATCACGTGGCCTTTTTGACCATGGAAGGACAGGTATGGGTGGCCGATCTCGCTACCCGGCATGTGTCGGTGGCGCTACCGGTTGGATCGCAGCCAGCCAGCGCTTCCACCATCGAACCGATAGAACAGCTGGTTGATTTCCAGTATCCGTACCTGATCTATGCCGAGATACCAGTCGCGACGCCGAGCGCGCAGCAGCCCGCCTCAACGCTCAACATCCTCGATCTGGCGACTGGAGTGAACACGCCCATCACCGCGCAGGTAGCCGGGCAGACTGAAACAGCCGCGGCCATGTTTGGGATCGGTTATACCATGGACATGGAGATGGTCGGAAACACGCTCTACGCCACAAGGAGCGTATATCTCAACGGAGTAGACGCCAAGGGACACCCTGTCAAGGTGACCTACGGCGAACTCTACCGGCTGGATAACGCCTTCGCGCCCGGCGGTCAGTTCACCCTCCTCGCTCGCGGTCCATTTGGCCTCATCACTCCTGAAGGCAGCGCTCCGCCCAATACACGGCTCATCGCGCTTGGCGGCGGCTACTTCTGGGACCTGGCGGAACAGCGGCTCGTCCTGTCGCCGATCGCCGTCTCGCAAGTCGTCGGGCCATACCTCATCGCGGAAGTCGCGCAGCCACAGCAGCCGCAAAGTAGGATCCAGACGTACAACATCACGGTCTACGACAGCTCCCAATTCGCCGTACACACGAGTGGCTGAGGCGGCGCGCGGCAAGGACGCCACCGTGCCCGGCCCTTTCCATCTCCGTCGAGAGGGGAGAGCGAGTGCAGGGCGAGGCTCAGTGTCCCTGGATAATGCGCTCGCGGACCAGCCGCTCGATGGCCTCCGCGTCTATGCTTCCGTCCAGGCCATCGCGCGAGATGATGAGGCGGCCGGCGTAGCCATTGGCCTCGTACCATATCCGCTTGCGCTCCCAGGCGTCCCGATAGCTGGGCAGCGTGAGCATGCCAAGGTGTTCCCAGTAGTACACCTCACCATCATAGCTGACCGTGAAGTCGGGCAAGCGGAAGTCGGCGGGGTCGGCCCTGGCGCGCAGCGGCTTCTCGTATTCGTAGCTGACGCCGAGGAAGTCGAGGATGTCGGCGACGATGACCTCGCTCTTCGAGCGCACGGCGACGCCTCTGGTCGTCCGGTGAATCAGCGCATCGGGATAGGGACGCGCGACGTCATCGGGGCGCAAAGCCAGACTGAACAGGAACGTGTTGCGTAGCTGGGTGGCGGAGCGCATCGGGCTGCGCAAGGTCAGCAGCGGCGTGATGTCGCCCTCGATCAGCAGGACCAGGCGCTTACGGAAGCGCGTCAGCCCGGTGTAGATCAACTCACGCGACAATGTCGCGGCGTTGCGCGGCACGATGAAGAACACGGTGCCGAAGTCGCTCCCCTGGGCCTTGTGAACAGTGAGCGCATACGCCAGCTCCAGATTGTCGTACACTTCGCTCGACCAGTAGCGGTACGTGATTTCTGGCTGGGTGGAGAACCCCACCCGCAAAATCGTGTCGCTGGGGCCATGTGAGCCTCTTGCCGTCTCGCTGACGACGCCGATCTCACCATTGGCGATGTAGTTCACCGTCCCTTCATCCGGCGACCAGACTCGCAGCCAGCGGTTCACGGTCTGGATGACCTTGTCCCCCACTACAATCTCCTGGTCACCAGCTGGGCGAGGCAGGCCATTTCGGGGATTACGGGCGGCGGCGATCAACTTGCCGCGATACTCCCGTTGGATGCGATGATTGAGCTCATCAGCGCCATACGACTGCGTCCGCGTGGGCGAGAGGACCTGCCACGCCTCGCTGCGCGCCCAGTCACGATCAGTGAAGCCAAGTGAGCGGTCAAATGCTTCCTGATCTCTGGGGGCGATCTCAAGCTGCGCGGCCATGCGCTCTTTGAGCTTGGCCAGCAAGTCGTCATGGTCGCGCCAGAAAACGACATCAAGATCGCCCCGCGACTCGCCGCGCGCGATCATCGCCAGGATCTCGTCGTCGCCTGGCGTCACACCATCGGCCCGATAGCCCTCGGCCAGCGTGAGGGCGACGCTCTCTTCCTCCGGCTTGCCCTCCACCTCATCAGTGCGCATGCAAACGCGCAGCGAGGCGATGCGCTCCGGGTGATGCTTGCTCAACCAGGCGATGATATCAATGAAGGGGCGTCCTGGCCCGATGGGCGGGAGCTGGTTGGGATCACCCACCAGCACGAGGCGGCGCAGCGTATTCAGGTCAAGCGCGCGCAGCAATGTTCCAAAGAGGTCGGCGGGAATCATTGAGCACTCATCAATAACCACCGTGACGGCTTTGTCGCTGTCTTTGTCGCTCGACTCACGCAAGGCCAGCGTGTCAGGCGCGAGCCAGCCTTGCCTGAGCAAATACTGGTGGATCGTCATCGCCGGCTGGCCTGTCCGCCGCGCCAGACGCACGCGCGCTTTGCCTGTCGGCGCGAGTAGCTGCAATGGCTGCGCGCCTTCCAGCCGCCCAAGCTCGGCGAGGAACGCCCGCAGCACCGACGTCTTCCCCGTGCCTGCCCCACCGGTCAGCACGGAAAGCCGCCCCTGCATCAGCGTTCCCAGCGCCGCCACCTTCTCGTCGAGCGCCGCTTGCGCCCGCTCCGTCGTCGGCGCGCCGAACAGGCTCTCCAACGCCGCGCGCCGGGCGACCGCATCCTCATCCACCGCATGCGTCATGGAGGCCAGGCGCTGGACGGCGCGCGCGGTATCCTCCTCGATGCGGCGCAAGCGGTTGAGGGCGGCCAGCGCGGGCTGCTGGTTGAATGTCAGCCAGAGCGTGTCCTGATAGAACGCCGCTTCAGCGGCCATCACGTCGCGATCGGGCTGGCAGGCCCGCCGCGCGGGGAACCGGGCGCGGATGCGGTCGAGCAGATCGGTGAGCGGCAAGAGTGTGTCACCCTCCGACGCCGCGTCCTCCAGCGCGGCATGCGCCACCGCGCGGACGCGCCGCCGGTCATCGTGGGCCAGCGCTTCCACGCCAGCCGCGCGCGGGAACCCCTCAGCGTCGCCATCGGGCCGCATGCCATGGTCAATTGTCTCCAGCGCGATGCGGTCCGTGTCATTCGCGCCCAGGTACGACTCTGCGATTAGATAGGGATTCCCTGTGATGGCAGCGTCGCTGAATGTCGCGCCGTCGCGGGCCAAACCAGCTTTGGCGCGCTGCTCAGGATCAGCGATGCGGCGCACCTGCTCCACGGTCAGCTCGTAGCGCGCCAGCTCGGCAAGCAGATCGCGCCGCGAGGCTGGCAATACCCGCCAGCGTTCGCCCGCCCGGCTGAGGCCGCGCTGGACCCACTCGCTTGCGGATGCGACGCGCCCCGCGAGCGCCGCTTGAACAAGCGCCCACGGATCTGTCCCCTCCTGGGCCAGCGGAGCCAACACCTCGCGCTGATAGATCGTGCCCAGCTCGAAGCCAAGGTATTGCATAACACTGCCTAGCCCTGGAAAGGCGCCCCGCCCGCTCCAGACCTCCGCCAGCGCGTCGTTGAGCCACGCCAACCGCGCTTCCCAGTCGCCCACTGCCCACCCATCGTCGCGCACCCGCTGGATGGACTGGATCACACGCTCCAAAATGGCCACCGCGATGTCGTCGCTCACATGCTCGCCGACATACGAGAAAGGCAGTAAGGCGTTCGCTGGCACGGCGCAGACAATCTCGCTGAGAGGACGCCCCACCGCCAGATACTCATGATAGGGAATGCGCACGCCCTGCTGTGGATAGTCCTGCGTCACGCGCCGTGGCCAAACGGGATACTGGTCCTGATGGCCCTGCTTTCCGCCAAAGTAGAGCTGCGGCCCCACGTCACTGATACGCCCAACGCCAACAATGACACGCACGGCGTCCTCATCCACCGGATTGCCCTGATTGCAGTAGTAGAAGATGAGCGACTTCCCCGGCTCGACTTTCCGCCAAAAGCGCTGGAGCAGCGTTCGCTGCCGGTCGGGCTCACTGACCCACCCCCGCTCTTTGGGCTGGTCCGGCAGGCGCAGCGACAGGTTTTCCTCGCGCAGGATCTCTGGCAGGTTCTCCTCGCGCAGCCAGCGGTATGGCGAGGGTGAGCAGGAATATGGCGGCAGGATGTCATGCGCGGACGGGAGCGCGCGGCGCTCAAGTGGGTCATCATACGTCACAGTGTAGCCACGCGGCGCGTAGGCGGCGGCGTCCGGCGCGCACGGGGGCTGCCAGCCGCGCAGCTCCGCGAACGGCGTCTCCGCGGCCCGGCGCTCGCGCTCATCGTTGCGCCCCTTGCGGATATGCCGCAGCGCGATGCAGGAGGTATTGAGATGTGGCGCGGCGCAGACCGTTCCGTCCCACCCGCGATCGTGCCAGGCTAATCGGGCCGAGAGATGTGTCGTCATCGGATGCTCGTTTCTCGTTAGGCCCGTATTCTACCCAATCCGCCACAGCGCCTGCCGCCAGCCCCCATCGCGACTCATTGTATGCAAGGAAGCGTCGAGCAGGCGACTCTCGAACAAAAGTACCTGGCAGAGATGGACTCCTGAGCGGTATCGCGGAGCAACAAAAAGCCGCCCCTCCCGACGGTGGGGGAGGGGGCGGCTGTTCGTGGGTAAGCGCGGCGCGGCGTCAGCCGCTGCCGGTGGGGCGCTCGCCGAGGGTCACGTTGGCGGTGCTGGTAGCCGTCCCGCGCACGTAGGTGACGGAGACCTTCGTGCCTGGCGCGAGCGGGAGCAGGATCGAGGCGAGATCGCTGTTGCCGGAGACCGTCTGGCCGTTGACGGCGGTAATGATATCGCCCTGCTGGAGGCCCGCCTGCTGCGCCGGGCTGGAGCCGTTCGCCGCCGGAACAAAGCCGACGATCAGCACGCCGGACTGCGCGCCGAGGTTGTAGGCGGCGGCGATCTGCGGCGTCACGTCCTCACCGCGCACGCCCAGGAAGCCCTGGCCCGAATTCTCCAGCTTGCCATATTTGATCAGCTGGTCCGCGACGAACTTGACGCGGTTCGACGAGATCGCGAAGCCGATGCCGTTGGCGGCGCTGCCGCTGGTCGGGTCTACCGCGCCCAACGTCGGCACGCCAATCAGCTTGCCCGTCAGGTCCACCAGCGCGCCGCCGCTATTGCCGGGGTTGATCGGCGCGCTGGTCTGGATCAGGCCAGTCAGCACGCTCGCCGGACCATTCGGAGCCTCGCTGGCGCTGCGGTTCAGCGCGCTGACGATGCCCAGCGTCGCCGACTGCTGCAAGCCGAGCGGCGAGCCGAGCGCCACCGCGAACTGGCCCACCACCACATCACTGGAATCGGCAAAGGTGATCGGGCGCAAACCAGTGACGTTGATCTTGATCACCGCGAGGTCGTCCTGCGGCGACTCGCCCACCAGTTGCGCGGGATAGGTCTTGCCGTTGGAGAGCAGAACGGCGTATTGCGAGAAGCCCGCCACCACGTGGTCATTGGTGACGATGTAGCCATCAGCGCTGAGGATCTCGCCAGAGCCGACACCCGCGCCCTGCGCGCTCTGCGCCTGCACCTGCACCACCGAAGGCTGCGTCACGCTGATCACGTTGATGACCTGCTGCTGCATGTCCTGCGCGGCGGGTGGCAGCGTCAGTGTAGATGAACCCGTGCTCGTCGTGGTGGTCGTTGAGCCCGTGCGCGCCAGCGCGAAGCCCGCGCCGAGGCCAGCCAGCAGCAGCACGATGCCCATCAGCCCCGCCAGCCACGGCGACATCCGCAGCGTGACCTCGCGCCGCGCGGGGGGGCCTCCTGGCGGCTGGGATGGCGGCGTCGCGGGCGCGGGCTGTTGATAGGTTGGCGTGGTCGAGTACGATTGATAGGGCTCGTAGGGTTGATAGGGCGGGGATGGCGTCTCAGGCGCCACTGGCCCATCTCGCCCTTGCGGCTCCTGCCCGGGCACGCTATTCGGCGTCGTATTCGGTGTCGTCATCGTACAGTATCCTCCGTGTCGGTATCGCTGGCGTGGCTCGTGGGGGGGCGGATTCTGGCTCGGCGCCCGCGCGGCAACCTCCTGTCGCTAGTAGCGTCCGGCGCGCGACTGGCCCCCGCCATGTCGCATATGTCAGGCCAGATGCCCATGACGGGGTAGCTCCGCGCATCTGGCCTGGCTGTACGGTCCACGCAAAAAGCCTGTTCTACGCGAAATAGGCGGGGCGCTTGTACGCCCAAAAAAGCCGCCCCTCCCGATGGTGGGAAGGGCGGCTTGGTAACGAGCGCGCGGCGCGGCGGATCAGCCGCTGGTAGTGGGGCGCTCGCCGAGCGTGACGGTGACCGTGCTGGTGGTCGTGCCACGCACGTAGGTGATGGTGACTTTGGCGCCGGGCTGCTGTGAGAGCAGGAGCGAGGCGAGGTCGCTATTATTGGAGACGGTCTGGCCGTTGACGCCCGTGATGATGTCACTCTGCTGCAAGCCCGCCTGCTGCGCCGGGCTGGCGCCGTTCGCCGCCGAGGCGAAGCTGACGATCAGCACGCCGGACTGCGCGCCAAGGTTGTAGGACGCGGCGATCTGCGGCGTCACATCCTCACCACGGATGCCCAGGAAGCCCTGGCCAGAGCTCTGCATCTTGCCATATTTGATCAGCTGGTCCATCACGAACTGGACGCGGTTCGAGGGAATCGCGAAGCCGATGCCATTGGCGGCGCTGCCGCTGTTGGGGTCCACCGCGCCCAACGTCGGCATGCCGATCAGCTTGCCGGTCAGGTCCACGAGCGCGCCGCCGCTATTGCCGGGATTGATCGGCGCGCTGGTCTGGATCAGGCCAGTCAACTCACCCGCTGGACCGTCAGGGGCCTCGCTCGCGGTGCGGTTGAGCGCGCTGACGATGCCGAAGGTCGCCGACTGCTGTAAGCCGAGCGGCGAGCCGAGCGCCACCGCGAACTGGCCCACCACGACCTTGCTGGAATCAGCGAACGTGATGGCGCGCAGCCCGGTAACGTTGATCTTGATCACCGCCAGGTCGTCCTGCGGCGCCTCACCCACCAGTTGCGCGGGATAGGTCTTGCCGTTGGAGAGCAGAACCGAGTATTGCGAGAAGCCCGTCACCACATGATCGTTGGTCACGATATAGCTATCCGTGGCGCTCGTGCTGGGAACGATCTCGCCAGAGCCAATGGCTGAGCCTTGCGCGCCTTGCGACTGCACCTGCACCACCGAAGGCTGTGTCACGCTGATGACGTTGATGACCTGCTGCTGGAGGTCCTGCGCGGCGGCTGGCAACGCCAGCGTGGGTGATTGGATGGTGGTGGACGTGGACCCCGCCGCGGCGCCCGTGCGCGCCGCCAGCGCGAAGCCCGCGCCGAGGCCCGCCAGCAGCAGCGTGACGACCATCAGCGCCGCCAGCCACGGCGTCATCCGCAGCGTAACCGTCCGCGACTCAGGAGCCGGCTGGAACGGCGGGGGTGGCGACTGATACGCTGGCCCTGTCTGATACGGCTGATACGGCTGATACGGTTGGTAGGGTTGATACGGCTGATACGGCTGGGACGGCGTCTCGGAGGCCGCCGGCCCGCCGATTCCTCCTGGCTCCTGCTCGGGCGCGCTATTGGGCGTTGTATCTGGTGTCGTCATGGTGACTCTATTCCTCCCTTAAAGCCGCTTGGCGCGCCGGTATCACCAGTGGCGCGGCCAGACGCGGCGCGAGCCAGTGGCTCCCGCCTCTATTCGACTATACGGCTCGCCCGGCAAGCGTGTTACGCGCGAAACACGCGCTGAGAGCCACGCCCGCCCCCTCGCGGGCGCCGCTCTCAGCGCGCGCCAAGGTTCGCTGGCCACGACGCTCCCCTGCATAGAGCGCTGGTACCGCGCCGTCACCTTCCGTCCTCCCATCCACGCCCTTGACATCCACCTTCCACGCGGACTACTCTATCGTCAACCGATATATCGAGCGCCGCTCTACCAGCGGTCGCGCATCGAGCGAAGGAGAACAACGATCCATGGATGACGCGCGTGACGTAGAGCGGGCCAGGCGGGCGCCGCTGACGCCGGCGGTGTTCCACATCCTGCTGGCGCTGGCGGAGGGCGAGCGCCACGGCTACGCCATCATGCGCGAGGTGGCCCAGCAGAGCGGCGGGCGCATGCGGCTGGGGCCAGGGACGCTCTACGGCTCGCTCCGCCGCCTGCTGGAGGAGGGGCTGATCGAGGAGACGGAGACGCGCCCCGACCCCGCGCTGGATGACGAGCGCCGCCGCTACTACCGCCTGACGCCGGAGGGGCGGCGCGTGGCGGAGGCCGAAGCCGCGCGGCTGGATGAGCTGGCGCGGGCCGCGCGGGCGCGCGGGCTGCTACCCGGCGCGGCGGGCGGCGAGCCGGCGGCGTGGGTGGCGCGCGATGAGCCGGCGAAGCAGGCGCTGGCCGGAGCGGATCTACGCGGCGCTGCTGTGGCTCTATCCGCCCTCGCTGCGGCGCGAGTATGGCCCGGATATGCTCCAGGCGTTCCGCGATACGCTGCGCGACGAGACGCGGCGCCGGGGCCGCCGGGGCGCGCTGCGGGCGTGGACGCTCGCGCTGGGCGATCTGGCGGCGAGCCTGCCGCGCGAGTGGCCGCGCGAGCTACGGCGTGGCTGGCGCGGCGTGAGGCAGGGCAGACCGCGGCGGCGGGACATCACGCGGCGGGTGCGCTTGCCGGGTGGCGGCTGGCGCGTGGACGGATGGATCAGCAACGCGCTCAGAGATGGAGCGATTCGCCCGGCGCCCATCTTCGGGCCGGAAATCGAGGCGGAGTTCACCAGGAGAGCAGCCAGGAGAGCGACGATGAACGGAAATTTTGAGAAATTCACCGAGCGGGCGCGCACGGTCCTGAGCCTATCGCAAGAAGAAGCCCAGCGCTTCAATCACAACTACATCGGCACGGAGCATCTGCTGCTGGGCCTGATTCGTGAGGAGGAGGGCATCGGCGCGAAGGCGCTCGTCAATCTGGGCATCGAACTGGAGAAGGCGCGCAACGCGGTGGAGTTCATCATCGGGCGCGGCGACCGGATCGTGCTGGGTGAGATCGGGCTGACCCCGCGTGCGAGAAAGGTGATCGAGCTGTCGGTGGACGAGGCGCGGCGGCTGGGACAGCACTATATCGGCACGGAGCATTTGCTGCTGGGCATCATCCGCGAGGGCGAGGGCATCGCCGCCGGTGTGCTGGAGAGTCAGGGCGTCAACCTGGATCGGGCGCGCTCCTCCGTCCTAGAGATGCTCGGCGCTCGAGGCGCCGCGCCATCCATCGAGCCGCCCGCCACCGAGGCGGTTACAGGGCCAGCGCCAGTAATCAGCGTCATCACGCTGGTCTGCCGCGATGTGGCGGCGACACAGACGTTCTATGTGGACTACCTGGGCGCCGTTCCCCTGTCCCCAGGACCCGTGCCGCCGGAAGCTGCGGAGACGAGCCGTCAGCTATTGCGCCTTCGGCCTGACGGGCCAGTAATCGGGCTGCGCGCCGCTGATCCCGCCATCGCCGCCATGTCGCCAGCAAGCGCGGGCTCCATCGAGCTGAGTTTCTTCGTGCGCGATGTAGGCGCATTCTGGAGCGATCTGCGCCAGCGCGGCGCGCCTGGCCTCTCGGAGATCAGCGTGCCCTCCGGCTCACCCCAAATGCGCGCCTTCACGTTGACCGACCCCGACGAGCGAACATTGCGGTTCCAGGGCATGTTCAGGGGATGAGCGCGCGAAGGGCGCAGGCATAGCCGGATCAGGCGAGGGCGCGCGCACAGGGGGAAACTCACGATCACATGCGCGCAGGGGACAGTGGCGCCGCGATGGGTGACGCAAGCCGTGCGGGTTCGAGTCCCGCGCCGCCCACCCCCATGTCTCCCAAGTCGCGAGACATCAAGGATAGTGGCGCTCATGCCATACAAGCGGACGGAAGAGTTAGCGCTACGAAGTCGGCGCTCGCCTTATGGACACTAGCGCTGACGGCCAGTGTCCGCCATTACAGCAAACATACATGCCTAAGTCCTCAGCGCGACGCCTCAATAATCGTCACGCTGCATTCCCATGGAAAGTCGTTGACTACGAGCTGGTAGCTTCCGGCAGGGAGTGACTCCGGCACAACGAAGTTAGTCACAACATCTTTGTTTGGGTCTCCACAGGTGCGATGGAATGCATCGGATTGGTGGCCGTTGGCGTCAAAAAGCTGGAAGTCCACTGTGGGCAGCGAGCCTGAAAATTGCTGGTAACCGTCGCAGGAGATTAGCACGACGAAGGGTCCCGACGTAGTGAAGTTGACTGTGCTGCAGAGACCCTCACAGGGACCGCCCTGAATGGGGGAGAGCCAGGCTGCGACAATATGAGGTGCGGAGAGAGCGATATTTGGGGTGGCTGTGGGCACGGGTATCGTTGGCGTCGGCGTGAGGGCCGGGCTGGTGGCCCCCAAGGCGCAGGAAGCCAGGAGTAAGGCGATGCAAGGCATCAGCGACATGACAAGACGCCGTGGCGTACACAGCCGGACAATTCTCACAGTAAATTCCTCCATGATTCTTCGCAGCATTAAAACTGTTCCAAGACACTCGCGATTGTTGGGACTCTTGATAGACAAAGTGTCTGCCTGCTACTATAGCACCGCTGCTGGGCAATGCGCGAAACTGGCATCCAACCCAGGCGCCGCGATGCTGGCGCAAGCCGTGCGGGTTCGAGTCCCGCGCCGCCCACCCCATGTCTCATATCTGATTACCATCAGCAATGAGATCGCTATAATCTGTTGTTACACTCTCCCGCGAGAAGTGCCTTAGCCTTTGTCAGTCGCTCAGATAATTGTGACGGTTTGACGCCACCTCCATGAGGTTGGAGTTCATATCGTTCAAGAATCGCCACTTCTGGTTGATAGTCCTTGCGTGTACGGTAGATCTTGGCCAGTTCTTCGTAGTACCACGGCGCAACACCCCAACGGGGGCCCTTGGCTGCACTTTCGGCTTCAGTTGCGTCTACAAGCGCCAGCAACAACTTCTCTGCGCCATCATTATCGCCATTGCGCTTGAGAGTTCGGAATTTTTCGAGATAGGTGGTGAAGTGACGTCCTCGATAATTCCCTGGACTATCTACGGGATCTTCCGGCTCTTGTCGTTGAAATCGCTTGAAGGTGCCCATTGCCCTTCACTTTTCGTTTTTGCTGGCCACTGTGCAATACTGTATCAGTAATATATCAGACACGGAAACTAGGGAGAGCGATTTTCTCTCCGCAAGTACTTCTCTCACGCACCACTCATAAGAGTAACGCTTCATATCGCATAGATAGAAAGCTCAAAATATGGGAGATGAAGGCGCCTGATCCAAAAGGGAACACTGAGTCATATCTGGGAATTGCCGGCTTCGGCAAGGAGGAATATTATGGCGATCGCTGACAGGCCACTCGATCAAATCGTGGAAATGGATGTTCAGGCACTCGTTGATGCTAAAGCGTCGGAAAGTGACACTCTGGATTTCAAGCTGGAATTGCCAGGCAGATCAGAAAAGGACATTGTTGGTCTCGCCGCTGATGTGGCTGCATTTGCAAACACAAAGGGCGGGGACATCGTGTACGGGATGGACGAAGAAGAAGGCGTTGCGACTGAATTATTTGGTGTACCCGCCGAAGGGTTAGATCGTGCGATCTTGCGGCTTGATGAGATCATCAACTCACGAGTTAAGCCAACGGTCCATAGTCTTCGCTTCCACCCAGTGACGCTCGCGTCTGGCCGAATCGCAGTCGTGCTTCGGATACCACGGAGCTGGAATGGGCCACATGCCATGATCAATGGCGATTGGCTACGATTTGTCGTGCGGCGATCTCGCAATAATGCAACGCTGAATGTGGGAGAGGTTCATGAGGCTAGTCGCCGTTCGGCGAGAGCAATTGAGCGTAAACGAGCTTTTCGTGCGGAGCGAATTGCAAAGGTAATCGCTAATGAGACTCCCGTGATTCTTCCTCCATGGCCCAAACTGGCGTTTCATCTTATGCCCTTGACCATCACTGATTCAGGTGAGCGGATTGATTTGGAACGATTTAGGCAAGCGGGGATATATTGGCATTCCGCACACCCCCTTGGTATCGTGTCGACGCATGTCAGATACAATTTTGATGGTCTTTTGCGGCAAGGAGATGAGTCGTCCACCTACCAACCATCTGCATATGTCCAATTCTTTCGAGATGGCACCCTGGAATCTGTCAGCGCATACAGCCTACAGGATCGAAGTTCTTCAGCCAAGCTAATCGCTTCAGACTTGTTTGAACGCAGCCTCATTACAGGCCTAGGAACATATCTGAGGCTCTATCAGGCTATAAACATGCCTCTCCCTCTTGTCATGATGGTTACTCTGACAGGTGTTGAGGGTTACAGCATCCAATTGCCTCCTGGCAGTAACTTTGTGGAGGTAGGCGAACTCTTTGACCGTGACATTTTGGTTGTACCGGAGGTGATCATTGATTCGTATCAGCACGAGGCGAACCCATCAGTCATATTGCGTCCATGTTTTGACGCTGTTTGGAACGCCTCAGGCTGGTCGCGCTCAATGAACTACGATGCGAACGGCGCTTGGCGTGGAGGCGCGTCGCGTTAGACAACATAGCGAGCGGGCGAATAGATGCGCGCGCGATAATGCCCGCGTCTCCTCTATATCGAGAGGCGCGGGCATTACTTATATGCTCCTTCACGTTTTCTCGTCGCCGCTGGCCCGCGCGGAGAGCGCGCGCGTGATGGTATACTATTCCATATCCCTTTTAATGCCAGACACGCGCGCGGACGCGAATCGCCGCCGCTGTAGATGCGCCGCTTTGCCCCGCGCCACTCCAGGACGTTTCCCCGCTGGCCTCTTCTCCGCGCGACGCGCGCTGGATGGAACTTGATGGGGGCGCGCCCTGGGCGTGATATCAGAGGGTTGGCGGCTGGAGGCCCGTAGTGAAAGTCACTGTGGAGCGCACGCCCGAGAGCGAGGCCGTGCTCAATGTCGAGATGGACTGGGACGAGATTGAGGCGGCGACCAACAAGGCCTACAAGCGCCTCGCCCAGAAGTATAACGTGCCGGGATTCCGCAAGGGACACGCGCCACGCACGATGCTCGAGCGCATGCTGGGCAAAGAGGCGGTCTTTCAGGAGGGTCTGGATGACCTGATTGACACCGCCTACCGCAACGCGCTCGTCGAGCATGACCTGACCCCGCTGACGCAGCCGCATGTGGACGCGCCCGCCTTCGAGGAAGGCCAGCCCTACACCGTCCAGGTGCATGTGCCAGTGCTGACCCGCGCCACGCTCGGCGACTATCAGGCGATTCGCGTCGAGCCGCCCGTGATCGAGATCACCGACCAGCAGGTCGAGGAGACCGTCGAGCGGCTGCGCGACCAACAGGCCGTCTGGGAGCCAGTGGAGCGCGGCGCGGAGATCGGCGACCAGCTGACGATAGACCTGATGCTGACCAGCGAAGGCCGTGAGAAGCCGATCAGCGACCTGCACGACAACGAGTTCGTGCTGACGGACGAGCGCGTGGGCATCTTCTCTGGCATGGACGAGCATCTCGTCGGCTTGAAGGAAGGCGACACGAAGTCCTTCACCACCACGATCCCAGAGGACTACAGCAATCCCGCGCTCGCCGGCAAAGAGGCGCAATACGAAGTCACCGTCAAAGCGGTGAAGAAGCGCGAGCTGCCGGAGCTGAACGACGAGTTCGCCGCCACCGTCGGGGAATACACGACGATGGCCGAAGTGCGCCAGGCGATTGGCGAGCAACTGCAGTCCCAGCGCGTGCGCGACGCCGAGCGCGAGCTGAGCGACGAAGTCACCAAGCGCCTGATCGAGACCACGACGTTCACCCTCCACCCGCTGCTGGTGGAGGACGAGGCGAACACGATGATGCGCGAGACCGCGCGCATGCTCGAAGACAACCGCCTCTCGCTCCAGCAGTTCCTGGAGGCCAGCGGCAAGAGCGAGGAAGACTACCGCAAAGAGCTGGAGCCCGACGCCGCCGAGCGCGTCAAGCGCGACCTGGCCCTGGCCGCCCTGGCGGACACCGAGCAGGTGAGCGTGGACGAGGAAGAGGCTGGCCAGTGGTTCGAGATGATGAGCATCATCTCCGGTGGCCGCCGCAGTCGCTGGCGTGACCTGAGCGCCAGCCAGCGCCGCGCGATCATCGCCCGGCTGCGGCGCGACAAGGCGCTGAGCCGCATGATCTCGATCGCGACCGAGGGCCGCTGGCCACCCGTGCCAGCGGAGGCGCCGGATGAGGCCACCGCTGAGGCCGCTGAGGCCGCTGAGGCGGGCGCGAAAGCGGCGGCCCAGGCGGCGGAAGCGTCCAGCGCCGAGTAAGCGTGAGGCGCAAGCGCGGAGGCGGGCGCGGGCAAGTGGCATGCCAGCCTGTCGCCCGCGCCCGCGACGCCATACGCCCAACTACTCCCAAATGGGAGTGTCGCGCGTATACAATAGACGTATACTACAAGAGAAACCATTGGAGAGCGACACGAGCTCGTCACACGATTGGGATGGGCGGTTCCGGTTCCCCAGCGCACAAGCGTATACCATCAATGATGGCGTATGACATGCGGCGCGCGGGGATTCTGTACCGCGTATTATTCAAGAAAGATCAAGCCGAGGCTAGCGAGGCGAACGAGACCAGCGCGACTACGCGCCAGGCGGCAATGGAGCCATCTGGGGACGCCGCGGCTTTACCGTTTCCGCGCGCGCCGTACCGAACTCCGGCGCTCCGAACCGTTTAGGAGTCCGGGAGAAGCGGATGTACCTCAGGCCGGTAGCGCCCGGTCAGGGGGTATCGTAGAACGCCACCCGCCAGCGGGCGGATGGCAAGCGAGGGGATGGTAGAGCTGTGGCGAATACAAAGGGGACACGTATGACATACCGCTGTTCCTTCTGCGGCAAGAGTCAGGAGCTCGTCAGCCGCCTCATCGCGGGGCCGGGTGGCGTCTACATCTGCGACGAATGTGTTGAGCTGTGTCGCGAGATCATCGAAGAAGAGCAGGTCATCACCAAGCCGCGCACGGCCAGTGGTAAGGTCCCCACGCCGAAAAAGATCTACGACCAGCTCAATGAGTACGTGATTGGCCAGGACCGCGCCAAGAAGACCCTCGCGGTCGCCGTCTACAACCATTTCAAGCGCATCAACGCCGGGATGCAGATTGATGACGTGGAGATGGGCAAGTCCAACATCCTGCTGATTGGCCCGACCGGCTCCGGCAAGACGCTGCTGGCGCAGACGCTGGCGAAGGTGCTCGACGTGCCGTTCTGCATCGCCGACGCCACCGCGCTGACCGAGGCGGGCTACGTCGGCGAGGATGTCGAGAACATCCTGCTGCGGCTGATCCAGATCGCCGACTTCGATGTGGCGCGCGCCGAGCGGGGCATCGTCTACATTGACGAGATTGACAAGATCGCCCGCAAGGCTGACAACCCCTCGATCACGCGCGACGTGTCGGGCGAGGGTGTGCAGCAAGCGCTCCTGAAGATCATCGAAGGCACGATCGCCAATGTGCCGCCGCAGGGCGGACGCAAGCACCCGCATCAGGATTTCATCCAGATCAACACGCAGAACATCCTGTTCATCTGCGGCGGGGCCTTCGAGGGACTGGACAAGATCGTCGAGCAGCGGCTGGGCAGCCATAAGATGATGGGCTTCAAGTCCGTCGAGGGGTCGCCCGCGATGAGCAATTCGGCGCTGGCCCAACTGATCCCCGATGACCTGCTGCGCTTCGGCATGATCCCGGAGTTCATCGGGCGCCTGCCGGTGATCTGCTCGCTGGACAACCTCGATCGCGAGGCGCTGATCCAGATCCTGACGGAGCCGAAGAACGCGGTCATCAAGCAGTACCAGAAGCTGATGAACCTCGACCGCGTGGACCTCTCGTTCACGGCGGGGGCGCTGGAGGCGGTCGCGGACGCGGCGCTGAAGCAGAAGACCGGCGCGCGTGGCCTGCGCACAATCATCGAAGATGTGCTACTCGATGTGATGTTTGACGCGCCCTCACGTTCAGATGTAAAGAAGGTCGTGATAGACGCCGATACCATCACCGAGCGCAAGCCGGCCCAGATTGTCCCCCGCTCCAGCGCGGAAGCCCGCGCAGTGGAGCTGGAAGACGAGTCAGCTTAAGCTCGGTGACGGCTTCCCGTCAGCGTCTCCGCCACGCGCGCCGTGGCCTGGCGCTGACTGACGCATAACGCCGCGACACGCGCGGCGCTGGACGCGGCCTCTCTGAACAATTTAAGTGGGCGAGGCCGCGTCCGCGCGTTTATGCGCGGCGCTCGACGCCAATTGGCGCGCGAGACGCTACGGCTGTCCCATAGCATCTTCACAGCAGCAACAAACCCGCCTCGCCCACCCAGCGTCTTGCCGGGTCGCGGGCGGGTGGGCGCATACCCCACGCGAGCCATCGCGCGAGCCATGCGTATACGGGCCAGAAAAGAGGCGAACGCTTCATGGGTACACGATCACGAGGAGCAGGTGAGGCGGAGGAGCGCGCTGGACGCGCGCCAGACCCAGGCGGTTCAGCGCCAGTCGTCGCGCGCACGGCCTTGCCGCTGGCGCCGTTGAAGGGCGTCGTCATCTTTCCCGGCGCGCGCGCGACGCTCAGCCTGAGCGCGGAGCGGGTCGCCGCGGCGGTCAAGGCCGCCTACGCCACCCAAGAAGTCACTGGGAACGCGGAATCCGCCGCGAACGACGCGCCCGAAAGCGCGGCGCCGGCGCGCCCGAGCAAGAAAACACGCGTCGCCGTCGTAAACGCGAATACCACCAAGACAGAGTCCAAGCCGGACGCCACCAAGCCAGACGCGGCGGATGAGCCAGGCGCCCGGCGCTTCGTGGCGCTCTTCCAGCCGGAGGGCGACGCTGAGGCCACCGCGGCCACTGCGGCGCCGGTCATCGGGACGCTGGTCACCATCACGCAATATGAGGAGCAGGGCGAGCAAAACGTCCAGGTATCCGTCGAGGGCGTGGCGCGCGCGCGGGTCGTCGAGTGGACGCAGCGCGAGCCATACGCGATCGTGTCATGCGAGATCATCAACGACCCGGAGGACAGCTCGCAGCAGGCGAAAGCCCTCATCAGCCATGCCAACAAGCTCTTCGAGAAGCTGGCGATGCTCGACCGCCGCTTCAATCCAGATGATGTCGCCGAAGTGTCACGCATCACCGCGCCAGGGAAACTAGCCGATCACCTGGCGTCGCGCGTCATCACCGAAGCGGCGCGGCAGGCGGAGATTCTCCAGGCGCTCGATCAGGAGGACCGCCTGGAGCGGGTCTGCGTGGCGCTGGGCAACGAGATCGAGATTCGCGAGCTCGAAAACAAAATCCGCCAGAAGGTCCGCCAGCAGGTGGACAAGAACCAGCGCGAGTATTACCTCAAAGAGCAGTTGCGCGCCATCCAGGAAGAGCTGGGCGGCGACCAGCTGAGCGAGGTGCGCGAGCTGCGCGAGCGCGTGGAGCGCAAGGGCTTCCCAGAGGAGGCGCGCGCGAAGGTCACCAAGGAGCTGGACCGCCTGGAGCGCATGCCAGCGCACTCCGCCGAGCTGGTGGTGCTGCGCAACTACATTGACTGGATGCTGGCGCTGCCCTGGACGGAGCGCACCGACGACCGGCTCGACATGACCTTCGCGCAGAAGACGCTGGATGACGAGCACTACGGCCTGGAGAAGGTCAAGGAGCGCATCGTCGAGTTCCTCGCGGTGCGCCAGCTGCGCATCCTGGCGGCGCAGAAGCAGGCGCGCGAAGCCGCCGCGAAGGCCGCCGCCGGGAGCGCGACGGCGCCAGCGGACGCCGCGGCGCTGGCCGCCACCGCCAGCGCCCATAAGGGGCCGATCCTCTGCCTGATTGGCCCGCCAGGGGTGGGCAAGACCTCCCTGGGGCGCAGCATCGCCCACGCGCTGGGGCGGCAGTTCGTCCGCATCTCGCTGGGCGGCGTGCATGACGAAGCCGAGATTCGCGGCCACCGCCGCACCTACGTTGGCGCGCTGCCGGGCCGCATCATCCAGGCCATGCGGACGTCGGGGGTCGTCAACCCGGTGTTCCTGCTGGACGAGATTGATAAGCTGGCCTCCGACTATCGCGGCGATCCTTCCGCCGCGCTGCTGGAGGTGCTGGACCCAGAGCAGAACAACACCTTCAGCGATCACTACCTGGAGACGCCCTACGACCTCTCGCAGTGCTTCTTCATCTGCACCGGCAACAGCCGCCACCAGATCCCGCGCGCGCTGGCCGACCGCATGGACATCATCGAGCTTCCCGGCTATACCGAGGAGGAGAAGATCGAGATCGGGCGGCGCTTCGTGATGCCCAAGACGCTCGCCGAGCATGGCCTGACGGCGTCGCAGGTCCAAATCCCGCTAAAGACGATGCGGTATATCATCAGCAGCTACACGCGCGAGGCGGGGGTGCGGTCGCTCGAGCGCCAGCTCGCCACCATCTGCCGCAAAGCCGCGCGGCGCATCGTCGCCAAGCCCGACGCGCGCATCCGCGTGACGGAGAAGACCGTGGAGCAGTATCTCGGCGCGCCGCGCTTCCTGCCGGAGAAGGCGCAGGACGCCGGGCAGATCGGTGTGGCGACCGGGCTGGCGTGGACCTCCGCTGGCGGCACACTGCTGCCAGTCGAGGTGGTGACGATGCCCGGCAAGGGCGCGCTTGATGATCACCGGGCAGCTGGGCGACGTGATGCAGGAGTCGGCCCGCGCGGCGCTCTCCTACATTCGCTCGCGCGCTGACGAGTTCGGCCTGCCGGAAGACTTCCCCGGCGACACGGATATCCACATCCACCTGCCGGAGGGCGCCATCCCCAAGGATGGACCGTCGGCGGGCATCACGATGGCGCTGGCGATGATCTCGGCGGTGACGCGCCGCCCCGTGCGCAGCGATATCGCCATGACGGGCGAGATCACGCTGCGTGGGCGCGTGCTGGCGATTGGCGGGCTGAAGGAGAAGGCGCTGGCCGCGAGCCGCGTTGGCATCCGTAACCTGATCGTCCCGGCTGAGAATGACAAGGACCTGGCCGAAATCCCGGCGAAGATTCGCGCGGAGATCACGTTTACGCTGGCCGAGACGATGGACGACGTGATCCGCATCGCGCTGATGGAGCGGCAGGAGGACGAGGCGGACAAGCACGCCGAGCTAGCGCCGGGGCATGATGAGACCGCCGCCACTCCGACGCCCGCCGCCGCTGGCGCGCGGACATCGGAGCAGCCGGGACAGCCCCATGAGGAGACGCCGCCGCCACCCAGCGGGGTCGCCGAAGCAGCCGGGTGGGACGGTAGGAGCATGAGGCGATGGACGCGCTCATGACCTACGCGCCGCAGCTGCTCGCGCTGCTGGGCGTCTGGACGCTGGCGGTCATCACGCCAGGGCCGGACTTCGTGGCGACCAGTCGCTACGCCATCGCGCGCTCGCGGCGGGATGGCGTGCTGGTCGGGCTGGGCGTGGCCTGTGGCATCGCGATCTGGGTCACGCTGAGCCTGGCGGGGCTGGGCGTCGCGATGGCCTACCTCAGCGGCCCGCTGGCTATCCTGCGGCTGCTCGGCGCGCTCTACCTGATCTGGCTGGGCGCGCAGGCGCTCTGGTCAGCGGCGCGACCTAAGCGGGAGGGGGACGGCGCGGCCATCAATGGCCGGCGCACGGACGCGGGGGATGAATCCCCCGGCCTTTCAGGCCCCGTCGCGTGCCCCGGCCTTTCAAGGCCGAGGAGGCGGGCAGGGGTCACGGCGGGCGGTCGCTGGGGCCGTCTGCCCTCCTGGCTGATCGGCTTCCTGACCAATATCAGCAACCCCAAGGCGCTGGCCTTCTTTACCAGCATCTTCGCCCTGCTGCTGCCCGCGCGCGCGCCGCTGTGGCTGGATGGAACGATCCTGGTGGGCATGGTCGCCATCCCGGCGGCCTGGTTCTCGCTGGTGGCGCTGCTCTTCTCGCTGGCGCCCGTCGCCCGCGCCTACCGCCGCGCCCAGCGCTGGATAGACGCGCTCACCGGCGGCGTCTTCGTCGCGCTGGGCCTGCGGCTGGCGGCGAACGGCTAGCGCGACGCGCGGGCGGCGGTGGCGGGTTGCGCAGGGCGGCGCGGCCAAATCACCGTAATGGCGCAGACAATCGCGGCGGCGAGCGCCGGGGTGAATAGCGCGCCAGCGTTGTATTGCAGGATCAGCCCAGAGGATGAGGGCGACGGCGCGTAGACGAGCGCGATATTCCCCGCGAGCAACACCCCAACGCCAATCGCGCACAGCACAGTCGCCACGAGACTCAGCGTGGCCAGGGCGCGACTCGGCTCCGGACGCCTCACGTCGAGCAGCGCGACGGCGGCGATGGCGATGCCCGCGACGACGATAAGCGCCACCGGCAGGATGATGGCGCTGTGGAGGCTGGCGCTGACACCCCCGTATACCGTCGAGTTTCCAAATGTCCGCACGGCGGGTAGCTGGAAGGCGAGCAGCCCAGCCGCAATCGCCAGCAGCCCCGCGAGCAGACCTGATACGCGCTCAATCCATCGCATGTGTGTGCTCCTTCTCCGTCTGCGTGAGACGCCCGCGCAGGATAGCGGCGTCTCGCTGACAGGCAGTATACGCCGTGAGCATGGCGCCCATACGCGCCCGAATTGGTGGCAATGTCACGACTTGCGATCGCGCGCGCGAATGGTCGTCGACCGCGCTCGTATAGGTTGATGGCGAGCCTCTCGCGATGAGACAACGCCTTAGTCGAGGTTCGTGAGACCAAGACTCACGCCGTGCTGCGTCTTTGGCCCAGTAGTGAGGGTTGCGAAATCAGGCTGACCAGCGCTACCCAGGCGGCGACGCTCATCAGCAGCCAGTAGAGCGGCCCCAGGAGCATGTAGCGCGCAAGGTCGTAGTAGCCAGCGCGCACGCAGGCGTAGACATTGGTGTAGAAGAAGATGAAGTTGCCACCGACCAGGCACAGCAGCGCGAGGTAGTACACCGGCGCGGGAAAGAGCGACTGGATGACGCTATCTACCACCGTGCCATGCCCCAGGAAGTAGGCCAGCGTCAGCAGCCACATCAGCGGGTTGACGAGCAGAATCAGGCTGGAGCCGCCCAGCAGCGCCTGGAAGTCGAGGAAACCCGCCGGGCCGAGCTGTCGCCAGAGCGCCCGCGGCTCGCGCATGTGGACGAGCTACGTCTGCATGTAACCTTTGACCCAGCGCGAGCGCTGCCATATCCACGGCTTGACCTGCGCGACGGCCTCTTCCCAGGTGACGGAGTCGAGCATGTGCGCTTCGAGTCCCGCGCGCGAGATACGCACGCCCAGGTCGCCATCCTCGGTCACATTGTAGGGATCCCAGCCGCCCAGCTGGCGCAGCGCCGCCGTGCGGAAGTGGTTCGATGTGCCTCTCCAACGGGACGAACGCGCCAGCGCGGGCCAGCCCCTGCAGAATCAGGTCATACCAGACCTAGTAGTCCATCATGAACACGCGCGTAATAATGGATGCCGCGGATTGTAAAACCCAGCCGCGCCTGGTAGCAGATAATCTCTCTCCGACGCCGCGCGGAAGGCGGCGACGGCCATTCGCAGTTGATTGGGTTTGGTCTGGTCTTCGGCGTCGTAGACGACGACATACTCCCCGCGCGCGCGCGCCAGACCGGCGTTGAGCGCGCGCGGCTTGGTCTTCGGCTCCCCCGGCGGCACGGTGATCGGACGCATGTGCGCGGGCAGGTCGCAGGCGCGCAGCGCGGCGCGCGTCTCGGCGTCATCCGATTCGATCAGCAGCAGGACCTCGAGCTTCTCAGTGGGATAGTTGAGCGCCCGCAGCCGGTCGAGCAGCGTGGGCAGCATCTCGCGCTCGCGATGTAGCGGCACGAGCACGGTATAGAGGGGCAGATCCTCTCCGGCCAGCGCCGTGATATCCGGCGCCATGCCGTTGCCCTCCGCCGTCGCACGCTCGCCGCGCGCCATCATCCAGCCCTTGTAGACGCTGGTGAGCATGTACATCACCGTGATGAGAAGCAGCAGCCCGACCACCACAGCATGCGACTCGAGAACCAGCAGAAGCGCGCCCAGCAGCGCCGCCCCCTGCAGCCCGCGCTTCTGCGCCGTCGTCAGCACTGTTCGCGCCCCAGAGCGCGCCGCGCCCCAGACCGCCCAGCGGGCGCCATCAGCGGCGGACGCCCGCGCTTTGCCCAGGTCAATCGCGTTGATCTGCGCAGGTGTCAGGATGCGCAACTGGCCAGCGGTATCGGTCGAGATCGCCGGCAGCGGAATAGTTGTCAGCGGCAGGCTCTCCGGCGTATCCATGTAGGTCTTCATATCAGTTGCTCCCGATGCGCTGGTAAAACTGCGCGCCGTCAATTGTGGCCCGCAGGACGTAATACTTCCGCCAGTCCGTGCGGTTCTGCAGATGCGCCTGCACGGCGTCGTATACAGCGCCTCGCTTGCTATCCATCACAATCCAGGTGGCGTACTTCTGTGGCGCGGCGATCGCCTGGTCGAATGATCCAGGCGTGTTCTCATTCAGGAAGTCCTTGTCTGGCAAGTCAGTGGTAAAGACGAAGTCTGTTGAAGGCGCTTCGCCGATGAGAATCGTTCCACCGTGATAGTGTTGGTCAAACCACTGCGCTTCTTGTCGAGTAGCTGACCAATTTGCTGTACTTAGAGGTCCTCGCAAGGTGAGCGGTAAACCAAGGGTCGGGTTGAATGAACTAAAGAGAGTCGCCAACACTAAACCTACAACAACCCACTCCCTACGCCAGGCTACTAGGCTCGCAGCAAAAAGTGCAATCTCCGGAATCATCATGAGGCTATAGCGCAAATCAAATTCGCCTACCCCACCGGGTACGTGAATTTCAGGTGTAGAGACCGCAGAAATGCCTAAGAACAGCGCCAGGACATTGAAGAAGAACAAGGCCCACACCGCATAAACAGGCAGCATGCGCAAGGCAAAGCGGAAGCGCAGCAGCGCGACAACACACCCCACGCCCGCTAGGGCCATGAGCGGCCAAGCAGTCACATCCGCAGCGGCCTGCACATACTCATGCAGCGAGAGAAGTAAATTGTGATAGGTCGGCAGCGCACCCTCCGCCTTAAGTACACCCTGTTCATATTTGGATGAATACGGCCCATTGAGGAAGTAGAACGGGTCGCCATCAATGATCCAGTTGTAGAGAAGCCATGCCGCTCCGCCCGCAAAGGCGAGCAGACTATACAGCCAGGCGACACCCTCCGCCGCCTTCAACCCGTGCCGCCGCCACGCGATGAAGGCTACTACGAGCAACTCCGCCATCGCCAACGCCCAGGCATCATAGCGAACAAGACTTCCTGCCGCGAACGCGGTGGCGCAGAGGACGAGATCCAATGCGCGCTCGGTCTCGACCCAACGGAAGAGATAGAAGAGGCCAAAGATGATCGAGCCAAGCAGCACCAATTCTGTCATCGGCGTGCTCTGCATGTAGAGTATGTTCGGGTTGAGCGCGAAGATTGCCGCCGCTACCCACCCGGCGCCGACCGAGGAGAAGAGCAGCTTCGCCGAGCGGAACAGGTAGACCGTCGCGACGACGTAGCTCGCCATCGAGGGAATCGCGCCCGCCAGGCCGCTACGATAGAGCGGATCGATCCAGACAAACGGCAGCATGAGGATATGACTGAATGGCGGCCAGGCTGTGCCAGCTGCCCCAGCCCCGGCGTCGGGGCGAAGAGCACGCGGCGCGCGATCATCATGTGACTCACCGCGTCCGCGTAGACCAGCGTCTCCCCATGCGCGGCGTACCAGACATAGGCGCCGATGCTCAGCGCTGTCGCGAGCAGCGCCACCGCGCGCTCGTGGGTCAGGCGAAAGCGCACGCGATGTGCGCGCGCTGGCTGCTTGACGGCGGGGATCTCATCCGTCGAAGCCAACACGCGCGCGGGCGCTTCTACGCCGCGGCGACTGTGGCCAGTCCGGGCTGTGGCATGACCGCATGCGCGAACGATACGGCCCCATGCCGGACCGTAGCGACCACACTCCCCACGATCCTGCGCATGCGCAGAGCGACCTGCGATGCGATAGCGGCATGTAGAGCCTCGTTGAGGATCGGAATAATACCACTGAGCGATGACATGGCGCGCGTCTGCTGACGCTGCGGACGTGAGAGACACGCGCGGACGCCTGTGCGGATACGGCCTGACGATCAGCGTCAGCGCTCGTCAGATTCGTTCTGGTGGTCAAGGAAATTACCTCGAAGGGGCGCGGATAGAGGGCATGCGCGCTGCATCCCAGGCCCACCTACCTTGCTAAGCCTGAGGACAGTACGCTGCCTGGGGGGCTGCATTCGAGGAGCGCATCGCCGGGGAGGACAAAAGACGGTGGCCGACACATCAAACACAAGCCACCGCGGAGTGTGTCACCGAACGTCTCATCAGAGATGAGAAGCCGATAACCGCGGCGCGATGATTCAGCAGAAATACGTACGCCCGTCAAACAAGGCGAATGAAAACGTAGCTCGGTCACAATCAGGCAAGAGGTGGTCATAATTCGTTGGTCGACTCTGACTGAAACGCCGCGAAGGACGTCTGCTACGCGACGATACGCGGCGAGGCGCCTGCGGCCATCTGAGCGCTGGGCGAGGTAGCGCCGCTGGCGGGCGGGCGGCGGGCGTCGTATGATGCCCACCAGGTGGGCGCTGATCTGGGCCCGAGCATCACAGCGACTGGACGACAAGCGTGATGCGCGCGTGACCCTACGAAGCGAAATGCGACAAGCTCGTGACGCCGCTTGACTAGAGTGAGCGGATGGATACACCGCCTACTAGGAAAACGACCTGGCGCGGAACATGCGGAGCGCCTGATTTCGCCATCCAGCGAGTGAACCCACCAGGCAGGACCAGGTCGGTGGCCAGCGCCACACGCTAGCGATTCCAAAGGAGAAAACCCGTGACTCAACCGTTGCAATTCGGCATCTTTCTCATCACAATTCCCAACCTGATTGTGATCGTCACGATGATCATTGTGTTCGCCATTGGCCTCCTGGTAAAGCTGCCAGGCCACACGAAAGACAAGCAGAGCTAGAGGGAGGCCATCATGTCCAACTGGACGTTATCGCTACGGCAGCGGATTGATAAGAACTTCCCCACCGACCAGGTGCTGCCCGATCAACAACCGGCGTATGTGCGGTCGTCGCTGTACCTGCTGGGCGCGGGTACCCTCGTCAGTTTCGTAGTCATCATTCTGAGCGGAGTCGTACTCGGCCTCTTCGGGCCACAATGGTGGCATGAGTCCGCCGTCGGACGCTTCTTCAACAGTGTCCACTTCTGGAGTGTGCAGGCCTTCTTCTTCTTCATGGCGCTCCACCTGTGGACGACGTTCTTCATGGGCGCCTGGCGCGATGGCCGCGCAAAGACCTGGATGACCGGGGCGCTGGCGTTCGTTGTCAGCATTCTCACCGCGTTCACCGGCTACCTGTCACAGACCAACTTCGATTCCCAGTGGATCGCGGTTTCGGCCAAAGACCTGATGAACTCGGTCGGCGTGGGCGGCTTCTTCAACCCGCTCAACTTTGGCCAGATGTACACCTACCATATCCTCGTGTTCCCACTGGCGATTGGCGGCATCATCGTTCTCCACGTCCTGCTGGTGCGGCTGCGTGGCGTCGTGCGCCCCTACCCGGCTCGCGGCGAGCAGCGTGAAGCCTATCGCAAGGGCATGACGCAGACGGAGTACTTCCGCGGTGTGCGGATGGCGCCCTACGACCTCATCCGTGAAATCATGCTGGTCGGCGCGGTGGTGCTGGTACTGGTCATTCTCTTCGCTGGCGTCTTCTCATCCGGCGACGAGCCGCCGCTGACACTCCAGGGTGTGGCGCAGAGCGACCCTGTCGGCTTCACCACAGTGAGCCTCTCCGAGCTGGATGGCACGAGCGGTCTCGCTGGCTACGGCCAGCCGTATAACACCACGGATGGCGCGCAGCAGTACCTGGGGCCGATCTCGCTCCAGAAGCTTGGTGGTGTGACGATTCCGGTTGATACCGCGCAGGTGTATGTCTACGGGCCGCTGGCGACCATCCACAACGAGGCGGTGCAGGCGGCGGTCGCGACCTACAAAGCGGCGTCGGTGGACCAGCAGACCACATGGACAACCAACTACGGCGACGCGCTGGCGAAGAACGCCAACGAAGCGACTGGACGCCAACGGTGACCTCACCCTTCCGGCAGGCGACTACGGCCCCTTGCCGGTGATGTTCAACGCGCTGCTCGGCAACGCGCGGAGTGGCGCGATGGATGGCATCCTGCTGGCAAGTGGCACGTTCTACCAGACGGACTACACCAAGTCGCTGCTCTTCCTGAACGAGGCCGCGCTGCCCGATAAGGCGAGCGCCGAGAATCTCGCTGGTGACCAGTGGGGCATGATGAATGAGCCAGGCGTCCTTCCTGGTCAGGCGTGGCTCTGGCTCTACACCATGTGGTATCAGATTCCAGCGCAGCCATTCAATGGGCCAAACGCGGACGTCGCGGTAGCGGTCGTGATGCTCCTCCTCAACCTGGCGCTGATCCTGGTTCCAGTCATCCCCGGCCTCAAGAGCCTACCGCGCTACCTTAGGCTGTACCGGGTCATCTGGCGCGATCACTATCGTGAGATAGAGAGCGGTCAGACGGCCGGAGCGCCTAAGACAGGAGCCGACGTTACACCCGCGGCCGGCGCCTAGCGAGACGCTAGCAACGTAGATTGTGGAACACAGCGAGAGCGGTGGCGCCATATGGCGCCACCGCTCTCGCTGTGTTCTGAGGATGCCGCTTGCTGGCGGCTGGCGCGCGTCGTATGATGCCCGCCAGATGGGCGATCACGCGCGCGCTCCACCATCGAGCGCGCGGGCCAGGTGAAGGCGAGGACGCATGTCGCCAGTAGTCACACTCCCTATTCCCAATAGCTGGTATGCAGTGGCATTCTCGGATGAGCTACGGCCAGGCGGCGTCCTGGCGCGCACAGTGGCGGAGCGGGAACTGGTGATCTTCCGCACGCGGGCGGGCGCGGCCTGCGCGATGGACGCCTACTGCCCGCACCTGGGCGCGCATCTGGGCATCGGTGGGACGGTGGAAGGCGAGACGCTGCGCTGCCCCTTCCACGCCTTCCGCTTCGACACCGGCGGCGTCTGCGTCGCGACGGGCTACGGGACGAAGCCGCCGCCCACGGCGCGCGCCCGCGTCTGGCCGCTGCGCGAGGTCAACGGCGTCGTGTTCGTCTACTACGACAGCGAGGGCGCCGCGCCGCTGTGGGAGCCACCCGCGCTGGATGGCCCGGCGGGCTGGACGCCCTTGCGCCACTCGACCTACGACATCCACGATCACCCACAGGAGACGGTCGAGAATAGCGTAGACCTGGGCCACTTCGGCATCGTGCATGGCTACACAGGCGTCACGCTCAAGGATGGGATGGCCGCGGACGGGCCGCACTTCCACATCGCCTACCTGGCGCGGCGGCCGATGCCGTTTCTGCAGCGATTTGGCGCGCGGGTGGGCTTCCAGTACGACATCGACATCTGGGGGCTGGGCTTCTCGATCGTCACCATCGGCGTCGAACAATTCGGCGTGACGGCGCGGCTGTTTGTGCTGGCGACACCGACCACGCCGGAGCGAATCAACCTGTCGCTGGCGCTTAGCGTGCATGAGATCAGCGACGCGGGCCGGATACATCCGCTGGCGCGGCTGGTCCCGCGCGCGGCGCTGGCGCGGCTAATCGCACGGACGATTCATCAGAGCGTGATCCACGACGCGCGGCAGGACTTCGTCATCTGGGAGAACAAGCGCCACATCCAGCCGCCCTCGCTGGCCGCAGGGCGACGGCCCCATCGGCGCGTTCCGCGTCTGGGCGCGCCAGTTCTACACGCAGCCAGCCGCTCCAGAGACGGAAGCCATCGCCGCGCTGCTCCAAGCGTCTCGCATCCTGCTGGCCTAGCGCGGTCAAGCGTTCTCCAAGGTCACGCGCTGCCAGGCGTTGCGTGGGCACCAGATGAGGCGCTACGCCGCGATAGACATGCTGGATACCCTGGACCGTTTGTCACGCGAGCATGAAGACCTGCGCGCCACGCTCGCGCCAATCGAGTCAGCGGCGGAGGACCGCGACGCCGCCGCGCTGGCCGCCAGTCTGGAGGCGGCGCGCGCCGCGCTGACGGATGAGCTGGACGCCCACATCGTCACGGAGGAGGCGGACGTGTTCGCCCCCGTCGCCACACACCTCGGCGAGGACCTCGTGGCCGTGTTCTACGAAGAGCACGTCGAGATACGCGCCACCCGCGACGATATCTTCGCGCGGCTGGCGCGCGGCGAGGCGCCCTACGGGCCCAGCCTGCGCCTGTGCGAGCTCATCCTGGCGCACCAGCAGCGCGAAGACCTGATGCTCTTCCCCAGCGCGCATGAGGCGATGGAGGGCTGAGTCGTCGCCAGCCAACCAGCCACGAGCGGCGGGAGACGCGCTTACTACACAGCGGGCGCGCGTCTCCTACTCCTCGTCTCCCTCGCCATCCCCATCCTCCACGCTGTCATCGCCGTCCGCGCCCGCACCCGTCAGCGGCAGCTTCCGCTCGACGTGGAACATCTCGGCCAGCGTCTCGCGGAGGCGGTCCATGCCCCCACTGCGCAACACGAAGACCGGCAGGCCACTGGCCTGCGCGGCGTCTACCCGGTCGGGCTGCTTGCGGTACATGCTCTTGATCGTCAGCAGCGCGTCGGCGTCGCGCTCGTCGCGGCTGACCACCGCTGGCACGTTGAGCTCGCGGATCACCTGCTCCAGACGCGCGCGGCTCACGCCCAGCGGGTAGATGCGCCGCTTGCGCGCGGCCCCATCCGCTCCAGCCTCAGCCGGTCGCGCTGCGCCTTGCGCCTCGCGCTCGGCGGCCAGCGCCGCGCTGCGGGCGAGCTCCGGATCCAGCCAGCGCGGGGCGGGCCGCGCCAGCGTCTCATCGGCTTCGACCACTCCGCCCCGCGCTTCGCCGCCGCGCGTATCCCACCAGGCGTTCCCCGCGCGCGAGCCAGCCAGCGCGCTGCGCCCGCGACGGGGCGGCCCCTCCACCCGCTGTGTCGGAGCCTCGCGCGCGGGCAGGCCCACACCGTCGGCGCGCGCCATACGCGGCGCGTGCTCCTTCCAGCGGCGGATGTCGCCATTCTCCAGCCGCTCGCGCATCTCGCGCTGGGGCGCCTCGCCGCGCAGCAGCTCATCCACCGCCGCCGCCAGGTCGAGATGCACGCCCACCAGGTTGCGCTCCTCCTGCTCGACGAGCACATCGAAGGTCGGCGGCGCCTTGCGCTCCAGCACCGTCTTCTGTGTCCCCCGCCGCCGCGCCTCCTCATCCCCCAGCGTCACCGCCTGAATGCCACCCACCAGGTCGGCCAGCGTCGGGTTCAGCAGCAGGTTGTCCAGCGTGCGCCCGTGCGCCGTCCCCACCAGCTGCACCCCGCGCTCGGCGATCGTGCGCGCCGCCTGCGCCTCCAGCTCCGTGCCGATCTCATCGATCACGATGACCTCCGGCATGTGGTTCTCCACCGCCTCGATCATCACCGCGTGCTGCTCCGACGTGCGCGCCACCTGCATGCGCCGCGCGCGGCCAATGCCAGGGTGCGGGATGTCGCCGTCGCCGGCGATCTCGTTGGAGGTGTCCACCACCACCACCCGCTTGCCCAGCTCATCCGCCAGCACGCGCGCCGCCTCGCGCAGCAGCGTTGTCTTGCCCACGCCGGGCCGGCCCAGGATCAGGATCGACTTGCCCTGCTCAACCACATCACGCACCAGCGCCACCGGCCCGCGCACGGCGCGCCCGACGCGGCAGGTGAGGCCGACGACCTCGCCGCGGCGGTTGCGGATGGCGGAGATGCGGTGCAGCGTGCGCTCGATGCCCGCCCGGTTATCGTCGCCAAATTGCCCGATGCGCCCGACGACATACGCCAGGTCCTCAGCCGACACCAGCTCGCCGCCCAGGTCCGTCGCTGAGCCAGGATAGCGCGCCTCCGGCATCCGCCCGAGATCGAGCACAATCTCCAGCAGATTCACCAGCCCCTCGCGTCGCAAGGCCAGCCGGACACGAGGGGGCAGCGCGTCGAGCAGCAGCTCCAGATCATCAGTTACTACAATCTCGTCGTTCATCCAATCCCCCTCGCGCCCGCGCGCGTTCCATCACGCCACTCAGCGCCAATCCTGTATGCCCCAGTATGTCCCAAACGAGTCAGATCCGCTAACCCCCCAGCCACGCGCCGCCATGCGCCGGCCATTCATGGCCGCGCCTCATGGCCGGCGCCCCACAACAACGACAAAACGGCGGAAGAAGCAGCGTTCATAGGTGAACCTGCGGCTTCTTCCGCCGTCCGTAGGACGCCACCACAAACGATGGCTGTCACAGTCGAGAATCGTGTTTGATTCAATTTTGCCGAGCGTATGATTCACGATCGTCGAGAATCGAGACGGTCACTCAAGACCGCGCGAGGCTCGCTGACGTATCTCATACAGTTCCATGCGTGAAGATGAAAAGGGTTTGCCAAGCACTACGACCATTAGGGGCGGTGCGCTCAGCCCGTTACCGGGGGTACACGTCCGTCCTATCAACCGAGTCATCTACTCGGGGTCTTGGTGGCGCCGTAGCGCCAACTGGAGCGCTCATCTTGGGGTCGGCTTCGCGCTTAGATGCGTTCAGCGCTTCTCCATTCCAGACATAGCTATCCGGCGGTGACCTGGGCAGGTCAACCGGCTCACCAGCGGTCTGGCCGCTCCGGTCCTCTCGTACTGGGAGCGACTCCCCTCAACACTCCTACGCCCGCGACGGATAGAGACCGAACTGTCTCACGACGTTCTGAACCCAGCTCGCGTGCCGCTTTAATGGGCGAACAGCCCAACCCTTGGGACCGACTCCAGCCCCAGGATGCGACGAGCCGACATCGAGGTGCCAAACCTTGCCGTCGATGTGAACTCTTGGGCAAGATAAGCCTGTTATCCCCGGGGTAGCTTTTGTCCGTTGATCAACGGCCCTTCCACACGGCGCCGTTGGGTCACTAAGCCCGACTTTCGTCCCTGCTCGACCTGTGTGTCTCGCAGTCAAGCTCCCTTGTGCCCTTACACTCTGTCCGGGTGGTGTCCATTCACCCTGAGGGAACCTTTGGGCGCCTCCGTTACTCTTTGGGAGGCGACCGCCCCAGTCAAACTACCCCCCTGGCCCTGTCTCGCCGCCAGATTATGGCCGGCGATTAGACGCCAGTCCGCGCAAGAGTGGTATTTCACCGTTGCCTCCCCGCCGCCCACAAGCGACGGTTCTCCGGCTCCCACCTATCCTACGCAGACGCGGCCTCGCGCCCAGACCAGGCTGTAGTAAAGCTCCACGGGGTCTTTTTGTCCTGTCGCGGGTAACCCGCATCTTCACGGGTACTTCAATTTCGCCGAGCCCTCCGTCGAGACAGTGCTCAAGTCGTTATGCCTTTCGTGCGGGTCGGAACTTACCCGACAAGGAATTTCGCTACCTTAGGACCGTTATAGTTACGGCCGCCGTTCACCGGTGCTTCAGTTCGGCGCTACACTCACGCCTCCCTTTAACATTCCGGCACTGGGCAGGCATCAGCCCCTATACCGCGGCTTACGCCGTCGCAGAGACCTGTGTTTTTGGTAAACAGTCGCTTGAGCCTGCTTCCTGCGGCCCCCTCACGCTACGCGGGATCTCCCCTCGCACGCTACCGGGGCGCCCCTTCTCCCGAAGTTACGGGGCTAATTTGCCGAGTTCCTTAACGAAGGATCGCTCGTCCACCTTGAGGTACTTACCCCTGCCTACCAGTGGCGGTTTGCGGTACGGGCCATCTGAGACCTTGTACGGCTAGAGGCTTTTCTAGGCAGTCTGGCCACCACGTCACTTCCGCCACCTCATCGGCGGCTCGCCCTCCGCTTCCGTGTATCTGGCGCCCGGATTTCCCTGGGCGCCCACCTCCGCGGCTGGACCGGCCCTGTCCATTTGGCCGGCTGACCTTGCCTACTGCGTCCCCCCTTCGCCTGTCTCACACGGGCGCGGGACTGTCTACCCGCTCTCCATCGCCTACGCTGCTACCAGCCTCGGCTTAGGTCCCGGCTAACCCTGGGACGATTGCCGTTGCCCAGGAACCCTCAGGCTTCCGGTGTGGGAGGTTCTCACTCCCATTCTCGCTACTCATTCCGACATTCGCGCTTCGGTTCGCTCCAGGTGTCCTCACGGTCACCCTTCTCCGCTATTCCCGAACGCTCCCCTACCACCCCACGCGCTAAGCGCAGGGATCCGCGGCTTCGGTGTGGAACTTGAGCCCCGTGTTATTGTCGGCGCGGGAACACTCGACCAGTGAGCTATTACGCACTCTTTCAAGGATGGCTGCTTCTAAGCCAACCTCCTGGCTGTCTCTGCATTCCCACTACCTTTCCCACTCAGCTCCACCTTAGGGACCTTAGCCGGCGGTCTGGGTTGTTTCCCTCTTGGCGACGAAGGTTAGCCCCCGCCGCCTCACTCGTGGCCATGACTCATCTGGGCATTCGCAGTTTGGTTGAGTTTGGTAACGCGCACTGCGCCCCTAGCCCATCCAGCGCTCTACCTCCCAGACAGCTTTGATTCGGCCACGGCTGCACCTCCATGCATTTCGGGGAGAACCAGCTATCTCCGGGTTCGATTAGCATTTCACCCCTATCCACATGTCATCCCCCAGTTTTGCAACACTGGTGGGTTCGGGCCTCGACGGGGTCTCACCCCCGCTTCACCCTGCACATGGATAGCTCACCCGGTTTCGGGTCTGGTGCCGGCAACGGCTCGCGGGGTCGCCCCCGTACGCCCTCTTCAGACTCGCTTTCGCTTCAGCTCCACGGCTTTACCGCCGCTTAACTTCTTCCGCTGCCGCCATCAACTCGTCGGATCATTCTACAAAAGGCACGCCGTCAGGCTCCCAGTCCGCGGCGAACCGCGCACGGGGCAACGCCCTCCGACTGCTTGTAAGCGCTGGGTTTCAGAGTCTCTTTCATCCCCCTCTCGGGGTGCTTTTCACCTTTCCCTCACGGTACTCGTTCCCTATCGGTGGCCAGAGAGTACTTAGCCTTGGAGGGTGGTCCCCCCTGCTTCCCACAGGATTTCTCGTGTCCCGTGGTACTCAGGCTCCGCGTCTCGCCCGCCTCCTCGATCGCGTCACGTACGGGGCTCTCACCCTCCACGGCGCTGTTTCCCACCAGCTTCCGCTGCGACCGACTTGGCCACGCTCCCCGTTTCCAGGAAGACGACGCGCGCCTACAACCCCGCCCGACCACTCGCGTGGCCGCACGGTTTGGGCTGATCCCGTTTCGCTCGCCGCTACTCCGGGAGTCTCGTTTGATTTCCTCTCCTCACGGTACTGAGATGTTTCAGTTCCCGCGGTTCCCGACACGACCCTATTTTCTTCAGATCGCGCCACCACCCTATGACAGGTGGTAGGTTGCCCCATTCGGGTTCGGATGGCTCTTCGCTCGCTTGCAGCTCCCCATCCACGTTTCGCCGCTCTCCGCGCCCTTCTTCGGCTCCTGGCCCCTAGGCATCCACCCAGCGCTCTGCTTCGCTTGGCTCCCAAATTCTTCATCTCTCGCGCACGAATGCGCTGCATGGGACGCCAGCGTTGCTCTTCGCGTAGTTTCGCGCTGACACAAAGCCCGAGAGCTCTATGCCGCGCAAGCGACCTTCTCGAAACTCGACAATCGCAAACTTACGCTCGGCAAAATTGAAGCAAACACGATATTCTCGATTGTGAATGTGCGTCTACAGCAGCTGTTGAACAGCTGAAGAGTGAATAGCAGCGTAGCATCGTCGGGGAAACACGCATCGCGTTAGAAGCGCCATGCATGTAAAGTGAAGCGCCTGTCAAACAAGGGATCGGGCTTTCCACCAGCTTACGCTGGCGAAAAGATCGACCTGGGAATGGAGGCACGAGGGGTAAGCCCCGTGCGCTCGCGTGTCCCTAGAAAGGAGGTGATCCAGCCGCACCTTCCGGTACGGCTACCTTGTTACGACTTCACCCCAATCACCGACCCCACCCTCGACGCCTGCCTCTCTGGCAAGCCAGAGTTAGCCCAGCGGCTTCAGGTGTCGCCGACTTTCGTGGTGTGACGGGCGGTGTGTACAAGGCCCGGGAACGTATTCACCGCGGTATGCTGACCCGCGGTTACTAGCAACTCCAGCTTCATGCAGGCGAGTTGCAGCCTGCAATCCGAACTGAGACCGGCTTTGTCTGGATTAGCTCCGCCTCGCGGCTTCGCATCCCGTTGTACCGGCCATTGTAGCGTGTGTGTCGCCCTGGACGTAAGGGCCGTGCTGACTTGACGTCATCCCCACCTTCCTCCGCGTTGCGCGCGGCAGTCAGGCCCGACATCCAAGTAACGGACCTCAGGGGTTGCGCTCGTTAGGGGACTTAACCCAACACCTCACGGCACGAGCTGACGACAGCCATGCAGCACCTGTGCGCCCGCCCCGAAGGGACGCCTGTCTCCGGCGGTGCAGGCGCATGTCAAACCCAGGTAAGGTTCTTCGCGTTGCTTCGAATTAAACCACACACTCCGCTGCTTGTGCGGGCCCCCGTCAATTCCTTTGAGTTTTAACCTTGCGGCCGTACTCCCCAGGCGGTCCACTCATCACGTTAGCTTCGGCGCTGGCGGGGTCGATACCTCCAACACCTGGTGGACATCGTTTACCGCTCGGACTACCAGGGTATCTAATCCTGTTCGCTCCCCGAGCTTTCGTGCCTGAGCGTCAGGTCTTGTCCAGGGCGCTGCCTTCGCCGTCGGTGTTCCTCCGGATCTCTACGCATTTCACCGCTCCACCCGGAATTCCACGCCCCTCTCCAAGCCTCAAGCCGCACCGTCTCGCGACCACCCTCCCAGTTGAGCCGGGAGATTTCACTCGCGACGCGTGCGGCCGCCTGCGCACCCTTTACGCCCAGTAACTCCGGACAACGCTCGTCTCCTACGTATTACCGCGGCTGCTGGCACGTAGTTAGCCGAGACTTCTTCCTGTGGTACCGTCCATTCTCGTCCCACAGAAAAGCGGTTTACAACCCGAAGGCCGTCGTCCCGCACGCGGCGTTGCTCGGTCAGGGTTTCCCCCATTGCCGAAGATCCCTCACTGCTGCCCCCCGTAGGAGTCTGGGCCGTTCTCAATCCCAGTGTGGCTGATCATCCTCTCAGACCAGCTACCGATCGACGCCTTGGTGCGCTCTTACCCCACCAACTAGCTAATCGGCCGCGGACCGCTCCTCATGCGCCTTCTCGCGAAGGCTTTCCTCGCTAGGCCTGATCCCAGCGATCGTATGCGGTATTAACCCTCATTTCTGAAGGGTATCCCCCACACCAGGGCACGTCATCCACGTGTTACTCACCCGTCCGCCACTCGGCCCCCATCCGAAGACGAGAACCCCGTTCGACTTGCATGTGTTAGGCACGCCGCCAGCGTTTGTCCTGAGCCAGGATCAAACTCGCCATATAAGATATCGCTATCTTAAGTTTTGTTTGTGATCCTATGCTTATATTGACAGGTTTTCCCTCGCTCGAGGCTGCTTGACGCGAACGTCATCACAACATCTTTGCGAGGAGCCCACTTCAGCGCTTACGCGCTGTCCCGTGTGCTGTACGCTGCTACTCACTCTTCAATTGTCAACGTGCTGTTTCGCTCGCGTCCGTCTCGTTTGAGACGTTCGCATCGGCGCTCGTTTCGAGCGCGCCCCTTGAGCTTATCATACTTCCCGCATCGTGTCAAGCGTTTGTTTCAGGCGTCTTACTTGGTAGATCCGACATCCGAAACCAGCGCCGCGCATCGTGCGCGAGATGACGTGGGGAGAGAAGCTGTCGCTCGATGGTCCTCATGCTCAGACGGGCATGACCGCAGTCACGTCACATGAGCTCGAAAGAAGTACCGAACGGGCTATCAGACCCGACTCGCTCACCAGGAGGGGCGCGTGGGGACGCGCGCGCTGGCGGGCGATACGCCCAGCCACACAACACAAACCTCACTCAAAGCGGGCTTGCGTTACGTCGCGACTTCCGGCGGGAGCCGTCTGGTCGCGGGCCACTTTCGCGGCGGCATAGATGAGTATCTTGGTTCTGTTTGCTTAGCTCTCTGCACAGGTCTCTACTCAAAGGTCCGGTTCAACGCTCTCCCGAAGGAGAAATCGTTTTTCCGGCCCGCCGCCATGCTGACTCCACACGTTGCCGCGCGAGTCATTCATCATGACGCATGCATCTTACGCTGCTGCTGATTCTCACTCTTCAGTTGTTCATGTGCGTTTGGTGGCGTCGCCACCGTGCGTCACACCCTGTCGTGTGGCGCAAAAACAAGATTATCACAACGCCAGGATGGCGTCAAGCCTCTTTCGCCATGAATCCGCCAAATTTTCCCCGTTTGCCTCCATTTCGCCCTAGATCAACCCAAAACTCCCGCCCGCCGCCGCCAGAGGTCCGCTTTCGCACCAGGATTATGGCGTCTTTAGGCGCTTACCGGGAAGCGCGCATCCAGCTCCTACAGAAGGAGCCAGCTGGTGTATGCTAGGCAGGCTGACGCGTCAGGACGAGCCGGGATGAAGAACCAGATAAACAATCTCAATCGCGTAAGGAGTCGAGCATGCCTGAGGAGGTAGGTCCGCTCATTCAGATCATCGCCGCCCCAGACGACGCGCGTCGCGTCGCTCCAGTGGCGGCACAACTCACCCAGCGCGGCTTCGCGGTTCACACTGCAGCCACTCAGGTGGACTCGCTCAGCCCACCACTACTCACGCTCATCGCCGTCGGCCCTTCCTTGAATCAGTCCGGCGACGTGCTTAAGGCGGCCACACGCGCCCTCGCCACCAAGACGCGCGTCCTTCCACTCATTCTCTCTGCCCGGGCGGACACGCCAGACTTTCTCGCGCAATTGCAGTGGGTAGACTTCAGCGGCGCGTTCGAGAGTGGCTGGCTCGATCTCCTGGTGACGCTCGACCGCGCGGGCGTGACACGCTATCCGCCCGCTCCGGGCTGGTTCGATTGGGAGATGGCGCTGGCGCGCGCCTATCGCGGTCACGTGCCGCCAGACTGGCGCGCCTACCGCATCAGCCCATCATACTACCAGCGACTGACCAACAACGTGCCTCGTTGCAGTGGGCTGGTGGCATCTTCCTCATCGCCGCGCTCGTCACCTATCCCACAGTCAGGCGGCGCTTCCCGCCCTAAAATTCTCCAGAGCGACTCACTCCCCGTATCGGTTTGTTGCCCATGTCTGCTGGTGGGCTATGCTGCCTTGATGCTAGGTTTGCGTACGTGCAACGAAACCCGTTAGTGACAGTCATCGAATACCGGCGCGGTATGGTCGCGCACGACGACCGCTCATGAGATCCTCGATCCTTGCGCCAGATGGCTTCGGCCTGCGCGCGCGACAAGGCGATGCGGTTCACCAGTTTGGCGACCTGGCCGCCATCGAACAGGTTCCTGACCCGCCACGCGAGCGACGCACAATCGATCTGGAGCCAGAGCGTGGCTTCCGCATGACACGGGCGTCGTCTACGGCGCGCTCCGTTTGACGCGCTGGCCAATGGCGCGGTGGAGACGATCGCGCTCGGCGACCGCTTCCCGGATCGCGCGCTCATCGTGCGCCAGGTGGTTGAGCAGTTTCAGTCGTTTCAGCGAAGTTGGGACGCGCGCGGCGAGGGCGTCGCTGGAGACCAGACGGCGGCTATAGCGCCAGTTTTTATCAGCCATGCGCGCGATAGATCACCTCGCCGTTGATCGGCTCGATGAGACGCTACGCCTGGCTGGTTACCGGACCTGGGTAGATCGCAACATGCTGGCGGGCGGCCAGGAGTGGTCACGTGAGTTGCGGCAAGCTATCGCGGCAAGCGCGGCGGTTGTGGTGGCGCTCTCGCCCACGGCGCTGCGCCTCACCGATGGTGCGTATGGAATATGAAGAGGCGCTGCGCCTGGGTAAGCCGTGTGCTGGCGGTCCTGCGTCCGGCGCACGGCATGCCGGAGGCGCTCCAGCGCGAATCTGCGCGGACCTTACCCGGGACTGGGCGAAGGTCGTGGCAACGGGGCTGGGCGCCGCTGCTGCTGGCGCTGAGGCGCGCGGGCGTCGAACCGCTGATCGCCCGGCCTTCAATGCGCGTCGCGTCCATCGCGGTGGCGCTGCGCTGGCGCAGGCGCAACCGAGCATTGGCAGGTGTTCCGGCTGCCGCCTGCTCGGACTTGACCCTCGCCTTGACCTCGCGCGGTGCCTGGCCTCGCCGCGCCGGTGACCGCGGTTCTGGCGCCGCGCTGCATGCGAACGCGTCGTTCTGGCTGGACGCTGGTCTACGGACCTGATGATCGTGGCCTGGCGCTCGTCTACGCCGTTCACGTCTGGCCGCTCATCGACGGCTGTGGCGGCTGATCGTCACGCCAGACCGGCGTGGCGGCGCTACGGGCGGATAACGCTGGATGGCTATGCCTGGGCGACTACGATAACGCCGTGCGGGTCGCTGGCCTGTCCGACCCCAGCGCGCGCGCGAGGCGGTGTCGCTGCTGACGCCTGCGCGCGACAGGCCGCGAGCACGCAATGGTCGGTGTCGACCCAGTTCGCGCCGAGAAGCAAGTCACGGCGCGCATCACCGCTTCTTTCCAGGCTATCGGTTGCGGCGCGGCCCTCACCAACCCGGGCCCTGCGCCATGCCGCGACGCGCCGGCGCCAGCGCGTATGTCGTATGCTGCCATCGAGAGGAGGCGAGCGACATGGCGCGACTGGAGAAGAGTGAGTCGGGCGGCCATTCCGGCGCGGACGAGCGGATCATCCACCTCAGCGGCGGCCCGATCACCTATCAGGTGCGGCCCAGCGCGCGCGCGCGACGGGTGCGGCTGGTCGTGCGCCCCGGTGGAGCGCTGGAGGTCGTGAAGCCGCGCGGCTGTCAGCCAGGCGCGCATCGAGGAGACGCTGCGCCAGTATGAAGGGTGGATTCTGCGCACGCAGGCCCGCTGGCCCCGCTCGCGCCGCCGCTCGCCCCACGATCCGCTGGCGGACGGGCAGCCCGCTCCCTTTCCGCGGCGTTGCGCTGCGCCTTACGCTCGCCAGCGCGGCCAGCGAGGCGAGCATCGCGCGCGTCACGCTCTCCGGTGACCAGCTCACCCTCGCGCTGCCCGCCTCAGCCGCCGCGCTCGCCCCGACGAGCGCGACCCGCTCGTGCGCGACGCGCTGGAGCGCTGGTACCGGCGGCAGGCGAGCACCGTCTTCGAGGAGCGGCTGACCTACTGCAACGCCTCCTATAACTTCACCTGGGCCAGCGTCGCCATCAAATCACAGAAAACCCGCTGGGGAAGCTGCTCGCGGCAGGGCAATCTCAACTTCAACTGGCGGCTGCTACTCGCCCCGCCCGCGATCCTCGACTACGTCGTCATCCACGAGCTCTGCCACCTTCAGGAGCACAACCACGCCGCCTCATTCTGGGCGCTGGTCGAGCGCGCCTGCCCGGACTATCGCGACCACCGCCGCTGGCTCAGGTTGCACGGGCATGAGCTTGCGCTCTAGCCCAGCCGCTCGCCGAAATAGGTCATAATGCGCGCCCAGGCGTCGGCGCTGGCGGCAGGGATCGTGGGTCGATCCCCGATCGTTGAAAAATGAGTGCCGGGTGTTGGGGTAAATTTTGATGTCGTGCGGCACGCTCGCGGCGGTCAGCGCGGCGTCGAGCTTGCGGCCTGGCTCGGTGGTGAAGTCCTTGTCGGGGTAGGAACCGACGACGGGGCACATGCGCTTTGTCGCCTCTAGCGGGCGCGGATTCCGCGCATAGAACGGCGCGATCACCTGGAGGCGCTGGTCTGCGCACGCCCAGGCGATGGCGAATGTGCCGCCCATGCAAAAACCGATAGCGCCTGTGCGGCTCGCATCCACTTCGGGCCGCTGCGCCCAGCCAGTCCAGCCCCGCCTTGAGCTCGTCAATGCTGGAGTTATTCGTTGAGCCAGAGAGCATCTGGCCTAAGAAGCGGGCCATACATACCGCCCGATTGCGTCCGGCGAAGAGGTCCACCGCCAGCGCCGCATAGCCCGCCGCCGCAAAGCGTCGCGCCACGTCGCGGATGTTGTCATTCAGCCCATAGACCTCATGGATCACAACCACGCCCGGAAACGGCCCCGCGCCTTCCGGTAGGGCCAGATACGCGTCACGCGGTTGCCCGCGAAATGAAAACCGCACCGCCTCCGCGACCACGGATGTTTCTGGCGTCTCAGGGATTGAGGCGTCGCTCATTATGATTCATCCTCCAGCTAGCGAAACCGGCGGCGAGAGTAAGCGGTCGCCACATAGCGATATGATACCGCGCAATCGGTGAATAAGTACCAGGCAGTCATTCCCGGCGCCTTATATGCGTCTCATAACAGTATGCGAGACCCAGTCGCATGTGGCGGGGAGCGTGCTTGCGCGGCGCGCTCCCTGTGTTTGTCTCTGAAACCCCGTATCTCTCCGCTACCTACACGTTCTTCCAGGGCGCTTAACTTGTTCCGGCCGCATACTGTACAACCTAATGGGCGGCTTCGGACTGGCGAGATCGCTCCAGTGGGAGGGCGCGGGCATGGCGATTGACGAGGTCACGGGCAGCGCGAAAGACACGATCTCAGAGCGTAGCGCGCCACGAGCGGCGAAGCGTTCGTGGGTACAGCGGGGGAAGCGCGATGGCGCGCCAGATGCCGGAGAGCGCGCCCCCTACCGCCGCGCGTTCGGCCTGTTGCGGCCATACTGGCGCCGCCTGCTGGCCGGCGGAGCCTTGCTCACACTCACCAACTTGGTGACGCTGGCGATGCCGCTCGGCTTACAGCAGATGATCGATCACGTCTTCACCCAGCATGACGCCGCGCTGCTCAACCTGCTCGCCATCGGCCTGCTCGCGCTCTTCCTCGCGCGCGCCGCGCTCGACGCGGCGCAAAACTATCTCATCTCCTCCACCGGCCAGCGCCTGACGACCGACCTCCGCACGCGCCTCTTCGACCGCCTCAGCCGCCTGCCGCTCGCCTGGTATGATGAGCGCCGCGTTGGCGAGATTCTCTCGCGCGTCACCAACGACGTCACCCAGATCGCGACCCTCAACGATAACGTCATCCCGCTGGCCGGGCAGATTGTTACGCTGGTGGGTAGCATCGCCATCGTCTTCGCCCTCAACTGGCGCCTCACTCTGATTACCCTGGTAGCCGTACCGCCCGCCGCGATTCTGGTGAGCGTCCTGGGACGCCGCATCTGGAGCGACTCCGGCGAGGCGCAGGAGGCCCTGGCGCAGTCCACTGGCGTGATAGACGAATCGCTCAGCTCGATTCGCGTCGTCAAAGCGTTCGCCCGCGAGCGCTACGAGGTGGCGCGCTTCGGTGAGAGTATGGCCCGCCTGCTGCGGGTGAGCCTCCGCCGGGCGCGCTGGCAGGCGCTGGTGGGGCCAGTGATCGGCTTCGTCGGCTTCGGCGCCGTGCTGCTGGTTCTCTGGTTCGGCGGGCGTGAGGTGCTGGCCGGGCGCCTCAGCAGCGGCGAGCTGGTCGCCTTCATTATCTATCTGACGTTCGTCATCGGCCCGTTAGCCGCGCTGAGCGGCGTCTTCTCGCAGACGCAGGCGGCGATGGCGGCGGCGGCGCGCGCCTTCGCGATCCTCGACACCCCGGTAGACCACACCGAGCGGAGCGCCAGCCTGCCCGACCTCCCAGCCACACGCGGGCGTATCGCGTTCGACCGCGTCTCGTTCAGCTACAGCCCTGACCGCCCCGTCCTGCGCGATGTCACCTTCGAGGCCGCGCCGGGGCAGGTCGTAGCGCTGGTTGGGCCGAGCGGCGCGGGCAAGACTACCCTGCTCAACCTGCTGCTGCGGCTCTACGAGCGTGACGGCGGCAGCATCCGAATTGACGGAGCCGATATCGCCAGCGTCAACATCGCCTCACTACGGGCGCAGACCGCGCTCGTGCCGCAGGAGCCAACCCTCTTCAGCGGCAGCGTCGCTGATAACATCCGCTTCGGGCGGCTGGATGCCAGCGACCAGGAGATCGAGGCGGCGGCGCGCGCCGCCAACGCCCATGAGTTCATCGCCCGCCTGCCACAGACCTACCAGACGGTGGTTGGCGATCGCGGCGTCAAGCTCTCCGCCGGGCAGCGCCAGCGCATCGCCATCGCCCGCGCCATCTTGCGCGACCCGCGCATCTTGCTGCTGGACGAAGCTACCGCCGCGCTCGACAACGTCTCCGAGGCCCTGGTGCAGGACGCCCTCAACCGCCTGATGCGCGACCGCACCACCCTCGTCGTCGCCCACCGCCTCACCACTGTCCAGGACGCCGACCGTATCCTCGTCCTCGACCGCGGCCAGATCGTCGAGCAGGGCCGCCATGACGACCTGCTGGCCCTCGGCGGCCTCTACGCCCAGCTCTACAACCGCGACCTCTCCGAGTGGGAGAAGATCTCGGGCGCCCGAAGTAATATCAGTCGAGTTGTAAGGCGTCCTTCGCCGCCGCTACTTCGTCGTGTCAATCACGATCTTGCCGAACGACGAGCGTTCCTCGATCATCCGCTGCGCCTCAGCGACGTTCTCCAGCGGCAGCGTGCGGTGGATGACCGGCTTCAGCTTGCCCGCCGCTACCAGGCCGAGGACGGTTGCCAGGTCGGCGCGCGTGCCGCCGTAGGAGCCGACCAGTGACAGCTCCTTGGCGAAGAGCGACCAGAGATTCGTCTTGGCCTCGTTGCCCGTCGTCGCGCCACAGGTCGCCAGCCGTCCGCCGCGTCCCAAAGAGGCGACGCTTTTCTCCCACGTATCGGCGCCGATGTGCTCCACCACGACCGAGACACCGCGCTTGCCCGTCAGGCGTCGGGCTTCCTGCGCGAAATCCTGCTCGCGGTAGTTGATAACCTCGTCGGCGCCCAGCCGCTGGGCCAGCGCCATCTTCTCCGAAGATCCGACCGTCGCGATCACTCGCGCGCCCGCCAGCTTGGCGATCTGCACCGCCGCGCTGCCCACGCCGCTGCCCGCCGCATGCACCAGCACCGTCTCACCCGCCTGGAGCCGCGCGCGGGAGATCAGCAGCCGCCAGGCGGTAATCGTCGCCAGCCCGACCGCCGCCGCGCTGATCGCGTCCACACCATCGGGAATCGGCACGAGGCTGCTGACGGGGACCACCACGTATTCCGCGAAGGCGCCCTGGCCGCCCAGTCCCAGAATGTCGCCACGCACACAGACCGTCTCATCGCCCAGGCGGCAGTATTCGCACTGGCCGCAGAAGAGATAGGGAGCAATCGCCACCCGTGCGCCGAGCGGCGCTGGTTGGCGCGCCACACCCGGCCCGTAGGCCACCACCTCGCCCGCCGCCTCGGAGCCGGAGATATGCGGGAGCTTGACTGGCGTGCGTCCCGTGCGGGCGTAGATGTCCAGCCGGTTGACGCCACAGGCGTGGACACGAACGAGCGCCTGCTCCGGTCCCGGCTCCGGGCGCGGCTGATCGCCGAATATCAGCTTCTCCGGACCGCCAAGCTCGGAGAACCATACCGCTTTCATCGTCGCGCTCGTCGCGCTCGTCGCGCCCTCACCAGCCGTCATCGCCGCGCCTCCTCTGTATCGCTCTCGTGTATCGCTCTCGTGTATCGCTCTCGTGTATCGCTCTCGCCCGCCGCCGCTCACGCTGGGCGCCGAACGCTTCACCCGGCCAGTATAGCCCACGAAAAACGGCAGGTGATGGGGCGGCGCGCCCGCCCGCCCGCTACAGGCGCTTTTCTCGATGACGCCAGCCTGCGCATGTCGCTCAAACGCGATATAATACCCTGGTAGTGAAGTCGCTCAGCGCCGGGAAACCAGTGATTCCTGCCGGGCGACTTCCCCAGCGCGCGGGAGACCGCGGGCGAGAGCGACCAGGACTAGCGACAACCGGCGACGCCTTCGCCGGTGCGATACAGCGAAACCACACGCTACGCGAGCGGCGTGTGAGCGAAAGGAGGAGCGGCGTGGGCCCGGGCCCAGCCAGCTTGGGAGAGCCTACGTCGCTACAAGTCTGATGAGTATCACGAGCGTACAAAGCGGTCCGCAAGTGGCCGAACTCCAGGACAGCCCGGCGGGAGTCAATAACTTCTGCATCGTGGCCGCCACGGTGAACGGTTCGGGCAGCCAGACGGCGAATAACGTTCTCGTCCGCGCGCTCTTCCGCATGGGCATCCCGGTCAGTGGCAAGAATATCTTCCCCTCAAACATCCAGGGATTGCCGACGTGGTTTCATATCCGCGTCAGTGAGGCGGGCTATACCAGCCGCCGCGACACTTCCGAGGTCGTCGTGGCGCTCAACCGCGCGACGGTGGCGCAGGACGTAGCCAGCGTCGCGCCCGGCGGTTTCCTGATCTGCCCCAGCGAGTGGAAGCTGGCTGAGGAGCGGAAGGACATTACTTACTACACGCTGCCCGTGCAGCAGATGGCGAAGGACTCCGGCGCGACCCCCGAGCTGCGGCCCTACGTCGCCAACATGGTCTACGTCGGCGCGCTGGCTGAGCTGCTGGGCATTGACCTCGACGAGATCGAGAAGGCGATCAGCGAGCATTTCGGCGGCAAGCGCAAGCCGATTGAGCTCAACTTCGGCGTCGTCAAGGCCGCTGTCGAATACACCCGCGCCAACATCGTCAAAAAGGACTCATTCCGCGTCCAGCGCTCCGACAAGACCGCCGGCATGATTATGACCAACGGCAACTCGGCAGGCGCTATGGGCTCGGTCTTCGGCGGCTTCAGCGTCGCGGCCTGGTATCCCATCACCCCCTCGACCAGCCTGGTGGACGCGCTCAACGACTACGTCAAAGAGCTGCGCGTCAATGAGGAGACCAAGGAGCGTTATTATTCTGATCGTCCAGGCCGAAGATGAGCTGGCGGCGATTGGCATCATCGTCGGCGCTGGCTGGATGGGCGCCCGCGCGATGACCTCAACCTCCGGCCCCGGCCTCTCGCTGATGACCGAGTACGCTGGCTACGCCTACTTCGCTGACATTCCCTGCGTCATCTGGGATATCCAGCGCATGGGCCCCAGCACTGGCCTGCCAACGCGCACCTCGCAGGGCGACATCTTGATGGCCTACTACCTGGGCCACGGCGACACCCGCCACACCCTGCTGCTCCCCAGCGGCATGGAGGAGTGCTTCGAGTTCGGCTGGCGCGCCTTCGATCTGGCCGACCGCCTCCAGACGCCGGTCTTGGTGATGAGCGACCTCGACCTGGGCATGAACCAGTGGATGAGCCAGCCCTTCACCTATCCCGACAAACCCTTCGACCGCGGCAAGGTGTTGTCCGCTGAGGACCTGGAGCGGCTGGGCGGCTTCAAACGCTACAGCGACGAGGACGATGGAACGGGCGTCGGCCCGCGCACGTTCCCCGGCACTGACCACCCGATGGCGGCCTACTTCACGCGCGGCAGCGGCCACAACGCCGCCGCCGAATACACCGAGAAGCCCGAGGAGTGGCAGGCCAACATGGACCGGCTGGCGCGCAAGCATGCCTTCGCCCGCACGCTCGTGCCCAAGCCCGCCGTGGATGAGGTCGAGGGCGCGACCATCGGCATTATCAGCTACGGCTCGAACGACCCCGCCATCCGCGAGGGGCGCGACATGCTGGCCACGAAGGGCGTCAAGACCAGTTACCTCCGGCTGCGCGCGCTGCCGGTGACAACTGAGTTCGACGAGTTCGTCCGCAAATACGACCACATCTATGTGGTGGAAAATAACTACGACGGCCAGATGCGCCGCATTCTGCTGTCCGAGGCGCCTGAGCGCGCCGCGAACATGCGCAGCATCGCCCACTGCGACGGACTGCCTTTGACCGGCCTGTTCATCGCCCGGTCCATCGCCACCCAGGAACAGGAGAGCTAACCCACATGGCTGCTATCCAGGAACCACCGGCCAGCGGACTCAATCTGATTGGCCTCACCCGCAACGACTACAAGGGCAAGCCCTCCACCCTCTGCAAGGGCTGCGGCCACGACTCGATCTCGGCCCGCATCATCTCGGTGGCGTATGACCTCTCGATCCGCCCGACACGGCTGATCAAGATGAGCGGCATCGGCTGCTCCAGCAAGACGCCCGCGTACTTCCTCAACCAGTCGCACGGCTTCAACAGCCTGCATGGCCGCATGCCCTCGGCGACGACCGGCGCGCTGCTGGCCAATCACACGATCTGATGGCGCTCGGCGTCAGCGGCGACGGCGACACTGGCAGCATCGGCCTCGGCCAGTTCAAGCACATGGTGCGCCGCAACGTGCCGATGGTCTACATCGTCGAGAACAACGGCGTCTATGGCCTCACCAAGGGCCAGTTCTCCGCGACCTCAGACGAAGGCTCGATGCTGAAGTACGCCGGCCTCAACGAATTGCCGCCGATTGATGTCTGCCTGGAGGCGCTGGTGGCCGACTGCGGCTTCGTCGCGCGCAGCTTCGCGGGCGACCCGCGCCAGGTGGAGGAGCTGCTCAAGGCGGCGTTCTACCACAACGGCACGGCGGTGATTGACATCATCAGCCCGTGTGTCTCCTTCAACGACCACGAAGACTCCACCAAGAGCTACGCCTGGGGCAAGGCGCACGAGGAGATTGTCTCCGAGTTCTCCTTCATCCCCGCGCGCGAAGAGATTACGGTGGACTACGCCGAGGGCGAGTCGGTCGAAGTGAAGATGCACGACGGCGCCAAGGTGCGGCTGCGCAAGCTGGACGGCAAGCACAACCCGACCGACAAGATGGCCGCGCTGCGTCTGCTGGAGGACGCCCGGCGCGAGAAGGAGTTCATCACCGGCCTGCTCTACATTGATGAGTCGCGCCCCAGCCTGACTCAGCTGGAGCACCTGCCCACCACCCCGCTGGCCCAGCTCACCGAGGCGGAGCTCCGCCCCTCCCGCGAGACGCTGGACCGCCTGATGTCCGAGCTGATGTAGGCTCGAGCATCCACCTCACGCGCAGCCAGGGCCTTCTCTCTGTCGGGAGAAGGCCCTGAGGTGTTTTCAGAGCGATTACGGTGGTTGTCTGCTGGCGAGCGAAGCGAGGAGCATATGAGCAACAATGGACCTAGCGGCCAGAATCAACAAGTTCATATGGCGCCCGAGTATGATTTTTCACGCGGAGTGCGTGGCAAACACGCCAGGTCGCTGCGCAACGGCTACCGTATGCTCATTCATAAGGGCGATGGCACAACAGAGGTTCGTGAAGTTGCGCCTCAGCCTGGAACTGTCGTGCTGGATCCAGATGTACGCGCGTACTTCCCGGATTCGGAAGCCGTCAATCGCGCGCTGAGGGGACTCATCAGCCTTCTGCCGCAACATCCCGCACAAAACGAAACTCGCTGAGCCAGCGTAGCGGCTATGTCACGTTGTATCGCCGCCTGAGGAGTGATTGCGCGCCGCCTCTCCGCGTGATAGTGTGCATGCGGACGGAAAGCGAGGCGCTGACGTCATGAGCAGGAAACGATCTCGCGCTGATACAACTCCTCACGGCCCGATACCGCTGGCGGAGCAGGTTCCGCTCTATGCCCGCAACCCGCGCGGACTCTTTCGCCCCGTGGAGATTCGCGGGGCATGGCGCCCGGTCTGGAAATCCCCATCCTTTCGCACCGGGGCTGATCGTTTTGCTGGCTGCCCCACTCGTGATTCTGGCGATCGCTATCCTGGTAGTCGCCATCCAGACCGCGCTTGCTCACTGAGCGAGAAACCGCGCTCACCCGCGCCGCTCCAGTTCCGCCAGATGCTCCCAGCTATGCTCCAGCGTGCGGCGCAGGGCTTTGCGGAAGGTGCGCGGGCCAGCGGGGAGCTGGCGGACGGCGGCGCGCTCTTCCGGCGTCGTGGCGCGGGCGCGCTCGACTACCATCTCGCCCGCGCGCCGCAGCGCATCCGGCAGGGCGATCTCACCGCGCTCGGCGGCGGTGTGCAGACGCGAGAAACCGGGCGCGCCACCCAGAGCTGAGGCCAGATACGCGCCCTCGGCGCCCAACACATGCAGCGCGATGGAGCGGGCTGTGCGACCGCCGCCTGGCGGGGGCGAGTCAAGCTCCTCGCTAGTGTGGCGGGTGAGCCAGTCCGCCAGATCGTCGCAGAGCCAGCGCGCGCGGCTCAGGCAGGTCTCGATCTCGACATCCGTCAGCGGCTCCAGGTCGGGGCCGAAGATGATATAGGGCGAGCCATTGCCCAGCCAGTCACCCTCGGTGATATGCTCCACCACCCGCGTCTCGAAGGGCGCATCGGGCGCGACTGGCTCACCGTGGCGGGCGAGGAAGCGCAGATACGCGCGGATCGCCTCTGGCGTGGCGGCCAGCGCCTCCTCGGTGGTCGGACCAGTGGCCACGCAGCCCAGCAGGTCCAGCGCGTGGACCATCGTCTTGCGCCGCTTGGGGCCAGATTCCAGATAGAGGCTGTAGGTCAGAGCCAAAGAAATTATCCTTCCTTATCGCGATCACGCGGACAGGGCATGGCTGTCCCGCGAGATTCCACGTACCAGACCGAACAAGCAGGCTTCGTGGCGTCAGGCGCCAGCCCCCAACGCGCATCATGATAGCAGGTAGCGTGAGGGCAGCGGAGCGCGCGCGCTGGGCGGTATACTGGAGTGTCTCTTGACTTACAGCGCGCCCGCCAGCGCCCACCATATGAGGAGCCACATCCGTGACCAGCGATACGCGCCCATCCGCCATCCCGCCTGAAGCGTTCGAGATTGACCAGCGGGAGCTGGATGAGGTGGCGCTCAACCGCCAGGAATACACCTGGATCGTCGAGTTGCTGGGACGCGCGCCCAACCGGCTGGAGCTGGGCCTCTTCGGCGCGATGTGGAGCGAGCACTGCGGCTACAAGAACAGCCGCCCGCTGCTCAAGCGCTTCCCCTCCACCGGCGAGCGCGTGCTGCTCAAGGTCGGCGAGGAGAACGCCGGCGCGGTGGACATCGGCGACGGGCAGGCGGTGGTCTTCAAGATCGAGACGCCACAACCACCCCAGCGCCATCGAGCCCTACCAGGGCGCGGCCACCGGCGTCGGCGGCATCGTCCGCGACATCTTCACGATGGGCGCGCGGCCCGTCGCCCTGCTCGACTCACTGCGCTTCGGCCCGCTGACCACGCCGCGCAACCGTTACCTCTTCCACGGCATTGTTGACGGCGTCGGCGGCTATGGCAACTGCCTGGGCATCCCGACTGTCGCGGGTGAGATCTACTTCGATGAAAGCTACAGCGGCAACCCGCTAGTCAACGCGATGTGTGTCGGGCTGATCGAGTCGGGCAAGCTGATTCCAGCCAAGGCGTCGGGCGCAGGCAATCCGGTGCTGGTGGTCGGCGCGGCGACGGGCCGCGACGGCATCCACGGCGCCACCTTCGCCTCTGTCGAGCTGGACGAGTCCTCCGAGGAGCGGCGCCCCGCCGTGCAGGTCGGCGACCCCTTCACCGAGAAGCTACTGATGGAGGCCTGCCTGGAGCTGCGCGACACCAACTGGATCGTCGGCATGCAGGACCTGGGCGCCGCGGGCATGACGAGCAGCACGGTGGAGAGCGCGCACAAGGGCGAATCCGGCATCGAGCTGGACGTGCTGAAGGTTCCCCGGCGCGAAGCGGGCATGACGCCCTACGACATCATGCTCTCGGAGTCACAGGAGCGCATGCTGGTGGTGGCGAAGGCTGGGCATGAGGACGACGTGCGCAAGCTCTTCGCCAAATGGGGCTCTGCGCTCCGCCGTCATCGGCCAGGTGATCGCCGAGCGCGTGATCCGCGTGCGCGAGGGCGATCAGATCGTCGCCGAGATTCCCACCGAGTACCTGACCGACCGCACGCCGAGCTATACCCGCGTCGGCGTCGAGCCGCCGGAGCTGCGCGACCTGTGGGCCTTCGACTACGAGACGCTACGCGACGCCCTACCCAGCGCGAATGACGCGCTGACCCGCCTGCTGGCCTCGCCGGACCTCTGCAGCCGCGAGGATGTCTACCGCACCTACGACACGATGGTCGGCACGAACACCGTCATCGGCCCAGGCAGCGACGCCGCCGCGCTGCGCGTGCCGCCGCCATCGGACGACCCGGCGCTCCAGGCGACCGGCGTCGCGCCAGTGGACAAGCTGAAAATCCTGGCGCTCTCGACCGATGGCAACGGGCGCCTGACCTACCTCGACCCGTTCAACGGCGGCGCGCTGGCGGTGGCCGAGGCGGCGCGCAACTGCGTCGTCACCGGCGCCCGCCCGCTGGCGCTGACCAACTGCCTCAACTTCGGCGCGCCGGAGAAGCCCGGGGCCTACTTCCAGATGGAGCGCGCGATTGACGGCATGGCCGCCGCCGCCGCCGCGCTAGGCACTCCAGTCATCTCCGGCAATGTCAGCCTCTACAACGAGAGCTACGGCCAGGGCATCTTCCCCACGCCGGTCGTCGGCATGGTTGGCCTGATCGAGGGTCGCGCGCCAACCCCCAGCGCCTGGCGTGGCGAGGGCGATGTGGTGGCGCTGCTCGGCGCCTGGTCGGCGGAGGCGGGCGAGCTGGGCGGCTCGACCTACCTCGCGGCGATCCACAGACGGTGGCGGGCCACCCTCCGCTGCTGGACCTCGACCGCGAGCGCGCCGTGCAGGCGGCGACACTGGCGGGCATCGAGGCGGGCTTGATTCAGTCGGCGCACGACTGCTCGGATGGCGGCCTGGCGGTGGCGCTAGCGGAGTGCGCGATCTGGTCGAATATCGGTCTGCGCGGCGAAGCGGCGCTGCCCGCTGACGCGCAAGCTGACGCGCTGACCACCCTGGCGGCGCTCTACGGTGAGGCGCCGTCGCGCATTCTCGTCTCCGTCGCCGCCGACCGCTACGCGGAGCTGGAGGCGCTGGCCAGCACGCACGGCGTCCCGCTGACCCGCCTGGGCGTCTCCGGCGGCGACCGGCTAACCTTCGCCGGCGGCCTCGACGCGCCGGTGGACGAGCTGCGCGCGGCCTGGCGCGGTGGCCTGGCCGCCGCGCTCGGCGCCAGCGACGCGGAGCAGGTGGCCGAGGCGCTGGGCCGCCAGGGGTAAAACTGCCGCTTTACCCCTGGCGCTCACCAGCAGTTCCGCTACCCGTCTACTCGTTATGGTATACTAGCCAGACAAAAGCGCAAAAAACGCAAATTCGCCCGAACAACACAAGGCGATACGAGATGCGCTGAAGGGTTCGGCATGGCCACGGATGTGAAGCGGCTTCTGGAGCGCGCTTTGGACGCACGCGCAGCGGCTCGAAGAACTAGGGCTAGGTGAGGAAGCGCGCGTCGTCAGTGAATTGATCGAGTCGGTAGAGGAGACACGCGCGCCTGAGGAGGGTCGCGGATTCTACACGACAACTGAGGCGGCGCGCCTGATTGGCGTAACGGCCCAAACTATCAAAAACTGGGTGGCGCGCGGTCTGCTCGCGGGATATCGCCTCGGTGGCCGCATCGTCATTCCGCGCGCCCGCGCTGGAAGAGTATCTCCCTCTGGCGCGCGCGATGCGGGGCATCGAGCCACTGCCCCCCGTAGACCAGATTGTCGAGGAGGCGCGCGCTGGACGCAAACGACCACCCTGGGCGCGACAGGACGGAAACGCAAGCGCCAGTAAGACCAGCGAATGAAGCGCCGTGCGGTACTCGACACATCCGCTTTGCTGGGGCCAGCGCGACATGAATTGGTCTTTCTAGCCAGCAAAAGCGTATATACGATGGTGTGGAGTTCGTTCTTGATCGCCGAGTTGACCCGGTTGCGAACGGAATGGGCTATCAAGCAGGGCCTCGAGCGGGCGCGCTACCGCGAGCGTATTAACGCCCTGATTCGTGAGCTTTCCCAAATCGCCGTTATCGTGGATTATACCCGGCTCGAAGGAGGCAATTATCGGGACTGATTGCGTGATCCAGATGACGAGCCGCTGCTCGCGACAGCCCTCGTTGGACGAGCGGCATACGTGGTTTCCCATAACACGTCTGACTTTCCCCCAGGCGGCGTGTTCGCTGGAGTAACCTACCTGACACCTGTCTCATTTCTCGATATGCTTTATCGCGAGCACCCGCGACATGAGCAACGACCTAGAGTCGAGGAGCCATTCACGCTGCCATAGACGGAGCCAGTCAGCGCGCCCGCGTTCATTTCAAGGAGGTCGAGGATATGCGACCTGAGCCAGATCACCGCCAGCTACAGCAAGGCGCGCCCCCGCTCGCTCCAGTGAATGAGGCGGAAGCGGCGCGACTGCGCGCGGAGATGGTGGAACAGCTGCGCGCGACGGGCGCGCTCCATGATCCAGCAGTGGCGCAGGCGCTGCTGAGCGTGCCGCGCCACCTGTTCCTGCCGCGGTGTACGCTCGCTGAGGCGTATGAGAATGTGGCGGTGGCGACGCGCTGGGAGCAGGGCGCGACGGTCAGCTCGGTCTCGCAGCCGGAGATCGTGGCGTTGATGCTGGAGCAGTTGCGCGTCGCGCCAGGCATGCGGGTACTGGAGATCGGCGCGGGCGCGGGCTACAACGCGGCGCTGCTGGCGGAGCTGGTCGGGCCAGCGGGCAACGTGACGACGATCGAGCTGGACCCAGAGCTGGCGAGCGAGGCGGCGGCCCACCTGGCGGTGGCCGGCTACTCCCCAGCGCGGGCGCGAGTGATCGCGGGGGACGGTTGGGAGGGCTGGGCGGAGGGCGCGCCATGGGACCGCATCGTGGCGACGGTCGGAGTCTGGGACATCAGTCCGGCCTGGGTCGAGCAACTCACATCGGGCGGCGTGCTGGTGGCGCCCCTCTGGCTGGGTGTGACGGATGTGAGCGTGGCGCTGCGCAAGCGGGCGGGCGCGCTGGTGAGCGAATCGTGGGCGCTCTGCGGCTTCGTGCGGCTGCGCGGCGCGGGCGCTGAGCGGCCGCCACTGTTCCGCATCGGCGGGCGTAGGAGCCTGGCTGGCCCCGGCGCGGAGGAACTGGCGCCGCGTGTGTCGGAGGCGCTGAAGCTGCCCTCGCGGCGGTTGCGCTGGGACAGCCCCGGGCAGGGGTTCATCCCCAGCCTGGCGCTGATCGCTGGCGGTATCTTGACCATGTGGCAGACCAATCCGGGCGGGATTGGACGTCCGCGCGGTCGCTACGCGCTCTACCGCGAAGGCTCAGATGGCCCCTCGCTGGCCATCTTCTCCGAACGCTCCTCATCGCTACTCGTGTTTGGCGGGACGGCGGCGGAGCGCTTTCTGCGCGAACAGGCGGAGGCGTATCAGTCCCACGGCCCGCTCGGACCCAGGGCCTGGCGGCTAACTGTGTGGCCATCGCCTGGCGAGCCGCCCGCGCCACAGGACGTAATACGCCAGCGGGCGCCACACTGGGTCTATGACATCAGCGTGGCGCCTGGGATGGCAAGCCAGGCGACCTGAGCGGCGTGGACGGGACGCGACTAGCCGCCCACGGCTATTGCCGCCGCTGGCGACGGTGACGCGGACGGTAGCCTCGGCGACGGTCGGAGCGGCCTGGCCGCTGCGGATGAGGCCGACGCGGACGCGGGCGCCATCGGGCAGGCGCTCCAGATAGCGGCGCATATCCTCAACCGAGCCAACGGGCTTATCGTCAATCCGGAAGATGACATCGCCGGGAGCGGATGCCCGCCTGGGCGGCGGGGCCGTTGGGCGCGACGTACATCACCTCGACGGCGGTGGGCGTCTCGATGCGCAGCGCGCGGCGCGCGGACTGCGTGAGCATGCCCGCCTGGCCGGAGACGCCGATCATCGCGCGACGCACCTCGCCATCCTTCATAATCATCGAGGCGACCCAGTTGACGGTGTTGATCGGGATAGCAAAGGAGAGGCCCTGCGTCTGCTGTACATGCGACGTTGATGCCGATGACCTCACCGTTGGCGTTCACCAGCGGACCGCCGGAGTTGCCGGGATTGACGGCGGCGTCGGTCTGGATGATGTCCTCGATCAGGCGCCCGCCGTAACCGGGGAGCGCACGATGCAGGGCGCTGACAATGCCCGCCGTGACGGTGCTCTGCAAGCCCGCTGGGCTGCCAATGGCGACCACGAGCTGGCCAGCGCGCAGGCGGTCGGAGTTGCCCAGCCGCGCGGTGGGAAGCTGTTTGCCATCGGGCGGCGAGATGCGCAGCACGGCGACATCCGTCTCAGGGTCGTTGCCGACGACCTGGCCGGGAGTATCGCGCCCGTCGGCCAGCGTCACCTGAATACGCTGGGCGCCGTCCACCACATGGCTATTGGTGAGGATGTAGCCGTCGGGGGCGAAGATGACGCCAGAGCCAGCGCCCTCGGCGACGCGCGGAGTCGGCCCGAACGGTGAGGGCGCCATCACTGATTTGGCCACACCGATCTGCACGACCGCCGGCCCGACACGCTCGACTACGCTGACGATCGAGCGCGAGTAAGCGTCCATCGCCGCCATCTCGTCCGCCACAGCTTTCTGGTCGTCACGCGTGTGTCCGAACCATGCCATGTACGCCACCCACCTTCCTGTCTCGCCTTGCTTCGCCGTGTCTCGCTTTGCCGCGTTTCTCCGGCCCCTGTCCGTGCGCTCGCCGCCATTTTGGCGCCGCGCGCCCACGCTGTACGTACTCTATGATGTACTGTATAGCGTTGTCGCATTCTGTATCTGATTGTACGCGCTCGCGCGCCGCAAGGTTGAATGGACGCCAGAGAAAGCCAGTTGTCTGAGGGGAGAATCAGGATGTTCCCACGCTTCGCGAGCGCGCGCACCTATACCTGGCTCTCGATTGCCGCGGCGCTGGTGACGATGGCGATGAAATATCTCGCCTACCAGATGACCGGGTCGGTGGGTCTGCTCTCGGACGCGGTGGAGTCAGTGATCAACCTGATCGCCGCGCTGGTGGCGCTCTGGGCGCTGTGGCTGGCGAGCCGTCCGGCGGATGAGGACCATCACTACGGCCATACGAAGGCGGAGTATTTCTCCAGCGGCGTCGAAGGCGCGCTGATCCTGGTGGCGGCGGCCAGCATCGCCGCCGCCGCGTGGCCCCGGCTGCTGCATCCACAGCCGCTGGAGCGAATCGGCGCGGGATTGCTGGTGTCAGCGGCGGCGAGCGTGATCAATGGCGGCGTGGCGGCGATCCTGTGGCGGGCGGGCAAAGAACGCCGCTCGGTGACGCTGACGGCGGACGCGCGCCACCTCATGACGGATGTGTGGACGACGGTCGGGGTGATCGTGGCGCTGGGGCTGGTGAGCCTGACTGGCTGGTACATTCTTGACCCGGTGATTGCGCTGGCGGTGGCGGCGAATGTGCTGTGGACGGGCGTGCGGCTGATCCGTGAGAGCGGGCTGGGGCTGCTGGACACGGCGATCCCGGCGGAAGACAGGGCGACCATCATGCGGGCGCTGGAGCCCTGGCAGAGTGAGGGCATCGAATTCCACGCGCTGCGCACGCGGACATCCGGCTCGCGGCGCTTCGTCTCGCTGCATGTGCTGGCGCCGGGCGCGTGGTCAATCCAGCAGGGGCATGACCTCTGCGAGGACATCGAGCGGACGCTGCGCCAGACCTTTCCGGAAACGACGGTCTTCACCCACCTGGAGCCGCAGGAAGACCCCGCCGCCTGGGCCGACCAGGGCCTCGACCGCGACGAAAGCGAGACGGAAAAGCAATCTGGCCACGCGGAGAGCCAGGCGCGGCCATGAAGAGGTGGCGTCCGGACTGGTGGCGCTCATTTCTCGGCGCGCAGCCCCGGCGCGGGCTGTGATACACTATGTGAGCATACCCCTTTGGGGCCGTAGCTCAGGGGCAGAGCAGGGGCCTTTTTAAGCCTCGTGTCGTGGGTTCAAATCCCACCGGCCTCACCAAACCCGCTTCTCGTCTGGACTTGAAGACAGGCAGCTGGTGTCCACCCCGCCATGAAAGGCAGGGGACTTCCCATGACGCCTAGGACGCTTTCCTGGAGTTTGAGTTATCCAAAGACTGGTCTCCAGAGACCCGGTGGTGGTATGGCAGCCGCCGGGCCGCCTGCTTGCTTGGCTGAGGCTGTGGCAATTCGGCGCACATCTAAATGTGGCCTTCGACCAGAAGCCAAGAGGCAAACGCAGGACAATTCCTAGCGCGCGAAGTAACGTTGCGTGAAGGTGGCGATGAAGCTAATCTCGATGAACAGGCCAATCACCGCCTCGCTCGCGGCCAGGATGGCCACCGGGTCGCCCAGGCTAATGCCTTGAGGGAAGAACCCGCGCCCGTGGAAGGACGCGACACTGAGGACGAGGGCCTCATACCATTGGAGCGGATGGGTGCCAGCTGGCTCCGTGAGTCCCACTAGAGGGATACCGTGTGTCACAAGCATGTAGCCGAGCGTGTAACCTACAAGCGTCACGCCATACCACATCAAAGTCAGCCCTACCCAGTAGCCATAACCTGACACCACTGCAAGGAAGAGAGAACCTATATATTGGAGAATGTTATTAACCAACCGCAGAGGATGCCGCCACTCTTCCCTAGCGGCCACAAGATGCCCTCTGCGTTGGCATGTCAACGCGCGATGGGCGAATCGGTCAGCAATTTCGGTCATACCTTGAACGCGCAGTTGAGTGGCTAGTTGGCGGTAGGAACGCGCCGCCACCTCGTATGACTCAGTGGTAGTACCCAGAAAATCCTTGGCCCATGCTTCGTCGCCAAGTACACGGACGGGTCGCCAATCAACGGTCGTAAGGTCCACTGTGCCTACTCCGCCCCGATGTATATCACCAAGACAGGTTCGTGAGTCAATCGCAGCGTTATTCAGGTTAGTATGGCTGTCCAGATATGCTCCGCGCAGGTTTGCCCCATCTAAATGAGCGCTACTCATATTAGCGCCCTCGAACCTAGCACCGATTAGTTTGGCGTCCTCCATGCGGACGTTGATAAGCGTAGCATTCTCGAAGTGGGCTATGGCTAGATTAGCTCCTTCAAGATGAGTATCAAGCAGCATGGTTCCTTGCAATTGGAGGTCGGCAACCTGACCAAGGCCAAGAGACTCAATCGCATCTATCCGAAGATGCTTCGCCATCCAGAAAATGTTCGCCCCCGTAAGCATAGTGTAACAGCCCGCTTCTGTGTCGAATGGTCCCTGGCCTCCCGCATCGCCAGCACGAAGTTGCCATCTATCGAGATATTGCTGTAACTCCGTCTGCCGTTCCTCGCTGATTTGGTCGCCCCATCGGTTGCCCACCGCATCTGAATGCGGACATACGCTGATACTTTCTTCTTGTATGATAGTCGCTGTCTGCTGCTCGTCCATCGCGCATTCCCCTCAGTGGCCACTTGACTACAAATGTATACGAACAACACGCAGCCTGGTTACCATGAGTAAGAGGCGCGACGTACAGGCTGGATAGCGGCGTACAATGTGGCTGTGCATTGTAGCTTTTGTGCGGAGAGGCGACATGGATGTACCACAGGACCTGACGGCCTGGACCTACGACACTGTTTTACACATAGTCACGCGCCACGAGTTTGAGCCTGGCCGCTTCTATCTACAAAGAGGTATTGAACGCAGGGTAAGGAGGAGGCGGCCATTCGCATCTATCCGCCGTACAGCCTGCTCGATGGCCAATGGTGACGGCGGCTACATATTGTTGCAGTGAGGATGAGCTGTTCCTATGCGCACGCCCTTAGACCGCATCGTGGGGATACCGCGCGCATCCGACTTACGCAAGGAGTTTGGGAGAAATTAGCGCTGATTGAACGTAATGTGTACTTTGACGCGAGAGCCGTCGACCTGCCCGATGACACGTCGAGGTGTGTGCTGGTCGTCAGCATTCCAACGAGCAACTTGCGCCCACATATAGATAGTTCCGATGGCAAATTTCTGGTCCGAGGAGAGGGCGGGTCAGCGAAACCCATGAGTTTTATCCAGGTGAGGGACCAGATGCTTTACACGGAAGGACGCATGCAGAAGGTAAGGCTTCTGCGCCTGGAGCTGACATTTCCGCATGTCCTTGACATGCTGCGGGAGCCTACCACTCAATCTGTCCGGTTCAACACAGATGCATTTAAGGTGCTGCTCGCTGATGTCTGTGACCTTCTACAGCCAGACGCTGGACTCCTAGGACTCCTCTACCGCATCGCCAGAGGACGCGAGCCTACTCAATCCTCTCCTCGACAGAGAACACGCGAAGCAATCCAATCCAGGTCTTGGAGAAATTCAGACTATGAACCAGTTGGTGAGCAGGAACCTTGAATAGGCGGGCGCAACTCTGGAACCATTGACCGAAGCTCAAAAACGTCTCGCAGCCCTTTTTGGTTCGCTGAGCACCTCATGAGGCATGCGGCGCAACTATTCGTAACGACGAAGCCTCGTGTCGTGGGCTCTAATCCCACCGGCCTCACCCAACCACAGCGGCAGCCAGCTGAATCAGCTGGCTGCCGCTTTCACGTGCTCCTCCCGCTGGCGCGCTCACCCCTCCCGCGGCGCCAGCGGTCTGTACCTCGGCTCCCACATCATCGCGTCCACGCGCTGGGCGAGGGTCTGCGGGTCGAGCGGGGCGGCCACGCCCGCGCGGATGGCTTCGGCGCCGACGGCGAGGGCCACCGCGCGTGAGGCGGCGCGCACCTGCTCGACGTGGGGATAGAGCGGCGCCTGGGGATCGCGGCGGCTGGGAGCGGCGGCGCTGAGGGCGCGCGCGGCGGCCAGGAACATGCTATCGGTGACGCGTCGCGCGCCGGACGCCAGCACGCCCAGCCCGACGCCCGGGAAGATGAACATGTTGTTGCACTGGCCGATGCGGACCGAGCGGCCATCAATCTCCACATCGGGGAAGGGGCTGCCGGTGGCGACCAGCGCGCGGCCATCCGTCCAGCGCAGCAGGTCGGCGGGCGTGGCCTCGCTCTTCTCGGTCGGGTTCGAGAGCGGGAAGATCACCGGGCGCGCGACGGAGCGCGCCATCTCGCGGATAGCCTCCTCGCTGAAGGCGCCTTTGCGGGCCGCCGTCCCAATCAGAACCGTCGGGTGCGCATGGCGGATGACCGCCAGCAGGTCGAGCGGCTGCGCGCCGCCATCAGGTGGAGTCCAGGCGGGCTGGGCGTAGCGCGCTTTCTCCGCGTTGAGGTCCGTCCGCCCAGTGTGAACGAGACCGTGGCTATCCAGCAGCCAGATGCGCCCGCGCGCCTCCGCCTCGGTCGCGCCGTCCTCCATCATCGCCAGGACGAGCAGGTCCGCGACGCCCGTGGAGGCCGAGCCAGCGCCGAGCATTACGATGCGCTGCTCGCGCAGCGGGACGCCCGTCGCATCCGTGGCGGCAAGCAGTCCGGCCAGCGTCACCGCCGCCGTGCCCTGGATGTCGTCGTTGAAGGTGCACAACTGGTCGCGGTAGCGGTCGAGCAGGCGCCGGGCGTTGCCACGCGCGAAATCTTCCCACTGCAGCACCGCCTCTGGATAGACGCGGCGCACGGCGTCCACAAAGGCGTCCACGAAGGCGTCATACTCCGCGCCACGCATGCGCGCATGCCGCCAGCCAAGGTAGAGCGGGTCGGCGAGCAATTGCTGGTTGTCGGTGCCGGTGTCGAGGGTGATCGGCAGCGTCGTACTGGGCGCGATGCCCGCGCAGAGCGTGTAGAGCGCCAGCTTGCCGATGGGGATTGGCATGCCGCCAACGCCCAGATCGCCCAGGCCGAGGATGCGCTCGCCATCGGTGACGACGATCACGCGCGGGTCGGGGACCGGCGACGCGCGCAGGATGCGCTCGATGTCGTCGCGCTGCTCATAGGAGATATAGAGGCCGTGTGGCCGCCGGTAGATGTGGCTGAAGTTCTGGCAGGCCAGGCCGACCGTTGGGGTGTAGATGATGGGGCTCATCTCGGCGATATGCGCTTGCAGCAGGCGGAAAAAGAGCACTTCGTTGCGGTCATGCAGCGACGCCAGATAAATGTAGCGCTCGAGATCGCTCGTCTTGGCGCGAAAGCTCTCGTAGGTGCGGGTCAACTGCTGCTCGATGGTCATGACGCCTGGCGGCAGCAGACCATGGAGGTGAAACGTCGCGCGCTCGTCCTCGGGAAACGCGCTGCCCTTATTCAGCCGGGGATTGCCAAGCAGCGCCGCGCCGGTCAACGAGGTTTCGATGGACTGGCCGCCCGCGTCTGCGTCTGTTGTAATGGTTGGGGTATTGGTATCCACTGCGCCCTCTTTCAGCGTCTGCCAGGCGCTGAAAAGAGGGCGCGTTCACGTTCCGCCGTTGGAGAAGGCGCGTCCTCAATCCTCATGCGCCCATACGACACTGCCAGCATACCACGAATCGCGGCGAGCGGGCGAACATTCGCTTGCCGCTTTCGCCTCCTTCCTCTTGACTTCTCCTCCTAAGCCACGGCACAATACTTACCGGACGGTAACATAGTTGCGGAGTGAGCGACACAGTGAGCGACGAAGTCAGCGATGGAGAGCTAGCAGCCGCACAGACTCGTGATGGCCGCTCGACGGATACCCGCGAGCGCATTCTGCGGGTAACGGAGCAGCTATATCTGGCCGGCGGCTACGAGCATATCAATCTGCACGTCATCGCCGAGCGGCTCGGGGTCAGTAAGACGGCGCTGTTCCATCACTTCAAGAACAAGCAAGAGCTCTTCTACGCGACGCTGCTCTATATGCTCGCCCGCTACAATGCGCTGTTCGCGGAGGCGCTCGACGTCCCTGACGAGCGCACGCGCGAGCGTCTGCGGCGCATCATGCGGGGGCTAACCCGTCAGGAGCCGTTCGATATGACGCGCTTCACCCGTGAGGAGTACGGCCTGCTCAGCCTGGAGCAGCGAGCCGAGGTCGAGCGCGCGTGGCGGGCGGGAATGTTCGACGCCGTGCGCCGTGTGCTCGACGAGGGGGTGCGCGCGGGAGAGCTTCGCGCGATTGATCTCTCGTTTTCGACCTACGTCTTCATGCATCTCTGCATGCTGCTGCCGCGCGCCAGCAATCCGCTGCCACAACCGCTGACGGCTCCGCGCGACGAAGCGGCCACAGATCGCGCGGTTGACGCGCTGCTCGAAGTCTATCTCAACGGCATTGGGCTCCAGCCCACAGGCCAGGATGATACAGGCGGCCTCCGCTGATTTTTTACGCCTTGAAATGTTACTAATCAGTCGGTAACACGGCGCGGCGCGAGAATACGCTCGCCAGAGCCACGCGGGCCGGTATACGGAAAGCGAAAACGCTCCATGATTACGCGTCTTTTGCACGCGCTCACCGACGCCGCCTCATCGCGGCGAGGCAAGTTTGTGACGATCGCCATCTGGGTAGTGGCTGTCGGGTTGTTCTCGGCCTTCGCCCCGAGCTTGGCCAGCGTCTACAACAACAATACCCAGCAAATCCCTAGCAGCGACGCCTCTCAGGTCGCGCAGCGGCTGCTCCTCGAGGAGTTTCCCGCTAGCCGGGGAGCGCCCGCGATCATTGTCATCACAGACTCCCACGGTCTGAGTGACGCCGATCGCGCCAGCGCCCGCATCATCAGCGACTGGCTGACTTCAACCGCGAAGCCCGCCGGAGTGGGTCAGGTCATCTCGGTCTTCAGCGTGCCGCAAGCGGCCCCGCAGCTGCTCTCGAAAGACGGCACGACCATGACGATGGTGGTCCAGTTGACGACCGCGCCAACGGACTCCAACGGCATCTCCACCGCTGTCAAAGCGATACGCGCGGAGGTGGCGGCGCAGGCCAGCGGCTCACTGCATGGCTACGTCACCGGGCCTGCGGGCATTGTCGCCGATACGATCACCGTCTTTTCCGGCACAGACGTTACCCTGCTCCTGGCGACGGTCGGGCTGGTGCTGATTCTGCTCCTGATCGTCTACCGCTCGCCGATTCTGCCGCTGCTGCCAATCGTGGCGGTCGGGCTGGTGGCGCAAGTCGCCAACGCCGTACTGGCGCTGGCGGCGCGTGGCGGCCTGCTGTCGGTAAGTCAGCAGGCGAGCTCTATCGCGACCGTCCTACTCTTTGGCGCGGGCACCGACTACACGATCTTCATCGTCGCGCGCTTCCGCGAGGAGCTGCGTCACACTGAGGACAAGAGCCTTGCCATGCGAACGACGATGCGCGCGGTCGGCGAAGCGATCACATCGAGCGCGGGCACCGTCATTCTGTCATTGCTCACGCTGTTGCTGGCGACCATCGGGCTCTACTCCTCGCTAGGCCTCACCATGGCTATCTCGATCGCCGTGATGTTAGTCGCCGGGCTAACGCTGGTTCCCGCGTTGCTCACCTGGCTAGGCCGCGCGGCGTTTTGGCCGTTCATCCCCCGCTATCAGCCAGAGCTGTTCGCGGCTGAAGCGCAGCCTGGCGAGAACGCTGGTCCTCGCGGCTTCTGGGCGCGTCTTGGCGTGTGGACGGCGCGACATCGTGTGGTGGCGCTGGTGGGCAGCGTGTCACTGCTGGTCGTTCTGGCGCTGGGCAACCTGGGCATCGCGCGCAGCTACAACTTCCTGACTTCATTCCGCGACAAGACGGACGCTACGACGGGCTTTGCCGTCCTGCGGGACCACTTCCCCGCTGGCTCGCTCGCGCCAACGACCGTGTTGATCCAGTTGCATGGCGCGGACGCGAACGCCTACACCCATCTCGCGGAAATAGACGCGATTTCCGCCGCGCTGGCGCGCCAGCCGCACGTCGCCGAGGTCCAGGGGCCAACACGACCGCTCGGCAAAGCGCCAGCCGCTGGTCCGCAGGCGCTGCAGGCGGAGATCGCCGCGCTGCCTGACTCGTTGAAGCAGGCTATTCGTTCGGGGCAGACGCCCCAGATCGGCGGTGCGCCGGGCGGTGCGCCAGATCCGCAACTCCTGGCGGCCATCGGCGCGTATGCCGCGAGCGTGCAGTATGTGTCGGCGGACAGCTCGACCGTGCAGTTGTCCGTGCTCTTCGACGATGATCCCTACGCGCTGCCCGCGATCAATCGCATCGCCAGCCTGCGCGCCGCCGCGAACCAGGCGATTGCGGCCAGCGGTCTGGGCGCTGGCGCGACCACCAGCGCGACGGCCTACCTCGCGGGGCAGACCCCACAACTGGCCGATACGCAGGCCGACGACCTGCGCGATACGCTGCTGATCGTGCCAGCCACCCTGGCGCTGGTAGGCATCGTGCTGATGTTGCTGTTGCGCAGCCTGATCGCGCCGCTCTATCTGCTCGCCGCGGTCACGCTCAACTTCTTCGCCGCGATTGGCGTGTGCAGCTTCTTCTTCCAGCGCGTACAGGGAGAGGATGGCATCTATTACGCGATCCCGCTCTACACATTCATCTTCCTGGTGGCGTTGGGGGCCGACTACACCATCTTCCTGATGAGCCGCGTGCGCGAGGAGGCGCAACGCCGTGGGCTGGAGGCGGGTGTGCCTGTCGCGGTGGCCAATACAGGTGGAGTCATCACGTCGGCGGGCTTGATTCTCGCCGGAACCTTCGCCGTCCTCACGACCACTCCGCTAACGCTGCTCTATCAGTTCGGCATCTGCGTCGCGGTGGGTGTGCTGCTCGACACCTTTATCGTGCGCGGGCTGATGATACCCAGCCTGGCGTTGATATTGGGGCGGTGGAACTGGTGGCCAGGCAAGCTCGGCAGGCCAGACTCCGATACCCCGGCGACCGCAGAGACAGAGCCAGCCACACCGCGCTAGCGACGCGGCGCCGTCCACAGCTCAGGCGACGCGGCGGACGGCGATTTCTTCGGGGAAGCGCATACGGTCAGGCTCTCCGGCCCAGAAGAGACGCTTGAGAGCTTCACCGGCGGCGAAGAGCAGGTGCTGTTCGATGGTCTCGCGTCCCGCGCCGTAGGCATCGGAGCCATTGTGCGCGCGTGTGGCGCGGAACCATTCGCGTACCGGCGCGCCCACCACCGGGCGAACGAGGTAGCAGCGCATCTTGAGCGCGCCCTCCTCATCGGGAGCGAAGACGCGCAGCTGTGGCGCGCCCGCCACCAGATCGAGGCGGTAGAAGACACCATAGTGTTCGCGCGAAGTCTGGAAGAGGGAAAGTTCAGCCGGAGCGGCCTCATCGCGCTCTGGCTCATCACCCCAATCGTCGAGCCAATCATCATGATTCACAGGTCGTTGTCGCTCCTCCCGTCCAGCGGCGGGCGCGCCAGGCGCCCAGGCGGCGCGCTCGATGTGCGCTTCTCGATCCGCCGTCTCCGCCGTCTCCATCGTCACGCCGAGCGAGGTGAGAATCTCGGCAAGCTGTTCGTCGAGCGACATAGTCACGCCCCTCTCTTCTCGTATGTTTGCGCTTCCAGCAGTCTCAGGCCTCTTGTGTGGCAGAGAACCATTCCGCGCAGCATATCCCTGAGCGGAAGCGGTGGGGGAGCGGGTCAAGGCCGCGATGGTATACTGCGCGGGCGAGATGGGTAGAGTGAGGAAGCCCCGGTCATAAAAGTACGGCCAGGTATGGGCATGGAAAGGCTCCGTCACGATGCTCTGGCCTTTTAAGACCGGGAATGAGCGGGAGGGCGCGGGTGACATCTGACGCGCGTGGAGTTGTTGGCGAGGTCGGTGAGACGCGCCAGGGGAGACTCCCAGATGATAGCGCGCCGGAGCGGGGATGGGCCGGGGCGCTCATAGCGTGGGCGCGGCGCTTCCCGCGCGTGGGCCTGTGGCTGGCGCTGGCGGCGTCGCTTGTCGCGCGGGTGGCGCTGGTGATCCGCACGGGAGCGGTCATAGATAGCGACGAGGCGCTGATCGGCATCCAGGCCGAACATATCCTGCGCGGGCAATTCCCGGTCTATTTCTACGGCCAGAGCTACATGGGCAGCCTGGAGACGTACCTCATCGCCGGCGTGCTCGCCGGAACTGGCCCGACCGCATGGGCGCTACGCGTCGTCCCGATCGCGCTATCGCTGGCGCTGGTCTATCTGACGTGGCGGCTGGCGCTGGCGCTGCTGCCGCGCGAGGGGCGCGCCACACCGCTGCTGGCGGGGCTGGCGGCGCTGGTAGCCGCTGTCCCGCCGGTGTATGACGCGGTAACGGAGCTTCGGGCGTGGGGCGGGCAGATCGAGGTCTACATTATCACGCTGGCGCTGCTGCTGGCGACAGTGGAGCTTTCCGAGCGGCTGCGCGACGGCGCGGGGATGTGGGAGCTGGCGCGGCGCTGGGCGGTGTGGGGATTCCTGGCTGGTCTGGGCTTCTGGGTCAATCCGCTCATCAGCTATGCGCTGGTGGCCTGTGGGCTGTGGCTGGCGGTCGCGCTGGCGCGGCGGCTGGCGGCTAACGGACGCGTGGCGGCCGCGCAGAGCGGGCTGGGAGCGCTGGCGGCGCTCGCTGGCGCGGCGCTGGGCGGGCTCCCGGCCTGGATCTATGCCGTCCAAACGGGCGGCGCGAACATCGCTGTCTATCTTATCCAGCCAGCGGTGACGGCGGGGCAGACGCCCGCCGCCGCGCAAGGGCGGCCGCATCTGGCGCAGGCGATCACGAACGCCTATCTCACCTGCGCCGCGCCGCGCGTGCTGGATGGCGCGCTGCCCGGCGAAGGGGCCGCGTGGACGCCGCTGCGTCTGGCGCTCCTGGCGCTCCCCGTAGCGGGGCTGGCGCTGGCGCTGTGGCTGACGTTTGGGCGGCGGCGCGCGGCGCTGGCGGGCGCGCCCCGGCTAGGCTTGCCACTGCTCTACGCCGCCGCAGTCAGCGCGATCTTCTGCCTGGGAACATCCGCCTGGCCCATATTGATCGGCTGCGATGTGGACCTGGCGGGCCGCTACGCCGTGCCACTGGCGCTGGTCGAGCCATTCCTGCTGCTGGCGCTCTTCAGCGCGCCGCTGGCCTGGGCCGCCCTCCGTCCAGCGACGGGACGCCATGTGGCGCAAGGCCTGTGGACGGCGGCGCTGGTGGTCGCGCTAGCTGGCGGGGCGCTCCAGGGAGCCTCGTATGCGCTGGCGACGCCGCAGCGGGCCTTTCAGTCACCCTACTATCCCCACGGAATGACCGATTCGAGCCAGCTGCTGACCTATCTCAGCGCGCATCACATCCAGGCCGCGTGGTGCAATCACTGGATTGGCAACATCGTCACCTATGAGACAAACGGGCGGACGGTCTGCGCCGACTACTACGACCAGGTCTACCAGTCCGGGCTTGTGCGTCCGCCGGACTCCGTGGCGCGCGTCGCGGCTGCGGCTGCGCCGAGCTTCATCTTGAATCTGACGACACCACATCCGGTCCTGGCTCAAGAGCTAACGGCGCTTGGCGTGCCGTATACCATCGCCGTGCTGCCGCAATCGGGCGTGACGGTTATCACCCCGGCCCGCGCGGTGGATCCGGCGGCGCTCATCGCTGGTCTGGCCCAGGACTACGGCAAGAATCTCTCCCACTGACGCCACGCGGTATACTTTGTGTAGGGTGAAGTTGACGCGGCGCTGGGAACATCCCGGTGAAAGCGAGGCGATAAAACGATGACTATGGACCGCCAAGAGGCGATTGAGTTTCTTGTTGACCACTACCAGAACCCGCGTAACCGGGGAGCGTTGCCCGACGCCGATGTCCACCTGACGGGCGGAAATCCTGGCTGCTCCGATGTGGTCGAGATGTACGCGAAGATCTCGCCCGAAGGGCGCGTGGAAGAGGTGTCGTTCGAGGGCTCAGGCTGCACGATCAGTATGGCGGCGGCGTCCTATGTCACCGAGCTGACGGCGGGGATGACTGTGGAAGAGGTCGAGGCGCTGACCTTCGAAACGCTGATGGACGACCTGGGCCGTGAGGTGGTGATGACACGCCCAACCTGCGCCACGGTAGCGCTCGGCACACTCAAGAAGGGCGTCCACGAATACCACATGAAGAAGCGGGCGACGGCCTCCTAGCGCGGCGGCCAGAGACAGGACACGCGGGCCATTCCCTTCAGCGCGGAGGGAATGGCCCGCGTGTCGTTAGGACGGGCGCGTCACCCCCACCCGAAGGGGTTACCGCCAGAACTCGGCGGGTTGAGGTTCTGCGTGCCGTCGCCAATCTGTGGGCGAGAGCCGGTGAGGCGCTGGATCAGCGGATCGACCACGGTACCCGAGGGGGCGGGCCAGATCGGCACCCGTCCAGCGCGCCAGTCGTCGAGAGCGGTGGCGAGGCGGTAGGTCTCCTGGCGAGCGCGGTCGAGCTCGAAGCTGGCCTGGTTGGCGGATGAAAGACGCTGGACGAACGTATTCATCTGGGCGCCAATGCCCCAGAGTGGGTTCTGCTGAGGAATGTTGACCCGCGCGTTGTAGTCGCCGTTGGCGCTGCGAATGAAAGCTTGTGTGAGCTGCTCGACGCCAAAATCGAGCGCGCGCTTCTGGTCAGCGACGAGGCTCTCCAGGTGAGCGATTTCCTCGGCGCGGTCGGCGCGGCGCACCTGCTCCTGGATGCCACGCACCCAGAGGTACGAAACGGTCGCGATGATGACCTGGAGGGCGATGGGGCGCGCCAGCAGCGCGATCGTGCCAATCTGGGTTATCTGCGCTTGAAGATCGGGCGATGGCTGCTGCAGGTTGAAGTGGGCGATGATCAGGATGATGTTGATCGCCGCGACGATGAACGCGGAACCTGAGGAGAGGATCGAGGCGGCGACGACGATGGCGATCACCAGCAGATCATAGGCTGGCAGATCCACCGTCTCCAGACCAGCGGGAGCGCCGGTGATAGCGCCAAGGACCGCGCCAATGATGAGGATAATGAGCAATGTGCCAGCGGCGGTTGTCTGGCCGTAGCGATTGAGAATCGCCGCGATCAGAATGCCTACGCCAGCGACACTAACGGCGATAATCGTCGCGGGGTCGCCGATGCCCGCCGGAAGGATCAGCAGGTCGGCGAACAAGAGACCGAGCACAATCCAGGAGGTAAGGGAGTTACGGCGGCTACGCTCACGCTGCGCGACGGTTTCCTGGGGTTCGCGCCAGCTATTGCTCGTCAAGCGGATCCAGAAGTTTGGCCTCGCGACCGCGATGGTCTGCGTGGTGTTCTGATTATTCCAGGCGTCAGGCGTTCTCATCGGATGTCACTTTCAACAAAGCTGCTCTTGCCCAGCGCGCAAGCCCCGAACAATTCGCACGGCAAGGCGTGTATCGGATATGGTCGCGAACACGTCGAGCAAGGTCTGGATGTCGCTAGCCAGCAGCAGGCGGTCATCCGGGCGGGATAGCGACGCCGCGTCTGGAACAGCCTCGCTCACCTGCGTAGGGGCCGTCCCGCCTTCTAGATCGTACCAGTAGAAGGGACGCATGCCCAGGCCGGTAAGTAGGCGGTAGACGGGCGATCGCTTCGATGTCCTCAGGACAACGGCGCGAGCGCCACGCTCGGCGGCGAAGCGCAGGCCGCGCTCGAAGAGTACACGCGTCAAGCTCATGCTGCGCACGCCTTCGCGCACTCCTAATTCCGCATGATAATAGATAGCGGACGGGTTGTCACGGGCGCCGAGTAAGGAGAGCATGTCCAGCAGCTGGCGCTGAAGCTGGTCGCGTATGGCGCCAGCGTGTTCCTCGTCCGGGCGAAGGACGCGGGTGAGCCGGTACGTGTCAGTGAGGTAGCCCCACGAAAAACCGTCAACGTCGCCGATCGTCTCGCTGGAAGCGACCTCTTGGCGGGGATCAGGGGTGGGGATACAGACGCGCCCCCTCGTCGCCGCCCTCGTCGCTGGCGGCGGTGAAGCGGAAGTACGCGGAGCTGGTGGCGGCGGGCGTGAGATCGCGGTAGAGCCGGGCGAGCACATCCTCGGCGGAGTGATACATAACCAGTGGCTCGGGCCAGCCACAAGCGCAGCGGTCAGCGGGATTGAGCGCGGCGGCGGCGGCGCGGCTGTAGGAATGATGGGCGCCGGGGCGCGCGCATCGTACCCACTCACCCCACTCCTCGCCACCGAAAACCTCCTGATAGGCGCTGACAACCAGCTCTTGCAGGCGCTCGCTGGTGACGAGCCGCTCCCAGGTGAGACGGCGGGCGACACCGCCTTTGATTGCGTCACCAAGCGACCGGCGGCGCCAGAGCGTCAGCGTGCGCGGCCAGTCGCCTTCGATGACACGCGCGTCGGTGGCCAGCGTCAGACCGCTATCACCTAGCAGCTCAGCGAGCTGTTCGGGATCCAAAGTGAGAGCTGGGTCGGCCAGCGCGAGGCAGCCCTGGACAGCCAGCCGCCCAGCGAGCCAGCGCAAGGCGGCTGGCACATACGCTGGGGCGATGTAGCGGGTGAGGTCGGTGATCGCGATGCTCTGAACCGTACCCAGCTCGCTCTCAACGGACGTGGCCACATGACCGGCGAGCGGACGGGCGATTTCCGGAGCCGTAATGGGTGCGCCACTGCGCGCGCGAGCGCGCGATTGGGGCGCGATATTCGCTGTCCAGTCATCTACGACGACAGTTGTGTACCCATCCGCGACGCCGTAGCGCTCGCCAATAGGAACGCTGGCGAGAGCGATCAGCTCGCCAGGAAACCCGGCCGCGCGCAGCGATCGGGCGATCTGCGAAGAGCGAGGCTCAACAACCAGGAGACGGCTTGCATTCGTGAGCGCTGATGGCGCGCTGATCTCAGCGAGCGCGCGGGCAATCTCGATGGAGGCTTCATCCCCACGTTCCCGCGGACCAAACGGGCTGTCAGACACCGGCCACGCCATATCCACATCCTCTCCTCAAAACACACGCGGCCCTCACCAGGCAAGGCGCGCGAACGGCGTTTCGCCCGCTTGCTTTTCGCGGTAGCGAAAGGCGGCGCGCGGCTCAACTGGAAAGCTGCCTATTCGCGGGCGCGCGGCGCTATATCGCATAACCGCGAGCGGCGGCGCGCACGGCGCATGATGGGATAGGGCGCAACCTTGCCTTGTGGCAATTGTAGGGTTCCGAATGCGACCTGTCAAACAATGACGACGCATGTACCCGCTGCCAGAAGGGCGCGAAGAAGCGATATGTCTGCGGAAAGGAGGTATGGTAGAATGGCGCGGCAGGCAATGGGGCAAGCGCTGGAACAAACAGCGCCGCCACCGCAAACGCTCTCTCAACTGGCGCAGGAGTAGTAACGGATGTCGAAGGATTGGTTCTCGTTTGGCCGTTTACGACGGCGTGTCACTGCTGGCCCGCTGCTCAGCGCGACGCTCGATGACGCCCCTGATCCCCGCGGCGAGGAAACAGAAGCCCCCGAGGAAGATCGTGAGCAGGCGCAAGTCGAGCAGGCCCTGAAGCAGGATGAGCAGGCGCAAGCGGCGGCGCCAGTTGAAGAACTGGCGCGCGAGCGAGAGCCAGAGACATTCACCTCAGTGGCCCTCATTCCGGCGCGAGGAACACCAACGCGGCGCCTGACGGGCGGCCCGCTACCCAGCTATGTGGATACGCAGACGGCGACTGAATGGCTGTCGGCGCTGGCGGATATCAGCGCGGTGACGAGCTACAAGGCGCTGAGCTATGACCTGCTGGACCTCCAGCCAGGGCAGACAGTCGCCGACGTTGGCTGCGGCATCGGGGATGACGCGCGGGCGCTGGCCGGACGGGTCGCGCCGGGCGGTGAGGTGATCGGCCTGGACTCCAGCGAGGCGATGATCGAGAAGGCAATCGCCGCGGGAATCGCGCCGGGGGTGCGCTTCGCGGTCGCCGACGCCGCCTCGCTGCCGCTGGCGGACGGGAGCTGCGACGCGGTGCGCGCCGACCGGATGCTGCAGCATGTCGAGGATCCGCTGCGGGTATTGCTGGAAATGCGGCGCGTTCTCAAGCCCGGCGGGCGGCTGGTGGTGATCGAGCCAGACTGGAAGACGATGGCGCTCTACCCTGGGAGCGGCGCGGGCGGGGATGATGACCGCGCGGCGCGAGCGATCTTCGAGTGGCATGTGGCGCATACGCGGCACCCGCTGATCGGGCGGCAGCTGCGGGCGCTACTGGATGAGGCGGGCTTCGCCAAGATCGCGGTGAACCCGGTCGCGTATTCGACCACACGCTTCATGGAGGCCGATCTGGTGCTGGAGCTCACGCGCGCGGCGGAGTCCGCCGCGCGGCAGTGGCCGGACCGGTTGAGCGCGGATGAGGCGCGCGCCTGGCGCACCACGTCGCGCGCGGCGGACGCGGCCAGCCACTTCTTCGCCAGCGTGCCGCTCTACTTCGGCTACGCGCTTGCGGAATAGGGATGTCACGGCCCGCATTGGATAGCGGTGGAGAATCACGCCCTATGCCCTCCGGAGCGCATGCAAGGCGCCCCATGTCTCCCACGCGGCGGCGGTGGCGGCGCTCTCCGGCCTATACTGCCGCAGTGCGACCCGCCGCTATGCCCCCCCAAAGGGGACCCCTGTGACCCAAGGGCCCTCCGCCGCGCCTGATGGTGAAAGCGCGTGTGTAGGACGAAACCAGGCCGGGCTTCCGGTTTTGGGTGGGCGCGGCGGATTGCGGCGGTAAGGGGCTGAGGCCCTCCCGTCGTGGATATGGCCGGTGAAGGGCGCGAAGTCATGCGGATCATCCGAATCGAGCTGAAAAATATCAAGAGCTACCGCGATGCGGTGGTGGACCTCCAGCGAGGCGTTACCGCCATCCGGGGCCACAACGGCGCGGGCAAGTCTACGCTGCTCGAAGCGATCGGCTGGGCGCTCTTCGGTACCCTACCCTACACCCAGGACAAATTTGTCCGTGAGGGCGAGACCTCTGGCAAAGTGACAGTCCGCTTCATCTCGGCGAAAGATGACCGCGAATATGAAGCGGTGCGGCGCTGCGGCAGCGGCGCAACCTGGTATATCGTAGATCCTGAGACGGGAATGCGGTACGACTCAGTCGCCGACATCCATGCCTTCCTGCGGGAGCATCTGCGGATTGATGGCTCTGTCCCGCTCGATGACCTCTTCAACAGCGCCATCGGCGTGCCGCAAGGCTCACTCACGTCAGATTTCACCATGAAACCGGCGCAGCGCAAGACACGCTTCAACGCGCTGCTCCAGGTCGAGGACTACGGCGAGGCGAACGTCAGGCTGAACGAGACAGTGAACTTTCTCAAACAGCGGCGGGCGGTTGAGGAGGCCGGTATCCAGGCCTTGGAGCGCGAAGTGGCGCTGCTGGATGAGGCGCGGACGCAACTAGTGGAGGCGCGGGCGCGGGCCCAGGCGCTGGAGGCGGAGCGCGACCGGCTGGACGCTGAGGCGCAGGTCATCGAGGCGCGGCGCAATCTGTTGCTGCTGGCGCAGACAGAGGTGGCGCGGCGCGAAGGGGACGCCCAGGCGGCGGCGGCGCGCCTGCAGTCGGCGCGGCGGCGGCGCGAGGGCGCCGAGTCACTGCTGGCGGAGGCGCGCTCGGCGGATGAAGCGGTAAAAGCGGCGCGCGCCGACCACGAACGCTACCTGCGCGCCGAGCGCGAGCGGGCGGCGGCGGCGGAGCGCCAGCGGGCGCGCGACGAGCTACGGCGGCGCGAGGCGGACGCCACGAGGCGCCATGCCACCGCCGAGGCCAATCAGGACAACATACGCCAGCGCCTACAAGAGATCGAGCGCGCCGAGCGTCAGATCGTCGCGCTGCAAGATGATGCGACGCGCCAGGACAAGCTGGAGCGCGCGCGGGATGCGGCGCGGCAAGATGTGGAGCGGCTGAGCGAGGTAGGCCAAGCCACCGCGCGCATGACGGACGCGCTAAAGACGCTGGATGAAACGCTCGCCAGTCGCGAGCGCGAGGTAGCCGGAATTGAGGCGGCGCGCGGCGAAGCGGCGGCGCTGGTGGAGCGGCAGCGGCGGGTTGACGAGCTGCACGTGGCGGCGGCCACGCGCCAGCAGCGCGAGCGGCGGCGCGCCGATATCGCTGAGGAGCGCAAGCGCAACGTGGCCCGCCGCGAGAAAGCCGCGCAAGACGTGACGCGCCACCAGAAGAATGTCAGCAAGCTGGAAAGCGTGCGCCCGAAGGTGGAGCGCCTGCCGGAGCTGGTGGATGCGGAGCGCGCGGCCAAAGAAGCCGCCGATGGAGCCGAGGCGCGGTTGAATGAGGCGCGCCGCTCGCGTGAGCTCGCCGGCGCTGGGAACTGTCCCTTCCTCGCCGAGCCGTGCCTGAACATCCAGCGCCGGGGCGAAAACAACCTGCGCGGCTGGTTCGACAAGCGCATCGCCACGGAGGAGCGTGAGCTCGCCCCGCTGGCCGAAAAGCTGCGAGTTGCCAGCGCCGAGGCGGAAGAAGCGCGTATGTTGTCGGCCTATTACGACCGGCTGCCAGACTACCAGGCGCAATTGGAACAGGCGCGGGCGGCGCTCGATGAGTGCGACGCGACGGGCGCGCGGCTGGACGCGGAGGAGGCGGAGATCGCCGCCGAGCTGGCGCGAGCGGGCGATGCGGCGGATCTGGCGGATGCGCGGCGGCTGCTGAAAGCCAGCCAGGAAGCCGACCGGCGTATTGCGACGCTGGCGGGGCTACGGCGTGAGCTGGAGGATATGCGCGCCCGGCGCGCTGCGCAGACCGCGGAGCGTGACCGGCTGCTCGCGCAGCGTGAGGCGCTGGCCAGCGCGCCCGGCGAGCTGCGGGCGGCGGATGCGGCGCTGAAGGCGCTGGATGATCCACGCGGGCGCATCAAGGGATTACAGGCGCGGGCCTTAGAGCGCGCAGCCACCGAGGGCGCGCTGGCGCGGGCGGTGGAGACGCTGGCTCAGATCATGGCCGAGCTGGCCGGCGTCGCGGACGCACTGGCGCCCTACGCGACGCTGGACAAGGAAATCTCGGAGCTGGAGACGGTCATCGAGCGCACGCGGGCGGGGCATACCAGTTTCACGCGGAACGAGCAGGTCGCCGGGTTACTACCCGCACGCGCGGCGGAACGGGACACAGCGGCGGCGGACGAGTCGCGCGCCATAGCGGCGGACCAGGCGGCAAGCGGCGCGCTAGAGACCGCGCGGGCAAGCTTCGACGCCGGGGAGCTGACGCGGGTGAGCGCGCGGGTGGACGAGCTGAGCCGGGCGCGCGGGCAGACACGCGAGGCGATTCGGGGCGCGGGCGAGACAATCACCAGGCTGGAAGAGGCGCTGAAGCGCGGGCAAGAACAGCTGGCCGCGCTGGAGGCCGCGCGGTTGGAGCGCGACGAGCTGGCGGCGATGGAGACCACCTTGCAGCAGTTCCGCAAGCTCATCGCGGAGGCTGGCCCTCAGGTGACGCGCGCGCTGCTCAGCCAGATATCAGCGCAGGCCAACGCCATCTTCGGCGACATCATTGGCGACCGCGCGGGGACACTCTCATGGGAAAACGATTACGAGATCATGCTGCGGCGTGACGGCGCGACGCGCACATTCGCGCAGCTCAGCGGCGGAGAGCAGATGGCGGCGGCGCTGGCCGTTCGGCTGGCGCTGCTGCGCCGCCTGACCCGGCTCGATATGGCGTTCTTCGACGAGCCGACCCAGAACATGGACGGCGAGCGGCGTACCGCCCTGGCCGAACAGCTTCGCCGCGTGCGCGGCTTCGAGCAATTGATCGTCATCAGCCACGACGACACCTTCGAGCAAGGGCTGGATAGCGTCATTCATCTCGAGAAGCGCAATGGCGCTACATGCGTAGCGGAAGGCGAGGCGATCTACGCTTCATCCCTATCGCTTGCGGATGATCTGAGCGCGCTGGCGCGCTGAAGCGCCCGGAAATTTTGAGTAGGCTACGCGCTCGCTATCCTGTGAGGGAGCCGGGAAGCGTAGGGCAGATAGCGAAGGAGAGACAGGCGATGGGAGAGCGTTGGAACGATCAGGTGGGTGAGCCAACCGCGCAGACGCCAGCCATGCGGCGCGCGCGCGAGGGGACCGAGTGGCCGCCCGCGCCAGGGGAGGAGGACGCGCCCACCGTCGTAGACGGGCGGATCACGCATGTCTCCGAGCGCTCACCCTATCCCACCGCGCCGGGCTATCCAATGCCGTATGGCAATATGTACGCGCCCGCCCCATATGGCGCTTATCCGCCGCCCCAGGAGCAGCCGCGTGAGCCATCCGCGCTGGCGCAGCCCTTCCCGATCTGGCTGACGCTCGCGGCGCCGGTGGTCATGCTCCTGACGCTGGGAGTGGCGTTCACCGCCGAGGTATTCCTGCTGGGGAGCGACTGGGCGACGGGCGCGCTGGCGGCGGCCCTCGCGGCGCTCGCGCTGGCGGCGCTAACAGTCATCGTGCTGATTGTGCGGGTGATCGCTGGACGCCGCGCGCTGGGGATGGTGGCGCTGGCGGCGCTGCTGGCGCTGGCGCTCACTGGCGGCGGCCTGGCGGGTATCAGCCAGATCAACCCGCTGCGGCGCGCTCAGGCGCGGCAGTTCGAGTCCTCGCGCCAGTGGCAGCCCGCGATTGACGAGTACGCGCAGTCAGGCGAGAAGGCCCCCAATGCGCCAGACATCGCGCGCATTTACACTGAGTGGGGCGAGTCGCTGGCCGGCGGCGGGAACTACGCGGGAGCGGTCTCCAAGCTAACAACCGTCACGCAAACCTACGGACAGAGCGGGGCGTCTGTGCCGCGCGCGAAAGCTGACCTGTTCAAGGCCTATACCACCTGGATCCAATCCGGCGCGACGACACTCCCATTTGAGCAATCGCTGACCTTCCTGGCGAGCTATGCCAAAGATCCAGCCTGCGACGCGACGTGCCAGACAACGATCACGAATGTCTCGGGGCAGGCGCACTTTCAGTATGGCCAGCAATTGCTGAAGGCCAATCAATTCAAGCCGGCGATCACTGAGTTCGAGCTGGTGCAATCGCAGTACGCCCAGACCCAGTACGCCCCACAAGCGCATACAGGCGCCGCTCAGGCCTATCTGGCGCTCGCCCAGCAGACGCTCTCGCAAGACTGCGCCAGCGCCGTGCCATTCTACCAGGCGCTTGCCAAGAGCTATGGCGACACCGACCAGGGCAAACAGGCGAAAACAAAGCTGGCCGCGCCCGTACCAGTGACTGGCACGCTATCGGGTTTCCCCAAGAACCCTCTGCCAGTGATGTACCTGTCGCTGCATATCAACCCTTCACGGTATTACGCGTCGAATGAATACCACACTAACCTGAACGCCGCTAGTGGCAAGTTCAGCTTCGGGTCGGTGCGGCCAGGCGCATACTTCCTAACCATGCTTCAGACGACCTCGACGCAGATCATCTACAGCTGGTACCCCAATTCATTTACGGTTGGGCCAATTTGCGCAATGGATTTGGGCGCGCTGAGAGTATTAACGCTCTGCGGGCGCCGCGCGTCCGCCGAATCAATCCACGCTTGGATGGCTCTCGTCACTCGCGAGGTCCACGAGCGCGGCTCCCAGGAACGTGGTCTGGCGGGCATGAGAGGTGGAGCGCGATGCTGCATACGGGGAAGACGCTGGATGAGCTAACGCGCCAGCGCGAGCGGCTGCTGAGCTATCAGGAGCGGCACGGCGACGGGCTGGAAACCTTCCGCCAGGCGCTAGCCGCGCTGCGCCAGCGCTTCCCGACGGCGGCGGCGTTGGAGTCGGCGCAAGCGGCGGCGCAAAAGGCGCAAGCGGAGCGCGCGGGTGAGCCGCCGACCCTCGGCGCGCGCCCAACCGCAGAATATGACCGCTGGCTCCACGAGTCGGTAGAGGGCATCCCGGCGCTGCGCTTCGGCCAGCGCTTCGCCACCCACGAGGATGCGCGATCCTGGGCCGAGCGGCTGCGCGGCGTAACCACGTTTGCCGTGGACGGCAGCCAGCTCCCGCCGTGGCGCGACGCCTCGCTGCCGGTGGCGCTGGCCCAGGCGGGACTGTTCGAGAACCCACACATGCCGCCGCAGCCGTACGTCAAGGACATTACCGTGCGGCTGATCACGCCGGAGGAGCTGGCGGGCGACGAGCCAGAGGCCAGCGACGCGCGCGCGGCGGATGATACCGGCTACTCCAGCCGCTTCGTCCAGCTGCGGCGCTTCGAGCTGGAGGTCGAGACGGTCATCGCGCGCATGGAGCATCATCTCGCGCGGCGAACGGCGCTGGAAGCGGCGGGCCAGCCCGCGCCGCTGGTCGTCGCCTTCTACGATGGCAGCCTGATCGTCTCCTTCGCGCTGAAAGCGCCGCCACCCTATCGCGAGCGCTACGTCGGCGCGGCGCGGCGGCTGCTGGAGGCCTCGAAGCGCTGCCGCGTCCCGCTGGTGGCCTATATAGACACCAGCTATGCGCGCGATATGCTGGCGATGCTCACGGCGCTGGCCAGCCCGGGCGCGCCGCTGCCAGACACGCGCGGGCTGAGCGATCCGGCGCTCTGGCGCGGCGAGCTGGCGTGGGGCGAGCGCACGCCAGCATTCCTCTCGGCGCGCTACGATCTGGCGCGCATGGGCTACGGCGAGGGCGGCGACGCCAGCGACACCGAGGTGGGCTTTGTCTACTTCCAGGCGGCGGTGGACCGCCCGCCCGCCCGCATCGAGTTCCCGCGCTGGATGCTGGACGCCGGGCTGCTCGATTCGGTGATGGATGTCGTGCGGGCCGAGGTCATCGCCGGAACTGGCTACCCCTACCCCATCGAGGCGGCGGATGCCGTGGCGGTGATCTCGGCCCGCGACCGCGCGGAGTTCTACGCGCTCTTCCAGGGCTTCGCCGAGCGCGAGGGTCTGCGTCTCAGCTTCTCGCGTAAGGCGCTGAGCAAGAGCCGCAGGAGGGTGTAGCGCCGTCGCGTCACGCGATGGAATCGAGGAAGCCGAAGAAGCGCGCGCGCCAGGCGTCGGCGGCGTCGGCGACCGGGAAATGGCCCGACCCGGCGAACATCTCCATCTCCACCCGACCGCCTGCCTCGCGGTAGCGCTCAAGCACCGCGCGAATCTGAGAGACCATCGGCTGGGGCGGGAAAACCTCGTCGCCCGGCCAGCCCGGCACAACCCCGGCCTTACCCAGCGTGCCCATCTCCCAGCCAGAGCCATCGGCCACGACAATGTCGTCGCTGCCGTGGGTCCAGAGGATCGGCGGTTTGGGCGTCAGATTGACGATATCCGACCAGTCGCAATACTTGCCGGAGAGCGCATTGAGAATGCCGCGCGTTCCCGGCGCCACCATCGGCCAGTGCTCCGAGGGCGTGGAGTCGCCGGGATAGCCGTCCACGCCCGTGACCGACTTGATCACCTCGTCAACCAGCATGTCCTCCCGCGCAGGAGACTCGCGGTGGCGCGTCGACCAGTATGAGGAGTTCATCACGTTGCGCGGCGAGAATGGCGACTCCGACGAACGGTCACCACCGGCGATGCGCTGGGTGAACTCGGGGCTGCCAGTCCCGCCGCCGGACCCGGCCCAATCGGGAAAGCATGGCGTCCCGTCGGCCTGAGTTCCTCCGTAGCCATACGGCGAGACCGGATCAACAAAGGTCAGCGACGCTACCGGGCGATCCATGGCGTAAGCGGCGATCGCCGCGCCGCCCGTTGACCAGCCCACCAGATGCGGCGCGCGGTCAATCCCCAGCGTCTGGAGCAGCGCGTAGGCGTCGTCGGACCAGTCGCGCAGGCCGCGGGTGGCGTCAATCGGGACCCCTTGAGTGTCGCCAAAGCCGCGCATATCTGGCGCGATGCAGCGATACTGGCTGGGCGCGGCGGACATCAGCGGCTCGAAGAAACGGCTGGAGGCGAGGTTGCCATGGATGAGCACGACTGGAACGCCGTCATCAGGACCCGACTCGAGGTAATGTGTGCGGAGGCGGCTGGTCGCTACAGTGTGCGAGCGAACGCCGGGTAACAGATCCATGCGAGCTCCTTTGCTGGCTGGCTGAAGGGGATTCTCGCCGGTGCGATCGTCCGCCTCAGGTTGCGGCGCCACATCTACGAAGCATCGTATCACGTGGAGAATCGCCGTCTCGCATCGCTCCAGAAAAATGCGGAGCCGGGGTCAGGCCCACCGCCTCTAACGATTCAAAGTCGTCGCAACGCCCAGCGCGAGCGGGTGGAGACGGTCTGAGAGACCAGCCGCCGCAAACGCCTGGATGACATCGTCCTGGCTCTGGGTGAAGTGCGCCCAGCCTTGATGATGGACAGCCACAATCGTCGCGTGCGGAAAAGCCCGCGCGGTCTCGACGGCGTCATCCGCCGTCATCGTCAGGCTGATGGGGCCGCGCGTCTGCGCCGCGCCGGTAAAGGCCAGGACGACGCTCACATCAAAGCGCTTCGCCACCTCCGCCACTCCCTCATACCAGACCGTGTCACCTGTGATATAGATCGCGCGGTCCCGCTGGTCATCGAAGGTCAACACAAATCCGATCACCTCGCCGGTGATGGGCTCGATGCCCGCCGGGCCGTGACGCGCGGGCGTGGCCGTGACGTGAGCCACATGGCCCGACGCGCTAACCAGATCGTGCGTCTCCCAGGGCGCAAGCCCCTCGATGCCGTCAAACGAGTCAGCGAGCCGTTCCGCGCCGGCGACGGTCGTGAGCGCATGGCGCGCGGAGGCGAGAAACGCCCGCCCCGCGGGATCGAGGTTATCCGCGTGCTGGTCGTGGCTGAGCAGCACGGCGTCAACACTCCCCAGGGCCTCCGGCGGAATGGCCGGGCCGGCCAGTTTCGTCAGCGTGACCGCCCCCGATGGATACGCGCCGGGAGGGCTGAAGGTGGGATCGGTGAGCAGCCGCAAGCCCGCGACTTCCAGTAGCGCGGTTGGGCCGCCAATCAGCGTGACGGTCAGGGTATCATTCGACATGCGCGCGCCTTTCATGGGGGAATTTTCTTGGCGCATCCGCGCCACCGCGTCCATCATATCAATTTCCTGGGAGATAGCGGTATCAATCGTCCCCGCCCATGTCGAGATCGTGCGGGCGGCGCTAGGGGAGACGCTGGCGCCCAGCGCGCTGGGTGTGGTGGCGCTGGCCATCGCGCGCCGCGACCGCTACCAATGGTAGACCCGGCGCCTCGACAATAGGCGCGATGTGGCCGCGCTGGGCGCAGCGTCCAGGTCAAATGTTCTAGAACAAGTTTTCCACAAAGAGGCCTACTTTTCCACGCGCAAGCGGTAGTTATCCACCAAGGGGGTCGTCAGGAGAACACCACGAGCGTTTCCCAGCGATGGCTTTTGCATGGCGGGTGGTGGTATTTGCGCCAGGTATCGCGCCAGATGTCAGGGAAAAGGCCTGTGGACGCGGCTATCGGGTGTATAATAGCCCTATGGCATTCGCGCTCGACACCTGCGCTGGCCCCCTCCTCTCATGCCCGATCGCGCCGCTGGCGCCGGTCGCGCGTGGAAGTGTGGAAGTATCACACAGACCGGAAGTTATCAGCATATGAATCGCATGTCTTATCGTGGCGGCGGCCAGGGCGCGCAGGCCGTCATCCCCGGCGGGCCGCTGGGCAAAGCGCGCTACGCGCTGTCGCTGGGACGGCCCGATGAGGCCGAGCGCATCTGCCGCAAGCGGCTGGAGCAGCGGCCTGACGACGTGGCGGCGCGCATCCTGCTCTCGCAGACACTCCTCCAGATGCGCCAGGCGCAGGAGGCGGTCACGGAAGCGCGCAAGGCGACCCGCGCCGCGCCGAACAATCCCGACGCGCAGCTCTCGCTCTCCGCCGCGCTCCTGCAGACCGCGCGCTTCAGCGTCCCAGAGGAAGCGCGCACGGCGGCTGAGCGCGCGGTGCAGCTCGCGCCGAAGCTAGCGCGGGCGCGAGTGCAGCTGGCCGAGGTCTACATCGCCGACAAGAAAGACAGTCAGGCGCTGGTGACGGCGGACGAGGCGATCAAGCTGGAGCCGCGCGGTCCGGCGGGCTATTTCATCAAGGCGCTGGCGCTGAGCAGCCAGAAGGACTACGCCGGAGCGGTGACGGCAGCGGATTCGGCGATCCGCTTCGACCGCGACAAGCAGCTACCCCAGGCCGAATACATCCGCGCGACCTCGCTGGTCGAAGTGAAGCGCTACGATGAGGCGCTGACCGCGCTGGCGGCGGCGGAGCGGGCGAATCCGCTGCTGGGCGGCGCGCAGGCCGAGGCGCTGCGCGGGCGCGTCTACTTCCGCCAGCGCAAGTTCCGCGACTCGTACCAGGCGAACCTCTCAGCGCAACGCAAGGGCGGACGCGGGGGAATCTTCGCGCCTCCGCTGGCGGCGCTCAACATGGTCTTCACCGGCCTGTTCGGCGACCGTGGACAGTACGTGATGCTAGGCGTGGTCATGGCGGTCGTGGTGGGCATCCTCTACCTGGTCTCGCTGATTCCGGTCGCCGGACAGTGGACAGCTTCGGGCCTGGTGGTCGTCCTGCTGCTCGTGCTGGCGCTGACGAGCGTGCGGCAGCTCACGGGGAGCATCCTGCCTGCGGACCGCGCACAGTGGGTGACAGCGATTCCCGCGATCGTGGCGGCCTTCATCATTGGCGCAGGCGTGACGCTCGTGGTGGAGCGGCTGATCATGGGCTTCATCACTGGAAAGACACCACCGCTCTTCACGCCGGTGACGATCGCCATCGCTGGCGCGGTCGGCGCTATCCTGGCGGCAGTGGCGGCCTGGGGCTGGCCCCAGCTGCTGGCGCGCTATGGCGGCGGCAGACGCGCGGCGGCGGCTTAGCGGCGGCTATTGCGCGCGAACGGGCGGGCGGGCTTTTGAATTGAAGCGCGCCCGCCCGTTCGCATGTTTCCGCGCCTTGTTCAATACAAACAAGAGCGCCAGACGTTGACATTCACTCCCTGTTCGTCTATTCTCTATCATCGCAAGCAATCGCACAGTGTCACTCCAAAACCACAATTGCTATGCCCATGCGCGTGAAGCCGCGAGGGTCTCATGAATCCAATGCCAGATAGGCAATCTCCACCGTCACAGGCCGCATCGCAACGTGATTTCTTTGATGTCTACCGCATGGCGATTGAAGATCTGCACGCGATGAAAGACCTCGGACAAAAGATAGATAGCCTCTACATCACCATGCTGACACTGCTACTCACCGCCGACGCCTATGAAATCGCCACCAGCCGGTTCGATATCTGGACGCCCGGAATCGCGACGGCTGGTGTCGCGCTGATCGGCGTCGCCGTCACCGTGCGCTGGCGCCAGGGCGCTGGCAACCTCTACCAGCTCATCAAGAACCGCTACGTCTGGTTGCGCGATGCGGAGGATACGGGGAAGCATCCCGACGATGGCGGCCATCGGCGCCAATATCTTCACCCAGGAATGGGAGGCTGTGTATCTGCCACAAAAGAAGGGCAGCGCGAGAGGTGGCCTCATAAAGCGCCAGCGCTCCCCCTTGGAGGATTTGGGGTTCTCGATCTTCTATAATCGCACCGTGTTTCTGCAAACGCTCTGCATCATCGTCTTCATCGCGATTCCGATCATCCTGGGCATGGTGACCTATCTCAACCTGAATCCTTCGCTGCTCCAGAACATCGAGCGGGCTATCCTGGGACTGTAGCGGCTTCTCGCGCCATTTTCCCGTATACCCGACCTATCAGCGACCCTATGCCTCCGCACGCACACCCTGACTCTTGTGCTAACCCAAGCGGCGGGCGAGTTGACCGTTTGTTCGCGCCGTCCGTAGAATGGGAGAATTGACCGCGAGTGACGGTCGCGGCGTCGCAGGGTAGCGGCCAGAGTGGGCGGAGGGCGAGGCGATGAGCAAAGCGGCGCAAGCGCGCGTAGCGCCCTCCAACGCCGGAACTGCGGAGCGACCCATCCAGGCGCCGCTGCCACTAGGAGCCATCGAGCCTGAGCTAGAGGTCGAGCCGTATACCATACACTTGCCGGGCTTCGATGGGCCAATGGACCTGCTGCTCAACCTGATCGAGAAGAACCAGCTGGAGATTACGACGATCTCACTGGTAGCGGTCACCGGCCAGTTCGTCGCCTACCTGCGGATGTGGGATGAGCCGCCGCTGCCACGCCTGGCGGATTTCGTGGCGATGGCGGCGCGGCTGCTGCTGATCAAGTCGCGCAGCCTGCTGCCCCGGCAACCGAAGCAGAGCGAGGACGAGGACGATGATCCGCTGGACGACGCGGAGGTCCTGGCGCAGCGGCTGCGGGAGTACCAGCTGGCGCGCGAGATCGCGCGGGCGCTGCGGGCGCGCGAGCTGGCGGGCTTGCAATCCTACACGCGGGCGGCGCGGCTGGTAGACCCGGAGCTGATGCTGACCTGGGCGCCGCCGAAGCTGGTGGGCCTGAATATCAACGCGCTGGCGGCGGTCTTCAAGCGCGTGCTGACCGAGCAACAGTTCTCCCAGCCGGAGCAGCTCCCGCTGCCGCTAGTCACGGTGGCTGAGAAGATCGAGGAGCTCGAAGCGCTGCTGGCTGTACGCGGTCGCGTGACGCTGGAGGAGGCGCTGCTAACGGCCACCTCGCGCTTCGCGGTGGTGGTCACCTTCCTCGCCGTATTGGAGCTTTGGCACCAGGGGCGGCTGGACGTGACGCAGGAGGCGCTCTTCGGGCCAGTCGAGATAGCGCCAGGTCCCCGCTCGCGGCTGCGCGCCGGCGAGGCTGGGGACGCGGCGGCTGAGGCGCCCGCCGTCAGCGAGTTCGACCCCACACCAGTCACGCCAGAGCCACGCGCGCGACGTAGGCGGCGTGAGGCTTCGGGTCATGGCGCTTGACGGAATACGCCTGAGCGCGATACGATACCTTGCGGTGAGCCAGCGTGGCTCGCGCCCTTCCTCATTAGCTCAGAACATGAGAGGATCGTATCGCTGATGTTGTACCGCTCGCTGCTACTCAGCGCGCCTCGCCCCTAAGCCAGGGGTGGAGTCTGCCCTGTAGCAAGCGTGCGGTGAAAGCGACGATCCGCTTTCCCCTCAGCGCGACCTACCACACCGAGCCTCCGCCCGCCGCCTGTCGCATGCTGACAGCCCGGCGCGCGCGCTCCCGGCCCGGTACCGGCGGACTCCTCTCCCATACCCGCGTCACTGTTTGCCCCGCACTTCTCATTAGGTCATCTTCCGGGGCTGTTTCGGAGAGGTTCATACAACCATGCTGGATGTAAAGCGGCTCACGCTGAGCCGTGGAGGGCGCACGCTGCTGCGTGACGCCTCGTTTCTGATCAATAAAGGCGACAAGGTCGGCATCGTCGGCGTCAATGGCGCGGGCAAGACGACGCTGCTGCACGCGCTGCGCGGCGCGGTAGACCCCGATGCGGGGCTGATTACCCGGCCCCGGCGCATGGGCTATCTGGGGCAGGAGCGGCTGGCCGACGACCTGCTGGAGGCTGGGGCGGCGAATAGCGACGCGCCAGTGACCGTGCGTGACGTGATGCTGGCGGGCCGCGACCTGGCCCGATTGAGCGCGCGGCTGCGGACGCTGGAGGCCCAGCTGGCCGAAGCGACGGCGGCGGAAACCTCCGGCGCGGCGCTCGCCACCCCAGCGGGTCCCGCCCGCAAGGGACAGAAGGGGCAGGCCAGCGCGCTGGATACGCTGCTCTGGCGCTACGGCGAGCTAGAGGAAGAGTTCCAGCGGTCAGGCGGCTACGCCGCCGAATATGAGATGGGCGAGCTGCTGCAGGGGCTTGGCCTGGGCGATGTTGAGCTGGAGCGGGCCGTCACCGGGCTTTCCGGCGGCCAGAAGACGCGCCTGGCGCTGGCGCGGACACTCTTCGCCACCAACGATCTGCTGCTGCTGGACGAGCCGACCAACCACCTGGACGGCCCGGCGACGCTCTGGCTGATGGATTACCTCGCGCGCTACGAGGGAGCGACGCTGCTCATCTCGCACGATCTCGTCTTGCTCGACAAGGCGATCACGCGCGTGCTGCACCTGGACGCGGGCTCGCAAACGCTGACGGCGTACCACGGCAACTATAGCTCCTATCTGCGCCAGCGCGACGCGGCGGAAGAGCGCGCGGTGGCCGAGACGGAGCGCCAGCAGCTGAAGATCACGCAGCTCAAGACGCAGGCGGACTGGGCGCGTGGCAAGACCGAAAAGATGGCGCGCAAGGCCAAGGTGCTGGACCATCGCATCGAGCGGCTGCGCGAGAATCTTCCCGATGCGGCGGCGCTGCCCCGGCGCCAGCGCAAGCTGACCTTCCAGCTTCCCATCGCGCGGCCAAGCGGGCGGATCGTCTTCCGCGTCGAGGATCTGGCCAAGAGCTACGGCGGCGCGCCCGTCTTCCAGGATCTGACGTTCGAGCTGGAGCGTGGCAAGCGGCTGGTGGTGATCGGTCGCAATGGCGCGGGCAAGACGACCCTGCTCAAGACGTTGGCCGGTGTGCTGCAGCCAACGCGCGGAAGCGTCGAGCTTGGGCCAATGGTGGACCTCGGCTACTACGCGCAGGAGCACGAGTCACTGCACGGTGGCGCGACGCTGCTGGAGGAGATGCGGCTGGCTTCAGCGGAAGCGCCGAAGCGCGGCGGTGATCTGCCCGGCGACGGCAAGCTGCGCTCGATCCTGGGCCGCTTCCTCTTCAGTGGCGAGCAGGCGTTCCAACCGGTCAAGTCACTCTCCGGCGGAGAGAAGACGCGACTGGCGCTGGCGACGCTGATGGTCGGCGGCTACAATACGCTGCTGCTCGACGAGCCAACCAATAACCTCGACCCGCAGTCGCGCGAGCAGGTGGGCGAGGCGCTGCGCGGCTTCAAGGGAACACTGGTGATCGTCAGCCACGATACCGAGTTCGTCGAGGACCTGGAGCCCGATCTGGCGCTGCCGCTGTCAGTCGGCGCGCTGCGCTACTTCGATGAGGGCAGCCTCGCCCAGGTCTCCAAGATATAGCAGCGCGACGCTTCGCCGCCTGCCACGCCTGGAGTCCTACGTACAAACTATTCACATAAGAAACGTAGTAGAGTAGATCAACGTAGACGATACGACATATGGACTACATGCGCGCCGCGATGAGGCGGCGTGGCGGCCCGCGCGACCCCGCGCACGAACGTGTTGGCTGGGGCCGGTGAGCCGCTACGATGGCGCCTCATCATGGCGCGTGTGCGCATCCAGTGTGGCGCGCGCCAGCGCCGCCCACGTCTGTTCCCAAACCCGCCACGCGAGTCGGTAGAGCGCTCGCGCGGCGACGAATGCACTGAGTGATGGAGGCCACACGCATGGCAAATTTCCGGTGGACACGCGGATGGATCGCGCTGCTCGCGACCCTGGCGGTCGTGTCCATCCTGATTGGGGTAGCGCTCGCGCAGCGCGCGCAGCCACAGCGAACCGATCTCTCGACGGCGCTCGCTGATATACGCACGGATATCGCGCATCATCATGTGGACACCATCACGATAGATAACTCATCGCTCACGCTAGACCGTGGCAGCGGTGGGATTGTGCAAACGGGTATTGGGCAAGGCTTCTCGCTGAGCGAAACGCTCAAGAGCAATGGCATTCCCTACGATAATCCCGCTGTGCTACGGGTAGCGTATGCTCAGCCGGGCATCTGGAGCTCGGCGAGCGGGCCGCTGCTGTCGCTGGCGCTGCTGGCGGCGATGATTGGCGCGCTGGTGTACTTCAGCCGGCGGGGGCAGGGCGGCGGCAATCCGGCGCTGTCGTTCGCCAAGAGCAAGGCGCGCCTCTTCGCCGAAGACAAGCCGTCGATCTCGTTCAGCGATGTCGAAGGCGTAGACGAAGCGAAGCAGGAGCTACAGGAGATCGTCGAGTTCCTGAAGTATCCCCAGAAGTTCGCCGCCCTGGGCGCGCGCGTGCCGAAGGGCGTGCTGCTCGCGGGTCCTCCCGGAACGGGCAAGACCCTGGTCTCGCGCGCGGTGGCTGGCGAAGCGGGTGTACCGTTCTTCAGCATTAGTGGCTCGGAGTTCGTCGAGATGTTCGTCGGCGTCGGCGCCAGCCGCGTGCGTGACCTCTTCGAGCAGGCCAAGAAGGCGGCGCCAGCGATCATCTTCGTCGATGAGATTGACGCCGTCGGGCGCCAGCGCGGCTCCGGCTATGGCGGCTCGCACGACGAGCGCGAGCAAACACTCAATCAGATGCTGGTGGAGATGGACGGATTCGCCCCCAACACCAACGTGATCGTCATGGCGGCCACCAACCGCGCCGATGTGCTGGACGCCGCGCTGCTGCGTCCGGGCCGCTTCGACCGGCAGATCACGCTGGACCGCCCCGACGCGCGCGGACGGGCGGCGATCCTGCGGGTGCATGCGCGCAACAAGCCAATGGCTGAGGGCGTGGACATGGACCTCGTCGCGCGGCAGACGGCGGGCTTCTCCGGCGCGGACCTGCAGAACCTGCTCAATGAGGCGGCGATCCTCACGGCGCGAGCGGACGAGAAGGCGATCAGCATGCACTCGCTGGAAGAAGCGATGGACCGCGTGCTGGCAGGGCCAGCGCGCAAGAGTCGCGTCATCAGCGAGCGCGAAAAGGCGATCACCGCGTACCACGAGGTCGGCCACGCGCTCGTAGCGCACCTGCTACCGCACACGGATCCAGTCCACAAGGTCTCGATCATCTCGCGCGGGCAGATGGGCGGCTACACGCGGCTGGTCTCCGAGGAGGAGCGCTCGCTCTGGTCGAAGTCGCAATTCCGCGACTTCCTGGCATTCGCGCTAGGCGGCCACGCGGCGGAGAAGCTGATCTTTGGCGAAGTGACGACCGGCGCCTCGAACGACATCGAGCGCGTGACCTCGATCGCGCGCAAGATGGTAACTGACTACGGCATGAGCGAACGGCTAGGCCCAGTGCGGCTGAGCCGGCGCGAGGGCGCCGTCATGCCCGGTGAGCAACCGGAGTACAGCGAGGAGACGGCGCGCGAGATTGATACCGAGGTGCGCGAGATCGTGATGCGCGCGATGGAGACAGCGGAGCGCACGCTGGCCGAGCACCGCGACCGGCTGGTCCTCATCAGCGAGCGGCTGATCGAGCGCGAGATTCTGGAGGGCAAAGAGTTCGCCGCCCTGTTCGAGGCGCCACTGCCTGAGGGTGGCGTGCCGCAGCCGGTCGCGGCGCTCTCCCCGACAGCGGTGGGCCACGGGCTACCGCCGAACATGAGCCTCAACCTGGTGAACGGTAGCGACCACGAGGCCGACCGCGAGGCGCTGGGCGACAGTCCAGCCCAGTAGACCTGCTGGACCATAGCGTAGAGAAGGCCCTCCCGTCAGTGGACAGGAGGGCCTTCTCTACGCTATTCACTATGCTGCCTCTGCCGAAACGCGACGAAGGTTAAGAGTCTCCGCGCAGATCGCGCTTCCCCCGGCTCCTGGCTTGCCGCATGAAATAGGCTTCCTTCGAGGGCGCTGAGGCAAGCGGCCCATGCGCGAGCTCAGCGGAGAGGCGCTCGATCGCATCGAGCTCGGTTTGCAGCGATGGATCATCCGACCGGAATGCGCTCAGAGCCTGGCGCGCCTCGACGAGGGCCAAATTCGCGCCCGCCAGGTCTCCGCGCTTGCTCATCAAGAGCGCGTCGCGCTGGACACGATCGGACATCCCCTCGCCCGCCTGGTGGATGACGCGCTCATCGGGCGATTCCGCCACACACTCCGCATCGCTCGCATACGTGAAGCGCAGCGTCGCCCAGTCCGTGTGGCGCTCGGCGCCCGCCGCGGTCCAGACCAGCCGCGCGCGAACCGCCTGATCTTCCCGTCGCGGAGCGTCGCCAAAGCCGAAACGCAGCATGACGTGACGGTCTTCGCCGCTGATGAGGTCACCAAGCGAGACAGTCCAGCGCATAGGATTGTCAGCGTCATGGCTGGCCGCGTACAAGCTGACGATATCAACGGAGACGCCTGACTCGACCTCTAGCTCCAGCCGCGCGTTGGCGGCCGCTGTGGCGAGGAGCTCGCCCAATTCACCGATGAAGGTGTTGGCGATCTCGGAGGCCGTGCGCAGGTGGTGGAAGCTGCCGCCTCCCGCCTCCGCCATTGGCCCTAGCAGCTCCTCCGCGTAGTCGAGCCCGACGCCAAATGTGCTGGTCCCGATGCCCGTGTTGCGGCGGATGCCAGCCGCGTCAGTGGCGATGCGCTCTGGTTCCTGTACACCAACGTTCGCCAGGCCGTCAGTCAGCAGAAAGCACCGCGCGACGCCTTGCTGGCCGGCGCCTTCCGCCGCAGCGGTGATCGCCTGGCATCCAGTCAGCCATCCCTCATGCAGCGCGGTCGAGCCTCGCGCGTGGGTCTTCGCCAGCGCGGCCCGAACGGCAGTCTTTATCTCTGGTGTCACGGACGCGGCGGACTGCAGCGTATCAATTTGGTCATCGAAGACCACAACGGCGGCGGTGTCGCGCTCATCGAGCCGGTCGAGAACCGCCTGCGCGGCGCGCTTCGCGGTAACGATCTTATCGCCCGACATCGAGCCGCTACGGTCAATCACCAGCGCGAGCGTGATTGGTGTGCGACTGGCTTGCGCCTCCGATGGCGGCATAGCGACCTGAATCTGAAAGTCTACCGTGCGATAGCTCGGCTGATGCGGAATCAGCCGGCGCTCGGGGCGCGGCTCCAGTGTGACCGCTGGGGCGCTCGCGGAGCCCCTGATCGGCAGCGCCTCCGGTGTCAGTGTCACTCATAGCACAGTCCTCCTCTGTTCGCGACCAGATGCAGAGGTCAGTCGCCTCTGGCGTCTTCGTCCTCGCCCGCCACCTGTAGCAGGCGCTTGATCAACTCGGCATCGCGCGCCCGCGCGTCCGCGCTCACATGCAACTCGACCCCAGGCGCGAGTGTCCAATGAAACCAGGGATCGCCCTCTCTCCGCTCCTTCCCTCTGGAAGGCTCATATGGCGTCCGCAACGCGGAGGATGAAGCGGAGAACGGCGGATTGCTTGGCGCCGCCGGAGACGGACGGGGTGGCGTCTGCTGTGGCGCCTGCCTGGCATGCCGCGCATCGTCGAGCAGCGCCGCGACATAGTCGCTTGGCGACTTTCGCCGCTCGGCCTCCGTCAGTTGAATCGAGCGATCTTCCTCCGCCTCCAGTAGCGCTTTCACCTCGCCGAGCGACAAGCCCTGGAGCAATTCCTGAATCTTTGAGAGTGGCACATGCCGTTCGCTCAATCGCCGTATCAGCCGCAGCCGTACATGGTGCTCTTCGCCGTATGCGGCGGACTTCCCACGTGAGCCAGGTCCGGGCAGCAAGCCCTGCGCGATGTAGAAGCGGACGGTGCGCACAGGTAAGCCCTGGCGCTCCGCCAGCTCGTCTATGGTCATATCAGGGTCGTCGCCGGGCATTCGCTCGCCCGTATCTTCGCTCATGGGCACACAATACGACAGCGCCACTGTCAATGTCAAATACTGTTGCGAGCGCTTGCCAAATCGCGCCCGTCACGCGCTTGGGCGGCAAGCCCCAGTGATTCAAGAGCGCCGAAATAGGACGAGAAATAGGACGAGAGCGCCCTCCCGTCATGCGATGGGAAGGCGCTCTCGCGCTGGGAAAATGCGAGCCGGAGCCGGGGTCACTCAGGAAGCGGCAGGCAGCGCGCCGGAAGCGAACTGGGGTATCCAGCCAGCGACACCGCTGACATACCAGGGATTCTGAATGCCGTACTGGTCGGTGTAGCCCGCGCCCTCGTTGTAGGCGCTCAGGGTCATATCGAGCAGCGTATTGTCGCCAGAGGTCGCGCTGTAGGGGCAGCTCCACACGTCGCTTGTGGTGGAAGGCAGCGCGACATATTCGGGGTGGTTAGGGTCGTTGTACACGGCGGCGCAGAAACTGTTGGGATTCTCGGTCCCATCGGCGTTCAGCGAGTCAGGAAACTGGAGGCCCGCCTGCTGGTAATACGAGGCGATGGTGTAGGCGCCTGGGCTGGTCGCCGAAGCGCCGCCGTTGTCTCCCCAATAGCTGTAAAAGCAGCTGAGCCATTTGAGGTACTTGGCGCCCAGATCGGCGTTGCCCTCCAGCGTGTAGGGGTCGTCGGTCGTGGCGACCAGATCACAGGACGGCTCGACGACACTGTTGAGCCAGGGATACGTATAGTACTGAAGCTGCATCAGGCCAATGCCGCCATCGCAGGAGAGGACATCCACATGCCAGCGGCTCTCCTGCCAGGCGACCGCCTTGAGCAGATTGACGGGCAGGCCGTATTTGAGGGCCGCCGCCGCCAGCGCCGCCGCGATCGTTGGCTGGTCGGGGTTATTGCCCAGATAGACTGGGCAGGCCGCGCAGGTCGCGGTCGGCGTGACCTGGCCAAAGCCAGCGGTGGCCGTCGGCTCGGCGGCCTGAGGAGTATCAGTCACGCTGGGCGTTGCCGTATCAGCTGGGGTACCGTCGCTGACGGTAGGGATCGCGGTCGGCGTTGTCGCGGAGGGGGTAGCGACCTCACAGCCGTTCTGGGCTTTCGCTTTGCCCAGCGTCGCGAAGAGCGCGTCCTGCGGAAGATTTGGAGTACGCGCGATGGAGAACGTTACCGTGGGCGCCGTGGGCAGGATCAGCTCATAATTGAGGTTGCCGGGCGCCTGCCCTTGCGGTGTGTCCGTAGACTGGGCGCCGGAAGTCGCGGAAGATGCTCCAAAGAAGAAGCGCGCGCCCGGCACAACGACTCCGGTAAGCAGCGCGACCGTCATGCCCAGCAGCACGAGAGCGCATCCCGCCGGCACAAGCCGTGACCGCGACGCTGATAATCGCTGTCCGATTGACCTTCGCTCGCGCATAGGCGTGAACCTCCGTCTGGCGACGTACTCGTAACCACTGTCGCTCTCTATAGTGTCTCAATGCTTCTTTTGTCGAACACCTGTACGAAACAGGCGTCGTAGAGTTAGAGAATCAGGCGCTATTGGGCAATCACGCGGCCCATTCCGCTTTATCAAGCTCCTCCGCGCCCCCTCAATCGCCCCTCAAGAGGGAACTGGCAGCGCGCCGGAAGCGAATTGCGGAATCCACCCTTCGACGCCGTTGACGTACCACCAATTCTGGATTCCGTACTGATCGGTATAGTCAGCGCCTTCGTTGTAGGCGCTGAGCGTGATGTCGAGCAATGTGGCGTCGCCAGTTGTCGCGGTGTACGGGCAGCTCCACGAATCGTGGAGTGTGGATGGCAGGGCGGAATACGCGCCGCTGGAGTTGAAGACCGCGGCGCAGTAGCTGTTGGGATTCGCCGCTCCGCTGGCGGTGTAGGAATCGGGATATGGTAAGCCCGCCTGCTGATAATACCACGCGATGGTGTAAGGGCCAGGGTTCTTCAGGGAAGCGGACGAACCGTTATTGCCCCAATAACTATAGAAACAGCTCAGGTATCGCAGATACTTGGCCCCCAGGTCGGCGTTGCCTTGCAGGCTGTAGGGGTTATAACTGGTGGCGCCCAGGCCGCACGCGGAGACCACCTGCCCGTTGAGCCAGGGGTAGGTGTAATACTGAATCTGCATAAGGCCAATGCCGCCATCGCACGAGTACACATCTTCGTGCCAGCGGCTCTCCTGCCAGGCGACGGACTTCATGAGATTGGCGGGGATGCCATAAAGCCGTCCAGCGGCCTCCAGGGCGGTCGCGATCTGCGCCTGGCTGGGATTATTTCCCGCATAGTAGGGGCAAGGAATGCAAGTCGCCAGGGCAAGTTGGCGCTGCTGAGCGGTGGCGGCTGTTCCCGTCGCGCTGGCGGTCGCCGTCGCGGTAGGCGCGCTGGTCGCGGTTGGGATCGGCGTGGGCGGCGTGGGAGTCGGTGTGCCGCAGAACTGGGAGAAGATCGAGTCGCCGCCGGGGGTGCCACTTGGCGCGGGCGGGGGCGCCTGTGGTGGCGGAGGAGGTGGCGGGGGTGGGGGTGGCGTCTTGGGCTTTGGCGCGCTCGGGTGAGTGGTGGCGGCCGGCTTGGCCGCCGTGGTGACTGTGGGCGGAAGCGTGCTCGTGGTAGTCGGAGCCGGGACGAGCGCCGCCTGTGTCTGAGTGGTCGCGCCCGATGTGTTGAGCGCCAGGGCGACGCTGACCAGCAACAAGGCGAGTAGTCCGGCGACTGAGAGGATCGCCAGCCGCATCCTCGGGGTTCCACCGGAGGAAAAGGCGCGCCACAGCGCCTTCAACCGCTCTCGCATTCCGCTGAATAAATCCATACGCCCGCCCAGATCCTTCCGCATCCCGCTGCTCTCGCCTGACCGCACGGCTGTTCACCCGCGCCGCTGCACCGTCTTTCCCCCACGCGCCAGCGCGGCGCGCCCGCTATCCTCACCTATAAGGTGCAACGGCTGCCATGCCCGCCTGTAACGCCGGCGCTAGGGGAGGTTGTAAGCCTGGGGTGGTATTCAAGGAGGCGCTATTCGCCTTCGCCCGCGCCGGATTCCAGCGCCTGGTTCTTGGCGCGCGACTCGGCGGCGATCTCAGTCTGGTAGGCGAGCATGCGCTCGCGCAGCGCCGGGTCAGCCGTGGCGAGGATGCGGACGGCGAGCAGCCCGGCGTTACGGGCGTTCCCAATGGCGACAGTGGCGACGGGGACGCCGGCTGGCATCTGGACGATGGAGAGCAGCGAGTCGAGGCCGCGCAGCATCTCGGTGGGGACGGGAACGCCGATCACGGGGAGCGGGGTGTGCGCGGCAAGCATGCCGGGGAGATGCGCGGCGCCACCCGCGCCCGCGATGATCACCAGCAGGCCACGCTCGTGCGCGGTGCGGCCATACGCCGCCATGTCGTCGGGAGTGCGGTGGGCCGAGACGATGCGGATCTCATGGGAGACGCCGAAACGCTCCAGTATCTCCGCCGCGCCGCGCATCACCGGCAAATCCGTGTCGCTGCCCATCACGACGCCTACCAGCGCTGTCATATTTCAGCCTCTCTCATCATCTGCTGTTCTGGAACTCTCGCGCATGTGGGATAGCCGCCCAGCTACGCGCGCCCCCGGCTCAAGGGTAGGCGCGGGGTGGCGCGGATGTCAAGCGGTGGGCGGCCAGCCTGCTTGACGGCGGGCGGGCGCGGCTGCTACCGTGACGCCACGATTGGGAACAGATGAGATCAGGGGAAAGCGAGGGCCTGGCATGCGTGAAGATCTGGTGACACCGACGATGGCGCGCCGGCTCGTCCAGAACGGGCTGGCGTGGGACCCGCAGCCGGGCGACCTGGTGACGTCGCTGGGCGGCTCGCACCTCGATGAGGGGCTGATCGGCATGTGGCTGGTCATTACCACCCACGACCGCGAGGGCTTCGTCACGCTGGCCGACGCCGACGGGCGCTGGCCGCAAACGCGCATGGCGGTCCACGATTGCCTCTGGCTGCCCTCGGCTGGCAAGCTGAAGGTCTGGCTGCGCGCGCGCGGCTACCGCGTGGCGACGGGCGAGACGAGCGGGCGGCTGCTGGGCGGCTCTGGCCCCACCGTCCTCCACGTCTGCCGCCTGACGCGCGACGGAGACGCCACGCCAGTGGATGGCCAGGGCATCAACGAAGCCGACGCGGTGGCCGACGCGCTGCTGCGCGTCTTGGGCGCGGGAACCGCCGACGCGCGCGGGCCGGGGTGGTGAGATGGCGAGCGCGGGCGTTACGCGTCAATCTCCCGTCGCTCATAGAGGTCAGGCGCAAGCTCTCGGAGGAGTCTGTGCTGGCTTTCGCGCACGGTACTCAGCGTCAACGTTCTGCCAGCGCGGATCATCGCGGTATAGAGCAGCCGCCGCTGATTCGCGTAGGATTCCGCGTCGCGCATGGGATCCAGGGGTAATCCATCCGCTGACAGCCCAACGATATATACATGCGGAAAATCGAGGCCTTTGGCGCTGTGCAGCGTCAAGAGCTTGACGCCCGGGTGAAAGAGCGAGAAGCCTTTTACATGTCCGCGCCGCGTCTGCCGGGTATCGCGTTCAGATGGGTCAGCGATCTCGATATCCCATGCCCGCAGACCCTGGGCGATCCTCATCAAGAGATCGTTATGCCCGGCCAGCACGGCGATATTTTGTGGCGTCACCCTGGCGCCGGTAATCTGCTCGGCGATCCGCTCGCAGATTCCGTCTATTTCTCGCTGGCTCGATGGGAAGACCAGCAATTCGGGCTGAGGCCCGGCGCGATCGGATTTGAGCTGGGGAACATAGGCGTCCGCGTCCTCAGGCGTATCACCGCTCTCTAACAGGGAGAGCGCCAACCGCTGGATCTGCGTGGTGTTGCGATGATTCTGATTCAGCGTGCGAATCTGCCCACCGCGTGGAGTGAGCTCAGCCAGCTTCCAGCGGAAGCCGCAGCGATAGATGCTCTGGGCCGCGTCCGCGAAGATGGTCAGTTGTGACAGATCGTTTCCCACGAGCCGTTGCGCCAGTCGCAGCTGGACAGGCGTCAAGTCCTGCGCTTCATCCAGCACGATTGATTCGTACGGCGTGAACTGGCCACCCCGATCCAGGCGCGCGAGCGCTTCGGCTGGGGCCAGCTCCATTGGCAATATTCCCTGGCTCTCCCAGTCTTGCCTGGCATGCTGATAGATATCCCAGACGGCGCCCCGCTCCTCGACGCCAAACGCCCGCCCCCGGCCCGCGCGGTCAGTGGCGAGGTACTCCTCAGCGGTCCGTAGCCCACGACCCACAATCACCTGCGAGACTTCATCGGCCAGATAGAGGTGCGAGACATCGCGCAACCCCTGTGTGTTTCTGATCCTGACGCGGTGGGCCATACACGCCCGCGCAACAGCGTCTCGCAGACCATTCGCCTCGATACGTCCGTGAGGACGCTCAGAGAGATACTCGAGTCACCCAGTTATAAATCGTCCTCACTTCAACGAATGGTGGAACCGCGCCAGTGTACAGCGTCGCCAGCATGCGCTCGACGGTATCGGCCAGAGATTTGTTGAAGCACAGATACAACACCCGCCGCGGGCTGGATCCCAGCAGTCTGGGCTGGAGCTGAATACGATCGGCGAGCGCCTTCACGCGATAGGCGGCGACCGTTGTTTTCCCGCTCCCGCCCACCCCCTTGATAACGAGCAGCCCCTGTTGCGCAACCTCCGCGAGCTTGCGCTGCTCGTCGGTGAGCGTGGTGAGATAGCGGTCGAGACCGATATCCACCATTGCCGCGAACTGTCCAGGCTCCGTGAGCGTCACCGCTGATTCCGGCGTGCGCCGTGGCATGGGAGTGGGCACGAGCTCAGGGGTGGGAGATGCGGGCATCCACTCAGCTAGCAGGCTCTCGACGCCGTCGCCCATGACTTCGCCCAAAAAGCCCTTGAAATCTACGCTATTCCAGTCTGATAGGCGCACATACTCGGCATCCTCAGGAGACAATCCCAATCGTATGAGCTCTTCCGGAGGAAGGAAGCTGGCACGCTCTTCCTCACGCTTCGCCCGTGGGAGGCGCGACGCAAGCGAAACGCCAGGGGAAGAATCGGGCAGAGCTTCCGGCTCCACTTCCTCAACCCACTGGGTCGAGATCTCTTCCCGTCCAATGCCCGTGTAGCGCTCGGCGTAGGTATAAGCGTCATCATGATTTCCGACGAAGAGCGCGACGAGACTGCTCGAATCCTGTTCGCGATCAATGACACGATACTTCCTATTTACGCGCGATGATGATAAGCGAGCGCCTGGTGTCTTCAATCGCTCACGATGCAGTGATGGGTCTGCTGGATAGCAGACGAGTTTGTCGAGCGTTTTGTTGAGCAGATCAGCCACAGGTCTGTTCGATGCGCTCAGGTCACGCGCCTGTTCCATGAATTCGCGGGTCAACGCGATGCAATACCGTTGCGCAACCATACCAAATCACCACGCCTTCCTGTGCGATGAGCGAGCGCCGATGCCGTTAGGGGTCTGAGATCGTTACCACGGGATACCGGCGCCGGTTCGGTCACTATGTGGTATACGGCACGCATCGCACCATGCGGAAAGCGCATTTCTTGATACCCAACACCAGCCACTAAGCGCCATCACCCATACGCGCAGGCGTTGTGAGCGTCGCTCCATTCGCGCTGGAGGACGTAGCCGTGGCCGTTCGCGAGGCGCACAGTCGAGCCATCACGCGCGGGGGAGCCAAAGGATAACTCGCACTTATCGCCAATCTCGCTGTTGTCGCTGTTATCGAACCACCCTTCGCCAGCGGGATCGGAGACCGTCTCGAACTGCTCGTGCGAGAGCGAGTTGATGACCGCGTCCGCCACAGGCGCGCCGTAGGGAACTGCTCCCTGGTCGTAATTGGCGCACCCTCCAACATTGGCGATCAGCATATATGGGAAGTAGCTCGCGGTTGAATTTGTGGTCGAGTATGAGGTGGAGGAGTGGTAGGCGCAGAAGCCAGCGTCATTGTTGAGCGGGAAGGAGCAGGAGCGCTGGCCTTCATAGGTCGCGCAGGTTTCGATGCCGTACGCGGTGACCAAGGCGAAGGCCACCCCCGGCGCCACGGACCAATGCTGGGATTCGCTGACATGCTCGATCTCGGTGTAGATGTCACTATCTGTCAGCGGATCGGCGCGCGTCCCGGCGTGCGGGTAGGGCCGCGTGTCCACGAAGGCTCCGCCCAGCCGCGCGATATTGCGCACAGGCCCGGTCGCATCCCAGTATTGCGTCAGAAGTCCATAAAACGATGTGCCGCCAACATCCTGCAGATATTGGGTCACCAGCGAGCGGAAGCGTGTGTCGCTGCCCGTAGGATCCAGCCGCGCGCCGCGCGGAGTCCAGAAAATCACATAGCCCGTAAACGTATGCATCACGTCGCCTCCGTGATAGCTCACTCCACGACAGTGACTCTGGCAGACAGAGAAATCGAGCGTCGCGACGGCGTTGGGGAGCGCCACCACCGGCTGGGGCGTGCCGCTCTGCGCGGCGACACAGAGGTAGAGACCCACTGGCATGTTCGATACGAGATACTGGCCCTGGGCGTCGGCGACGGCGCTAAAGCTCGCGGGGTTCTTCAAAGCGGCGCGCGCGGCGAGTGAATCATCCCAGCAGGTGACCGATGCGGAGTCGATCGGCTGGCGGGTCGAGCTATCCACCGCGACGCCGCTGATCGAGCCAGGCTGGAGCGCCAGCGCCCCGCAGCGCTCGCCGGAAGGCGCGGGCGCGCAGGCGCCGCCGCCCTTCGCGGAGGCCGGCGAGCCGAAGTCCAGGGTGTAGGAGCCGTTGAGTTGCAGGTGGATACTGGCCGTCAAGGGCAGATACCGCGGCGCCGTTAGCGAGCAGGTAAAGTCTTGCCCGCGTAACAGATTCAGACTGTAGTGTCCCTTGGCGTCAGTTCCGGCGCTCACGTCGCCGCAGGTCACGGTCGCGCCAGCCACGGGGGCCATCGCCTCGCGCCCCGTTTCGCGCTGGCTCGCATCCTCGCCATAGACCGTTCCTGACACGGGCGTCGAGAAGATGGTCAGGTTACGAGCTAGCAGTTGTGGCTGCTCGATGGCGGTCGCGCCGATCAACGCCGCGCACGCGATGACTGGTATCAGAAAAAGGCCAATGACCAGCCAGATAAGACCACCACGCCGCCTGTGGCCGCACAGGCGGGTAGCCCGGCGGCGGGTAGCCCGGCGGCGGGTAGCCCGGTGGCGGGTAGCCCGTGGCGGGTATATGGGGAATTGGGCGTCTGCGGGGTTGACGGCGAGGAGGGCGTGGGATCCATACGCCAGACCAGCTCCTAGTTCTCTAGCGCTCCAAAATAGGAACACGAACGGCCCGCGAGCGGGGGTGATAATGACACAAGCGGACGCCCCGCTCATTCCTATACCCGCGCTCGCGCAACCAGCGTCGCCAGTATAGCAGAATTCACCCCGTGCTCACTACGGCGCTCCGGAGCGCCACCGCGCCGCCTACCTGCGCAACGTGAAGCGCCTGGCGAGCGAACGTTTGGGCCAGCGCGATTGACACACTGGGCGCCCCAGACCTATACTGCCCGGTGTTCTACGGGGTTTGGAGCGGGTCTCGTGACCCTCCGCGCCCCGCCGGAAAGCGCCAGGAGAGACCGCATGCCGGGTGACTATCCGCCAGGGGGTTCGGGAGGATCGTGGGACCGCCGCGCGGCTTCTCCGCGCGGACGGTCAGGTGGCCCGCAGAACACAGGCGGCTCTGGGCGGCGTCCTCCCGGCCCACCACCCGACCGTTCCGGCCCGTTCCGGCCCTACGGCGCGCCCGCCGCGCCAGGCGCGAGCGGCTCGCAGCGCACGCTTGGGCCATATCGCGGACCCCTCGCGCCAGGCGCGAGCGGCCAGCAGCGAGCGCTTGGCCCGTACCGGGGAGCGGGCGCCCCAGCCGCCCAGAATTACGACCCGTTCGCGGCCAGCATGGCTGGCGAGGGACTTCAGACCTCAGCGCATCTGGAAGCGCTCCAGCGTAAGCGCAACGGGTTCGCGCTGTTCCATGATGGCAACGCGGGACACCTCTGGCGGGGCGAGGTCGCGTCCCTGCTCGGTGAAAGCGTGCTGGGCGTCGGAGTCATCATCTGGCTCGCCTATCTGACCAGCTCGCCGCTGATGGTGATGCTCGGCGTCCTGACAATAGGCTTGCCCTGGCTGATCGCCATCCCCATCGCGCCATATTTCGAGAGCGTTCGCGAGCCTGGCAGCCCGCTGGCCTGGATCGGGCGGCTGCGCGTAGCGGCGGCGCTGGGTGTCGTGGGCATGCACTTCCAGACGATTTATCCTGTCTTATTCGGGCTGCTCTTTGTCATTGGCCTGACAGGACGGTTACGTCAGGCCCTGCGCGTGGCGGCGACGCGCGTCTGCCTGGAGCCAGGCGAGATCGAGCTGGTCGCCAACGACCTGTTCGCTGGCGCGGCTCTGGCGACTGTCATCGGGCCACTGCTGGCCGCCGCGCTGTTCCTGGCGCTGGGCGAGCGGGTGATCCTCGTGGCGCTGGCCGCCGCCATTTTCTTCCTGCTAGCCTCCAATTCCGATGGCTTCCTCGACGCGCTCCCCGAAGAGCGTCGCGCCTTCACACGAGCGACCCTGGCCAGCGCGACGCCAGACGAAGCGACACGCGCTGACTTGCTCGCCGCCGCGCGAAATCCCGACGTGGACAGCGACGCCGATGACGCCAGCGCTGAGATGTCCCTGACGCCCGACCAGCGCGAGCGGGCGCTGCCAGAGTGGTATCAGCAGGGGCCAAAGAACGCATTCCAGGCGATAAGCGACATCCGCGCCGGCCTTGGACTGGCGGGTGGGCGCGCGCCCAGCGCCACCGCGCTCCTAACGCTGATCTCCCTCGCCCTGGTAGGCGGCGGGCTGAGCGTGCTGGAGGTCTTCTACGTCAGCGACCGGCTGGGACTGGCGGGCTATTATCTCGGCGTCCTGATCGCGCTGGAGGCTGGCGGCTTGACGCTCGGCGCGCTGCTGGCGGAATTGGCGCCCGCGCGCAAGGCGGCCGGCGCAGTCGCGCTCTTGGGGCTGGCGCTCACCGGCCTGGCGCTGGCGCTGCTCGCGCTGACCACTGTTCCCCTCTTCAGCTATGGCGCCGCGCTGCTGCTGGGCGTCGCGAATGGCATGTGTGTCATCGCCGCCCGGCGGCAAGTACGCGCCGGTCGTGATGGAACCGAGCGCCGCGCGCTGAGCGCGGGCGAAGGGTTCTTGACCGCGCTGGCCAGCGTTGGTGGAGCCGCGCTCTTTACGCTGTTCTACGCTGGATTTGCTCGCGCCAGCATCGGCGCGAGCGCGCTCTTCCCCGGGTTGCCAGTCGGGGTCGTTCTGGGCGGCGCGGGCGCGGGGTTGGTTCTGACAGCCGTCATTCTGTTCATCACTCCAGGGCTGCGCGAGCGCGCTCCCAAATCCGCCCTGGACGCTAAGGATGCTAAAAACGCCGCGCCGGGCGCGAGTGGCCGGTTCGCCTCGCCCGTTGGGCAGAGCGGAAAGATGGGCGCTGTCGCGGAGACGGGAGGGATGGGGGCGCTGTGGGATGATGAAGACGAGGATGGGGGCAGCGCGTACGCCGATGAGGAGGACGAGTACGACGGCGAGGAAGAGCCGTACGACGATGATGGCTACGAGGATGAGCGGGATGACTGGGGTAGGCCAGCGCGCGGCGCGCCCGGACGTGGCGGGCGGGCGCCGTTGGGGCCGCGTGTCAGCCCGCGTGACCGCCGGGGCCGCCGAGGATAAGAAGCTCTATTCAGCGCTTTTTCGTTCCATCTTCATCCATCTCACAGCTCACCATTCTAAGGGAGGTCGCTTCATGGAGCGGACGCCAGCGTTTCCAGCGTTACGCGCGCAGCGGCTCGCCGCATGGCGGCAGACAGCAGAGCGGCGCATCGCTGGCCCGGATGAAGGCGCGGAGCTCATCAACGCTCTTGGACTGGTGACACTCTATCCTGTCACGCTCGAGACGCCCAATCTGTATTCCGCTTTTGTCGGCGATCCAGAGCGCCCAACGGACTCGAAGTGGGACAGCCCATCGGGCGAGGTCTATACCTGGCGGTGGGTTCTCGGACGCCGGGCGGTGGCGTGCTATACGGTCGTTGTGCGCAAGCGCCCGACATGGATCGCCTGGGACTTGCTGCCTGCCACGCTGCGGCTGATGAGTGACCCGCGCATGCCCGACGAGTTGCTGCATCTGGGAATCATCTCGCCTGAGGCGCACCGGGTGGCGCGAGCGCTGGAGGAGGCGGAGCGCCCGCTCAGCACGAGCGAGCTTCGCGAGGCCGCAAATTTCCCAACTGGCAAGGAGCAGCGCGCGGCCTATGCGAAAGCGCTCGCCGAGCTGGACGCGCGCCTGCTGCTGACCCGCGTATTCTCGCCCGACGCGCGGGCGGCTAGTGACCCGGCGCCCGCGCCGGGTGAAGCGTCCGGTGAGGGCGAGATGACGGGAATGGGGCATACGCTGTTCAGTGTGAGCTATCGCGAGCATGTGGACGCGGCGGAGCGGCTTACCCGCGAGCAGGCGCTCGACCAGTTGCTCACGCGCTACCTGCCGGGGGCCATCTGGGCGGCGACCAAGCCGCTCTCCCGCGCGCTCGGCCTGCCCCAGGCGGAGCTTGACGCCGCGCTCACCCGGCTCCAGGAGCGCGGCCAGGCGCGGCCACTGACGCTGGCGGAAATTTCCGGCCCAGCGTGGCTGTGGGTAGGCGCGTAGCGCGACCGCTCACATAGGCAGATGGAGCGCGCGTGGGAGAACCGCCAGAACGATGCCCGCCGCCAGCGCCGCGCAGAATTGGAAGTGCAGCGCGGCGGTCTGGCGGACACCCATGCGCAGTACTGGGTCACGGTCGCGCCGCCAGACAGCGTTGACGGCGCGCACGTTGCGGTAAGCCGCCGGGAATGTCGCCCACACCAACAGCGCGGGCCACGGCAGCCCGAGGCCCAGGCTCGGGCTCAGGTAGCCCAGAATGACGAACAGCGTCGTCGCGCCATAGGCCCCGTAGAGCAGCGCGGCGTGATAGCGGACACCGAACAGTTTGCCGAAACGGACGGGAAGCGTGCGCTTGTTGACCGCCAGATCATCCGAGTAGTCCCGCACGTTGTTCATATTCAGGATGGCGACGACCAGCAGACCCGCCGGGACGCTCGCCGCGAACGCCATCCACGACCAGGCGGGGATCTGCGTGTAGTACGCTCCCCAGACCATCAGGAATCCCATCGCCAGGTAGACCATCAGGTCGCCTAGACCGCGCGCGGCGAACGAGAAGGGCCTGGCGCTATAGAAGTAGCCGGTAAAGAGCGCGGCGAGGCCAAAGAGCAAGATCGCGGGGCCTATCACGACGATCAGCCAGATTCCCAGCGCCGCCGCCGCCGCGAAGCAGGCCAGCCCCATCCCCAGCACCTGCGCGCCCGTCATCTCGCCCCGGAAGATGACCGTCATCGAGCCTTGTGAATGCTCGGTATCCAGGCCGTAGCGCCAGTCAAAGTACTCATTGAGATAGTTGACGCCCGCTTGGAGCAGGACGCCCGCGAGCAGCGTCAGCGCGAAGACGCCAGGATGAAAGCTCCCTCGATAGGCGGCGACCGCCGTCCCCACCAGCACAGGCGCCACCGCCGCCGTCAGCGTAGCGGGCCGCGCGGTGTTGAACCAGACGCGCCAGGGAGGTCGCTTGGCGCTGTCCTCATCCGGCGCGGCGCCTTTCGACTGAGTGGACTGTTCCACCTCCTCCATACGCATTCGCTCGACCTCCACGCTCCTCTATTCCGTCCAGAGCGCGCCGGGCGCGGCGCTCCCAGAAAAGCATACCGCAACCGCCCGGCAGGAAGCTGGGGTGAGGGGTCGAAATAAGCGCTTCATGCCGTTATCGCGCCCACACAGCAGCGAGCGATGAGATGCGCGCTTTGTGATACAATCGTCAGAATGGAGCAAAAAGCGATGGGCGCCCGATATCTCTCGGTGTGATAGCGTCTGGTATCTGTTTGCTTGGGGATAGGTGGGGCCAAACGGTAAATGAGCCGTTGATACAAAAAAGCTCCCTATCTCAACGGGCGTCGCGTGTGTCGCGAGCCTGATTATTCCCGCGAGCTATACGCTATAGCTCTGACGTGTGCGGCCCCTATACATGGGCGGAAAACGGCTCGCAATCGTTGATCGAGAGTTCTTCGAGCGCCATTCCACCTCCACCGTTGTGTTTCTGCCACATTGTCGTCTCAGCGCGAAAGACTGCTATCAAGAAGCAGTAGGAAGTACGTGACGATGACGAAGCAACAGCGGCTCTATGATCTGGTGGTGGTCGGCGCATCAGCAGGCGGTATCGAGGCGCTCTCGCTTCTCGTGGCTACCCTACCAGCGTCACTGTCTGTGCCAATCGTGATCGCACAGCACATTGATCCGAACTCGACCAGCCACCTCGGCCAGATCCTCGCCAGACGCAGCAAGCTTCCCGTGCGCACGGTGGGCGAGGACGCGCCTGAGCACCTGGTAGATGGCGTGATCTACGTTATTCCGGCGAACCGGGATGTCGAGATTGCCGATGACGTAGTCCACTTGCTGCCAGGCGCGGGCCAGCACCCGTTGCCATCCATTGACCGGCTGCTCAACAGCGCCGCGCATGCCTATGGCGAGCGCGTCATCGCTGTCATTCTCACCGGCTCTGGCTCGGATGGAACGGCGGGCGCGCGTGAGGTGAAAGCGGCCGGCGGCGCCGTGCTGATCCAGAACCCCGCTACAGCCAGCTATCCGGCGATGCCAGCGTCGCTGGCGCCTACCACCGTTGATCTCGTCGTGGACCTGGAGCGCATGGGCCCGCTGATCACCAATATCATCAGCGGCGCGCAAAACCTGACGAGTCAAAGCGTCTCTGACATATTGCCTGACCTGCTCGAAAAAGTACGGCAGCACGCGGGCATTGATTTTACCCGGTACAAGAGCCCGACCATCCTGCGGCGTCTGCATCGCCGGATGGCGGCGACAGGCGCTGAAACCTTGCTCGACTACAACCGCTTCCTGGATAAACACCCCGAGGAATATCAGCGCCTGGTCGCGAGCTTTTTGATCAACGTGACCGAATTCTTTCGCGACCAGTTACTCTTTGACTTTCTTCGCGAGCAGATCATCCCAGGCATGATCGCGCGCGCGCGAGAAAGCGGCAAAGAGCTGCGCATCTGGTCGGCGGGATGCGCGACCGGAGAAGAGCCTTTCTCCCTCGCCATTCTCCTGGCGGAAGTCTTGGGTCCAGAAGAAGCGCTCCAGTTCAATATTCGCATCTTCGCTACCGATGTAGACGCCGATGCGATCGCCTTCGCCCGTCGCGGCCAGTACCCAGCGGCGGCGTTAGCGAGCATGCCGGAAGACCTGCGAGCGCGCTATTTTACTCCGACAGATCACGGCTACGAGGTCACGAAATTCATACGCAATATGGTGATATTTGGCGAGCATGACCTGGGACACCGCGCTCCATTTCCCCGCATGGATATGGTGGTCTGCCGGAATGTGCTGATCTATTTCACGACTGAGCTACAGATGCACACGCTCCAGGCATTCGCGTTCTCGCTACGTGATGGCGGATACCTCGTATTGGGCAATGCGGAAACCGCGGGCGCGCTGAGTACCTACTTCAGTCTCGCCCATCCCCATTTCAGGGTCTATCGTCGCCGGGGGGATCGCGTGCTGGCGCCGCCGCTTCCTCTCAATTTGGACAGGGGGCGAAGATCCTATGAGACCCCGCCGGTTCTTGCTGATACCGCGCCCGACACGCTCACCGCTGAGGGGCTGCGCATTGTTCCCGCTGGCGAGCACGCGGCTTCTCCCATATTGACGAATAGTGAGCAAACCCTTACACGAGAGATCGAGCAACGGGTGTACACATCTCGTGAGCGGTTCGCCGACCAGATTCTCGGCTTGCCGGTTGGTGTGGTCGTGGTTGATCGCAATTACGACGTCCAGACCATCAACAGCGCAGCCTACACAATGCTGGACATCATCCGCCCAGCCATCGGCAAGGATGTGCTGCACCTCGCCACGCGAGTTCCCACCAAACCACTGCGGGCGGCGATTGACGCCATGTTTCAGATGGGGGGAGCGCGATCACCGAGCGCGGGAACGATCAGCGTCGAGCTGGAGCCGAGCGGGCAAGAGGACAAGCATCTCCTTCAGATCACCTGCTATCCCTACACACAGATGGGAAGCGTTTCCACTGGGAACGCTTCCCCTACTGTCGAAGCCGTGATTCTCCTCATCGCAGAAGCCACGCATGCCGAACCCCCGCGAAATTCGACTGAGAACACTCCGGCGCCTACGCAACGCGGGGGTACGTCACAAAGCGAACAGCGAAGCTCCACACAGGCGGAGGCGATTGCGCGCTTGACCCAGCAACTCGAAGCGGAGCGCACGCTCAATCACGAGCTGCGCGCCGCGAACCAGGAGCTGCGCGAGACCAGCGACAACTTGCTACGCGCCAACGAAGAGATCCTCGTGGCTCAGGAGGAGGCGCAAGCCGCTTCCGAGGAAACGATCACCTTCAATGAGGAGATGCAGGCGACCAATGAAGAGTTGGAAACCCTCAATGAGGAGCTGGAGGCCACCGTTGAGGAACTCCATACCACCAATGATGACTTGCTGGCGCGAACCCTGGAGCTACAAATCCTCGCTCAAGAGAAGGATGCGCAACGCCAGGCCAGCGAGCGCGAGCGGGCGCAGCTGCAAGCCATCTTGTCGAGCATGGGGGACGCGCTACTTGCGGTAGACGCATACAGGAAACAGACGCTGATAAACGACGCCTACCGACGCCTCTTTGGCGACGCGGACGCCCATCTCGCGCTCGAAGACGTATTGGGGAACCCTTTGCCCCCTGAGGCGGCTCCCTGGCGGCGTGTGGGTGAGGACGAGCCCTTTATCATCGCGTTCACGATACCCGCGCCGGATGGCTCCCGACGCTGGTTCGAAGCCACTGGAGAGCCCATTCGCGCTGGGGGGACCACATTAGGCGGGGTCGTGACCATTCGCGACCTCTCCGATCGCAGTATACGCGGCTTGTATGAGCGGTTCCTGGCGAGGGCGAGCCATGAGATCAAGAACCCATTGACCTCCCTCATGCTCACGCTTGAGATGATCCAGAAACAGCTACCTGCTGGCGCGGCTGGTGAGCGCGCGCGATCGCTGGTCACGAATGCGAGGCGGTACGCGCGCCATATAGATGTCATGGCGAACGATCTCAAGGACTTGCAACGCATACAGCACGACAAGCTCGAGCTCACACTGGAGCCAGTGGATCTTGTCGCGCTCGTCCGCCAGTCTGTGGAAGATATAGAGCTCATACAGCGTCCAAACCAGCCTCACCCGCCGATTGTCGTACAGGCGGAGTCTGAGATTGAGCCGCTCTTCGTTCTGGGCGACGCATTGCGAATCCAGCAGATTCTGCAGAATCTGCTGTCAAACGCGCTGAGGTACGCGCCGGATAGCGCGCGAATTGACGTGCGCATGCGACGCGTCCACGAAAAGAACGCCGCCGATAGGGCGGAGCTTGAGGTGCGGGACTACGGACCCGGTATCGCGGCGGCGGACTTGAAATTCCTCTTTACCCCATTCTATCAAGCGCTTCATGACCGCCAGCCGTATCATGGTGGGTTAGGCCTCGGTTTGTATATCGTGCAGCAGCTGGTCAAGGCGCTCGGCGGAGAGATCAAGGCACGCGCTCCTGAAGGGCAAGGGGCAGTGTTTACCATCCGGCTTCCGCTGTATACGGGGGGCGAGCAAACGGCGCCACTGGGCAGCGATTCAACGCGGAAGCCGGACGCAAGCGCGGGAAAAGACAAGTGATCGGTTTCCGTAAGAAAAGCCCTACGAGCGTCATCCGTCATCGCGTTTCCGTCGTGTGAAGGAGAGTGGGAAGTGGATAGGGCTGAGGGCATACGGCAGGCGATGTTTGAGGCGCGCCGGGCGCGCGATGCGATGTGGGAGGTCGTGCTCCTCGAGCTGCAATCCCGCGATCCCACCGCCGCGATGGAAGCGCGCGCCGCGGCGCGGGCTATGCGCGTGCGTCCGCTCGCTGGCTACTCGACATTCGCGGCGGCGCTCGCGTGGCCATATCTGGATCACCAGGGGCGCTCAGATTGGCTATGGATCTGCCAGGCGATGCACCAGATATGGATACGCGGCGCGTTGGAGCGCGAATATATCATTTGACCATCCGGGCCTCATCTCCAACGCAATCGGGGTCAGACCATCTTCGTCATCGAGTCACTGTCGCGCGACGCCCTGATCGGAGGCGGTGGATTAGAGTCCGACGCTGCCGTGCATGATGCCGCCATCGATGAAATAGGTCGTGGCGGTGGTATAGCTCGCTTGATCGGAGGAGAGCCAGGCCACCAGGTTCGCGATTTCGGCTGGCTGAGCGACGCGGCCGCGTGGTATCGCGGCGTCAAGCCGGGCTTTCTGTGTAGGGTCGGCCAGGGTAGCGGCGTCTATCGGGGTGTCTACGGCGCCGGGGCCGACATTGACGACAAAAATGCCGTGCGGCCCCAACTCCACGCCAGCGGTGCGCGTCAGCATGCGCATGCCGCCTTTCGCGCAACAATAGGCGATATTTCCGGGCATGGGCCAGTCCTCATGGACCGATGACATATTGATGATGTGGCCGCCGCCGCCCTGCCGGATCATTTGCCGGGCGGCGATCTGCGTGCCGAAGAACGCGCTCTTCAAGTCAACGCCGATCACCGTATCGAATTGCTGTTCGGTCGTCTCGAGTAACGAGGCGCGGGTCTCCATCCCGGCGTTGTTGATCATCACATCCAGACGCCCGAAAGTGCGCACTGTCATATCCACCAGGGCCTGAATATCCTCCGGGCGCGAAACATCGCCCTGGATAACCTGCGCTTTCCCGCCCGCTTCCTTGATCTGCTGAAGTGTCGCTTCCGCGGCGACCGAGTCGCGGTGATAGTTGATCGTTACCATGGCCCCCGCTTGCGCCAAGACGACGCTGATCGCGTGGCCGATTCCACTATCGCCACCGGTTACAATGGCCACTTTGTTCTCCAGCAACATCCGTATTCTCCCGCTGTATCCTCATGAAACACGCCACACCAATTGAGCGATTTCCGCTCTCCAAGGTTACGCTCCAGGCGCCACTCGCGCAAGGGAGCGGCAGGGACAGAAACAGCGGATCCAACGCCCCTGGCCGAACCACCAGCGGCGCGCACTGGTCAAGTGACCAGGGAACGTACTGGCCCAACGCGCGATGCCGCCGCCATGCGTTACGGCGTATCGTCCTGAGTGACAGTCGCGCCGGATGATCTGGCGCGCGACGGAGACCGTGAAAAGCTAAGGGCTTCTCACCAATGGGAGACTATTTTCAGATGACAGAAGAAGAGACACAACAAGCCGCGCCAGCCGGGCAGGAGAGCGCCTCTAGCCTGAGCGCGTTCTCCGATCAGCTCGCGAACGCCGTCGAGCGCGCCTCACGCTCGATCGTCACCGTCGCCGCGCGCCCACGCCAGTCGGCCAGCGGTGTGCTGTGGCAGGCAGGTAGTGAGGTCGTGATCGTCACCGCCGATCATGTCGTCGAGCGCGAGGACGACATCGCCATCACCCTTCCCGATGGTCGGCAAGCGCGCGCCGCGCTGGTGGGACGCGATCCCAGCACCGACCTGGCCGTGCTGCGGCTGACCGGAGGCGAAATCGGTGAGGGCGCGGCGCCCATCACTGTCTCCGACGCGCTGCGCGTCGGGCATCTGGCGCTGGCGATTGGGCGGCCCACAGAGGGCGGCCCGCGCGTCTCGTTCGGCGTCGTTAGCTCGATCGAGGGACCGCGCCGCTCGTGGCAGGGCGCGCAGATCGAGGGCATCATCTTCGCCGATGTGACGCTCTACCCCGGCTTCTCCGGTGGCCCGCTGGTGGACATGGAGGGGCGCTTCGTCGGCCTGAACAGCTCGCGGCTGACGCGACAGAGCGCGGCGCTGCCGGTCGCCACGATCCGGCGCGTCGTAACGACGCTGCTGACGCACGGGCGCGTGCGGCGCGGCTATCTCGGCGTCGCCACACAGCAAGTCCCCCTGAGCGCGTCGCTGGCGCAGGCCGCTGGCGTCTCGCAGGAGGCTGCGCTGCTGGTCGTAACGGTCGAGGGTGATAGCCCCGCCGAGAAGGGTGGTCTGCTGATGGGTGACATCATCATCACTGTCAGCGGCCAGCCCGCCACGAGCGTTGACGCGCTGCGGGCGGCGCTCGGAGCCACCGCGCCCGGCCAGCCGCTGGCGGTGCGTGCGCTGCGCGGCGGCCAGCCAACGGAGACCTCGCTGACCGTCGGCGAGCGCGACTAAGACTCAGCGGTATTCGCGCCGCGAAACGCCACAGCTACGCTTTCCTTCCGCCAGCGCCGCTCATCCTCTCTGGAGCGGCGCTGGCGGGATCGGCGGCCCTGGCGTCAGCGGCGATTCAAGCTCTTCATGCTTTCCGGGTTGATGGGGCGTTTTCCCGCCTTAGGCCCACAGCGAAAGGACGTCATCAGCGATGGCTGATGTAGGTATTTCCCCAACTCCGGCGCCAGCGAGCGTCAGCCTCGCGGCGTTCTCCGCTGAGACGGCGCGCCTGGCGGAGCGGGCTCGCCGGAGCGTGGCGCAGGTCCAGGTGGGCCAGCGCGGTATTGGCTCGGCGATCATCTGGGAGGCTGGCGCGCCGGACGCATCCGGCGAGTCCGAAGCGACGGTCATCACCAATGCGCATGTGGTGGCCGCCGGGCGCTCGGAGCGCATGACGCTCAAGCTGAGCGACGGGCGTGAGATCGAGGGGCGTGTGGTCGCCCTGGACCCTGAGCGCGACCTGGCCGCCCTGCGCGCCCGTGCGCGCGACCTGGCGCCAGCGACGATTGGCGACTCCAGCGCGCTGCGCGTTGGCGAGTTCGTCATGGCCGTCGGCAATCCCCTGGGCGTGGAAGGCGCGGTCACGGCGGGCGTCGTCGCGGCGCACGCCCCAGCGGACCCAGACCTCGACCTGGAGCCCGCCGAGCATGAGCGAGGCCCGATGAGCCCGCGCAACCGGATGGCGCGCCTGCCACTGGTGCAGGCGGATATCCGGCTCTACCCTGGCAACTCCGGCGGCCCGCTGCTCGACGCGCGCGGGCGCGTGATCGGCGTCAACACGATGGTGGGCGGTGGCATGGGATTCGCCGTGCCGAGCAACACGGTCGCGCGCTTCCTCCAAGAGTCGGGCCGCAGCGGCCAGCGCGCCTACCTGGGTGTGCAGGTCCAGACGGTCCCGCTGACCGAGGGGCAGCGCCAGCGATTCGGCGTCGCGAGCGAGACAGTGGCGCTGGTGATCGGCGTCGAACCGGACGGCCCGGCTGAGGCGGCGGGTATACTGATTGGCGATGCGCTGCTGGCGGTGGATGGGCGCGCCATCGCGGGCGCCGACCAGCTCGCGCGGCTGCTGAACCGGCATGGAACGGCAGGGCAGCCCCGCGCGCTCGACGTGTTGCGCGGCGGCCAGCGGCTAACGCTGACACTGACGCCTACGCAGCGCGCGGCGGCCTGAGCGCGACCTCGGGCGTAACCGTGGCCCTAACGGGCCGGCGCGCTTTGCGGGGATGGAGCTCATCCCTCCCCGCAAAGCGCGCTAACGGTGACATGACACGGCATTGACGCCGCCGTCCACGTGCGCTGGCCATTTATGCCCGCGCTGCCGTGTTCACGACTGATTGAGCGGGTGAGGATGCGAATTTACATTCTGGCGCCCTATCCAACCGTTCGCGCGGGGCTGGCGGCGCTGGCGCGCGAGCAACCAGGCTGGACGGTCGTGGGGCAGGGCGCGACCATCTCGCCGCAGGCCGGAGAGGCCGAACACGACGAGGTGGATGTGCTGCTGGTAGAGGTGGATGGGAACGCCGACGCCGAGATGGTCAGCGGCTGGCTCGATCGCGTGCGGCCCGCGCGGGGCGTGGTCGCGCTTGGGGCGGCTGAAGGCGCGACGGAGCGCTCGGAGCGGCGTGGAGCGCATGAGCCGCGCGGATCAGAGGACGCGCTGAGCCGCGCTATCACGATGGCGCGGCTGGTGACGGGCGCGGGACTGGCGTTTGGCGCGCTGCCGCGAGACGCGGGCGGAGAGGAGATCATCGCCGCCACCACCGCTGTCGCCGGCGGTCTGACTGTGCTGGACCGCCGCCTGGCCACGGAAGCGCTAGCGGCCATCGCGCGGCCACGCATCGCCTTCGAAGCCGCCCAAACCAGTGACGAGCCGCTAACCGCCCGCGAGCGCGAAGTGCTACAGCTGCTAGCCCAGGGCATCCCCAACAAACAGATCGCCCAGCGCCTGCGCATCAGCGAGCATACGGTCAAGTTCCACGTCTCGGCGATCATGGCCAAGCTGGGCGCCGCCAGCCGCACGGAAGCGGTGACAACGGCGGCGCGGCGCGGGCTGCTGCTGCTCTAGCGCGCGTCGCGACCAGGGCTTAGAGCCAGCGGCGCACCTGGGACATATACGCGCGATAGGCGTCACCGAAGTGGCGCGTGAGAAAACGCTCTTCGGGCAGAATGACGGCGACCTGCGTATAGATGATGAGCAGCGGCAGGAACGCCAGCGTCCATGTTAGACCGAGCAGCGCCGCGACTCCCGTGTACTCGAGCGCGAGCCCGGCGTACATGGGATTGCGCGAGATGCGATACACTCCGGTGGTGACCAGCGCCGCCGACGCGCCATTCGTGTTGAGCGTGCCCTTGCCTCGCACCAGCGTCACGATGCTGGAGATGACGAGCGCCGCGCCGGGCGCGAGCGCCGCGATTCCTAGCGCGATGTCGTAGGGGCGGGGAAGGAACGGCAGCGGAAACCGCGATTGCAGGAAATACCCAACCAGGAACACCAGAATGTAGATGACGGGCGGGGGGATTCGCACGCCGGGGCTGTCGGCGCGTCGCCGCGCTTCACCCGACGCCACGCGGGCGGACTGCTCGGATACTGTATCGCTCATAATCGCGCTCCTCCATCTCGCGGGCCTGGACTCTCCACGCCCAAATAGGGCTGTGTCAGATCTCCGCTGACTCCCACGATACGGGGCGCGGGCGTCTCGCGCCATGCGGTTGACCCACATCTCAGCCCACATCTTTGCGGATGGACAGACGAGGCGCGCGTGCTATCATGGCAGACACGGCCTTCACTGGCGCGCGAAGTCCTCGCGCCGGTGAACCGCGGAAGGGTGAGATTGATGAGCGCCGAACCAGAGAGCGCCTTTGGCGCGCTGCTCAAGCGCTACCGGCTGGCCCGCGCGCTGACGCAGGAAGCGCTAGCCGAGCGCGCTAGCGTGAGCGTGCGCGCGATCAGCGACCTGGAGCGCGGCGTCAACCGCGCGCCACGCCACGATACACTCGATCTGCTGGCGCAGGCGCTCTCCCTCGCCCCGCGCCAGCGCGCCGCGCTCACCGCAGCCGCGTTCCCAGCCGCAGCCGGGAGCGTCGCGGATGACGCCTCGCGCAGCGCGCCCGCCTACTTGACGCCGCTCATCGGGCGCGAGGAGGATCTCCGCCAGATAGAGGCGCTGCTGCGCGACCCGAATACCCGACTACTGACGCTGACGGGGCCAGGCGGCGCGGGCAAGACACGCCTGGCGCTGCGGGTGGCGGATGACGTCGCCGACCAGTTCGCGGATGAGGTCTGCGTGGTGATGCTGGAGGATGTCCGCGAGCCAGGGCTGGTCGCGCGGGCCATCGCCGAAGCGCTGGGTCTGCGGGAAACATCCGGCCAGCCGCTGAGCGAGACGCTCACCACCTATCTGCGCTCCAGAACGGATGCTGCTGACACTCGACAACTTCGAGCATCTGCTGGTGGCCGCGCCGCTGGTTGGCGGCCTGCTGGCGGCTTGTCCCGGTGTCAAGGCGCTCATCACCAGCCGCGCGCCGCTGCGCCTGCGCGGCGAGCGCGAGTGGGAGGTCACCCCGCTGGCGATCGAGGCGGCGGTCGAATTGTTTCTCCTGCGCGCGCGTGCGGCGCGACCTACCTTGACGCTGACGCCAGAGGCGGAGGCGGTGGTCGCGCGGATCTGCGAGCGGCTGGACCGTCTGCCGCTGGCCGTCGAGCTTGCCGCCGCGCACATCAAGACGTTGCCGCCCGCCCCACTGTTAGAGCGACTGGAGCGGCGGCTCCCCTTGCTGGCGGGCGGGCCGGTGGATACGCCAGAGCGACACCGGACAGTTCGCGGCGCCATCGCCTGGAGCTATGACCTGCTCGACGAGGCCCAGCGGCGCCTGTTCCGCGCCCTCGCAATCTTCTCCGGCGGCTGGACGCTCGAAGCGGCTGAGGCCGTCTGTGGCGTGGCGGATGAAGCTGAGACGCTCACGCTCCTCGAATCGCTGGTGGACAAGAGCCTGATCCATGCGGACGGCGCCAGCGAAGGCTCGCCACGCTTCACGATGCTGGAGACGATCCGTGAATACGCGCTGGAGCAGGCTGAGGCGGGCGGCGAGCTAGAGCCACTGCGCCGGCGCCACGCCGAGTATTACGCGCGTTGGGGCCAGGCCGTAGGGAATCAGGAGCAGGGCGCGAGCGATGAGTTGATCGCGGTTGAGTTCGCCAATGCGCGGGCGGCGCTGGCGTGGGCGATTGAGCGCCATGAAGCGGGGCTAGGGCTGCTGGTGATGCAAGGTGTGGGCAGGCCATGGTATGAGCGCGGATACATCGAGGAAGGGAGCGCCCGGCTAAGCGAGCTCCTGGAGCTAAGCGCGGAACCTGGGGCGGGGCCTGGGAATGAGGCAGCGCTGGCGCCGATGCGCTTGGGAGCGCTCTTTGGCGCAAGTTTGTTCGCGAGCGCGCGCGGCGACTACGCGGGAGCGGAACGGCTGGCGGATGAGAGCCTGACATTAGCCCGGCGGCTGGGCGAGCGGGGCGCCGAAGCGGCGGCGCTCTACAGCCTGGGCGACGCGCTGCGAGCGCAGGGCGATGACGTGCGCGCGGAGGGGCTTTTCGAGCGGAGTCTAACGCTCTGCCGCGAGCTGGACGATTCCGCGGGCGTCACGCGGGCCATCATGGGACTTGCCACGCTCTTGCGCCAGCGGGGCGAGCTTATACGCGCGGAAACGTTGCTGGAGGAGGGCCTGACGCATTCGCGGGCGCTCGGCTCGGACTGGGCTGTCTCGAACGTGCTAATTAGCCTGGGGCATGTGGCGCGCGAGCGGGGAGATGGCGCACGAGCGGAGCGGCTCTACCGCGAGAGCCTGGCGGCGCAGGAGAAGTTGGGCAATCCGGTCTATGTCGCGCTCTGCCTAGAGGGGCTGGCCGCTGTCGCCAGCGAGAGCGGCCACTTCGAGCGCGTCATCACGCTCTGCGCCGCGGCCTCACGCCTGCGTGACGAAGCGCGCGCGCCTCTGCCACCGGCGGAGCGCGCCGTCGTTGAGCGGACGCTCGCGAGCGCGCGCGCGGCGCTGGGCCAACCTGTGGCGGACGCGACATGGGCGGCGGGGAGTGCGCTCACGCTCACGCGGGCGATCGAAGCCGCGCTGGCGGATGCGCTGGAGGCTTGAATAAAACCTACTCAGGCGTTGTAGAGGAAATACACCGCGAGGGCGCTGGCGACGCCGACGGCCCAACCCAGGATCACCTGCCCGGTCGTGTGGCGGCCTAGCTCGACACGCGACCATCCAACAAGCGCGGCGGCGATGGCGACTGGCAGGCCCCAGCCTGGCGAATACAGCCATAACAGCGCGGCGCAGGCGGCGGCCGCGGTGGTGTGGGCCGATACCTTGTAGGCGAAGTTGATCACGCCGTCCACGCCGTTGGCGAGCGCCATCGTGAGCGCGGTGACCATGGCGGGTACGGGCGCGCGCATCGCCACGAAGACGGCGATCATCAGCGCGGCGCAGACCAGGCCAATGGGGTACAGGAGATAGCGTTGCTCACGCACGCTGACATCGAGGTCCGTCCAGCGACCCCGCGCCACCTGGTAGCCGACCAGCGCGGCCACCGGGAGAGCCGTCAGCAGCAACGCGGCCACCGCGAGCAGGACGCTTCGCTGGATCGTGCCGCCAGGAGTGGTATACGTCACCACCGCCAGCGTCAGGAGCGGCAGCGCCACCGGATGAACGATGGCCGAGACCGCCGCCGCGACTATCTGTCGCGGCGGCTTCTTCACGACTGCCGACTCCACGCTCATGCGTCCCCCAACTGTTCGCCGTACGCCTCACGCGCCTGCGTGGTTCTGGCGCAAGGGCATTGTATGTGGCGTCCCGCCCGGTGTCAAACGCGGCGGGCGGCCTCAACTGCCGGCGAACTGGCTGACGCGGAAGCCGCCGTTGCTTCTATCCCTCAGCTCATCACCGTCTCATGCGTCGCTCCACCGCAGGTCCTCGCCCGCGCGCTCAATGCGGCCGGGAGCGGCGATATGGGCGGCGATCAGCAGCGCGCGCTCGGCGACCGCATCCCGCATCAGCCAGCGCCTTGTCGCCCGCATGCTTTCGGCGTCGGCCCAGGTCACCATCCACTCAGGATGCTCTATCTCGATGGCATGATGAAACAGGTCCCCAAGCACGTAGAGCGTCTCGCCTTCCGAGTGGACGCGCACGATCTGGTGCCCAGGAGTCTCGCCCGGCGCTGGCAGAATATCGATCCCGTCCGCGATGGACTCTCGCGTCTTGACGTGCTGGAGCAGACCGCGCTCATGAAGCACGCCCAGCGTGCGCGCTTCCAGTGACGTCTGATCCTGCAACGCCGTTTGGACTTCAGCGTCCATCCAATCGGCGGCGCCGAGGTAGTAGCGCGCTCGCGGGTATGTAGGCGCGTACTCGCCGCTGTCAGTGGGCGTCGTAGCTCCAGCGTAATGATCCCAATGGGCATGGGTAATCACCATATGGGTGATGTCCTCTGGCCGAACGCCGAGGCTGGCGAGCTGGGCGGGAATAGCGGGCGGCGGAGTGTAGCCATCCAGAGCGTATGAGGAATCGGGTGTCATGGTGGCGCGATAATCGTTCGCATCCACCAAAATTCGGGCGTCTTGATACTCGATGTACACGCTCAGGCTCGGACAGACGCCAGGTTGATCGAAGAGCTCGGTATACTGGGGACGCCACACCGATTCAGATACCGCCATCTCCTCCGCAAGACGCAGGCGCATATCACCCGCGTTGAGCATCGTTATCTGCGCGGCGCCGACACGCGCCGCCCGCATATTCCGCATCGCAGCCTCCGTCTGATCTGAGTCTCACCCACTTGATACCCAACCAACATACTACGTTCCGGCAGCGCCGAGCCACACTCGCGCTCCGCTGGCGTGATCTGGAACACGCGGCGCAGGCCAGCGCGGCGGGCCATCTCAACTGATGGAAAGCTGGCTAATGCGGAAGCCGCGGCGAATGTGGCGCTTGCCGCCGCCCAGCGTCCAGGAGCTGAGGTCGCCATCGGCGAGGCGGCGCTGGGCGACAATCGCGGCGCCAACCTCCGGCGGATAGCGCGGAGCTGCCAGCGTGGCGCGTGGCGCGATCCGCGCGATAGCCGCCCGCAGCGGCTCCATCACATAGGTGGAAGACTTGAAGACACTGCCGACAGCGCCGACGGGGAAGACGTCGTCGCGCATGCCAAGCTGGGCGACAATCGCCTCGATATCGTGGGCGATGTCGCTCGACGCCTGCCGCAGGATATCCTGCGCAACCAGGTCACCCTCGTCCGCCGCCTCGGAGACATGGCGCGAGAAATCGGCGATGTGCAGCTTGCCGAGGGCGCCGCTATCGGCCAGGCGTCGCATGCCCAGCGCGTCATCCACACTGTAGAAAGCGGCGAGCTTGCCGAGCAGGCGTGTGGGCGGCCGGCGGCCATCCAGCATCTTCATCGCCTCATGGATGCCATCGAGGCCGATGCGATAGCCGCTGCCCGCGTCACCGAGGACATAGTCCCAACCGTCGGTGCGCCAGAACTCACCACGCGCGTTCATCCCAAGCGCGGTGGCGCCTGTTCCGGATATGGCGACGACACCGGGATCGCCGCCGGTGACGCCCGCCCAGGCGCCGACGACATCATTCTCAAAAATCGCCTCGCCAGTAAAACCGAGCAGTGTGACGGCGCGCTGCGGCACGGGAATATCCAGCTCGGTATCGAACCCGGAGAGGCACATGCAAATCGCCTCAACCTGGCCCAGCGGCACATCCGCCACGCGCAGCGCCTGAGACACCGCCTCAGAAATACCCTGGCTCGCGGCCTCCATGCCCACCGAGCGATAATTGGATGGTCCCGCGACGGCGGTCCCGATTACGCCCAGGTCATCCCCGACCACCGCGGCGGCGGTCTTCGTGCCGCCACCATCTACCCCAACGACGAACCGCATGAGGTCACTCCTCGCCCCTTCTCAGCTTTCGCTTCAGCTTTCGCATCGCTTCTCTATAGCAGCCCCGAAACGGGGGGTATGTTCATGTGTGATGGCTGGTCGCGTTATAAGCCGAGCGTCGCGACGACAACACGCTCGATCGCCGCCTCATCCACCGCGCTGGCGGTCGCTGAGGCGTCCGCGAAAGAATGAGCCAGCCAGAGCAGATACTCGTGGTTGCCATCGCGCCCCGCGATCGGTGAGCCGGTAAGCCCGCGCGCGATCAATGGAGGTCCCGCTGTCTCATCACGCGCCGCGCGCTCCGGCCAGGCGGCCAGCCAGGCCAGCAACTCGCGCAGCACGCGGCGGTGGGTATCAGGGTCGCTAATGACGCCCCGGCCGCGGTCCGCCTCCGCGCGGCCTGCCTCGAACTGCGGCTTGACCAGCGTCACCGCCCAGCCGCCAGGCGCCAGTAGCGCCGCGATGCGCGGGAGAACGAGTCGCAGCGAGATGAACGATACGTCACACACCGCGCAGTCCACCGGCTCGGGCAGCCGCTCGACCTGGCGTATGTTGGTCCGCTCCATGACGCTGACGCGGGGATCGGTGCGCAGCGACCAGGCGAGCTGTCCATGGCCGACATCCACCGCGTAGACGTGGCGCGCGCGCCTCTTTAACAAGACATCGGTAAAGCCGCCAGTCGAGGAGCCAACATCGAGGCACACCAGGTCTGCGGGATCGAGCGCGAAAGCGTCGAGCGCGCGCTCCAGCTTGAGGCCGCCCCGGCTAACGTAACGCAACTCCTCCGCCGGGCCGGCCAGCGCCAGCGCGGCGTCCTCAGCGGTCATCTCACCAGCCTTGGAGGCTGCCCGGCCATCCACCAGAACCACGCCCGCCATGATGAGCGCGCGGGCCCGCTCGCGGCTCGGCGCCAGACCGCTCCGGACGAGCAGCGTATCGAGCCGCTCGCGGGTAGACTTACGGCCACGCGGTCGCGCGGGCGCGGCGCTGGGGTCGGTGGTCTCGTGTGTCAGACGTGGTCTCCTCGCGCTGGTCTGATTGGGACTAAGCTGGTGAACGCTGGGCGATAGCGTTTCCAGCTACACATCCGCTCTCATTTGACCACATATTGGTCGCGGCGTGATAACTATGGGGATCTAGTGAGGCCTGGCGAGACTCGGACAGACTTCAGCGGTGAAACCAGAGATCAGACTCCATCAAAGCCTCGAAATCGCCGGTGACGCTATATTGCCCCTCCTGCCAGGCGATCAGGCCATCCACCTCATGGGTGAGGATGCGCCGCCAGAGATCAAAGTCGGCGGTCACAGCCACATCGGGCGCGGGAGCTGGGCCCAGATTAGCCACCAGCGCGCCGTTCATGACGCGCGCGTAGCAAACGCCGGACACCCGTCCGGTGAAGGTGTACTGGATGGTGAGGGCGCGCCCAGCGGCGGCGTCTGGATCGAAGGTCGCGCTCATCGCGGCGACATACTCCGGTAGGTCGCTGTACCCAGATAGAGAACGGTCTGAACTCATAGCGCCATACCTGCCCAACATCGCTTTCTACTACAACACAATGCCCACGCCACCTCTGGCAGTGGAGCTGTTCGCCAGACCTGACGGAAGCGCTAGCGTCCAGGCGCTAGAACACATCGAGACGGGTGAGGTCATCGAGCGTCTCACGGCGGCGCGCGAGGCGCGAGCGACCCTGGCGGACGAAAACGACCGCCGGGCGCGAGACAAGGTTATAATTGCTCGCCATCGGCAGGTGATACGCGCCGCTGACGGGGATCGCCAGGATCTCATCAGGATGCGCTTGCGGCAGGCGCGCCTCGGAAACGAGGATATCGCCTGACTCGCAGTAGCGCCCAACGACCTGGACGGTCTCCGTCGCGGGCGCGGTCATGCGCTCCGCGAGCGCGGCGAAGTAGCGGGCGCCGTAGAGCGCGGGTCGCGGGTTGTCGCCCATGCCGCCATTCACGGCGACAAAGACCGCGTTGGGCGTCACCTTGCGCGGGCCAGTGGTATAGAGCGCGACACCCGCGCGGGCGGCAATGGCCCGGCCTGGCTCAACGACCAACCGCGGCGGCGGCAGTCGCAGCCGCTCGCTGGCGACGCGCAGCGCGCCGCACACCGCCTCCGCGTAGGCGCCAGGGTCGAGCTCGCGCTCCTCCGGTGTATAGGCCACGCCCGCGCCGCCACCGGGACTGAGCTCGCGCGGCGCGGCGCCCGTCTCATCGCGGATTGCGGCGGCCAACCCGGCCAGCGTCTCCACCACCCGCGCGGGTGGCGCGACTTCGAAGAGATGCGATCCAGCGTGGGCGTGCAGGCCGGCCAGATCAAGCCAGGGCGAGGCGGCGGCCTTTCGCGCGGCCTCCAGGACGGCGCCGCTGGCCAGATCGAGACCGAACTTGCTGTCAGCATGTCCGGTGTGAATGCTGGCGTGCGTCTGGGCGTGAACGTCGGGATTGACGCGCAGCCAGATCGCCACTGGGCGCCCGCGCGCGTGGCCCAGCGCCTCGACCCGCGCCAGCTCATCCAGGCTATCCACCACGACGCGCCCGACGCCGGAGCCGCCCGCGTCGAGCGCATAGGCTAGTTCGGCGTCGGGCTTCATGTTGCCATGCAGGTGAATGCGCTCCGGTGGGAAGCCCGCGCGCAACGCGAGGGCGATCTCACCCGCCGAGACGGTGTCTAGCTCCAGCCCTTCTTCGACCAGCAGGGCGCAGAGCGCGGGCGAGAGATAGGCTTTGCCCGCATAAGCGACGGCGCTCTCCGCCCAGCGACTGGCGAACGCCTTCCGAAAGGCGCGCATCTGGCCGCGCAGCGTCGCCTCGTCATACACGTAGAGCGGCGTGCCGTACTCGCGCGCCAGCGCCGCCGCGTCCAGTCCGGCGATCTGGAGGCGTCCATCGGGATCGAGCCGCGCCGTGTCAGGCCAGAGATGCGCGTGCGGCGGCAGGTCGCCTGGGTAGGTCCGCGATGTCGCGGCGCCCATCGCTCGGTCGAGCGAGTCTGCCATGGGGTTCTCCTTGTGGAACAGCGAACGGCGCTATCATATCATGCCTTGGGGATGGCGCCAGCCAGCGCGCAAGCGAGAACGCCATTTACCATCCATCAACAGAAGGAGCGAGCGTATGAGGCAGCCAGGCAGAATCAGCCCCTATCTCCGGCTGGGCGCGCCGGTGGCGGAGGCGCTTGAGGCGGGACGTCCAGTGGTAGCGCTGGAGTCCACGGTCATCGCGCACGGGCTGCCGCGCCCGGCGAATGTCGAGGTGGCGCTGGCGATGGAAGAGGCCGTGCGCGCGGCTGGCGCGACGCCCGCGACAGTGGCGCTGCTGGATGGGCGCATCGTGATCGGTCTAACGCCTGATGAGATCGCCCGCATTGGCGAAGAGACGGATGTCTGGAAGGCGAGCAGGCGCGACCTGGCGGCGGCCCTGGCGCGGCGCGCGACAGCGGCGACAACCGTAGCGGGAACGCTGGCCTGCGCGGCGCTGGCGGGCATCCAGGTATTCGCCACTGGCGGCATCGGTGGCGTTCACCGGGGCGCGGAGGCGACGCTCGACATCTCGGCGGACCTGCCGGAGCTGGCGCGGGCGCCGCTGGTGACGGTCTGCGCGGGAGCCAAAGCGATCCTTGACCTGCCGCGCACGCTGGAATATCTGGAGACGCTTGGCGTTCCGGTCATCGGCTACCAGACGGACGAGCTCCCCGCGTTCTACACGCGCGAGAGCGGGCTGCGCGTTCCCCACCGCGCGGAGACGCCCGAGGAAATCGCGGCGATGGCGCGGGCGCAGTGGGCGAGCGGGCTGGGCGGCGGGCTGCTGGTGATGGCGCCGATCCCCAAAGAACAGGCCCTGCCACGTGGCCAGATGGAGGCGGCGGTGGAGCGGGCGCTGGCTGAGGTCGGGGTGGCGGATGTGCGCGGGGCGCGGCTGACGCCGTGGCTGCTGGCGCGGGTCGCGGAGTTGACTGGCGGCGAGAGTGTGGTCGCCAACCGCGCGCTGCTGCTCAACAACGCGGCGCTGGCGGGGCGCATCGCGGCGGCGCTGACAAGCGCGTGAACCGGAGCTTTTTGGGCGCTTTTGTGGTATACTGGATGAGCCGCATCGCGCGGCGCCTTCCTTGGGGATGTCGGGTTTCGACAGGTTGGGGAAGGGGACGTTCGCAGGTCGAGGCGCCAGAAGCACCCTCGTAAAAACTGGCAAAAATGAATAGCTGCCGAGGAAACTCCAGCTCTCGCTTTCGCGGCCTAACTAACCGACGAAGCGCATCCGTCTGACCTCCACCTGATGGGTCAGGGAGCGGGTGTCACCAAGTCAGGCTGGGTAGCGCGGACCACCCGCTAGTCGCTACCGAGAAACAGTGGGAATGCGCCAGTGAACCCCGTCGGTTGGGGTCATCAGCGCGTGATCAAATAACCGACTAAACCTGTAGCATATCGTCTCAGTCACCAGTTTGGACGGGGAGTTCGACTCTCCCCCATCTCCACCACGCTCGACCCGGACTTGTTCTGGGTCGAGCGCTTTTCTTTTCCCGGTTTGACGACAGTTTTGACGACAGTTGACCCCAAATCGACCTATCTCCGCCGCCTGCTCGTCGTGCTCCGAAGCAACTGATTCTGGCTCCGACGATGGCGCGCCGAAGAGCGTCTCCATCAGCGCCACCGCCGCCTGCTGCATGTGCGGCAGGACGTGCGCGTAGACCCGCAGCGTGATCGAGATGTCGGCGTGGCCCAACATCTCGCTGACCACCTTCGGATGCACGCCGTGGCCCAGCAGCAGCGTCGCCGCCGTGTGGCGCAGATCGTGGAAACGCATCGCGGGCAGCCCCGCCCGCTTCAGCGCCGCCTTGAACGAGCGCTTCGCCAGGTTGTCCGGGATCATCAGACCACCGGTGGCGTTAGGGAAGACCAGATCACGCGCGCCGTCCCAGCGCGCGCCCGAGCGAAGCCGCTCGGCGTTCTGCCGCGCCCGGTGCGCCCGCAGCGCCGCGACCGCCCGCTGCGTGAGCGCGATGTTGCGCCGCGAGTAGGACGGTCTTCACCTCGGCCAGGATGAAGCGCCCATCAGCCTCCTGCACGTTCATGCGCACGCTCAGCAGCGCGCGGTCGAGGTCCACGTCCTGCCAGCGCAGGCCGAGCAACTCGCCCTGCCGCATGCCCGTGGTCAGCGCCAGCACGTAGAGCGCGGCGAAGCGGTCCTCGCGCGTCGCCTCCAGCAGCGCCTGCGCCTGGCTTTCGGAGAGCGTGATCATCTCCAGCGACTGGCGGCGTGGCGCGCGCACCATCTCGGTAACGTTGCGCTGCACCAGCCCGAGCTGCAGCGCATCCTTGAGCGCGCGGTGCAGCATGCCGTGGATGTGATGCACCGTCGAGGACGACAGCCCGGCGCGCAACCGGTTCGCATAGAACACCTGCACCTGCTGGGCAGTCAGCCGCGCCAGCGGAATCTTGCCCAACCCTGGCACGAGATGCACGCGCACATAGTCGCTGTAGCGCCGCCACGAGCTGGGGCGAATCTGCCCGCGCACGGTCTCGATCCACGTTTCGAGGTAGGTTCCAACCGACTGCCGCTCATCCGGCAACGGCAACCCCTGCTCGACCTCGTGCTGCGCCTCCGCCAGCCGCCGCGCGACCTCGGCGCGCGTCTCACCGTAGAAGCTCTTGCGCCGCCCATCCTCCAACGCGATCTTCGCCTCCCAGCGCCCGTCCGCACGCTTGTCGGAGATCGTCCCTTCGCGATTGCCGCGCCGCCGCGTTTTCGGCGGTCGCTTTGTGTCAGTCATAGCGCCTGATCCTGTTCAATTGACTCACCTCTGGTCTTTCTTTGCAGTCTGCCAGCACTCACTAGCGGGGCAGGACTTATAGAGAAGTTGTAACTGTTCAGACAGACTTGCGGAGTAGTGTAGCATAGAAGCATGAATCTGACCAAGCCCAATCGCCCAACTTGAAGCCGAGAACGCCAACAACGCGACCAAATCACGGTGTTGGTGGCGCGTGTGCAGGAGTTGGAAGCGCGATTGGCAAAAGATAGTCACAATAGCAGCAAACCGCCGTCATCGGACGGGCTGAAACGCCGTCCGCCACTGACGCGCAGCCTGCGCGAGAAGACCAAGCGGAAACCGGGCGGCCAGATCGGCCATCCTGGAGAGACGCTGCATCTGATCGCGACGCCGGAGGTGGTGGCGGAGCATCGCCCCGCCGTCTGCGCCCATTGCCAGCGCACCTGGAGGCGACGCTGCCGGGCGACTGTGTGGAACGGCGGCAAGTTCACGATCTGCCGGTGACGCGCCTGGCGGTCACCGAACACCGTGCGCTGCGGGTGCGGTGTCCCGTCTGCCAGCACGAGAGCGTGGGCGTGTTCCCCGCCGAGGCGCCCAGTCGCGCGCAATATGGCCCAGCGGTGCGCGGCTTGGCCGTTTATCTGGTGACACAGCACTTCTTGCCTTACGAGCGCGCCTGCGACCTGCTGGCCGATCTGCATGGCATGTCGCTTTCCGCGGGAACGCTGGCCACCTGGGTCCAGCAGAGCGCCGCTGCGCTGGAACCGTCCGAGACGCAACTCAAACAGGCGTTGCACACCGCGCCGCTGCTGCACAGCGATGAGACCGGGGTGCGCCTGGCAGGCAAAACGGCGTGGGCGCACGTGACGAGTACCGCGACGCTCACACACTATGCGGTCCACGCCAAGCGCGGCCACCTGGCCACCGACGCGATTGGGATCCTGCCTGGCTACCAGGGCGTGAGCGTCCATGACGGCTGGAAATCCTACCAGCGCTACACCACCGCGCGGCATGCGCTGTGCAATGTTCACCATCTGCGCGAATCTAACGGCTTGCCGAAGCGCCGCGCACCGCAGACCCAGCAGCCACAGCAGTCGTGGGCGCCGGCAATGAAGGCGTTCCGCTGCGCGAGATGAAGACGCAACCGACGACGCCCGCGCGCAGGGCCGAATATCACGCTTGCTGGCCAGCCGAGACGCCTTGCGAACACGCTACCAAGCCCTCCTGGCTAACGGTTTGGCCGCTAATCCGCCGCCCGAACGCGTTCCGCGCCAACGCGGACGCCGCCAACAATCCGCCGCGCGCAATCTCCTCGAACGTCTGGCGTTCTCGAAGCCAGGTGCTCGCCTTCCTGGACGACCTGACGATTCCCTTCGACAACAACCAAGCCGAGCGTGATGTGCGCATGTTCAAAGTCCAGCAGAAACTCTCGCCGCCTCCGGTCACAGGCGGGCGCGAACGCCTTTGCGCGCGTGCGCTCCTATCTTTCCACCTCCGCAAGCAAGGCGGCCACCTCCTCCATGCCCTGCGTTCCACTTTCGCCGGTCCCTTAGTCTACCCGGCCTTCGCCTGAACAGTTACGAGAAGTTCTATGCGAACCATATCAATGACGCCCCGTCTGGGCCAAGATTTGCGTGACTATCGCCAGAGACAGCTTTGCGTTTCGCTGCGCCGCCATCAAAGCTAACACCCGCTTTCTCACGTGTGCATTAGTTCCAAAAAATGAACACCACCCATGCTATCGCCTGTCACCGCCAGTCGGCCATCCTTGCTCAGCCCGCAGCATTTGAAAGGAACATCATGCTCCAGCGTGCAATCTCCTGACCACGGGTGGTATCCCAGAGTCGAAGTGTTTGGTCGAGCGAAAAGGAGAGAGCGAAGTGACCGTCGGCGCTGAGCGCGCAACCATTTACGGCACGACTATGGCCTGTGAGAGCGCGTATCAACTGACCGGTAGAGGTATCCCATAGCTGCAGCGTGTAGTCACGGTTACGATCACCGGAAGCGGAGAGGGCGAGGCTACCGTCAGCAGAAAGCCGCAACTGCTCGCCTCCGTCATGTACACATCTATGATGCGTCTGCAGTGACCGGTAACGGTATCCCATATTCTAAGGGTACAATCGCTACAGGCGGAGACTGCGAGCCGCCCGTCAGCACTAAGCGCGCAACTTGCCAACGCGCGACTGTGACCCCGCAAACCATGTATCGACTGGCCAGTGGCTGTATCCCACAGATGCAATATGCTATCGCTGAAGGCGCTCAGCGCCAGGCGGCCATCGCCGCTGAGCGCGCAATCAGCTATTGAGCTACTCATCGATTCAAGAAAGTGCAGTGGCTGGCCGGTGGCGGTATCCCATAACCGCAGGGATTTATCACTGGGCAGGCGCTCAGCGCCAGGCGGCCATCGGCGCTCAGCGCACAGCTACTCACTCGCTGCTTAAGCTCGGGAGGATGTCTGACGACTGGCCAGTAGCAGTATCCCACAACCGCAAGGATTTATCACTAGAGGCAGACAGCGCCAGGCGGCCGATCGGCGCTCAGCGCACAGCTTGTTACCGCACGGCTATGACTTTTGCGGACACTCGACGACTCACCAATGCCAGTGTCCCATAACCTACAGCATTGTATCGTTGCGCGAGAAGGAG
>CAWEJL010000006.1:0-318544 GCA_963809385.1 uncultured Chloroflexia bacterium | reverse complement strand
AGGCCCCCTCTCCTCCCTCCACCCACACTCGACACAACAAGCGCGCGTTGACACATCGCAGCGCGACGGGTATCCTGTGTCCATCGAATCGCTCACCCCACGCCCGCTCGCGGAAGGATATGCTCACGTGGCCACCCCTCTCCCCAGCCTCATCCCTCCATGCCATCACCACGACCGATCTGCGCGCCTGCCTGACGGCCGCCGATATCTTCGCCCTCTTCCGCAAGCTCGGCTATCCCATCGAGGCCCCCGTCGCGCTTCCGGTCGAGCCGGAGGACCTGCCCGGCGCCCTGCGTGACGGCGTCGCGGCGCGCTATCAGGTGGCTGTCGCGGGCGGCTCGCGTCTCGGGCGACCCGCGCCTGGATGTCACCCTCTTCGTCCTGCGCCCCACCGAGAAGGCCGGGCCGATGGCGCTGGCGCGCGGCATCGCCCAGATATGGACGCGCCGCTTCTTCGGAAATCACCTGCTCGTCTTCGCCGTTCCCGGCAGCCCGTCCGCTGGCTTCCAGCGCCTCATCATCGTCAATCCCCGGCGGTTGGGCGAAGGCGCGGTGGTACGCTTCAAGCTCCACAAACTGATCGTCGAGCGCGACCATCCCACGCGCCACGACGCCGAAACGCTCAACGCCATCGCGATGGCGCCCGGCCAAAAGCGCTGAGGCGCTCTACCAGCGCCAGTGCGAAGCCTTCAACGTCGAGCGGCTGACCGATGAGTTCTATAAGGAATACACCAAGCGGTTCCATGAGGCGATGGCGCGCATCGCCGCCGAGAACAAGGGCATCGCCGCGTTCTATGATCGCGCGAAGCTGCACACCTTCACACAGCGGCTGTTTGGCCGCCTGATGTTCCTCTACTTCCTGCAAAAGAAGGGCGCGCTGAACGACGAGAAGGACTTCGTCACGGCGCGCTATCAGGCGGCGGTGCGCGCGGACGAGAACTTCTACCGTGAGTCGCTGGAGCCGCTGTTCTTTGAGACGCTGAACTGCGAAGCGACAAAGCGCTCGCGCGATCAACGGGTGGCCCGCTTTGGCCGCGTGCCCTACCTCAATGGCGGCCTCTTCGCGGCGGACGAAGACGACCATGTCGGCGTCGTCTACCTCGATAACGCCTTGTTCGACGTGACGAGCGATACGGGCCTACTCAACTTCCTCAATCGCTACAACTTCACCATCGAGGAAGATACGCCGCTGGAGTCGCAGGTCGCCCTGACCCGGAGATGCTCGGCAAGGTCTTCGAGAACCTGCTGGAGGCCGCGGAGCGCGGCAAGAGCGGTACCTTCTACACCCCACGCCCGGTCGTCGCCTTCATGTGCCGCGAGGCGCTGGCCGCCTACCTCAGCCGCGCGGTGGAGGGCCTGAGCCACGAGCGCATCGGCTGGCTGCTGGATGAGGCCGAGACTGGCGAGCCCGCGCGCGACGAGGCCAGCCATGAGCGCCTAACCTACCGCGACATCTCCTACGACCTGCATCAGCGCATCGAGCGCGCCCTCCAATCCGTCCGCGTAGTGGCGTTGTCGCACATTCCCGCTCGGTCGGCGGCGGCAACCTGCGATCGCGCTGCAGCCGCCTGATCATGGCTACGCATGCGCTGATCGCGTGGAGGGCCGAGCCGATGCAAGCGCTCCCTGCCAGCGGCAAGTTGCACGGACATCCTGCGCCCGCCACCTTCCTGGCCGAGCGGCGCGCTGAGTTGGCTGAGTTGCAGGCAGGACAGGGACCGGGGCGCCGCGTCTGGGGTGGGGCGAGCGCCGCAGGCTTGCCCTTGACGCCCGCGGCTACACTTCACCACGCCCGGACCTGCCGCTGCTGGAGCAGGAGTTGCAGTCCAGGCGCAGGTCCGGGGCGCCCCGCTCCAGCGCCGCGGGGGTCAAGGGCGCTCGCCAGGGGCGGGGGCGCCGCTCATGCGCCATCCCATCGCACGTTCCGCTCCATCACATCCCGACAAACCTGGTCACGTAAACTTGGAACTCGCGAGTTTCTGCTCGACCCGCCTGCGGCTCTGGCGGTTTCCCGCTGGGCATGCTGGCCCTCTTGATCGGCGTGCGCCGCGCGCTCTACCGCATCCGCCAGAACGTGATTGATCCACACACGCGGCTGGTCGAGGACTGGAAGCGCCAGTACATCCGCGACTGCCTCCACGGCGTGGACATCCGCCGCGAGGCCATCGGAATCGCCCGCCTGCGCCTCTGGCTCTCGCTGGTGGTGGACGCCGACCCCTTCACGATGGAGCCACTCCCAACCTTGACTACAAGCTGATGGACGGCGATTCGCTGATCGAGACGCTCGACGGCGTGGCCACCTACCCCACCCGCCCGGCGGACGGCCCTTCGCAGGTTGCCTTGATGGACGATGAGGAGCGCCATGCCCTGATCGCGCGCCTGAAGGACGTCCAGCGCCGCTACTTCCAGCCCCAGCCGGGTGACGACCACGCGTCGCTCAAGCGCGACATCCACGCCACCGAACGCGCGTTGCTGGACGTGACCCTCGGCAGGCGTGAAGAGGATGAGCGCACCCGCTTGGAAAACAACATGCGCAAGCAGTCGAACCTTCGCGGCGCGCCCGTCCCGCGTGAGTTGAAGGCCGAAGAGCAGGAATTGACCCCCGCTCGCATCGACGCCACCGACGCCGCCCGCGCGACCTGCCGAATCCGGCGCCCCGCTGCCCTTCTTCCTCTACCGCCTGCACTTCGCCAGCGTCTTCGAGGAGCGCGGCGGCTTCGATATCGTCATCGCCAACCCGCCCTATGTGCGCCATGAGAAGATCCCGCCCGCGACGCTAACCGCGCTCAAGGCCGCCTATCCCAGCGTGGCCGCACGGCATGGCCGACCTCTACGTCTACTTCTACGCCCGCGCGCTCCAGCTCCTGCGCGATGACGGAACGCTCTGCTTCATCTCCTCCAACAAGTTCTTCCGCGCGGGCTACGGCGAGAAGCTGCGCGAGACGCTGGCGGGCCAGAGCAGCGCGCGGACGGTGATAGACTTCGGCGATTTCCCGGTCTTCGACGCCGCCGCCTATCCCTGCGTCGTCATCACCGACAAAGGCGCGCCGCCACCGACCACACCTATCGCGGCCTGACCGCTGGCCCCAGACATCGAGCTCGACAAGATCGGCCTGACGCTGGACAGCGACGGCCAGACGCTGCCCCAGGCCGGCGACGTGCGGCCGCCAGCGGCTCCGCCGCGACCTCCGCGCTCGTCAAGCGGCTGATGGCGCTAGGCCAGCCGCTCCGCGAGTTCGCCGATGGCAACATGTATTACGGTATCATATCCGGCCTAAACGAAGCGTTCGTCGTAGACCAGACGACGCGCGACCGAGTTGATCGCCGAAGACGCTGCGCAGCGTCGGAGGTCCTCAAGCCCTTACCTGCGAGGGCGTGACGTCAGTCGCTACCGCGTCCAGCGCCGGGTTGTGGCTGATCTATCATCCGTCGCGGGACTTCGAAATTCGCCTTACCCAGCGATCTGTGCGCCACCTGAACAGGTCCGAAGCCAACCTGGAGCCACGCGCCACCAAAGATGAAACTGGCGGGCAGAATGCCCGGAACATACAAGTGGTATGACTTGAGCCGACTGCCGCCGACTACTACCCTGCCTTCGAGGGCCAAAAATCGTGTCGATCCCGACTTGGCATCTGCAGGTTCAGTTGCATTTGGACGACAGTCGGTTACTATTCCAATGATCGATCTATTTGCATACCTGCGAGCCTGAGGTCCCAAGTGGCTGACGGCTTTGCTCAATTCTCCGCTCCAATCTCTGCGCTCATTCACGATTTGCCCTGCTGTCCAGAGCGGATATTACGCGATCTTCGAGAACCATAATCGAGCAATTACCCATCGTCGAGCCGCGGAGGCGGACAAGCGGCGGCTGGAGGCGCTGGTAGACCAGCTGCAGGCGCTGGGCGGCGTCCGGCCCCCAGGTCGAGGCGCTGGAGCGCGAAGTAGACGCCATCGTCTACCGCACGTACGGCCTGACGCCGATGAGATCACCGAGATCGAGCGCTGGCACGCCAAGCGGCGCGCGCTGCTGGGCCGGGGCAAGCGCGGCAATGGCGCGGACGCGGCGGAATCGGAAGATAGCGCCGCTAGCGATGATGACAGCGCGGAGGAATAACAGGCATGAACGTGAATGACCCCAAGTGGGTCAAGCTCGTCCTTGACGAACTCAAGAATCAAAGACGACCTCCTCACTCCTCTACGAGGACATCGCGACAGACGGCGACACGCGCGACGCAGCCGCCCGGCGCGAGACGCTGGCCGTACTCAGCGAGTTCAACGAAAAGCTCGAGCCGTTGGAGCGAGCGGTGGATGGGATGATCGAGTTCATCGAGCGCGTAACTGGTATATCCGCGCAACCCGCTGTCGTCACGCCATCGGAGCCGCTCGACGCTGTCGAACGTGAACGTGTGGGGCGATTGCTCGATACCCGCGAACCGCACACCCTCGACGAGTACTTCACCCACAAGAAGCCAGCAGGGTTTACTCTACTCGGTCAACCACATATCAAAGTCTTCACATGGACAGCGCTACACCGTCAGGTGTTGTCGCAGCTCGCCCAATCACGACCCCGAACGTTTCGAGGCTCTTCCCCACGTATGGCGGAGTTCGCTCGCAATGCGGTTCCCGCGTTTCCGATCCGAACTCCAGCCGAGGATTCCGCACGCCACTTGCCACTACCACACGGCCTGTACTGCGAAGGTCATCTCACTGCAGCGACAATCCGCGACAACATCCGCCGCCTGCTTGCCTACTTCAGCATCCCCGAAAGCGAGATGGTGATCTACCTGCGCGACGAGCGGGGGGAGAGTCAGTGCGTAGGCTAAGAGTTGATGAGCCTATTTGCCCAGGCTCTCGAACAAGTCGCGCAAGCGCTGTCGCTCTCCAGTAGCCGCCGGACGATGGCTTCATCCTGTTGCGACGCGGTGTTGAGGCGCTGCCTGACTGTGTCGTCGAGCAGATCGCGTATCTGGGTCTGGTTGCAGAGTTGCCAGTACTCGCTGAATTTTCGGCTAACATCATGTTGCCTCATCTCAAGCGAATCCAGGTCGATGTTTGGAAACATCCTGTGTCTTGCTGTATTCAAACATCACCTTTGCCGTAGCATAACCATATGCCAGGGTAGCTACAGCCATATCAAAACCGCCCACCTGCGCAACACGTATAGTCTTGAAACCAGTCTGCCTGGAAATGTTCCCAATCACCGCTCCGATTGTCCCCACTAGGAAACCTGTAACGGCCATGACCTGCTGGCCCTAGTGGAGCGCCAAAGAACACAGCAGCCACGGCGCTATGCGCGCCCACCGCGCCCGTAGCAGCGCCAATGAGCTCCCTGATTCCCCCAGGGTTCTTCTCGGCACTTCGCGCACCTCGTGATGCGTTGCTGCCTGACTTCATCTGTATGCTCGAGAACAAATGCCCCTTCGGTAAATTCAGTATCAAACAGTGATGCGATCTTGAGGCAGAAACCCAATGTCAGCACCGTGGAGATGTTGGCATGGCCTACTTCCTTTCGGCCACTGGTAGAGGACTCTGCAACGAGTCGTGTGGATCCAATCGCCGCGGCGTTGATGGAATACTGCATATATCCGTTGAAGTCGCGAAGCCCGCACAAATCGCTTGTCGAGCGCGGATTCAAACCGCTGGTGAAATTGCTCAGGCAGCGCAGTAATGATCGCCTGCACAAGGTGCCCTATATCAGCTTCAGTGTAGGGGTTCACCAGGACAACGTCTCGTATCAGTGGTCTTATTAGGTCAAATGAACTTGGCGACAGCGCCTTCTCCATTGAAGGAGACGCTGTAGTTCTGGCATCTCCGCCCTCCAGATTGACCACAACAATGCAGGGTTTGGCATGAGGCGCGATAGCGTCACGTAACAGATTGATATGCATGGCTGAGTAACCAGGATGTTTGACCACATAGAGCAGAAGATCGCACTGCTCAATAAATCTGGAGTGGCTTCGGCAAGCTCGGCATTACCAGAGTCAAGGCCTGGTGTGTCATAGATGATTAGCCCGCTGGTATGAGCTTCCGGCTGCACTTGAACGGTTACATCCCAGTCTGATCCGACTTGAAATGCCCGCCTGCCAAGGATAGCATTGCCAAGAACAGACTTGCCCTGATTTGTCGCCCCGATGATTCCAATCTTCGGCGTTTCCAGTCCTGAAAACAGACTCGTTCAGCAGTTCTTCCTTCAGCGCATTGCGGTCTATATCTCCAAAAGAGTCGTCAGTGATGCCAAGCTGCCGCATCAACTCGTCAAACTGGCGCGCCAACGTCTCCTGTTCTTTATCCATGTTCGTTACCCTTCCCGCGAAACCCCCACGTCAATCGACCGCTCAGAGATGAAGCCATTGTACAATAAGAACCATGAAGTGCTGGCACAGGCTTGTGTTACGCTCTTTCGACGCATTGACCTACCTTTCATACAACTGCGAGTGGCTCAACTTATCACGACTCAACTGAGAGGACGCTGGCGTGGCCTACCTCCCCCTGACATCATCGACAACGACAGCGCCAGCCTGACTCCAGCGCTCACCCGCACCGTAACCGACGTGAGGTAGCAGCGGCGAGGAGGCGGGGTGAGAGCCTGGAAGCTGCCTATGGTATCCTGAGGTACACCCGCGTCCCAGCCCGCGCAGGCGGGCTTCGTGGCCACCGGCCCTTAGACGCGGGTTCACCCGCCCGTTCACTAGGATAAAGTGAGTACGGCGATCAGCAGGCGAAGCCCCGCGCGGCATACAATAGGGCTGGCGCGCGAAGATTGGTGGGATCAACCCGGCTGGAAACGCCCAATAGCTAGATGGGGCAAACCAGCAGAGACACAATGGCCCTCAATAAGAAGCACAGTCCCCGCCTGGAAGCCTTGATCCTCCAAGCGGCGGCGGATATCAAGCGCATCAATCCGCACATCGGCGCCCCTGAGCGGCCAGCGCCGGAGTCCGAGTATGCGGAGATTGAGCGCGACCGGCAAGAGCTCGAACGGATATGGGACGAGGTGGATCGCCAGCGCGGAGGCCCGGCGACCGGCGAGCCCGCCGCCCAGGCGGTAAATGAAGATCGCGGTGAATAAGCGCGCGGGCAGTCGCGCGCATTGATGGAGATGGGCCGTCCCAGCGTACTTCTTCGATAGTAGCGCGATCGTAAAACCTATCACGGTAGCCAGGACGGCCTGGGTGCAGGCAGATCTGTGAGCCTCGCGTTCACCGCCGCTGTACTCTGTCGCAACTGGCTCAGGTTGAGGTGGTCGCCGCGCTGCGCCGGGTCGGGCGGACGGGTGGGATGCATCCCGCCTCGGTTGACGTGATGGTACGCCGGTTCGAGCGCCACATCGCGCTAGTGATCCCGCGCGCCCCGCTCCGCTCTATCGCCTGGTTCCCGTCACCTCATCCATCTTCGCGCTAGCCGCCAGGCTGTTGCAGCCAGTACTGGCAAACGCGCCCGTACCCCCTCCGCAATCTGACGCGATTCAGCTCCAATGGCCCTCGCCACCATAGTGGATCTGGCTGGTGATCTTGTTTTCGTGACGGTGATGCGCGCCTCGCGGCGGTCGCGCAACTGGAAGGCTTCGTCACCGTCAACCCGGCGCTCGCTCCTCCACCGTCGACCGACTGGTGAGGCCGCCACTTGACCTACCTACCCCCTGACATCATCGACAACGACGCGCGCGACTGGCGGCGCGCCCATGGTATCCTGAGGTACACCCGCGTCCCAGCCGCGCAGGCGGGCTTCGCGGCCTGCGGCCCTTAGACGCGGGTTTACCCGCCAGGCGCGGCCCATCGAGCGCCGCGAGTTTAGGAAGATTGAATCATGAGCGCGGCGATACACCGCGAGGCAGTCGTTGGGCCAGGATGGCCACATCGACATCGCCGCGCCAGAGCTGCACCCCGGCCAGCGTGTCTCCATCACGATTGAGCCTAGAGCCTGAGGCGGCGCGAAGACCTATTCGCCTGAAGGCGAGATACCCATGATTGACATTATCAGGCAATCGCCTGGTCAGCAGCTATTCAAGACAGCGGATGAGGTGGATGAGTACATTCGGAAAGAGCGTGAATCGTGGGACCGCTAAGATATCCTCTGAGCGTTGCCCATACTACATAGATTCCAATATCCTCATCTACTCAATCGAGCGCGTGCCGCCGCACGCTGACCACGCTCGACGCTTCTGGCGCTGAATCCAGTTCGCAAGGTCTCGTCGTGCTAACGAGCGAGCTCACTGTGCTCGAATCGCTCGTTGGGCCGCTGAAAGCTGGCAATCAGCGACTCGTAACACGCTTTCGCCGAACGCTCTTTCGGGCCACGAACCTGCGCCTGATTCCTATCTCGACGACGACGCTTCGAACGCGCCGCGCAACTTCGCGCGCAGATACCCGGCCTCAAAACACCTGACGCGATCCATGCCGCGACCGCCCTCGAAGCGGGCGCGGCGACATTTCTCACCAATGATATGCAGTTCCGGCAAGTTCCCGGATTGAATGTGGTGGCGCCAAGTGACCTACCTACCCCCTGACATCATCGACAACGACGGCTCCAGCCTGGCCGAGGCGCTGGTAAAGAGCGTCACCGAGATGGGCCAGCGGCGGCTGGATATCGCCACCGGCTACTTCACCCCGCGCGTCTGGTCGCTGGTCGGCGAGGCGTTCGCCCAGCTTGGCGCCTTCCGCATGCTGCTGGGCGAAGAGCCGGAGGTGGACTACGCCCAGGTGGCCACACTCGACCTGCGCCGCCTCATCCGCCGCCGGCTGGCGGGCGAGCTCGCCGCGCTCGATCTCGACCCCGCCCACACGCGGCTGGTGGATAGCCTGCTCGCCTTCCTGGAGCGCGACGAGGTCGCCGTGCGCCTCTTTAGCGGCCCGTTCCTGCACGCCAAAGCCTACATCTTCGACCGCGTCAGCTACGTCGGCTCCGGCAACTTCACCCCCTCCGGCCTCACCCGCAACTCCGAGCTGCTCCTCTCCAGCACCAACCAGGGTACGGCGGACCAGCTACGCGCCTGGTTCGAGTCCAAATGGGCGGATAGCCCCGACTACAAGCCCGAGCTCATCGCCGCCCTGCGCGAATCCAAGTTCGGCTCCAAGCCCTACACCCCCTTCGATGTCTTCATCAAGGCGCTCTACGAATACTTCAAGGGCCGCCTCAATCTCGCCCCCGAGCCAGGCGCCGTCATCGACCTCGCCCGCTTCCAGGAAGAGGGCCGCAACGAAGCCATCCGCCTGCTCGACCGCTGGGGCGGCGTCCTCATCGCCGACGCCGTCGGCCTGGGCAAGACCTACATCGGCCTCAGCCTGCTGGAGCATGAGCTCGTCCACAAGCGGCGGCGTGGGCGCGTGCCGCGCGGCCTCATCATCTGCCCCGCCCAGCTGCGCGAGCTCGTCTGGCGCCCCCGGCTCGATGAGTTCGGCATCCACGCCGACATCCTCAGCCAGGAGGAGATTGGCCGCGCCAGCTTCGACTGGAAGCGCTACCGCGAGGTGGATGTCGTCCTCGTGGACGAGAGCCACAACTTCCGCAATAGCGCCACCAACCGCTACAGCGCCCTGATGAAGATCATCAGCGGCGGGCGGCGCAAGCGTGTCATCCTCATGACCGCCACCCCCGTCAACAACAGCCTCTTCGACCTCTACGCCCAGCTCTCCCTGCTCACCCGTGGCGACGACCGCTACTACCGCGCCGCCGGGTTCGGTAACCTCAAAGGCTACATCAAAGCCGCCACCCAGGGCGGCCTGGAGATCTTCGACCTGCTCGAAGAGACCACCGTCCGCCGCAGCCGCTCCGACATCCGCCGCCGCCAGCAAGCCGGCGAGCGCATCGTCGTCAGCGGCAAGCCCGTCCGCTTCCCCGAGCGCCAGCTCGAGCGCGTAGACTACGACCTCGACGGCGCCTATTCCGGCTTCTACAAAGAGATCGTGGACACCCTGGAGCGGCTGCATCTCGTCTCCTATAACCTCGCCGAATTCGCGCTCACCCACACCGAGGAGGTGCGCCGCGCCAAACAGTACAACACCGCCCTCATCGCCCTGATGAAAATGCTCTACCTCAAGCGGCTGGAAAGCTCCGCCGCCGCCTTCGAGGTCAGCATCAACCGCCAGGCGGAGTTTCAGACCCGCTTCTACGAGACCCTCCAGTCCGGCAAGCTGCTGGACCCCGCCCGCTATCGCAAGCTGGTCGCCGTCGAGACCGACGAAGAGCGCCCCGAGCGCGCCAATGAGGTCCTCGATAGCCTGCCTGAGATTGCCCCCGGCGCCTACGACATGCAGAAGATCGAGGCCCAGGTGCGCGCCGACCTGGAGGCGCTGCGCCACATCGCCGCGCTCGTGCGCCAGGCGCGCGTAGCCTCCGAGGCGCGCGACGGCGACGACAAGCTGCGCCGCCTCAAGGCCCTGCTCGCCGGCCCGCTCAAAGGCCGCAAAGTCCTCATCTTCACCAGCTACCATGACACCGCCGCCTACGTCCACCACGAGCTAGCCAGCGACGCCGCCTGGCTGGCCCAGGCGGGCGCGCCCGAGATCACCGCCATCACCGGCGACACCAAGTCCGACGAGCGCTCGCGCATCGTCCAGCGCTTCGCCCCCAACGCCAACCGCCCCGCTGGCGACGCCTTCTGGCGCCCCGACGGCTCCGAGCTCCAGATCCTCATCTCCACCGACGTCCTCGCCGAAGGCCAGAACCTCCAGGACGCCGGCGTCATCATCAACTACGACCTGCACTGGAACCCCGTCCGCCTCATCCAGCGCGCCGGGCGCGTGGACCGCATCGGCAGCGACTTCGAAACCATCACGCTCTACAACGTCTTCCCCGAAGACGAGCTGGAGAGCCTGCTGGGCCTCGTGCAGCGGCTCGCCCAGCGCATCCAGACGATTGACCAGAGCGTCGGCTTGGACGCCAGCGTGCTCGGCGAGGTCATCTCCGAGCGCTCCATCGAGCAATTGCGCCAGCTCCACCGCAACGACCGCGCCGTCCTCACCGACCTGGAGCGCCAGGCCGAGCTCGATCTCCACCGAAGACATGAAGTTCCCGCTGATGGCCTACATCCAGCAGATCGGCCAGTCCGCGGTCGAAGAGATCCCCATGGGCATCCATCAGTGGCCGCCGCTACCGCGCCCGCGACGCGCGCCCCGGCTGGTTCATCGCCTTCACCGCGCGCGACCGTCACGTCTGGCGCTTCTACCCCGATGACGGCTCCGAGCCGGAGACCCACCTGCGCGCCATCTACCCGATGGTCGCCTGCCCGGCGGACGAAGACCGCGTCTCCGCCCGGCCCCATCCCCTATGACCTGCTGGAGCGCGCCACCCGCGACGCCCTCCAATCCCTCCAGGGCGAGCAGACGCGCGCCCGCGCGCAGGTCCCCCTCACCGGCGCCGCGCAGAAGCTCTACAACTGGCTCAACCGCCCCACCCTCTGGGACGCTAGCGGCAGCCTCGACCCCGACCAGCTCCAGCGCTTCAACGCCGTGCTCACCACCGTCTCGCTGCGCCCCTTCGAGAAAGACCCCGCCCTGCGCCGCCTCATCGCCGAATACGAGCGCGCCAGCGACTTCGCCCTGCTCGTCGAAAACCTCGACGCCTTCCTCACCGAGAACGCGCTCTACGTCGGCAGCGACGCCGGCGCCGTCACCATCGAGGCCATCAAATCCGAAGACCTGCGCCTCGTCTGCTTCGAGCGCCTCCTCCCCACCACCTGACCACCCCGCCCCAGCCCGCGCGCTTCCCCCCTCGCCTCCGCAGAGGAGAGCGGGTCAGGGAGGTCCCCGTAGTCAGACGGGGCTTGGTGAGGCCACCCCACGTCCCCCATCTCCCGCTTCCGCCCCCATCTGACCGGACACGCCCCACCCGCTCCTCATGTATACTCCCCTCAGCAGCCTGGAACACCCGTTCACTTGCCGCCAGAAAGGACACCCCACCCCCAATGCCCTGGGAACACCGCAACGGCCGTGGCCGCTACTACACCCGCTCCCACAAGATCAACGGCGTCATCACCCGCCTGTACATCGGCGCCGGTCCCCTCGCCGAACAGGCCGCCCGCGCCGACGACGCCACGCGCCAGGCCCTCGCTGCCCCGCTCCAGGCCGAGCGGCTCCTGCGCGCCCAGGCCCGCGACCTCGATCGCCAGCTCGACGACCTCTGCCACATCACTGACCAGCTCATCCACATCGAGCTTACCGCCGCTGGCTACCACCAGCACGCCTGCGGCGCATGGAGGAAATCCCGTGTCTCACCCAACTCACCCGTCCCGGCGCCAGCCGCCTCCTCCGCCCACTGACCCCACCGAGCTGCCCGGCCACGACCACCCCAGCGGCAGCGGCGCCAATCCACCCGCCACAGCCAAGAAGACCGCCTGGACAAGCGCCGAGTTGAGCAAGCTGGTCCAGCGCTCCCAGCGCGGCGACGCCGCTGCCCTGCGCGAGCTGCGCCAGGCCATGAGCCGCTACCCTGACCTGGCGCGTGAGTACAGCGACCTGGCTGAAATCGTCCGCCAGCGCATCGCTGAATCCATCGTCGGCCCCGACAATCTTGCTGCTGCGCGACACCCTCGACCACCAGCTCGCCGCCCTCCGCCAAGACCTCGAAGCCATCGCGCGCTCCCCACTTGAGCGCCTGCTCGTCGAGCGCGTCCTCACCTGCTGGACCGCCCTCCATCTGGCCGAGCTCGCCGCCAGCACGCCACCCCCATCCACCTTCCGCGAGCGGCGCCTCGATCGCGCCCATCATCGCTACCTTGCCTCGATCCAGGCGCTCGCCCGCGTCAGCCGCCTGCTTGCCCCAACCATCGCCCAGATCAACATCGCCGCCTCCGGCGCCCAGCAGCTCAACGTCGCGCCCCTGCCCGCCTCCCCAGACCCCTGACCAACATCGCACATTTTGTGTAACCCAATGTCACGTGCGCCGCTTCCCCATCCATGAACGGCCGCCCCGAAAAAGCCAGGGAGAAGCCAATGTCACAACAATCCGGACCCACACACGGCCACCGCGCGATCGGAGCGAAGCGTCCCAGCCCGCCCAGGCGGGCTTCGTGGCCACCGGGCGAGCGGAGCGAAGCGCCCCAGCGGGTTCGGGGTTCCCGCTGGGGCCCGTAGGCGCGGGTTCACCCGTCCGCATCCCGCGCCAGCCCGCCGTGCGCCGGCCATTCATGGCCGCGCCCGTCGCCACCCCCTACCCCCGCAGCCGCGCCGCCGCCTCGGCGATGCGCTCGTCAGGCGCCGTCAGCGTCACCCGCAGGTATCCCTCGCCGCCGGAGCCGAAGTTGGTTCCCGGCGTGACGGCGACCGATGTCTCATCCAGCAGCCGCAGCGCGAAGTCCGCGGCGCTGGTTCCAGCGGGGATGCGCGGCCAGAGGTAGAGCCCGGCTTCGGGCGTGGCGACGGTCATCCCCGCCGCCCGCAGCGCCTCCAGCATCACATCGCGGCGGCGCTGGTAGATCGCGTTGCGCTGCGCCAGCCACTCCTCCGGCAGGGCCAGCGCGCGGATGCCGGCGATCTGCAGCGGACGGAAGATGCCCGTGTCAATGTTGCTCTTCAGCCGGGTCAAGCCCTCGCAGATCAGCGCGTTCCCGACCATCATCCCCAGGCGGAACCCAGCCATGTTATACGCCTTGGAGAAGGAGTGGAACTCGACGGCGACATCCTTCGCGCCGGGGACCTCCAGAATGCTGTGCGGGCGGGCGCCGTCGAAGCGCACCTCGGCGTAGGCCATGTCGTGGACCAGCAGCAGGTCATGCTGGCGGGCGAAGGCCACCGCGCGCTCGAAGAAGGCCATCGGGGCCGCCGCGCCAGTGGGGTTATTCGGATAGTTCAGCCAGAGCATCTTGGCGCGGGCGAGGGTATCCGCCGGGATCGCCTCCAGGTTGGGCAGCCAGCCGCCCTCTTCGCTCAGCGGCATGTCGTAGGTTGTCCCGCCCGCCAGCGCCACCGCCGTCGGATAGACCGGGTAGGCGGGATTGGGCATCAGCGCCACGTCGCCCTCATCCAGCACCGCCTGCGGCAGGTGCGCCAGCCCCTCCTTCGAGCCGATCAGCGTCGTCATCTCGCGCCGGGGGTCCAGCGCGACGCCGAAGCGCCGCGCGAACCACGCCGCGAACGCCTCGCGCAGCGCCGCCATCCCCTCATACTCCGGGTAGCGCTGGTTGAGCGGCTCGCGCGCGCTCTCGGTCAGCGCGTCCAGCACCTCCGGCGGCGTCGCGAGGTCAGGATCACCAATCGAGAGATTGATGATGTCCCGGCCCGACGCGCGCAACTCAGCGATCTTGCGGTTGTAGGCGGCGAAATGGTACGGCGGCAGGCTCCGCAGACGGCGTGATAGCTCCACGAGGGTGAACTCCTGTGTGTGATGGATGGACACGACTACTCATGGGTCCGGTGCGCGGCGCTGGAGACCATCATGGCCAGCGGGCGCGCGTCCGCGTCCGAAGTCGCTCTTTCTTAATGCGCGTGCGCCGCGTAGGTCATCTCGCCGGCGCGGATGGCGATGGGCAGGGTGTTTTCCACGGGCGGCAGCGGGCAGCTATAGTACGGGCTGTAGGCGCAGTAGGGATTGTAGGCCAGGTTGAAGTCGAGGATGACGCGCGGCGGCTCCGTGGTGTCATGCGCGCCGTGCGCGTGTGGCGGCGCAATCTCCAGGTAGCGCCCGGCCCCATACGTCTCTTTGCCCGCCTGCGCGTCGCGGAATGGCACGAACCATGACTCGTCTTCATCCGCGTCCGGCGTGCGGTAGGCCGTCAGGTGATACTCCTGCCCGTCCAGGGTGAAATGCAGCAGGGCGTACCGCTCGTACTCGCGCTCGTCATTGTCGGAGGTGCGCATCATAAACGTCCCGCCGCCCGCCAGCGGCTCGACCGTCGCCATCAGCCGCAGCGCCGGGTCGGGCGGGAAGTAGCGCAGCCCGCTGAACGCGGGCCGCTCCGTCGCCGGGATCGGCGAGTCCAGCGCCTCCTTGAAGTCAGCGTCTTTCCCTTGCCGGAACTCATTCACCGCGCGCACATAGGCGTCCGGATCAAATGCGCTACTGCTTGTCATAGGTATTCACTCCTCGTGATCTGTCGCCTGTCGCCCTTGCGCCCTCCCGGCCTTGAAAAGCCGGAGCGCGCGACGGGCCTTGAAAGGCCAAGGGATTTATCACCCCCGCCGTGCGCCGGCCATTCATGGCCGCGCCCCGCCCACTACCGGAAGCGCTATTGGAACCGCGGCGCTATTTGCTCCGCCAGAATGTGGAGCGGCGCATGATCGTAGGCGATACGCGGGACGTAGAAGATGACGTAGTTGATACCCGCCGCGACCAGCCCCTCGATGTGGCGCGTGATCTCGTCGGGTGTCCCGATGACCGCCATCCCCTTCAACTGATCGTAGGTCATGCCCAGCGCTTTTTGCATCGGTTCCGTAGCCTTTTCCGGGTCCACGCCGGGCTCGATGGGGTAGACGTTGAGGTTGCTGGAGCGGGTGATGGCGTCATAGTCACGTCCCAGCGTCTCGCAGTGGCCGCGCAGCACCCCCAGCTTTTGCCGCACCGTCTCCGGGTCGCCACCGATGTTGCAGGCGTTGGCGTACTTCGCCACCAGCTTCAGCGTCACCTGCTCACCGCCGCCGCCAATCCAGAAGGAGGGATAGGGCTTGCGGACGCCGCGCGGCTCGTTGATCGGCTTGTCAATCGTATAATGCTCGCCCTTGTACTCCGGGTAGGTCTCGGTCCACATCTTAACGATGATATCGCAGGCCTCGCGGAACGCCCGCATGCGCTGGCGTGTCTCCGGGAAGCCGTAACCGTAGGCGCGCCACTCGTGCTCGTACCAGCCAGCGCCCAGGCCGAAGTACAGCCGCCCGTGGCTCATCACGTCCACGGTGGAGGCCATCTTGGCCAGCAGCGCCGGGTTGCGGTAGCCGTTGCAGGTGACCATCTGGCCGATATTGACGCGCTTGGTGTCGCGGCTGAGCGCGGCGGTGATGGTCCACGCCTCGAAGGTCGTCTGGAGCTCTGGGGTAGGGACCGTATGGAAGTGGTCATAGACCCAGAGGCTGTCGAACGCGGGCATCGCGTCCACCGCCTGCGCCACGCGGGTCATCGCCTCGTATTGCTCCACCGGATCGGCGATCTCGACCAGATCCATGCGCCAGCCTTGTGGCGCGAAGACACCAAACTGTACCGTCATTGTTCCGACTTTCTCCATACCTTGATATTCTGTGTCTGGCTACTCGCCCCACACGAACGGCGCACAACGACGCTGATGGATTCCCGCGCGCGAAGTAGCCTACCGGATTATTGTAGCGCGTGCGCAATCTATCGCGCTGTGATATGCTGCCAGCGAAGCAGACGGCGCTCACAGACGAATGTCGCCGTACGCAACCTTGCGTAGTGGATGCGCGTACATTCACCAAATAGCGAACAGACGCTGGCGGATGCCGGACTGCCCATACCTGGAAGCCATCTTCGGAAATCAAAAGGAGCGCGCATGGCGGACCCACGAGCACCCCTGCCGTATGAGCCGGACGGCGTTTATGCCGCGCGCCCTGTCCTGGTCGAGGCGCCAACCATCGTGGCGCCGTATCCCCGGCGGCGCTCGTTCATTGGTGATGTGGTGGCTGGCGCGTTCCTGGGCGATTTCGCCCGCGATCTGCGCATCCCCGGCGCGGTGACGCAGATCACCCTTGCCTTCATTCCCCTCATCGGCAGCATGTGCGCCGTGCGCGACCTGATCGCCGATCTGCGTCATCACGACCGGGTTGGCGCGTTCCTCAATTTCCTTGCCCTCGCCCCCATTCTCGGCGGCTTCTCCAAGACACTGGAGGTCGTGCGTGGCTTCGCCCACGTCAGCCACGCGATCCGCGTTACCCAGCACCAGCGCGACCAGCATGACCAGCATGCGGCCACGCCCCGCCGCCACGCTAGGTTGCCGCGCCACGCGCTCTGGCGCAGCCTCGCGTCATGTCTGTAACATTCTCGCGGTACACTACTCTGTATACGTATACAGAGGTGTGGAAAATCTACGCCAGCGCGGCGAGTGAGCGAGGTATGAACTGATGACTGATACAGAGATGGCGGACGCGGGCGCGACGGAGGAGACGGCGACGCTCGGCGGCGGCTGCTTCTGGTGCCTGGAGCCGCTGTTTATCAGCCTGCGCGGGGTGAAGTCCGTGCTGCCGGGCTACGCGGGCGGCCATGTGGTGAACCCGACCTACCGCCAGGTCTGCGACGGGCGCACGGGCCACGCGGAGGTGGCTCAGGTAGTCTTTGACCCGCGCGAGCTATCCTACCATGACCTGATCGAGATCTTCCTCGCCTCGCACGACCCGACGACGCTCAACCGCCAGGGCGCCGACGTGGGCGAGCAATACCGCTCGATCATCCTCGCCCACAGCCCGGAGCAGCAGACGACCGCTGAGGCGGTGATCCGCGACCTGACCGAGCGACAACTCTGGCCGCATCCCATCGTCACCACGGTCGAGCCGTTCACCGTCTTCTACCCGGCCGAGGACTACCACCAGCGCTACTTCGAGCTGCACCCCGAGGCGCCCTACTGCTCCGTCGTCATCGCCCCCAAAGTCGCCAAGTTCCGCAAGCAGTACGCCGACCGCCTGAAAGGCGCCGGAGCGGCGAAGTAGTGGCGGGTCAAGACAGAGGTTCGCGTGTGGATGAGTCGGGAGGATGCCAACCGACAGCGACCCATGCGCGACGCGCGAATACCAGCGAGGCGCGATTCAAATCGAGCGCGGTGACGGTGGCGCGGCCCTCAGCGCTTATCCCGACGATGATCGCGCCACTCTCCGTCCAGGCGAAGTGATCGGCCAACGCTGATGGCGCGGGTCAAAGCAGTCGCGTGAGCGCGCCAGTGAGCGGGTCGCGAGCCAGCGATTCGGCTGCTCTTGCGCTGATTGCATAGCGCGCAGGCTGAGCCAGAGGATTATCTTCTACGGTTCGGGCCGCCCAGCGCCTCAGGGACGATATGATCTATCTCCATTGGCGCAGCCCAGCAACCGCCTCGGACGTCAGGGCGGTAGCCGCAGCGTCCCTGCGCCTGAGCGCGAACGCGGTCACGCAGGGTTTTGGGGATATAGGAGCGGCTCACGCGCGCGGCGCCTGCGGCCACAGCGCGCGAGCATGTGCGTGGCCGCGCTGGCTGCGGAGCAGCACGCGCGCCGCATGCGCGCGCACGACCATCGCTCGTGCTCGTAGCAGGCTTCGTCAGGCGGTTGCCATCTCGCGTGTTTCCCAGCCGAATCGCAGTACCTTCGCGCTGGCCGCTGTGAGGTGTAGCGCGCTCCAGCCGCCGCGCGTCCGCTCGTTCCATGTGGCGGCGCGCGGCGCGGCTGGAGCTGATTCCAGTCGTCGCAGGGCCATGTCGAGTTGTTCGTACGGCGCGTCTTGAGCGTCTCGTTGGCGGCCAGTCTGCGCGGACTCAGGCGGTGACGCTGCGCCGCTGACGGCAAGTCGACGCAACTCGGTCCTCGCATCGAGTGCGCGCTCCATTTCGGCGTCCTGCCGTTGCATTCGTCAGATAGACCGCGCTCGCTCGGCAGGTTGCTACGGTTCATCTTGCTGAATCAGCTCATGATGGACGCTCCTCGCTTCGTGGTGCGACACAAATGGCGCCATTGGTCGCGAGTACGGGCAGTCGTATCGTCGCCTCTGTACGCGCGGATCGCAGGCTGGTCCGGCGCGCCGCTCCATCCGCTCGGCGCGGGCGGCGAGCAGCGCGCCGAGGGTGGCCCCCGCCAGCGCGCCCGCCACGATGTCGGCCCCCGACGTGGTAAGCTGGCGCACCCCCACGGCCACCAGCGCGCCCAGCAGCGCCGCCGCCAGTTGCGGGCGCGTGGGCCGCTGGTTGAGCAGCAGCGCCAGGAACAGCGCGGGCAGGCCAAAGGTCAGCGCGGCGGCGGCGCGGGCGGGGACCGCCGCGCCAATCAGCGCGCCCGCCACCGTGCCGCCGACCCACGCGGCGTAGGAGGCGAACGCCAGGGCGTAGTGATATGGCTGGCTGATGATGCGATCCGTCGCCTCGCCGCGCGCCACGCCAACGGTGACGCGCGCGCCCAGCACGGCGAAGACCTCATCGGTCAGCCCCCAGGCGGCCAGCCACTTGCGCGCCTCCGGCCAGCGGGCGAAGGCGCGGCCCAGCGTCGCGCCGTAGAGCGCGTGGCGCAGGTTGACCAGCAGCAGTGTCACGATCATCGAGAGCGGCCCAGCGCCGCTAGCTGCCAGCGTGACGAAGATGAACTGCGCCGCGCCGGCGTAGATTCCCAGCGAGATCAGCGGCGCCATCCACACTGGCAGCCCGTGACTGACGGCGACGACGCCGAAGGTCGCGCCAACGGGAATATACGCCAGGATGATCGGCAGCGCGTCGCGCAGGCCGCGCAGCGCCCCGGCGCGGCGGCTTTCCGTTACGTCAGTGTTCATCGGGTGGCGCCGATCCAGGCCAGCAGCGCGCCAATCGCGGCGTAGAGGATGACCCCGGCGGCGATGGTCGCCAGCAGGTTGCGCGAGAGCCGCGCCACCACGGCGGTCGGGATGGCGGCCAGCAGCGCGGCGTTGGCCCAGGGTGGGACAAGCGCGCCATCCGGCGTCAGCAGCAGCGGCCCCAGCAGGGCGCCCAGCGTGGCGGGCGTGACGTAGCGCAGCCAGCGCTCCACGCCGGGCGAGAGCCTCGCGCGGCTGCCCAGCGCCAGCGGGACCGCGCGCAACAGGTACGTGCCCGCCCCTACGACCAAAATGACGATCACCAGCGCGCCGGTCCGTGACATCACGCGATTTTCTCCCACTCCCGCATGGCGCCCTGGCCGCGAAGATGGCGGGCGCGCTTCCCGTTATTCTACACGGCGCGGGACTGAGGCGCGCGGCCTTAAAGGCCGCGCGGCCATGAATGACCGGCGCACGGACGACGGGGCATGAATGCCCTGGCGGGTCGCGCGGGGGCGAGCGGGGGGACGCCATTTATGGCGCCGTCCGCGTGCCCCGGCCTTTCAAGGCCGGGAGCCTGCCCACGCCTCGCCCGCACGCATGATAGAATACCGCCAGGCGGCGTCGTGTGGCGCGGGCGGTAGCGCGGAAGGGGGCGCGGGCGATGGCGACGATGCAGGTGTTCCTCAGCCACTCCTCGGCGGATAAGGACGTGGCGGAGCGGGTGGTCGTGGCGCTGCGCGGGGCGGGCGCCGATGTCTGGTTCGACGAGCACAACCTCGGCGCGACCCAGCTGCTGGACGAGATCCAGCGCCAGCTCGCCGCGCGCCCAGTCTTCGTCGTGCTGCTCTCGAAGGCGGCCTTCGCCTCGGACTGGGTGAAGCGTGAGTGCAAGTGGGCCTTCAACATCCAGCTGCGCGACCCCAGCCACATCATCCTGCCGGTGGTCATCTCGCCGATTGACCCCAACGCCTTCAATCAAATGCTCTTCCTGGAGGAGTACAAGCGGATCGAAGGCCCCAACAACACCCCCTACCCCGAAGCCGAGATGCTGGAGCGCACGCTGCGCCTGCTGGCCCTCACCCCCGCTGGCCAGGCCCTCGCCCCCACCACGCCCCAGCCCGCCGAATCGGTGGACGACCTGATGACCCAGGGCCGCGCGCTGGCGGCGCAAAAGCGCTGGGCCGACGCGCTGCCCTTCTTCAAGCGCGCCACCGAGCGCGACGCCGCGCAATGCTGATGCATGGGGCGAGCTAGCGCGTGTTGGTCGAGTCAGAAGCGCCTGCTGAGGCGCTGGCGTATGATCGCGCGCTGGCGCTCGACCCTGCATACGTGCGCGCCTGGGTCGGCAAGGGCGCCCCGCTCACGACCGCGCGAGGCTGGCGCCAACGACCAGCAGGCGTCACCCCCCTACGTATGGCCTAACAACAAGGGCCTGCGCTCAACGGTCTGGGGCGGGGCGAGGAGGCGTTGGCGGCCTACGACCACGCGCTAGCGCTCGACCCTTCCTACGCCGCCGCCTGGTGTCAACAAAGCTGCATTCTAGAGAACTCAAGGCCGTATCAGGAAGCGCTGGCGGCGTAGAGCAGCAGTTACGCCTTGATCCCCAAGATCCGCAAGGTTGGTCGCGCAAGCGAGGTATGCTTCCGCGCCCTGGGCCGCATCGCCGAAGCGGAAGCGGCGGAGCGGCGGGCGAAGAAGCTGGGTGGGTAGGGGAGCCTCACCCCTGCCCCCTCTCCCTGCGGGGCGAGGGGGTCGCGGCTCAGCGTGGCAGGTGAAGGGCGAGCGGTTTGTCCTGCGCTTGTTTCGCCCGGCAGGACCTTCTCACGGCGGGTAGAGGCTACGCCAGGGGCGCGCCGAGGCGCACGCGCAGCCAGGCGCCGGGGAGCATCGCCAGTTTGCCCGCCGTGGAGATGTGGGCGCGGCGGGTGAAGACATCGTAGCCGTTGCGGCGGATGCGCTGGAGGATGGCGCGGTAGAGGACGCCGCTCAGCGCGATGGCCAGCCGGGCGTCGGCGTCGAGCAGGGCCACGCCGCGCAGGCCGCGCTGGTAATACGCCTCCGCGCGGGCGATCTGGAAGCGCATCAGGTCGTAGAAGGCGGGCGTCCGCTCGCCACGCTCCAGCGCGGCGCGGGGGTAGCCAAACGCCGCCAGCTCGTCAGCGGGCAGGTAGACGCGCCCGCGCCGCGCGTCCTCGCCGAGGTCGCGCAGGATGTTGGTCAGCTGCATCGCGATGCCGAGGTCCACCGCCGCGTCCAGCGCCTCCGGCCCGGCGTAGCCCAGGACCGGCGCCATCAGCAGGCCAGCCGCCCCCGCGACCCGGTAGCAGTAGAGCCGGAGCTGGTCGAACGTCTCGTAGGTGTCGCCGCGAATGTCCATTTCCACGCCGTCCAGCAGGTCCAGCGCGGGCTGGAGCGGCACAGCGTAGCGCGTGAGCGTGTCAGCCCAGGCGCGCATCACCGGGCCGCGCGGGCGTCCGGCGTAGGTGTCGAGCAGCGCCTGACGCCAGCGCGCCAGGTCGGCGTCCGGCTCAGGATAGAGCCCCGGCTCGTCGGCGATATCGTCCGCGATGCGGCAGAAGGCGTAGAGCGCCCAGGCCGCGCGGCGTTTCTCGGCGGGCAGGAAGACCGAGCCATAGTAGAAGGTGCGCGCGATCTCGCGCGTCACGCGCTGGCAGTAGGCATAGGCGTCGTCGAGCGTCGCGCCGGTATGCGAGGCGGAGCCGTCCAGCGCGCCCGCCGTCGCACGGTGTGGCGCGGCGGGCGCGGCGGCGGGCTGGGCGCCCGCCAGCGTATGGCCCGCATGGCCCTGCATGCCCGCATGGCTCCCACGCCTCGCGCGCTCTGCGCGTGCGCGGCGTTAAGCGGCGCGATGTGGCGCGCATCGCCCTCGAAGGAAGCGTCACGTGAGCTGGCCAGCATGAGAAAGACCGCCTCCCGCGCCGCCTGGCGGCGCTTCAACGCGGCGCTGGGAGGCTCCCCAGCGCCACGCAAACACGCGACAAAGACTATGCAAATAATCAACACGCCTATCATGCCGAAAACGCGCGCCTGGAATCAAGGGCATGCGCCATACTGCCCAGGCCCTGTGAATTGTCCGCTTGTCCGCAACCGCTGGCTGGCTCTCCCCGCCGCGTCCCAGGCCGCGCAGGCGGCCTTCGCGGCCTGCGGGCGAGCGCAGCGAAGCCCCCAGGCGGGTTCAGGGTTCCCGCCTGGGGCCCGTAGCCGCGCCTTCAGGCGCCCAGGCGCTGGGCGCACGGTCCGGGGGCGTACAACTACGCGCGCGGGCGGCGCGTAGAGTGTGATGACGCGGGCAGGCGCGCGCCGGAAGTCTCCCGGCGGCGCTCGCGATGGCGCGTCACGGGCAGTCACAAGCAGCATGCGCCGCGCCAATATCAGGCGTGACGGCGTGACAGTCAGCTATTTCTCCATTCACGGGATCGCACGGAAAGGTCTAAGCGGGATGCGGCTCATCCTCTATCTTGGCAAAGGTGGCGTAGGCAAGACGACGCTCGCCGCCGCGACCGCCGCGCGCGCGGCCCAGCTTGGGCAAGCGCACGCTGGTCGTCAGCACTGATCTGGCCCACAGCCTGGCCGACGCGCTCGACAAGCCGCTGACCTCCGAGCCAACCCAGATCGCCGAGAACCTCTGGGCGCAGGAGATCAACGTGCTGGAGGAGATGCGCGCTGGCTGGGGCAAGGTGCAGGACTACATCACCAACACCCTCAAGAAGCAGGGCGCGAGCGAGGTCGCGGCGGAGGAGATGGCGCTGATCCCCGGCATGGACGAGGTTGTGGCGCTGCTCAACATCCACCGCCAGGCCACCAGCGCCGGCTTCGATGTCGTCGTGGTGGACGCCGCGCCGACCGGCGAGACGGTGCGCCTGCTCAGCATGCCGGAGACGTTCCTGTGGTACGCCAACCGCGTCACCGGCTGGCGCAACATCGCCTTCAACGCCGCCAAGCCGTTGCTGAAGACCTTCCTGCCCGGCGTCAACGTCGTGGAGCAGCTCGAGAAGCTGAATACGCAGGTGGCGGCGCTGCGCGTAACGCTCACCGACAGCTCCGTCAGCAGCTACCGGCTGGTCGTCAACCCGGAGAAAATGGTCATCAAGGAGGCGCTGCGGGCCGAGACCTACCTGACGCTCTACGGCTACCCGATTGACGGCGTGATCTGCAATCGCGTGCTGCCCGGCGTCAAAGACCCCTCCAGCGTTCCCCCGCCGCAGGACGCGCTGCTGCGCGATATGATGGAACAGCAGCGCGGCTACTACCATCAGATTCACCAGACCTTCGACCCGCTGCCCGTCTGGGACGCGCCCTACCGCTCGCGCGAGGTGATCGGCGTCGAGGCGCTGGCCCAGCTGGCGAGCGAAATCTGGGGCGACGAAGACCCGACCAAGGTCTTCTACCAGGGCTCGCCGCAGGAGCTGGTCAAGCGCGGCGACCAGTACGTGCTGCGACTGCCACTGCCACACGTCGAGATGGGCAAAGTGGTGATGACCAAGAAGGGCGACGACCTGATCGTCGAGGTTGGCAACTTCAAGCGCGACATCGCCCTGCCCGCCGTCCTTGCGCCGCTGGACGCGACCGTGGCCCGCATGGGCGGCGGCGCGCTGGAGATCACCTTCGAGGCCCCCGCTACCAGCAACGTCAAGCGATAAGGGGGCCAATCCCGGCCTTGAAAGGCCGGGGCACGCGACGGCGGCCTTGAAAGGCCAAGGCGCGGCCCATCGGCGCACGGCTCGACGCGGGCATTCATGCCCCATCGCCGTGCGCCGGCCTTTCAAGGCCGCGCCTCCCCGCCGTTATGGTATAACCCTCTCCATGAGCGCATCTGAACCAGCATCCCCAGCGGATCAGCCAGCCGCGTCGAACCCGCTTCAAGAGCGCGGCGTCATCATCGAGGGGCAGCGCATCGCCACCGCGATGAACGACGCCCCGCGCGCGCTGCTGGCCCGCGCGCCGCTCGTCCTGCTGCCCGACGTCGGCTACACCTGGCGCGACTATCGCGGCATTCTGGAGCGACTGGCGCCGGAGCGGCGCGTCTTCGCCCTCGACTGGCCCGGCTTCGGCGCCTCAGCGCGGCCTTCCCCTGCGGACTTCGCTTACACCCTCGACCACCTGGCGGGCGTCCTGGGCCAGTGGCTGGACAGCCTCGGTGTGGCGCGCGCCGTGTTCCTGGCCAGCGGGATTCCGGCGGGCGTCGCGGTGCGTTACGCCGCCGCGCATCCCCAGCGGACGGCGGGGCTGGCGCTGGTGGGACCGCTGGGCCTTGCGCCGCGCGGGACGCTGGAGACGCTGGCGGGCTACGCGCTGCGAGCGCCAGCGCTGCCGCGGCTGGCGGAGCCTGCCCTGACAGCGCTGGCGCTCGGTCCGACGACGGAGGCGACGCGCGCGATCGAGGAGCGGCGGCGGGCGGATCGCGCGCGACCGGAGCATGCGGCGTCGGTGGCGGCGTCGGTGGCGCTCTGGCGGGACATGGACACCATCCGGACGGAGACGCTCGCTCTGGCGCGCACGGTTCTGGCGCCGTCCGCCGTCATCCGGGGAGGGCTCGATCCGCTCTGCTCCGCCGCTGAGGCGCGGGCGGCGGCGGAGGCGCTGGGCGAGCGCGGCGGGCTGGAGGTCACGCTGCCCGAGGCGGGCCACCTGCCGGAGTTGCAGCAGCCGGAGCGCTTCTTCCAGGCGCTGGCGGGACTGATCGCCACGGCGGAGGTCAACCTGGCCTCCGCCAACTGAGGCCGCGTTTTTCCCGCCCGCCCCACCCGAAGTTCCACCACCATTCCAGAGGATGCGCCCGCATGATACGCTGGTATGTATACTGCGTCGTTATACCTAGATAGTACGCGACAGTGCGACGTATGTGGGCCATCGCGTGAGCGCGAGCGCCGCCCACGCGATGATGTATAGATGGCATCTATTCGGGGCGTTCGCGGCGTGGCCGGCGGGAGACGCCTGATCAGGAGGAGACTGGGTGGACCCAATGCTCTCAGCGTCACAGAACCCGCGTTCCGCAAGCTCAGCGACGGGGAATGGCGCGGCGTCCGCCGCTGGCGCGGATACGAGCCATCCCGCGCTTGACGCGGCGAAGCGCACGGTGATCATGGGCGCGGGCCCGGCGGGCCTCACGGCGGCTTACGAGTTGATGCGCTACCACCTGCCCACAGTCACGCTCGAGAAGGACCCGCGCTTCGTCGGTGGCATCTCGCGCACCGAAGAGCGGCAGGGCTACCGCTTCGACATTGGCGGCCATCGCTTCTTCAGCAAAAGCCAGGAAGTCGAGGACTTCTGGACCGAGATCCTCGGTGAGGAAATGCTGACGCGCGGACGCCTCTCGCGCATCTTCTACAAGGGCAAGTACTTCGACTATCCCCTCAAGGCCAGCAACGCGCTGCTGAACATGGGGCCAATCGAAACGGTGCGCTGCATCACCAGCTACGCCTGGGCGCGCGTCTTCCCCACCCGCGATCCGCGCAACCTGGAAGAGTGGGTGACCAATCAGTTCGGCCACCGGCTGTTCAGCATTTTCTTCAAGACCTACACCGAAAAGGTGTGGGGTATCAGCACCACTGAGCTTTCCGCGGACTGGGCCGCGCAGCGCATCAAGGGCCTCGACCTGACCACGGCGATCAAGAACGCGCTGCTGCCGCCAAAGAAGGACAATGGCGATCGTGGCGCGGTCATTAAGACGCTGATCGACGAGTTCCGCTATCCCAAGCGCGGCCCCGGCGAGATGTGGGAGCGTGTGACGGCGAAGCTGCGCGCGGGCGGCAATATCGTCGCGCTCGGTCAGGAAGTCGTCAGCATCCACCACGACGGCCACCGCGTGACCAGCGTCACCGTGCGCGATACCGCGTCGGGTCAGACAGGCGAGGTTACCGGCTCGCAGTTCATCTCGACGCTGCCCATTCGCGAGCTGGTCCACAAGCTGGAGCCGGCCATGCCCGCCAGGGTGGTCGCCGCCGCCGATGACCTGAAGTACCGCGACTTCCTGACGGTGGCGCTGGTGCTGAAGAAGCGCGACGTCTTCCCTGACAACTGGATCTATATCCACGACCCGACCGTCAAAGTTGGGCGCATGCAGAACTTCAAGGTCTGGAGCCCCTACATGGTGCCCGACCAGAACACGACCTGCATCGGCCTCGAATACTTCTGCTTCGAGGGCGACGGCTTATGGACGGCCACTGATGAGCAGTTGGTGGCGCTCGGCACGCGCGAGATGGTCCAGTTGGGCATGTGCGCGCCGGAGGATGTCATGTGGGGCGTCGTCGTGCGCCAGCCCAAGGCCTACCCGGTCTACGACGACACCTACAAGCAGGACCTCGCCGTCATCCATGACTACCTGACGCCCACGCTGCCCAACCTGAGCCTGGTCGGGCGCAACGGCATGCACCACTACAACAACCAGGACCACTCGATGATGACGGCGCTGCTGGTGGCCCGCAACATCGCTACTGGCTCGACCTACGACCAGTGGAAGGTCAACACCGACGCCGAGTATCACGAAGAGGCCAGCCTGGAGGACGAGGACAAATCTGGCCGCCTCGTCCCGACCCGCGCGCGGTAAGCCGCCCGCTTCAGTTCCCGGCGAGAGAACATCGCGCAGACCGCTTTGAGCGGCGGATTGACCTTCCCGAACGCGCCCGCTGGCCATGACGCCAGCGGGCGCGTTACGCTCTCCTCATGCGGCGCGGACGGCCGTATGCGGTAAGGGGAGACAACGCGATGGAGCTGTTGCGCACACCAGACGAGCGATTCGCCAGCCTGCCGGGCTATGCTTTCACGCCACACTACCTGGAGGTCGAAGGCGTTCGCGTCCACTATCTGGATGAAGGACCAGCGGACGGCGCGCCTGTGCTGCTGCTGCACGGCGAGCCCTCCTGGAGCTACCTCTATCGCAAGATGATCCCGATCATCGCGGCGGCGGGCTATCGCGTCATCGCGCCGGACCTGGTGGGCTTTGGGCGCTCGGATAAGCCGGCGGCGCGTGAGGACTACACCTACCAGCGCCATGTGGACTGGATGCGCGGGCTGCTGCTCGGGCTCGACCTGCGCGCGGCCACGCTCGTCTGCCAGGACTGGGGCGGGCTGATCGGCCTGCGGCTGGTGGCGGAGCATGCCGACCGCTTCGCGCGCGTCGTCGCGGCCAACACCGGCCTGCCCACTGGCGACCAGCCGATGTCGCGCGCGTTCCTGGCGTGGCAGACCGCCTCGCAGTCGGCGGAGACGCTCGATATTGGCAGCGTCATCCGGCTGGGCTGCGCGACGGAGGTGTCCCCTGAGGTCATCGCCGCCTACGAGGCGCCGTTCCCCGACGAGCGCTACAAGGCGGGCGCGCTCCAGTTTCCGCTGCTCGTCCCGACGCGCCCAGACGATCCGGCGAGCGCCGCCAACCGCCAGGCGTGGGAGGCGCTCAAGCGCTTCGAGAAGCCCTTCCTGACCGCGTTCAGCGACGGTGAGCGCATCACGCGCGGCGGCGACAAGCTCTTCCAGGAGTTGATTCCCGGCGCGGCGGCCCAGCCCCACGTCACGATCACCGGCGCGCGCCACTTCCTCCAGGAGGACCGCGGCGAGGAGCTGGCCCGCGTCGTGGTGGAATTTGCTCAGGCCACCCGCTGAACGGGGCGCGGTTACGCGCGCAACCCCAGCGTCAGCGTGACCAGCACGGGGCGGTGGTCCGACGCGGTGGTGACGGGGCGCGCCTTGCCATCCACCAGCGTGAGGCAAGTGATGAGGCCGCTGGCCAGCGCGGGGCTGGCGAAGATGTAGTCAATGCGGCCCGCTGGCGCGTCTGAGGGGCAAGTCATCTGACGCAGGCGCGGGTCGGGCAGGGCGGCGGCGTAGAGATCCACCAGGCCCGATGCGCGCGTTTCCGTGATGACGGCGCGCGGGGTATAGACGCTGGCGGCGGCGTCAATCAGCGCTGCGGTGGGCGCCCAGCGCGCCAGCGCGACCGCCACGCTCCCCAGCGAGCGGAGCGGTGGCGGCAACACTTTCGCGACGCCCGGCAGGCCGGGCAACTTCACCCCGTTGGCGCGCCTGGCGTCGTTGCTCGCGACACGCAGCAGCAGCCGCGAGGCCAGCAGCGGCTCGCCCGGCGCCATGCTGTTGAAGTCGCCCATCAGGAGTTGCGGCTCGCCGCCCTTCGCCTGGGCCTGGGACATGAGCGCCAGGATGAAGCGTAGCTCGCGCAGACGCTCGCCCTCACCCGCGCGCCAGGCGTTGTACTGGGCGGCGAGGTGCGCGACGAAGACCCGCAGCGGCGCCGCGCCCGGCGGCTCGATGACGGCCTCCAGCAGCGCGTTGCGCAGCGGCGTGTCCGCATGCGCGGGCGCCTCGCGGATAGGCCATCGGCTCAGCAGCCCGATTGGCGAGCCGCGCCCGCTGTTCGAGACGCCATACACGCGCTCCATGCACAGTCGCTCCGCCAGCGCGTCCAGTGTGCGCGGCTCGATCTCCTGCATGCCCAGCACATCGGGCCGCGCGTCGCGGATCACGGCCTCGATCGCGTCCAGCCGGGGCCAGCCGCCCGCCAGCGTGTTCCACGTCATCACCCGCGCCACCACAGCCACAGGCTCCTTCCGCTCGCTCCGTTCCTCATCTGTAACGCTCACGCCGCCTCCATTCCAGATGCGCGCACGGGGCATTCACGCCCATCCAACCGTGCGCCGCTGTTCACGTCTCCCCACCATTACACCACAAGCCCGCCCGCGACGCTCCACTGCTGCCGCACCCACCAGCGCGCCTCGAACATACGATATTCCACCCCGGCGATCTGTTCGTAGTCCAGGCCGCGACCGGCGCGCGCCTCGCTGGCGATCACCGTCGGAACCGTTCCGCCGAGGCGCGCGTGGCGCAGCAGCGCGGGCCAGAGGGCGTCGCGGATGGCCAGTATCTGCTGCTCGCCCGCGTACCAGTCCGTCCGCATATCCACAAACACCTGGACGAGCGCCTCGAACTCCGCGCTGGCGCGCCCGCTGAGGCCGTCCAGCGCCGTTCCGGCCTCCAGCGCGGCGCTCTGCTCTGGTGGAATCCAGATCACACACTGCGGCAGGTAGGCGTCGTTGAAGTCCTTGGGCCGCCCGATAAAGACGGCGTTGGCGACGCCGTAGCGCGCCGCGTCCGCCGCCGCGAGCGCCGCGAAGGGCGAGATGCCGCCCACCAGACACTCCGCCAGAATGATTCCCCGCATCGCCGCCAGCGCGCCCAGCGTATCTGGCGCGCCCGGCAGCGTAATTCCCGTTGGCATAGCGTTTTCCCACCTCCACTCTCATTACCTCCACCCCACGCTCCCCTCTCCTCCAAGGAGAGGGGGCGGGGGTGAGGTTAGCCGCCGACCACCCGTTCGCAGAGCGCTTCCTGATGGTCGCCGTCGAAGGTCTCCACCGCGCCGGTGACGCGGTACTTCGCCAGCGCGCCCGTCTCTGGGTCAGTGTTGCGCTCGTCGAAGAGCGTGTCGCGCCGCCGCAGCGGCAGCGCTGGGACGCCCTGTGTCGTGCTGATCCAGACCAGATCGAATGGCCGCGCGCCCTCGAAGTCCACCCGCTCCAGATCGTTCGCCGCCGCTGGCTCGATCATCACCGCGACGCCGGACGCCATGACCGTCCCCTCCGGGCGTTCCACCCGTACCGTTGTAAAGATCATCGCCACCACCTCCTCATGACACGCCTGACTAACGCCATGCGCAAATATCGAGAGCGGCGCCATCGCCGCGACGCCAACCCACATATGGCACGGAGAGTGCAGGCGCATGGCCATGCCGCGCCATGCGGCGGCGCGCGAAACGCAACCTGTGCGCTTCGCACCGAAGGATTGGAGGGCTTTGTGGAAGGGTTTGAATGGGCGGAAAACAACCTGGGCGTTCAGACGCCACACCAGTTGCAAGATCAGCGTGTCAACGTCTACTTCGCGCCGATGATCGCGCCAGACGAAAAGGTCGTGAATCTTGCGAACGGGCGCGTCGAGCGGTTCGTCGAGGATGAGCCCCGGCCAGGCGCTGGATACTATGCGGAGTTCGAGTCGCTGGAGCGTTTCTGTCGCGTCAACAAACTGCCGCTGACGGAGATCGATGGCCAGGCGAGCGTTCTTCCCGTTGGGTATGAGCAAGCTGGCGACCCGCTGACGCACGGCGGCGAGTAGCCGCCACCACGCCAGGGCATTCATGCCTCGTCCCCGTGTGCCGGTCTTTCAAGCCACGCCGTCCCTCCACCGTGCGCCGGCCTTTCAAGGCCGCGCCGCCCATCGCGCCCCCTCCCTTCACTCACCATTCCATTCGCCACGGTTGCAGCGCGGCTTTGGCCTGGATCAGCAGGATCGAGTCACCGCTGGGGTCCTCGCGCGGGCGGGCCTGTAGCTCGAAGCGGCCCATGCGCACCGCCGCCGCGCCAGTGGGGTTGCGCCGCTGCGCCAGGAAGTCGCTCACCACCCACACCAGCGCCTGCCGTAGCTCGCCGGGAACCGCGCCGGGCGTGACACCGCCGGTGTAGCCCAGCGTCACCCAGCAGCGGGATGAGCCGCCCAGCGGCGCCGCGAAGGACGCCAGCGCGGGAGCGGGAACCTCGATCAGCGAGCCGCTGGCGGTTAGCTCGATCTGCGTCACATCCAGCGCCGCGCTGGCGCCAGGGAAGGTTTCGACGGTCAGCGAGGTGACCGTCTGCGCCGGGAAGTGCGCCGGGCGGACGGTCAGACCGCCATCCGGCTCGCGCCAGGCGCGGGCGCCCGGCAGGCCCCAGCGCTCTACCCGTGAGAGGGCGAAAAGCGAGCGGCTGCCCGGCGCGCCCTGGCGGCAATAGCTCTCAGCCCACGCGCTGGCCCGCAGGATGATCTCCGCCAGCGCGCCCGACGCCCCCGCCTGGCTGGCGGAGACGCCCGCCGCGTGGGCCTGCGTCACGCCCGGCGCCGCCAGCGTCAGCGTCACGCCGTCCGGCGCGGTCACGACCTGGACGGCCTCGGAGTACGGCCCGTCCAGCAGCCAGAGCGGCCCCGCCGCCCAGCCCGCCGACGCTACGACAGGCAGCGCCGTCGCGCCCGCCACGACACTCGCCGTCAGCGTCGTGTTCAGCCCCAGCAGCGAGGCCGTCTCCTGATTGGTCGCCGCGCGCAGATATTCGCCGGTATCCAGATAGGCGCTAACGCCTCCCATCGCTCCCATAACGGCATTCCTCCACTCCACACATCCACCACCGCGCCGTCGCGTTGGCGCGCGGGCGCGCCTGGATCGCTCAGGTGGCGCGCACCGGACGCCGGCTGGTCACTGTCTCGATCGCGCCAACAGTCAGCCAGGCGAGCAGGGCATAGACGATCATCGCCAGCAGCGTCGCGAGATCCAGCACGCTGCCACTTGTTTGCGGGCTGGGAAATACGCCCTCGAACGGGGCGACGAACAGCTCGGTCACGCCATAGATGAAGACTGTGAACACTGCGTCGGGGTTGGCCGCCAGCAGCTTCAGGAAGAAGCGAATGATGAGCAGCGTCTCCAGCACGCTCAACAGGAAAAAGATAATCTGACGGACGCGCCCGACTGACCACCAGCGCCGCTTTGGCCGGCGCGGCGTCAAGGTCGCGTCATATGGCGGCGCGGGAATTTGCCCCTGCAGCGCAGGATTGGGACTTGTTGTCTCCGACGGCAGCGCGGGCGCGACATCTGGCCAGACGTTGCGCGGCGGCTCCGCGGGTGGCTCCACGGGATTCATGACGATTGGAACCTCCTAGCGCCCTCGCTCCAACGCGACCAGAACTGCGCACGGCGTGGGCGCATCTTGAGGAACAATGAATGCAACCTTGGCGCCAACGCATCGGGCGGCGTTTCGCGACCTCACCCCGACTTCATCCCCGGCCCCTCTCCCATAGGAGAGGGGAGGTAAACGCCGGGCGGTTGAAACCGCGCCTCAAGGCGGCAAGCCGCCACGAGACCCACCTGCGCGGGTCCTGATCCGGGTCCGCGCAGGCGGACCTCGTGGGCCGTGAGGCGAGTGGCGCGAAGCCCCCATGCGGGTTCGGGGTTCCCGCATGGGGCCCTTCAGGCGCGAATTCATTCGCCTGCGCTTGCTCCTGCGCCTGCCCCCTAAAAGCTGGGATACAGGCCGCGCAGCACGCCCAGCCCGCCGAGGAAGTAGACCTTCAGCGTCTCGTCTACGTAGTCGGCGAACCGGAAATTGCTGTCGGTCAGCGCGAAATCCACGCCCCAGTATTCCTGATTGGTCTCGATCTCAACCGCGCTGGCGACCTCCGGCGTCGGGAAGGGCGTCGTCAGCGGCAGGAAGACGATATGCCCCTGCGGGCAGTAGCGGTCAATAATGATCGGCATCTCTTTGCCAGTAGACTTGTTGAGGTAGCGCGTCACCCGGTACTGCGCGGTCAGCTGGCCCTGGTCGGCGCTCTCGCCCGCCTGCACGACGTAGCGCAACTGGCCCGCGCCGACGACGAGGTTAGTCAGCCGCACGTTGTCGAGGGGGTTCATCACAATCACGTCAGGGTCGCCCGCCGCCTGGAGGTACATCGAGGCCAGCAGGTTGTCCATGTCGGAGAGCGCCAGCCGCCCGGTGGGGTCGGCGGGCTGCGCCACCTGCGCGCCGAGCGTCGCGCCGTTGGCCTGGCTGGCGTTGAGCAGCGCCTGCGCGATCAGCCCGTCCCACATCAGCGGATTGCCCGACCCATCCACGAAGGTCTTGGCGGTGTTGGCCGTCACGGTCGAGAGCGCCGTGCCGCTGGTGGCGGGCGCGGCGGCCAGCGTCACCGTCAGGATGCCCGGATTGACCTCGCCGGAGGGCATGGTGGTCACGCCGTCGGAGAGTGTGACCGTCGCGCCGACGGCGGGCTGCGCGGCGTTGGCGCCGGAGAGGCCCGCCTGGAGCCACATTGCCGACGCCGCGGGCTGCGAGGCGCCGGAGCCAATGTAGACGTTGTACTGCGTGGCGTTTGGCACGGTGAAAATGGTGATGGTGATGGTTGAGGTCGCGCCAGTGGTGGCGATTTTCGCCGCCGTCGAGCCGAGTGTCTCGCCCTGCGCGTTCTTCGCCGTCACCTGCGCCCAGTAGGTTCCCGCCGCGACCGCGCCGCCCGTCGCCGCCGTGACCAGCGCAGGCGCGGGCGGGACCATCAGCAGCGTGGAGGCGCCCAGGACCCAGCGCTCCTCGGTCATCTTCAGCTGATAGAGCAGCTCGGCGATGCGCCGCGCCCGCACGTCGGCCTCCAGCGAGCGCCCGCGCCACTGCGCCTGGAAGCTGACCTGGTTCATCAGGCCGATCGTCTGCACGGTGTTCTGCATCGGCGCGACGGCGTAGCTGACCTGGCTGGGCAGCGCGCCCTCGGCCAGCGTGCCCCAGTTGCGCGCGGTGTCGAAGCTGGTGATCGCCTTCCAGTGGACGACATCCACGCCCGCGCCGCGCCGCCTCGGCAGCATGTTCACCAGCGGCGTGACCACCGGCACAATCACCTTCGCGGGCCGCTCAAGCTCGTAGCCCGTCAGGCCCGTGCTGGTCGTGATCGCGCGCGTCGCGTCGCTCATCGCCTCGCGCACCAGCGTCACCGTCTCATCGCTGACGCTCTGGCCAGGCTGCGCGCCCGGCGCCGTGGTATAGGGTATCGTGGCCATGGTGTGGGTTGCTCCTTTATGTATGGTGTGTTGTGGGGGGCCTCACCCCCTGACCCCCTCTCCTCTGCGGAGGCGAGGGGGAACCCGCAGCGGGCGCGTGTCGCGTGGGCAAACCATCTCGCCCCGCGAGGAATGGCTGCGCGGGGCCTTCTCCTCCGCAGAGGAGAAGGTGGCCGCAGGCCGGATGAGGCCCCTATCCCTGCCCTTGCTGCAAGCGGATCATCTCGGCGGCGACGGCCATCTGCGCCTGCGGGTCCCGCAGGCGTCCGGCCAGCGCCTCCAGTGCGGTAAGGCTTTCCGCGCCGCTCGCGGGCGGCATGCCATAGCCGTCGAGCGGGACGGCGGCGAGCGTCTTCTCGACCGCGCGGGCGGCGGGGCCACCGGGCAGCGGCTGCGCCTCCAGCCGCTCGACGCGCGCCCGCAGCGCCGCCACCTCCGCCTCCGCCGTCACCGCGTCCGGCGGCGCGCCCCGTTCCGCCCGCCGCTCCTCCATCAGCGCCCGCAGCGCCTCATCCATCCGCGCCAGCTCCCGCGCGCTGGCCCGCAGCGCCGCCGCTGTCACCCGCGCGGTGGCTGCGTCCGCCCTCCCCCGCTCCTCGCGGGAGAGGGGGTTGGGGGCGCCGTCGTCGTCGGGGTCGAGCGCCGCCAGCGCCAGCTCGCAGAGCGCGCAGCCGCAGCCCGCGAGGACCGCCCGCGCCGCGCCGTGCAGCGTCTCGCGCGCCGCCGTCGCCGCGTCCGGCTGGCCCGAATCCTCCCCGGCGGGCGCGGCGGCGTCTCCGGCCTGATCACTGGCGCGATTGGTCAGCTCGCCATCCACCGCGTCAACGTTCGCCTCGGTGTTTTCTGTGTCCATGCTGTCGAGCACGGCCAGATCCGGCTCGGCGTCGCGGACGATGGTGACGCCGAGCGCGTCGGGGTTGCTGGGATTGTCCACCAGGCTCAGCTCGGCCAGGTCGTAGCGCGTGGCGACATTCACCGCCCGCCCGCGACCGCTGGAGACGCGCCGCTCGCGCCGCCAGACGACGTTGCTGGCGCCGATGCTCGCGCCGCGCAGCGTGCCATCCAGCACCTTCTCCCAGGTGTCCTGCGCACCGCGCGAGATGCGCACGCGGACGTAGACGCGCCGCGTCTCGTCGTCGCAGCGCACCTCCACGCGCTGGCCGACGGCGCGCCGCTCGTGCATCTCGCGCACGTTGCCGATCCAGCGCGTGAAGGCGTCTTTGCTGGCCTCGTAGTCGAAGATCGTGCCGTGCGCGTCCAGCGCCTCGCTGGTGGCGCACAGCTCGATCTCGCGCCGCGCGGCGTCCACCCGCACGATTGGCGCGTAGCCCACCCGGCTGGCCTGCCCGGTTTCCTGGCCCGCCGTCTCCGCCGTTTCCGCCGTCTCCGCTTCAGCGACCGGCGCGGCCCTCGTCGCGTTCCGCATGCGACCATCCTCCCCGGAGCGCCCTCCGCTCCTCCTCCGCCTGCCCGCCTGAGCGCTCCGATGGGCTGGCGTTCGAGCCAACCCAGCGTCAGGTCTCTGGCGGCAAGTGTAGATCAAATGTTCCATTACATGCAAGAGGAAAGAGAGTGCAATCGCGAGAATGGCGCAGGGCGCGGCTTCGTGTCGGGCGCTGGCCGCGCGCGGGTGGCTTGGGGCGGAGGTGGGGAGTGCGGCCGCGGTGGGAGGTGATGTTGGTGGCGCAGGGTGGGCAACTGGGCTAGCGCCGCAGGATGTCGAGGTTTTCGCCGTAGTAGAGCGTGTTGTCCGCCATGCCGCCGTCTCCTTGGATGTCCGTCGCGCCACCATTCTAGCATCTATGGAGCGGCGATGGAGCGGCGATGGAGCGACGCGAGGCGCGAAGGCGCGGGAGCCGCCCGCAATGGCTCCGTTCGCCCTATAGGTCGCAGCCGTTCTAGCGCCCTCGCGCCAACAGGACGGGCATACCTCGCGGTTCGCGGTTAGCGCCCATCCATGCTTCCGGATGGCCCAGACTATGAGGACGATGAGCCCCAATCCGTGACGCTACGCGCCACGAGCGCCCTAATCCCACCAGTTGAGCGCGCATGGCACATGGCTTGCGCCTGATGCTTGTGAGAGACCGTTAGAGGGTGCGCGCCTGTGAGGCTGGCGCCCAGAAAGGTGTGACTGATGTCCATACGCGACAACTACACGGCGAGCCAGTGGGCGACGATACAGCAAGCGCCCATTCTGGCGGGCCTCTACGTCGCCATCAGTGGCGACCGTCCGAATTCTGTTGAAATCTATGAGGAGTCGAAAGGCGTCCTCAAAGCCATGACCAACGATCCACCCCAAACTGCGCGCAACGCGCTCACGAATGCGTTGACCGAGGACACGAAGAACGGCGCCGCGCCTCCTCAGCCCGACCTGGTGACGAATAGCAAGAAGCTAACAGCCGAGCAAACGCGCGCGCAGGCGCTTCAGGGTGTGCTGGACGCGGTGGCGGTCGTGGCGCGTGTTTCCCCGGCGAGGTTCAAGGGTTCCGCTACTACCTGTATAACATCGCCGAGGTCACGGCGCGGGCAGGGCAGAAGGGCGGTATCTTCGGCATCGGTGGTCACGAGGCTAGCGCGGACGAGGCGATGCTGACCAGCCTTGCTCAGTCGTTGGGCGTGACGCCACAATCGCCGCCACAATCGCCGCCACAATCGCCGCCACAATCGCCGCCACAATCGCCGCCACAATCGCCGCCACAATCGCCGCCACACTAATGTGACGGCGCCACGCTCCTCAACCCCACCACGCCATTCGTCTGGCGCGCGGTCAGGAGTCTGGCCGCATACGCTCGATTGATGTCCCCATAGGCTGTACATCTCGGTGCAAATGTTTCCTACGACAGTTAGGACAGCGCTGCGCTTCGGTTGCGTGGACGTTTTCTCTCGCTCGGTCGAGCGCGCTTCCTTGACCTCAAGCGGACACGTGGGTTCAGATTCATGGAGGGTCGGGACGTTGGAAAGGACCAGAGACCATGTCTGACAAGCCCGTGTTCCTGGATGTAGCGACCTACAATAGTATCAATGACGCCGAAACCGACTACGAGGCGGCCAAAGTCTTGTACAAGAATGGCGTGATCGCCACCTACGACGCCGCCATCATCAATAAGGACGCCGCCGGCAAGGTGCACGTCAGCAAGCGCGAGAAGCCGACGCAGCACGGCGGCTGGACTGGCGCCGCCATCGGCGGGCTCGTCGGCCTGGTCTTCCCACCCTCGATTCTCGCTGGGGCGGCGGCCGGAGCGGCGGCAGGGGCCGTGGGTGGGCACCTGGCGAAGGGGATGTCGCGTGTGACGACATGAAGCAGATCGGCGCCATGCTGAATGCCAACACCGCAGCGCTGGTCGTGCTGGGCGAATCACGGTTGCAGCAGAAACTGCAGCAGGCAGTGACCCATGCCGTTCAGCAGTATGAGTGCCAGGCCCCGGTTGACTCCGCAGAGTTCGACAAAGACTTCGATCAGATGGTCAATGAGCTCCCGTCGAGTTGGGGTACTGAGACGACGGGAGCCAGTCCAAACGCCTAATTACGTCTGGATGTGGTCATCCAGACGTAATTGGCGTTTGGCGCTATGGGGGCATGAGCTAGGCTCTGGACCACGAAGCTGAGAAGAGATCCATGCCCCCAAATACACCTGGCAGGTTCGCTGCCGTGTCGTGGTCCATTGCGTCTCGCAGACGGCGTCGCTGTTCGGACCTCGCCCTCAGCGTCACCTCGTTTGGATCGGCAGTGTGACCTGCGACCAGCGCGCACAAGACGATCCGTTCACCCCTCGTCTCACGCGTCGTCATCTACCGGGCGCGCATCTGAACCGTGAAGCGCCGATGCCGCGCCGCTCTGTGGTGGCGAGCTCGGAGTGACGACACGACGAGCAATGGCCCGGGCCAACGCTGTAGTCAGGAAGAGCAGTGTGAGGGCGACAGGTGGACTCAGGAACGCGGCTGGAATGGCGAGGACGTAGCCGATCGAGCTTACTCCAGCATATCGATCGACCTTGCGTCGAGCCGTCGCGGGCAGCGCCTCTTCTCGCACATACCTGGCAGAGGATACATACCCCCACAGCAGCCAGAACGATATGGTCGCAAACAGCAGGTTGAGCGCGTAGAGGGCCAGCGCGGCTGGCTCCTGCCAGTGGGATCCCAAGAGCGCCGCCGTGGCGGGGATGAGCGAGATCCAGAGTAAGATCAACAGGTTGATCCACGAGACGCGTGAGTCTGCCAGGTAAATGGAGCGAAAATAGATCCGGTGGGAATCCCAGAACCGGCCGATGACGAGGAAGCTGAGGAAGTACGCCACGAGCTCCGGCGCCATATCCAGCAATTCATGCGCGAACTGAGGGCCTGTCACCGAGGTGGCGATGTGCGGCACGATATCGAGCACAAGCAGGGTGATGGCGATGGCGAATACCCCATCACTTAAAGCGATGATCCGGTCCCGACTATAGGACGATTCTCGCGTGTGTGGCTCTGGAAGGGAAGGTGCTCCGCCAGTCGCATCGCTATCTCCCGACGTCCCTGGATGGTCCACGTCGTGCATAATCAGCCGTCACCTCTCCCTAGGCTCAGCTAGACGGCGCGCATTGAAGCCAAAGGATGCGCACGATGAGGTATATTTGGGCGCGAACTGAGGATTCCCAGTAGGGGAACGTGTTCTCCGCCATGCATGCCGTCACCTCCTTGGATGTCCGTCGCGCCACCATTTTAGCATGAATCGCGCCAGGGAGCGCGCCTTGCCAGTGGGCTAACCGTATGATAGCCTTGCCGTATGCCCCACGTGGCAAGAGAGGACAGAGCATGGCAAGGAGCTTTCACGGCCCGCGCGTCGCAGCGCTCTGGGTGTTGTCGCTGCTGATCGTCCTGGCGGGCTGCGCGAGCGGGAAGACGACGGGACAGATTGCCGCCACCCCCTCTGGGACCTCTACCGCGACCAGTACGCCAGCGTTGAGCCTTGACCAGCGCGTAGACGCCTACATCGCCACGCTCACGCCCGCCCAACAGATCGGGCAGACGCTGATGCTGGCGGTCTACGCCAACGGCTACAACGCCAACCTCGACCAGGCTTTGACCCAGTGGCATTTGGGCAGCGCGATCATCTTCCCCAATTACGGCGGCGGTCCGCTGCAGCCCGCGACGCTCGCGGGCATGAAGCAGCTCGTGAGCGACCTCAAATCCCACGCCGATACGCCGCTGCTCCTGGCGACCGACGAAGAGGGTGGCGAAGTGGACCGCCTGTCCTTCTATTACGGCCCGACCCCTTCGCCACAGCAGCTCACCGCGACCGGCGACCCTCAGCAGGCCTACACCCAGGCGCGGACCGACGCCCAGCGCATGCGCCAGATCGGCCTCAACCTCGACTTCGCCCCGCTGGCCGATGTCTATCAGGGCGGCGGCATTGATCAGAGCCGCACATTCGGGACAACGCCCGATCAGGTCACCACCTACGCCGGCGCCTTCCTCGACGGCCTGCAACAGAACGGTGTCGCCGGGACGCTGAAACACTGGCCTGGCCTTGGCGCATCCACCGGCAACCCCGACTTCACGCTGCCAGCGGTGAACCATACCAAGGCCCAGCTCAACGCCATTGATTTCGCCTCATTCCGGGCGCTGCTCTCCCACAAGCCGGGCATGATCATGGTGACCGCCGTCATCGTTCCAGCCTACGACGCGCAGGCGCCCGCCTCGCTGTCGAGCATACTGGTGCAGCAGGTGTTGCGCGGCCAGCTTGGCTATCAGGGCGTCGTTGTCACCGACGCGATGGACGCGCAGGGCATCATCACGTACATGCGGGGACAGGGCTACAGCGACCCGGCGCAGGGCATCGCCGAGGCCTGCGTGCGGGCGTTCCTCGCCGGAGATGACCTGATCGAGGCGCCCATCGAGCAGGACCGTCTGGCGGTGGTGGTCGCGGCGATGACGCAGGCCGTACAGTCCGGGCGCATCTCGCAGGCGCGGCTGCATGAGGCGCTCCATCGCATTATTCTCCTGAAGGTGCGCCTGGGCCTGCTGACGCTGCCATGATTCCCGCGCTGGCGTAGGGGAGAGATGGGGCGGAATGGCCCCGCCGCGACCCCATCCGGCCTCTGGCGTAGCCTTCCCCTCTCAGGGGGAGACCCGGGGCGAGGTGGTGGCGAAGGGCGAACACCGCTACCCCCCACCAGTCACGCTCGGCGGCGCTCCCCTCTCCTCCCAGGAGAGGGGCCGGGGGTGAGGTCCGCGCGCGCCTCTCAGCCTCGCAGCAGCAGCACATCGCAAGGGGCGTGGTCGAGCACAAAGCGGGCGACGTGGCCAACGGAGGCCGGCCCCACGAACGGGTGTCCCTCAGCGCGCTCGCGGGCATGCAGCGCCACCAGCGTAGCCTGCGTATCACGCGCGACCGTCACGATCACCTGCTCCGGCTTGCCGCGCTCAACACGCGCCGTCGCGCTGACGCCCGCCGCGCGGGCCACCGCCAGCGCCTCATCGAGCGCCGCGCGCCCGGCGGCTTCTTCCGCGGCGTCTATCGCCGCGCCGTGGCGTGGCTCGCCGCCGCGTGGACCGAAGCGCAGCGGGCCGGAGAGTTGCGCGAGGTCTCTGTGTGGCCCCATATCAATGACGTGCAGCAGGATCAGCTCGGGCCGCGCGCCCGCCGTCACCGCGAGCGTATGCCGCACCAGCTCAGGCCCTGTCCGTAGCCCGATGGAACAGACGATCCGCATCCTGTCGTCTCCTTATCCCGCCGAGCGCGTCCGGCGCTCGTGGCGCGCGGCGGCTCCTCACGGACGATGCGCGCTCCCTTACAGGCGGAGCCAGATCAAGAGCGCCCCCACGGCGAGCATGACCGGCACGACCGTCAGCCCCAGTTTGATATAGTCGAGTGTTGAGACATCAAGCCCTTTGCGGCGCAGAATCAAGAGCCAGAGCATCGTCGCCAGTGACCCGACCGTTGTCAGGTTTGGCCCGAGGTCCGCGCCCAGGATCACGCTATACACGAGCGCCTGATGCGCGCTGGCGGCGATGTGGACGGTTTGCAGCGTCGAGATCATGACCAGCGCCATCGGGACGTTGTTGATGAGATTGGCGCCGAGCGCTGTGCCGAAGGTCGTCAGCAGCACCGAGCCGAGGGCGCTTCCGCCCCCCAGCCGCACCAGCCCCTGGCCGAACGCCCTGGTCAGTCCGAGATTCTCCATCGCGCGCACAACGATGAACATCCCCGTGATGAAGCCGAAGAGCGACCATGAGATCTCGCGGCTCACGCGGCTCCATTCAAGCTGACGATACCACGCCGCGCCAGCCAGCAGCAGCGCGGCGCCGCCAAGCGCGACCAGCGACAGGGGGACCTGCGCCGCCGAGGCGACGACATAGCCCAGCGCAATCAGCCCAAGTCCCACGAGCGTGAACCGGAACTGCCTGGGGCGCGCTGTGGCTTCGATGGCGCCCGGATCGTAGCTCAGGCGCAGATCGCGCCGGAAGAGCCAGACGAATACGGCGATGTTGCATACGATGCAGACGAGCGCAGGCAGCAGCAGGAAGCGCAGGAATGCGCCCAGGCCACCGCCGAAGGCGTCGAGCACGAGGATGTTGATTGGATTACTCACCGGCAGTAAGAAGGATGCGGTGTCCGCGATGAAGGTGCAGGCGAACATGAAAGGCAGCGCTGGGAGCCGCAGCCGGGTGACGAGCGCGTAGACGACGGGTGTCAGGATCAGCGCGGTGGCGTCGTTGGAGAGAAAGGCGGTGATCACGACACCCACCAGGAAGACGCCGATATACAGCCGCAGCGCGCTCCCAGCCGCCCAGCGCGCGGCAAGCTGGGTCACCGCCTCGAAGACCCCGGCGTGGTCAGCGAGCGCGGAGATGGTCATCAAGCCCAGGAAGAAGCCGTAGACATTCCACTGGCTCCCCAGCGTTCCCAGCGCCTCGACTGGCCCGATAAAGCCGCCGAGCAGCAAGATGGCCGCGCCGCCGAGCGCGGCGGTGGCTTCAGTGACGCCATGCGGACGTATGACGATCAGGGCGAGGGTGGCGATGAAGATGATGAGGCCCAGAGCCAGTCGGAGCGTCACGGATTGTCCCAATCATAGGGCGCCCTCCAGAGACACGTGGAGCGCGCGGAAACGTCGAGGCCCGCATCCGGTGAGGTGGAATATCGCCTCCTCATGGGTGCCAGGCCTTCTCGTAGACTATATGGAGACTATATGGAAAGAAGGCCTGTATGGCTAGCCAAAGCAGGCTGATGGCCAGGGCTTGTGAATTGTCCCATCATTCCGATCTACCACCCACGTCCCAGCCCGCGCAGACGGGCTTCGTGGCCGTTAGGCCCTTAGCCACGGCTTGAGCCGCCAGGCCGCGTCTCGCAACAATACACAAGCCCTGGGCCGGTGTGGCTAAAGTCGCACCTACGTTCGACCTGCGGGCCACCGCGAAGCCTGGCGCAGACCAGACTCTTACCTTCCGCGTCTCAGCCCGCGCATGCGGCCTTTGCGCCCGCCAGGCTATTCTTCCGCCACCATGCCCGGATCATTAAGGCTGCGCCTCCCCTCGCCGCCCGGCGTCCCGTGCGGGTCCTGGGGGATATCCAGCCGGCCCTGGGCGGCGAGGATGGCGGAGAGGTCGCCGCCGCGACCGCGCAGGATCCAGGCGATGCCGACGGCCAGCAGTCCGCCCGCGATGGGGCCGACGATGTAGACCCAGAAGTGGGAGAAGTCCCAGAGAACCAGGTCGGGGCCAAACGAGCGCGCCGGATTCATCGAAGCCCCGCTGATCGGGCTGGCCCACATCCCGGCAAGGATGATGTACGCGCCGACGCCGAACGCCGAGATCGGCCCCAGGTTCTGCGCGCCCGACGCCGTGCCCAGAATGACGCTCACCAGCGCCGCCGTCAGCACGAACTCCATCATCAGCGCCTGCCAGTCGCTGATGCCCGGCCCCGGCTCGGTGGCGCCGAGCATCCCCACCTTACCAAACATCACCGCCAGGAACAGGCTCGCCAGCGCCGCGCCCGCCAGTTGCGCCACGATGTAGCCGGGCACGCGCGACCAGGGGAAATCGCCGCGTGCGGCGAACGCGATGCTCACGGCGGGATTGAGGTGCGCGCCGGAAATCGCGCCCATGAAGAGGATGACCGCCAGCACCATCAAGCCCGGCGCCGTCACCGCCGCCGTCCGGCTGATCGCGCCATTACTGACCGCATTGATGACCCCGCCCCCAGCGGCCACGAGCACCAGCAGAAACGTCCCCAGCAACTCTGAGAAGAGCCTGCGCCCTTCACGTGTGGGGTCAGCGAAGTGCCGCCGGTTCGTCTCCATCGCCACCGAGAGCGGGTGCGGCGCCGGCGTGGGGCTGGCGCGGGCGCGCCTTTCTGATTGCTCATATGCGCTCCTCCTTCGCGGCGGGCGCGCCTCACCAAGCTCCGTCTGACTACGGGGCGCGCCGTGCGACGTTGCTCATGGATGGCAAGCGCTGTTCGCCTTTCGCCACCCAACTCGCCCCAGGCCCTCTCCTCCGCAGAGGAGAGGGTGGCCAAAGGGCCGGGTGAGGCCCCGCCTGTTCACTTCCGCATGGTACGCTACAGAGCGATACTGTGTGTAGTGGGTTGCGAGTGGATGGAGGACGAGATGACGCTCTCAGCGGGCCTCGCGCGCTTCAACCGGCGCGTCACGAATCGCGTGGCGGGAGTGTTCGCAGGACAGGCGCCAGGTTTCTCGATGCTCATCCATACTGGGCGGCGGTCAGGCAAGACGTATCGCACCCCCATCCTCACCTTCCGCGATGGTGACGGCTACCGCATCGCGCTAACCTACGGCGATGGCGCCGACTGGGTCCGCAACGTCCTGGCGGCGGGCGGCTGCGACTTGCTCACGCGCGGGCGCCTGCTCCACCTCACCGACCCGCGCGTCATCAGGGATCCGGCCCAGCGCTGGGCGCCGCCACCCGTCCGCCTGGCCCTGCGCCTGATTGGCGCGCCGCTCTCGCTGCGCCTGACGCGCGCCGCCACCCAGGAGAAGCGGCCATGACCAGCGCGCGGGAGTCCGCCACGCGGGACGCGGCGGCGCAGCCCGACATCACGGCGCGGCGCTTCACCGCGCTGGACGCCGCCATGCTTGGCGCGCTGGCGCTGATGGTCGCGCTGCATCTCGTGGCGGCGGCGCTGGCGGCTGGCTGGCTGACAGCGGTAGGGACAGTGGCGCTGACGGCGGCGGCGCTGGTGGCTATCGCGGCGCGGCGGGCGTGGCGTCCGCTGGTGGCGCGGCTGCTGCTCTTCGGGCTGGTGGTGGGCGTCCTGGAGCTCTTCACCGACTTTTCCGGCCAGATTGTCGCGCGCTCGCTGATCTACCCACCCAACGAGCCGGTGATCTGGGCGTCGCCACTCTATATGCCGCTCTCGTGGATGGTGACGCTATCGCTGATCGGCTATCTGGCGTGGCGGCTGGTGACGCTGGCCCCATGCCCGCCACGCTGGGCGGCGATCATCCTGACGGGGCTGTGGGGCGCGGTCAACATCCCGTTCTACGAAGAGATGGCGTACCACGCGGGCTGGTGGCGCTACGCGACGGCGCCCGGCCTGGGCCACACGCCCTACTACGTGATGCTCTTCGAGGGGCTGACCGCCGCGCTGCTGCCGCCGCTCGTCGCCCGGCTGGAGACGCGCGCGTGGTGGAGCGTCGCGCTGCGCGGGGTGGCGCTGGGGGTATGGGCGCCGTGGGCCGCGCTCTTCGCCTGGCTGTTGATCGGGCGCTGAGCGCGGCCCCGCGCGTCAGCGCGTCTGAAAGCGCGTGACACTCTCGACGAGCAGCCGCCCGTCCGCGCTCTCCACCTGGACGTTGACGCTCACCGCGCCCGTCGCGTCCGGATCGTCTGTCCGCGCCGTGAAGCGCAGCGGCTCGTCCGTATAGGCCTGCTCGACGAAACGCAACTGGAAGGTAAGGATTGGGGTGATCGCGGAAAGCCCCGCGAGCTGTGCGGCGGCGGCGGTGAGCAGCGCGGCGAGCAGCGTCTGCGGCACGGGCTGGCGCTGCGCCTGCTCCAGCGAAAGCTGCGTCTCGCCACTGAGGTCCACCTGCCCGGCGAGCAAGGAGCAGAGCGCGAGATCGGCGCCGCTGAGGACGCGCGTAAAGCTGGCCGTGGCGCCTGCCGCTGGCGCCGCTGGGGTCGTCGTTTCCGTCTCGTTTGTCACCATGCGCTCCCGCTGACTGATCGCTCTCACAGGGTTGAGCGCCCGCGTGGGAAATCCTTGAGGGGCGCTGGCGCAAAGTATAGCATGCGCCCGCGCGGCTTCGCCAGGCGGGCTGCTACCAGCCCGCGCAGGCAACGCCAACGCCATTGATCAGCGGGCGAGCGTCCGCGCAGGCGGACGTTGTGGCCGCGGGCCTTGAGGCGCGAATTCATTCGCCCACCAGTTTCCGGAGAGGCGAGTGAGCGGTGGAATGATCTATCTGGTGTTGCGCCATATGGCGCGAGATGGCCTGAGAAAAGGAAGCGAAGCGATGACCGATGTGAGTTCGACGTGGGCTGACCCGACGCTGGCGATCATGGCGGATGGGTGGAAGGCCTACCAGGAGCAACTGATTACGGCGCTGGAACCGCTGACGGCGGAGCAACTGGCGCTCCAGGCGGGGCCTGGGCTGCGCACGGTGGGCGAGATTGCAAAGCACATCGTCGGCGTGCGCGCGGGCTGGTTCTCAGGCGAGCTAGGGGTACAGGATGAGGCGTTCGAGGCGATAGGCGAGTGGCATCGCCCTGACGCCCCACCGCGCACAGCGGCTGAACTGGTCGCCGGGCTACGCGCGACATGGCGCGCGATGACGGAGGCGCTAGCCGGCTGGTCCGCCGCCGACCTGGCCGCCACCGTCGAAGGCGTGATGGATGGTGAGCCATTCTCATACGTGCGCGGCTGGGTCATCTGGCATGTCATCGAGCACGACCTGCACCACGGCGGCGAGCTCAGCTATGCGATCGGCATGCACGGCCTGCCCGGAGTGGATATCTAGTGTCTGGTGGCGGCCTGCCGCTCGGCAGTGCGCCAAACAAGGAGAAGAGGCACATAGTGGAAGACAACTTCACGCTCACGACGTTCTACACCTCGTGGAAAGCGTACCAGGACCGTATCAAAGAGGCGCTCGCGCCGCTCACCGCCGAGCAGCTCACGCTGCGCGCCGCGCCGGGCTTGCGCTCGATCGGCGAGAACGCCGTGCATATCATCGGTTGCCGTAGCTTCTGGTTCACCGGGTTCCTGGGCGAGGACGGCGGCGAGGAAATGAAGCTGTACGCGCGTTGGAACGAGGCCTCGGTGTCTGGCAAGCCAGTAACGCCCGCCCCCACCGCCGCCGATTTAGCCCAGGGTCTTGACCGCACCTGGCAATTGATGGCCGGCTGCCTGGCCCGCTGGAGTCCTGCCGATATGCGCCAGACCTTCCCCGACGACCCCGTTGATCTGTCGCGCGCCTGGGTGGTCTGGCATGTGCTCGAACATGACCTGCATCACGGCGGCGAGATCAGCTACGCGCTGGGCATGCACGGGCTGACGGGAATAGATATCTAGGGGGACGCCTGCGGAAGCGCGGGGTATAATAGGCCAAGCGCGCGTGAGGCGGCTATCCCCAAACGCCGCCGCACGCTTTGAGGCCGTGTATCCAGGCGCTCCGTGATGGTTCGTGACACGTTCGCGATGAGTCCGCGCGGGGCAGCAAGAGAGGAGCCTAGCATGGGATTCAACATGAAAGACATTCAGAAGCTCCAGGCGCGAATGATGAAGATGCAGGAGGACCTGGCGAACAGCACGTTCGAGGGGACCTCCGGCGGCGGCGCCGTCACCATCACCATCAACGGCAAGTATGAGACGCTGGCGGTCAAGCTCGACCGCGAGGTGGTGGACCCCGAAGACGTGAGCATGCTCGAAGATCTCGTGCTGACGGCCTTCAAGGACGCCTTCGAGAAGGCGACCGAGGCGCAGGCCAAGATCATGCAGGCGATGACCGGAGGCATGAAGATGCCGCCTGGGATGGGATTTTAGCCCAGCGCGGGCGCACGGGGAGGCGCGCGGCCTTGAAAGGCCGGCGCACGGTACGCGGGCATAAATGCCCCCCATGGCGCGCATAGACGCGCGGGAGCGCCATTCATGGCGCCGTCGCGTGCGCCGGCCTTTCAAGGCCGGGAGAGGCGCCGCCGCTGTCGCGTGCCCCCCGGCCTTTCAAGGCCGGGAGGACGTGCGGGCGGAGATGAGATCGGCACAGGAGCGTTATGCGGACGACATCGGCTTCGATCACGGCGCTGATCGAGGAGCTGGCCAAGCTGCCGGGCATTGGCCCCAAGACAGCGCAGCGGCTCACCTTCTACATCCTGCGTAGTCCAGCGGACCAGGCGCGACGCCTGGCCGAGGCGATCACGCGGGTCAAGGAGAACGCCATCCAGTGCTCGATCTGCTGCAATATTACCGAATCAGACCCCTGCCCGATCTGCGCCAGTGAGGAGCGCGACCACGGCGTCATCTGCGTCGTGGAGCAGCCGCTGGACGTGCTGGCGCTGGAGCGGACTGGCGTCTTTCGCGGCGTCTACCACGTACTGCATGGCGCGCTCTCGCCGCTGGAGGGCATTGGCCCGCGCGACCTGAAGATTGACGAGCTAGCGGCGCGCCTGCGGACGGGTGACGCGGTCCACGAGGTGATTCTGGCGACGAACCCGAATCAGGAAGGCGACTACACCTCGACCTACATCACGCAAGCGATCACACGCCCAGGGCTGACGATCACGCGGCTGGCGCGCGGGCTGCCGATCGGCGGCGACCTGGAATACGCGGATGAGGGGACACTGGCGCGCGCGCTGGAAGGCCGGCGCGAGCAATAAGGGCGAGCCAGAGACGTGGCTATCGATGGCCGGCGCACGGATTGGGCGTGCGGAGTAGAGAAAGGTCGCGGTATGGCTGCTGAGGACAGCGCGGAGTTGATTCAGTCGGCGCGGGAACGGCGGCTGATCACGCTGGCGCTGGCGGACCAGCTAACGGAGGAGCGCTGGCGCGAACCGGCGATGCCGGGCGGCCGCACGGCGCACGCGATGCTGGCGCACCTGCTGGCGTGGGACGAGTGGGCGACGGCGGTCTTCGAGCTGAGCGCGCTGCGGGCGCTGCCCGCGAAGCTGGCGCTGGCCCTGCGCGATGTGGACGCCTTCAACGCACGGGCGGTGGAGCGCTTTAACGGCCTGGGCCGCGATGACCTGCTGACGGGATTGCAGGGCGCGAATGCGCGGCTTATGTCGGCGGCGACCGGGGCGGGCGGCGACGCATGGGCCGAGCGGCGTATCCCCGATCTGGCCCCGCATCCGGTCAACCCCAACGGGCAGCCGTCGCGCGGGCCGAGTGTAGGGGGCCTGCTCAGAACGCTGCGGAAGCACGAGCGCGAGCACGACGAAGAATTCTCCGCCGCCTTTGGCGTCACCGTTGATCTGGAGCAGCTACGGGCGCAAGCCCTGGGCGAGGAAACGAGCGCATAGGGCTGGGCGGGCTTCCGTTCGGGCGGCGCCGCGCGAGAATACCGGTGTGGGACGTTTGACCAGGTGACGGTGGGCGTGTGTGTGGGCGCCGAATGACGCGCGGCTTGTTGACGGCGGGCGGACAATCGCGTACACTTGTCTAGTACGTATGTTCGAGAAACGCGACGCGCGAGCGGCCCCATCCGCCTTAAATGTGCGCGGCTCTATGAATGCGGAACGCCAGTTCCCCAGGCGATGATACGGTTTACGGTTCCATGTGGCTCTGACCAGCTATGCCGCTCCGTTATGGACGGCGCGCGAGCGTTGAGACGCGACGGGACGGCCATGACGGGGATCGCAAGAGGAGAGAGACATGCCAGCAGAGCGAGGCGCGAGCGCCGCCGCGGGCCTGAATGGGACCAGCGCGGGCGCGAACGGGCGGGCGGGCGAGCGCGAAAAGGCCCTCGATTCGACGATGAGCCAGATCGAGCGGCGCTTTGGCAAGGGCGCGATCATGCGCCTGGGCGAGCACCGGGCGCACGTCTCGGTAGAGGCGATCCCCACGGGCGCGATCGCGCTGGACCTGGCGCTGGGCATCGGCGGGGTGCCGCGCGGGCGCGTGACGGAGGTCTACGGGCCGGAGAGCTCGGGCAAGACGACGCTGTGCTTGCATGTGATCGCCAACTCGCAGCGCCGTGGGGGCGTCTGCGCGATCATTGACGCCGAGCATGCGCTGGACCCGGATTACGCGGGGCGGCTGGGCGTGAACAAAGACGATCTGCTGATCTCGCAGCCGGACACCGGCGAGCAGGCGCTGGAGATCGTCGAGATGCTGGTGCGCAGCAACGCGGTGGATGTGATCGTGATTGACTCGGTGGCCGCCCTGGTGCCGCGCGCCGAGATCGAGGGCGAGATGGGCGACGCGCACGTCGGCCTCCAGGCGCGCCTGATGAGCCAGGCTCTGCGCAAGCTGACCGGCGCGATCAACAGCTCCCACACTACCGTTATCTTCACCAACCAGATCCGCGAGAAGGTGGGCGTGATGTTCGGATCGCCGGAAACGACCCCCGGTGGCCGCGCGCTCAAGTTCTACGCCTCGGTGCGCATGGATATCCGGCGCATCGAGAGCATCAAGGTTGGCACGGAGGTCGTCGGCAACCGGACGCGCGTGAAGGTGGTCAAGAACAAGGTGGCGGCGCCGTTCCGCACGGCGGAGTTCGACATCATGTTCAATGAGGGCATCTCGCGCGAGGGCGGCCTGATTGACATCGGCCTGGAGATGGGCATCGTCAAGAAGGCCGGAGCGTTCTTCTCGATGGGCGACACGCGGCTGGGCCAGGGTCGCGAGAACGCGAAGGAGTTCCTGCGGGCGCATCCTGAGATCGCGGAGAGCATCGAGACGCAGATTCGCGCGGCGATGGCCCCAGCGGTCGCGGTGGCGGTGGCCGAGGATGACGGCGAGGACGACGAGCCAGGCGACGGTGAGTAGCGCGGACCTCACCCCCAACCCCCTCTCCCGCGAGGAGAGGGGGCTTTTTGCGCGCGGCGTGGCATAGCTCCCTTTTGCCAGGCGCCCGGCATAGAGAGATGACGTGCGCCCGTTCACACCTCATCCCCGTGCGCTACCACGATGTCATTCTTCGCGGCCCAGAGGGCGAAGTCCTGGCGCTGGATGGCGGCGGCCATCAGGTCGGGGAAGAGGTCCGGGCGTGCAGGCGTAGCGGGGGATGCCCATGGACGCCAGGGCGGCGGCGTTGCGCGTGGCGTCCCCAAGGATTGAAGGGGTCACGGGGTCGCCGTCCAGTCCGCGAAGGGATAGCGGTGTTGCTGGAGCAAGTTCGCGCGTATGGTGATGCGTTGCGGCTCGTTGAAACGAAGCAGCGTAGCGGTAGCGCGTCCTATCGACGTGAGCGGATCAATCCGCGCTCCATCCCAGCGAAAATGATCCGGCCACCGATCTGTGCGGGGATGAAAAAGGCGCGTAATCGCGCCACTCGTGGGATCAATCGAGGCAATATCCGATCCTTTGCTGTGGTTGCAGGAGTAACACGCATAAGCGAGGTTATCGAGTCGCGTCCGCCCGCCATGTTTGGTGGCAATGACATGATCGGGCTGGTGCGACACCAGCGCTACGTCATCGGGTAAGCCACAATACTCGCAGCATTGTCGCGCGCGAGCTACCACCTGTTTTCGTAGCGCCGGACCTACGCGCTCGCTCATGGAGTTGAGTGCGGAACTTGTGAACGGATCAAGGCTACGAGATCATTGAGGATGAGCAGTTCATCGAGGAGTCGCTTTTCCTCCGTGCTCAAGGCGCCGTCATCTTCTTTGTCGAGCAGGCGCGCGATCTGTTCCTGAGCGGCTTTAGAGAGTTGAAAGCGCGCGATGTCCCCACGGGAAGGGGCTTGCGCAAAAAACGCCGCCACTTCCTCTACAGGACTGACAATAGACGCATGACTCATGGTATAGTACGGCGCTTGTACCCAACCATACCCAGCGATTACGTTCAGAACGAAGCAATCGTGAGATGGCAAACACCGCCCCTCCTCTCGGTGAGTGAGATCATCACCAGCATCATACGAGCATCATAGCACGCCATTGGTCTGTACTCGTTTTCATTACTCCTCGCCCCGCGCCACCACAATGTCATTCTTCGCCGCCCACAGGGCCAGGTCCTGGCGCTGGATGGCGGCGGCCATCAGGTCGGGGAAGAGGTAGGGAGTACAGGCGAAGCTGGGGATGCCAGGAGCGGCCCACCGCGCATGCGATACAATATCACGATGGGTGCAATGTTTCCCCGTTGTTACCCCCTCTCCTATGGGAGAGGGGGTGAGGTCACGCCCGCCACTCAATTACGCACAGGAGAACAGGATAGATGGCCACGACGAAAGCCGCCGCGAAGGCGTCACCCCGCGTACCGGGGAGCTATGGCAAAGAGGAGATCGCCACCAACCAGCTGGAGCCGTGGCCGAATCCGCACACGGGCCGCGACTACATCATCCACTTCGAGATCCCCGAATTTACCTGTGTCTGCCCGCGCTCCGGCTTCCCCGACTTCGCGACGATCGTGATTGATTACGCGCCGGGGCCGAGCGTCGTCGAGCTGAAGAGCCTCAAGCTGTACATCAACGGCTACCGTGACCGCGCCATCAGCCACGAGGGCGCGACGAACGTGATCCTCGATGACCTGCTGGCGGCGCTTAGCCCGAAGTGGATGCGCGTCGTCGGCGAGTTCAACGTGCGTGGCAACATCAAGACCACCGTCACCGCCGAGCATACCGCGCCGGACTACACCGGGCCGCGCCCGGCCTACGAGCGCCCCACCTTCCGCGGCTTCTGATGCGTCACCCCTCCCGGCGCAGCAGGACGATGGGGATTTCGCGCGAGGTTCCAGCCTGGTAGCGGGCGTACTGGGGGTTACGCGCTGTGATCTGTGGCAAGAGGCGGGCGCGCTCCTCAGCCGTGGCGACCTCCGCTGTGACGGTGAACACATCGCCCTTGAGCTGCACGCGCGCCGAGGGCTGGGCCATGAGGTTGAGGTACCATGCGGGCGGCGCGTCGCTGCCCCAGTTCGAGGCCACCAGCGCCAGCGCGCCTCCCAGACCATCCAGCGCGAAGTAGGTGATGGGCTGGGTGCGCGGCTGCCCGCTCTTGCGCCCCGTCGTGGTTAGCAGCAGCGTGCGCTGCGGCCCCAGCCGGTGGCCGATGGCGCCGCCAGTGGCGCGGTAGAGCGCCATGTGCGCCGAGCGGAACGGCCCGGCCCACCAGGGTGCGCCGCGTGTGGGCGCCGGTCGAGACGGCTTCATCCGTGGCGGCTCCTTACTCGCGCGGTGGGCGCGCTACTGGTCCGACTGCTGGCCATCGCGGCGCGGCGGGCGCTCCCCTCCGGGCTGCTCGCCTGGCGGGCCGAAGCGTGGCAGGATCGGCGGCTGCCAGTCCTGATTGCGCCAGGGCGCTGGCTCATCTATGCCGTCGCCATCCTCGTTCTCCGCTTCACTCGCGTCTAGATCAGCGCGCTCTGGCTGGCTCGCCGGGCCGATCTCATATGGATATGGGGGAACGGGCGGGATGTCCCAGCGCGCCGCCGCGGCAGCAGGCGTCGCCTCCGCTGACGCCACTTCCGCCGCCGCTGGCGCTGGCTCTTCTTCCGGCATTTCCGGAACATAGGGCGCGAATGGCGATTGCGGGCGCGGCTGCGGCGTGGAGCGCGGCGCGAATGGCGGCGCGAATGGGGCCACGCGCGGTGGCGCGCCCGATGGCTCATGGGGAGGCGTGCGTGGTGGCGCGTTGGGAGGCGTGGGAGGCTGCGCGGCGGGCGGCGTGGGAGGCTGCGCGGCGGGTGGTGTGTGCTGGGGCACGCTGGATAGCGTGCGGCGTGGCCCGCGTGACGGGATGGGTGGGGGAACGAACTGTCGCGCGCGGGGCGTAGCGGGTGTGGCGGGTGTGGCGGGTGGGCGGGTGTGGCGGGTGTGGCGATGGTCTGCGCGTCCGCTACGGAGCCACCGGGGGGCTCCGGCGCGTCTGGCGCGTCCGTCACTGGGCGCGCGGGCGCGCCGCCGCTCATGCTGAACAGCGCGCTCGTCTCGCGCAGCCAAGCCTCATCGTTCTGTTCGGCCTCATCAGCGGAGGCTGGGGGCTGGTCGAGGCCATCCGCCTCGCGGAAGCTGGCGCTCAGAGGCGAGCCCCGGAATAGTGGCTCTGGGAGCGGCTCGTGAAGCGGCCCTGACTCCGCGCGAGCAGGCTCGACCACTGGCGCGCCGCGCCGCGCGCCGCCCCACGGGTCCAGCGGCCCCGACGCGTCGGAGAGATCGGGCTCCCGTTCGTCTGCGGCCTCAGCGCCCGCCATAGCGGCGGCCATAACTGGCTCAGGCGCGCCGCTCCGCGCCGCTGCGGCGGCGGACTCCAGCGGGCGCGAGGGGCCGGCGCGGCGCAGGCCGGTGTAGAACTCAATCCACGCCAGTAGCTCTTCGGGCTGGGCGAGGTGATGCAGCCGGATGCGCGCGTGGCGCCCGCCGCCGCGCAGCGTCAGATATTCCGGCACACGCGGCGACCAGGCGAAGCCGCGAATGCCCGCGTCCCCGCGCGCCGCCAGCCGCAGCGCCAGCCGTCCCACCGCGACCACCGCCAGGATGATACCGCTGGCGGGGTGGCGCGTGCGCTCGACCTTCGAGACATCACGCCACGCCAGATGGATACGCTCCAGGAGGCCACGCGCCTCGATCATGCGGCCATCCAGCGCGTAGGTTCGCCGCTGCAGGAATACCGACGCCACCATCCCGAGGCACAGCAGCGCCAGCGCCAGCAGCGCGTAGCCCGCCGGATTGGTGACTGGCAGCAGCAGCGTCAGGTAGAGTCCCGGCAGGGCGATCATCAGCGCGGCGAACGCCCACCAGCGCGCCTCATCGGCGACCGATTCCCGCGCCATGTACGGCCCGCCGCCGGTTGCGCCCCAGGTGCCGCCATGATCGCGCCACATGCGATAGCGCTGGTACACCTCGCGGCGGAAGCGCTCGTAGTCGAGCAGGGCGTCCTCGCGAATCTGGATGCGGCGCCCGTCGCGGGCGAGCGCCACCACCCAGCGGTAGCGTCTGCCTCCGACCGCTTGCGGCCGCTCCATCAGGCGGATGATCTCGCTCCACCGGAGCTCCACGCGCCAGGGGCCGCGCACGATGGCCAGTCCTTGCGGCCCGACGCGCGCCGAGAGCGAGAGCTTGAAGGTGTAGACGAGCGCGGTCCAGTAGACCGCCAGCAACAGCAATCCGAAGAAGATCGCCCGCCCGACCGGATCGCCAAAGCCTAGCTGCGACCAAACGCGCGCGCCAATACCGAGCAGCGCGACAACCAGCACGGCTAAGAGCAGCCAGTCACCGGCGCGCGGGGTATGAAAAGACACCTCGCGGTCGGGGAGCGGCTGGTCTTCCAGCCGGACGGTTTTGGGCGCGCCCTCACGCGGGTTATGGGGGTACGTCACGCTCGCTCCCTGTCATTAGGTCAGCCGCGCCCAGCTTGACTGACATGGTCAGTGGCGCGCTATCGCTCTCCAACTGGCGGCGGACCGGGCCGTGCATCCCTCAGGACAGCGCGGGCGGGGCGCCTGCGACCAGTATACCCGATGGCCCCGCCCGCGTTCCCATTCTGGCCATTACGCATGTGGGACGCGGCGCTCCTGGCCACCAACGCGCCTTTACGCGCGGCGGGCCAGCGCGCAAATCCAGGCGTGATCGGTCGGCGAGCTAGGCTTCTTGTTGCTGGTCTTCATCTCCACGAGCTCCAGCCCGGCGTCCGTCAGCAGCGCGCAGACCTCGTCCTCGCTGTAGAAGGCGTAGAATCGCCGCAGATTGTTGGGGTTCTCGCCGGGGTAAGGCACGTAGCTCTCCGGCTCCTCGTCTGGCCCGCGCTGCTTGAGGAAGAGCGCCACGGGCGCGCCCGCCCGCGCCACGCGCGCCAGCTCGGCCATCGCGCGCGGCGCCGTCCGCCGGGGTAGGTGCAGCAGCGAGGCGGAGACCCAGACGCCGCGCACGCTGGCGTCGGGCAGGTCCAGCCGCCGCAGGTCCATCAGCGCGTAGTGGATGGAGCCCTTGGGCAGGCGGCGCGGAGTCCGCTCGCCCGCCGCGTCCAGCATGCCCTGCGAGATATCCACCGCCAGCACGGGCAGGCCGCGCGCCGCCATCGCCCGCGCGTCGCGGCCCGGTCCACAGCCCGCGTCCAGCGCGGGGACGAACGCCAGATATTCGGCGACCGTGATGTCGTCGCCGGGGCGGCCCAGGTCAGAGAGGTCGGGGATGGGCCGCTCCTCCAGCGCTTCCTCCATCAACTCCACGAAGCGCTCCATGCGCTCGACCCAGAACTTCCCCATCTCCTCGTTGCGCTCGGCATAGTCGCCGGCCATCTGGTCATAGGTCGCCGTCGTGATCTCTGTCGCCTGGAAAAAGCGCGGGTCGCGCGGCTCGGACGAAGACATACGCTGGCTCCTCATATTCTTCATATATATGGTAGGCGATGGCCTCCGCCTCCCAGCCTTGAACGGCCTGGGGATGTATCCCCCTCGTTCCGTGCGCCGGCCTTTCAAGGCCGCGCCGCTTAGCTCGTCACCGTACCGTGCGCCGACCTTTCAAGGCCGCGCCTCCTGGCTCGCACCGTCCGTGCGCCGGCCGTGCAAGGCCGCGCCGCTTAGCTCGCGACCGTCTGGCGCTCGCGTTTCTCGGTCAGCGCGGCGATCATCGAGCCGAAGACCAGCTTGCCATCCTCACCGCCCAGCAGCGCCTCGCCGCAGCGTTCCGGATGGGGCATCATCGCCGCCACGGTGCGCGCGGGGTTGATGATGCCAGCGATGTTGCGCCGCGAGCCATTAGGGTTGGCGGCGTCGGTGATTGTCCCGTTCGGCTCGCTGTAGCGGAAGAGGACGCCGTTGCTAGCCTCCAGCGCGTCGAGCGTCGCGTCATCGGCGTAGTAGTTGCCCTCGCCATGCGAGACGGGCACGCGGATCACCTGTCCGCGCGACATCAGCCGGGTGAAGGGCGTGTCCGCGTTCTCGACGCGCAGATTGGTCCACTGGCAGCGGAACTCCAGGCTAGCGTTGCGCCGCATGGCGCCTGGCAGCAGTCCCGCCTCCAGCAGAATCTGGAAGCCGTTGCAGATGCCCAGCGCCAGCCCGCCGCGCTCGGTGAACGACTTGATCGCGCCCATCACCGGGGCGAAGCGCGCGATGGCCCCGGCGCGTAGGTAGTCGCCATACGAGAAGCCGCCCGGCAGGATCACCGCGTCACAGCCCTGCAGGTCGGTGTCTTCATGCCAGATCGGCACAGCCTCCTGCCCCATGATCGGGCCCAGGACGCGCAACGTATCTTTATCGCTCCAGGTGCCGGGGAACACGACCACCCCGAATTTCATCGCTTGTTTTCTCCTGACGGCGCGGGCGGTTGCAACCGCGCCTGAAGGCGGCTCGCGCCGCCACGAGACCCGCCTGCGCGGGTCCGCATCCCGCCGAACGTGCGTCCCGCGCAGGCGGACGTTGTGGCCGCAGGCCTTCAGGCGCGAATTATTCGCCGGACCATTGCTGGGCCACGCCGCCCGCCACCTCTTGCTAGCCTTCGACCCACGCCTCGCCGTCTTCGTAGAACTCTTTCTTCCAGATCGGCACGTTCGCCTTGAGCGTATCTATCGCGTAGCGGCAGGCCTCGAAGGCCTCGGCGCGGTGCGGGCAGGCGGCGACGATCACGACGCTCGCCTCGCCAATCGCCATCGGCCCGATGCGGTGGACCATCGCCAGCCCGCACTCCGGCCAGCGGCGCGCCACCTCGGCGGCGATCTCGCCCATCTGGCGCTCGGCCATCTCCGGGTAAGCGTCATACTCCAGCGAGCGCACGCGCTTGCCGCGCGCGTTGTCGCGCACGACTCCGGCGAACGTGACGACGCCGCCCGCGCCAGGAGTCGTCACCGCCGCCTCCAGCGCGCGGATCGCCTCGGCGTCCAGCGGCTCGCGGGTGATGCGGATGACCGGCCCTCCGGTGGATTGCTCAGTCACGCTCAGCCTCCCCCCAGCGGTGGGATGAACACCAGCTCGTCGTTTTCTGTCAGCGGCGCATCCGCCGTCACATAGCGCTGGTTGATGGCCGCCATGCACGGCGCGAGCGGCGCGGCCAGCGCGGGCCGTCGCTCCGCCAGCAGCGCGCGCGCCTGCCCGACGGTGGCGCCCTCCGGCAGATCGAGCGCCTCATCCGCCAGCCCCGCCGCCTCACGCAGCGAGGCGAAATAGCGTATCCGCACGCGCATCGTTGGTCAGCGCCCCCTACATCTTGCCCGCCAGCGCCCGCGCGCCAGCCCCATGCAGTGTACCGCGCGCGCTCACACCGCCGCCAGCCATAGGAGCGACCGCGTTATGCGCGCGACACTGGCGCCATCGTGCGCAGGGTGATATGTTCAACGCGTGACCGGCTAGGCCCGCCAGAATCGAGGGCGCCCATGCCATCCGACACCGCATACCAGACCCCTGATGTCCAGCAGTTCGAGCAGTGGTCGCGGAACTATGAGCGCTCGTGGATGCAGCGCTTCCTCTTCGCTCGCGTCCACAACGCCGTGCTCGACCTCGCCGCGCCGCTGCCCGCGCCCGCGAGCGTGCTGGATGTGGGCTGCGGCACGGGGCGCCTGCTACGCGCCGCGGCGACCCGCTGGCCGGGCGTCCAGCTCACCGGCGTTGATCCCGCCGAGGGCATGGTGAATGTCGCGCGGCGTCTGACCCCTGACGCCACCATCCTTCGCGGCCTCGCCGAATCGCTGCCCCTGCCCGATGCCAGCGTTGATCTGGTCTTCAGCACGCTGTCATTCCACCACTGGCGCGACCACGCGGCGGGCGTGCGTGAGATTGCCCGCGTGCTGCGCCCCGGCGGCCACTTCATCCTCGCCGATTTCGCCCCGCCGCGCGCGCTGGCCTGGCTCGGCCTCCACGAGCACGCCCAGCCCGCCGCAGCCCGCCAGCGCATCTTCGCCGCCGCCGGGCTGCGCATCGAGCGGCAGCGGGGCGTGGTCTACCCACTCATCCTGGCCACCGTCGCCGCCCGCTGAGAGCGGGCTACGGCGAGCCCTCCAGGCCATACTGCACATAACAGTTCAGACCATCGGCGATGATGATCGTGCTTGTGAGGCCGCGGCTCCCTGTTGGAACCAGCAGCGCGCGCTGGGCGCCGAACAGGGTGAACATCGTCCCCGCCGTTTCGAGCGGCCATGCGCCTCGCCCGCTCAGGTCCGCCTGGGTGTAGCAACGCGGAATGTTCTGCATTTCCCGGTCTGCCTGACACCAGCCCGCGCCAGCGCACACCTGCGCCGAGTGATAGCGCCGGCCATTCATAAAGACGTAGGTCGGCAGGCCATCCCGGCCCGCCAGCGCATACCCAAAGTGATTGGCCGTCCACGGCTGCGCCGCGCCCCATGCGAACCCCGCCAACAGAACGACCACAACGACAAGCGCGACTACCCACCATCTCCAGCGGCGTCCCATCGGTCCTTCACCCTCCTGTGCGGATACACTGCCAGATTCCCGCGACGTCCTCGCTTGTGGATTCCTGAATACGCGCGCCGTCGCGTCTCAACACGATGACGGTCAACCAGTGTCCTTTGCGTGGGGCATTTCATTATGTTCATTGTGCGCTATCGCAGTTCCCTTGTCACGATCCCCTGTACCTTTCATTAGCGATGGTAGCCCGCGAAGAATCGCCAGATAGTCACGCTGGCGTCGAGGTTGCGGCTGGTCTTGCCGATGAGCGCGGCGGGCAGATACTGGAAGCCGTCGGGCCAGACGTGGCCGCCGCTGACATCGTAATAGTCCACCTGCGCCCCGCCCTGGCAGCCGCCGTGCGAGTCCGCTTGAAGACAGGGCTGGCGGGGCCGCACAACCACGCGCCGCCGCTCAACGAGCGCTACGCGCGACGCAGCCGCTCTCCGTCAGGCGTATGCGCCCGGCGGGAGCGGCTGTATGGTGAAGCCGGTAGGGTAAAGGCTGGCGAGGATTATGGGTGCGCGGCCTCGGGGACCAAACCGAGCTGGGTCATCATGGTATTCAGATCCCAGTAGCTCCTCATCCGCGTGATCTTCCCGCCCTGGATTTCCAAAACCTGGCAGAAGCGCACCTCGGCCTTGCGTCCCGTCGGCGGAAGCGTGCCAGCGGGAGTAACCAGTGGGCCGGTGTGTGTCCCGCGCCCCCAGAACTCCACAACGGCGCGCCGCTCGTCCGCGACCACACTGATGATCTCGCACGTGCTGTCAGGGAAGGCCGTCATGAACCCCTGGGAATACTGGCGGCTGCCCGCGGGGCCGCGCAAGGTCTGGCCGGTCGCGACGTCGATGAGCTCCGCGTCCGCGCTGGCGAGCGCGGCGATCCCATCCAGGTCGCGCTTGTTGTACAGTTCGACGTCAGCGCGCGCGATAGCCGCGTTCTCCTGTACTGTCATGCTAGCTCTCCTCCTATGCCTGATACGCGCTGTGACGCCTCCGCGCCTTTGCCGTTCAAAGTGGGGCGTCTCGCATGAGCCACATCGCGCGCGCATCAACGGCGCCATTTGCGCATCCGTGCGTAAAACCGGCATGAGTTCGGTGTGATGCGCATACAGCCGCTCGCGCTCGCCTTTGTCCGCGACGCTGGCGCAGGCCGGGATGCGTTCAGCGCCTGGCTCCACTGTGACGCTGGGATTGGCCAGCGGATTGAGGCGGGCGGGCGGCTCTTGGCGTTGGAGGCGGTGATTGTCGCGCCACATCTGGTATCATCCTCCCGATACAGTGGCTGGCGCGACAGGGGAGGCTGATAGATGGCGCTCGATGCGGACGTGGTGATCGTAGGCGCGGGGCTGGCGGGCCTGGTAGCGGCGGCGGAGCTGACGGACGCCGGCAGGCGTGTCATCGTCGTCGAGCAGGAGCCGGAGCAGAGCCTCGGCGGGCAGGCGTTCTGGTCCTTCGGCGGACTGTTCTTTGTGGATTCGCCGGAGCAGCGCCGCATGGGTATCCGCGACTCCCCCGACCTCGCCCTGCAGGACTGGCTGGGCGCGGCGGCCTTCGACCGCCCGGAGGATCGCTGGCCGCGTCAATGGGCCGAGGCCTACGTCGCCTTCGCCGCTGGCGAGAAGCGGGAGTGGTTGGCGAAGCAGGGCATGCGTTGGTTTCCCGTCGTCGGCTGGGCCGAGCGCGGCGGCGGTAACGCCACCGGACATGGCAACTCTGTCCCGCGCTTCCACATCACCTGGGGCACGGGGCCGGGCGTGCTGGAGCCGTTCATCCGGCGCGTCCGCGCGGCGGAGAAGCGCGGTCTGCTCACCTTCAGGTTCCGCCATCGCGTGAACGACCTGACCGTCACGAATGGCGCGGTGGATGGCGTCCACGGCGACATCCTGGAGCCGAGCGTCATCGAGCGCGGGCAGGCGAGCTCGCGCGTGGTGACAGGCGACTTCACCATCCGCGCGCAGGCGGTGATCGTCACCTCCGGCGGCATCGGCGCCAACCACGACCTCGTCCGCCGCAACTGGCCGGAGCGGCTGGGGACCCCGCCCGCGACGATGCTCTCTGGCGTGCCGGAGCATGTGGACGGGCGCATGCTGGCGATCACCGAGGCGGCGGGCGGGCGCATCATCAATCCCGACCGCATGTGGCACTACACCGAGGGCATCCAGAACTGGAGCCCCATCTGGAGCCGCCACGGCATCCGCATCCTGCCCGGCCCGTCCTCGCTCTGGCTCGACGCGCGCGGCCAGCGGCTGCCCGTCCCGCTCTACCCAGGATTCGATACGATGGCCACGCTGGCCTACCTGCGGCGCACAGGCTACGACTATAGCTGGTTTATCCTGACGCAGAAGATCATCAAGAAGGAGTTCGCGCTCTCCGGCTCCGAGCAGAATCCCGACCTGACCAACAGGAGCTGGCGGCAGGTCCTGGGCCGCGCCACTGGCCGCAAAGCGACTGGCCCGGTGGAGGCGTTCAAGGAGCGCGGCGCGGACTTCATCGTTGCGCGCACGCTGCCGGAGCTGGTCGCGGGCATGAACGCGCTGACAGAGGAGCCGCTGCTCGACCGGGCGGCGGTGGAGCGCGAGGTGGTCGCGCGCGACCGCGAGATCGCCAACCCCTTCACCAAGGACTCGCAGATCGCCCACATCCGCGGCGCGCGTCACTACCTGGGCGACCGCCTGATCCGCACCGCGCCGCCGCACCGCCTGCTGGACCCGGCGGCTGGCCCGCTGATCGCCGTGCGGCTGCACATCCTGACGCGCAAGACGCTGGGCGGGCTGGAGACCGACCTCTCCGCGCGCGTCCTCGGCGCGGACGGCCAGGCGGTTCCCGGCCTCTACGCGGCGGGCGAGGTGGCGGGCTTCGGCGGCGGCGGCATGCACGGCTACAGCGCGCTGGAAGGCTCCTTCCTCGGCGGCTGCCTCTTCTCCGGGCGCACAGCGGGCCGCGCGGCGGCGAAGGCGGTCGTGTAGCGACGCGCAAGTGGAGCGGGAGCGGGGTGGCAATGCGCTAGGGAAGCCGCTCCAGCAGCACGACGGGAATCTTCCGCTCCGTCTTCTGGAGATACTCCGCGAATCCCGGCATGAGCTCGGCATGACGCGTGTACAGCCGCTCGCGCTCGCCATCTTCCGCGACGCTGGCGCGGGCCTGGAAGCGCTCGGCGCCTAGCTCCACGGTGACGATGGGGTTGGCCAGCAGGTTGTAATACCAATCGGGGTTAGTGGGCGCGCCCCCCTTGGAGGCGGCGATGACGAGGCGGTCGCCGTCGGTCGAGTAGGCGATTGGCGTCGTGCGTGGCTGCCCGCTCTTCGCGCCCGTCGTCGTGAGCAGGATCAACCGGTTCGGCCCGGAAACGACGCCACCATTGGCGCGAAACATCTCGATGACCTGCTGGTTATAGTTGCCCGGCCCGCTCATATTGTCTCCTCCGCGTGACGTAAGGCTGCTCCAGCCTCCAGAGGAGATCATAGCGCGCGCCTGCCCACCAGGCGCCCGCCCATTCGACTAGCTTTCCCTGGCGGCGTAGGGGCGCGATGCGGCGGGCAGCCATGGAGCAGCGCTCACCTACGCCACTGGCCAGCCTGCCTGTTGGTCGCTTCGAGTAGATGCCGCCTGGTGTGGGGCGCTGTATATGGCAAAGCCGCGCGCGTACCCTTCTATGCGGAGAACCACATCCAAGCTCGTCCGACGGAGAACCAGCCGCATGATACACGTTGCTAACTGACGCCAGCTGTGAAGGCGTTACAATGCAAAGTCGCCTAGCGGAGAAACAGATAGCTGGGGGAATGCGGCATGCGATTGCCCTATCTCCAAAATGCGCTGGTCGAAGAGCGAAAAGTACCCGCTTATTTGCTCTCCAAGGAACGCTCTGAGGGGAAAGCTGCATTCTTCGCCGCGTTTGGTTTTACGCTCGCGCGATGGGAGCTTCTCCGGCATGCGCTGCTCGCGCATGCGGCTTCGCACGAAGTGGCTCTTGCCGCGATCACCCCACATGGCGCAAAGTACATCATTGAAGGGTTATTGCGAACGCCAGACGGTACAAACCCGCTGGCGCCTCTGTATGGATCATCAATACCGGCGCGGTTACTACGCCGCGACTCGTAACCGCGCCCAGTATGTGTCCAGGGAAGGGGTCTTCCGCACTTTTGGTGAAGCGAGGGCGGAGTCAGCCAGGATCAGGATCAGGATCAGGAAGCAGCGCCGCCTTTCTTTAAACGCTGCGCCCACGCTACTGACCCCTACGCCGTCGCCTCCTCTTCCGCCACCACCGCCGCGCTCACCGCCACGAAGCCGCTGCCGGGCACGTAGTCCGCGCTCTGGTGACGGAAGAAGGTATTGTACAGCTGGGCATACCGCCCGCCGCGCGCCAGCAGCTCGTCGTGCGTGCCCTCCTCGACGACGTGGCCGTGGTCGAGGACGAGGATGCGGTCGGCGCGCTTGACGGTCGAGAGGCGGTGGGCGATCACCAGCGCGGTGCGGCCGGTCAGCGCCTCATCCAGGCCCTCCTGGATCAGCTCCTCGGTCAGCGGGTCCACGCTGGCGGTCGCTTCGTCCAGCGCCAGGATCGCCGGGCGCTGCAGCAGCAGCCGCGCCAGCGCCACCAGTTGCCGCTGCCCCAGCGACAGCCCGTGACCCAGCTCGCCCACCTGCGTCGCCAGCCCGTTGGGCAGCGCCTCCAGCCAGTCGCCGCCGCCCACGCGCCGCGCCGCGTCCTCCACCTCCGCCTCGCTGGCCTCCGGGCGCACGTAGCGGATGTTGTCCGCCACCGTGCCATCGAAGAGGAACGGCAGCTGCGGGACGGTCCCAAGCTGGCGGCGGTACTCCGTCAGATCCAGCGTGCGGATGTCGCGCCCATCGATCAGGATGCGCCCGGCCTGGAACTCGTAGAACCGCGCCACCAGCTTAGCGAGCGTGGACTTGCCCGCGCCAGTATGGCCCACCAGCGCCACCGTCTGCCCCGCCGGAATGCGCAGCGAGAAGTCGCTCAGCACCGGTTCGGCGGGATTGTAGGCGAAGCTGACGCGGTCGAAGACGACCTCGCCGCGCAGCGGCCCCACCGGCTCGCTCGCCTCCTGGCGCACGCGCGGCGTCGCGTCCACCAGAGCGAAGACGCGCTCCGCCGAGCCGAGGCCCTGCTGGAACTGGCTCCAGAACGAAGCGATGCTGGTCAGCGGGAAGGTGAACAGCTCGATGGACTGGACGAAAAGGTACCACGCGCCGGGCGTCACCGTATGCGACGCCACCTGGAGGCCGCCGAAGTAGATCACCGCCGCCGTCCCCAGCCCGGCGATGGTGTTCAGCAGCGGGAAGATCGCGCTGAACGTCAGCCCCTGCCGCAGGTTGACCGCATACGCGCGCTTATTGACCACCGCGAACTCACCGTAGATCGCGCGCTCCTGGCGGAAGCTCTTGGCGACCGAGATGCCGCTCATCGTCTCCTGCACCAGCGCGTTGACGCTCGCCAGCGCCCGCCGCGCCCGCTGCGTGGTCGTCCGCGCGACGCGCCGGAAGGCCAGCGCCACGGCGAAGCAGACCGGCGCGATGCTAATCGCCACCAGCGCCAGCGACGGGCTGACGTAGAACAGCGCCGCCGTGACGATCAGCACCATCATCAGCTGGCTGACCAGGTTCAGGCTCAGCGTCACGACCGTCGCGAAGTCCTCGGTGTCGGAGGTGACACGGCTGACGACCTTTCCGGAGGCGTACTCGTCGTAGAACGACATGTCGCGCGCCAGCACGGCGGCGAAGGCGTCCTCGCGCAGCTTCAGCGTCACATCGCCCACCGCCCGCGCGGTGTTCGCCTGCCGCACGAAGTTGAAGACCCAGGAGAGCGCGCCCGCCAGCAGGATGACGCCGACGATCACGGCGATGGCGATCGCGCCGCGCGAGGACGAGTAGACGTCAATCCCCTTCGAGATCAGGATCGGCAGCGCGGCGTCCAGCAGCGAGGCCAGCAGCGTCATCGCCGAGACGAGCAGCATCGTCCGCCCGCGCGGCTTGAAGTAGCGCAGGATGCGCCCGACCAGCGCGCGGTCCGTATACGTGCGGTCATACGTCTCCGCGTCCAGGCCGTCCAGCACGAAGCCCATGCGTGTGATCTCCCCTGTGCCCCCTCCCGGCCTTGAAAGGCCGGGGCACGCGACGGGGGCATAAATGCCCCGCTACACCCCCATCCCCGCCCGTGCGCCGGCCCTTCAGGGCCGCGCCACCCCATCCTCGCCCGTTTCAGGGCCGCGCCCATCCCTACGCCACCGTCTCGCCCGCCTCCGCAGTCTCCTCCGCCGCCTCCGCGCCGACCGCGCGGTCGTAGTGGCTGAAGATGCGGCGATAGAGGTCGCAGCGGCCCAGTAGCTCCTCGTGGCTGCCGGCATCCTCCAGCGCGCCACCGCGCAGCACGATCACCTGGTCGGCCCAGCGGATCTGCGAGAGGCGCGGCGTGATCAGCAGCGTCGTCCGCCCGGCCATCACCGCCCGCAGCGCCTGCTGGATCGCGTCCTCGGTCGCGCTGTCAATCGCGCTGGTGGCGTCGTCGAGCGCCAGGATGCGCGGGTTCACCAGCAGCGCGCGGGCGATGGCCAGCCGCTGCCGCTGCCCGCCGGAGAGCGTCACGCCGCGCTCGCCAATCACTGTATCGTAGCCCTGCTCGAAGCTCATGATGAACTCGTGCGCCTGGGCCTGCTTGGCCGCCTCGATGACGCGCTCGCGCGTGACGTCATCGCCCAGGCCAAAGGCGATGTTGCCGGCGATCGAGCGCGAGAACAGGAAGACGTCCTGCTCGATGGAGCCGATCTGCGAGCGCAGGCTGTCCAGGCTCCAGTCGCGCACGTCCACGCCGTCCACCAGCACGCGGCCCGCCGTCACGTCGTAGGTGCGGTTGACCAGCTTGGTGAGCGTCGTCTTGCCCGACCCCGTCTGGCCGACGATCGCCACCGTCTGCCCCGGCGCGATGCGCAGCGAGACATCGCGCAGCGCGTGCGGCGCCACCGTCCCATCACCGCTGGCGGACTCGCCGCCTTGCGGCGCGTAGGCGAAGCTGACATGCTCGAAGACCACCTCGCCGCGCATGTCCGCTGAATAGCCCGCGCTGTTCTGGTCCAGCTCCGTCTCCTCGCGCATGACGGCCAGGATGCGATTGGCGCCCGCGACGCCAAGCTGCACCAGCGAAAAGGTGAAGATCGAGATGAAGCTCGGATAGCGCAGCAGCGCCATCAGCCCCATGAACGCGATCAGCTGGCCCAGCGTGATCTCGCCGCGCGAGAGCAGCAGCAGCGCCTGGAGGAAGCCGCCGACAATCGCGATGGAGACCAGCAGCAACGGCAGGTAGCGCGCCTGAATCTCGCCGTTGCGCACAAACTCGTCGCGGTAGCGGCGCGCGTGCTCGAAGAACTTCTCGCGCTCCTGCGCCTCCTGCGCGCTGGACTTGACGACCTCGATGCCGGTGATCGTCTCCTCCAGCCCGGCGTTCATCGCGCCGAACCGCTGCCGCATCTCCGCCGTGACGGGCGTCAGGCGGCGGGTGTAGTTGCGCACGGCGATGATGTAGAACACCGTGAAGACCAGCGGCGCGAGCAGCAATTGCCAGTTGATGAAGCCGATGAAGATGATGGGAATGACCAGCGCCAGCGATGAGTCGAGAATCAGGCTCACGCCGGGATTCATCAGCGGGTTGAGCTGACGCACATCGTTGGTGGCGCGCGCCATGATGTCGCCGACGCGCTGCTGGTTGTGGTAGGTCTGGCTCTTGGACAGCAGGCTGAGGTACAGCTCCTCGCGGGCGTCGCGCTCCATGCGCTGGGCGATGACCTCGGCGCCGAAGATGCCCGCCGGGCCAGTGATGGCGTTCAAGGCGACCACGAGGACAACTTCCAGCGCGATGATCCCCAGCGCGCCCAGGTCGGGCTGCGGGCGGACGACCGCTGTGAACGCGGCGCCGGCCAGGGTAGGAAGCAGCGCGATCAGGACCTGCGAGAGCAGCGTCCCGGTGACGAAGATGAACAGATAGCGCTTGTAGCGCAGGATATGCGACGCGATCCAGCGGACCGGCCCGCGCCGGTTGTAGTGATACTCGCCTGAGATGGTGAACTCGCGATTGGCCATGATCCATCTCTCCCTTATGACTCCGGCGCGCGGAGCGCGCAAGGAAGAAGTGTACGTTATATCGAACAAATATTTCAACTAGCCATTCGGCCTAGCCATGCTTTTGCAACGGCGCCACTGGCCGCGCTTCGCGCGCTCCCACCGGGAAAACACGGCGCGCTCGTTGACACGAGGGCCCGCGATGTTACTCAATAAGATTGCGTAGTTATGTAGAGTTCATAACCACAGAGAGTGCGCAAGGCGGACGGATTTCATGGCGTTGACAACAGAACACGTGCGGGTTGTAGATTCAGATCGAACGTTACCAGAAACATCCAGGTTCCGGCGCGTCTTCGGCATCGTCGCCGCTGTGTGCGCGCTGTTCGTCGTCTTCACCACGGCGGCGATGTTTCTCTATCCTGGGGGCACGGGCCCGATCACGTCCACCCACGGCTACCAGTTCTTTGTGAACTTCTTCAGCGATCTGGGGCGGACACGCACGCAGTCGGGCGCTACGAACTACCCGTCCATGCTGCTCTTCGCCAGCGCGATGATCGCGGTTGGCGGCGGGGCGGCGGCGTTCTTCGTCACCTTCGCCCGCTACTTCGCCACCCACACGACAACGATCGTGGGGAGGCGGCTCAACCGGGCAGCGACGGGATTTGGCCTGCTGGCCGCGGTCTTCTTCGCGGGCGTCGGGCTGACGCCATACAATCTGTTCTTTCCTGAGCACCTGGTAGCTTCGCAAGGAGCGTTTTACCTGCTGCTGGCCGCCGTTCTCCTGGAGATCGCCGCCATCCGGCGCACACGGAGTATCCCGGCTACCCTGCTCTGGGTGAATGTCGCCTTTGTCGTCGTTCTCACCGGGTACGTGACGCTGATCACGTTTGGCCCGACATCCGCGACGCTCATCGGCGATGAGATCAACGTCATCGGGCAGAAGATCATCGTCTACACGGCGGTCGCCACGATCTTCGCCCAGGCGCTGCTGCTCCGCTCGCATCTGGGCCGCCCCCGCGAGGCCTACGCCAAGGCGCGGTAGACAGGCGCGACCTCACCCCCATCCCCCTCTCCCGCGAGGAGAGGGGGCGTCGCTTTTTCCTCCTCCGCATGGGCCACGTGGGCCACCAGCGTTGCGCGGCGGGCCACTGGCGGGCATACTGTGGACTGGCGCTGAGTCGCGCCCTAGCCCTTTCTCAAAATGCGGAGAGGGGGTGGAAAGCATGCGGTTGAGAGTGAGAGGCCGAGGCGGATGAGACGGCCAAGCTGGCTGGATGCCATGCTGGAGCGGTTCCAGCATAGTTGGGAGACCAACCCTCAGTTTCGCGCCATATGGAGCGGCGGCGCGGGACTGGTCATTATCGTAGGCCTGTGCGCCGTCCTCGGCGTCTCGGCGACCTTCGCCAACGCCATCGGCGGCTCGTTCGGTGGCAGCGGCGGTGACAATAGCTCGTTCATCACGCAACAGCGGCCCCAATTCGCAGCCGACCGGCATCGCCTTCCCGATGACGACCCTCACCCCCTGGCCGGCGCCGATCCTCCCCGGCGCGGCGCCCATCCCCGCCTCGCAGACCCCTGAGCCCTCGCCAACGCCGGCGCCAACCGCGACGCCGGCTCCAACCGCGACGCCCTGCCTCACCGGCTGCGGCGGCGGTGGGCGGTGGCGGTGGTGGCGGCGGTGGCGGTGGTGGTGACGCAATCACCGTCACCGTCAGCCCATCGTACGTTCGCCAACGGAACGAGTGTCTACCGCAAACATTCATACCAGCATCCCGAACGAGGGGTTCTCGATCTTCACCTGGTGGCCAAATGGCGTCCCCGTTCCCCAGCGTATCGGGTCGGTTGACGGAAGTGGCAATGGACCATTTGCGCTCGGTTCAATCCCGGGCGGCTGCCCTGGAGGCAGACTCAAACTCTGGGTTACCACGCAAAATAATGGAGTCCTGGCGTGATAGCATACTTCCCATGCTAGCGTAGTAATCGCGAACCCTCCTTGCCGCCGCCTTGGCCCCTGCGCTGCGGCGGCTTCTTTTATCGTGAACGGATTTGCCGCCTCGTACGCCATCCACATCTTTGCCGCCCAACGCTTCATATTGTATAGTATGAAATACCGCGCGACTGTCACGCGCATGTTCCCGCCTTTATGAAAGCACGTGCCTGAATCATGAAGATCGAAATCTGGTCTGACGTCGTCTGCCCCTGGTGCTACATCGGCAAGCGCCGGTTCGAGAAGGCCCTCGCGCAGTTCCCGCACCGGGACGCGGTCACCGTTACCTGGCGCAGCTTCGAGCTTGACCCCAACGCGGCCCAGAGCAGCCAGGACACGCTCAACGAGCGGCTCGCGAGCAAGTACGGCGTCATCCATTGAGCAGGCCGCGAAGATGAACGCGCGCGTCAGCGCGCTGGCCGCCGCCGAGGGCCTGGACTATCACCTCGACCAGGCGAAGCCCAGCAATACGTTCGACGCCCACCGCCTGATCCATCTGGCCGCCAGCAAGGGAGCTGCAAGGCGCCGTCAAGGAGCGCCTGATGCGCGCCTACTTCACCGATGGGCTGCCGATTGGCGACGCCGAGACACTGGCGCGGGTCGTCGCGGAGGCCGGGCTGGACGCCGGTGAAGCGCGCGCCACGCTGGCGAGCGACGACTTCGCCGAGGAGGTGCGCGCGGATGAGGCGCGCGCCGAGGCGCTCGGCATTCAGCGGCGTGCCGTTTTTCGTGATCGATGGGCGCTATGGCGTCTCTGGCGCGCAGCCGCCCGAAGTCATCCTCAACGCGCTGCAAACCGCCTGGGCCGCCTCGCAGCCGCTCACCATCGTCAGCGGGGACGCCGAGAGCGACGACGGCGATACGGGCGCTCTGCGAGGGTGATAGCTGCGCGATCTGAGCGCGGACCGAGGCGCGCCGCCCCGCGCTACAGCAGCCCTTCCGCCCGCGCGATGTCGTTCGGTGAGAGCGTCATCGGCGGGCGTTTGCCGTAGGGCAGCTCCAGCCCGCCGGTGATCTGGAGATACTGGGCGACGAGGTTGGCGCAGTTGTAGATCGACTCGCGCCCCAGCAGGAACGTAGACCACGCCTCCGGCAGCGCGTGGTCGGCGATGGACGCCCAGCTAAACCCATGCCCCAACTGGCCCAGCAGCCACGCGAGGCCCGCCTCGATGCGCTCCGCCGGGACGCGCTCGCTCAGCGGGACGACCACGACGCGCTCCGGGAAGCGCCACGGGCGGTACGACACGCCATCCTCGGAGTGCGAGCCAATCGTCGTCCCGTCGCCCATGTCCACCTCGACATGCACAAACGGCCCGCCCGTGCCCCAGGCGACGATGCGGTCCCGCAGGCTGCCCCCGCTCTTCATCAGCAGCAGATCACCACGCATGCGCTTCCCGTCTCCGCCATGTCTCCAGACGATCCCCTCGTGGCGATTATTGTACACCGTTGGGGGCGGGAGCGGGGGCCTCATCCGGCCTTCGGCCCACCGCCGCTCCCGGCCTTGAGCACGTGACGGGGCCATAACATGGCCCGCCTTTCCGCGCCGTGCCCTGAGGTATGTACATGCCCATGGTTCCGTGCGCCGGCCTCTCAAGGCCGCGTCCTCCCCGCCCGCCCGCTCGCCTCGCACCCACGCATGGTAGAACGCGCCAGGCTGCGTCGCGTGTCGTGACGCGAAAAGGGCGGGTTGCGCGTGGATTCAACCGTCCACGCGCAACCCGCCATCCCGCCCGCGCATCCTGCGCGCCACACGTGTCGCCATACGATTGGAGCGCATGCGCGGGCGGCGATAACACCGCCCACGCATGCGCTCCGAGAGACTCCAGCGTTTACTTCAGGCCAACCGCAGCCAGAATCGGGGTCGCATCGCTCCACCGCAGCGCGACCAGCCCAACGAAGATCACGAGGAAGACGATGGGCATGCCAAGATTCGCCATGTCGTTGCGGACGAGCGTGCGTGAAGGTCGCGACGATGAAGTAGGCGACCATCCAGATCGCCGCCGCCGCGCCTACGGCCGGGACGACCAGGCCCACGAACAGCCCGATAGCGCCAATCGTGGCCATTACCCCGGCCAGGTTCCAGTACCAGCGCGGATAGTGGAGCGCCTCGCGCGACTTGGCCAGGGCGGGTGGCGTCATCGTGAACAGGCTGTAGGCGGCGTAGGCGCTGAACGCGCCCAGGAGCGCTTCCAGCACGAGCGCGACGATGTGTAGGACAGTAGACATTCGGTACGACTCCCCCCAAGGGAACAAGACTCCCCCAAACCCACCCCACATGTCCGCGGTGGGTTTTCGGGAGGCGTTGAACACCCCCAACAACGTTGGGGCGCCTCACTGTAACGAAGCAGCCTGTGCAACCGTTACGCTCCCCTGCTTTGACTGCGCAGAACTACGGAGGCATGGGGGCGTAAGGGACCGTCTACCGCCCGAAGAATACGGCGGGTCCATTGCGGCGCCGGACAAAACGCCGGACGCGGCGGAGCGGCGGGCGAAGGAGGCGGGCGGGTTTGGGGGCGCGGCCCCTCAGCGCCGCTCGCTCAGGCTGGGGGGTCTGGAGATCCCAAAGCAGCGGTGGCCAGGGGAGATGGGAGGCCACGCGCGCATGCCGAGCTTCGCCGCCACCCGGAGTGACGCGGCGTTCGCCGGTTCAATCTGCGCGATGATCTCCGCCACGTTCGTCCGCGCGAATGTCCACTGGATCAGCGCGGCGGCCGCTTCCGTCGCGTAGCCGCGCCCGTGCGCCGCGGGCTCCAGCACATACCCAATCTCGACGGTCGCCCCGTCGCGCAAGGGGCCGTGATAGCCGATGTCGCCGATGACGCGCGCGGCGCCTGGCTCGACCACCATCCATACCCAGCGCGCGTCGCCCGGCTCGTGCGCCATCGCCTCCGCGATGATCGGCAGCGCCTCGGTCAGGTGAGGGTAGGGCCACTCGGGCGGTATCGTCGCGCTGATACGCGCCGCGAGCGCCGCCCGCTCACCGCGTATCAGCTCATGGATTTCCGCGAGCGCGGGCGCACACAGCCGCAAGCGGGGAGTCTCGATCGTAAACACCGCGTCCATATGATTTCCCCATCTGACCCCACGCGCGATGACGCTTCTGGCGCACCCGCGCGGCCAGTGTAGCATAACCGCACGCCTCACTGGCAGGCGAACAGCTCCCACGCGCCCAGCCGCTCCGAGGCGTAGGAGGCCGAGCTCCACTGGGATGGCGGGATGGGGACACACGACGCGCTCACCCAATGCGTCAGCGCGTTCGTATAGCGGACCGGACTCACGGTCGTTCCCGTGTAGGCGCGCCGAACATAGGTCCCCTGATGCGCGGCGAACAGGGCCAGGCGCTGCGCGGGAGTCACGTTGGACGATGAAATCAGGAACAGGCGCACCTCACCGCGCGCCACCAGCCGCGCGAGAGCGGCGGGCGTGAGCGCTGGATCGCGCCCGCTGAATCCTCCCAACGCCATCACGGGCTGCCCTGTGGCGATGATCAGCGGCGAGGCCAGGTAGGTATCCACCGTCGCGACCAGATACCGCGCCTTCCCGCGATGTGCGACCAGATACCGCGCCAGATTGATATCCACCAGCGGGCGCCCCGCCGGCTGCGCCCGCGCGAACGGCGGCCCAGCCGCGGGCCAGCCGCCCTCATTCCCCCACGAGAGCGACGCCTGGGTCCAACCGAATGGCGTCACCAGCGCCAGCCCCAGGGCGATCGCCGCCAGCCCGGTGGCTAGCCGCCCGCTACGCTGAGGCGCTGGCGCGCCGCCTGCCCGGTCGCGCGCGCGCCAGACCGCCAGCGCGCGCCAGACCGCCAGGCATAGCGCCAGGCATAGCGCCAGGCCCAGCGATCCGTCCATCAGCGCGGGCTCCAGCCAGCGCGGTCCCCAACCGGGCGCGGCGCGCGTCAGGTATGCCTGCTCCGCGCCGGTCAACGCGAGGGCGACCGGCAGCGCATAGCCCCGCCAGCCAGCTACCCCGCCACCTGAGCGCCACGCCGCACGGTACGCTTGCCACAGCGTGACAGCGCCCGCGCCCGCCAGCGCGCTGATCGCCGGGGCGAGCGTCGCCACATAATACGCGTTGATGAAATGGGCGAGACTGAAACACACCCCGCAGACACCGAGCCACGCGCCCCACAGCAGCGCGCCCCGCCAGCGCCACTCGCGCCGCTGGCCCTCCGCCGCCGCCTCTGGCAGACGCGCGCGCCACTGCGGCCAGCGCCAGAGCGCAAGCAGGCCGGCCAGCGCCAGTGGCAGAAGCCAGCTCACCTGGCTGCCCAGCGGCGGCTGAAAGAGGCGCATCGGACCCGCTAGCCCCGTCGCGCTGGGAGACGTCAGGATCTTCGTGGGCCGTCCATCATGCGGGACCGTTGCGGATGGGCGCGGCGCTCTCAGCGTGGAAGCCGGGGACGCCACGTGGGGAGCAAGGGGTGCGTGAGGAGCGTGAGGAGCGTGGGGAGCGTGAGGAGCAAGGGGAATCGGGACGCTATTTCCGCCAAACAGGCGGGCGACGCCGTTGTAGCCCAGCGCGAGCTCAAGCTCGGAGTTCGTCTTCGTTGACCCGATGTACGGACGCTGGCTGGCGGGGGTCAGGTCCACAGCGGCGATCCAGGAGAACGAGATCACCAGCATCAGCGCGCCAGCGAGCGCCAAATGGCCAGCGCGCGCGCGGAGCCGGATGGGCGCGCGCGCAACGTACACCAGCGCGAACGCCGGCACAACCAGATACGCCTCCAGCATCTTGATATTGAAGCCCAGGCCCACCAGCAGCGCGCACACCAGCAGCCAGCGCAACGATCCGCGCTCCATCGCCCGCATCAGCGCCCACGCCGCCAGCAGCAGGGTCAGAACCAGCGACGGCTCCAGGATGTTGTCGCGGTTGACCACCACGCTGACCGGCGAGATCGCCAGCGCCAGCGCCGCCAGGACACCAGCCGCCGCGCCAAACGATCGCCGCGTCACCCGCCAGAGGACCACAACCGACAGGACGCCCGCCAGCGCCTCAGGCAGCAGCAGGCTAAAGCCGCTAAAGCCCAGCAGCTTGACGCTCGCGACCTGAATCCAGAAGCCCAGCGGCGGCTTGTCCACCGTGATGAAGCCACCGGCGTCATAGGCCGCGAAGAAGAAGGCCCGCCAGTTCTGGGCCATGCTCCGCACCGCCGCCGAGTAGTATTCGTTGCCGTAGCCGCTGGCGCTCAGCCGCCAGAAATCCAGCGTGGCCGCCAGCGCCGTCACAGCCGCCATCGCCACCCATTCGATGGCCACCGCCGCGCGCGCGTGGCTCACCCGCATTGAACGCTCCACGAAAAATGCCCTCATCCAGTCGTATTCCAGTCGTATTCAGGATTTCCCGCATCGCGCCGCGCGGTCGTTCCCTCATCCATCCGCGCACTCGCCACAAACATTGGCCCCGCGAATCCGTCGCAAGCCACTCCTTTGTGGACGCTTCCTCGCGCGCCGCTGTTCCAGCAAACAGAGGAATTGGCAAAAGCGCGCTGACTGCGGTCAGCGGGGGGCATCCTGGCGCCACTGGCGCCCATCGCGTCGCGCTCCATCGCGGACGCGCCGAGTCACGCGGCGCTACGCCATTTGGCGTACCCTACAACATATACGTTGCCTGAACGCCGCCGCTCACATCCCCCCTGATTGGCCATGCCGCCTCACGAGAGACCAGGTCCCGCGATGAAGGGGCTGGCACAATAGACCAGGCTCGTGGTGGAAATGGCGGATGAGGCCCCCTTCACCCCAGCGGCCACCCGCCCGCCTCCTCGATCACCAAGGGGCCTCATCCGGCCTTCGGCCACCTTCTCCCTGCGGGGAGAAGGCCCCACCGTGCCTGCGTGGTGGAGGGCAAGATTCGTTTGCCCGTCGCCTGTTACGTTGGGTCGCGACCCCCTCGCCCCGCAGGGAGAGGGGGCAGGGGATGAGGCCCCCCTCCCGCCCCCTTGTACACCCGCCCGCGCCGCTCGCCTCGCACGCGCGCATGGTAGAACAGCGCCAGGCTGCGTCGCGCTCCGAGGCCGCCAGCGTTTACTTCAGGCCGACAAAAGCCAATATCGGGGCCGCGTCGCTCCATCGCAGCGCGACCAGGCCAGCGCAAATCACGAGAAAGACAATGGGCAGGACAAGATTCGCCATATCACCGCGCACGAGATGTGTGAAGGTAGCGACGATGAAGTAGCAGACCATCCAGACCGCCGCCGCCGCGCCTACGGCCGGAAATACCAGGCCCGCGAACAGTCCGATAGCGCCACGACTCCGGCCAGATTCCAGTACCAGCGCGGATAGTGCAGCGCCTTGCGCTGTTCGGCCAAGCTGGGTGGCGTCATCGTGAACAGGCTGTAGGCCGCATAGGCGCTGAACACGCCCAAGAGCGCATCCAGCACGACCCCGCTGTAATGTTATAGGACAGTAGTCACTCGGTACCGACTCCCCTCTGAGGGAAGCCGCGCCACAACCCCCACACACGTTTGCGGCGGCGTTGGAGCGCGGCGCAAGCCACCCCCAACAGGATGGGGATGGCTCCCTTGGAACGAGCCGCCTGTGCAACCGTTACGCTTCCTGCGCTGGCTACGCGGAATGGTGTAGGCGTGGCCGCCCGCGCGTGGTGATCTGGGGTGCGCATGGGGCAACGCGCATGGGGCAACGCGCATGGGGCAACGCGCATGGGCGCGGGCGGGGACCACTCAATCGTTCTTCGCGACTTGACTGGTCTCCAGCGCCGCTGGGAGCCTGTCCAGACTTCGATGATCCGCGCGGGAATGCCGCCGGCAATCGTCCGCGCCGGCACGTCCGTGAGCACGACCGCGCTCGTCGCGACGATCGCCTGCTCGCCGATGGCCACATTGGGCTGGAGGATGGCCTCGCGCCGATCCACGCATCGGCGCCGATCGTGACGTTGCCCAGCGTGTCTCCCAGCTCATCCCGCAGCCGCGAATTGTTGGCGTAGGATGCCAGCACGACGATCACGCGCGGCGCGATCGCCGCCCGGTCGCCGATGGACAGCGTGCACAGGTCGCTATCCAGATCATCCACGACAATCAAGCCCTCGCCGATGTACACCTGCTTGCCGACGTGATAGCCAGCCCGGCGCAGCGCCCAGACGCGCACCGAGTTCAAGGGGAAGATCTGCGCCACAAGCTTGAGGGCTTTCTTGCGCGCCATTTTGCCAAGCCTGCTCATCGCTCTGGCCGTCCAGTTCCGCCTCGAGTATCCCGCATGTCCATCTCCCACTCAGCGCATCGTGAACCATCGTTGATCGAGCGGGTGGGGAATCGTGGCTCCTGCACAGCGCGCGCGGGAAACCTCACGCTCCGCGCGCCCGTATCTTCGCCAGCTCGTTTCAAGTCCGCCGCTCCCCTGAATAGCAAGCAAGGCGCCAACCGCGTAGTAGAGTAGATGGAGCGGATCATGGCTGGCCGTGCCCACTCGCGGCCTCACCCCAGCGGCCAGCCGCCCGCCTCCTCGATCACCTCATCCACTTTCCCCATCAGCGCCGCCGTCTCCGCCAGCGCCGCCAGCGTCCGCTGGTAGTGCTCAGCCGTGCGCGCGCCAGACGTCGCCGCGCGTGTGATGGCGAAGTCCGGCGCGCCGCAGGCGATGCGCTTCGGCTCGTTGGTAGCGGTGATCTTGTCGCTGGTGGCCTGGAGCAGCGCTTGCAGCGCCGGGCGGTAGCTATGCTCGGTCGCGTTACCCCGCGCGTAGATATCCCTGACCGTATTGAAGTAGCTCTGTACCGCCTGCGTCCCGCTCTCCATCGCCGCTCGCTCCTCTTCGCTCATGACTCCATCGCCTGTTTGCAGCCACAGTATAGCGCATCGGAATAGAGTACGGGCGGGTGACAGGGCGGCTGGTAGGCGTCCGCGCAGGCGGACGTTGTGGGCCGCGAGGCGAGTGGAGCGAAGCCCTCATGCGGGTTCGGGGTTCCCGCATGAGGCCCTTCAGGCGCGGCTTGAGCCGCCAGGCGGCTTCAGACCTTGGCGAGTTGACGGGATTTCAGCAGCGCGGTCACATCACCCCAGCGCAGCGCGACGAGGAGCGCGGAAATTACCAGGAACGCCAGAGGTAGGCCAAGATCTTTCACGTCACCCTTCAGGAGGTGGCTGAAGGTGGCGACGATGAAGTAGCAGACCATCCACAGCGTGGCGGCCGCGCCCACCGGGCGGATGAAAAGCCCAACGAGCAGCCCGATCGCCCCAACGGTGGCGACAACACCGGCCAATTGCAAGTACCAGCCTGGATAGTGGAGCGCCACGAGGAGACTCGTCATGCTGGGTACCGACAGAGTGAACAGGCTATAGGCGTCGAGGGCCATGAATAGGCCCAGGAGCGCTTCGATCCCGAGCGCCACAAAATACCGAGCCGTGGACACGTGAGTTTCCCCTCTCTAGGACACACTCCCAATACCTACCACACAGGTCTATGACGCCTGGTGTCGCGGAGACACGCAAACACCCCAACACGTCTGAGATTCTGTCACTGAAACGGGCAGTCTTCGTTGTCGTTATGCGCGTTTTACTGACTACGCGGTATTGCGTACATTCAGGGAGCCTCACCCGGCCTCCGGCCACCCTCTCCTCTGCGGAGGAGAAGGCCCAATACGAACGTTTCTCACAGGGCGTGACGGCTTGCCACCCACCAGTCACGCCCCCACCGGCTTCCCCCTCGCCTCCGCAGAGGAGAGGGGGCCAGGGGGTCCCCGTAGTCAGACGGGGCTCGGTAGCCCCCACGCCCACCCTTCCCCCGCCACACGCCCCCACAGCCTGCCGGGCGCCCCTTGCCACGCATAAAACACATGTTCTAGACTAACTTGCGTGGCGGGGTACGGCGCGGCCCTGAGGGCCGGCGCACGGGGCGCGTAGACGGCGCGGCCCTGAAGGGCCGGCGCACGGGGCGAGGGCATAAATGCCCGGTACGCCCCGGCCTTTCAAGGCCCCGTCGCGTGCCCCGGCCTTTCAAGGCCGGGCGCGCCAGACGCGGGCTGGGATACGTCCTCCCCCTCGCCTCCGCAGAGGCGAGGGGGCCGGGGGGTGAGGCCGGGGGGTGAGGTGGGGCGATGGGAGCGACAGTGTTGCGGCTGGGGTGGACGGACCCCCAGACGGGTGTATTCGGCGCGCATCCACAGCTGGGCGGGCCGCTCGACCTGAACGACGGCGTGACGTTCACGCTGCTGGATGGCGAGCTGGACCTCGCGCCGCCGCCGCGCGAGCTGGCCCTGACCGGCAATGCGCGCACGCCGGGCGAGCGCGCCGCGCGGGCGCTCTACCGCCACAACCGGCGAGTGGGCGCGCGGCTGATCCTCGGCCCGATGGCCAGCGCCAGCGACCTCGCCGCCGTCATCCGCGCGCTGGTCGCCTGGGTGGACGCGCCGCCCGCCCTGCCCATCACCCTCCTCTGGCAGGCCCCCGGCGCCGCCAGCCCCGTCTACCTGGACGTAGTGGGCGCGGCGCACAGCGTCCCAGCCAGCGAGCGGGAGTGGCTGGCGCTGCAAGTCGAGCCGGTAGAGCTTGTCTTCGTCACGCGGCCGGGGATGCGCGGCGACCGCGTCACCCTGCAGAACCTCGTCATGAACGCTGGCTTTGGCGCGCCCTCTGGCCCCGGCGTTTCGGTCTTCAGCGACAGCTTCGCCACCGTCAACGCCTACACCGTGGCCAGCGGCTCCGCGCCCAGCGCCTCCGCGAGCGTGATGACGATGCCCGCCGGAAGCATCGTGACGTATGGCTCGGCGGCGTGGGGCGCGCTCAACACGCTGCGGGTCCGCTTCCAGTGGCAGACGGGGCTGATCGCGCGGTTCTTCTTCCATTTCACCAATGGCGCGAATTATCTCTCCTGCAACATCACCAACGGCGCGAGCGGGATGGCGCTCTCACACGCGATCGGCGGCGCGATCACGTCGCTGGCGAGCGCGACGGCGGCGCTGACCAGCGGGTCGTGGTACTGGGTGACGCTGACGCAGTTCCCCAGCGTGGCGGGCAATCCACCGCTGGTGGCGGCGACGCTGAACGCCGATAGCGGCGGCGCGCTGGGGGCGCAGTTGGTGGCGCTGGGTCCGGTGGCGACGGCGGACGCGGCGACGGCGCTCAGCGGCAAGGCGGGCTTTCAGGCGTCAGGGGCGTCGCTCGCCGTGGGCGGCGCGTTCGCCGGGGTGCTGAGCGTCTCGCTCTTCGGCCCTGGCGGCTGGATATTCCAGCCCGCCACGACGGGCGACACGCCCAGCGGGCAGTCGGCGGGCGCGTGGGAGCAGTCAGGCGCCAACACCTACGGCGGCGGGCCAGTCGCCAGTACCGGCGCGGCGCGCATCGACCTGCCCCCGGCGGGGACCGTAGACGCCTGCTGGCGGCTCTATACCGGCGGATCGCCCACGGGAGCGCTGAGCGCCATCCCCGTCTCCGCCGCCGGGGATACGCTGCAAGCGTCAGCGTGGATGAAGTCCGCGGGCCTCTCCGCGGGCGCCTCGACGCGGCTCTATCTCACCGAATACGACGCCAGCGGGACGCAGCTACGGCAGACGCTGCTTCAATCGCTGGCTGGCGATCAGGCGTCATGGACGCGGCTCTCCGGCTCAATAGCGACCGGCGCCAACACCGCTTACGCCGATCTGATGCTGCGCGTAGTAGACATCGGCGTAGCTGGCGAGTCGGCGGGCGCGACCGTCTGGTTCGACAACGCCCAGTGCTGGGACCAGACCGCGACCGGCGCGGCCACGATGCCCTACTGCGAGCTGCGCTTCCCCCAGGCGCCCGCGCAACTGCTCGTCTCCGGCCTGCTGGGCGATCTGCCCGCGCCCGCCGCCGCGCTGATCGGGACGTATCTGGCGAGCTGGCCGCTCGGCTCCAGCCTGACATGGGCGCTGGCGCGGCGCGGGTCGGCGTCGGCGGCCGCGCTGCTGGTGGGCGGGAGCGCTGGCTACCAGCCCGCCAACCCCGGCGGCGCGACGCCCTCCATCGCCGCCGCGCTCGATAGCGCCAGCTACGGCGGCTACTACCTCACCACCACGCTCGGCGCGGGCTTCAATCCGCGCGCATTCAGCTTCGCGCCGGGGGATATGCTGGGCGTCTATCACCTCTTCGGGCGGTTCTGGTCCGCCCAGAGCCATCGCCAATCTGCCCAACGTCCAGACGCGCGTGGTGACGCAGCAGCGGTCGCAGGCGTGGTTTGGGGCCAGCAATCTGAGCGACCAGACGGGACAGTATAACGGCCCGTGGGGCGCGCCGCTGGCCGCCGCCTCGCTCTGGACGGTGACGGATTCGGGGCAGGCGCCTGTCCCGGCGCTGCCCACCGGGGCGCTGGGCAGCCCGGCGCAGGGCTATCTGACGCCGCGCGCGCAGTGGCAGGACATCTCCGCCAGCGGGGCGGCGTTCCGCGCCAACTGGCAGGCGCTGCTGCCGGTGGATGGCTCGCTACTGCTCGGCGTCGCCAACAATCCCGCCAACGGCCCCTTCGCCGTCACCGCGAGCTGGCTCTGGCTCTACGCCGACGGCCTGCTGACCACGCGCGGCGACCCAGCCAGCGGCCCGGCGGCCACGCTCTCCATCGAAGCGGCGGCGCTGGCGAATCCCGCGCGCGGCGGCGGCGGACCCGGCACGCAGTCCAGCGGCTCGATCGGCGTCAACAGCGGCGCCGACCCGTTCCTGACGCTCGATCCCACCATCATCTGCGCGCCCGGCGCGGGCGGGCTCGGCGCGGGCGGCGCGGGCGTCAACCAGCTCACAGCGCTGATGGCGGATGGCGCGGGCGCTGTGCTGCCCGTCGCCTGCGACCTCGTCTACACGCCGCTCTACCTCTACCCACGCTGACCACCTCACCCCCTGACCCCCTCTCCCGCGAGGAGAGGCGAAACGAAGCTCCCCTCGCCTCCGCAGAGGAGAGGGGTTGGGGGTGAGGCCCACCCTCCCAATGAAAGGAGACACACGCTATGGCGCGCATACGGCCCGTAGGCTCAGGTGGCGGGGATCCCGTCAGCGGCGGCGGCGGAAAGCGCCACAAGGGGCGCAAGCCACGCGCCCATCACCCGCGCGCGAAACATCCACGCGCGAAACATCCGCGCGCCCACAAGGCCATCCCGCGCGGGCCAGCCGCCGAGCCGGTCAGCGCCCACAGCGCCTGGCCCCATGCCACCGCCGCGCCCGGCGCCATCTCGCCGCTGACGGCGCTGGACCCCACCGCGCCGATCCCGTCCGAGCCGCTCGCGCTCACCGGAGCCGAGCGCGGCGCCCTCCACGGCGCCCTCGCGGCCTGGGGCCGCCAGCGCGATCAGGCCCTCAACCGCGTCTGGCGTCGCCCCGGCGGCCTGGCGCGCCTGGCGGGGGTGTGATGAGGGCGCGGAGGGCCTCATCCGGCCTCCGGCGTAGCGTTCTCCTCTGCGGAGGAGAAGGCCCATGGCAAGCATTCCTCACGCGGCGAGAGGGCCAGCCCTTCACGCGGGGCGCCCGCAGCGGGTTCCCCCTCGCCCCGCAGGGAGAGGGGGTCAGGGGGGTCCCCGTAGTCAGACGGGGCTTGGTGAGGCCCCACCCCTACTACATGAAAGGACACCCACACCATGCTCCGTGACACGCTCGCGCTCTACGCCTACACGCCGCCATCCAACCGCTATCCGCTGATCGTTGGCGAGTATGGCGCGGAGATCGAGGAGCTGGAGTTCACGACGGTCGCGCCGGGCGGCTTCGGCGATCTGGCCTGCGGGCTGCGGCTGGCGGACACCCGCATCCCGCGCCCGGAGCTTGGACTGTTCGGGCGCGTCTGTCTACGCGACGGCCCATTCACCGCCTTCCAGGGCGAGTGGGCGGACCCGGCGCTGGTCCTCGATGAGGCGGGCGGCGAATACCTCTGGCTGACGGCGCTGGGCGCGGGCGCCTGCCTGCGCGACGACCCCGACGACGCGGCCTACACGACGCCCGCTACCGCGCAGACGATCATCGCCGCCGAGCTGGCCCGCCGCGCCGCCTACCTGCCGCTCGACCAGGACACCGCCGCGATTCTGCCCGACCAGCCCGCGACGACCTTCACGCCAGTCTACGACGGCGCCAACCTGGAGGAAATCCTGCACGACCTGACGGGCGCGCTGGGCGACTACACATGGAGCGTCTACGACCACCCCAGCCACACCGACGGCGCGGGCTTCCCGACGTGGCGGCTGCTGGCCCACCCGCGCGACCTCGCCACCACCAGCTACATCGCGCTGGGCGAGGACATCGCCAGCTGGCGCGTCGCCCCTAGCACTGAGCGCGCCTACAACGTCGCCCAGGTGGCGTATGTAGACCCCGCGAGCGGTCCCGGCGTGGTGACGGTCAGCGATCCCCGGCTGAATAGCGACGGCTCGCAGGGCTCCGCGCCCTTCCGCCGCCGCAAGCTGCGCCGCTCGCTGGGCGCGCTGCCGCTGACCGCCGCGCAGGCGACGACCATCGCCCAGGCCTGGCTCGCCGCCTACAGCCAGCCTACCAGCAAGGTCGAGATGGTCCTGCGCGCCGTCCGCGACGCCAACGGCGCGCCGCTCCCGCTCTCGCACGTCCGCGCCGGCGCCAACCTCTTCACGCCGGAGCTCGCGGCGCGCGGGCAGACGCTCTCCACCGGCCCGCAGCCCGGCGTCAACCAGTTCTATATCGTCGAGACGAAGTACCACGAGACGGCGGACGGCGACATCACGCTGACGCTGCAACTGGACAACTACGCCGACCGCGTCGAGGGCCTGCTCGCCCGCCTGCGGCTCACCGACGACGCCCTGCGCCGCCGTCGCGGCGTCTACCGCATCACGCAGTCGCCCGGCGCGCAGCAGATGGGCTTCGCCGCGATCCGCGCGCCCTCAGCCAGCGCCGGGCAGGTCATCGGCGTCGGGGTCAGCTTCGTCCCGACGCTGGCCAAGACGCCCACCGGCCTGACCTTCACCCCGATCAGCGCCACCAACGTCGGCTCCGGCCCAGCGGTGACGGCAGGCTCGCTCACCCCCTGGGGCTGCGAGATCACCGTCACCGCCGCCGCCTCCGGCCCCGTCGCCTGGACGGGAACCTGGACGACGGTCGGCGCGTGACCATGAAACGAGTGTGTATTTTGTGTTACCTCACCATCGCGTGCTCCGCTTCGCCCCGCGAAACCCGGACCCGCGCAGGCGGGTCTTGTGGCGGGACGCCCCACAGGCGCGAATTCATTCGCCGGGCGCCTCCCCTCGCCGGGACTTCACGCGCCGCCTTCCGCCAGCCGCGCCTTGATGGCCAGCGCGACATCGCGCGCCTGGGCGGGGTCGCCATTGGACTGGCCCGTCTTGAAAGCGGCGCTCAGCAGGTCGAAGACATGCGGGCCGCGATACGCCTCGGGCAGATCTGGGGCGCGGGGGATGAGATGGATATGGACATGCGCGACAGCTTCAGCCAGCAGCACGGAATAGACCCGCGTGGGCGCCAGCGTCACCGTCATCGCGGCCGTGATCCGCCGCAGCAGCGGGCCAAGCGCGGCGGCTTCGTCCGGCGTGAGGTCCGCCAGGCTCTCGACATGCCGCAACGGCTTCAGGATCAGCCAGCCCACCATCGGGAACGGCTCGAAGGTGTGCTCCAGCCGCCACAGGCCATCGTCGTAGAGCGCGCCACCCGGCGCCACAATCTCGCCCCGGTTGGCCTGGCACGCCACGCAATCCGCCGTCTCCGGCTCCATCGCCTCGCCTCGCTTTCCTGTAGAGAGTCGTATAGTGCGCGCCAGCCGCCAAACGCGGCCAGCCTGCCCATTGTAGCGCGCGGCGCGATCGGCCCTGAAGGGTCGGCGCACGGCGGACCTCGTGGCTAAATGCCCTGCCGGCGCGTTTTCAGCCGGCGCTCCGGCCTTTCGCCGGGCTTGCGCCGTGCTCCGGCCTTTCAAGGCCGAGAGCAGCCCCCTGTATGTGTGGATGGATGATGAATGTGTGGAGGAGTTAAACCCATGACCAGCGAACCCAACACCAACAACCCAGCCAGCGCCGCGAGCGCCAGCCCGGCGCCACAGCGGCCCGCCATCGGGAACTGCGCCAAGGCCAGCGCGATCACCGGCAAGGTGGTCCTCTTCATCGGCGTCGAGTGCGCCCGCTGGAGCGTGACCGACTTCGCCCGCGCGGCCAAGGCCGCCCGCGCGATGGGCGTGGACACTATCGCGCCCAAGCGGCTCGACGGCGGCATCCCGTGGTACGCGACCGCCGCCCATCTGCGCGAGGAGCGCGCCGCCGTGCTGGCTGAGGGCTGCGGCTACCTGCCCTTCGCCTACTGCTACGGCCCGCGCTTCGGCGCCAACCAGATCGTCGAGGAGTGCCGCCTGCTGGCCGAGATGATGGACGCCAACGAGGGCGCCGTCTGCGCCGATATGGAGATCGAGTGGAACGGGCGCACCGCCGACGCCGTGCATTTCGCCACGCTGATGCGCCCCGTCCCCGGCTTCCTCTACGTCACCAGTTGGGCCGACCCCTACCAGCAGGACTGGTCGGGCGTCACCCGCGCGCTGGCGCCGTGCGTCAACGCCTGGGTCCCGCAGCAGTACAACAACTGGCTGGCGGCGCGCGAGTCGCAGTTGATCGCGCTAGGTCAGACCTGCATCCAGCCCGCGCTCGACCTGACCACCGAGTTCGGCGCCAACGACCCGCTGGCGCTGGCCCGCCAGGCCCGCGCCCACGGCCACACGGCCATCTGGCTCTGGGAATACCAGCCCGCCCTCGCGCGCCCCGACTACGTGCGCTCGATCGCCGCCGTGATGGGCGACCCAAACCCGCCCGCGCCGCCGCCGCCCGGCCCGCGCATCTACACCGTCCAGCCCGGCGACACCCTGGTCGCCATCGCCCGCCGCCTCGGCCTGTCCGACTGGCGCGCGTCGCTCTACACACCTAACCGCGACACCATCGAGGCCACCGCCCGCGCCCACGGCCAGCCCGACAGCCACAACGGCGACCTCATCTACCCCGGCGAGACGCTGCGGTATTAGGGCGTAGGGCAAGCGGGCGAATGAATTCGCGCCTCAAGGGCGGCGCAACCGCCACAAGACCCGCCTGCGCGGGTCCGGGATCTGCTGCCGCACCTGGGTCCGCGCAGGCGGACCTCGTGGCCGCAGGCCCTCCAGGCGCGAATTCATTCGCCGGGCCCTTCCCGCTGGGCGCCTCCCGCCGGGCGCCGACCCTTCCCGCCACGCCCCCCACCACCGAAAAGGAGCGACACACACCCATGCGAACGCTACCCAACCTCATCCAGCGCGCCCGCGCGGGCGCGACGCTAACGCCCGCCGAGCGCGCGCTGCTGCGGCTGGCGGAGGGGCTGCTCTGCGCCGGGCTGGTCGCGGCGGCGCCGGTCTTGGCCCAAGCGCTCAGCCAGCAGGGCGTCAACTGGGGCGATGTCGCCCGCGCGGCGCTGGCGGCGGCGGCCACGGCGATCCTGCTGGCGCTCACCAAGTACGCCCGCGCCCAGGGTGATCCGCCGCTCGCGCCAGCGGAGCGCCCCGGCGGCTAGGCTACACGCGAACGCCCACCGGGACACACAATCCCAGTGGGCGTTCGCATGCAAGGCCTCGAGGCGCCGTCGCGGAATCAGGCCGGGCGGCTAGGCGGCCACGGCTTTGCGCGCTGGCTCCCCAACCTCATGCAGGAAGGACAGAATCTCGACGTAGGAGCGCGCCATACCCGTCTCGTGGTACGAGATCCCGTGCTCTTCGCAGTAGTCTTTGATGATCGGCCGCGCCGCCACCAGGTGACCGCGAGGCATCGTCGGGAATAGGTGATGCTCGATCTGGTAGTTGAGCCCGCCATACCACATGTCAACGAACGGGTTGCCGTAGACATTGCGCGCGGTCAGCACCTGGCGCAGGAGGAAGTCCAGGCGGCAGGAGCTCTCCGTGACGAGCATACCCTTGTGGTTCGGCGCGAAGACCGAGCCGAGATACAGCCCGCTGGCGAGCTGGTGAATGACGATGAACGCCACCGCCTGCCACCCTGGCAGCGCGATGAACACCAGCGCGAGATACCCAACAAGGTGCGCGAGCAGCAGCAGGGCCTCAGTCTTGGGGTAGCGCGCCTTGCCCTGCAAAATGAAGATGATGCTGCTCCGCTGGAGATCGAGCCCGACCAGCGCCAGCAGCGGGAAGAACAGGAGCGCCTGATGCGCCGCGACGAAGCGCAGCACACCGCGCTTGTTCGCGGCGTCTTCCTGGGTGAAGCTCAACAGGGGAATGTTCACGTCCGGATCGGTGTCCAGCTCGTTGGGATGGCTGTGATGGCGGTTGTGCTTATCCAGCCACCAGGAGAAGCACATGCCGATGCCCAGATTGCCGTGGATCAGCCCCACGATGTCGTTGACGCGTGTCGACGCGAACGACTGGCGGTGACCGGCGTCATGGCCGTTGAAGCCAAGCTGCGTGGTCACAAAGGCCAGGAACAGCGCGTTGAGGCATTGCAGCCAAAACACATGGACCGTAAGCAGGAACGCCACGCTCAGCACGAGCATCGCGTCCACCGCAATGATCCGGAACAGCGCGCGGCGGGGCTGGCGATCAAGGAGCCCGCGAGCTTTGATCTTCTGCTTGAGCTCACTATACGAGCCGGGCTCGGGAAGTGAGGCGCCGCTGGGAAACGTCGCGAGGTCGGCCTGAATCGCCACGCATAACCACCTTTGTTGAAAACTATCGGGGTCTGGCCACAAGTGAACTTGTGGTTCGTTAGCCCGTTGGAGCGTGAAGATATCCCAGATGTTTCAGTCGCGTCTCAACGTCTCCTAAAGGCGGGATAGCGTGTGACGCGTATGCGAGCGGCGCTGGGGGAGATAGAGACGTGAGAGGCGACGAAACGCGGGCGGCAACGCGCTTTTTCCGCATCGCCGCGCGTCTCCCCATCACAGGCGAGTGGCGCCTGTGAGTAGCTTGTGATGGGGATAAACCGGCCCGTGTGAGTAGCTTGTGATGCGCTTTCGCTTGCATGTGAGATTGGCGTGAACCCAGGTTGCTATCCTATATCCGTAACCGGAATGAGGTGAGCCGAGCGTTGGATCGCTCGATACCACCATCAGACGGTAGAAATCAGCAAGAACTGGTTTTGCCCAGAGGAGGCGCTCGATATGACAAAGGCAATCAGGTGGCGTATCATCGTCCTACAAGTCATCGCATTTCTCGTTTTAGCTGGCGCAACAGGCGCCGCTTTCTATGCTAGCAACTTCACGTCAACCCAGATTCACGACCAGCTTGCCCCGCAGCTGATCTACTTCCCGAAGAGTGTAGCGGCGGGCCTGCCCGCGGACCTCTCCGCGTACGCCGGGCAGCAGGTGCTTACTGGCGATCAGGCGCACGCCTACGCTGACAAATACATTGCCCTCCACCTCCAGGAGATGGGCCAGGGGCATCCGTACTCCTACTGGTCCATCACAGGCGCGCGCGACGACTGACCCGACGCAAGCGGCAAAGTATCAGGCGCTAGCCGATACGATGTTCAAAGGTGAGTCGCTGCGGTCCATGCTCAATACCGCCTGGACGTTCTCAGTGATCGGTCAGATCGCGTTCTACGCTGGCATCGGCCTGCTGGTAGCGGCCCTGGCGGCCCTGGGCGCGCTGTCCTTCGAGGTCTACGAAGTCATTCGCGGCAAGGAAGTAGCGAAAGTCCTGGCTGTGGATCAGGCTCCATCATCGTCAACCCTCGCCCACGCGTAAAGCGCAGAGCGGGAGACACGAAGTGGCCCGGCGTGAGGAGACTCGCGCCGGGCCACTTCGTCGTTTCCCCCTCTCCTCGCGGGAGAGGGGGCTGGGGGTGAGGTCGCCCCCTACTCCTTCACGTCGCGCGTGGCGGTCACACCAAACGCCACCGCCAGGAAGACCACCGCGTAGATCGCCGTCACCAGCAGCGTATGCGCCCCGGTCACCGGGGTCAGTGGCTCGAAGAGGCCGCGCACCACGGCCGCGGGGTGTTCTGGCTCATCACCAGGCCGGGCATCGCGTTCAGGTTGAGGCCCAGGAAAGTCCCCGCTCAGCAGCGACCAGAAATCCCACTTGGTCAGGCGGTCGCCCAGGATCAGGATGATGACCGAGAAGTTGTCAATCGGGAACCAGATCACTGAGACCGTCAGGCCCGCCGCCAGCGAGCGCGTCAGCGCCGTGACCGCCGCCGCCATCAGGATCGAGACGCCCAGACTGACCAGCACGGACAGCGCATAGGCTCGTATATCCGCCCAGAAGATTGCGGTCCGCCGCCTTGAGGACGTTGAGGTTGCCCGCGACCGCCTGGACGACGATCATCTCCAGCACGGCTGACGTACGCGATAAAGACCACCGCGCCCACCACAGCGATCAGCGCCAGCACGCTCAGCTGCGCGAGCAGCAGTTGTATCCGCCCGACGCCGCGCGACAGAATCACGCGCACTGTGCCGCCGGAATACTCCATGCCGATCAGCCGCGCAGTCAGGATAATGATCATCATGCCCCAAAAGACGCGCAGCAGGAACATCGGAGCACTGGGTCAGCGTACCCAGCGCCTCGATCGGACGGCTGGTGATCAAATCCGGCAGACGGGAACCCTGGGCAAGGATGATGTCGAAGAGGGTGAAGCCAGCGAACATCAGGCCGATCATGATCCAGAAGGTCCACTGCCGCGAGACCTTCAGCCATTCGCCGCGCATCAGGCCAAGAAAGGATGGCCGCGCCGCGCGCGCTACGGGCCGCGCCGTGGCGGACCCCGCCGTTACCGTTGACATGCTGTATCTCCTCATCGCTCGCGCGATGCCAGTCGTCTGTTAGGCGCCAAGCCGAATATGATGGCCGATCTCGGCGGTATCGCCGGTCAGGCGCAGGAAGACGTTCTCCAGGTCCTCGGTGTGCGGCGCCAGGCCCTCCGGCGCGAAGCCCGCGTTCACCAGGAAGAGGTTCAGGTCGCGGCCCCGTCCAGTGGGCGCGGCGGTGATGAGGGTGTTCGCGCCGTCCTGCCGCGCGCTCGCGCCCCACGGCTGCCGCTGCAGCAGCGCCAGCGCTTCCGCCACCCGCTCCGGCTCCAGCGTGACGGTGAACGTTCCGTTGCCGCTGACCAGCGCGTCAATCCCTGACACCGTCACCAGCTTGCCGTTGTTCAGGATCGCCACGCGGTCGCAAATCTGCCGCACCTCGGTCAGCACGTGGCTGGAGATGAAGATCGTCTTGCCCTGCGCCGCCAGCCGCCGCAGCAGATCGCGCATCTCGACGATGCCCGCCGGGTCCAGTCCGTTCGCTGGCTCATCCAGTATCAGCAAATCCGGGTCATTCAGCAGCGCAATCCCGACGCCCAGCCGCTGCTTCATGCCCAGCGAGTAGGTCTTGACGCGGTCCTTGTCGCGCCCCTTGAGCGCCACGAGATCGAGGACTTCGTCTATCCGCGCCTCCGAGACGCCGCCCAGCGTCAGGCCAATCGCGCGCAGGTTGTCGCGGCCCGACATATAGGAATACAGCGCGGGCTGCTCCACCAGCGCGCCGACGCGCGGCAGAATCTCCGCGCGGTTGGTGGCCAGGTCGTGGCCCAGTATCTGTACGGCGCCATCCGTCGGGCGGATCAGGCCGAGGACCATGCGGATCGTCGTCGTCTTGCCCGCGCCATTCGGGCCGAGAAAGCCAAAGACTTCGCCCTGATGGACCTCCAGATCGAGATGGTCCACCGCCAGCCGCTCACCATAGCGCTTCGCCAGGCCGCTCACCCGCAACGCCACTGGCGTCGTGGCGCGCGCGGTCGCCGCGCTGGCGCCTGTCACGCTTGTCGCCATGCTGTCCATTCCTCTCTTCCGCGCGCTCGCCGCCCATCGCTGGCGCCCGCGCGCGTCATGCGGACGCATCTCCCGCGTCACATGTCCCATGATAGCGCCAGGATGTCATAGAGCTATCACCCAGATGTCGCAACTCTGTCGCGGAGCGGGCCGCCGCGCGGAGGCTGGCGTATACTTGGGCAAAGACAACGCTCCCCCTCTCCTCGCGGGAGAGGGGGCCGGGGGGTGAGGTCGCGCGCTATGGCGACGATTCTACTGGTCGAGGACGCGCGGGAGCTGGCGCATGTGGTGGCGCGCGAGCTGGAGGCGGCGGGCCATACGGTGACGCATGTCGCCGATGGGCGCGACGCGCTGACAGCCCACGCCCACGAGCGCCCCGACCTGATGATCCTCGACTGGATGCTGCCCGGGCTGGACGGCCTGGCCGTGCTGCGGCAGGTGCGCCAGACAGCGGGAACGCCGGTGCTGATGCTCACCGCGCGCGGCGAGGAGGCCGACCGCGTGATCGGCCTGGAGGTCGGCGCCGACGACTACCTCACCAAGCCCTTCAGCATGCGTGAGCTACTGGCCCGCGTGCATGCGCTGCTGCGGCGCATGGAGCTCATCCGCCAGATGGTCAACGCCGACCTGGAGCCCGGCGCCGAGCGGCTGGCCTATGGCGAGCTGACGCTAGACCCCGCCGCGCGGCTGGTGACGCTGTCGGACGCCGAGGTGGACATCAGCGCCACCGAGTTCGCGCTGCTCGACCTGCTGCTGCGCCATCCGGGCCGCGCCTTCAGCCGCCAGTACCTGATCGAGGCGGTCTGGAAGGCGGACTATGTCGGCGGCGACCGCTCGGTGGATAACGCCATCCTGCGGCTGCGCAAAAAGCTGGGACCGCTGGGCGAGCGCATCGAAACCGTCTGGGGCGTGGGCTACCGGCTGCGCGCTGAAGACGTGGAAGACTAGAGGCCAATCATGGACGCCAGCGAGACAGCGGCGCGGACCTCACCCCCCAGCCCCCTCTCCCGCGAGGAGAGGGGGAGCGCGTTAGCCCGCGCAGGCGGGCTTCGTGGCCGCAGGCCCTGAGCCGCGGGTTCAGTCCCGCCCTGGCCGCCGGACCCGCCGCCCCGGACCCGCCGCCGGACCTGCCACGCGCCCGGCGCTTTCTGGCGGTCGAGCCGTGGCCGCGCGCGCTGATCGAGACCGTCATCCTGGCGGCGCTGCTGGTCGGCGTCAGCCTCGTAGCGCAGAGCCGCGCCAATGGGATCAGCGTTCTCAACCCGGCGCGCAGCTCCGAGGTCAGTCTGCTGTTGACGGTGATGCTGCTGGTGGGGCCTGCGGGCTGCGCGCTCTGGCTGGCGCTGCGGCTGCGCGTCCCGCCGGAGCGGCGCTGGTATCGCGCGCTGCCCGGCGAGGCGCTGCTGGGCGTGCTGCTGGCGCTGACCCCTTCCGGCATCCTGCTGTTCCTGATCAAGCAGTTCGCCGAGCGCAACCCGGCGCGCAATACCCAGTATTTCACCGTGTGGGTGATTATCAGCGCGATCTTCGCCATCGCCTTCGTGGTCTATCGCGCTGGCGTGCGGCTCTGGTTCTGGTGGGATAGCCTGCGCCGCCGCCGCCTCCAGTGGGCGCTGACCCACGCGCTGCTGACCGTCGCCGTCGCGGGCGCGGCGCTGGTCGGGCTGAGCATCCTTGGCGGCGCCACGCTCATCTCGCGGCCCAACGCTCCGCTGCTGCAGTGGATCACCGCCCTGATCTTCCTCAGCGCGCTGATCATCATCGGGATGCTGTTCGTCCTGCCGCCGGTGGCGCTCTTCTCCTACCTCTTCGCGCGTGGGGCCAGCCGCCGCATCCTCAGCCTCGTCTCCGCCACCGAGCGGCTGCGCCAGGGCGACCTCACCGCCCGCGCCCCAGTCGAAGGCGCCGACGAAGTCGCCCAGCTTCAGCGCAACTTCAACGCGATGGCGGCGGACCTGGAGGCGGGCGTGCAGGCGCTGCGGGCCGAGCGTGACCAGGTGGCGCTTCTGCTGGCGCAGCGGCGTGAGCTGGTCGCGAACGTCTCGCATGAGCTGCGCACACCCGTCGCCACGCTGCGCGGCTACCTGGAGTCCGCCAGCATGCGCTGGGATGACGCCGCGCCCAACGATATCCGCCGCGACCTGGATGTGATGCTGCACGAGAGCGAGCGCCTCCAGCGGCTGATAGACGACCTCTTCACACTCGCGCGCGCCGAGGTGGGCCGCCTCGACCTGACGCCGGAGACGGTGGACGTGGGCGCGCTGGCGCGCCGCGCCGTCGAGACCGTCGCCCCGCTGGCCTGGCGCGCGGGCCGCATCGAGGTGGTGGCGCGGGTCACGCCGGAGACGCCCGCCGCCTGGGCCGACGCCGCGCGCGTCGAGCAGGCGCTGCACAACTTGCTGCGCAACGCGATGCGCCACACGCCGCCCGGCGGCATCATCGCCGTGGCCGTCGAGCTGGATGGTGGAGCGGGACGCGGCCCTGAAGGGCCGGCGCACGGTGGCGAGTCGCGCCGCGTCGCCCTGCGCGTGCGCGACACCGGCGAGGGCATCGCGCCGGAGGACTTGCCGCGCATCTGGGAGCGCTTCTACCGCTCCGAGCGCGCCCGCGAGCTGGACGGTGGCGGCGGCTCCGGCCTGGGTCTGGCGCTAGTCAAGGAAGTGACGGAGGCGATGGGCGGCGCCGTCACCGTCGAGAGCGTCCCTAGCGAAGGCAGCGCCTTCTCGCTGCTGCTGCCGCTGGCGGGAGACGCGGCCATAAATGACCGGCGCACGGACGGGGCGGATGGCGAGCGGGCGGGCGGAACCCGAACAGAGGTGATGCGCTAGACCGGGCCGGACTGTCAGAACGCCGTTCGCTGTCGCCGCGCCGCGACAGCGTGACGCCATGCCATATGATGCGGCGTAGCGATTCCGGCCTCTCCGGCGTGACGCGCCAACCCCAACGGCGCGCGAGAGACGGTGGTTAGCGGCTACAGGCGGGAGGGCGCGCGATGAGCGATGAGCCAGTGGGCGGCGTGGCGGCCCCAGGAGCGGGCGCCGAGACCTATTTCATTTCGGACCAGCAGGCGCAAGTCGAGTACGTTCAGGGACGGCGCGCCGCGCGCTGGGTCCCGTTCCTGACGCCACACCTGCGGCCCGGCATGCGGCTGCTCGATTGCGGCTGCGGCGTCGGCTCCATCACGCTCGACCTGGCGGAGATGGTGGCGCCGGGCGAGACGGTGGGGATAGACATGGACACCAGCCCAGCTGGAGCTGGCGCGCGCCGCCGCGTCCGGGCGTGGCTTGGAAAACGCGCGCTTCGACGCGGGCAGCGTCTATGAGCTACCGTTCGCGGATGGCGCTTTCGATGTCGCGCTGGCGCATACCTTGCTCTTCCATCTCAGCGATCCGCTGCGCGCCCTGAAGGAGCTGCGCCGCGTCCTGGCGCCCGGCGGGATTGTCGCGATCTCCGACGACCACTACGGCACATGGGTCATCGCGCCTGATGATTCGCCCATACGCCGCGTATTGACCGAGCTTGCCCCACAAATCGTCACCGCCAGCGGTGGCAGCCCCTATTATTCCCACACCCTGCGCCGCCTGCTCCTGGAGGCGGGATTTGCGCGCACGGAGGGGATCGCCATCGCGGCTGAGCATTACGGCACGCTGGAAGATACCCGCCGTTTCGCCGCCATCGTCGCGCGGCAGCTGCGCAACCCGGATGTGACCGCGCTCATCGTGGCGTAGGGCTGGGCCAGCGCTGACGAAATCGAGACGATACGCGAAGGCGTGCTAGCCTGGGGCGAGCGACCCGACGCCTTCGCGGCGGTCATGTACTGCGCGGCGCTTGGCTGGGTGGACGGAGAGCCGCCCGCCCAGCCATAACAGCGCTAGCAGGGAAACGCGCCTGCCCTCACTCTGGCAGGGCCTGTACATTGTCTTTGCCAAACACCTGCTGGCAGTTGAAGCCGCGCCTATGGGCGGCTCCCGCAGCCCCGCGTCCCAGGCCGCGCAGGCGGCCTTCGCGGCCACAGGCCCTTAGCTGCGGCTTGAGCCGCCGAGCAGTCCCTCACTCTGGCAAATCCCCCGGGCAGATGTGCGCGAAGGGGCAGGTGTCGCATTGCCCGCTGGGGCGCGGGTCAAAGTGGCCCTCCACGAGACGGCGCGCCGAGCGGTCCAGGTTGAACAACTGCTTGTATTTGCCTGGCTTGCCCGCCAGATACTCATTCACGTACCCGCGCGCCTTCTCCGTCACATCCACCACCTGGCGGCGGCGCGCGGCCTCGCGGCGCTCCTCCGCGCTGGCCGCGCCCACCTCGCCCAGCGGCGCGCCCAGATACACTAGCCGCACGCTGATGCGCGCCGTCGGGTCCATTCGCTGGTAGCCGAGCAGCATCAGCGGCAGACGAGCGTCTCCCGCGTCTTTCTCATTTGGCCGCCCGGTGTGCCAGCGCTCCAGGATCACCTGATCGCCGCCGGAGTCGCGCGTGATGAGCGCGTCCACATTGAGCTGGACGGCGCAGGATCGCAGCGCGATCTCTAGCGGCAACTGCGCAGCCTCGCCACCATCCAGCGCGGTCCGCTCCCACTCCGCGTCCAGGATGTCGAGCGCGTACCCCTTGTACATCGCGCCGAACGTCCCGCGCACGCCCGGCTGGCCGTCCCAGAGCGTGGCCAGCTCCTGCCGCGCCCCGGCGCCGTCCAGGTCGGGACGCTCCGCGCGCATCCGCCGCTGCTCATCCAGCCCGCGCCGCACGAAGCGGTGGAACGCGCCCACCGCCGGCCCCGTCCCGTCGCGCAGGCGATACAGCTCGCGATAGCGGTAGCGGCGCGGACACTTGGTATACATATCCAGCGCGTAATAGGCGAACACCGGTAACGCCCGCGCGCCCCCTCCATCCGCGCATCGTCCGCGATCTCCGCGCCCCGCGTCTCCGCGCCCGCCGCTGGCGTCCTCCTCCTCGCCCCCGGCCTCCTCCATCCTCCTCGCCATCGCCGCCAGCCACCAGCGCGCCAGCGACGCCATCCGCATCGGGCAGCTCGGCGGCGTTCGCATAGACCTCGCTCGCCTCCAGGATCGTCGCGGCGGGCAGCTTCGCCTCTGGGTTCTTGTAGTTTGCTTTGTAGATCAGCGCGCGCGTCAGGACCAGCGCATCGCGGGCGCGCGTCGTCGCCACGTAGAGCAGGCTGCGCGTCTCCGCCTCGCGCTCCTCCGCATGCGCATCTGGCCCGTCACCCATCGAAGGTCGCGTCGGGTCCACTGGATTCTGATTGCCGCCGCGGAATCCGCTTGGCGCGAGGTGGAGCACATACACGGCGGGAAACTCCAGCCCCTTCGCCCCGTGAATCGTCAGGACGTGGACCGCGTCCTCCTCGCTGAGCGGCATCGTGACCTCGACATTGGCCCGCGAATGCGTGGTGATGTAGCGCAGGAAGCAGCGCGCCGCCCGATCCGGCTGCTCTTCCGAGACCTCACCCCCTAGCCCCCTCTCCCGCGAGGAGAGGGAGGAATCGGCGCTCCCCTCTCCCAGCGCAGCGTCCGGGAGAGGGGCTGGGGGTGAGGTCGCGCCATCCTCCTCCTCCACATCGCGCGCCGCCAGCCCGCTCAACTGCTGGCGGAAGCCTGGCTCGGTGGCCCAGCGCACATCGAAGCGCGCCGCCAGCGAGACCAGCGCGCCCAGCGCCGCCAGCGCGTCACCCGCCCGCGCGGGCGCGCGCCCCGGCTCCCCCAGCGGATCGCCCGGCCCGGCTGGGGCGTCCATCTGGGCGGCGATGCGCGCCAGCCGCCAGGCCATCCCCTTTGACTGGAGCAGCAGCTTCGCCAGCCGCTGGCTCATCCCCCTACGCGCCCACCAGAGTTCCGTCGCCGCCGTCCCCAGCTCTTGCAGCTTGGGGATCAGCGCCTCCGGCGCCTCCACCGCGCGCAGCGCCTCCGCGCTCCGCAGCGACCAGGGGAAACCCGCCCCGGCCGCCGCCATCCGCCGCACCGCGCGCCCCAGCGCCCGCTCATCCTCCAGCGCCAGCGACCGGACGCCCAGCAGCGCCAGCAGCCCGCGCGCCCGCAGCAGCCCACCCGCGTCGTGGCTCGCCGCCAGCCGCAACAGCGCCAGCGTGTCCTTGATCTCATCGCGCGCGAAGAACTCCCCGCGCACCGTCACCGGAACGCCGCGCGCCGTCAAGGCGTCCGCAAGCGCGCGCCCCGGTTCACGCTTGTAGGATAGGACGGCCATCTCGCCCCAGGCCAGCCCGTCCGCGTGGCGCCGCAGCATATCGGCGATCACCGCCTCGCGCTCGGCCTGGGGCGTTGGGAAGCGCTCGCCACGCCAGACAGCGGGCGCCCCGTTCGCCGCGCGAGCCGCGCCCAGCGCCACGGGCCGCAGCGCCTCCGCCAGCGGGCCAGCCGCCGCTCCGTCCACGCCGTCCGTGCCCCGGCCATTCATGGCCGGGATTCCTTCCCCCAGCGCCGCCATGCGCGCCGCCATATCCGAGCCGAGGCGGACCAGATCGGGGACGGAGCGGTAGCTCTGGCGCAGCGTCCGCACGGCAAGCTGCGGATAGCGGCTCGCCAGCGCGGGCAGATTCTCAGGCGAGGCCCCGCGCCAGCGATAGATGCTCTGGTTGCGGTCGCCCACCACCCATAGCCCCGCGCCGCGCTCCCCCGCCAGCAGGAAGAGCAGCTCGGCGGCGGCGTGATTCGTGTCCTGGAACTCGTCCACCAGCACATGCGGGAAGCGCGCCCGCGCGGCCTCCAGCGCCTTTGGCGCCGCGCGCAGCATCTCCACCGCGCGCTGGATCAGCCCGCCGTAGTCCAGCAAGCCGCGCAGCCGCAGCTCGCGGTCCCAGACCGCGTAAGCTCCAGCATGCTCCCTTGCCTGCGCGATCTGGTCCGCGCTGAACGTCCCCGCTGGGAGGGCCTTCTTCTTGCTTTTACCGCTCTTGCCGCCCTTGCCGGGCGCCGCGTCCTCATCCCTCACGTCTGGGGCCAGCGGCATCGCCTCCACCAGCGCGCAGTAGCCCTCCGGCGTCAGCAGCCGGTCGCGCGCCCAGCTAAAGCGCCCCAGCAGATCGGGCAGCGGCCCAGCGGGATCACTCAGCCGCCGCAGCCGCCGCAGCCCCAGTTTCGGCAGCAGCTCTTCGAGCAGCAGGAGCTGGTCGAGGTTGTCCAGAATGCGGAAATCCTGTGGCAGCGTCGGCTCGTCCTCCGGGTGCGGGACGTAGCTGGCGAAGCCGCGCAGCAGCTCGGTGGCGAAGGCGTGGATCGTCATCACCGGCGTCCGCTCGCCCGGCAGCCCCGCCGCGATCAGCCGCTCGCGCATCTCGTCCGCCGCGCGGTTGGAGAAAGTCAGCGCCAGGATCGTCTCCGGCAGCGCGCCGCGCTCACCATAGAGATAGGCCACCCGCCCCACCAGCGTCGCCGTCTTGCCCGTCCCTGGCCCGGCGACCACCAGCGCCGGCCCGAGCGCCGTCGCCGCCTCGCGCTGCGAGGGGTCCAGCCGGTCGAGCAGGGCCACCGCCAGCGCGCGACGCGCGGCCTCGTTCAGGACGGGCGGCGGCTCGCCCTCGAGCGCCGCGTCAGGCTCCTGGGCGGGCTCCACGCCGCTAAGGACCGAGGCCACCAGCCGCGCCAGCGCCAGCCGGGGCGAGACGCCAAAGACCGCCGCGATCCGGTTCTCATCGCAGGACGGGCTGGTCAGGAATAGCTTCCGCGTCTCATAGCCCGGCGCCAGCAGCTCGGCGGCGAAGGCATTGGCCTCCAGCTCGCGCCGCGCCTTCGGGTTGTACTCCTCCACCCGCCCGTCGCGCACGTCCCGCAGCCGCCCCACATCCGCTTCCTCGCTGATCGCCTCATCCGGGCAGGGCGGCGTCACGCCCTCGCCGCGATGCAGGATGAAATGCCCCAGCTCATGCGCGACCGAGAACGCCTGCTCCTCTGGCGTCAGCTCGACGCGCACCCAGATCCGCCCGCCGCGCTCCGGCTTCTCCCAGTTCCGCAGAATCAGGCGCGCCCGCGCGCCACCCAGCATCACATCGCTCGCCACCACACGCTCGATCACCAGCGCATGCGGCGCGCAGACCATGCACAGTCGCTCCACCAGCGCCATCGAGGGCAACATGTCAGCGGGCGCGGGCGGCCCGCCGGGACGCCGCGCGCGCAGGGCCAGGGCGGCCCGCGTGATAACGGTTAGACGGTCCATATCAGGACGCCGCTCGCTTTCCGTAGGACGCTACCAGGCCCGCCTCAGTGATCGAGCGGCGTAATACGCCACAATCCCGCGCGCACGGCGGCCAGCATAGGGCTACTGGCCGCTGGTCTCGCTGGCGCTGATCCTGCGCCATTCCGCTTTCCGCGCCGGGTCGAGGTCGTCGCTCGCCTCGATCGCCGCCAGGAAGTCATCCTGGCCGTAGGTCGGGGCCTGGTCCGCGTGATAGAACGCGCCGCCAGCTTGCGCGCTGGCGCCGAGGAAGCCCATCACGGCCTCGACAGAGACATCCAGCGTTTCAGCCAGGCGGCGGAAGAGCTCGCGCGGAATCGTGGCGGCGGCGATGGCGCGCGCATCCAGCCGGGCGATGATCCTGGGGGTAACGCCCACGCGGGCCGCGAGCTGGTCGGGGTCCAGCCCAACATCAAAGGAGCGGTCCTCCAGGCTGGCGAACGCGGCCGCCTGCGGGCCAGCGCCGCCGCCTCCCGCTGCTGAATCGCCGCCAACGCCCGCGCGAACGCTGGCGAGAGCGTTTCCACCGGTGTCTCATCCGGCTCCGGCAAATCCGCGAGCGTCAGGTGGTACGACGACGATGAAGTCCGCCAGCTCGATCGGCGTATTCGGGATAGCGGGCGAGGTAGTCCTTCGGAGATCTGGGCTTTCGCCCGGACTTGACCTCATCGACGTAGCGCGCGCAGAGACGGTCTATCTCGAACTGGCGCGCGCGGCGCTGGGATTCAGGGCTGGTCATGATCGTCCCTCCTCGCCGTCAGCGGTAGCGCCACCATCGCCATGCGGATGCTAGGCGGATTGAGCAGCGCGCGCAGCTTGGCATGCAGCGCCTCCAAACGATCGCGCACCGCGCGATCCGTAATGTCCAAGCGCTTGCCCAACTGGGCCTGCGTCAGCTCCCCTGTAATCTCATTCTGGAGCAGCAGCCGCTCATCGGATGTCAGATGGTCGCGCGCACGTGCTCGATATCGTGTCACAAATTCGATCAGGCTGTATCCCTCCTCCGCATGTGGATCGGCGACGGTCTCGCCCACGTGTGCGGTCGCTCGTCCGGCCCGATAGGCTGTCGAGGCTCTCCGCTACTAGATCTGCGGAACACGTGTCGGATTGCTCGACGCCCGCTCGCGTTGCTCACGCCCTCCTCGATCGCGCGTCTGCGTGGCGATATTGGTCATCATGCGCCACATCCTTGATCCAGAAGCCCTGAGTCAGGAACGTCTCGTCATCGCTGTCGAGTTCTCGCCAAAGGCCGAGCGCGCACTCTTGCACAATATCCTCGATGATCCGCGCGCGATCACGCGCGCCTTGGGTATGAGCCGGTTGGCCCACGTCGCCTGAGCGCGGTCTGCTACGAGAGCAGTATCTCGAATACGCGCTACGCCAGATCGCGCAGCTCGCCAGCGGCCCGCCGCTCGCGCGCGCACATCACCAGAATCTCCAGGTCGAGGCGCGACGCCTTCTCTGAATCTTCCAGCTTTGCCCAATACGCCGGGCTTCCCGCCACTGGCAGCTGCTCGAACCGCGCCCTGTTCGCGGCGTTGCGATCATCTATCGGGGGGCGCTCGTCATCTCCCACGCTCCGCTCCTTCTCTGTGGATACCCGCGCCGCCTCATGGCGTCGCGCGGGCGCCGTTCCAGTATAGAAGCGAGAGAGCAGACCGTCAACGCGCCGGACAGCTCCAGGCGCGTCTTCCCCTCGCGAATGTGCTATCCAGCGCCGCCACCGCAGAGCGGAAGCCATCCCTCGAACATGTGACCTACGCGACAATTCGCGCCCGCGATGCGCTATACTCGCGCTCCTAGCAAGTGAGCGGCAGACGCCGCTATGTGTCCACTGCTATGTGTCCACTGCTATGTGTCCACTCAGGAACACGGCCTGAAAGGCTATGAATGGGATGATTTCGCCCAGCCCACGCCGCGTCCTATGCCCAACTCAGGCGCGCCAGCCAACTCTCAGGTATCCGCCAGCGTCGTGGCGAGCGGCGTGTGGGTTTCCATCAACCTCAGGCATGCCGCCCGCGGATACCTTCATGCGGCGTTACGGTTCCATCTGGCATGAGATGCTCGCCTCGTTCACGCCAGGAACCAGCGCCACCCCAGGCGCCACAAACAATCCTTGCGCCGGATGACGCGCGGGCATCCTCATCCACCGTCCGCCAGCCCAATTGGATGGGACTATTCAGTCGCTGACGGGTGGTATACTCTCAGGTGTGCGCCTAGCCCGCTGGGGACAGCGAGCCGGACGCCGGTGAACCAGCGGAAGCCAACGTGAGATGCGCCAGACAGAGACGGCGGGATAGACGGCATATGAGCATATTCAATAGGATGTTTGGTGACCCCAACGAGCGCGAATTGAAGCGCATCCGCCCGATCGTCGCGCGCATCAACGGCCTGGAGCCGGAGATGCAGGCGCTCAGCGACGACGACCTGCGCGGCATGACGGCGGAGCTCAAGCAGGAGCTGGAGAACGGCGCCACGCTGGATGACATCCTGCCCGAGGCCTTCGCCGTCGTTCGCGAGGCCAGCCAGCGCGTCATCGGCATGCGCCACTACGATGTGCAGCTCATCGGCGGCGTCGTCCTGCACGAGGGCAAGATCGCCGAGATGCGCACCGGCGAGGGCAAGACGCTCGTCGCCACCCTCCCCTCCTACCTCAACGCCCTCCCCGGCAAGGGCGTCCACGTCATCACCGTCAACGACTACCTCGCCCAGCGTGACCGCGACTGGATGGGCCGCATCCACGAATTCCTCGGCCTCTCCGTCGGCGTCATCGTCACCACCCAGGACCCGCAAGGCCCCGTGCGCCGCGCCGCCTATCAGGCCGACATCAGCTACGGCACCAACAACGAGTTTGGCTTCGACTACCTCCGCGACCACATGGTCCCCGACCTCTCCCTCATGGCCCAGCGCGAGCTGAACTACGCCATCGTGGACGAGGTGGACAACATCCTGATTGACGAGGCCCGCACCCCGCTGATCATCTCCGGCCAGGCCGAGGAATCGGTGGACCTCTACGTGCGCTTCGCCCGCCTCGCCCCTACCCTCAAAGAGGGCGATGACTACACCATTGACGCCAAGACCAAGACCGTCGCCATCTCCGAGGCTGGCATTGACAAGGTCGAGCGCCGCCTGGGCGTCAAGAACATCTACGAGGACATGGAGCTTACCCGCCACCTCGAGAACGCCCTCAAGGCCCACGCCCTCTTCAAGCGCGACAAAGACTACATCGTGCGCGACGGCGAAGTGCTGATCGTAGACGAGTTCACGGGCCGCGTGCTCTCCGGGCGCCGCTACTCCGAAGGCCTGCACCAGGCGCTCGAAGCCAAAGAGGCCGTGCCGATCCAGCGCGAGAACCACACCCTCGCCACCATCACCTTCCAGAACTACTTCCGCCTCTACAAGAAGCTGGCCGGCATGACCGGCACCGCGCTGACCGAGGCCGAAGAGTTCCACAAAATCTACAAGCTCGACGTGATCGTCATTCCCACCCACCGCCCCATCATGCGCGTGGACCAGTCTGACCTGATCTACTCCGGCGAGCCTGGCAAGTTCCGCGCCGTCGTCGAGGAGATCCGCGAGCGCCACGAGGCGGGCCAGCCCGTGCTGGTCGGCACGACCTCCGTCGAAAACTCTGAGATGCTCGCCGAGATGCTCGACGCCGAGGGCATCCCGCACTCCGTCCTCAACGCCAAGCAGCACGCCCGCGAGGCGCACGTCGTCGCCCAGGCGGGCCGCAGCGGCGCCGTCACCATCGCCACCAACATGGCGGGCCGCGGCACGGACATCAAGCTGGGCGGCGATCCAGACGAATTCGTCGATGAGATCCTGCGCGAGCGCGACATTGACCCCGAATTCGCCACGGAAGAGGACCGCGCCGAGGCGATGGAAGAGGCCAAGCGGCGCTGCGACGAGGACCACGAGCGCGTCGTCGCCGCCGGTGGCCTCTACATCATCGGCACCGAGCGCCACGAGTCGCGCCGCATTGACAACCAGCTTCGGGGCCGCTCAGGCCGCCAGGGCGACCCCGGCGAGTCACGCTTCTTCGTCTCCCTCCAGGACGACCTCCTCCGGCGCATGAACGCCGACCGCGTCGCGGGTCTGCTCGGCCGCGTCGGCATGGACGAAGATACGCCGCTGGAAAGCCGCACCGTGACGAATCTGCTGGAGCAGGCGCAGTCCAAGGTCGAAGCCTACAACTTCGACATCCGCAAAAACGTCGTCGAATATGACGACGTCATCGCCGCCCAGCGCGAGGTGGTCTACAGCGACCGCCAGGCGATCCTCGAGCGCGAGAACATGCACGACCGCATCCTCGATATGATCGAGCATGAGGCCCGCCGCCGCGTCGCCGAGCAGACCACCGCCAACCTCCCCGAAGAGTGGGACCTCGAAACCCTCGACAAGCAGATCGAGCCCTGGGGCATCGTCATCCCGCCCGAAGTCATCCCGGAACAGATCAACCGCCTCAAGCGCGAGGCGCTCGCGGACGCCATCGCGGAAGCCGCGCGCGAGAAGTACGAAGAGAAAGAGCGCCAGGTCATCGCGGCGGCGGAGGAACATCACGCCGTCGAGCCAGGCGCCGTCTTCATGCGCCAGTTCGAGCGCGCGGTGCTCTTGCAGGTGATTGATTCCCTCTGGCGCGAGCACATTGACCACCTCGACGTGATGCGCAGCGGCATTGGTCTACGCGGCCTCGCCCAGCGTGATCCACTGATCGAGTACAAGCGCGAGGCCTACGCGGCGTTCGACAATTTCAAGACCGAAGTCGAGCACAATGTGGCCGAGCTCGCCATGCGCGCGCCCGTCCAGATCACCCTGCCGCCGCCACCTCAGCCCGCGCAACTGCCCAGAACCCAGACCAACGCCGCCGCGCTCGCCGCCGCCAGCGGTCAGGAGAAGGGCGGCTTGCCGCAGCCCGCGCGCTCCCGCGTCTCCTCCGCCATCGCCCAGGCCGTCGCTGGCGCCGCTGGCCCCACATCGAATATCTTCCCGAACGACGGGAACGGCGCGAATGGCTCCAGCGGCGCGAACGGCAAGCCCGCCGCCAAGGCGCCAGCGGCGCCAGCGGCGCGCGCAATGGGCAGGGAAATCAGGGCAAGGGCCAGCGCCCCGGCGGCAATTCCGCCCCAGGCCGCTCCACCGGGCGCGGTCCGTCGCCCGTCGCGGCGGGCGGCTCAGCCAGCGGCGCGCAGAAGAAGCCCGGCCGCAACGACCCCTGCTACTGCGGCAGCGGCAAGAAATACAAAGCCTGCCACGGGCGCTAGGTGATGAGCGCGCAGGCGGTTGAAACCGCGCACGCGCCTGAGTCCGCCTGAGCGCCCGGACCCGCGCAGGCGGGTCTTGTGGCGAAACGCCCCTGAGGCGCGAATTTATTCGCCCGCACGCTGCCACCCAGGGCACTACCGCCCGCCCACAAGGAGGCTACCCCATGCGAGCGCCAGCGGCGGAGATCCTCGCGGCGACGCGCGGCAGGCCGTGGCCCGTCCCCGCGCGGCCCTGGGCGATGTGGCAGGTCTGGAGCGACCTGCTCTTCGCCCACTGGCCGATCCCCGCCGCGACGATGGCCGCCCACCTGCCGCCTAGCCTGACGCTCGACACCTGGGAGGGCGAGGCCTGGCTTGGCATCGTCCCCTTCCGTATCTCCACGCTCCACATTCGCGCCACGCCCGACATTCCACCCTTCAGCCGCCTCACCGAGCTGAACGTCCGCACCTACGTCCGCATGGGCGGCCGCGCGGGCGTCTACTTCTTCAGCCTCGACGCCGACAACCCGATCACCGTGCAGGCCGCGCGCAGCTGGTACCACCTGCCCTACCTCAACGCCCGCTTCGACTGCGACTTCGCCGCCAAAGACGGCGCCGTCCGCTACGCCATGCGCCGCACCGACCACCGCGCGCGCCCCGCCGTCTTCGACGCGACCTACCGCCCAGCGGGACCCGCCCAGCCCGCCGCGCCCGGCTCGCTCGCGGACTGGCTCACCGCGCGCTACGCCCTCTACTCCACCGACCGCCGGGGCCGCGTCTACCGTGGCGACATCACCCACGCCCCCTGGCCGCTCGCCCCCGCCGAAGCCGAGATCCGCGACAACACCCTCGCCGCCTCCCACGGCTTCACCCTCCCCGACACCCCGCCGCTGCTCCACTTCTCCCGCCGGCTGGATACGCTGGCGTGGACGATCCGGCGGGTGTGAGGAAGCATCCCGTTCACCGGCGCTACACCGTGTTATAGCCTGGGCCCCGCGCCCTCGCTGCCCGACTCCATCAGCTGGTCAAGGTCATCTGGCAATTGCGCCAGCATCTTCTCCCATTCCCCAGCCGAAACAGCCTCATGCAGCACAGAGGCCACCGCGCGCACATGGTACGCGGCGTCTTGCATGTCGATACCCTCACGCAGGGCGACCAGATCGTAGAAGTCTCGCGCGCCGAACCGCTTTCCCGCGCCCGCGGTCGGCTCCAGCAGATAGCGCCCAATCTCCGGCGGCAGCTGCGATGCGAGATTCTTCGGCTCACCGCCAGACAGGCGCTGGGCCAGCGTCTCGAGGACGGCCCGCGTGGCCCGTTCCGCGTGCTCGCGGCTGCTCAGGCGCGCGCGATGCTGCACCTGCCCAATGAATTCATCAAAGTTCATGGTCACCCTCCCTGGAGCCTCATCTGAGGCTCATCGGTGTACTGATCTCCTGGATGTGTCTCCCAGACGTGCGAACGCGACATCCGCGCCGCCTAGCGCGGAGCGCCCGCGATGAGGGGCGCAAGCGCGGCGCCACCAGCCGCATGCGCGCATCCTCCTTCATCGCATCAGCGCTGAAATATCCGCATGCCCCAACGGGAACCAACTCACGCCCGCCGCCGTCAGGAAGGGGTAGCGCGCGCGAGCTGACGAACTGAAGGGAGATCCCAAGGACAGTCCCAAAACAACCCAACAGGAGCGATTACCATGCGTATCCATTCGCGATGGCGGCCCTACCTGCTTGCGCCGTGCCTCGTCGCCTGCCTCGTCGCCTTCGTGGCGTTTCAGGCGGCGCCCGCCCTGGCCTGTGGCGGGCTCGTCGCGCCCAACGGCTCCGTCCGCCTCGGGCGCGCCGCCACCCTCATCGCCTGGCACGACGGCATCGAGCAGTACATGACCAGCTTCACCTACGAAGGCGACGTCAAGAACCTCGGCTGGATCGTCCCCCTGCCCGCCGTCCCGCTCAAGATCCAGGAGGGTGGCGCCTGGACACTCCAGCGGCTCGCCATCGAGACGCATCCCCAACCGCGCGCCCTCTTCGCCGCAGGCGCGGAGAGCGCCTCCGCGGCGGATACGGCGCAGGTCTTGCAGCGGGTCAAAGTCGAGGCGCTCAACATCACCGTCATCAAGGGCAGCGGCCAGGCCGTGCTGGACTGGTGCGCCCAGAACGGCTTCGCGGTGGACGGCGACACCCGCGCCCACCTGCTCAAGTACGCCCAGGGCAGCCCGATCTTCATGGCCGTCAAGTACGACACGGCGGCGGCCCAGGCGCGGGGCCAGACCTCCGGCGACGGCGCGCCCGTGCTGATTACCATGCGGACGCCCCATCCGTGGGTCCCGCTGGAGGTCCTCGCGCTCGACGGGCAGATCGTCCACGCCGACCTCTACTTCCTGACCGATGAGCCGCTCAACATCAGCGCGCTCAACGCCGTCGCTGGCCAGTCCGCCGCTGGCGCTGACGTTCCCGGCGCGCCGGGCCTGCGGGTCGCCTTCCAGGAGCGCATGAACCCCACGCTCTACCACGACCTCTCCACCGACCGCAACATGGGCTGGGTGCGCCCCGACGGCTGGCTGACCTATCTCACGCTCGACGCGCCCGCCGCCGCCGTGACGTATGATTTGAGCGTCACCCCTGACGGCATCATGCGGCTGACCCACTTCGGCTCATCGCCCACGGCCAGCCTGGATAGCGCGGACGCGCTGCCGGCCTGGCTGCCACGGCTGCCGCTGGGCGCGCCGGAGGTCCTCCTGGCGCTGGGGCTGGCGCTGCTGCTGCTCGGCGGATTCGCGGCGCTCGTCTGGCATGATCGGCGCCGCGCCCGCGCAGCCCGTTCCATCGCGCCGTAGCGTGTGCGTGAAGGAGAATTGCGAACAATGGCGATTGTGGTGGTGACGGGCGGCGCTGGCGGGCTGGGCCGCGACGTGGTGCGCGCCCTGCTCGCGCGGGGCCAGACGCCGCGCGTGTTCACGCGCCAGCGGGACGTCGCGCTCCCGGATGGCGCGGAGCAGGCGCGCGGCGACCTCCGCTCCGGCGAGGACCTGGACGCCGCGCTGCATGGCGCCGCCGTCATCATCCACTGCGCCAGTAACTCCCGCGAGCCGGACTTCGCCACGGACATCGAGGGGACCCGCGCGCTCACACACGCGGCGAAGACCGCCGGAATCGCCCACCTGATCTACGTCTCCATCGTCGGGGTAGACCGCAGCGAGTACCCCTACTACCGGGCGAAGCGCGAGGCCGAGCGCATCGTCGAATCCAGCGCGACGCCGTGGACGGCGCTGCGCGCGACGCAGTTTCACGACCTCGTCTACGGGCTGCTGCGGAACTGGGACGATGGCGGCGAGCGCCTCACCATCCCAGCCGGCATGCGTTTCCAGACGGTCGCGCGGCATGAGGTGGCGGAGCGGCTCGCCGGGCTGGCGGGCGCGGCGCCAGCGGGCTACGCGCCCCCGATGCGCGGCCCGCAAACACTGACAATCACCGAAATGGCGGGCGCCTACCTCGCCACACAGAGGCGCGCGGGAACCGTTGAGGAGACCCCACAACCGGGCGTCTACACCGCCTTCCGCACCGGCGTCAATCTGCTCGCCGATGACGCCCCCGCCACGCGCGGCCAGGAAACCTGGGCGGAGTTCCTGCGCCGCCAGCCCGCCGGATAGCGCCAGCGCGCGGCGGCGTCAGCTATGCGTCATCTCCGCCGCCGCGCTCGCCCTCACCCGCGCCAAAGAGCAACGGTTGCCGCCTGGCCCGCGATGCGCGATTCAGCCGCGCCTGTTCGGCGCGCTCTACCTGTTTGCTGGACTGCGCTGGTGTGGGCAGGTCTTCCGGCATCGTGCCGCCCAACTCGGCAATCGCCCTTCGCACGGTCTGGCCAACTTGATAATGGGTGGCGTTGGCTTCGGTTTTCGTGTCTACGCCATCCCTCCTACAGCAACTTTCACAACTGTTGACAAGCGTGCGCCCGTTCGGGCCAGGGGTGAGGACTTTTGCCTGCCTGCTCGACCATTCCGCGTGTTCCTGTGGGGAAGTCTCAATCCGAAGCCCCTATTCCTCGGCGCCCTCTGCCCGCTCGGGTACGTAGCGCATCAGGACCACGCCGCTGGGGAACGGCCGCGACTCCACCAGACGCAGGTTCATCCGCTGTCCTTCGGGGAACACGCGCTTGCCGCCGCCCAGCACCAGCGGGAACACCAGCAAGTTGTACTCGTCCACCAGACCGTGCTGCGCCAGCGTGTGCACCAGCAGGCTGCTGCCAGCTATGCCGATGTTCTTGCCCGCCTGCGCCTTCAGCGCGCGCACCCGCTCGATCACGTTGTCTCGGATCACGGTCGAGTTCCGCCACAACGTCGTATCGGTCAGGGTGGTGGAGACGACGTACTTCAGCGTGGCCTTCATCATGTCGCCCAACGGATCGCCCTCGGGCATCGGCTCGAAGGCGGCGCCCATGCTCTGCCAGGTCTTGCGTCCCAGCAGAGACGTGTCTATCTCGCTCATGGACGCGCCCATATGGGCGTCGATCTCGTCCTCCCAGTAGGGCCACACCCACCCACCCTGGGTGAAGCCGCCGTCGGTATCCTCTTCTTTGTCGCCCGGCGCCTGCATCACGCCATCCAGCGAAACGAACTCCTGCACCACGATCTTGCGCATGCGCGGCTCCTTGTTGTTAGCGAGTCAGCAACAAACTGTTCAGCTCTGGTCGTACAAGCACTCTCCCATTCGGCATACGCTCGTCCAAAACGGTTACGCTTCGGGCTAGGACATACAGCCACTCGCACATCAATTGAACAAGCGCGCCCCTCTCCCTGATGGAGGAGCGCATGGCGATGCGCCCGTCCGGGCCAGGGGTGAGGACTTTTGCCTGCCTGCTCGACCATTCCGCGTGTTGCTGTAAGCTTCTCTTCCGCCTGGGTGATGCGGAACCAGTTCGCAGCGAGTTCTGTGCTGCCCATCCAGTCCAGGATATGCTCGCCTCGCGCCAGCCCCTTGCGCTCGGCGATGTCGCGCGCCCGCTCACCAGCGTAGAGTCCCATGTAGCCGTGGTCCTGGAAGATGGCGAAGTCGCGCCGCGTTACCACGCCAGCGATCGTCACCGTATCCGCGAGCAGCGAATTCTTCTCCGCCACCTCTCCACGCAAAAGGAGTCGTTTCTGCTCTTCCGGCAAACCCGCGGCGAATTCTTCCAGCCGTTGAGCGCCCACCTGCGCCAGCCACTGGCGCACGGGCTCCGCTTTGGGGCTGGGCACGCTCTGAATGATGCGCAGCATAGTTTCCACATCGGCGGTGTCGGTCGGATACTTCTTACCGTCGAGAGGTGAGCGCATTTTCAGCTTTTCACATTTTGTGAAGACCTCAACAAAGCCTTCGTCCTTGGCCAGACGCTGCTTCATCATGCCCCAGTAGGTGCCTGGCGCATCGCTATCGGTCAGAACCGCGATCACATCCACGACGCTGAAAAACCACCGGCCATCATGCCATTGCCGGCGAACAAGGCGGCTCACGCCGTCTTCACCGCCATCATCGAAGGGTAGGAGGGCGCGATCGTCGCTGTTCTCGCTGGTATCGCTCACGGTAGGTCTCCTTTGTTCACAACGCGCGCAGGCGATCGCTTGTGCGCGCTCTACCACTGTTTCCAGGCAGGGAGCGAAATCACGCCGCAAATCCCGCCCGGCAAATGGGCCGCATGCGCAATAGACAAACCCCCTCCGTGCGGGGACGGGGTTTTGTGGTGAGCTCGCGCGACTACCGCGTACGCGCGCCCGTCTGCGCCTCGATCGCGGTGAGCAGCGAGGCGTTGGAGGGGGTGCGCTCCATCGCGTCGAGCAGCCACTGGGTGGCCGCCTGCACCGGCTTGTCGGCCAGCAGCCGCCGTAGCGTCGTCGCGCCGCGCAGCTCTTCGGGCGTCAGCAGCATCTCCTCGCGGCGTGTGCCGGACTTGATCGAGTCAATCGCCGGGAACAAGCGGCGCTGCGCCAGATCGCGCGAGAGGTGCAGCTCCATATTGCCTGTGCCCTTGAACTCCTCGTACACCACGTCATCCTGCCGGCTGCCGGTATCCACCAGACACGTCGCCAGAATCGTAATGCTGCCGCCCTCCTCCAGGTTACGCGCGGCCCCGAACGCCCGGCGCCCGGTATCGAGCGCCTGCGCGTCGATGCCGCCGGAGAGCGTGCGACCGCCGCCGCGCGACGCCAGGTTCTCCGCCCGCGCCAGGCGCGTCAGCGAGTCGAGCACCATGAAGGCGTCGCGCCCGGACTCCGCCACGCGCTTCGCCCGCTCCACCGCCACCTGCACCAGCCAGGCGTGCCGCTCCGTGCTCTCGTCGAAGCTCGCCGCGTAGACATGCCCGCCGCGTGGCTCCAGGCGCGACCGCAGGTCCGTGACCTCCTCAGGCCGCTCGCCCACCAGCACCGCCATCACCACCGCGTCGGGATAGCCCTGCAGCACCGCCTCCGCCGCCTCGCGGATCAGCGTCGTCTTGCCGGTCTTCGGCGGCGCCACGATCAGCGCCCGCGAGCCGAAGCCCAACGGCGCGAACAGATCAATCATCCGCGCCGAGACCGGGCGTGGTCCCTGCTCCAACCGGATGCGCCGGTCAGGGAACGTCGCCGTCAGCTGATCGAACTGCGGGCGCTCGCGCGCGGCTTCCAGCGTATCGCCATTGACCGACTCCACGCTCACCACCGTCCGGCGCCCGGCGCGCTCGTCGGCCTGCCCGTCGATGATATCGCCGGAGCGCAGCCCCATGCGCCGCATCTCTTCCAGCGTGATGCGTCCCACCGGCTGCAGCGTGCGCTCATCCAGAACGTCAGCCGTCGAGGCCCCGTGCCCCGCTGGGAACACCATCCCCCGCACCTCGACCAGCCGCAACGGCGCGACCGGCTGCTGGCGGGGCGCCGCGGGCCGCTGCCCCTGCGGATAGCCGTAGCGGTCAACGCCCCCTACCGGCGGCGTATAGACCGGCGGCAGCGCGCCCTGCTCGCGGCCACGACCACCGCCGCGCGTAGGCGCGCCCCGGCGATCCTGCTCGCCCTGCCAGGGCTGCTGCGCCCCAGGCCGGCGCTGGTCACGCTGGTCGCGCTGATCGCGCTGGTCACGCGGGCGGCGCTGGTCGCGCTGGTCGCGCTGGTCCATATATCCGCCGCGTGGGCCTTGCGTGCCCTCAGGATAGCCTCCGTACGGCTGCTGGCCTGGCTGGCCTGGCTGCTGGCCGCGATCCCGGCCCGCGCCGCGCTCACGCTGCCCCTGGGGCGGCTGCGGCGAGGGACGCTGCCGCTGACCGCCACGACCATACGGCTCGGCGGCGGGCTGATAGGGCGCGAAGACGGTGTAGGGCTGCGCCTCGCGTCCGTGCTGCGGCTGCGACGGCTGCGACGGCTGCGACGGCTGCGACGGCTGCGACGGCTGCTGACGGCTGCTGCTGGCCGCGCTGATGCTGGCCACCTTGGCGCTGACCGCCCTGGCGCTCGCGGCCGCCCGGCTGGTAGGGCGCGACACCGCGTCCTCCCTGGCCAGAGAACCGGCCCGATGGCGCGCCCTGCTCACGCGTCCCTTGTTCCCGCTCATCCTGAGGCATCGCGCCTGAGGCATTCAGCGCGGGCGCGGCGGGCGGCGCAATGGAGGGAGTCTCCGCCGCGACCGGGGCGACCGGTTCAACGACGGGCTCGGCGCTCCACGACGCTCCACGCGCTCGATCCCCACGCGGCCATACGGCCCGCGCGGGCGCTGCTCAAAGCGGCGGCGTGGCGCGGCGGGCGCCTCCGCGACTTCCGCGGGCGGTGTGGCGGGCGGCGTGACTACCGGCTCAGCCGGAGCGCTGGCGGCGACGGCCTCTTCGACGATGGCCTCAGCGGCGCGAGTGGCGCGGCGCGGCGCGCGCTTGACCGGCGCCACGGCGGGCGCCTCAGCTCTGCTCGCCCACCTGCTCAGCGGCGGGCGTGGCGGCGCGGGCCGTCCGGCGGCGCGGCGCGGCGGGCGTGGCGGCGTCTGAAGCGCTCGCGGCGGCATCCGTGACAGCGTCCGTCACCCGGCGCGGCGGGCGTGGCGCTCGTGGCGCGGGCGCGCGTCGTGCGGCGCGGCTTGGGCGCCTCAGCGGCGAGGGCGTCAGCAGTGAAAGAATCCAGGTCAGTGGAGGAAGTCATGGCCTGTGGCGTCTCAGCGGTAGAAGATATCCGCGCCTCCTCGGCGGACGGCCCGCGCGTCCGGGTTACCCGGCGGCGGGGAAGAGTAGTATCCTGATCGTTTGGCACACAGGCCTCCTGGAAAGTGTACAATCCACGGCGGTTGCGCGTGGTTGATGGTAAAAGCTCAAGAACACATCGGGCGCGTATAGGTGGTTGGGCTATTGGCGCACGGTACGGACGCAGCGCCCGATGGCGCGCGTTGAATAGTCATAAGATGGCTAGCGCTCACGCGCCAGAGTCTATCAGTCAGGCGCCGCTGGCGCTCATCGCTCACGCGCACTGTTTCGCAAACTCCAGCGTGCGATCACGCTCCTCAAGGCAGTCGGGGCGCTCCGCGCTCTCCGCGCCGGGCGTCATATCCGCTGACGCTCGCGAGCGTGGTCTCTGGCGGGCGCAAGGGACGCGCGATGCGGCGTAATCCCCTTCCACGTCTCTCCCCAACGCATCCCGGATAGTCCGGCGCGGCAGCCGCCTGTGGCGTCCGATATGGCGTCCGTTGTGGCGTCGCCTCCGCGAGGGATGCGCGTCATCGCGCGCGGAATCCGGGGTTTGCCAGCATGAAATGGGCTGTGCGGCACAGTACCAGCGATATGCTGACGGTTTGCCATTCCCTGAACGTGTGGGAAATGGCGCGGAAGCGCGGCGCAGTGGCGCAGCCCACAGGCCGGCGGATCCGTTGTGACCTCGAATTGGCGCTCATGGCGCGCTGAATAGCTGAATAGCTGACGCGCGGCCCGACGCGCGAACGGTGTGGTGGCGCGTGGAGCGTGAACACCATCATAACCATGCGGGATGCCGCGAGGTCTGCATCTCCCGCAAAGAGAAACGAGTAACAACCAAGAGCGAGTGTCAGACGCGAGCGTTACTGTGCGCGCCGGAGCGCATGAGCGGGTCGCGTGTGAACTGCGCTGATTTCCGTGGAACGTGCGGCGCTGGAGGTGTGGGCGCGGGCCTATCAAGAGAATCAGTCAGAGGAGCAATCTCTGCTTCATCAAACGGACGAGCGCGCGCTGGCCGCACACACTAGCCTTTGTGGTCCCCCTTTGTTATAGCAGGTTCCGCCAGGATTGTCCACAACCACGCATAATCGCTCTCCGGTACGACAAAGCGCCAGGGTGGCGTCAGGGTCTCCCAACTGGCTCCCACTGGGGCGACAGCGGGTCAGGGAGGGCGCGTCACTGCGCTCTGGAATCGCTACCGCTCAGGTGTCCAGCGGCTCGCGTACATACACGTCACGCGCGTGGAGCGCGAAATACACAGCATACGGGATACGGCGCGATTCGCGAAGAAACGCCGCGATGAGGCCTGGGAGCCGCATATAGCACAGGTCGCCTGTAGCTCCAGCGGTGCGCGCGGAACTGCGTCTGGCATGCGCGCTACGAATAGTATACCACGCCCCGCGCAATCGTAAACCGCCACGCGCGCCGATCCACCAAACGTGGCCCCGGCAGGCGGGTCGTGAGAGCCTGCGGCCACTCAGGAGCGGCAGGTTGCGCTGGCCATCACATCGCCGCCTCGCCTGTCCTGCCAGATGTGACCGGCCCATCTGGGTACACGTTCTAGAAATTAGAACGAATGTTCGATATACTGTCCTACAGGAGCGGCGCCCCTCCCGGCGCCCTCGCTAGCGGAGCGCGTCAGCGGAGCATGAATGCGGGTAGCGCGGTCAAACAGCATCGTTAGATGGAACGATCGGCCCGGGGCCGGTCTGGTGTCTGGAACCGAACTGAAGTGGTCTGACATGATGGAGGGTAAACACATGAGCTGGTTGTGGAGCGGGCGCGGCAAGCCGCGCAGCCGCCCGCGTGTGGCGCGGGCGATCTCGGAAGCGCGGGAGGCGCATGCCGGCGTGGCGTCTGACCTGGGCGGGGCGACGGCGCTGATGGAGCGGGCCATCTGGTCTCACGACCTGCCCGCGCTCGATCAGTCCGCTCCCCCGCGCGGCGCGTGGAATGCGGCGGATAGTGGCGGCATGACCAACCTGGGGATGACGGTGGCGGGCGCGGCGTCCACCCGGCGGCATGATTTCGGCGATGTCGGCATGCTGCTGGAGCGCGCCGAAGACACCGCCCGCAAGCTGGGCCGCAGTCGCGCCGAAATGTGGGAGGAGGCGCTGCGCGCCTGGCTGGAGTCCCAGCTCGCGGGTGCGCCCGATGACGGCGGCGCGCTGGCGGAAGAGCCCGTGCGGGCCACGCCGCGGCCCTGGCTCTTCGAGGCGCGCCGCCAGCGCGTCTGGGGTGAGATTGACGAGACCCTTGGCTCCCTGCGCACGGCGTAGCGGCTGGTGGCTGCGGAACGGAACGCAGGATGGGCGGCCGGGTCATCTCCTGAATTCGAGGGAGCATGACGCGACCGCCCATTCGCGCATGATCCGCTGGTCTATGAAAAGGCGAATCCGGCGATGAAGAAGGCAACGAAGCCGCACAGCGCCGGGAACACGACAGCGTTAGACCTTCGCCATCGTCGCGTCGCCAATCGTGAACGTATCGCCGCCCATGCTAATGATGCGTATGGTCACTGTGCCGGTTTTGCCTGGCACGCTCAGGCTGAGGCGCGTCGTCCCGTTTGTCAGCCCCGTCGCCGTCGTAACACCGTTGACGTCAACCTCGGCATAGGCGATGGGAGCCGTTGACGCGCTATGAATGGTCAACGTCACCGCATACTTCCCACCGGAGAACGTGTCGGGCAGCGTCTCCAGCGCCTCGCTTGGGGTATTGGCTGGCACGATGAGCTGATGAGACGCTTCATCCCAGCTCGCGGCTCCGGCGAGTTTGTAGGGGCGGCTGACAAGCTCACCAGCCACCTGCTCGCCGGGTAGCGTGGCGTGGCTGAATGCCGGTGACACGGGATAATACCAGACCCCACCGACATGCAGCGGTGTCTCATGCAAGAATTGCAGATAGGGGCTGCAGGTCGAGAAGTAACGCTCCTGCACAATGATGCTGTTGACGCGCTCCGTGGCGACGTACTGCTCCATGTAATATTGATAGGCGTTCGCGGCGGCCGCAGTGTGGGTCTGCGAAATCGTCTTCTGCCCCTCGAAGGTGGTGAACAGGAGCTCGACCGGGGAAACATTCTGCGGCGGCGGCGTGAACCCACCGTAGCCAGACGACAGGTTGAAGTAATAGTCTGTCGCCTGCTGCCAGAGCAGGTCAGTGCGATTGAAGCCCAGCGGAAGCATCAGCACCGTGTCGTTTGGCTTGATGTACTGCTGGTACATCGTCGTGCTGAAGAACGTGGGAATCGTCACTGGCGTGAAGAAGACGCCCAGCTGCAGATTCGGAATGAGCATGACGGTCAGGGCAAGGCCAAACGCCACCTTGAGCGCCATCCGCCTGACGTTCTGCGCCAGCCACAATGTCGCCATGAAGGCGCCGACGAGGTCCACGAACATCGCGTAGCGAATCGGCAGCGACTTCTGAATGAGCGGAAGCCGGAAGACCAGCCGCATCGGTGAAGGAATCGTCTGGACCTTGGCGACGAAAATATCCGGCCCCAGGGTAAAAGCGACGCTCATCAGTCCCATGATGGTGAGCAGCTTGCCAATGGGCTTGTCCCAGCGCCTGAAGGCAAACATGATCATCAGCAGCGCCAGTGGCAAGCCGAGATAGGTATCGCGCTCAGCCTGGTTTCCGCCAGCGAGCGGAACAGCGTGAAAGTATTTGTAGAGTGGGAAGAATACGCGGGTTGGAATGAAAAAGCCGAGCGTGTCACCTGAGTAGACAAACAGCGCATGGACTTCGCCAGTCGTGTAGCCGATGGCCATGTAGTAGAGATAGGGTGTGAGAACAAGCGCGGTAATGAGGAACGCGACGGTCGTCTCAATAGCCAGTTTCAGCGTTCGTCGCCGCTGCTCCGCGTCGAGCAGGAAATACAGCCCCATCGCGAGATAGGCGAAGATGGCGATGAGCGCGAACTCTTCGACTGATACCAGGAAGAGCAGCAGCAGCGGCAGCGGCGTCAGCGCCAGGAACAGCCTGCGGCTGATGCGTCCTTCGTAGCGCAGCACGGAAAGGTAGATGACGAGGGGGAGCGGGAACAGGACAATGAGATGGATATGTCCCGCCCCCTGGGCGAGCATATAACCGGAGAAACCGAAGAGATAGCCGCCGACAAGCGACGCCCAGATCTGTCTGGTCAGATGATAGCAGAGGATATACATCGTCCAGGCGGTCAGCGCGAACGAGAGAATGATCCAGGTATTGTATGAGGCGACAACGCCCGCGGTCGCGGTAACGGGCAATGCCAGCAGTGAAAGGCCCGGCAGCGAGGTCTGCCAGCTCAAATTGTAGCCGAACACGTGCCACATTTTGTACGTGATGAATGGATTGAGGCCGTGCGAGATCGCATAGGGCCACCATTTGAGATACCAGAGGTTCTGGCCCAGGTCTGGAATCCCATAGTTGATGGCCATGGAGTTGAAGTGGCGACGGATGGGCCACCAGAAATAGCCGAGCGCGATCGCCAGATAGATGAGCAGCGCTGACACGCTCGACGTCCATCGCGGGAGCCGCTCAAGCCGCGCGCGTAGCGCTCCCACCAGAGGCAGCCTTTCCGCTTCCTGCGCTGGCGCAGCCGTCGACACCGCCGTTCCACCCCCCCCGCCGACGCGCGGGCGCTTGACGGTGTCCTGCGGATCATCCGTGAGCATGGACATACTCCTCCAGGGCTATCAGAGCTATCAGGGCTATCAGGGCTATCAGGGCTATTCGCCGCGCATGGCCGGGGTGCGAAGATAGTTCATCATCTTCGTTTCTTGCCGTCCACGGGTGATCGTGTCGAGAATCAGGCCGCTGGTGAAGCTGATGCAGGCCAGCAGGAGCATACTGATGGCGACGAAGAGTGTCGGGAACCGCGGCACCAGACCGATCTGAAAGTACGTGATGGCGAGCGGAACCGAAATGGCCAGGGCCGCGACAGTCAAGAAGAACGAGATCAGCGAAAAGAAGAGCAGCGGGCGCTCCTGCCGGAACAGGTCGAGAATGTAGAGCAGGATTTTGCGCCCATCGCTGTACGTGTTGAGCTTGCTGTGCGAGCCTTTCGGACGGCCACGGTACACGGTGCGCATGTGCGCGATGGGCATCTGGAGCTCGAGCGCATGCACCGTCAGCTCGGTCTCGATCTCGAACCCCTTGGTCAGCGACGGGAACGATTTGACATAGCGACGGGAGAAGACCTTGTAGCCAGAGAGCATGTCTTCGATGCGATCGCCGAAGAGGAACTTGACCATGCCGGTCAGCAGCGCATTGCCGAGCTGGTGTCCAGCGCGGTAGGCTGGCTCGCCCTTCTCGCTGACCCGCACGCCGTTCACCATGTCGCAGGGACCGGAGACAGCCAGCGCGATCATCTCGATCGCTTTCTGCGGGTCGTAGGTGTCGTCACCATCCACCATCACATAGAGGTCGGCCTCGATATCACGGAACATGCGCCGCACGACGTTGCCCTTCCCTTGAAGCGTCTCCGTGCGAACGATGGCGCCAGCCTCGGCGGCGATGCGCGCTGTATCATCTTTGGAGTTATTATCGAAGACATAGATCCGGGCGTAGGGAAGCGCCTCACGGAACCCACGTACGACCGATTCAATCGTCAGCGCTTCGTTGTAGCAAGGAATGAGCACGGCCACTTCATAGTGCGTGCGTGTGGCTCTCCGCGCCGCTTCGAGCTCTGAGGTCAAAGCAGGACGCTTATGCGGCGTGGCCTGCATGCGTGGCTGCGTGATAGCGGGTTCGCCTGGATAATCCATATGCGATCTTTACCTGTCTGTTCTCATCCTCTGCTTCTCACCCAAGTTCATCCTATAGGGAGCGGAGAGTCGCAGTCAACAAAGCGGTACATCCTTCAAGCGCGAAGGAATGCGCCTCGCATGTGGCATGGTGGCCCATCACTGAATGTGGAACGAGAGGCCATGAAGGTGGTAACCCACCTTAGCCAGGCTTTCCAGTTGGCGCTGCACGATAATACGGAAACGGGAGCGCGCCGGGGGAGCGCGCCTGGAGCGCGTCTGGAGCGAGATTGACGAGACGCCTGGAGCCTTGCGCGCCGCGTAGCCCGCGTGGCGCGCCTGATTGGAGGGCAAAGCGGGCGGTCACAGCCGGAGATTCAGGAGACGCCGCGATGTTCCGGCAGGGTGAGCCGGGGCGGGTTGGCGTGAACAGAGGAGCGTCAATCGCGCTCGGCAGGCTCCCCCTCCCCCACTCCCACCGGCATGCCGGTGGCTTGCAGAGAAAGCTCGAGTAAGAGCAGCGCGCCGGCCCGCTCTGGCGCGCTCACCTGCGTGACGCCGACGCGCCGCAATTCCTCTTCGTCTTCATCGCGCGCGATGCGCGCAAAGATCGGCGCCGTGGGATTGGCGCGCCGCGCGTTGCGCACAACCTCGCGCGTGGCGCCAGAATCGGGCAGCGCGACGACCACCAGCCGCGCGCGCTCGGGATGCGCCGCCGCGAGGATAATCTGAGAGGAAGCGTCCCCGAGGACGACAGGTATCCCCTCAGCCCGTACCTGACGCGCCAGGTGAAGGTCCTGCTCAATGACCGCGACCAGCAGCCCGCCCTCGCGCAGCCCACGCGTGACGTAGCTGCCCACGCGCCCGTAGCCGATGATGAGCGCATGGTCGCGCAACATCTCCGCCTCACCGCTCCACCCGGGCGGGTGGGCCAGGATGTAGCGTCGCGTGGCTGGCACGCGCTCCAGCAGCCGCTCCACAGCTGGGGCCGACTGGAAAGCGAGAGGTGTGAGCAGGATCGTCAGGACGGAGGCGGCTAGCACGAGGCTGTAGATGTCAGTGGAGATCGCGCCCACGTCAAGACCCCGCTGCGCCAGGACATAGCTAAACTCGCCGAGCGAGATCATGCCCAGGCTCGTGAACAAGGTCGTCCGGGCGCCCAGGCGGAAGGGCAAGATAGAGACCAGGGTGATCAACGTCTTGGCGGCGACGATGAACAGCGTCAGCCCAATCACGATCAGCAGGTTGCGCGCGATGAAACTGGGATTGACGAGCATCCCGATGGAAACAAAGAACAGGGTCGCGAACAGATTGCGCATCGGTACCACTTCAGCGATGATCCGGTGCTCGAACTCGGACTCGGTGAGCAGGAGGCCACCCAGGAACGCGCCCAGCGCCGGCGTGAGGCCGAGGAGCGCGCTGATGGCCGCGGTACCCAGCGCAAGCGTCACGGCGGTCAGGAGGAACAGCTCGGGCGAGCGCAGCCGCTCGACCCGCGCCATGATGCGCGGCACGACACGCACGCCCAGGAAGAGCACCGCGGCGATGAAGACGCCAGCCCGCGTCAGAATGAGCGCGATGTCGAGCAGACTGGTATCAGAGCCAGCGGTCAGGCGAGGCAACAGCACGATCAGGAACACGACCGCCAGGTCCTGCACGATCAGCATGCCAAGCAGCGTCCGCCCGTGATTTGAGGCGACCTCCCCGCGATCGAGCAGCGTTTTGAGGATCACCATCGTGCTGCTGATGGAGATGATGCCGCCCAGGAACAGGCCCCGTGAGACTGGCCAGCCGAGCAGCAGGCCCAGTCCGAGCCCAGCCGCCATCAACAAGAGCAGCTGAACGGTAGTACCGATGAGCGCGACATACCGCACCCGCGACAAATCTTTGAGGGAGAACTCGATGCCGAGCGCGAACATCAGGAACACGACGCCGATCTCGGCCAGCGCGGCGATCTGTTCCCGATCACCCACGAAGCCGGGTGTGAACGGGCCAAGCGCGACGCCAGCGAGCAAATAGCCCACAATCACCGACTGATGCAGCCGGTGCGCGATGAGGCCGCCAATCAGGGCAGCCGTCACGGCGATGGCTACGTTGAGGATGAGGTGGAATTCGGCGCTCACGATATTGCTCCTTCTCAGGCAAGGCCTATCCGTCCTCCATGTTTTAGTATAGTATCGTCTTGTGTTTTCGGAGATCATGCGCATGGCGATCGTAGCCGCGTCAGACGCTCTCGGAGCATACGCTGTCGCGTCCGCGGCGCCAGTCCTCAACACGCGCGTCCCGCCAGCGCGCCCGGCCACACTGGCGCGCGCATGTTCCATGATTGGACTATACTGCCTATGCCCGGCGGCGGCGGCATGGCCGTCGTCACCCGCACACGCCACACACAGACGCCTGCCACTGTGAAGAAAGGTTTCCCAGATGTCTCAAGATGCGCCGCGCCCGTCCGCGCCGCCCGCGCTCTTCGACCCCGCCAGCGTGAAGGCGCGCGACTATGAGCCCGCCGCCGTGGTGGCGCTCGCCATCTGGTGCATGGCTGGCATCGTGCTGATGTTCTACGGCAACGCGCTCCTGGATACCTCCGGCCTGGGCCTGACGGTCGCCGAAATCGCGATACTGCTGATCATTGACCGCCGCGGCTTCTATACCGGCGCCGGGCTGTTCAATGTGGATGAGTGGAACAAGGCGCAGCGCGCGCTGCTGGTCGTCGCCGAGGTTCTGCTCTTCTTCATCGCGCTCGTGATCTACGTCATTCGCATCGGCATGGTGAAGTTCACCCAAATATCGGAGTCCCCATCCGGCCCCGGCGCGGACCGCCGGTAATAATTGTCAGGCTCACCCGATGACGCCCACGCCCTGGCCATCCCTTGAAGCGGAGGCGACGCTGCTCGCCGCGCTCGCCTCGCGCCCTTGCGGCCTCTTCTCCGATGTGGATGGCACACTCAGCCCTATCGCTGGCTCGCCTGACGCGGCAAGACTGGCGCCCGGCGCGCTGGACGCGCTGCTGGCCGCGCGCCGGGGCTTCGCCGCCGCCGGCCTCATCTCAGGCCGCGACCCGCGCGACCTCTGGCGCATGGCCCCCGCGCCCGGCCTGATCTACGCCGGCAACCATGGCTTCGAGCGCCTCGCCCTGGCCCCTGACGGCGCGCCACACGTCGAGACCATCCCCGAAGCGCGGCCCTGGCGCGACCCCGTCCGCCAGGCGCTCGCAGCGCTGCGCGCCGAGCTTGGCCCGCCCCTGCCCGGCGCCATCTTTGAGGACAAAGGCGTCACCGCCAGCATCCACGTCCGCCAGACCGCTGACCCCGAAGCGGCGGAGCGCGCCACGCTGGCCGCCGCCCGGCGCGCCGCCCGGCGCTACGGCCTGCGCGTCACTCGCGGGCGCCTCGTCGTGGAGCTTCGCCCGCCGATCGCGATGGATAAGGGCGTCGTCATCGCCAGCCTCTGCCGCGAATACCACCTGCGCGGCGCCATCTACCTCGGCGACGACCGCACCGACATGGACGCATTCCGCGCCCTCCGCCACCTCGCCACCGAATCGCCCGGCTTCCACGGCGCCAGCGTCGCCGTCCTGAGCGACGAGGCGTCCCCAGACGTGGCCCGCGCGGCGGATGTCACCGTCGCCGGGGTCACGGGCGCCGTCGCACTCCTGGCCTGGCTCGCCGCCCGCGCCGCCGACCTCAGCGGCAAGACACCCAACGATTCACCCGCATAGGGCGAAAGTACGCGCCCCCCTCCCATCGCGACGACATTCAGCTAGAATGGTCGCGGACGCGCCATACGCTGGCCACGAATGGCCACGAGCCCCAATCCAGGCGCGACGACATCGCGAACATCGAGAACGTCGAGGCGGCATGTTAAGGATTTCAGGCGCATCGCCAGACATCGCGGGGCTTCAGCCCCATCCCGCCACGTGCGCTGGCCATTCATGGCCGCGTCCCTCCCATCCCGCCGCGCGCGCCGGCCATTTATGGCCGCGTCCCGCCCATCCCGCCGCGCTCGTCTGGCTCACCCTCGCCCTCGCGCTGGCGGTGACGCTGGCCGGCTGCGGCGCCCCTGTGGCGGCTCCAGCCGCCGCTACGCCCACCCCGGCCGTCACGATCCCACTGCCGCCGATGCTCGGCGCCTACCACATCTTCACCGCCGACCTGCTCACCGGCGATGTCGCCTCGCTCGGCGCGCAGACGGTCAACGTCGCCCGCAGCGTCCACGGCCTGGGCCTCTCCTCCGATGGCAAGTGGCTCTATGTCACCGACGTCTCCGGCAACCGTCTCGTCGCCTACCGCATCCAGGGCGGGCGCCTGACTGATGAGCGCTCAGCGCCGGTTGGCGCCTATCCCGTCCACATGGTCGAAAGCCACGATCAGCGATTCATCTTCGTCACCAACTTCTACGGCGCCAGCGTCTCCGTCGTCTCCACCCAGACCTGGCGCGCCGTCAAGACCATCGCGACCCCGCATAGCCCGCATGGCATCGTCCTCTCACCTGACGGGCGCTACGCCTACGTCGCGTGCTACCTCGGCCACGCCATCGCCGTGCTGGATGTCGCGACGCAATCACTGGTCGCGACCATTCCCTTCCCGGCGCAGGCCCAGCCCTACGGCCTCTCCATCAGCCCCGACGGGCGCTACGTCTACGCCAGCGACAACTTCTCGGGTCGCCTGTATGTGGCGGATACAGTGGCGCGGCGGCTGATCACCGGCGTGCCAGTCGGGCAGCGACCCGCCCTGATCGCCCGCTCGCCCGACGGGCGCACGCTCTACGTCGCCAACGGCGCCTCGCGCAGCGTCAGCGTCCTCAACATCGGCGCCAACCCCGCCGCGCCGCGCGTCACCGCGACCATCCCCGTCTCCGGCTACCCCCACGGCCTCGCGGTCACCCCCGATGGCCGCTACATCGTCGTCGCCGACACCTCCAGCGGCCAGCTCTCAATCATCGACGCGCTCACCAACCAGGTTATCGCCACCGTGAGCGGCCTGCGCTACCCCAACGACGCCATCACCACCGCCGCGTAGCGCCCCGCGCCGGCTGTCGTACAATGCTTATGACGGAGACGGAGACGGCGCGCGGCGGGAAGGCGCGCCCGCCCAGCATATATACCCCCATCAGAGGAGGGAAGCGCCATGCGCATCGCGGTGCTGATGAGTGGTGGTGACGCGCCGGCCATGAACGCCGCCTTGCGCGCCGTCACCCGCTACGCCCTGAAGCGTCACGCCGAGGTCATCGGCATCTCTGACGGCTTCTACGGCCTGCTCGCCGGCCTCACCCGCCCGCTGACCCATGTGGATATGCGCGGGCTGGAGGAGCGCGGCGGCGCCTGGCTGGGCAGCGCGCGCGAGCCGCGCATGCTCAATCTCATTTTTCAGGAGCGCGCGGCGCGGCGCCTGCGCGATATGGGTGTGGACCTCCTGATCGTGATTGGCGGCAACGGCAGCCAGCGCGGCAGCCACGCGCTGGAAAACCTGGGCGTGCCGGTGATCGGCATCGCCTCGACGATTGACAACGACCTGGCCGAATTCGACACCACCCTCGGCGTGGATACCGCGATCAACGCCGCCACCCGCGCGATTGACGACCTCAAGACGACCGCCACCAGCCACCGCCGCGTCTTTGTCGTTGAGGTGATGGGCCGCGCGTCGGGCTACCTCGCGGCGCGCGCGGCGCTGGCCTCTGGCGCGGATCTGGCGCTCGTCCCCGAGGCGCCCGTCGAGGCCTGGGACGTGCTGGCCACCGTGCGCCGGGCCTTCCTGGCTGGCGAGCGTCACGCGATCATCGTCGTCGCCGAGGGCTTCCCCACCCACTCAACAGAGGTCCTCTCCCGGCTGCGGCGTAACGGCATAGACGCCCGCCTCGCCGTGTTGGGCCATCTCCAGCGCGGCGGCGAGCCCACCGCTGGCGACCGCCTGCTCGCCGTACGCATGGCCGTCGAAGCCGTCGAAAGCGGGCTAGCTGGCGACCACGGCTTCGTCCTCGGCCCCTCGCGTGGCGACATCGTCCGCGTCTCCTTCGAGGCCGCCACCGGCCCCTGCGTCAAAGTCACCACCGACGATGTGCGGCTCGTTCGCGCGCTTGCCTGAGCGGTAGACGGGGCACTTTGCGCCAACGCGCCCTTCGCGTGGGTTGACAGACTCGCCTGCGCTCTCTATACTGGCGCCAGCCTGTCTCTTTCTCGCGCGCGACTCCCTCGCGTGATTCAGGGTGAGATTGGGCGGTTGATAGGACGTATGCGACCGCGGCGCATCGCCACGGCCAGCGATTCGCACTCATTGGAGAACAAACTTATGCGTGGAGCAGGCTATGGCCTCGCGGCCCTCGGTATCATCCTGGTGATCGCCGGTCTCGTGAATCACTACGTCATCAAGGCCAACCCGATGGCGCATACGAGCACCGTCGTGCTGGGCGCTGGCGTCGTCGTCGCGGTCATCGGTCTCGCCATGACGTTCATGGGCGGCCGCAGCGGCGGGACCAACGCCTAACGCGCATCACGCCAGTTTCCACTTCCACCGCCCATCCCGGCGCCCTTGCGGCGCGTCTGTGGATGGGCGGCGTCGTCTGTCTCACTCCAGCCTCATGGGATGAAGCGCCGCGGCGGGAAGAACACTGGTCGCCACGTCCGCAGCGCCTGGATCAGCAGCAGCGGCGGGACCGCGCAGAGGTACGGCAGCGCCACCCCCAGCGGGTAGCGCGCCAGCCACGGCCAGCGCGGCGGCCGCTCCGGCGCGCTCAACATCGCTGGCGTGATAATCAGCCCGTAGGTGAAGATGATCAGCGGCGCGAAGAGGAGGAACGCGAGCGGCTGCGCGGGCAGGGCGATCAACACCCGCTCGCTGATGAGCCCGAAGAACCCCATCAGGAAGAACACCTCGACCCGGCGGTAGCCCACCCAGCGGATCAGCGCGTACCACGCAACGAACAGCCCCGTAAACGCCAGCAGGTTGAACGCCCAGAACTGCCCAATCCGCACCAGGAACAGCGGCCACGCGAACCCCTCCGACAGATTGTTCACCAACGCCGCGAACACCTCCTCGATCAACACCATCAGGTAGCCCAGCGCCATGAACTTCAGCAGCCCCGGCGCCCGCCACGCCTGAGCGGCGCGCTCGATCCTCCGCCGCCAGCGCCACACCGGCAGCCCCACCAGCCCCAGCCACAGGAACGGATACGCCAATTGCGCCGCCGCCTTGCCCGTCGCCAGCGCCCACGCCCAGAACGCCAGCGCCAGTATCAGCCAGGCCACCGCCAGCCGTAACCCCGCCACCCGCCAGCGCGACCGCCTCGCCGCCACTGAGGACGGAGCCACCCGCTCCGCTACAACAACCTCATCACCTTCGGGCATCATCCCCTCCCGCGCGGTTCGCATCGCTCACAGACAGCCAGATGGCCACTGAGCCACTGACTGGTAAAGCAAGTATACGCGCCACCCGCTCCTCATCAGCCGTATAGTGCAGGCATCTCCAGTCCCAGAACGCGGGGAACAGCGGTTGAGGCGCGAATACGATGAATGGCGCAGCGGCGCCCAACCCCCTATCCCGACATCAACGACCTGCTGCGCCTGCCGCATGCCCGGCTGAGGCGGCGCTGGGCGAGCGGCTGGTGGGGCTCTATCTGTTCGGCCCACTGGCGCTGGGCGACTTCGATCCCGCCAGCAGCGATGTGGGTTTCATCGCCCTCACGGTGGATGAGCTGGAGGAGGACGGCGACATCGCCCGGCTATCCGGCCTGCGCGCGGAGCTGGCGGCGCATGGCGGCGCGTGGGGTGAGCGAGTGGAAGGCGCGGTTCTCTTCAGATCCACGCTCTGGCGCTACGATCCCACCCGCCAGCAACTCTCCTTCAGCGCGCACACGCCGCCACAGATGACGGTGACCGGGCAAGACTGGCTCATCAATCGCGCTGTCTTGCGCGCGCATGGCGTGGTCGTGTGTCGCGCGGGCCAGCTAGCCGCCCAGCTTCACGCCTCTGTGGCTGGCGCTCTTGACGCGCTAATTACAGTAGTATATAACTAATTGCATTAGTCTCCATGCGACAGAGAGGATCAATCCCCATGTTGGCAGCAATCAAAATGGGCAATCTGGCCGCCGCGTTCCTCCTCGAGCTCTGCGCCCTCGTCGCGCTGGGCTACTGGGGCTTTCAGGTGGGCGACGGGGCGCTCGCGAAGGTCGCGCTCGGCGTCGGAGCCCCGCTGCTGACCGCTGTAGTGTGGGGGCTATTCATCGCTCCCCGGGCGGTTGTGACGGTTCCGTACGCGATCAACCAGGTCCTGCGCATCCTGGTCTTCAGCCTCGCGGTGGCGAGCCTTGCCCTCGCGGGCCAACCCACCTGGGCGTGGGTATTCGGCGTGGCTGTCGCGGTGAACCTCGCGCTCGTGCGTATGCTGGGCGAGTGACACGCGAACGCACACGTTGGGCGAGCCTGGCGCCGCCAGAGACGCTGCGCTTCATCCGCTACGCGGCGGCCCGCGCGGATGTCCTCACCGCCTGATGAGCGAGACGGGAGTCCCTACCGCGATCAAGCCGGGCCGCTCGACCCCGCCATAGACTCCCGCTTCCCCGTTGCGCGACCGGACGATGGCGGCGAGGACGCCCGGCTGGGAGACGCCTGTCTCAGGATCAATATCCACCATCTTGCAGCGCGCGTCTTTGAGGATCACCCGTATTCTTGGCGCGTCCACCCCCTCCCCAAACACCAGGCTTCCACCTTCCCACGCGCTTTCCGGGGACGCCTCGCCGCCATCCGGTGTCTCCACAACGATATTGGGACGAAAGCGCAGGGCGTCCAGCGGTCGCCCTACCAGCCCACTCAGGCTCGCCAGCGTTCCCGTCGTCATCAGCGAAATCTCGGCGATATCGTACGTGCGGTTGATGGCAAGCTGTAGCAGATGGATGGGATGCGGGAACACGCGCGCAATATGCGCCAGCAGATCAGGGCTGCCGAGCGGCAGGTCCAGCCCGTCCGGCGTCCGCACGCGCACAGGCGATTTCCGCGGCTCATCCGGCTTCACGAAGGACGGCATATAGCGGACCATCGCCGGATACTCACGGCCCGTCAGCCAGGGAAAACCCGACGTGTCCTCCGTCTGGATGAATGCGAAGCGCCGGTCGCCCATGAACCCACGCCAGCTGAGCACGCCTTCATCCAGCGACTCGCCGCCCATGGACTTGACTGGATAGCGATAGATCGCCTTGACGCGACCAACGCATACTCCACCTTGAGATGACGCCACCATCGATCTCCATTTCACTCGACCGCCCATCATCGTCGCCAGCATACGTGTCCTCTCATTAAGAACGGCTTGGCTGGCTTATGGATTCGCGTCTTTCCCTCGTAACAACCGCTCTCGTAGATATGATGGCAGGCCGCTTCCAATGAGAGAGCTCGGCGATGGAGTTAACAACTGAGCGATGAGCGGCGCTGGAGCCATTGATTGGCCAGGCGCCCAAGAAAAGGACATGAACATGAACGACCACGCGATGGACTCAATAGGCGAGCTTGATGATCTGTGGGATTTCAACGATCCAGCCGGGTCTGAGGCGCGTTTCCGTGAGTGGATCGCTCATCTTCCACTTTCCGCGAGCGATTCTGAGCGCGCCGAGGCGCAGACACAGCTTGCGCGCGCCCAGGGTTTGCAGCGCCGCTTCGCGAATGCGCATGCGACCCTCGACTCGCTGGAGTCGCGGTTAGCTCAACTCAGCGAGCGTGTCCAGGTCCGCTATCACATGGAGCGTGGGCGCGTTTTCAACTCCGCTGGCGCGCCTCAACAGGCGCAGCCGCTTTTTCTCACCGCATGGGAGCAGGCGCGGGCCACTGGCGAAGACGCGCTGGCGGTAGATGCGGCCCACATGCTGGCTATCGTCGCCACGGGCGAAGACGCGATGGTGTGGAACCTCTGCGCGCTCGACCTGGCGCAATTCTCAACTGAGCCACGCGCGCAGCGCTGGCAGGCGTCGCTCTATAACAACATTGGCTGGAGTTACTTCGATGCGGGCCGCTATCCGGACGCGCTGGCGATGTTCGAGCGGGCGCTGGAGCGGCGGCGCATGGATGGCGCCGAGAAGGAAATCGGCGTCGCGCAATGGCGCATCGGCCGGACACTGCGCGCGCTGGGACGCCTTAATGAGGCGCTGACCCTGCAACAATCGCTGCTGGCGTCCATTTCTGAGGATGGCTATGTCTCCGAAGAAGTGGGCGAACTCCTGCTCGCGCTGGGTCACGCGGACGAGGCGCGCCCACACTTCCGCCGCGCCGCTGGCCTGCTCTCACGCGACGCATGGCTGGCGGAGCGGGAGCCGGAGCGATTAGCGCGGATCCGCCAGCTTGGCGCGGACACTGCGGCTGCGGAGGATTCTTGACAACTCCCCACGACTACAGCCGGGGGATTCCTGCTTCACTGCGGCGCGCCGTCCATTCATGCGGTAGCCTCGCGCAGATGCGCCCGCGCGTCAGCGTTCCCCCCAATTAGCGCCACTCCCTGCCGCTGGCATACAATACCTGCGCCGGACGCCCCGGTTGCGCGCGGGCGGGTTGCATAGCCACCGGCCCGTAGACACGGCGGCGCCCGCCCGCCGAGGAGGAGTCCCGCCTGTATGTCCCATAGCGACGACCTACCAGACGGCCAGCGCTTCATCCCCGCCGCGCGCCTGAGCGACATCCCGCCGGGCGGGCTGTGGCGCGTCGAGATCGCGGGGCGGCTGATCCTGCTCGCCAGCGTCGCGGGCGACATTTACGCCGTGGATGACGACTGCACCCACATCAGCGGCCCGCTCGATCGCGGCGAGCTGGAGGGCCACGTCTTGACCTGCCCTATCCATCTCGCCCGCTTCGATGTCCGCAATGGTGGCGTCCTGCGTGGCCCCGCCCGCGACCCGCTGCCCACCTATCCCGTGCGCGTCGAGGGCGATCAGGTGCTCGTCGCGCTGCCCGGTGATGACACAACCCAGTAAACCCGCACTCTTGCATAACGTTAGAACAAGGAGGCGTCCGCCCATGCGCGGAACATCCCACGTCGTCTTCGGACTCGCCGGAGCGGTCATCATCGCTAACGCCACCCATGTCGCGGGGCCCTCGATCCTCGCGGCGCCCGCCACGATAGATCTCGCCGCTGAGAAGGTGGTCTTCTACGGCTTCGCCGCGCTCGGCGCGCTCACGCCGGACATAGACAACGCCCGCAGCGCGCTTGGCCAGCGCCTTGGCCCTATCAGCAAGGGGCTCCAGCATCTCACCGGGCACCGCACCTTCTTCCACAGCCTGCTCGGCCTCGCGGTTGTCGGCGCCATCGTCTGGGCCGCCCAGTACGCGCTCGGCCTTGCCCTCTACAATATCGGACTCCAGCTCACCGGCGAGGCCCTGACCGCTGGCCTCAACCCCAGCGGCGGCTTCATCGCCCCCGGCATGGGCATCGCCTTCGCCGGCCTGATGATTGGCTATTTCCTGCACCTCGTCGCCGATAGCCTCACCTTGGAAGGCGTTCCCTGGCTCTGGCCGTACAAGGTCTATTTGGGCTTCCCGCCCAGCCGCCATCTTCGCTTCCGCACCGGTACAATCTGGGAGACGATCACCGTCGTCGCCCTCTCTGTCGCCGTCCTTGTCGCCATCGCCTTCGGCAAGCTCGGCTTGTAGCGCCTGGACAGATGCGAGCATGTTTCACGTGAAACCACCTCACACCAGCGACTCGACCAGCGCGCCACCCGCCCCACTAAAGAGCGGGGTTCGGGGCGCGCTCACCCGCGCGCTGATCATCCCGCGCGCGCTCCGTGTCTCGCAGTGGACCAAGAACGCGCTCGTCGTCCTCGCCGCGCTCTTCTCGCGCCAGCTCACCCACCCGGCGGCGCTGCTGCGTGTCACCGTCGCCTTCTTCGCCTTCAGCTTCGCCGCCAGCGCCATCTACATCTTCAATGACCTGCGCGACCGCGAGAGCGACCGCCTCCATCCCACCAAGCGCCACCGCCCCATCGCCGCCGGACTCCTCAGCGCCCGCGCCGCCGCCATGCTCGGCGCCGCCAGCCTCGCCATCAGCCTTGCGCTCACCGGCCTGCTCGCCTCTGGCGCGCTCTATCCCGCCGCCGATCTACGGCGCGACCCTTTCGCGGCCTATGGCGGCGCGCCGTTGCTCTTCGCCGCCTCGATCGCCGCCTACCTCGCGCTCAATGTGGCCTACACCCTGCGCCTCAAACGGCTCGTCCTCTGGGATATCTTCTCGATCGCCTTCGGCTTCGCCTTGCGCGCGCTCGCTGGCGCCTTCGCCGCTGGAGTCTACATCTCTCCCTGGTTCTACCTGACCGCCATCTTCCTCTCGCTGGTCCTCGCGATTGGCAAGCGCCGCGCCGAGCTCGTCCGCGCGACCGCCGCCGCCAGCGCCACGGACTTCCAGCCCGACCAGTCCGGCATACGCCACGCGCTGCGCGACTATACCATGCCGCTCCTCGACCAGCTCATGGGCATCGTCGTCACCAGCGCCCTCATCACCTACAGCCTCTACACCTTCCAGGCCGACGTGGCCGGTGGCTCGCTCCTGATGCTCACCGTCCCCTGCGTGATCTTCGGCGTCTTCCGCTACCTCTACCTGGTCTACGTCCGCGCCCAGGGCGAGGCGCCCGACCGCCTGCTCTTCACCGACCCGCAGATCCTCGGCGCCGTCCTCGTCTGCCTGCTGATCATCGCCGCCGCGCTCTACGGCCCAGCCCTCAGCGCCACCCTCCACATCCCTCGCCCCTGAGCGCCACTGCTATCGCTCGCGCGCCCGATGTTTCATACCCCTACCGCTTGGGCGCATGTCGTTTGTGGAGACGCTGTGGTCGCCAATGGAAAGCGTCGTAGAGCGGATGAGGTCTGGCTGCGCCTGGAGCGCGACACAGCGCTGCGCTTGCGTCTCCTCCACGTCCTCGATCGAGGCGAAATGACGGTTGATCAGCGGCGCATTGGTGAGCGACCGCAGAGCCCAGGAGGCGCTCATCCGGCTGCAATTCTGGGGAATAGGGCAGGACATAGTTCTCCGTCAGGCATAGCCAACGCACCTTCTACCGCGCTCCAGCTGGCCGGCTGTACAGCGGGCGATTTTGTCGGTGACTTTTGTGCGGCCAGCCATGACGGTCTGTAGGGTATATTTCAGTAGGCCGCTTACCGCTGAGCGCTGGCTGTTGGGCAGATGCGAGCAGAAGGGGTGCTGGGTGTGATCCTCCCGAAAGACCGCGACCCTCGTTTCGTGACGATCCGCCGCGGTGGGACCCTCACCGATTCGGATCACCAGCTCCTCGCCCTGTGGGCGGCATCGTGCGCGGAGCACGTCCTTGACCTCTTCGAGTCGGCTCAGCCTGAGGACCCGCGACCGCGTCAGGCGATCGAGCAGGCCCGCGCCTGGGTGCGTGGCGAGATCACGATGTCCCAGGCTCGCACGGCGGGCGGCCATGCAATGGCCGCGGCCAGAGACCTGAGTGGGGCAGCGCGGCATGCCGCGTACGCTGCCGGCCAGGCCGCGGCCGTCGCACACGTCGCCGCGCACGAGCTCGGTGCGGCCGCCTATGCGATCAAGGCCGCACGTGCTGCCGCGCCGGAAGGAGAGGGCGAGAGCGCAGGGCGACTCGAGTGCCGGTGGCAGCGCGACCAGCTCCCGGAGGCGATTCGCGAGCTCGTACTCGACGACCAGCGGTTGCGGAACGACATCTGCTGGTCGGTGTTCGACTGCTGAGAGCGCGTCGGGGCGCCAGCACTGCCCAACAAGCGCATCGAGCGGACGCCGTGAGCGAGACGCGTCCCATCGCGCATGAGCGCCGCTCATGCATCCTACTAGTTCCGTCTCGGCCTTTGTCGTTTCTTGATGCGCCGCGGCCACCAAGGGAACGGTGTTGCGGAGCGAATGCGTTTCGGTCGCCCACAACTCGACACTCAGGTGCGATGGGAGCTGTACGTGTCTGCTCATGTGCGCATTGCACAAGCGCGGCGTAAGGAATCCGTTTCACGTGAAACATTCCTTACAGCCGCGCGACCTCACCCCCAGCCCCTCTCCCACAAGGAGAGGGGGAGCGCCGCGCGCCGGCCAGTGATGGCCGCGCCCCCGCTCACCCCTCCTGGCAGACGCGGGCGAAGGCCGCGAACAGCTTGCGGCTCAGCTCGTCGGTCTCGAACAGCTCCTCAGGGTGGTACTGCACCGCCAGGACGAAGCGGTACTCAGGCAGCTCCATGCCCTCCGCCACGCCATCATCCGCCCGCGCCACCACGCGCACGCCAGTCCCAGGCTCGCGCGCCGCCTGATGGTGCAGACTGTTCACCGCCAGCCGCTCCACGCCCAGAATCTCCCCGAGCCGTGAGCCGCGCTCCACCGTCACCTCATGCGTCCGGCTCGATCGCGGCAAATGTCGCCATCGCGTGCGGCACGCGCCTCCGGTCGCTGCGTCCCCAGGTCCTGGTACAGCGTTCCCCCGCGCGCCACATTCAACACCTGCATCCCCCGGCAAATGCCCAGCGTTGGCAAGTCGCGCTCCAGCGCCATCCGCGTCAGCGCCAGCTCCATCCTATCGCGCTCCGGCTCCGCCGGCCCGCACGCCGCCAGCCGCTCCTCGCCATACCGCGCCGGATCCACGTCCTCTCCGCCGGAGAGCAGCAGACCGTCCAGCCGCCCGCACACCGCCTCCAGCGCCGCCTCATCCATCGGAGGGATCAACAACGGCGCCAGTCCCGCCTCGATCAGCGCCCGCGCATACGCCTGATTATTTCCATAGAACGGTCGCCCAGACCCCGCGCGCTCGCCGCTATAGCATGGAATCCCCACCACCGGCGTTTCGTCAGCGCCCATCGCGCGCCTCCTATCGTTTCCCGTATACCAGCGCCAGCGTCACGGCTCCCCGCGACCAGACAACACCATCAACGCTCCCACCACAAAAAACCATCCAACCAGGATTCCCAGAACAATGCCACCTGCTGCCATCGTATGCTATTCGCCCTTCCAGCGCGCGGCAATCTCCGCCGCGCCTGTATATTGCGGCCGCCACCACTCCATGAAGGCGCGGTGGCGGCCGGTATGGTCCGCTGCCATTACTCCTGGCGACGCCTCGCTCCTCGCCCCGGTAACACGTCCAGCCCCTACGTCCGTTAGGACCGCTTCCGCTTGTGGGAAGAAGCCTTCTTCGATGGCGCGCTCTTCGCATTCCCATGCGTCCGGGAGGCCGGAGCGGAGGATCGGCCCTCAGCCTTGGGCGCTATATGCGGCGTCGGCGTTCGCTCCCGTGGCGGCGCCGATCGCGTCTGCATCCGCGGCTCGCCCGCCTGCGCGCGCGTCGCGTCCAGCACTGGCACAATCTTCACCGGCGGCGGCGTCACTACCGCCTCCAGCGGCGCTGGCCTCACATCTTCGACCACCGCCAGCTCGGGCTTGGACTCTGGAGCCACATCCTCGACCACCGCCAGCTCGGGCTCCGCCAGCGACGCCAGCGCGGACCGGGGCGCGGTCTCCACGGACGCCGGTGGGTGGCGTATGCGCTAGCGCGGCCACTGGCGCAGGCTCCGCTACCGCCCTTTCAGCCACCGTCCGCGCCTCCACATGCGCCGTCTGCCGCGCGATCCGCCGCCCCAGCCAGCGATGCAGCGCGCCCGTGAAGAGCTTCGGCTGGTCTTGATACACCGCCGCGCCCGCTGAGAGAATCACCTCCAGATCCGCGTGCGGATTCAGCCCCACCAGCCGCTCGAGTCGCGACGCGGGCATCTTCCGGTCGCGCTCCCCAATCACCACCAGCGCCGGTGGCTCGAGCGTCGGAAACACCTGCTGGATGGGCAGATCGAGCTCGCCCGTCAGCAGCGCCAGTGTCCCATGCTGCCCGCCAAACTGGTGCGCGCTGGCGTAGAGATGATCCAGCGTTTCGTCATCCACTTGAGACGGCCCCACCGCGCTGCGCAGCCCTTCAGCCAGCCGCAGCGCCGGGCGCAGGCTCAACACCGCATACGGCGTCAGCCCGAGCGACACCCGCTGGAACAGCCGCGCCACCACCTGCCCCGCCGTCGGATCCAGCCGCTCACCCGCCTCCAGGTCTGGCCCGACCAACGCCAGCCGGTCGAACAGCGCGGGCGCGTCCGCCGCCGCGCGCGCCGCGATATTCGCCGCCCGCCCACGCGCGACCACGACCGCTGGCGCCCCGACCACGTCCCGCAGGAACCCCACCAGCATCGCCGCGTAAAATTCACCCGTCAGCGTCAGCGGCGGCCGCTCGGACATCCCGAATCCCAGCCAGTCCGGCGCATACACGCGATATGTCTCCGCCAGCCGGTTGTACACCGCCCGGAACTCGTAATTCGACGCCCCCGGGTAAAAATCGTGCAACAACACGAGCGGGCGTCCATCCACTGGCCCCGCCACCGCATAATACACATCGCCGCCGTGCTTGCGGTCCACGCGCCCCTCACCCGGCAGGCCGCTCCGCAGCGGCTGGGGCGTCAGCAGCGTATGCCGCGCCGTCACCACCACCGCGCCGCCGGCCAGCCCCAAGCCAACCAGCGCTATGCCCCGACGCGCTCCGCGCGCAATCGTTCTGAGCCCCATCGTCTATTCCCCCCGCGTATCTTCTATTGAACAGGAAGATCGGCGCTCGGCGTCTCCCGTCCTGAGATCACTCCACCAACAGTTGCGCCTTCCGGTCTGGTCCCACCCAGCCTCTTCGCATTTCCCAGACCAGTGAACCCGCTCAACGTATCACTACCACAAACGAGCGACCCCTATCCCTGGCGCCAACCATCCCCACATCGCCCGCCGCCAGCCCAGTACGCCATCGCACGCAGCGGACCATAACTTCGCCGCATGCTTCTAGCGCCGCGCCCAGCGCATCAGTGTACAATAGCTCTCGCGAGCCTCGCTGAATCCGCCCGCTCGCCCACACAAGGTCGTGTGACCGCCCCGCGCCATACCGCGGCGAGCCACTGCGCTCCCACCCCGGCGCGACTGGATTCAGCATTCCAGGCGAAGGCGCCCCTTCCGACAGCATGACGCTTGTCTCACCCGCAAGCCCGGTTTCACGTGGCGCGCGAACAGCGCCGCCCACATGCTATGATGGATGGCCAGCGCAAGGGCGACCGCTCGAACGCCTTCGCGCGCAGCGACCGCTCGCAGCGGAGAAAAAAGGATAGCGCCGTGCTCCGAATGACCGAGACCTCCGACTCCTGCCGAACCACTGACACCGTAGCCACGTTCGCTAGACCAGCCGCCGACGCTATCGCGCTGACCATCTCCACTCCGCATGGCCCCGTTCATGGACTCTGGCGCCCATCCAGCCGCGACCACGCCGCCGTCCTCCTCCTCCCCGGACGCGATGGCTCCCTCTCTGGCCCCGCTGACCTCTATACCCAGCTTGCCCCCGCCCTCCAGCGCATTGCCGCCGTCGCCCAGCTTGGCTACCGCCGTCCCGGCTCCCTCGCCGATTGCCGCGCCTGCGTCCTCGACGCGCTCGACGCCTTGAGCCGCCAGGGCATCGAGCGCGTCGCGCTCATCGGCTGGGATTTCGGCGGAGCCGTCGCCATCGCCGCGGGCGCTGAGCGCGCACTCGTCACCGGTATCGCCTGCCTCGCCCCTGACCCTTGCGCCAGCGACATGATCTCCGCCATCAGCCCGCGCCGCCTGTTCCTTGCCCACGGCTCCGCTGACACCGTCATCCCGCAGAGCGCCTCGATCCTCCTCCATACGCAGGCCGGACATCCCACTGAGCTTGCCCTCTACCCCCACGAGACGCACGACTTCATCCGCTACCGCGCCGCCATCCTCCAGCGGCTCACCCTCTGGAGCGCCTCCCTCCTCCGCACGCCCTTCAAGCCGGGCCGCCCGACTGGCGCGCGTCCGCAACCCACCCTCGCCGCGAGTCGCTAACTTACGCCCGCCCATCTCCTGGCGCAATGGCCGGGAGATGGGCGGGAGACGCCGTCAGCGCCCGCCGCCACACAACCATCGTACCCACAAAGAACACGCCCGCCACCATGTTGAGATACCCAATCGCGAAGACCGTCCGCAACATCGGATCGGGATTCGCCAGGTGGAAGAACGGTGGGAATCCATGGATACCTGGCTGATCGCAGTTGTAGAGGTAGAAGCCCGTCTCCGTCACCAGAAACGACAGCGTCAGCCAGTAGCCCGCCGCGCGCCCGCGCCAGAGCAGCGTGAACCCCACCAGAAACCACGCCAGCGTCGCCGCCAGCGCCAGCGTCCCCCAGAGCGCAGGCGGCGCATGATGTGGGAAATAGTACAGCCGAAGATAGTAGGGAACCTGCGCCACATAGTTCGCCACGACCACCACGAAAACGACCAGCAGAAACGCACTATTCCGCCTCTGAGACATCACGTTCTCCTCAACAAGCGCCGCTCCGCCGAACACGCCACAGCCCGCGCGCTGGGTTCCCAACGGCAAAGGCCAGGATGAACGCCACCGTCAGCGCCAGGCGCCACCACCGCGCGCCCTTCGCCAGCCGCTACGTCCGCACCGCCCACGCGATCCACTCGGCCGTAGCCGCCAGCGCGTCCATCCTTCCCCGCCCATTCCAGTCCGGGTGTCCGCATCTAGCGTAGCCCCCGCCTGTCTCGCCCGTATCGTCCATCTGTCGCGGTTCTGTCGCGCCTTACATGAGCCAGCGCTGCGGATGTTTCACGTGAAACATCCGCAGTCCATGACAAGGCCGTCCTCCCACCGACAGCTCGTATCGGTGAGAGGACGGCCCGCATATCCCGGAACGCTACGGTTGGCGCACCGTAGCCTGGCGTTAGCTGCCCAGCAGCTTCGCCTTCGCCGCCACGAACTCCTCGTCGGTCAGCAGCCCCGCTTCCTTCATCTGGCCAAGCTGCGTCAGCTGCGTCATCACATCCGGCGCGGCGGGCGCCGCCGGTTGAGGCGGCGCTGGAGGCGTGGGCGGCAGAGGCGCCTGCTGGGCCATCTGCGCCTGCTGCGCTTGTTGCGCCTGCATCGCCGCCATCTGTTGTTGCATCTGCTCCATGTCAGCCTGCTGCTGCGCAGCCTGCTGATCAGCAGCAGTCTGCTGTTGCCCAGCAGCTTGCTTCTGCTGCGCCTTCGCGTCCATATGGCCGCTCACGCCTTTTACCGTAGCCGTCGCCACTCCCGCGACCGCCATCGTGCGCAACAAGCCTGGTCCTCGCCGTCCCATGGCCGATCACCTACCTTCTGGTATCCCGCGCCACCCGGCGCTCAACGCAATCATGCTGAACCCGTTTTAGTATGTCGCCCCTACCTGGGGGCCTTCTCCCATCTCAGGCGGAATCAGCTGCTCGGCTTCCTTCGCCCGCAGCGCCTCCTCGACCGCCGCGCGTGGGATGCGCTCGATCATCTCGACGCGACCGTGCGCGCGATCCATCGCGTCCACGAAACGCTTGGCCCAGATGTTCTCGAAGAGCAGCGCCGCCACCGATGAGTTCGGCGGCAGGTTCTCCGCCACCTCCATCGCGTCTTCCTCCGAGATCAGCCCCGAGACCTCCGACACCAGCGGCTTGAGCGCGGCGTAGGTCGCCTCGTCCAGGCTGTCCAGTTCCACAATCGCCACCGCGCCTTCCGGCCCTTTTTCAATGAACAGCAGGTCAATCACCCGAATCGTTCCCGAATCCTCCAGATCTCGCAGCGCTGGGGCGATCTCCCCCTTGAACTGGTTACCGGGAAACGACACCACCAACAACTCGACTGGTCCAAGTGGCATCGCGAGCCTCCTGTCTACTGGCCCCGTCCGTCCGCTCTGACGTGTCGCGGTCTCGAAGTGGGGCTCCCTGTATGCCTGACCAGAAACGCAACAACTATGCCAGCGCACACACATCACGCCCGCCTCGTGATGATTCGTGCATGGCTTGTGATGTTTCACGTGAAACATCGCCGCGTCACGCCCGCGCGCGCCGCGGGATCAACGCCCGCTCCGCCGCCGACCTCGTGAGTTCGAGCTTGCTGACATGCGCGGGCATCGTCGCGCGGACCAGCGGCTCCAGGCGGTCCAGTTCGGCCAGCGCGGCGGCGGGGTCCAGCATAACTAGCGCCTGCGCCACCGAAAGCTGCGTAACCGCCTCGTGCGCCGCCCACTGCTGGCGGGTCTGCGTCAGCGAGCGCAGCAGCGCATCCCGCGCCTGCCGCGCCAGCGCCTGCCGGTCGCGCCACTCCAGGCCGGGCCGGTTCGCCAGACGCTTGAGGCCTTCGCCCGCCGAATAAGTCAGCAGGCCGTGCAACTCGTCCCGCATGTTCGCGGGCAGCCGCTCCACCATCCGCCCCGCGGAGTCGAGGTCCTCTCGCCAGCGGCGCTCATCGGAGCGTACCGCCCAGACATGCGCCCGGTTGCGCCAGAGATGGACCGCCAGCGCTACATCCTCCGCGCGCTCGGCTCGCTGCTGTAGGGCGAAGTCAAAGCTCCACACGCTCGCGTTGTAGTCCCCTTTCTGGCGGTACAGTGGCGCGATGCGCTCGTGAATTTGCGCCAGCTCGTGGCTCACCTCGGACGGCGGAGCGAAACGTAGCAGCTCGTTCTGCACCCCTTCGTACCACGCGATGACCTGCGTCGCCCGCTCGGCGGATACTGTCCCCGGCGCGCGCTGCTCGCGCATGGTCGCCACGACGAAATCGTAGCGGAAGCGCGTCGCCCGCGCGGGAACGTCCCGCTCCAGCGCCCTCGCCCGCCGGATCATCCCGCGTAGCTCCTGCTCCTGCGCGGAGTCCCACGCCTCCTGGAGGCGCCCGGCGGCGCGCAAGCGCTCCAGCCCATCCATCCGCCGCGCCACCTCGTCGAAGTCCACCCCGCGCGTCCGCAGCACGACCGGCGCGCCCACGCTGAGCGCCAGCGCGCCAGCGGCGGCGAGACGGAGCAATTCCCGGCGGCGCATAGACCCCTCACGCAATCCAATCGCGTCACACACCGCCTCGATGCGCAGCCGCGAGCGCGCGACCGCGCCGTTGAGGAAGCGCGTGACGGTGGCTGGGGCGACGCGCAGCCGTCGCGCCAGCTCCCTGGCGGAAATGTGGCGCGCGCATAGCTCGGCCAGGAGCAGCGCCACCAGCTCCGCGCGCGCCTGTTCAGGGGGAGTAGCGGACGCGCCGCCGCGCTCTTCCGCTTGAGCCTGGGAGCGCTCCGGCGGGAATGACGCCAACTGCGCGCTCAGTCGCTCCCGCCGCTCGCCGCTGACGCCCAGCGCATCCCAGAGCGCGTCCAGCGAGAAGGCCGCCGTGGCGCGCGAATCGCCATCCAGCCAGCGGCGCAGCGTCGAGCGGGCGATACCCAGCCGGACGGCCAGATCCGTGATCCCAACATCACACGCGCGCATCGCCTCATCAACGACCGCCGCGCGCGCCGTCCTGGGCGCGCCGGGCCGCCTGCCACGCCGCATACACCGCTCCCCATCCGCTCAGCCACGCGCGGTGGCGCCATGAGCGGACAGAGGCGCACGGGGCGTCAGCGTCGCTCTATGGAGCCCCCAGCGGCCGGCGTCACGCTCACCCTGTCTACGGTCATCGGATTGATGAGTTCCAGCAAGGCGACGGAAACTTCAGATTCGATCCAGAACCGCAGCCAGCGCCCGTCGCGCTCGCCGTCGTGATCGAGCGGCTCCGGCACAGCGATCGCCACGGTGACACGATGCCCAGAGCGCATGCGCCCGTTCCATTCACGTTCCTCCCCCGATACCGCGGCCCACAACACACTCGCCTCTGGATAGCTGGGCTGAATGCCGCGCAGGGCGCACGCGCTCACCACATCCTCCGCCTCGCTGGCCCGCGTCTCGAGCGCCAGCTCACTACCCTCCTTGGGTCCCCAGATCTCCACCATCGCCAGATAGGACATGTTCAGCCTCCGCATCCGCTACAGTATGGCGCGCGGCGGGAGCCATCCCCGCCGAGTCGCGCTCTGCGCCAAGTGTCGGATGAGCGGCGGGTGTTGCGCTTGCGCGCCAAATTCGTCCACTGACCACCTAGAAGGTATTTTCCCCAAGCCCGTCATGGAGGTCATGCTATGTCAATAGCAACCAGCGTAACGCTCGTGCGGAGGGCTGTCAGCAGGGAGCGTGTGGGGCTTTTGGGGAAGACTTTGGCTAGAAAGAAAGCGCCCTCGCTGCTCGTCATACAGCGGGGGCGCTCAAAAGCGGAAATGGATGTGAAACGGCGTGCGGTTAGGGGATGGCGCGCTCAGGGCGCATCGCGTTGAGCAGGTCGGCCTGGGCGAGGAGTGAGCGCAGGCGGGCGCGCTCCCCCTCGCCGAGCGGCGCCAGGGGCCGCCGTGGCTCGCCGCCATAGTGGGCGGTGAAGCTCAGCGCGGCCTTGAGGCCCGCCACACCGTAGCCTGACGTGACGGCGGTGTTGACCGGGATAAGCCGCGCCTGGAGCTCCCGCGCCTGCGCCAGGTCGCCGCTCTCGAACAACTCGACCAGCCGCAGGCACTCGCGCGGGGCGACGTTGGCCAGCGCGGCGATCGCGCCCTGCGCGCCAACGACCATCGCCGGCAGCAGGAAGCCCGCGCTGCCCGCCAGGACGGTGAAGCCCTCGCGCGCGCCAGCGGCGATCTCGGCCATCTTCGTCACGTTGCCGGAGCTGTCCTTCACCCCAGCGATGTTGGCATGGACCGAGAGCGCGATGACCGTCTCGGCGTCGAGGTCCACGCCCCCCGCGTTCGCGGGCATGTTGTAGACCATCACCGGCAGCGGGCTGGCGTCCGCGACGGCCAGGAAGTGCGCCCGCTGGACGGCCATGCCCATCTTGCCGCCGTAGTGGCTGGGCGGCAGGACCAACGCCACATCGGCGCCCGCCTCCGCCGCCAGGTTGCAGAGGCCCACCGTCTCGCGGGTGGACTGGCCGCCCGCGCCGGCCAGGATCTGCGACTCCGCGCCCGCCGCCTCGCGAATGGCGGCGATCACCGCGCGGCGCTCGTCGTGGTCGAGATGCACCGCCTCGCCGTTGGAGCCGAGGGCGACGAAGTTCGTGATGCCCTTCTCGCGCAGCCGGGTGATATGCCGCCGCTGCGTCTCCAGGTCCAGCGACTCATCCTCGTGGAAGAACGTCGGGACGGGCGGGTAGATGCCGCCGATGCGCGGTGAGTTCACGCGCTCAGTCATGCCTGACCTCCTGGCGTCTTAGCGCCCGCGCGGGTCGGAGCCTTCGCGGGCGCTTTAGCGGGCGCCGGGGCAGGCGCCGACGCCGTCTTCGCCGGAGCTTTGGCGGTGGATTTCGCGGGCGCGGGCTTGGCCGCTGGAGCGCTCGCGCCGTTGGCGGGGCTAGCGGTCGCCGTCTTCGCCGGAGATTTGGCGGTGGATTTCGCGTGCGCGGGCTTGGCCACTGGGGCGCTCGCGCCGTTAGCGGCGCTGGTGGTCATCGGCGCCATGCGGCTGGGGCGGGCCAGCACGGCGGGGTCCTGGCCGAGGATGTCGAGGTAGCGAGCCGCCTGGCGGATGCCGTGGTAGAAGTTCGGCAGGTGATATTTCTCGTTGGGCGCATGCAGATTGTCATCCGGCAGGCCTGTGCCCACCAGCACGACCGGGGCATGCAAAATCTTACCGAAGAGCGCGGCGACGGGGATCGAGCCGCCCTCGCGCTCGAAGACTGGCGCGCGGCCCCACTCCTGCTCCAGCGCGCTCTCCGCCGCGCGCACGAAGACGCTATCCAGTGGAACATTGACACCCTCGCCGCCGTGCAGGTTGCGCACAGTCATCGTCACGCCGGGTGGGCAAAGCTCCGCGACACGCTTCTCCAGCAGCGGCAGCACCTCGGCGGGCGAAAGCTCCGGTGGCAGGCGCAGGCTGACCTTGGCGACCGCCTCCGCCGGAATCACCGTCTTGGCGCCCTCGTCCACGAAGCCGCCGCGAATGCCGTGGACCTCCAGCGTCGGACGGGCGCCGACGCGCTCGCGTGGGTCAATCTCCTGCTCGCCGGGCAGCACATCCACACCCATCTCATGCTTGAAGAGCGCCGCCAGGTCAATGGGGCTGCGCTTCCAGAGGGCGCGCTCCTCGTCAGTGATCGGCTTCAGCCGCTCATATAGCTCTGGGATGGTGATGCGTCCGTCGGAGCCTTTGAGCCCAGCGAGAACCAGCGCCAGCGCGTGGATCGGATTGGGAGCGACACCGCCGAACGTGCCAGAGTGCAGGTCGCTCTTGGCGCCCTTGGCCTCGATCTCAGTATAGAGAATGCCACGCAGGCCGTAGATCAGTGATGGCACGCCGGGGGCGGGCATGTGGGTGTCGGCGATGTAGGCCACGTCGCAGGCGAGCTTGTTGGGATGCGACTGGACGTAGGCCTCGATGCTCTCGCCACCAGCCTCTTCCTCGCCCTCGATCAGCACGCGCACGTTGACCGGCAGGCCGTGGTTGGTTCGCATCAACGCTTCCAGCGCCTTGATGAGGCCGAGCATCTGCCCTTTGTCATCCACCGCGCCACGAGCGTAGATGTTGTCCTCGCGGACCTCCGGCTCGAACGGGTCGCTGGCCCACAGCTCGATCGGGTCCACCGGCTGCACATCGTAATGGCCGTAGAGCAGGACGGTGGGCTTGCCCTCGGCCTCCAGCCACTCGCCATAGACGAGCGGGTGGATGTTAGTCTTGATGACCTTGACCTTTTTCAGGCCCGCCGCCTCCATCTGCTTGGCGACATACTTGGCCGCCTTGCGCACGTCTTTGCGATGCTTCGGCAGCGTGCTGATGCTAGGGATGCGCAGCAGGTCGAAGAGGTCGTCCAGGAACCGCTGCTGGTGTTTGTCCACATAGGCGAGCGCCGCCTCGATCGAGGAGGTCGAGGCGGTCGAAGAGCCTGTTGATGAATCATGGCCCATCGGTGATCCGGTCCTTTGTGTTGTCGCGTGGTACGCCGCATTACAGAAGTCCGCGCGATAGAGGGCGTTGATATGTTCAGGGCGCTTCGCGGCGGCGCCCGGTCACACTGGCGGCGTATTTGGAGGAGGGTTGGCCGCTCAGGGGACGCCGGGCGCACTGAACGGCGCGGTACGCGAATCGTATCAGGCGGCGCGGCGAATGTCCAGCGCGGGCGCGGTGAAGCGCGTCCATGTATGGCGGCGCACGTGGGATAGTATGCGCGCTTGAGGAAGCGCACGTGTTTCACGTGAAATAGCAAGCCACATCCTGGACCGCCGTACCCGCGCTTACCGGCTACCGCGCGCCGCCCAGGCGCGCGCCATCAGCGAGATCGAGCCATCGGCGGCTATAGGCAAGGTCGCGCGGATACGCTCGCGGAGGGCTACACGGCGCTCCTCGTCAAGCGACATGGCGTAGCTGGGAGCCGAGCCTTGCCCGCCAAGGAAGGGAGACCAATAGTCGTCGAAGTCACGAAAAACGGTGGGGATATCAATCGCGCGGGTCACCACGTCTCGCAGGCCTGTTGCGGAGAAAAGGCGCTCAAGAACCTCAGGGTAACAGAGCGGGAAGCGCGAGCCCTCATCCAGCGCGCTCGCCTTTGGGTCAAGGGCGACAGCCGCATCCCAAAAGAAGCGCATGAACTGCATCTGGCCCGCATAGTCCCAGACATACACCGCTATTGTTCCTCCAGAGCGCGTGGCGCGCGCAATCTCGGCGAGCGCTCGTGCGGGATCGGGGGTGAAGTTGAGGACGAGACCGCTGACAACAGCGTCATAGGCGCCCGATTCAACGGGGAGCGCCTGTGCGGAGCCAGTCGAAAAGCGCACGCGGTCATCTGGGATCGCCGCGCGGGCATACGCGAGGAAGCCCTCGGAGGGGTCTACGCCTGTTACGGCGCTCGGCTCAGCGACGCTCAGGATCGCCTGGGTGAGCGCGCCCGCGCCGCAACCCACATCCAGCCAGCGTTGTTCCGAGGAGACCATCAGCCAGGCGAGGAACTCGCGCGCGATGAGGCGGCTCCAGCGGCCTACATATCGCTCATAACTCGCGCCATTGCTCCATGTGTCTGTGACCATGTGAAGCGACTTTCTTGGGGCGCATTCTCCGCTGCGCTGGCAGAACGGACACCCGATCTCCGATTTTCCGCAGTGTATCCCGACGTCGCACGAGCGTCAACGGGGCGTCTATGGACGCAAGAAGCAGGCGTGCGGAAGCGCGCCCACCCACAGCCCACGCCGCATCATTCGCGCCCAGCCACGAGCGGGCGACTGAGCGCCTTGTCTTATGGCGAGGATGAGAGGATAGCTGCGAATGTCTAGCGGGCGGCGTGGAGAGATCGCCAAAGCGATAAAAGGGCGTGTTTCACGTGAAACATAGAAAGAACATACAAAGCCGCGCCCCTCTCCCTACGAAGAGAGGAGGCGCGGCGCCCATGGCGCCCTGAGACCTTTAAGCCTTAGGCGGCCGAGGGGGTAGGTGACGCGGCGACGGGCGAAGGCGTCGCGGAGGCGCCGTGGCGGGCGCTTCGCCATGGCGGCTCCTGCGCAGGAAGAACTTGATCACCTCGTCAACGATCAGCAGGCTGAGGGGGACGACGATGCAGACGAGCCACTGCCCAGCGGTGAGACTGGTCGTGCCAAAGATACGCTGCATGAAGTTGAGCCCGGTTATCAGGAGGGCAAGCGCGAGGGTAAGCCCATAGATGCCGAGCTGGCGGTGGTCGCTGAAAATCTCGCGCGTGAAAACGGTCTGCGTCTCATCATGGACGGTGAGGCCAGCGTACATGATGTAAAACGAGAAGGTGGTGAGCGACATCGTATTCGCCACGGTTGCGCCAGCGATGGGCTCGAAATACGCCAGGACGAAGAGCGCGCCAGCCGCCATGAGAATGCCCAGGCAGGAGATCCGCAGCCACGCCGCGCGCGAGAGCACCGGCTCGTTGACCTGACGCGGCTTGCGCGCCATCAGGTCGGGCGCAGGCTTCCCGAAGCCAATGGAGATCGCGATGGGCACATCTATGGCGAAGTTGATCCACAGAACAACGAGCGGCGAGAACGGAATGCCGCCGGCGATGCTGAAGATGGCGGCGCCGATGAAGCTGGCGATAAACCCGACGAGCTCCATCATCTGGAAGCGGAGGTATTTGACGAGGTTGTCGTAGAGCCCGCGACCAAACTCGACAGCCTTGACGATGGTGGCGAAGTTGTCATCAGTCAGGATCATGACGGCGGCGTCTTTGGAGACCTCCGTGCCAGTGACACCCATCGCGACGCCAATATCGGCCTTCTTGAGGGCGGGCGCGTCGTTGACGCCATCGCCGGTCATGGCGACGACACTCCCACGTTTTTGCAGCAGGCGCACAAGCCGGATTTTGTCCTCGGGGGCGACGCGCGCGACCACGCCGATGCGGGACAACCGCTCAGTGACCTGCTCATCGCTCAGGGCGGAGAACTGCGCGCCAGTGAGGGCCTCACCCTCGATGCCCAGCTCATGACCGATAGAGGCGGCGGTCACGGCGTGATCGCCGGTGATCATGCGGACCTCGATGCTGGCGCTCTTGCACTTGGCGATGGCGGCTTTGGCTTCCGGGCGTGGAGGGTCCACGATTCCGACCATCGCCAGCAAGGTCAGGTCGTTCACCAGGCCGATCAGGTCGCCGTTCGGGTCGAATGCGGGCGGATCGAAGTCGCGCCGGGCGACCACCATGACACGCTCGCCTGACTTGCCCATGCGGGTATTCTCATCGAGCGCGAGCGCGCGGTTGTCATCCGTGATGTGGTGGATCTGATCCCCCGGAGTCCAGTAGGAGCCGCCACGGGCGATGAGCACGTCAGGCGCGCCTTTCACAAAGCAGCGGATGACGGGCGCGCCCTGCGCGTTGGTCATCTGGTGGAAGGTGGCCATGAACTTATAGTCCGAGTCAAACGGCACTTCGGCGATGCGCGGATAGGTCTCGCGCGCGCCTTCGACGTGAATGCCACCCTTCTCCGCCAGGACGATCAGCGCGCCCTCGGTCGGGTCGCCGATGAGCTCCTCGCCATTGAGGCTGGCGTCGGCGCAAAGCGCCATCGGCAGGAGGACATCGGCGAGATCGGGTATAGGTGTTCCGCCAACATGCAGCAGCTTCCCTTGCGTGCTGTACCCCTCGCCCGTCACTTTGAAGCGGTTGGCGCCGGGGACGCTGAACTCACGCGCCGTCATCTTGTTGAGCGTGAGGGTGCCGGTTTTATCGGAGCAGATGGCGGAGGTGGAGCCGAGCGTCTCGACCGACGGCAGGCGCTTGACGATGGCGTGCTGGTCGGCAAGCGCGCGCGTCCCCATGGAATACATCGTCGTCACGACGGCGGGCAAGCCAGTAGGGATCGAGGCGACGGCGAGCGCCACGCCAGCCACGAAAAGCTCCTGGAACGGATCGCCGCGGAAGAGACCAAAAACGACCATCACCACGAACGCGAGTCCGGCGATGCTGGCGATGATGATGGTCAGCCGGTCGAGCTGTTTCTGCAGGGGCGTTTTCTCGATCTTGGTCTTGTTGAGCATATCGGCGATGTGGCCGATTTCCGTGCCCATGCCCGTGCTGGTGACGATCATCTCGCCACGGCCGCGCGTGACGGAGGAGTTCATGAACGCCACGCAGTGACGGTCGCCGAGAGCGACGTCGGGCTCGTCAATGGCGGCGACGTCTTTCAGCGTTGGGGTGCTCTCACCCGTCAGGGCGGCCTCCTCGATCTCCAGCGTGGCGGCGAGCAAGAGGCGGCCATCCGCTGGGACGCGGTTCCCCGCTTCCATCAGGACGATATCGCCGGGGACGAGTCCCTCTTCGTCAATCTCGATCGCCTCGCCGTCGCGGCGGACGCGGGCGACGTTCTTGAGCATCTTGGAGAGGGAGGCGAGGCTCGCCTCGGCCTTGGATTCCTGGCGCATGCCGAGGACCGCGTTGAAGATCGTCAGGCTGACCAGGACGATGGTCGTGCCCCATTCCCGGGTGACGAGCACGCTGATGATGGCGGCGGCAAGCAGGATGATCTGCATGAAGTCGCGATACTGGCGCAGGAACGTCTGGAGTCCCGACTCCTTCTTCTGGGCGGCGAGGCGATTCGGGCCGTCGCGCTGGAGCCGTTGCGCGGCTTCGGCTGAGGTGAGGCCCTGGGATGGATCGACATCCAACGTCTGGGCGACTACCTCCGGCGTCATGCGGTACCAGGATTGTGGCGCTGGCGCCGCCGCGCTGACGGGCTGCGCGCTTGATGACACGGCCATGCTCGATCACCTGCCTTCAGAATTTCTCCGGGACGTAGCGGTATGGATAGCGCGGCTCGACGTAGTCGCCTTTCGACTGCCGCTTGGGGAGCTTTACCGGCTCATGCGGGATCTCTTGATATGGGATGAGGCTGAGCATGTGGGAGATGCAGTTCAGGCGGGCGCGGCGTTTGTTGTCGGCGTCCACGACATACCAGGGGGTTTCGGCGGTGTCGGTCGCGGCGAACATGTCATCGCGGGCGCGGGAATAGTCGTACCAGCGGCGGTGGCTTTCGAGGTCCATCGGGCTGAGCTTCCAGATCTTGCGACCAGTCTTCGATGCGCGCCATGAAGCGCTCGGTCTGGCTCCTCCATGTCAACGTCCAGCCAGTACTTGATCAGGATGATGCCGGAGTTGATGACGAGCGCGCTCAAACAGCGTCGCGTATTTCAGGAAGAAATCGCAACCTCTTCGTCAGTGGCGAATCCCATGACGCGCTCGACGCCAGCCCGGTTATACCAGCTGCGATCGAAGAGCATCACCTCACCAGCGGCTGGAAGGTGGGGAACATAGCGCTGGATATACATCTGCGACTTTTCCCGCTCCGTCGGGGCGGAAAGCGCGACGACGTGGAACACGCGCGGGCTGACGCGCTCGGTGATGCGCTTGATGATCCCGCCCTTGCCAGCGGCGTCACGCCCTTCGAAGAGCACGCAGACCTTGGCGCCGCTGCCTTCACCCACTCCTGCACCTTGACCAGCTCGACATGGAGGGGCCTGAGCTCGCGCTCGAATTCCTTTCGGCTCATCTTGGGCCTTTCACCCTCGATGACATGGGAGCCAGCAGCATCCGGGTCGAGCGTGACGGCGTTCGATGAGCCTTTGTCTTTCTTGTGTTTGGCCATCGTTGGGTCTCCTGATTGTGGGTGCGGCGAATCCACCCCAAGCGGGCGTCGGGCGGGGTGAAGCGCCGGACGTTGCGGGGTTAGCCAGCGATGATAGCAATGCGCGGGCCAATGGGTCTCGTCGCGCGGGGAGGGCGATCCCTGAGGGTGAGGTCAGGGCCGGGGCGCGGGATGTTTCACGTGAAACATCGGAGATGTCCACAGGCGCCCGCGATGGTCAGTGGACGGGGATGAGGAAGACCAGCGAGGCAATGGCGGCGAGGCCCATACCAATCAAGGTGATGACGCCGACGATATTCGATAGGCGGCTATTGGTGAAGTCCCCCATGATGGCGCGGTTGTTGGCGACGAGCAGGATCAGCGCCAGCAGAGGGACCGCGACCAGCGCGTTGATGACGGCAGCGAAGACCAGCGCCGCGATGGGGTTGACGCCGAACAGGTTGAAGAGCAGGCCCAGGAGCGTGGAGGCGGCGATCACGCCGTAGAAGCCGCGCGCATGGCTGAAGACCTGCGAGAGGCCCTCTCGCCAGCCGAAGGCCTCCGCCACGCCGTAGGCGGCGGAGCCTGCTAGCACAGGGACGGCGAGCAGGCCAGTCCCAATGACGCCCAGGGCGAAGACTACTTTGGCGATCTGGCCGGCGTAGGGCAGGCCGCGAGCGAACGGCTCCAGCGCCTGCGCGGCCTGCGCGGCCGTCTGGATGGACGTGATCCCGTTGGTGTGGAGTGTGCCGGCGGTGGTCTGAATGATGAACCAGAAGGTGATCGCCGCCGCCAGCATGCCGACGATGGTATCCAGGCGGATCTGTTTCAGTTTGCCGGTCAGCGCGACCTTGCGGCGGCTAGCGATGGTGATGTCCAGCTCGCGCTCGAATGCGACGTTCTCCTCGACTTCCTCGGAGGCTTGCCAGAAGAAGAGATAGGGGCTGATGGTCGTGCCGATGATGGCGACGAGCAGGGTGAGGAATGCGGGGGTGAATTCGATATGCGGAATCAGGGTGGCGACCAGGAGCGCGCGCCAGTCGCCGCCGATGATCAGGCCAGTGATGACGTAGGCGAGCAAAGAGAGCGCCATGAACTTGAGGACCTGGGCGTATTGGCGGTAGGGGATGAAGATCTCCAGGCCGAGGACCACGACGGCGATGACGATGAGGAGCGGCGTGGCGGGAAGCGCGGGGGCGAGCAGGCGAATGGAGGCAACCATCGCGCCGAGGTCGGCGCCGACATTGATAGTGTTGGCGGTGAAGAGCAGCAATACGGCGCCAAAGAGAATGTAGCGGTTGTAGTGGCGGCGCACGACGCCCGCCAGCCCCTGGCCCGTGACGAGGCCGATGCGGGCGCACATCTCCTGGGTGGCGATCATCAGCGGAAGGAGGTAGAAGGCGGTCCAGAGGAGGCCGAAGCCGTAGGCGGCTCCAGTCTGGGAGTACGTGCCGATGCCAGAGGGGTCGTCATCGGCGGCTCCGGTAATCAGGCCGGGGCCGATAACGCGCAGGGCGCGGGGCGCGTGCGGCATAAAACGCGGGCGGCCACGGTGCGCGCGCCGTCCGGCAGCGGCGGGCGCGGTCGAAGGATTTCCCGGCGTATCAGGCGTATCGGTGGTCACAGCGACGGGTTGCGCCGCTTGCGAGGGTACGGCGGCGGAGCGGCGCGCGGCGGGCGCGCGGCGGTGGGAGTCTCGTCGCGACACGGATGGCTCCTTACGGTCGTATGTGGCGCGCCTCACACGGGCCGAGGCGATGTTCCCCATGTTCCCCATGTTTCACGTGAAACGACGTGAAACATGGGGAACATCGCTGTAGCGGGCGTATCAACGGCCACGCCGGAGGACGCGATAGAGCAGGCGGTCGATCGGCAGAACGCTGTCAATGCGCAGGAAGCGGGCGCCGGCGAAGTAGATGGTGACGCCCACGACGACCGCGATCGCGAGACGCAGGATGAGCTTGAGCATCTCGACGATGGAGTGCGGGCCGGCTGTGGGCAGGACGTAACTGGTGGCCAGGTAGACCACAGCGGCGGCGAGGACGGCGAAGGCGCTGGCCGCCAGCACCTTGATCGTAAAGACGCTGAGCTCTTTGAGGTCGAGGCCGGCTATCTCCTGGCGCAAGAGCAGCAACATCACCAGCGCCTCACCCAGCCAGGCGATGCTGGAGGCCAGCGCGATGCCAGAGGCGCCCCACGGCTCCAGCAGGATGCTCATGCCGATGACGAACATGAACTGGAGGATGCTGACCTGGGTAGGAGTGCGGGTATTTTCGAGCGCGTAGAACGAGCGCGTCAGGATCTCAACCAGGGAGAGGCCGGTGAGGCCAATGGCGAAGAAGATCAGCGGCTCATAGACCGTAGGCAGCTTCGAGGGATCGAAGTTGTGGTAGTCGAGCAGGGCGCGCGAGATTGGCCTGGCGAAGACGATCAGGCCCAGCGAGGAGGGAATGGCGAGGAAGAGGATCGCCTGAATAGCGTTCAGCACATTCTGGCGCAGACGCCCCCATTCACCAGCCGAGACGAGGGTGGAGAGGGTCGGGAAGGCGGCCTGCGCGAGCGCCATGCCGATAACACCGTTGGGAAGCTGAATGAGCGAGAACGCGGTGTTGTAGCCAGTGAGCACACCAGCGGCGGCCAGCCCGGTGAGCAGGAAGCGGTTGATAAAAACCGAGGAGTAGAGGACGGCGGCGTTGAGGACGCGGGGGCCCATCAGGCGGGCAATCTCGATGATGCCGGGATGTGTGACGCTAACGTCTGGCGTGTAATGCATCTTGGCTTTGATCAGCCCTGGAATCTGGATCAGGAGCTGCAGGACAGCGCCAATGACGACGCCCCACGTGGGACCGTAGATGCCCAGATTGCCGCCGAAGATGTGGTAGCGGTTATCCAGCAGGGTGGCGCCGATGCCAGCGACAACAGTAACGGTGTAGACGACCTGGCCAATGGCGGGGGCGACAAAGGACTGGCGCGCCTGAAGCAGGGCGATCATGACCGTGGCGCCACCAAGGAAGATTGGCTGGAGCAGCATGATACGGGTAAGCTGGACAGCGAGCGGGCCGTAACATCCCTCGGGGCCGCAGTTGGCGAAGATGTCACTGAACATCAGGCGCATGATCGGCTCGGTGAAGATGATAGCGATGATACAGAAGGCGACGAGCGCGATCATGGCGGTGTTGAGGGCCATGCTGGCGACGCGCCAGGCCGTCTCACGGTCTTTGCGGCGGACAATGTAATCGTTGAAAACGGGGATGATGGCGGAGGCGAGCGCGCCACCCGCGACGATGTTGAAGATCGCATCAGGCAGGGTGAAGGCGAGGGTGTAGGCGTCCGTCGTGGCGCCATAGGCGAAGGCGGCGGCGAAGAGCGAGGTGCGCAGCATGCCAAAGATGCGGCTGATGAGCAGGGCGGCGGAGACGATCGTGGTGGCGCGGAGAAGCGTGCTGGAGCGCATGGCGGCGATGTGCATCGAGGGCTGTTCGTCCACCTCGACGCCAGCGCGCGCGGCGAGCGCCGCGCTGGCGCTCGGTGAGCGGGGGGCGCTGGCCTCAGCGGAGTCAGGCCGGGGAGCGCGCACGCCACGGCTCCAGGAGCCGCCAGCGCGCAGGGGTGGGAGCGCGGAGATCTTGCCGGTGCCCGTGTAGTCCTGGAGACTCATGCTGGGAAGAGAGCGCTCGATGAGTGGATCCATGTACGGATTGTTGAGCATGGCGTCTTCGGGCTGTTGCTGGCGGACTTCGGGGGGCAGAGGCCAGAGGCCACTGTCACGCTCCCAGGGGGGATCGAGAGATTCGCCGCCCTCGCCGTGCGGGGCGGAGCCATTCTGAGCGCCCCACGGGTTCTGCGGGGGCATGACGGGCTGCGCGACGCCGTCCTGGCTTCCCTGACCATCGGCGGGGGGCTTGCGCCATCTATTGATCTGATCCAAGGCCCTGCATCCTCCGTCCCTGTAGCGTCTCTCTAGGCGCGCGGGCTATCCCGGGCGCTGATCGAAGGCATTCTACCATCCGGGGCTGGGGCGCTCAATTTCCGCGCCGAGTGGTTAGGCTGGCAAGTGGGCGCCCAAATACTGCAACGAAGGAGCGGCGTGAACCGTCATACCTGCGTGCGGTGAAGCAATCTGTCTCCGAATACGCCATTCGGGTTAAGGCGAAAGAATTGCGATGGTGGGTATGGGGTCGGTATAGTGTAGGAGCGACGCGCGACGCACACAGCGGCGCTCCCCGTCCGCGCGCGGGAGAGCAACCCTGGAGTCGCGTGGAGTGCGTATTGTATAGACGGCATGACGCGGAAAATGAGTACCGGAGAGGAACGCGGTATGGCGCGCAGTAGCGTGGAGTCCCGTCAGGGGTCATATAACTATCAGGATGAGCAGGGCGAGGGGTGGGCTGGCCGGCTGCTGCTGGAGACGCTGGAAGTAGCGGTCATCACGACGCTGGTGTTTCTGCTGGCGCGGGTGTTTGTGCAAAATTACCAGGTGGACGGGCCAAGCATGACACCGACGCTGCTGAACGGGCAATATATTCTGGTGAATAAAGCGGACTATTTTATCCACGGGCCTCAGCGGGGAGATGTGATTGTTTTCAAGTTTCCGAAGGACCCCAGCCGGGATTTTGTGAAACGGGTGATCGGGGTACCGGGCGATACGGTAGTGACACACGATGACGGCACAGTAACGGTGGATGGGGTGACGCTGGATGAGCCCTACGTGAATGACCATGTGAACACCAATGACCAGACCTGGATACTTGGGGCGGGGCAGTATTTCGTGATGGGGGACAACCGGGGGGACAGCTATGATTCGCGGGACTGGGGGCCGGTGCCGCTCGGCAATATTCTCGGCAAGGCGGAGTTCGTCTACTGGCCGCTGAACGCAACCCATATCCTGCATAACTGGACGGGCGTCTTCGCCCAAGTGCCGTAGCGGCGTGGACGCGGCGCGCTATGGCTGGCGCATGGCGCGGAGATGTTTCACGTGAAACATGTGAAACACATGCTGGGCGGCCCAGTGGGGACGATACGCCTGGGTGGCAGGAGGACATATGCCAGATACGGAAGCGAGCGAAAGAGGCTGCTTCATCTGCCAGAAGCATCGGGGAATTGAGGCGCAGCCACCGGGTGGATACCTGATTCAGGACCGTGGCTGGCGGGTCTGCCACGCGCCAGCGAGCATGGGGACGGCGGGCACGCTGCTGGTCGAATTGGAGCGGCACGCGCTGGGGCTGGCGGATATGACGCCGGAGGAAGCGGCGGCGCTGGGGCCGCTGCTGCGCCGGGTGAGCGCGGCGCTGGCGGAGGCGACGGGCGCCGCGCGCATCTACACGCTGATGACCGTGGAAGGCGCGCCGCACGCGCACCTGTGGCTGGTTCCGCGATCCGCGCATGTGACTGAGCGCGGGCTGGCCTACCTGGGCCTCGATCTCCACTGCGCTGAGGATGAAGCGGTGGCGCTAACGGAACAGCTACGGCGAGCGCTGAACGCCGCGGTATAGGGGCGTCATGGGGCGCAATGGATAGAGGACCTCTCCGCTATGCCAATCAAAGCCGTCTTCTTCGATGTCGGCGAGACGCTCATCAACGAGACACGCCAGTGGACGGTATGGGCGGACTGGCTCGGCGTTCCGACGCACACCTTCTTCGCGTTGTTCGGCGTGGTGATCGCGCGTGGCGAGGACCACCGCCAGGTCTTCCGGCTCATTCGCCCCGGCTTCGACCTGGAGCGCGAGCGCGCCGCCCTGCGCGCCGCTGGCATACGATTGGGAATATCTGCGGCGGACCTTTACCCCGACGCCCTGCCGTGCCTGGCGGCGCTGCGCGTGGAGGGCTACCGTGTTGGCCTCGCCGGCAATCAGCCCGCCGAGTCGGAACGTCTCCTCCGTGAGATGGGGCTGCCGGTGGACTACATCGCGACATCCGCCGGCTGGGGCGTGGAGAAACCATCGCCCGCGTTCTTCGCCCGCCTCATCCAGGAGGCGGGGTATGCGCCAGCGGAAATCGCCTATGTGGGCGACCGGCTGGACAACGACATCATCCCGGCGAAGGATGCGGGGATGCTGGCGATCTTCCTGCGGCGCGGGCCTTGGGGCTATATCCACGCCCAGCGCGAAGAGGTCAGCCAGGCGGACATCCGCCTGGAGTCGCTACTGGATCTGCCGCAAGCGCTGAAGCGGTTCAATCACACCAGCGAAGGCTAACGCCCCAGGGAGCGCGCCTCTTCGAGGGCGGCGACGACGCGGGCGATGTCTTCGACAACATCGGCGAGCAGGTGGGGAAGCCAGTCTTCGGGGCGCGGCTGGTCGCCCGTGTGGCTGTGGCGCGGGCGGAGGCGGCTGATTGGGGCGTGGCCGCTCTGGCGCTCACCTGAGGCGCGGAAGCCGCTGTCGCCGATGCCTTCGGGGTCCCATAGAGGAAGCTCGACGCGCTGCTCGACGGTGAGCGCGTCGGCTTCGAGGCCCGTCTCGCCAAGGGAGAGCGAGATGTTGGGACGGGTCTCGACGGCGCGGCTGCTACGCTCGGAGGCGTTGAGCTTGAGGGAGCGGGCGAGCTGGCGGAGGTCGAGGCTGGTGGGTGAGATGTTGTCGAGGGGCAGGGTATAGACGAGATCAAGGACGAGGGGCGGGACATTTTCGGTGTGCAGGTGCGGGCAATCTTCGTCCGGCTCGTGGAAGAATTCGCAGACGCCTTCGGCGCCATCCAGGGAAAGGGCGGTGTCGAGGGAACCCCAGGCGAAGGAGACGGCGCAGGTGGCGCGGTTCTCGGCTTCTTCGCACGGCCCGGGATGGAGAGCGCAGGTGAATTCGCGATCGAGCGTCTGGGTGTTGAGCCAGTATTCGGGGTGGACGGAGAGGCTGGTCGCCTCGGCAGCGTTGAGGAACAGCTCTGTCACGTCTTCATAAGTGACCATATAGCGGCTCCTCCTGGCGAGGTGGATGGGGGAAGGCGCGGCCATCAATGGCTGGCGCTCGGCTGGCTGGGCGTTGGTTGTGTTGGGTACTCGGTATGATACAAGGGTGGGGGCGTAGTGTCAATTCACCCTGGCGCGGCCATCAATGGCTGGCGCGGCGGGATAGAGCGCGTGACGGCAGACAAGCGCTATTGGTACGCAATTTGGATTAGAAATCAGGTGTACACCTTAGATTTATATCAGGTGTTTACCTGATGCTAGGTATTATGGCCGGATGTAGCGTATAGCCAGAGAGAGAATTCCACCAAATCTCCTCCTCCCCTCCTTGTGAAGGCCGGCTCCCTTGCGGACCGGCCTTCGCTTTGTCTTGCGCGCGGGCAGGCGGAGGAAGCGGAGCGCGAGACGGTCGCTATATACTGATAGATGGAGAGGCGGGCGGGCGCCCGCTGTTGACAGCGTGAATGATCATGAGCGGTTTCATGGTCGCGAGAAGAGGAGCGGGCGTCAGATGGCAGAGCGAACAGGAAAGCTCAGCGGGCAAGTGGCGATGATAACGGGGGCGAGCGCGGGCATCGGCCAGGCGATCGCGCGGGCGTTCCTCGGCGAGGGCGCCGACCTGGTGGTGGTGGCGCGGCGCGAGGAGCGGCTGGCAAAGCTGGCGGCGGAAGCGGAGGCGCTGGGGCGGGCGTGTGTGGTGGTGGCGGGCGACGCGCGGGAAGAGGAGACGGCGACACGCGCGGTCCAGGCGGCGCTGGAGCGGCTGGGGCGGCTGGATATTCTGGTAAACAACGCCGGGATGGGCATCTACAAACAACTGGAAGATACGAGCCTGGCGGACTACGACCAGATGATGGATACCAACATGCGCAGCACGTTCGTGTTCACGCGGCAGGTGGTCCCGGCGCTGCTGCGGCGCGGCGCGGGCGCGATCATCAACGTCTCTTCGATGGCCGGGGTGATGGGCTTCCCCGGTGAGGCGGTCTATTGCGCGACCAAGTTCGCCCAGGTGGGCTTCACGCAGGCGCTGGACCGGGAGCTGCGGCCCAAGGGGATCAAGGTCGGCGTCCTCTGCCCCGGTGGCGTAAAGACGGAGTTCGCGATTGGAACCGGGCGAACAGAGGAAGGGGTGGCGGAGTCCGAGATGCTGGAGGCGGAGGACGTGGCGGCGGCGGCGCTGCTGATGGCGACGCAGCGCTCAGGCGCGCGAATCATGGAGATCCGCATGCGCCCGATGGTCGAGCCGCTCGCCGGGCGCGATCTCGAATAGCCCTGGATGCGGGGCGACAACCCGGCGACTGAAATCACCGGGCGCTATGAGCAAGAGCCTGCCACGCTTTTCGCGTGGCAGGCGTTTCTTTCATCCAGATGAAGAGAGGCTTACGTGGTGGCGGGCGAACTTGGCGCGCTACCAGTCGCACGTATCCGATGCGCGACATATTGCCACATCATCACGAGCGCCACCACAGGACACACGATCACCTGAATGATCAAGATAATACGGCCGATGTCGTTATTCACCCAGGCGAGGGTAAAGCGCAAGCCAGCGGGCAACGCATCGGCGAGATGGGCGAACTCGAATGGAAAGACCATCAGCAGCCAGAGCGCGCCTACCGCCATGAACGCATTGGTCAACGCCTCCAGCGGGCGGCCGGGTTGACGGGCTCCAGTGAGCGCCCGTATCAACGGGGGCGTGAGGGCTAACACCATTGGGCCAAAGAAGAAGAACATCTCCCACGGCCCAAACGCGGCGGTGAAAAAGCCCGTGTTCGCCACCAGATGGTAAACGAAAAATCCCATAAACAGGAACATCACGAAAATCGACACGAACTCTCCGAACCGCTGCGACGGCGAGAGTATCTCTCGTTGCGATCGCTTGCTGGTCGTCTCCATCTGTCATCCCTCCCGCTGCGACACCGCTGGTCTGAAGCGCGCGTTCCCGGATCCCGCCCCCCGGAAATCCTTGCTCCTTTCTCAGCAGCGTCACCCCAGCGTCACTTCTCTATCACCCAGCGCGACGCGCGCCACACACACTGGTCACAGCCGCGGCGCCGGGGTAGATACGCGGCCTGAAACGGGGCCGGAGACGCTCAGGCCAGCCAGTACTCAGGGGACGATGTCGAGATGCTTGTAGAGGATGGTGGTGGGGAGTGGGCCATCGGGAGAGAGAACGTAGTCGGGGATGGCGCCCACCTCGGTAAACCCCAGCCGCTGATACAGACCGTGGGCGACGCTGCCGCTCTGGGTGTCGAGAACGAGCAGCGAGCGGGCGCGTGACAGGGCTTGCTCCTCGGCGGCCAGCATCAGGCGGCGCCCCAGCCCATTGTTGCGCGCCTCAGTAAGCACGAGCAGCTTCTGGACCTCGGCGCGGCGGATAGAGTTGGGCTTGGTGGCCAGATCGAGCTGAACGGAGCCGATGAGGCGGCCATCACGCAGGGCGGCGAGCAGAATGCGCCGGCCAGCGGAGATGTCGGGGAGGACGGATTCCCAGTACGCGCGGGATTCCTCGATGGGGAAGGGTGGAAGGAAGCCGACGGAGGCGCCGCCGAGCACGACGTCGCGCAGGAGGGCCGCGAGATCGGGGAGGAACTGGCGGGCCTGCGCCTCCGTCAGCGTTTCGATGACCGCGGGCGTCACGTCCGGCCGCTGTTCGCTCATAGCATCCTCCGTACGGAAACGGGTATATCGCCAGATCCGCGCATGGTGACAAGCCACCGGCTGGCTGGCGCCCATATAGTCACAGTGTGATACAGTTACCGATCATCGTGTGAAGACGATTCATTGCGCCTTCGCCCAGAAGTGGACGCAGGCGAAAGCCGCCAAGCTCAATCCTCCCATATCCTGACCTCGGCGGTTAGCTCCAGGCCTTCCCACCCATACGCAGCCAGAACGAGCCAGATCACCGGACCTTCCACAAATTGTGCATATCTTCGCTGGAGCGCCTGGTGTTTGTGTGGACAACCCATCATTGGTATACGTGGGTATACGTTTCTCTTTCTCTTATTAAATCATTCTATGAAAAGAGGTAATGATAGTAGTAGGTAGTAGTAGGGGGTGTGGATGATGGGGATAAGGGCAAATAGGGCGGGATCGGGAGCGGTCTGAGCGCGGGTAGTTTCAGGGCTGGCGGGGTTATCACCAGGGCGTCCACAGGGATGTGGATTGTGGGAAAGACCTTGAGAAGGGCGGGATAGCGCGGGGGGTAACTGTGGAAAAAACGGGGCGCGTGTGGAGAGCGGTTTTGATGGTGGCGAGCTATCCACACCGTCCACACGGCTTCCACAGGGATGTCCACGCCAGATGTGGATGGCGTGCGGGACTGTCCACAGGATATCCCGGCGTATCCGCAGAGTATCCACAGAGATGTCCACACGAAACAGCGGAGATCGCGTGGACTGGTTGTGCGCGAGTTATCCACATGTGGATGAAGTTATCCACCGGGTTATCCACCGGCCTGCGGGTGATGTGGAGGGGCGCGACGGGCGCCGGAGGGTGAGCGGCGGGGCGGAAAGTTACCCACAGCGGCGGCCACTTGTCCACACAATTTGGCTATTTATCCACGTATGGAGGGCTAAATGAGGGGTATTGAGGGCCTGATAGGGACGCGGAACGGCGCTGAGGGGATGTGGCGCGAGAATCCCGGTGGAATTGGCCCCGATTTGGGAAGATCAGCCAGTGGGAAAGTTATCCACAGCGGATGTGGAAAGATGCGCGATAGTGTGGATGAGTTGGGTGGTGGGCGTGTGTGGGGAGATGGCGGGGTATTGGGAAATCTGATAGCGGGTATGCGGTCGAATGGCTAGACCGGGTGGATGAGAGCGGGTACACTCGGTTGTATACGGGCGGGCGGGGAATCGTGGCCATGACACAGCGTGAAGGCCGCCGGCGCGCTCCACCAACGCTGAGACGCGCATGTTCGCATGACGTGGGGAGTATAAGGAGGCGAGGGCGATGATGATGGGAACAAAGACCGTGGCGATTGTGGGCCTGGACCATGTGCAGGTAACGGGGCCGCGCGGGGGCGAGGAGCGGGCGCGGGCGTTTTATGGGGAGACGCTGGGGCTGGAGGAGATCGAGAAGCCGGCGGCGCTGGCGGGCCGGGGTGGGGTGTGGTTCCGCTGCGGGGACCGCGAGCTGCATATCGGCATGGAGGATGATTTCCGGCCGCAGCGCAAGGGGCACCCAGCGTTCCGGGTAACGGATCTGGCGGAGATGCGGGCGCGGCTGGAGGCGGCGGGGGCGCCGATCTCGGAGGATGTGGCGCTGCCGGGGCGGGCGCGGTTCGAGACGCGCGACCCGTTCGGGAACCGGCTGGAGTTTCAGCAGGTATTGAATGAGACGGTGGGGAAAGCTGAAGTGGACGGCGAGGCGGTGAAGGCGCGGGTGCGGGCGGCCTTCGGGCGGCGTCCAGAGGGGTACGTGACGAGCGCGTCGCACGCCGCGGGTGCGGACCTGACGCGGATGGTGGAGCTGGCGGAGCCGCAGCCGGGCGATGTGGCGCTGGATGTCTCAACAGGCGGGGGGCATGTGGCGCTAACGCTGGCGCCGCTGGTGGCGCGGGTCGTGGCGAGCGATCTGACGCCGCAAATGCTGGCGACGGCGCGGGCGTTTCTCACGTCGCGCGGGGCGGGAAACGTGGAGTATGTGGTGGCGGACGCGGAGAACCTGCCGTTTCTGGATCAATCGTTTGATTTGGTGACGGTGCGCATCGCGCCGCATCATTACGCCGATGTGGCGCGAGCGGTGCGGGAGATGGCGCGCGTGTTGCGGCCGGGCGGGCGGCTGGTGGCGGTGGATAATCTGGCGCCGGAGGATGAGGAGCTGGACAGGCTGCTGAATGATTGGGAGCGGCGGCGGGACCCAAGCCATGTGCGGGCGTATACGCTGTGGGAGTGGCAGCGGTTTGCGGAGGACGCGGGGCTGCGGCTGACGCATGAGGAGGTGGGGCGCAAAGAGGTGGCGTTTGGACCGTGGGTGGAGCGGATGGAGATGCCAGGCGAGGCGCGGGTGGCGCTGGAGGCGGATATGCTGGCGGCGCCGGAGCGGGCGCGGGCGTATTTTGGGATAGTCGAGCGCGAAGGGCATGTGGAACGGTGGTCGATGGAGTACGTGATCGTGCGAGCGGAGCGGGGATAGAGACAAAGCCCGTTTGTACGATACGCTACCCTCGCCACGGGCCACAGGTTAGCCCCTGGCGCGGGTAGCGCCTTGCTGCGAATTTTGGCTGTCAGCGCGCACAGGGGGTGAGGACGCAGCGATGGCAGGTCGCCGCCGCAGACGCGCGTAGGTGGAACGCGCGCCTATGACGGCGGCGAAGATGACCGTAGTCGCCAGCGCGTACCAGAGGCTTTGGTAGCCAGCGACGACCAGCGCCAGAATCGCCAGCGACGAGATGAGCAACGCGGGCAGGTAGTGGCGGGCATCGAGCAGCCGCCACGCGGCCATCAGAATCAGCACATAGGTCAGCAGGAAATTGCCGCTGGAGAGTTGGATGTAGGTCTCGATGGATACGCCGAAAAGCAGTTGAGCCGCCAGCGCCAGCGCCCATAAGACACCTAGCGCCAGCGCGGCGTTGCGCGGCGCGCCCGTCACCTCATTCACCTGGGCGAGAGGATGCGGGAACAAGCCCTCACGCGCCAGCGCATAGATCAGCCGCGCGGCGCTGCGGGCCCAGGTAAACATGAACAAGACGAGCAGAAGCAGCGCGATCACTGCAGCGGCGCGTGTGGCTGTGGCTCCGAAGGAGAGGCTCGCCATGTCTGCCAGTGAGGCGTTGCTCGTCGCGATAACGGCCCGGCTCAGCCCGCCGGTGACAGTAACGCCCAGCAAGACGAACAGCGCGCCAACCGCCGCGACGGCCAGGCCGAGCGCCTTGACGAGCGTGCGCGGGTCGGAGAACTCTTCCCCGGAAAAGGCGGCGTTCTCCCAGCCGACGAAGGCGAAGAAGCAAATCAGGCCTGTCGAGGCCACGCCCGCCAGGTTATATCCACTGACGTCGGTGAGCCGGGCCGCGCTGACATGCGGGAGCGCGAGCAGCAACGTCACGGTGATCGCTGCCAGGCAGACGAAGAACCCCCAGCGCTGGAGACGCATGATTCGCGAGACATCGAAGCAGGCCCCCAGCACAAGCGCGGCCAACAGTGTTCCCGCGACGGCAAAGCTCCAGCGCCCCGGCAGCGGAACGAGCGCGCCGAGATACGCGCTGAAAACCAGCGCCGTCGCCGGGCCGCCGACGGCGATCGCGGCGAGATACAGAACGCCGGTAAGCCAGCTCGCCGGTCGCCCAAGGCCGTGTCCAATAAACGAGATCACGCCGCCAGCGGACGGGTAGCGCGCGCCCAGCTCGGCCATAATGCGCGCCAGTGGGTACGATACGGCGGCTAGCGCGGCCCAAACGAGGATAGACCAGGGTCCAGCGCGCCGAGCCGCGATAGAAGGCAGGACGATCAGGCTTTGCCCGAGCACCGCGCTGGTATAGAGAACGAATCCATCGGTCAAGGAAAGGTGTTTGCGTAAGGTCTGCTCGGTCGCCATTGTTATCGCTCACTCCCTGGGAATATGTGGTTGGCGTACAATGCTATGATAGAAGGAGAAGTGGCGAAAGTGAATAGTATTTCCAAGGCAAAGTGGCCTGATAGACGATGAAGAGAAAGTGATTAGCGGCCATGACAAACGAATCAGAAAAGCTGCTCGACGAGACCGGGTGGGCGCTGCTCCTGGCGCTGCAAGAGGATGCGCGCGCCTCATACGCGGAGCTTGGGCGGCTGGTGGGGCTAACGCCGCCGGCGGTGGCGGACCGCGTCCGGCGGCTAGAGGTGGCGGGAATCATCACGGGATATCACGCGGCGGTGGACCCAGAGAAGCTCGGGTTGGGCCTGACGGCGATCATCCGCTTCAAGTCATTGCAGTCGCACGAGCGCACGATTCCCCTTATCAAAGCCTGCCCCGAGATCATCGAGTGCCACGACGTGACGGGCGATGATTGCATGACGCTGACCGCCGTCGTCTCGTCCGTCGCGCACTTGCAGCGGTTAGTCGCTCGGCTGACGTCCTGTGGCTCGTCGAATACCGCGATTGTGCTCTCCTCGCCAATTCGCCACCGCGCGATCTCGCCCGCGGCGCTGACGGGCGAGGATGAGCGCGCCTAGGAGCCCGGCGCGGTCGTGTGCTCGCTGGCGCGCTGGAAGGCGCGGAGGTACTGGTTGGGGGTAAGCGAGCGCGCTTCGACGGGCAGCAGACCGGCGGCCTGGGCGTCGGCGGCGGTGTCTTCCGGAGTGAGGCGCTCCTCGATAGGCGGGCCGTTGGGCTCTTCGATTTTCTCCCATTCAAGGATGATGAGGCGGCCCCCGGGCTTGAGGAGGCGGGAGGCGCGGTGCAGGAAGGATGCGCGGTGATCGACTTCGTGGATGATATAGGCGAGCAGGACGATGTCACAGACCCCAGGGGCGATGGGGATCTCGCGTTCGTTGGTCTTGACGATGTGGACGTTGGTGAGGCCTGCCTCGCTGGCGCGACTGCGAACAGTGGAGAGCATCTCGCCTTCGATGTCGGCGGCGAAGACCGAGCCCTGCTCGCCGACGATGTGGGCCGCGGGGATGGTGAAGAAGCCGGGGCCGCAGCCGATGTCAGCGAGGGTCATGCCTTCGGCGAGGCCGAGGTCGCGGAGGAGGGTTTCGGGTTGGAGGGCGGCCTGGCGCTCTTCGGAGAGCAGGCGGTAGCGCTGGCGGGCGTCGAATCGGTGCGGCATGTATGACCCCTTCGTGGTGGTTGTGAGGCGTGGCGGGCGTGGCTCCTCTGCCCGATCACCTGTCATCGTAGCACACGGGAGGGGGACGGCGGGCGGCGTTAGGGCTGGCGGCCGCGAAGCCTGTCCGCGCGAGATGGGGCGCTGTTCGTGAGCGTCGCGAGGGGCCGTATGGGTGAGGACAGGGATGTGATGGGCGCTACCCCAGCACATCCCTGTGACCTTCATCATGCTCACAGCGGCGTCACGAGTTTAGGGAGTTGGTCCGCCCTGTGATGCTTCATACTGGTCCGCGGCGGCGCTGGCGGCTGCGAGATCGGCCCCGAACAGCATGAGGGACGCCGGAGTGACCATGCCCTGGGCAAGTACCTCGCCGCCAGCCTTTTGCAATGTTTCCTTCAAGCGAACGGCCCAGCGATGCTCGAAGAGCACAAAGAGGGCGGTCCGTCCAACAGGAATATCGTCGCCGATGTCGCGAATCTCGTCCTCAGTGAGGCCGAAGTCGTGATGGGCGAAGGCCTCGGCGCCCAACTCGGCGCCCGCCACGGCGCCCGTTTCGGTCCCAGTGGCTCCGAAGCCCATCAGGCCGCCCACGATGGCGCCATACTGCAAGCGCTGGTCGGGGCTGAGATCGGTGGCGCCGAGCGAGACGATGGTCCCGTCTTGCCGCTTCTGAATGGCGAGCGCGTCGAGGATCCGAATGTAGCCTTTTTCGCTGGCGGCGTGAAGCTCGCGGGCGATCTGGCCTTTCAGGTTCTCGTTCTGCAGGCCGATGACGACGAACTGTACAGGGCCAATGGTTTGATTGGACATGTCTTTGGCCATGCCGTGTTTCTCCTTCTCTGTTCCAGCCTCGCGCGCCAGTGAGCCTGATCGCCGCGTGACTGGGCCTCATCCCGGCGCCGGTCAACGTTGGCCGCGCCTACGGGACGCTACAGGACGCCATGCTCCCCACGGACATTCCGCGAGTGTCGGGAAGGCTTATCGCAGAAGTCACGCCATGTTGCGCGTGGCGCTATTCAGGCGCGGGGGAGCAGGGCTCCATGTTGGCGTCCGCAATGCGAAGGGGCGCGCCGCAAGGCGGGGGGGCTGCGTGGCGGATCAGGGCTGCTCGAAGGTAATTCAGTGGACCCCGCCATTTTCATCCTCCCAGCGATAAGGAGCGGATGTTTGGCGCTCCAGGCGAGGAGGTGAGGGGCGCGCCGCGACGCAGCGTGCGACTTCCTTGCTGGAAATGACATCCCAGAGGCGTATTGCGCCATCGCCAGAGGTGGTGGCAAAGAGGCGGCCATCTGGACTAATAAAGCAAGTAAGCGCTGAGTCATTGTTGCCGGCGAGGATAGCGTGCTCTTGGGTGGACTGAAAGGATCTGTGGGAGGCGGCCACCTGTAGGGAGGAGAGATTGGGAATGGAGGCGGAGCGTTGGACGGATGGCTGGCGCATCGTGAAGGGGAGAGGCGGCGCCGAGACGGCCGGTGAGCTGGTTGGTGAGTTGGTCGGCCTAGCGCTCTTCGGAGAGCAGGCGGTAGCGCTGGCGGGCGTCGAATCGGTGGGCATATGTGATCCCTTCATGGTGATGTGATGCGCGGCATGTGGCGCCTATGCCATTCTCTGGTATGTTGGTATGGATGCACACGGGGAGGGAAACAGCGGGCGGAAGCGCGTTAGTTCAGAATGGACAGATCTATAAGGCGTGCAGCGAGGCGGTGTATAATGCTGATGGCGCTGGCGCTATGGACGGTCCCGCGCCCCGTCTCTCTTCTTGGTGTTTCACTGCGCTGGGCGAAGAGGCAGCGGTCCCCCAAACGAGCGATTGGATACCGATGATTTTCAACTGTTTGGCCTGTCCGTGGCAAGATTTGGGAGTGTGCGAGTGAGCTGGATGGATGAGACAGTGAAGCGTCGGGCGTTGCTCAAGCCAGAGACAGCGCCGGAGCGCGCCGCGCCTTGGGTAGCGAGCGCGCGAAGGGCGTTCGGCGTGGATGCGCTGGTACCGCTGCTGGTGGGGCTGGTGGCGCTGGCGCTCAACCTCACGCGACTGGGCGCGCCGAGCCTGTGGATGGATGAGGCGTTCTCGGTCCAACTCGCGCGGCAGCCGCTCCCAGTCTTGATGGCGGCGTATTCGAGTGGCGCCGAGCCGAACATGATCGCCTATCATTTGCTATTGCACGGATGGCTAGCGCTGGCAGTGGCGCTGAGGCTGCCTGCGACGGAGGTATTCGTGCGGCTGCCGTCGGCGGTGTTCGCGGCAGTGGCGGCAGTGGCGCTCTACGCGCTGGGGTGGCGGTTCCTGGGACGCATGGCGGCGCTCGTGGCGGCGGCGGTATATGTGGCGAGCGGCTGGCAGCTAACCTACGCGCAAGAGGCGCGGGGCTACGCGATGCAACTGACGCTGGTGGTGATCGGGTGGCTGGCGCTACTGGCGGGCGCCTCCTCGCACGCGACAGGCTGGCGGTCATGGCGTTGGTGGGGACTCTTCACCGCGGCTATGGCGCTATCGGTCTACACGCAGGCGTTCAGCATCCTGATCTTGCTAGCGCAGGGCCTGGCGATGGGCGTGTGGCTAGTATGGCCGTCGGCGTGGCGGGTGCGCGCGTGGCGGTCGTTACCGCAGGCACTGGTGAGTTTTGTGGGGATTGGGGCGCTCATCACGCCGTTCGTCCTGGCGAGCCGGCATGGCTCGAAGACGGGCTGGCTGCCGTCGCCAAGCCTGGGTGAGCTGACGGCCAAACTGGAAAGTCTGGTGGGGACGGGACGGCATGCGGCGCTGATACTGGGCGCGCTCGCGGCGCTGGCGCTGGTTGTCGCAGCGGGCGTCTGGCTGCTAGCCACACCGGGTGGGAAGCTGCTGCGGGAGCGGGCTCCAGCCCGGCTGGGCCGGATGGATGGTGGGGCGCTGTTACCGAAGGTGTGGCCGGTGATCGTAGGCCTGTCGTTGTGGGTGATCGTCCCGGTGGTGGTGAGCTACGTGGTCTCGCTGGGGCCCACACGCATCTTCTCCAGCCGTTATCTGGTGGTGATTCTACCCAGTCTGTGCCTGTCGTTAGGGGCGGGCGTGGCGGCGCTGCGCTGGCCAGGGGCGCGGTTGGTGTCGGCGGGATTGCTGGCCGTGATCATGCTGACACTTACGCCGTCGTACTACGCTCACGCGCAGGTGGAGGACTGGCGGACGCCGGTGCGCTGGCTGGAGCGCGCCTATCAGCCGGGAGACGGGCTGGTGTCTTACAACAACGTGCAAGGCTGCGAGATCCCGGTGGATTATTACCTCCAGACGGATGGCAGCTCAGCGCGATTCGACGCGAATTCGCCGGGGGTCATCAACTGGTCGCTCTACGGGCATGGCGACCCGTTCGGGAGGTTCGCGGAGGCGGTGGACCTGCGCGCGCTGGCGGCCTACGCGGCGCAGCATCCCCGTTTATTCTTCATCGCGGGACGCTTTACCGACGTGCGGCACGCGGCAAAGGCGCACGAGGTCCAGGACTGGCTGGCCGCGCATTACCATTTTGTAGGGGAAATATCGAGCGGGGTGGTGACGATCAGTCTATATGATACGCGGGTTTGAGGCCCGCGATATGGCGTCGTCGCTTCATCCCACATGCTTTCCAACACTCATCTCTAAGGACCACGCCAGCACATCTGTCCGCGCTGACTCCGGCCGCCCCATTCATACCACGCGCGGCGGCCCCTGCCGGATGCGCGCCCGGATCGCGTCCCGCCCAGGCTCCGACCAGTCGGCCTCTAGCCACCAGGTGGCGCCCGCCTCAGCCCAGGGGCGCACGATCTCCGCGCCCGCCGCGCGGTCGTCGCCGGGCGTCGTACCCTCCATGATGATGTCCAGCGGCCCGGCGTCCGCCGCGCGCCGCTGCTCGATGAACGCCTTCATCTCGCGGATGTTCTCCGGCGCGACGCGCTCGTGACCCTGCGGTGTGAGCGTCGTGGGCAACAGCCCGTCCCAGCGCGCCACCCGCGCCAGCGACTTCTCGCTCGGCCATGCGCCCACTATCCAGATCGGGATGCGCGGCTTCTGGACGGGCGGCGCGGGCGGATAGAACGCCGTCTCCTTGATGTGATAGTGCTTGCCATCATAGTTGAATGGCTGCCCGGCCCATAGCCCCGTGATGATGTCCAGCCCCTCGTCCATCAGCTCCGCCCGCGTCTTGCGGTCCGTCTCCTCGCCGAACGCCTCGAAGCCCGTGTCAAGCGCGCCCAGGCCGACGGCCAGGATCACCCGCCCGCCGGAGAGGTTGTCCAGCGTCGCTGTCTGCCCCGCCAGCGTCCAGGGACGCCGCCGCGAGACGGGCGTCAGCATCGTTCCCAGCTTGATGCGCTCCGTCACCATCGCCGCCGCCGCCAGGCTCACCCACGGGTCTACCCCCCAGACGCAATCTGGGATGAAGAAGCCATCCCACCCCGCCGCCTCCGCCGCGCGTGCGCTTTCCGCCACCCGCCGCGCGTCGCCCTCCGGTAACACGAACCCATACCGCATGCGACCAACCCTCCTATGCCATATCCGCCTGCGTTGAGGAATCATAGCGCCATGACGCCAGCCAGGCGCTAACCAGCCAATGTGGCGCTCGTGGTCATTCCTTTCGCGTCCTGCGGGAGCGGTAACGAGACAGCGCATTGACAGCAGCGTCGCGCGGGCAGTATGTTGTGAGAAGGGCAAATACTTCAATAATATTGAAGGTGTTGACATGGGAAGCTCGACTGAGACCCGCCATGCGCTCTACGCGCTAGCCGCGCGTCAGGGCGGCTACTTTACAGCGCGTCAGGCGCTCGCCATTGGACATGCGTATGCCGAGCAAAGCTACCATGTCACGCGCGGCAACTGGGAGCGCGTCGCACATGGTGTCTATCGCCTTTGCGACTATCCTGAGACGGAGCATGGCGATCTCATCATTCTCTCGCTGATGAGCCATGATCGGGCCGACAATCCTCAGATAGTCTTTTCACACGAGACCGCGCTCGCGCTACATGAGCTGGGGGACGCTAATCCTGCGCGTATTCACCTCACCGCGCTGTCGGCCTATCGCCGGACGCTGCCCGCACATGTGATCGCGCATCGCGCCGCCCTCGCGCCGGAGGACTGGGAAGCGCATGATGGGTACCGTGTGACAACGCCTCTACGCACCCTGCGCGACATCGCCGCGAGCCCCACAGCCTGGCCATTCCTCGACGCGGCGGTCGCGGACGCGCTGCGGCGGGGAATGGTCCGTCGTGGCGCTCTGCTCGCGGAGGTCGGGTCCGCTGAGGCGCGTCGCAGGCTGCGCGCCGCGGTTGAGCGCGCCGGTGAGCTCGACGGAGACGGCGTGTGATTGGGCGTTATCAGAGCGCGGCCGCGTTTCGCGCGGCGCTAGAAGAGTGTCTCAAGCGCATAGCCCGTGAGCGGGGCGTGGATATCATGCGCCTTCGCCGGCAGGTCGCGTTCGACCGCTTGCTGGCGCGCCTCTTCGCGCAAGCTGCCCCACCCTGGCTCCTCAAAGGCGGCTACGCTTTTGAGCTACGGCTTGGGGCAGGCGCTCGCGCCACGCGTGACCTTGATCTGAGCATTCCACACCTGGATATGATCGACGCCAGCGGGTCACAAGGACAATCGCAGAGCGCTGTCATCCGCGACTCTTTGCAAGACGCCGCCGAGAAAAGTATGGATGATGCCTTTGTGTTCCGCATTGGCGCGCCAATGACCGATCTGGACGCCGCGCCGTATGGTGGCGCGCGCTATCCCATTGAGGCGCGTCTAGATAACCGCGTTTTCGCGCGCTTCCATCTCGATGTGGGGATTGGCGATGCTGTTATAACGCCGCCTGAATCGCTCATAGGCCAAGACATACTGGCGTTTGCGGGCATTCCTTCAGTCCGTGTCGCGGCGCTTGCGCGTGAGCAGCAATTCGCCGAAAAGATACACGCGTATACACTGCCACGTGATGGCCGAATGAATACGCGTGTCAAAGATCTGGTAGATTTGGTCTTGCTCATCTCGTCGGCATCGCTCGATCCGAAGCTTGTCCTGATGGCCATTCGCGCGACATTCTCTCGGCGGGCGACCCATGCGATTCCGCGCACGCTGGAGCCAGCGCCTGAGGCATGGCGCGCGCCATATGCCGCGCTTGCTGGTGAGTGCGGACTCAGCCAGGCCGACATAGATGTGGCGTTCAATATCCTCACGATCTACTGGGCCGCGCTCGCTCTCGATACTTGAGCCCGTCCATAAACAATGGCGTTGTTGTGTATGGGCGACTCCGTTCACTCCATAAGGCCCCGGCGTGGAAATGTTAAGCCAATAGACATCCACGCGGCCCCTCCTGTATGCTCGTCCAGGAAGCGCGCCACATGGCGTGTGACGCTGCCAGCATTGGAAAGGCTCATTGATGGCGACCGAGCGAGACATCCCGGCCAGCGACAACCCGGCGGAGGGGGCGCCCGCGCCGGAGGAGCGCGCCGCCCGCCTGCGCGAGGTCGCGGCGTACTTCCTGCGGCTGGGCTTCACCGCGTTCGGCGGGCCTGCGGCGCACGTCGCGATGATGCGCGACGAGGTCGTGCGCAAGCGCAAGTGGGTCAGCGAGCAGCGGTTCCTCGATCTGCTCGGCGTCATCAACCTGATTCCCGGCCCCAACTCGACCGAGCTCGCGATCTACCTGGGCTACGAGCGCGCCGGCTGGCTGGGGCTGATCGCCGGCGGCGTCCTTTTCGTCGCCCCCGCGATGCTGATCGTCATGGCGCTGGCCTGGGCGTATGTCACCTTCGGCGCGATGCCCCAGATCGCGTGGCTGCTGTATGGCATCAAGCCGGTGGTGATCGCGATCATTCTCCAGGCGCTGTGGGGCCTGACGCGGACGGCGCTGAAGGGGCCAATGGCCGTCGCGCTGGGGCTGGCCGTCGCCGCGCTGTACCTCTACGGATTCAACACACTGGCGCTGCTCTTCGGCGGCGCGCTCATCTACGGGCTGGCGCGGCTGGCGACTCGCGGCTGGCGTCCTGGCGGCAGGCCGTTGCTCAGCGTCGCCGCGCCCGCATGGCCGCTGGCTGCTCTCGCCGCGCGCGTCCGCAGCCTCCCCGCCAGCTTCGCCGCGACGCCGCTGGCCCCGGAGAGCGCGCTGGCCGTCGCCACGCTGGCGCCTGCCGCGCCGGTTAGCCTCGGCGTCCTGTTCCTCACCTTCCTCAAGATCGGCGCCGTGCTCTATGGCAGCGGCTACGCGCTGCTGGCCTTCCTGCGGGCGGACTTCGTCCAGCGGCTGGGCTGGATCACCGATCAGCAGTTGCTCGACGCCGTCTCGGTAGGCCAGTTTACGCCCGGCCCGCTCTTCACGACGGCGACATTCATCGGCTTTATGGTGGCGGGCTGGCCCGGCGCGCTGATCGCCACGCTGGGCATCTTCCTGCCGTCGTTCGTCTACATCGGGCTGTTCTGGCCCCTCGCCTCCTGGCTGCGCCGCGCCGCGTGGTCCGCCCCGCTGCTGGACGGGCTGAACGTCGCCGCGCTGGCGTTGATGGCCGGCGTCACCATCCAGCTTGGCCAGGCGGCGCTGGTGGACGTGGTGACGGTCGCCCTCGCCGCCGTCTCGCTACTGATCCTGCTGCGCTGGAAGCCCAACTCGATCTGGCTGATCCTGGGCGGCGCGCTGGTGGGACTCGCCGCGCATCTGGCGGGGCTGGCGAGACGCCGCGTATGCCGCTTCAAGAACCTCCGTCTGCCAGGATCGGAGCCTGTGGGCGCGTTTCGTCAATGGCGGCCTTACCTGGCCCACGGTTACGCTCTTCCTGGTGAGCCTAGGTGTAGACATGGCTGTGAACGACCTAAAGCTCGTCGCCCTGTCTGCCCCCGCGCTCCTCGCCGCCCGCATTGTACCGTCCGCGTTATACGCATGCGGGAACCTCCTGTCTACACGCCCAGCGCGTTCGGCCCGTGGCAGACCATCTATTCTCGCTTTCAACGCTGGAAACGCGAGGACTCTGGAGCAGATTCGCCGCATTCTGCTCTCCTGATAATGAACTGTCGCTGTACTATTAGAAAATGTATGAGAAGGGAAAGGTTGCTAGGCTACGGTATCCGAAACAATTGATATCTCAGCGTTTCAAAGAGCTTACCCATGGCTGATGTCACTTAACCCAACGATCTAACTAACCCAACGATCTAACGGACTCAGAGTAGGTGTATGCCTCTGCTGTCCCAGCAAAACCAGGCGGACGGCCGCGATCCTTGGAGCTGGGAGCATCCTCGATGGCCTGATTAGTCTCGTTCGCAGCGGCTGCGCCTGGCTTTGTCGGCCTGACCTCCGAAGCGACACGGGATTCCATCCCGGTTTCCATGTGTTACCGCATCGCTGGGTAGTGGAACGCTCGCATTCTTTGCTCGGGCGCTCGCGCCGCCGCATTTACCGTCCGCGTTATACTCTACTTTATCGGCGGTTTCGCCGTTATCGGGGTTCATGGTGTGCGCCGGAATCTGCGTGCGTGGCGTGAGGAAGGAGCGACTCTCCGGCTGCGGCTGCGTCGCGGGCTCTATTGGATATTCCTCATCATCTTCATTGTGTGGATCGCCTACGTTTCCTTGTTCATCTTAGCTTTGTTGTGGTCCGTTTGGGTGCAGAGCACGCTCATGGCAGTGCTCTTACCTTTTGGGCATGCTGGCTAGGTGGCGGGTATGCGCTCACTCATCGTGTGAATTGCCGGCGCTCCCGGCCTTGAAAAGGCCGTGCACGCGGACGCGGCTGAAGTCCGATGCTCCAGGCCCAGCCCACGGATCACTCTGCTCGCGATCCCGAGTGCGCCGGCCATTCTGGCCGCGACGTCAGCACTGGATTCACTCGCCCTGCCTACTCACCCCACCCGCTTGCGCAGCCCTCGCAGCGCCGCCGCTGGCTCCGTCCGCTCCACGGCGATCGTCTCCGCGCCGAGGAAGGCGGCCAGGTCGCGCAGGGCGCCCGCCAGGCCGTCGAGCAGGGCGGCGTCCGCGGCGTACGCCGGGCTCCAGGTACAGCGCGCGCACGATCAGGCGCCGCTCTTTGCGGTCCATCTTGGGGTCCAGGCGGCCCACGAGGCGGCCGCGATGCAGGATGGCGAGGCAGTAGTAGCCGTAGCGGCGCTTTTCGGGGACGACATACGCCTCGAAGCAGACCTCGTAGCCGAAGAGCGCGCGGGCGCGGGCGCGGTCCCAGATCAGGCTGTCGAAGGGCGTGAGCAGCGTCGTGCGCTCCGGCGCCGCCCCGCCGCGCAGGCGCTCCAGCGCGGGCAGGCTCTCCGCCGCGACCCAGGCCGGCTCGTCCAGTCCCTCGACGCGTGGCGGGTACGACCAGCTCCTCGCGCGCCATCGCCTCCAGCAGCGCCACGCGCCCGCGCCTTGGGGTTGCGGCCCCGCGCGTCGGGGTGCGCCAGCGTGTCATACTCGCGCATGCGGAAGTAGTCCCACAGCCACGACGGGGTGATCACGCCCAGCGCGCGGACGGTCCGCCGGGCGAAGTAGTTCAGCCGCTCCTGCGCGCTGGGCAGCGTGGAGTCGTCTGGCGCCGCCTCGCCGAACGCTTCCGCCAGCACGCGCTCGCGCACGTCATAGACCTTCTGCCCGGCGCGGCGCGAATGCACCATCAGGTCGCCCGTCGTCCAGAGCACATCCAGCGCGCGGCGGCTGTCCTTGGGGCCGAACCAGTCCCACGCCTGGACGCGCCGCCCATCGTCGGGGCGCTCGAAGTCGGCGGAGGCCATCGGCCCGTTGACGCGGACGCGCTCCAGCGTGTCGGCGATGATGGTCGGATTGCCCACCATCCACTCGCGGACGCTGCCCCACATATGCCGCTCGTGGGCCAGCCGCATATCCTCGCGGTACCACTGGTAGTCCGACATCGGCAGGATGCTGGCGGCGTGGCTCCAGTACTCGAAGATCGCCCGCCCTGGATGCAGCAGCCCATCCAGCAGCCCGCGCTCGTAGGCCCCCAGGCGGCTCCAGAGGACGAGGTATTGCGAGCGGGCGACGACGCTGATGGTGTCAATCTGCACCACGCCGAGCGTCTCGATCAGCCCCGCTACATCCTCAGCGACCGTGGCGGCCCCCGGCGGCGCCCACGCGCCCGGCGCGTCCAGCCGCTGCGCCGCCAGCGCCAGCCCGCGCGCCTCCTCCAGCGTCAGCGCCAGGGATGGCGCCGCCACCGCCGCCCGCCCGGGGCCGCCCGCTCGACCGTCCGCGCCATGCTGCGTCCTCCTCGCGTATCCGCTGGCTGGCCCGCGGTTTGTCGTGAAACATGTGTTCCACAGCAGTACAGCCAGTATATCATAGGCGCCTAACGTACGAGGAGGGACACGGCCATGAATGGCTGCTCCTCCTGAAGCGTAGTGGTCGATGGTGGGCCTCACCTCCCCTGTCTTCGAGCGTATGGGCGATGGGGGAGACCACAAGGCTAGGCTAAGAGCGTGTTTTGTAGGGCTAAGGACGCAAACGGCATCTGCTGGTCGATACGCTGGGACTTCCCCACTCCGTGTATGTCACGCCCGCCGACATGCACGACACGCAAGGAGCACGTCGACTGCTAGCGGGGCTGAAATATTTCGTTCCTCGTCTGAAGCATATTTGGGCGGATGCAGCGTATCGTGGCCAGGAACTCGCCGAGTGGCGCCAAGCACAGGGGATTGGGATCTGCAGGTCGTGGAGCGAACGGCGGGGATACGTGGCTTTCGGGTGCAACCGAAACGATGGGTCGTCGAGCGGACGTTTGGGTGGCTCTCCCGGAATCGCCGGTTGAGCAAAGACGACGAACGCAAGGTCCAGACCCGCGAAACGCTGATCGAGGTGGCGATGATTCGCTTGCTGCTCGCTCGTCTTGGGCGAGGTCGTTGATTCTCTCCAACACGCCCAAGACCGGACAGTTGGATACCAAGATGTGTGGTCATTTGTCATCTCGGCGCTCAAGCTCGTCGGGCGTTGGCCTTTGAAAGAAGGCAATCCATGGCTTCATCATTTCTTCGGGGATAGAGAAACTTGATGGCGAAGACTGCGAATTTCTTGCCGTAAGCCGGCGCATCAACTCATCTGTCGGCACATCAAGAAAGTGCACTTCGCTACTGGCCCCAAGTTCCTTCGCTCGAGAGCGATAGTCCTCCCGTTCCTCGCGCGCCCAAAAACCGAAATCGAGTATGACGTTCATGCCCAATTCAAGCGCTCTACTGGCTATGTTCCAAAGCATCATCTCAATGAGACTGTGCCTGGCGTCATGTTCCAGTTCCTCAGCATCTTGACCAAACAGCTGTATATGCCATTCATCAGGTGTCAGTCGAAGGGCAAATTGTTCACGCTCAAGTTTTTTTGCATATGTCGTTTTTCCCGAACAGGGAAGTCCCACCATTAAATGGAGCGTTGCCACAGTGACTTCTCCAGTTTCTCTATAATGAACCGCGTAAGAATTATAGAACCTGAGTGAGGGAAAGGGAAAAGCTACCTGACGGGAAACAGGGTATCTTTTGGGTAGCCAAACACAAAAGCCGAACCGCAAAGGTAGCCGAGAATGACACGCGGGCTTTCACTGCTCAACTCGACGCCGCCATTGCGTGACAGATGCCAGACACAATACTACAAGACACGCTCTGAGGCCTCGCGTCCTCGTCTCCTCTGCATTTCTGCTTTCCCTTTCCTGTGGGAGAATATCGTTGGAGTGCGCTTCCGAAAGGAGGGAGACAATATGAAGATCTACCTGGTGGATGGTACCTACGAGCTGTTTCGCAGCCACTTCGGCGCGCCGCCGCGCAAGGCGCCAGATGGGCGCGAGGTCGGCGCAACGCTGGGCCTCTTACGCAGCCTGCTGATGCTGTTGACCACGCCTGGCATCACCCATGTGGCCTGCGCATTCGATCACGTGATCGAGTCCTTCCGTAACGGCCAGTACCCCGGCTACAAGACCGGCGCGGGCGTTGACTCCAACCTGCTCGCCCAGTTCTCGCTGGCCGAAGAGGCCGTTTCCGCGCTTGGGCTGGTGGTCTGGCCGATGGTGGAGTTCGAGGCTGACGATGCCCTGTCCAGTGCGACCGCCCGTTTCAAGAACGAAGCTGAGGTCGAACAGATCGTGATCTGCTCGCCGGATAAGGATCTGGCCCAGCTGGTCTCCGGAAACCGCATCGTTGGCTGGGATCGCCGCCGCAATATACTCATCGATGAAGCGGGCGTGGTGGAGAAATTTGGCGTGCGCCCGCAGTCGATCCCCGACTGGCTGGGGCTAGTGGGCGATGCGGCCGACGGCTTCCCCGGCATCCCGGGCTGGGGGGCAAAATCCGCGGCGGCCGTGCTTGCAAAATACGAGCACCTTGAGGCGATCCCCGCAGATCCGCAAACCTGGGGGCTCTCGGCCAGCCGCGCCGCGCGGCTGGCCGAGAGCCTGACGCAGCACAGGGCTGAGGCGCTGCTTTTCCGCAATCTGGCTACGCTGCGCGAGGATGTGCCAGTGAAGGAAACGCTGGCCGATCTGGAATGGCAGGGAGCCTACGAGCGGCTGAAAGATGTCTGCCACCGGCTGGGCGATGAAAAGTTCCCTGGGCGGGTTCCGAGGTGGCGCAAGAGATGAATTCGGCAGCGCAATGACACCGGAAAGGAGGTGGCTTCACAGCGTAGCGAGAGGAGGATGCCGCTGACATACAACCTCCTTTCGTGTCCTTTGGGCACTGATACCTTGTGCAGTCCACCATGACTCGTTGCACCAGAATAAATCATCGTGGCTGGTCCGATAGGGGAGAAAGAGGGCAAGAGAAGGAAGAAGGGCCAGGACGACTGGAGAAGAGCCTCCCTTTCAGAGCGTGTTTTTGCCATGGAATGACGGGTTGAGACCCCCTCCTGGGCTCAAATTCGATTCTCTGCGATCTGTGTTGTCGTTCCCGTTTTGGGGATGAGCCACAGAATACCAACGATACGTGCTGATGGGTGCGCCTGAAGACCCATCGCCGTATCACGGCCTCTTGAGAGGTCGCCAGATGTTGGAGGAACTCGGTCATGAGAAAAGTTATTGTCCTTGAATTCGTCACCCTTGATGGGGTCATACAAGCCGGAGGCGGGCCAGAGGAAGATACCAGTGGCGGCTTCGCGTATGGCGGGTGGCAAGCTCCATATTCTGACGATGTTATTGAAGCCGTCATGAATAAGCAGATGAATATGCCGTTTGATCTGTTGTTAGGGCGCAAAACCTTTGAAATTTGGGCGTCGTTCTGGCCGCGCCATGCGGACATATGGCCGGGCGTCAATCCAGCGACCAAGTACGTCGCCTCGCATACCATGACGTCTCACGAATGGCAGCCCTCCGTGTTTTTAGGCGCAGACATTGCGGAAAAAGTCAGCAACCTCAAGCAGCAGCCAGGGCCGGATTTGCACGTATACGGCAGTGCAAATCTCGTGCAGACGCTCATGAAGCATGATTTGGTCGATGAGTTCTGGCTCAAGATCTATCCGCTGACCTTGGGCAGTGGCAAACGGTTGTTTGCCGACGGCGCCATCCCGGCGGCGTTCAAGGTGACGGAGAGCCAAGTCTCCCCAAGTGGCATCATTATCGTGAATTACGAGCGTGCAGGCGTGGTTACAACCGGAAATTTAGCGGGTTGAGTTAGCCAAACAGGCGGCACTGCGAGAACTGCGACAGCTCTCGCAGTGCACTTGCTTCGAGCCGATCGTACGCATCCCATGTTGGTACATTCGGCAGGCGCGAAAGGACACGCATAGTGCAGACGCCATTCGCTCCGGTAATCCTTGCGAGTGATAGCTATTTTGTGTCAGCATAGCTGTATGAGTACGTCCCAACACAACATCTCCGGTGGCGTGGTCCACGACTTGCCAGAGGACTTGCGGAATACCCTCGCTGCTGACGCGGAGGCGCTCACGGCCTGGGAGGCGCTGACGCCGCTGGCGCGCAATGAGTGGATATGCTGGACCATCTCCGTAAAGAAGGCGGAAACGAGACAGCAGCATGTCGAGCGGGTGCGCACGGAACTCAAAGAGGGCATGCGCCGGCCGTGCTGTTGGATAGGCTGCATTCACCGCACAGATAAGCCAATTAGCCCGTCGGTACAGTATGTGCTCAACAGACGATCAAAACGGTCATCATGAACGACGGCCCTTATATACTGGGCTGCTGTGCTTTTGACTGGTTCAGCGCCACCGTTTCGAGGATGAGTGCCTTGAGCGCAGCCGCATCGACCGCGGCGCCTTCTTCATAGAAGTCGATGGCGCGAACGGTCTTGCTGTCTAGGCGCGTGTTGAAGAGCTGCGCGGGATCGGGCAGCTGCGCACCTTTGGGGAAGGTCAAGCGCACGGCGTGCTTGAGGATGTCAGCCACACAGATATTTCCGTCGTGAGACCACACCGGAACACCCTCGGGTCGCGACGGCTTCTTCCACTTCACCTCTTCGACCACGTCAGGGTCGGCTTCCTTGATGAGCGCCCGCAGCTGCGACAGTGTCGCACCCCGCCAGTCAGCCGATTGATTGATGATGTCGTCTATCTGCTGCGCGGCAGACCGATCGTCCATGTAAGAGCCCTCCTATACGATGGTATTCCCTTAGTAATGCGCATGCAGTAAGAATTATAGAACCTGAGTGAGGGAAAGGGAAAAGCTACCTGACGGGAAACAGGGTGTCTTTTGGTCAGCCAAACACAAAATCCGAACCGCAAAGGTAGCCGAGAATGACACGCGAGCTTTCACTGCTCAACTCGACGCCGCCATTGCGTGACAGATGCCAGACACGATGCTACAAAACACGCTCTAAGGGTCGCCGCTCGACGGCGGCGCAACAACTGGCCGAACGCCGCCAGCGCGTGCGCTATCTCTATGCGTCTACCTGCTGCTCACCGGCCGCCAGGTCGCCAGATGTACCCTTTCACCCTCCTCACGCTTTCGCGCATGATAGCATGCTCTTTCAGACGTCAGCAGTAGTATCCATCCAGCCGAAGGCTTTAGCGGCGGCTTGCGGGCGTCGTAGCGCTCGTATGCAGGCGGGCCCAGGCGTCTGGAGGAGATCCATCTTGGATATGTCAGAGAGCGAACCGGCGAAGCAGATGGCGCATGACCCCATGACCCCTATTCCGCCACCAACATGGGCGGCGCGGCGGGACTGGCGCCCTATCGTTGTACAACCCGCCGCCGAGCGCGCCGCGCCATTCACTGATCGCGAGCTGGCGCGGCTGAAATTCACGAAGTGGCTGCTTGAGACCGGTCGCTTGATCCCCTAGCAATGCTTTCTGGCCGCTAGCCTATGATCTCCTGCCAAGCGCATCCTTGCTCTCCGAATTGGCTGGGTTCGTCGCCGTCTTCACCTGCATGATCCTGATGCGCTTCGGCCTTTGAGGCTCCTGCTAATTCACGCTCGCTCGCGGCGCGCGTGATACCCTGAAGCCACGGGCTTTGTAGCCGCGAGCCACCGCGGGCGGCTAACGTCGCACCCGAATGGCTCGCGGCTTTTGCGATGCGCCAGCCATGTATGGCCGCGCTATTGGGGAACAGGGCATGAGCGCGCACATCACCATCCGCCTCGCCACGCTGGCGGACTATCCCGGCTTCGCGCGGGTGGCGCGCGAGACGCAGGAGCATCACGTCGCGCTGCTGCCAGAGATATTTCGCAGCGTGGAAGTCGCGGTCCCGGAGGCGTATTTCGCCGGGATGGTGACGAGCGATGAGTCCTGCATCCTGCTGGCCGAGCGCGCGGGCGAGATCGTAGGCTATGCCACGCTGTGGGTTCGCCATGCGACGCTCGATCTCCTCGTCCCACGAACGGTGGGGTATATAGACAATTTCGGCGTGTCGGAGGCGGCGCGGGGCATGGGAGTGGGGCGGCTGCTGTTCGCGGCGTGCCGCGAGCGTGCGAAGGCGATGGGCGCCAGCAGCCTCGACCTCGACTGCTGGGAGGCGAACCAGGGCGCCATACGCTTCTATGAAGCGATGGGCATGCGCGTCAGCCGCCGAACGTTCACCGCAGACCTCTAATGCGGACAGGCGGAGATTGACGAGGCGGGCGCACAGCAGGCATACTGCTAGCACACACATGCGCGTTGAGGAAGCGCCGCGCGCCGCCTTCTGTCCGCCCGCCTCGCATGGTCGCTCTGGCAAGGAAGGCTGTCGCCGTACCGCGTTCTGAGGAGGGAATCAATGTCATGGCTGGCATTCTGGCGGCGCAAGGGCGCTCGCGATAGGCAGACGCAGACCTCGGCGGCCAATCGCCGCGCTGGTGGACGTGAGTTCGCGCGGGGCGTGCCCTACCTGTTGCCCAGCGACCTCGGAGAGGCGCAGCGGCTGGATTTCCAGCACTACATGCTGCGCTATACGCTCAAAGGCAACTACGCCGCCCCACTCATCGCGCCGCGCGCCATCCTCGATATCGGCTGTGGCACGGGCCGCTGGGCGATGGAGATGGCGCAGCAGTTTCCCCGCGCCAGTGTGACCGGCGTGGACATCGCGCCGCCAGCGTCCGGCGATGCCCTCACCGCGCAACAGCCCTGGACATTCACCGCCGCCAACGTGCTGGAGGGCCTGCCATTCCCGGATAACAGCTTCGATTTCGTCCATCAGCGACTGCTCGTCGCGGCGATCCCGGCGGAGCGCTGGCCGCGGGTCGTCGCGGAGCTGGCGCGGGTAACCCGGCCCGGCGGCTGGGTCGAGCTGGTCGAGGCGGAGTCGCGGCTGCCCAACGCGGGGCCGGGCTTGCAGGCCTCGATGAAGTGGGCGAGCGCCTTCGCGGCGCGCCGTGGCATTGACCCGGCGAGCGCCAGCCAGGTCGGCGCGTTCCTGACGGGGGCGGGGCTGCGGCAGGTGAACGCGCGCACGGTGTCGCTGCCTGTGGGGGAGCCCGGTGGCCGGATCGGGACGATGGCGAAGACCGATCTGCTCGCCGGCATGACCGCGCTGCGCGGAATCCTGATCAGCATGGGGCTGGTCACGGAGAGCGAGTACGAGGTCATCCTCCAGCAGATCCAGGCCGAGCTTTCGAGCGGGCAAATCGTGTGGCCGTTCTACATCGCTTTTGGTCAGAAATAGCGAGAGCGGCTCGGCGCAATCATTCGCGCCTGTAGGGCCTGGCGGCCACAACGCCCGCCTGTGCGTCCCGCGTCCCAGCCCGCGCAGGCGGGCTTCGTGGCCGCCAGGCCCTTAGCCGCGGCTTCAGCCGCCAGGCGAGGCTGGCTAGCCAATGGCGTCCCAGCGGCGGCATGGCTTACACTGTAGGCTAGCGGAGCCGCGCTGGCCCCCTGACGCGCCGCTGGAATGGACGTATCAGCGGGAGAGCGGGAGCGAGCGCATGGCGGGCGCGGAGATCGTTGCGAGCGGTGCGGAGCGGGCCGCGCCGGAGGCGGGTCTGCGCCAGGGCGAGCCAGCCTTCTACCGCATGGCGCTCGCCCTCTTCCTCGCGGGCTGCGCCATCTTCTCCATCCTCTACTGCACGCAGCCCATCCTGCCCGAGCTTTCGCGCCGCTTCGACCTCTCACCCGCCGGGGCCAGCCTCTCGATCTCCGTCCCCACGGCCACGATGGCGCTGGCGATGCTGGGGATGAGCGCCGTCTCCGAGGCTACGGGCCGCGTCCGGCTGATGGCTGGCTCGCTGATTGCCGCCGCCGCGCTGCAACTGCTGCTGGCCGCCAGCCCGACATATGGCGTCCTGCTGGTCCTGCGCGGCTTGCAGGGCGTCGCGCTGGCGGGGGCGCCCGCGACGGTGCTGGCCTACGTCGCCGAGGAGACCAGCGCCAGCGCCTACGGCTACGCCGTCGGCCTCTACATCAGCGGCACGACGATTGGTGGCATGCTGGGCCGCTTCGCCGTTGGCGCGCTGGCCGACCACTTCTCCTGGCAGGCGGCGCTCGCCGTGATTGGCCTGACCGGGCTGGCGCTCAGCGCCGCGTTCGCCGCGCTGCTGCCTCGCTCGCGCCACTTCGTCCGCCGCCCGTTCGCGCCGCGCGCGCTGATGGCCATTTTCGCCATCCACCTGCGCGACCCCGCGATGCGGCGGCTCTACGCCGTCGGCTTCCTCACGATGGGCAGCTTCGTCACCGTCTACAACTACATGACCTTCCGGCTCGCCGCCCCACCCTACAGCCTCAGCCAGACCCTCGTCGGCGGCGTCTTCACCATCTATCTCGTCGGCACGTTTAGCTCGGCCTGGATGGGCCGCATGGCGGACCGCGCGGGCCGGAGGCGCATCCTGTGGGTCAGCGCCGCGCTGATGCTGGCCGGGCTGGGCGTGACGCTCGCTACGCCGCTCTGGCTGGCGCTGCTGGGCGTCGCCATCTTCACCTTCGGCTTCTTCGGCGCCCACACCACCGCCAGCGGCTGGATCGGCAAGCGCGCGCAGACCGGGCGCGCCCAGGCCTCGGCGCTCTACTTCGCCTTCTACTACACCGGCTCCAGCGTCGTCGGCGCGACGGGCGGGCTGGCGTGGTCAGCCTTCCACTGGCCCGGCGTCACCGCCATGCTCGCCATCCTGCTGCTGCTCGCGCTGGCCCTGGCCCTCAGCCTGCGCCACATCCCCCCGCTCAGCGCCAAGCCAGTAGCGGCGCCGGAGGTTGTGGGGTAAGCCCCCTCTCCTCGCGGGAGAGGGGGTTGGGGGTGAGGTCAGCGCGCGGGAATCACGCCAACCTGCTCCAGCATCGCCAGTTGGTCCGGCACGCCCCAGTGCTCCACCATCTTGCCATCCACCACGCGGCAGATATCAATGATGTCAATCTGGATTGACCTGCCCGTTGGCGGCTTTCCCATTACTGGCTCGGTGTTGGTCGCGCGCGCCACCACCCGTACCCACATGGTGTCGCCACGCACCGCCGAATCCTCGATCGTCAGCTTCAGATCGGGAAACCACGTCCGTAGATGGCGGATCAATCCCTTGAGTCCCTCCCGGCCTGAGGTCGCGCCGCGCTGATGCTCGACGAAATCCGTCGCCACCACTTCATCAATCACCGACAGGTCGCCTGTGCTAAACCCCACCTCGAACAATGTGCGCACCACGCGCTCGATCTCTCCCGCGTCAGAAGCCATAGCTCCATACCTCCCGTGAAATGGCGGCCGGCTGTGACGGAACTACCCCGAAATCCAGCGCGCCGCCGTCCCCTCCAGCCTATCCGCCACACCCCGCGCTAACCATGCGCCTCACCCACATCTGCGCCCACACGATGACCCACAGCGCCTATCGCCCGCTCGAATCCGATGCGCTCAATCGCAATCCGCTAGCGGGTCGGCACGCCATTCGCGTAGATGCAAGACACGACCAGGTCATAGCGCACAGAGAAGGGGGCGCGGCGCTCCCTTCCTCTCTCTCAAAGCCAGTGATTTCCGCGCCGCGGCTCAAATGGACGGCCACATGGACGACCAGCAAAACACGGGTGTCACAACCTATCAGGCGCCTGAGGAACGGAAGCCGTCGAGGCTAGGCGCGTGGCTGCGCGAGATACAGAAGCCGGACGAGCGCGGCCACCTCTTGGAGATCCTCGCCGCGATCCTGCTCTCTCTCACCACTATCGCCTCCGCCTGGTGCGCCTATCAGGCGACCAGATGGAGCGGCGTCCAGGCCGTCTACTACAGCAGCGCCTCCGCCGACCGTATCGAGTCCGTTCGCTTGTCCAATCAGGCCGATCAACTAACCGCCATTGATATTGGCCTGTTCACTCAATACGCCGCCGCGGTTAGCCAGGACAACACCAGACTCGCCACCTTCTTGAGTGATCGCTTCCGCCCAGAGTTCAAGGTGGCGTACGACGCCTGGATAGCCACATCGCCGCTCACCAATCCCAACGCGCCCAAGAGCCCCTTCGCGATGAAGGAGTATGTCGTCGCGCAAGCGGTCCAGGCGGAGGCGCTCCAGAAACAAGCGGAGAATGCCACACTGAAAGCGAACGAGGCCAACCAGACCAGCGACAATTACGTGCTCGTCGTCGTGATGTTCGCGCTGGTCCTGTTTTTCGCTGGCACCGGCACGAAGTTCAAGTCCATGCGCATTCGCGAGGTCACACTGGCGTTCGCGGCGATCGTGTTCCTCGTGGGCGTCGCCATCGTCCTGGCCTACCCGGTCTGGTGATCCGCGCCAGCGTTAGGCCGATTGCGGGACGCCGCTCGCTCTAGCCAGATTCGCCCCAGCCAGATTCGCCCCATACGAAAGCCGCCCAACGTCGCGCGGCCTTCGTATGGGGTTTGTTGTTCTTCCTCAGAAATGTGGACCAGAAGCGTGGATCTCAGGCCACCCCACAACCGCCTTTGGTGTATTCTGTGCGATGGGCTGACGCGCCCTTCCCGCCGCTTCGCAACCGGGCGAGTGGTGTGGCGCGGCGGGTGAAAAGAGAGGATCTATCCCAATGGCGGAGCCGGACGGCATCACGTGGCGGGCGCTATACGCTGGAACTGTCGTTGTGGGCGGCGATCCGCACGAGATCGTGGTTGTGGACTGCGGCGAGCTGCTGCTGCCCTCCGGGCGGCTGGTGGCGGCTGACCCGTTCGTGACGCTCACACGCGAGAATGACTACTATCCCGTCCCGGCGGGGCGCTATTCCGTCCGCGTGACGGTGGACACAACGATGGGCCGTGAGATGTACGTCTCGCTGCTGCTCTCCAGCGCGCCCGAAGTCGCCCGCGCGCCGCTGATACCCTACCGCCCCAACGGCGAGCCATATCCCCCGCCGGATACGGACGATGAGTACGGCGTGCCGGTGGACGCGGGAACGGTCTGCTTCGTGGATGATGAGGCCCTGCGGCGAGGAATGCCGGAAGACGAGACGGAATGGTACGGGAGCGTCTTCGATACGGGCGAGGAGAATAGCTGGTTCAGCCTGATGGACGCCACGACGCCGCTCGGCGCTGGCCTCGCCAATATCCCGCTGCCGCTGGCGACCGATGGCGCGAACATCATCCTCTGCCATTCGGGCTGGGGCGACGGCTTCTACCCCGTCATCGGCGGCTTCGACGCTGCGGAGAACCTGGTCGCGGTCCACATTGATCTGCGCCTGCATGAGGCGCTCGCGGACATGGAGGACGGCGAAGACGGCGTTTGAGCCAGCGCCGCCGTCTTCATCCCCGCCGCCTCCTCCGCCGGGCCCGCGCGGTCTCCTCTTGCTGTGAGCGCATGGAGACCGCGCGGGCCAGTTCTGTGATGGCCATGTGCCGCGCGCGCGCGCCAGATGCGCAGTGGGGAGGAGGACACCCACGCCGCGAGGGAGCGGCGTGTGATCGCCCAGCTAGGATGGATGTCCCCCCGGGCATTTCCCCTGGCGCCATGCTCTGCGCCGCTCGCTCGCGAAAGGGGCTCCATCATGCTTCGCGCATCGCGCGGTCCAGCCGCGCCTCATCGTATTTCGCTGACACTGGCGGCGCTGGCGGCGCTCTCCACCCTCTTGACGGCCTGCACGACAACAGGCGGGACAACCACGACGCCCACCTCGACGCCCGCGTCCACGGCGGCCACGATCCGCGAGTTTCCCCTGCCGGACACAGGACTACGCGCCCGGCGCCATCACCGCTGGCCCGGATGGGGCGTTCTGGTTCACCGAGGTGAAGTCCGCCGCGCCCACCAGCGGCAAGATTGGCCGGATGACGACCACCGGAGCGTTCACCTCCTACGCGCTCACGACTTCCGGCGCGTACGCGCTCGACATCACCAAGGGCCCCGATGGGAACCTCTGGTTCACACAGGCTAGCCAGAGCGCGCCCGGCGCGATTGGGCGCATCACGCCCAGCGGCGCGATCACCCTCTTCTCGCTCGCGTCCAGCGTGACGCCGCTGAGCATCACTGCTGGCCCGGACGGCGCGCTGTGGTTCACGATGATCGAAGGCGCGGCCGAGACGGGCAAGATCGGCCGCATCACCACCTCAGGCGAGTTGAGCTATTTCCGGCCACCCGACCATAGCCTCCTGCCCAAAGACATCACGACCGGCCCTGATAACGCGCTGTGGTTTACCCAAATGGGCGCGGCGGGCGGCGCGACGCCCAAGATTGGCCGCGTCACGACGGCGGGCGCCTTCAACGAATTTCCCATTGCCTTCGACGACCTATACCGCGGCGACCTGGATTACAACCGGCCCGGATAAGAATCTCTGGTTCGTCGAGTCTGGCGGCCCGAAGGGGACAGCCGACGCTATCGTCCGCATGACCACGGCAGGCGCTGGCGCCGAGTATACGCTCACCCAGGTGAACGTGCCAGTCAACTGCCTTACCGCTGGCCCGGACGGAGCGCTCTGGTTTTGTGACACGGGTCTTGGCCGCATGACGACCGCTGGTCAGATCAGCCACATTGCGCTCACGACCGCCGGAAACGCGCCATACGACATCACCACCGGTCCCGACGGCAAGCTCTGGTTCACTGAATCCTCCTCCAGTGGCGCAACCGGCTCGAATGGCGTGAACAGCAAGATCGGCCAGGTCTCCTGACAGGTTCCGGCGGCGCGGGTATTGCGATAGCCTCTCTACTCCAGCACCCGCGCCGCCAGCGGCTCCTCGATCACCTGGCCGCCCTCGGCGCGCAGGGCGTAGGCGCGGGCGGTGGGACGGGTGGCGATGACCTCCGCCAGCGTCTCGCCGTCGAAACGCAGCGCGGCGTGGTCGTCGGCGGCGTAGCCGGGGAGCATCGCGTCCTCCACCAGCAGCCGGTGGAGCGTCGGGCGGCGCTCCGCCTCGCCGTCGAAGTGCGGGCAGTCGCTGCCCTTGAGGAATCCCAGGCAGGGCAGCGGTGTCAGCGGGCCAGGGATGCTATCAGTCAGGCCCTGCTCGAACCAGCAGATCGAACCCGCGCTAACGCCCGCCAGCACGGTCCCCCGCTCCCACGCCTCGCGCAGGATGGCGTCCACGCCCCACTCGCGCCAGAGCGCCAGCATGTTCTTGGTGTTGCCGCCGCCAACGTAGATCAGGTCGCAGGTCAGCAGGTAGCTCCGCAGGTCAGCGGTCGGTGGGTTGGGGAAGAAGTTCAGGTGGCGCGTCGCGCATCCCAGCGCATTGAACGTCTGGTAGAAGCCGATCGTGTAGTCGCGGTCCTCGCCGCTGGCCGTCGGGATGAAGCAGACCGTGGGATGCTCCTTGCCCGTCAGCGCGATCAGATAGCGGAAGAGCGCGCCATCGCTCGCCTGCGCATCGAAGCCGCAGCCGCCTATCGCCACAATCCGCCGCCGGTCTGCGCCACTCTCACTGGTCATCGCTCGCATCCCTCCGCTCTCGTATCACGCCATCTCGCGAAAGCCCCCTCTCCCCCACAGGGAGAGGGGGTTGGGGGTGAGGTCGCGCCCTATGCCTTGCCCCGTTCGACCGGCAGCCCGGCCATCGCCCAGGCCTCCATGCCGCCGCTGACATTGCCCACCTGCTCGTAGCCCTGCCGCCGCAGGAACATCGCCGCCTGGAAGCTGCGCTGGCCGCTGTGGCAGATCAGCAAGACCTCGCGGTCTCGCGGTATCTCGCCGTAGCGCTGGATGAACTGGCTGAGTGGGATCAGCGTCGCGTCCGGCGCCCGCTCCTGGAGATATTCCCACTGCTCGCGCACGTCTATCAGCACGGCGCCCGGCTGCTCGCTGTCCTGCCCGGCGCCATCCGTCACCCGCCGCTGCGCCTCGCGCACGTCCACCTGGGGAATCGGGCGCATCGCGCCGCGTTCATCCATCGCCATATCGGTGTTGTCCTCTCGCGTTTCTTGTTCACTACTTCCAGCGATGCACTTCCAGCGATGCCGCCGCACGCACGCGCCGACCAGCGATCAACGGTCACAGGGGGTCTATGACCCAACTATTGTATCAGGCTCAGCGCCGGGTTAATCTAAGCGCAATGGTGAGGCATGCGCGTTATCACGCCTTGATGCGCCAGAGAGATGGTACGCTGCTCTCCGGCGCCTGGGTGAACGCTATTCTGAACGCTATTTGGAGAAAATGTTGCTGGTCATCCAGGATGCGGCCCAGCGCAATCAGCGCGCTAGGGAGGCAGAGAGGTGGAGCTATGATGAATCAAACACAGGGCGACGAGCGACGGGGCGACGAGCGCAGGATCGCGTCCCCCGATACAGGCCGTCAGCGAACGCTGCGTCGCCGTATGCTCGTTGTGGCGCGCTATGGCTGGCCGGTTCTCGTCGCGCTGGGGATTCTGTGGTTTCCCTTCGATTGGCTCAGCGTCGTGTGGCCCCCGTTTGGCGTTCCATTTCGCATGGTCTTTCACTCGGCGCATGACCATTTTATTGGGCACACCGTCTTCTTTCTGATTGTGGGCTCCCTCATCCTGGCGTATCTCCCGCCATTACGACGCCAGCCTCTCTGGTATTTGCTGGGTCTGGTTCTCGCGGCCCTCATCCAGGAAACGATTCAAGCGATCTTTCGCGGCCAGGCGCCCACCTTCACCGATTACAACGCCTTTTCGGGTGACGCGCTTGGGGGCGCCAGCGCCTTCGTGTTTTGGAGCGTTCTCTCGCTCTTGCTGGTTGCCCGGAAGAGGCGAGTGGCAGCCAAATCACCGGCCACACCGGTTTCCGCTCTTGGCCAGGAGAGAGAATAACCATGCTGATTTCTCTTCCCCGGCGGTAGGCGCCACGAAAGGTTTCCCTTGATGAAGGTGTACCTGATTCGCCATGCCGAAAGTAGCGATAATGCGCGCGGCTTGCGCGTTCGCCTGAGCCGTACCGCCTTCAACACCTGGCTCCAGGAAGCGGACATGGCTCCATTGACCCCACGCGGTATCGAGCAATCCCAGCGGCTCGCCGCTGAGCTGTCGGGTACGGCCATTGATCGGATTTATACCAGTCCCTGTACGAGGGCGCTCGCGACCGCGACGATCCTGGGAGACAGCCGCAATGTTGAGCCGCGGATTCTGCCGGATCTGCGCGAAATCATGCCACCAGCGCTCAAGGAGAGCGATGACACGGCGCCGCTCTACCAGCATTTTCTCCACGGCTATCTCCGTCTCCTCCGTCCACACCCCTCCCATGAATGGTGGCTGACGGCCTATCAGCGCGTTGGGCGCGTGTGGGACGAGATAACACGAGAGCCAGCCAATACGATCGCCGTCGTCTCTCATCTCGCCTTTCTCCAGGTGCTCCTGGGCTCCCTCCGGTTCCAGGAGCGCTGGCGGAGTGGCCCCTATCATCTCCACAATGGCGGCGTCACCTGTGTCTGGTCGGTGAGGCGAGCGGGATTATAGAAATAACAGGCGAATAGCGACGATCTCTCAACCCAACCTGAGAGTGGCTTGCTCCTGTTTGACCATGCGCCACCAACCGGCGCATGTTTTGTGTTGTATCCCCCCTATGTCGCCTTGTGGCTCCGCTGTGGTACAATCCGCCATAGAGAGATGGCCTAGTCAATCCGCGTGAAATCACGCATTGGACTAGGCCAATTGAAACAAGCTTGCCAGCCGGGGCGCGCGATGGCCCGGCGGCCACGATCAGTACAGGCGTGTTTCACGCGCGGTTTCACGTGAAACAGCAGCGAGGAGACTCAACATGGATACCCAGACCGGCACAGTGCGCGTCAAGCGCAACTTCCCCGAGATGCTCAAGGGCGGCGTCATCATGGATGTCGTCAACGCCGAGCAGGCCAAGATCGCCGAGGAGTCCGGCGCCTCCGCTGTGATGGCGCTGGAGCGCGTCCCCGCCGACATCCGCCGCGATGGTGGCGTCGCCCGCATGAGCGACCCGGAGCTGATCATCAAGATCAAGGAAGCCGTCACGATTCCGGTGATGGCCAAGGCCCGCATCGGCCACTTCGTCGAGGCCGAGATCATCCAGGCGCTGGGCGTGGACTGCATTGATGAGTCCGAGGTGCTGACCCCCGCCGACGAGACCTACCACATCAACAAGCACGACTTCCGCATCCCCTTCGTCTGCGGCGCGCGCGACCTGGGCGAGGCCCTGCGGCGCATCGGCGAGGGCGCGGCGATGATCCGCAGCAAGGGCGAGGCCGGCACGGGCAACATCGTCGAGGCGGTGCGTCACCTGCGCACGATCACCGACGGCATCCGCCGGCTGACCATGCTCCCAGAAGAGGAGCTGATGACCGAGGCCAAGAACCTGGGCGCGCCCTATGAGCTGGTGCGCGAGGTCCGCGCGCTCAAGAGCCTGCCCGTCGTGCTCTTCTGCGCTGGCGGCATCGCCACCCCGGCGGACGCCGCGCTCGTCATGCGCCTCGGCTCCGACGGCGTGTTCGTTGGCAGCGGCATCTTCAAGTCCGCCGACCCGCTGCGCACGGCCAAAGCGATCGTCAAGGCGACAACGCACTTCCAGGACCCCGAGATTCTCGCCGAGGTCTCGCGCGGCCTGGGTGACCCGATGCGCGGCCTGGAGCTCAAGTCCATTCCGCAGGACCAGCTGATGGCCGGGCGCGGCTGGTAAATTCGCTTCGCTCTACACGCGGCGCGCCGCCGTTCCCGGCTGGGAATGGCGGCGCGCCGTCGCGTAGGGAACAATGGGCCGCTGGAGAGATGGCGCTGGCCGGGCTTTGTGAGCCAACCCCCGCGCATAGGCGCCGTGCGTGCGTACGTGCGCTGTGATGCGTATGTCCCGTCGTGTGACACGGCGGTGAGACCTGCGCGGGACGATTGAATAGGCTTGCCCATTGTCCCTGGAGTCTCCTCGATTGGCATGTGAACGCCGCTCGCAAAAAGAGCCATTGTTGGCATGGAAGAAGCGCAGGAGAGAGCCATGACACACGATTCATCCGCCCAAGGCCTACAACCTGAGCCATCCTCCCTCGCGACAGGCGGGAAGGAGCACACGGATACCTTCACCATCCTGGTTCCCCTGGATGGGTCAGAGCGCGCGGCGCGCGCCCTCCCTGTCGCGGAGGACTTTTGCCAGCGCCTCGCCGGAGAGATCGCGCTCGTCCGCGTCCTGCCGCTTACGCCGCTGCCCTTTTCCCTCTCTCCTGACTATTTCCCTCCCGCGACCTATCAGCAGATGGTCACCGACCAGGAGCGGCTGGCGCGGGAGTATCTGGAGCATGTCGCCGCCGAGATTCAGCAGCGCGGCGCGCGCGCCCAGGGGCATGTCCAGTATGGCGATCCCTCAGCGGCGATCATCGACGCTATTCCCGCCCTGCGTATCTCGGTGGTGGTCATGACCACCCACGGACGCACGGGCCTCGCCCGCTTCGCGCTGGGGAGCGTGGCCGATCGGGTCGTGCGCGGGGGAGGCGTTCCCGTCCTCCTCGTGCGCTCCTTTCCGCTCGATGCGAAACAGGCGCCGCTGCGGAGCGCGCTCGTTCCGCTGGATGGCTCGCCGCTGGCCGAACTGGCGCTCTTCACCATCGCGCTCCAGCTCGCCGGCCTTGCGCTGCGCGAGATCACGCTCGCGCGCGTGGCGGACCCGCGCGATGGCCCCGAGGGATTAAAGGCGGCTGAAGCGTATCTCGACCTGACCCGGCGGCGGTTCGTCGAGCGCCTGGGCGGCCGTGAATGCGCCGTCACGACGCTCACGCGGTCTGGTTCGCCCGCCGCGAGCATCCTCGACTGCGCCCATGAGCAGGCGTCTGACCTGATCCTCATGTCCACGCATGGCGAGGCGGGTATCGGGCGGATGGCGTTCGGCAGCGTCGCCGATAGGATTCTGCGCGATGGCGATACGCCCATCCTGCTCGTCCGCCCGCCAGAAACCGCAGTCAAACGTCAGGACTGAGCCGGGGAATGGGTGGAAGCGCGGGGATGGCGATGATAGAGAGAAGACGCAGAATGCGGCCCATCTGGCTGCTGCTGCTCATCGTGATACTCGCGCTGCCGGTCCTGCTGACGCTGCTGTACCTGAACCTGGCCGGGCGCGTTTTTCTGCTGCTCGGCCTCTCACCGATTGGCGCGCTCATCCTGCTGGCCGTCTCACTGATCGGCGGCCTGATCAATATCCCCCTCACACGCCGGCGCATCGTGGTGGCCGACCCCGAGCTGGCGACCCTGCCCGAATGGGTGCGCCGTCTGACGCCGATTATTCATTACTATCCGCCAGTAGTCGCCGAGCAGGTCATCGCGATCAACGTTGGCGGCGCGCTGGTCCCAATCGCGTTCTCGATCTACCTCCTGACGCTGCCCGGCACATCCTGGATCGCCGCGCTGATCGCCACCGTCATTGTCGCCACCGTCGCCAAATTTCTGGCGCGCCCGCTGACTGGGGTGGGTGTCGCGATGCCGGTGATCGTCCCGCTGCTGGTCACCGCGCTCGTGGCGCGCCTGCTGATTATGGCGCTTGGCTTGCCCGCCGTGAGCGCCGCGCCGGTCGCTTACATCGCTGGCACATTGGGGACGCTGATTGGCGCTGACCTGCTCAATCTGCCGCGTATCTTGCGTGGCTCACTCGTGAATGGCGTGGATGAGAGCGTGAGCGCCCTAGAACTCGAAGAGGCTGGCGGCGAGCGCTTGCCCAAGGGCCAGACCTATGTCGCGAGCATCGGCGGCGCGGGCGTCTTCGATGGCGTCTTCTTTACTGGTATTATCGCTCCGCTGCTGGCGGCGCTGTGACCTCACCCCCTGCCCCCTCTCCCTGTGGGAGAGGGGGAAATGAGAAGTTCAAGGATGGTGGCCATATATGCGGATCGCGCTGGTGGGCGATGTGATGCTGGGGCGCTTTGTCAACGACATGTTGCGGAGCCAGCCGCTGGATTATCCCTGGGGCGATACCCTGCCCATCTTCCAGACGGCGGACGCGCGGCTTCTCAACCTCGAATGCGCGCTGGCCGATGGTGGCGAGCCGTGGGCGATCACACCCAAGGTCTTCCATTTTCGCTCCGACGCCAAGAACATCGCCGTCTTGCGCGCGGCGGGCGTCAACATCGTCTCGCTCGCCAACAATCACGCCCTGGATTACGGCTACGACGCGCTGGATGAGACGCTGCGAACGCTCGACGCGGCGGGCGTCGCGCACGCTGGCGCGGGCCGTGACCTCGCCGAGGCGCGGCGGCCAGCCATCATTCCGGTTGGGAACGCGACCGCTGGCATGCTCGCGTTCACCGACAATGAGCCGGACTGGGCGGCGACGCCTGAGCGCGCTGGTGTCTCCTATATTCCCGTGGACTTGCGCGACGCGCGAGCGGGGGACCTGCTCGCCGCCGTGCGCCAGGCGAAAGCGGTCGTGGATGTGCTCGTCGTCTCAGCGCACTGGGGCCCGAACTGGGGCTACCAGCCGCCAGCGGCGCACATCCCGTTCGCGCGCGCGCTGATCGAGGCCGGGGCCAGCGTGGTGTTCGGGCATTCAGGCCATGTATTTCGCGGCGTCGAGTTTTACCAGGGCCGCCCGATCCTCTACTGCGCCGGCAACTTCGTGGACGACTACGCGGTTGACCGCGTGGAGCGCAACGATGAGTCGGGCGTCTTCATGCTGGAGTGGGAGGCGGGCGAGACGCGGGCCGTGCGCATGTATCCGACCACCATCGAGGACTGCCAGGCGCGGCTGGCGCGGGGGAGCGCGGCGGAGGCCATCGCTGGCAAGCTGCGGCGGCTGTGTGTGGAGCGCGGGACGGTGGCCGAATGGGACGCGGCGGAGCGCTCGCTGCTCATCCGGCCTGGCGCTGGGGCGTGAGCAGGCTCCGCCGCGTCGCCAGGACGCATGCTCTCTGTGTGAGAACACGCCCAGGGGATGTGACGCCACTGTGATTTAGTTGCGCTATGTTGCTACCAAGCGGGTTGGCGCGTACCCCCGCCGGACGGCGCGTACCCCCGCCGGACGGCGTGTGGGCGCGCCCGATAGATGTGATTGTGAGGACGTGAATGCGGCAGAGTGAGAACAAGGCTCGCTCCTCACTGGGCGAGATGTGGCCTATATTGCTCGTGATCATCCTGGGCATGGCGGGCTGCGCACTGGGGCCGAGCATGGCTCCTGGCGGGTCTGGCTCGCTTCCCGTGTCGTCTGGCCAGACGACGACGACCACCTCACCTCAGGACGTGCAGCAGGGCATCCGCGCAGTGGCGGGCGAGACGCAGGTGGATGCCGCGACCAATCAGATCCGCTATACGACGCGAGACGTGACCCTGGTAGCGGTGGGGTCGCCACCAGGCCATGAGGGTGAATATTGGCAGGTTAATGGGCGTGTGAACCCAAGCGTGATCGTGCCGACAGGCGCTCAGGTGACACTCGAAGTCATCAATGGCGATCCCGATATGCCTCATGGCTGGGCGCTTACAACCAGCGCGCCTCCATACGGCCAGATGCCCATGATGAGCGGGATGTATGGAGACGGCATGGCCATGTATGCTGTGGTAGCGCCACTCCCAGCGACCCAGGGCAATGATAATTGGCCTATGACGACGCTACACTTCACGGCGCCATCGGCGGGTGTGTACTACTATATATGCCAGGTCCCAGACCATGCCCAAGAGGGGATGTGGGGTAAACTGATCGTCGCGTGAGGACGTGACGCAATCGGGGTAACGCGTAACGCGCCATGCAATATCCTGCGGTACTGTTAACCTCATAGCTCCCCGCAGCGGAAGAACTCGCAATACGACACACGGCGCACGGGACGGCATGGCAAGGACGCATGACGCTGAAAGACCAGAGGACAGCGATGCGGACGATCACTGTGCCCGTAGAAGGGCTCAACTTCGCCGGGTGCGCTCAGAGCATTGAGAAGCGGCTCAGCGCGCTGCCGCCTATCACGCGCGTTGATGCCAGCTATGTCACGCAGACGGCCACCATCGAATACGATGACACACAGCTGACCGAGAATGACGTGCGCGCGCTAGTGCGCGATTGTGGCTTTGCCTGTGGCGCGCCCATGGAAACGCTCGAAGCGATGGTCGCGGCCCGGCAGGCGCCGCAACCAGTCGCCGCAGCGCCGCACGCGAGGCACGCGGCTCCCGAGACAGTGGCGCAGCGCGAGGAGCGCGCCGGGCATGTGGGCCACGAGATGGCGCCACGGGAACCTATGAGCCATGCGCATGCCGGGGCCGCGACGGAGGAGCCGCGTGCGACCGCGCATGGCGCGCATGGCGCGCATGATATGAGCGATCCCCTGATGGCCCAAGCGATGGAAGCGGTCTTACGCGCCCGCTTCTTTGTCGCGCTCGCACTGACGGTTCCCATCATCTTTTACTCAGCCCTTGGTGTGGATGTCTTGCGCATTCGTTCTCCCGACCCCACTTGGCGTTGACCGTGACTGGCTCCTGCTCATCCTCACCACACCCGTCGTCTGGTGGTCGGGATGGATCTTCCATGCGGGCGCGTATCGCGCGCTGCGCAATCGCGCGCTCGATATGAATGTGCTGGTGAGCCTGGGTGTGCTGGTGGCCTATCTCTTTAGCGTCTTCGCGACGCTGTTCGCGCCGGGCGTGGAAACGAGCTTCGACGCGGCGGCGATGCTCGTCTCCTTTGTGCTTTTCGGCCATTGGATGGAGATGCGCAGCCGCCGGGGCTCCTCAGACGCGCTGAATGCGCTCCTGCGCCTCGCGCCTACCCAAGCGAACCTCGTCAGCCCGGATGGCCAGGTGCGGGCCGTGCCAGCCGACCAGGTGCGGGTGGGCGACCGGCTGCTCCTACGCCCAGGCGAGAAAGCGCCCGTAGATGGTACCGTCGAAGAAGGTGAATCCGCCATTGACGAGAGCATGGTGACTGGCGAAAGCCTTCCGGTAGGCAAGCATTCTGGCGATACGATCATTGGCGGCACGGTTAATGGCGCGGGGTCGCTGCGCTTTACGGCGACCAAGGTAGGCCGCGACACCGCACTCGCGCAGATCACGCAGTTGGTGCAGACGGCGCAGAACTCCAAGCGCCCGCGCAGCGCCTGGCCGATAACGCTGCCCAATGGCTCGTCATCGCGGCGGTCGGGGCTGGTCTCGTGACGTTCCTCGTGTGGTTCCTGATGATCCACCAGACGGCTTTGTTCGCGCTCACGCTCGCTGTCACGGTGATAGTCATCGCTTGCCCTGACGCGCTCGGCCTCGCCACCCCGACCGCCGTCGCCGTGGGCACGGGCATCGGCGCCCGCAACGGCATCCTCATCAAGAATGCCGTCACGCTCGAACAGACATCGCGCATCCAGGCGATCATCTTCGACAAGACCGGCACACTCACCATGGGCAAGCCCTCTGTGACGGATATCGCTCCGCTGGCGGCGGCTGACTCACAGGGCCTCGACGAAGCGCTGCTCCTTCAAGTGGCGGCGGCGGCGGAGATGGACTCCGAGCACCCGCTCGCCCGCACGATTGTCGCCGTGGCGCAGGAGCGTGAACTGCCAACGCTACCCTACAGCCAGTTCACTGCGATCGCGGGCGGAGGCATTCAGGCCCAGGTGGACGGCCACGCGACGCTCATCGGCACGCCGCGGTTGCTCGCAGACCACAATGTCCCACTCACCGACGCCGAACAGGACCGGCTAGGCGCGCTTCAGGCTGAAGGCAAAACGGTCATGGTCGTCGTCCGCGACGGGCAGGCTATCGGTTTGATCGCCGTCGCGGATCGCGTTCGCCCCACCTCGCTGGGCGCCATCACGGAGATTCAGGCGCAAGGCATCCAGGTGGCGATGTTGACGGGCGACAACCGGCGCACGGCAGAGGCGGTGGGGAAACAGCTCGGCATCACCCGCGTGTTCGCTGAGGTCTTGCCAGCTGACAAGGCGCAGTACGTGCGGCGGCTCCAGGCCGAAGGACTTTTCACAGCGATGGTGGGTGACGGCGTGAATGACGCTCCGGCGCTCGCGCAGGCGGATCTGGGCATCGCCCTCGGCGCGGGCGCTGATGTCGCCATCGGACGCGGCGGTTGTGCTGATCCACAGCGATCCGCTCGATGCGCTGGCCGCCTTCGCCTCTCCAAAGCGACGGTCCGCAAGATGAATCAGAACCTGTTCTGGGCGGCTATCTATAACGTAATCGCCATTCCCATCGCGGCGGGCGTCCTCTATCCGCTTGGTATCCTACTCAACCCGGCCATCGCGGCCCTGGCGATGAGTGCGTCGTCCATCACCGTCGCGACCAACGCGGTATTACTCAAGACGGCGGAGGGTCGCCTCCGCGAGGAAACCCCGCCAAATGGCGGCAAATCCTGAGACGTCGCTGGTTCTGCGCTGGGGCCGGACCTGGCCAGCCAGCGCAGAACCAGCCTGGGCCGCCCCACTACGCCCAGCGCGCCAGCCCGAGCTCGAACGGCGAGGAGAGGTCGGGGTGGCTGGGAACCAGCCGCACGCCGTAGACCACGCCGCCGGTGTGCTGCGGGTCCATGCGCGCGGTATAGGTGAGGGTGCCGTCGGGCGCGGCGCCGTGTTCGCCCGCTCCATGACCACCACCCGCTGGTCGCGCAGCGTGCCATTCTCGTCGCGGGCGGTCACCAGCTCGACTCGCATATCCTCCGCCGCAAGCGAGCCGAGCCAGACGCGCGCGCGCACCTGGGCCGGCTCGCCCTCCGCCAGGCGCTCGCCACTGGGGCCTTCGGCCTCGATGCGCGTCTCACCCCAGGCCGCGCGCACCCGCCGCGACCACGCCGCCAGCTCGCGGGCCAGCGCGTAGGAGTCCGCGTCCACCCGCTCGCCATAGCGCATGGACGGCTGGTAGTAGTCGGTGTAATACTGCTTCACCATCCGGCTCATGCTGAACTCCGGCGCCACCGAGCGAATAGACTCCTTCATCACCCCCACCCACTGACGCGGCAGCCCCTCTTTGTCGCGCTGGTAGTACAGCGGGACAATCGCGCGCTCGATGATCTCGTAGAGCGCCAGCGCGTCGGCGGCGTCGCGGGTGTCGCCATCCAGATACGCGCGGCGCTCGCCGATCGCCCAGCCGTTGCCGCCGTTGTAGCCTTCCTCCCACCAGCCATCGAGCACGCTGCAGTTCGGCAGGCCGTTCAGACCCGCCTTCTGGCCGCTGGTCCCGCTCGCCTCGTGCGGGCGGATCGGCGTGTTCAGCCACACATCGCAGCCGCTCACCAGCCGCCGCGCCATGTCAATGTCGTAGTCCTCCAGGAAGATGATCTTGCCCGCGAACTCCGGTGTCTGCGCGTAGGCGTAGACCTGGCGGATGAAGTCCTGGCCAGGGAAGTCGGCGGGGTGCGCCTTGCCGGCGAAGATGATCTGCACGGGCCGCTCTGGATGGTTCAGGATGCGCGCCAGCCGGTCGGGATCGCGGAAGAGCAGCGTCGCCCGCTTGTAGGTCGCGAAGCGCCGCGCGAAGCCCAGTGTCAGCGCCTCCGGATTCAGCGCGCCGCCCGTCGCGCCCGCCGCCGCCGGGCCTTCGCCGTGGCGCAGCCGCTGGCGCGCGAGGCGCCGCCGGGCGTAGGCGATCAGCTGCTCCTTCGCCTCGTGGTGCGCCTCCCACAGCTCCTCATCGGGGATCTCCGTGACCCGCTGCCAGCGGTCGGCGTTGTCCACATCGCCGCGCCAGCCCGGCGCCAGATAGCGGTCGTAGAGCGCGCCCATCACCGGATGAAGCCACGACGCGGTATGCACGCCGTTGGTGACGTGGCCGATCGGCGCCTCGCTGGCCTCGACATCCGGCCACAGGAAGTTCCACATCTCCCGCGAGACCGCCCCATGCAGCCGGCTCACGCCGTTGCGCCGCGCCGAGAGCCGGATCGCCAGCACCGTCATGCTGAAGCCCGACCCCCAGCTCACCTCCTCGCGCGCCAGATTCATGAAGCTGTCGCGGTCCAGCCGGAGCTGCGGCCAGTAGGCGGAGAAGTAGCGCTCGACCAGCTCGTAGGAGAAGACATCATTGCCGGCGGCGACCGGCGTGTGCGTGGTGAAGACGCCGTTGGCCGCCGCGATCTGGCGCGCGACCTCGAAGTCGACATCCAGCCCGTTGACCAGCTCGCGGCAGCGCTCCAGCCCCAGGAACGCTGCGTGGCCCTCGTTCATGTGCCAGACGCTGGCGTCAACGCCCAGCGCCCGCAGCGCCCGCACGCCGCCAATGCCCAGCACGATCTCCTGCGCGATGCGCATCTCGTGGTCGCCGCCATACAGCCGCGCCGAGAGCACCCGGTCGGCGGGCGCGTTCTGCGGCACGTCGGTGTCCATGAGGTAGAGCGGGACCCGCCCGACCTGCACCTGCCAGACCTTGGCGTAGACCGAGCGGCCTGGCAGCTCGACGCTAATCAGGACCTCGCGCCCGTTGGCGTCGCGCGCGGGGCGGGCCGGCGACTGTGAGAAGTCCAGCTTCTCGTAGAGCGCCTCCTGCTGCCCTTCGCGGTTGATGCGCTGGCGGAAGTAGCCCTGTGGATAGAGGAAGCCGACGCCGACGAACGGCAGGCCGAGGTCGCTGGCCTCCTTGCAGTGGTCGCCGGAGAGCACGCCCAGGCCGCCGGAGTAGATCGGCAGCGACTCGTGCAGGCCGAACTCGGCGGAGAAGTAGGCGATGACGCGCGCGCTGTCGGCGGCGTGATGCGCGCTGAACCAGGTAGTGGCGGGCCGCATATAGGCGTCGAACTCGGCTATCACGGCGTCGTAGCGCGCCAGGAACTCGGTATCAGCCGCCAGCGCCTCCAGCCGCTCCGGGTTGGCGCCCGCCAGCGTGGCGACGGCGTTATGCTCCGTCCGCTCCCACAGGTCGGCGTTTACCTGATCGAAGAGCGTCTGCGCGCTGGGATTCCAGACCCACCAGAGGTTATACGCCAGCTCATACAGCCGCTCGATACGCGGCGGAATCGTGGGAAATACCGCCAGGCGGCCGAGAATCTTCACGGATCATCACTCCTGTCGCGCCCGCGCCCCGCCAGGGCCAGCGACGCCACATCGCTATGTCGTATAGAACGCCTTTTACATGCGTTTCTCTTAATCAGTATCAGGCGCGCCAGCCGTACACCGCGCGCCGCCCACACGATACCACATGGCGTTGAAGGGTCAACTGTCGAATAGTCCACCATTGGCGTGGCGAGCGGGAAGGCGCGCGTATGGTAGCTCCCGCCTTCCCGCTCGTCTTTCAGGCGATGAAGCCGGGAATCACGGTGAGGATATTGATCACCAGATCAGTGACGAAATGTCCCACCATCGCCGGGAAGACTCCCCGCCGCCAGTAGAGCCAGCCAAAGACCAGGCCCGCGACGCCGTGGTAGGCGATCACCAGCGCGGCGAACGCGATAGGGCTGATATGGCCGCTGACCTGCGCGGAGTCGGAGGAGAAGTGCTGGGCGCCAAACGCCAGCGAGGTGAGGATGTTCGCGGTCCAGACAGTGGCGGCGTTGGGCTTGGCCTGGCGGAACAGCTTCACGCCAAGCCACGTCAGCAGCGTCATCAGCCCCAGGCGATAGATGATTTCCTCACGGAAAGCCCCGGCGAGCGACCCAATGACGCCAAGCCAGAGCGGCGGCAGCGTCAGATGCAGGCCAATCGTCACCAGGAAGCGCGCGGCGAAGACCGCCTGCGCTGCTCCGAGCGCGACGCCTGCCAGCGTGGCGAGCGCCGCCGCCCGGCGGAAACCGCGCAGCCCCAGAACATCCCACCCCAGCGACGGCCCCAGCCACAGTCCCACGCCCGCGCCGAACGCCGCCAGCAGCAGCGCGAGCAGCAGGACGAGCGCGACCAGCCCTGGCGTCACCGTGATACGGAGGTAGGGCGCGGCGAGAATCTCGGCGCCTTCCAGCGCCACCGAGAGCAGCACCATCCAGAAGAACCAGTCTCCAGCGATTCGTCCGCGCTGGAGTTTCTGGAGTAGACACCGAGTCCGTTTCCATGATGGGCCTCCATTCCCACGCCGCCGCTCGCGAGCTCAGCTAATCACGACGCCGGAAAGAGGTGAGCAAGCGGTCGTACGCTTGCCAGTATACGACGCCAGGCAAGCGGGCGCTTGCGCGCCGTATCGAGTCCGGCGAGAACACTCGCAACGCGGGTCAGCGCTCCCGCTGAGCATTCATGCCCCCCGCCGTCCCGTGCGCGCCGGCCATTCATGGCCGCGCCCCACCCCGCGCCGTGCGCCGGCCATTCATGGCCGCGCCCCACCCCCGCCGCGTTCCTCGGCGTCGCCAGCGTTGACGGCGTCGCGGATGCTCTGGCGGCGCGCTCGCGGAGGGCCTCGGCGGCCTGGGCCTGGGGCAGGTCGGCGTGCGGCAGGGCGTCGAGGCTGGTGAGGCCGAACTGCTGGAGGAATTCGGGGGTGGTGCCGAAGAGCGCCGGGCGCCCAACGGTGGCGGCGCGGCCCACCTCCTGCGCCAGGCCGTGCTGCAGGAGGCTGGCCAGCGCGCGGTCGCTGTTGACGCCGCGAATGGCCTCGATCTGCGAGCGGGTGATCGGCTGGCGGTAGGCGATGACGGAGAGCGTCTCCAGCGCGGCGGTGGTCAGCCGCACCTGGGTGGGCAGGCCCAGCAGCGCGGCGACGAAGCGCGCATGCTCCGGGGCCGAGACCATCTGCGCCGCCGCCTCCATGCGCTGGACGCGCACGCCACGCCCCTCACGCTCCAGCGTCTGCGCTAGATCGCCCACCGCCGCGCGTATGCGCGCCTCATCCACGCCGGTCAGCTTGCGCAGCTCGGCGAACTCCAGCGGGCGGCCAGCCACGAAGAGCAGGCTCTCGATCACCGCGAGGAGCTGGCGCGGCGCCAGCGGCTCGCCGGGCTCCGTCGCGGCGGCGGGCGTGACCTGCCCGGCGGCGGGCTCCAAGCGACTCCAGCGGGCGCGGACGCCGCCGCTCGCGGCGCGGCGCGGATGGCGCGACGGCGCGACGCCGGCGCGCTGCTCCGCCTCCGGCGCCTGGGACTTCTCAGCCTCCTCGGCATCTCCCGCTCCCTCCATCATGCGCCGCCAACCTCGCGTGTCATAAGGCGCCGCTCGCATCGTCGCTCATCATACAACTTCATCATAGAGATGTAGACGTGTGGAGCGGGCCAGCGGCGCCAGGCGTCATGCGTGAGGCCACGCGGCGCGCAGCGCGTAGTATCGCATGTCGCGGGGCGCGTCGCGGATGCGGGACGGGTGTGACGCGCGCCACAAGACCGGTGCGAATGACCGCCAGGCGCCGTGCTATACTGCTCAAGCGTCCCGGTCCTTCTTTTCATCCCAGGTCGCGCCGGGCGCCGGGCCGTCGGGATTCTTCCGCCGCCAGAATTCGTCATCATACATACATGGGGATCGGTGCGATCCAGGGCGCCAGCGCGGTCGGACCGTCGCGCGGCGTGCGCACAGGGAGGCGTTATGCGCGTTTCGGTCACTGGCGTTCATGAAATGGAGCCGGGCGCTGGCCCGCCCAGCCGCGTGGGCGTCGCTGGGCGCGCTGATCGCGTCGCTGGCGCTGATGGCCTGGCTCATTCCCTTGTCCACCGCGCGCGCCGCCAGCCTGGACGCCAGTAGCCCCGTGACGATTGATATCCAGAACCCACAGGCCAGCGGCGGCGTCGTCGAGGGGCCGGTTGGCGCCAACATCTTCGCGCAGGGCGCCGCGCCCGCCGGGGACAGCGTGACCATCGGCTACGCGCCGCAGAGCGTGGGCTGCGCCAGCGGCTTCCAGGCGATCAGCGGGGCGCAGCCCAATATCCAGGCGAACGGCAATTTCACCGTCGCGTTCCAGTGGCCTGACGCCGCGAACACGGTCAACACCGAATACTACCTCTGCGCGCAGGACACGACCGCCAACGCCATTGGGCAGTCCACCGTGCTCTACCGGGTGGACGCGGCGAGCGCGCCGGCGATCAGTGTCCAGCCGGTGGACAACCCCAACGCGGCGACCCCCGCTCCTGGCACGCCAACCCCCGCGCCAACCGTCACGCCGCCTGATGGCAAGGTCTACGGCGGTGGCTATCCTCCAGATAACCGGGACGAACTTCATGCCCGGCGGCCAGAACATCTCGTTCTTCCTGACACCGGGGGCGTTCACCCCTCTGACTACAACCCCGACGCCGCGCTCACCGTCGTCAGCGGCAACATCCGCACCGACAACACCGGCGGCTTCACCGTCGTCGTGCGAGCTTCCGACGGGCGAGACGGGCTCTCTGACCATCAGCGCGGTCTCGCAGGACGGGACGTAGCTCGTTGCTGCCGACGCTCGTGGCCAGTCAATCGCTCGCGATCATCATCGCGCCAGCGACGCCGACGCCACAGCCCACCGTCAGCCCGACGGTAGATGACGACGGTAACGCCGGCGAACGGGTAATGGCAAGAAGTCCGCCGCGCCTGGCGCGCATCCAGATTACTGGCCTGATCGGCCTGGGTATGCTGAGCGTGATCCTGTTCATTATCGGCGTGGGCTTCCTGATCTCGGCGTCTTCGATGCCGAAGTCGTAGGACGCGGCGCTGGGAGCGCGCGGGCATGAATAGCCAGCGCGCCCCAGCCGGACGGTCGCCGCCGCGCGCTTGGACGCGGTGAGTTGAGCGGTCAGAGCATCCAGGAAGCTTCGGCGAGGGATTTGGTGGCGGCGCCGGTTTTGCGCTCCTGTTCGAGCTGGATTTTGGCCTTCTCAACGATCAGGTCTATGAAGCGGGGGGCGCTGCGCCAGCGGGCGGTCTCGCGCTCGGGGTCGTAGTCATGGGCGCGGACGAGGGCGCGCAGCTGCGCCAGGTCCAGCCGCGCGAGGTTGGCGCGCAGGGCGTCTTCGCCGCCCGTGTCGAGGACGTCCACGGGGTTGAAGCGCTCGCCAGCGCCAAAGATGTCGAATAGGCCGGACTCGAAGACGGCGTCGCGTGTGGCGGCGGCCAGATCAGGGTTGGCGCGCGCCGCTTCGGCGATGCGCCGCAAGGCGCGGCGATCCATGTCGCGCTCATATGTCTCCGTTGCGTTCGTGTCACTCATCGCAGGCCCACTCCTCCCGCATATTAACAACAAAGCGTCCAGCTCGCCCCAAATCGTACGCGCGCGAGTGGCCGCTGATCTCCCCATCACGATTGTATGGCCAGCGCGCGCGCGCCGCAAGGCCACATGCGGGCTAGCCCGATGGGTGTAGCGGGCGGACCCCATCCGGCCTTCGGCTCTGCCCCGCTCGCTCGCGGGTCCCCCGTTCCCCTCAGAGGGGAAAGCCCTGGGCAACGTGACTGGTAGGGGGCTAGCGTTGTTTGCCTTTCACCAGTCACGTCTGGCGGCGCTCCCCTCTCCTCCCAGGAGAGGGGCCGGGGGTGAGGTCACGCCTTCCCGACGCTCACCCGCTCCCCCGTCCGCGCGGCGGCGGCCAGCGCGTCGAGCGTGCGGGCGGTCGCGAGCGTGTCATCGAGGCTATAGGGGACGGGGGCGCCGGTGACAGCGGCGCGCCCGAAGGCGGCGGCCATCAGCGCGTAGGGGTCGGCGGCGTGCGTGGAGTGCGTCTCCACCGTCTTGCCGCGATGGATCAGGATCGGGGCGGCGTCACGTATGCCAGGCGGTGAAGGCGTAGGGCAGCTCCAGCGCGGCGGCGGAGCCGATGATGGTGACGCGCTGGTATTCGGCGGTGTCAAAGGCGCAGGTGATGCGCGCGGCGCGCCCGTCGCTGTGCTCCAGCAGCGCGGAGACGGCGAGGTCGGCGCCGGTCGGCGCATAGCGCGCGGTGGCGCGGACGGCCAGCGGCTGCTCGCCGAGGAAGAAGCGCGCGGCGGTCACGCAGTAGCCGCCGACATCCAGCAGCGCGCCGCCGCCCATGGTCGGGGTCGAGGCGGTAGTTGGCGCTATCCGCCAGCGGGAAGTTGAAGGCGGCCTCGACCTCGCGCGGCTCACCGATGGCGCCAGTCGCGATCAGCTCCAGCGCGCGGGCGATGCGTGGGTGGAAGCGGTACATCAGCGCCTCCATCAGGGCGACGCCCGCGCGGTCGCAGAACGCGCGCATCGCCTGCGCCTCGGCGGCGTCGCGGCCCAGCGGCTTCTCGCAGAGCACGTGCTTCCCGGCGGCGGCGGCGCGCTCCACCCACTCGCGGTGCTGGTGATTGGCGAGCGCGATGTAGACGCACTGGATGTCGGGCGCGTCGAGCAGCGCCTGATAGTCGCCGTAGACGCGCGGGACGCCATGCGCGGCGGCCAGCGCGGCGGCGCGCGCCGGGTCCTGGCTGGCGATGCCGAGCAGGCGGACGTCAGGCAGCGAGGCGAGGGCGGGGAGCATCGCGACGCGGGCGATAAACCCCGCGCCGAGCACGCCCCAGGTGACGACGGCTGCGTGTGGGCGTTCATGCGGCTAGGCCTCCTCGTGGCGCGAAAACGGCGGCGTCAGGCGTCGCGGTCGTCTATCGGGACCACGGCGCTGTCATGCGCGGCGGACCACGCGGCGGCCTCCATCACGGCGATGTTGCGGCGCGAGGCGCGCGGGTTGATCGCCAGCGGCTCGCCCGCGAGCAGGTGATTGGCCAGGTTGCGGTGGAAGGGGCGCTCCGGCGCGGGCGGCAGCGCCAGCCGCTCCTCGTGGATCAGCCCGGCGGCGTCGCGCGTGGCGAGCGTGACGGCGGGCAGCGCCTCCGATGGGGCCAGCCGCTCCTCGATCAGGTCGCCGTTCCACTTGCGCGCCGTCACCGTCTCGTGGCGCCAGTGGCCGGTGATCGCGCCGCGCGTGCCGAGCGCGTACCACTTCGGCTTCAGCGCGGCGGCGATGTCGGAGTGGATGAAGGAGACCTCACGCCCGTCGCGGAAGCGGATGGCGATGCTGGCCTGGTCGGCGTTGGTCACGTCGCGCCAGACGCGCTTGTGGCTGCTGGCGCGCACGTCGGCCACCTGATTGGGCAGCAGGGTCAGCGCCCAGTCGAGGTAGTGCGAGCCCCAGTCATAGAAGACGCCGCCAGAGACTGGCTCGTGGGAGTGCCAGTAGTCGCACGGATGGGAGAAGCCGCCGATGAACAGCTCCAGGTGAAAGAGGTCGCCGATGCGTCCCTCGGTGACGGCGCGCTGGATGGCGAGGAAGTCGGGGTCCCAGCGGCGGTTCTGGTAGCAGGTGAGCGTCAGGTCGCGGGCCTCGGCCTCGGCGATCATCTCATCGGCCTCAGCGGTGGTGATGCTGAACGGCTTCTCGACGATCGCGCTCTTGCCCGCGCGCAGCAGCCGCAGCGCGAGGCTGGCGTGGATGTTGGGCGGCGCGCCGATAATCGCCGCGTCCACGCCCTCATCGGCGATCACGTCATCGATCTCGCGAACGGCGCGCAGGTCGGGGAAGCGCTCGCGGGCGGCGTCGAGTCGCGCGGGGTTGCGGTCGCAGATCAGCGCCAGCTCCAGCCCCGGCGTGGCGGCGATGGCGCTGGCGTGCTCGTAGCCGATGGCGCCGTAGCCGATCATGGCGATGCGCGCGGGGGCGGGCTCGCGCCAGCCGGTCAGGTAGCGGGCGGCGCGGAAGATGACCTGGCGCAGGGTGGGACTCTCCAGCGCGCCATCAGCGGCGCCGAGCGTGATGGCGGCCGTGGCGCCCGCGCCCACCGGCCGCAGCCACGCGACCGGCACGCTGGTATAGCGCCAGCTCGTCACCAGCAGCGGGGTGGCGTCCTCCGGCAGGCCGTCGTGGATGGCGAGGCGGTCGGTGACGGGGAAGGAAGAATCGAGGCGGCGGGTGATGTCGTGGTCGCCCGCCAGCCGCACGATCAGCTCGGTCGCCGGGCCGCGCTGGCCCTCCGGCAGGCCGAGCGCCGCGCCAAGCGCCGAGCCGCGCCAGGCGTCCACCGTCTCACCCAGCAGCAGCAGGGCGCCGCCGTTGCGCGTGAAGGCGTCCAGCGTGCGGGCCTGGGCGGTCGGTCAGCGGCGTGGCGGTGTCGGCGACGAGCAGCGAGACGGCGCTCAGGCGCTCCAGCTGGTCGAGCCGGTCAGCGCCGCTGGCGGGTATGGTGATGATCTCGCGGTCGGGGAGCGCGCTGGCGAGCAGGGCGCTCAGGCGCTTGGCGCGCTCGTACGCGGCCTGCTCGGTGAGCAGCAGGACATGCCCCATGATCTCAAATCCTCCCCTGTAGCCTCGTCATCCAGGCTATCCTTCGCCGCTCGCTATGCGGCGCCAATGCGCTGGCGCGAGTGGCGAAACCGCCGCAAGAAAAGTGTACCGCGCGCCAGCGAGCGCGCGCCAGCCAGGCGACCTCACCCCCTGGCCCCCTCTCCTGTCAGAAGAAGGGGAATAATCGTGGCCCCCCTCTCCTCTGGGAGAGGGGCCGGGGGTGAGGTCGCGCCGCTTGACGCTACGCGGACCGTCGCGACTACGCTGACGCGCAACCCACGCGCCATGCGATGCGCTTTGCGATGCGCCATGGCGCCGAATGCGCGTCGCACATGTACGAGGAGCGGTGAGATGAGCGGGAGCAAGCCGGGCGATCTCAGACCAGGCCCCGCCGCCACGGAGAGCGAAGAGCGGCCACGCTGGCGCATCGAGCGGATCATACCGGGCATCAGCTGGATGCGCGCGTACCAGCGCCCAGACCTGCGCCACGACCTGCTGGCCGGCGTGACGCTGGCGGCGGTCATCCTGCCGATTGCGATGGCGTATGGTCAACTGGCGGGGCTGCCGCCGATCGCGGGGGTCTACGCCAGCATCACGCCGCTGGTGATCTATGCGCTGTTTGGCCCCTCGCGGCTGCTCGTCATCGGGCCAGACACCTCGACGGCGGCGCTGGTCGCGGCGGCGATTCTGCCGCTGGCGGCGGGCGACCCCACCCACGCGATGGCGCTGGCGGCGGGGCTGGCGCTGCTTGTCGGCGCGTTCAGCCTGATCGCCAGCGTCACACGGCTGGGGTTCGTCGCCGATTTTCTCTCGAAGCCGATTCTGATTGGGTATATCAACGGGCTGGCGCTTTCGGTGATTGCGGGGCAGCTGAGCAAGCTGTTCGGCGTCCCGATCACCAGTGGGGACTTTTTCCGGCAAATCGCCGAGCTGGTCACGAAGCTGCCCCAGACGAACCTGGCAACGCTCGCCATCGGCGTCAGTGTGCTGGTGTTTATCGTCGTCTTGCGGCGGGTCGCGCCACGCGTGCCAGGGCCGCTGATCGCCGTCGCGGGCGCGACAGTGGTGTCGAGCGTGTTCCAGCTCGACGCGCACGGTGTCGCGACGATCGGATACATCCCGCCGGGTTTGCCCACGCCAGGCATACCAGCGGTCTCGCTTAGCGAGTTGAGCCACATGCTGCCCGACGCGCTCGGCATCACGCTCCTGACCTTCTCGGATACGATTCTCAACGCGCGCACCTTCGCGGCGCGCAACGGCTATATGGTGGACGCCAACCAGGAGCTGGTCGGGCTGGGCGCGGGGAATATCGCGGCGGGCCTCACACAGGGCTTCGCCGTCAGCGGCAGCGGAACGCGCACGGCGGTGAATGAGGCGGCGGGCGGGAGAACCCAGCTCGCGGGGGTGACGGCGGCGGTGGGGCTGGGGCTGATCCTGCTGTTCCTGACGGGGCCGCTGAGCCGCTTTCCCTCCGCGGCGCTGGGGGGCGCGCTGATCGCGGCGATCCTGCCGCTGATTGATTTCGCGGCGTTGCGCCATCTCTATCATCTGCGGCGGGCTGATTTCGCGGTGGCGCTGGTGACGCTGCTGAGTGTGCTGACGGTGGGGCTGCTGCCGGGGCTGGCGATCGCGGTGGCGCTCTCGTTCCTGCTGGTGCTGGCGCGCGCCGTGCGGCCGCATGACGCGGTGCTGGGCAGAACGCCAGGGCTGGATGGCTACCACGATATCGACGAACACCCAGAGAGCGAGCGCGAGCCGGGCCTGCTCGTCTACCGCTTCGACGGCCCGCTCTTCTTCGCCAACGCCAACTACTTCAAGAACCAGGTGATCGAGCTGGCGGAGGGGCTGGACCCGCCGCTGCGCTGGTTCATCCTCGACGCTGAGGCGATCACCGATGTGGACTCGACGGCCCTGGAGACGCTGGAGGAGGTACGCCGCCACCTGACCGGGAGTGGTGGTCGTGGTGGCCATCGCGCGGGCGAAAAGCGCGATACAGATCGGATGGAGCGCGCCGGGCTGGTGAAGGCGATTGGCGCGGACCATCTCTACCCCTCGATCAGGACGGCGGTCGCGGGCTACGTGGCGGATGTCGGGGACGCGGACGGTGAGCCGTGACGCGAGCCAGTTGACATTCCTGCCGGTGATCGTTGGCTTCGCCGAGCGTACGATGGGCGCTCCGCCCGTCCCGCAACGCTGAGTGGGCGGCGCATTCCCCACAGAATTTCACCTTTTTCTATGGGACGGATGGAGTAACTTTCATCCGTCTCTTGCGTTATGTTTAGAGGTCACACAGGGATGCTGCGTATCGCGGCGCGTATGATATGAGATATCATAGAGGCGGCGCTTCAATGCGAGGATTGTGGGACAGGAAGGAAGGCGGGCATGCCTGGTGTGGAGCGGTACCTGGATGGTTCCTACGCGAGCCATGTGCCGGACTGGCATGTGGGCGAATCGCCGTGGAAGGCGCGGCATGCGCTGGCGATGTTGCGGAAGAACGGGCTAGCGCTGGAATCGGTGTGTGAGGTGGGCTGCGGCGCGGGCGAGGCCCTGCGGCTGATCCAGGAGGGGCTGCCGGCAAGCTGCCAGCTGACCGGCTACGACATCTCGCCGCAGGCGATCGAGCTGGCGCGGACGCGGGAGAACGCGCGCCTGCGATTCGTTCAGGGCGATGTCACGGCGCTGGCGGGACAGCGATTCGATCTGACGCTGGTTCTGGATGTGGTGGAGCATCTGGAGGACTATTTCACGTTTCTGCGCGCGCTTCGTCCGTTGGGGACCCATGCATTGTTCATGTTCCCGCTGGACCTCTCAGCGCAGAGTATTCTGCGGCCCGGTGGACTGCTCTACACGCGGCGCGAGTACGGCCACCTGCACTACTTCACCAAGGAAGTGATTCTGGCGCTGCTCGCGGAGACGGGGTATGAGGTGGTGGATTGGGAGTATGCGCTGGAGAGCGTAGAGCAATCCACAAACGCGCCGCGCCGCCGGGTGCTGTCGCTCCCGCGCCGCATCGCTTACGCGCTGAATCGAGATGTGGCGGCGCATTTGCTGGGCGGCTCGCGGTTCCTGGCGCTGGCGCGATAGGGCTGGATAGGGCGTAGCGGCGACGCAAGCCCGCAACGATTCGGGCGTTGAAGTTGATGTCCGCCAGGAAGCGTGGTAGTTGTTCAAGCGGCTCGTCCGGCATGCTCAGGAAGCCTGGCCGCGCTGCTGGGCATCGTGGAAGCGGGCGACGCGCTCGCGCATATCGGCGTAGAAAGCCGGTCGCTGGGCCGCGGATTCATCGCGGAGCCGCTGGAACAGCGCATCCTGCTCGCGGAAGGAGGCGTCGAAGGTTTCGCGGCCCTCCAGATAGGCGAGGATGGCTCCATAGACATCCCGCAGCGAAAGCGGGGTGAAACTGGCCTGAATTTCTTCGGGTGAGTAGCCCTGGAGCCAGAGGGAGATGACGCCATACAGATAAACGCCGGTGGCGCCGACGTACCAGGCTCCGTCGTGAAAGGAGATGTAGCGTTCGTCTGTTGGCATAGCGTCCTCCCGCGCGCGCTCGTGGCTCGTTCGTGCAGGATTGTACCATGCGCGGCGCGCGCGGCGGCGCCCCACCATCGGGGGCGGCGCTACAGCTTGGGGGTGAGCGGAGCCAACTGGCCCGCAGTCGGCTCCGCTCAGCAGAACCACGCTTCGGTGAGGTGCGGGATGGGGCGCGACTTGGCGCGCTGGCCAATCGCGCTGAAGGCGTGGTGGCGGCTGAGGCGCTCGGCGGCCAGGGCGTGGATGGCGGCGAACGTCTCGCGCGCGGGGAGTTGGGCGGTGGCGGCGGCCTCGACGAGCGCGGCCACCTCGCGCTGGAGGGCGTCCATGCGCGGGTCGGGGTGCGCCCAGGTGTGGCTGAGCGTCGCCTCGTCCAGCGGGCCGAACCACGCGGCGGCGTCGGGCATATCCAGCAGCGCTGAGCCGGGCGGGACGAGCAGGCGGATGGCGCACTGGATGGGGTCCACATGCTCGACCAGGTCGTGGGCGGCGATGAAGTCGAGGACCTCCAGGTAATCGGCGGCGCTGGTCCAGGGCGTGAAGGCGACGAACGTCGGGCGCATCGGAATCCCCGCGTCATCGAGAATCCGCAGCGCCTCCTCGACATCGGCGCGGCTATGGCCCTTGGCGAGGCGCGCGAGGACGGTCGGACTGAGCGACTCAACGGCGGAGACGATGAACGCGCAACCAAGCCGGGCGAGCTCCGGGATCAGCGCGCGGCGCTCGATCAGGTGCTCGACCTTGATCGTCGCGTCGAAGGTGACGTCCGGGAACTCCTCATGCAGCGCGCGGACAATCGCCATGCTGTGGCCTGGGCCGTTGAAGAAGTCCGGGTCGCCGAACGTGATGTGGCCCGCTCCGGCGCGCACCTGCTGGCGGATGTCATCGAGCACGGCGGCGCGCGGGTTGACAAAGAAGCGCCCGCCGTAGATGGGCGTGATCGGGCAATGCAAGCAGGTGTGAAGGCAGCCGCGCGTGGCCTCGACGTAGCCCGCCAGGGTGAGCGCGTCACCCTGCGCGAGGCGCGCGTAGCGGTCGAGGCCGGGCAGCGTGTCGCGCGCGGGTGTGATGGGAGCCCCGGCCTTGGGCGTCACGCTTCCCGTTTCCACCCCATCCGTGCCCCGGCCTTTCAAGGCCGGGACGGGGGTGGGAGGCGCGTTGTGGACTGGGCGGCGCCTCTCCGCGGCGTGGGACGCCGGGGATGGCGAGTGTGTCGAGCGGCGCGCCCGTGGCGAGCGCCTGGGCGAGCGCCAGCAGTGGCCGCTGGTATTCGCCGCCCATGACGGCGTCCGCGCGCTCGCGCAGCAGCATCTCCGCGTTGAGCGTGGCGTAGAGGCCGTAGAACACGATTGTGGCGCCGGGATTGACGCTGCGGACGCGCTCCGCGACCTGGAGGCCGAGACGCAGCGCGGTGTGCATCGGCGTGGAGATGGCGACCAGCCGCGCGGCGAGGATGTCACCGTCGCTGAGGTCCTCGACGGACGTATCGCGCGCGGTGGGCGCGAAGCCCGCTTCGCGGAGAATGGCCAGCGGCGTGGCGAGCGTCAGCGGCTGGTGGCCAAGCTCGTAGGTGGCGATGAGGAGAATGGCGCCGGGGGTAGTGAGCGCGGCGCCCCGGCCAGCACTGGCCGGGGCGCCACACGGGCGCGGACGGCGCGCGCGGCCCTGGCGGGCCTGGCGCGTGGCGGCGTCGGAGGTGTCGGGCGTGGTCGGCGCGATGGGACGCGGCGGACGGCTCATGAAGGGCGGCTTATTTCTTCTGCGGAGCGGCGGGCGCGGGCGCGCCTTTGCCCTTGGCGGGTGAGGACGGGCCGCTGTCATCGTCGGGGGTCCAGCCTTCGGGCTTGTCGTCGTCATCGCCGAAGAGGAAGCGCTCCATCTCCTGGCGGAGAATCTGCCGCGCGTCCGGGTCGGCGAGGTTGAGGCCGTAGTGGTTGATGAGCAGGCGCGAGTGCTCCTGCCACATGTCCCACGCCTGCTGGGAGATATGGTCGAAGATGCGCTGACCCAGCTCGCCGGGCATCGGCGGCTTCTCGAGGCCGGGCAGCTCGCGCTTGAGCTTCGCGCACATCACCATTCGGGCCATCTCTCGGACTCCTGTTCTCGCTCACCAGATGTCAAGGCGTTCTCATAGAGTATACCGTATAGAGGAGAACACCGCCGCGACCCAGGCCTCGCAGGCGGCAATGACAAAGTCGCCAGCGAGCAGGCTGGCGCAATTCTTCGCGCCTGAAGGCGCTCCCGCCGCCACGAGACCCGCCTGTGCGGGTCCCCTCTCGCCGGTCGGGCGTCCGCGCAGGCGGACGTTGTGGCCGCAGGGCGAGCGGAGCGAAGCGCCCATGCGGGTTCGGGGTTCCCGCATGGGCCTTGAGGCGCGAATTTATTCGCCCGCTCGCTTCTGGCCAAACGACTTTGACACGTCCCAGGCCGCTGAAAGGATCGCGTGTATGGAGCCAGCCGGAGTGGTCGCGGTGATCGCCTGCGCGGTGGCGCTGCTGGCGCTCGCGCCCGCAGTGAGCCGGGCGCGGCGGCGGCGCCAGTTGTACGCGGGGCTGGCCGCGCTGAGCCTCGCGGTCGCGGCGCTGGCGCTGCTGGCCGCCGTCGCCGCGCAACTGACCGGCGCCGCCCGCATCGACACGGGCCGCTTCCTGATCGGCATGAGCGCCGGCCTCGCCGTTGGCCTCACCGCTGGCTGCGCCATCCTTTTGCGGGTCACCCGCCGCTCCGCTCCACCCCCTCTCCCCGCGGGAGAGGGGGCCAGGGGGTGAGGTCACGCCCTGGTGTACACCCCCTCGATCAAGTCCCGGAACCGCGCGTAGACCGGGCCCCGCTTGATCTTCTGGGTCGGCGTCAGCAGGCCGTTCTCGACGGTGAAGTCGCCCGGCGCGACCGCGTAGCGCTTCACCGTCTCATACCGCGCAAGCTGGCTGTTCACGCGCGCGATCCCCTCATCGAGATGCTGGGCGAAGCGTGGCGACGCCGCCACCTCCTCCGCGCTCGCGGCCTCCAGGCCCTGGCGCCTGGCCCACGCCATCACGCCCTCCGGGTCCAGTGTCAGCAGCGCCACCAGGTACGGCTTCCGGTCGCCATACACCATCGCCTCCGACACTCCCGGGATGCCCTTCAGCAGCGTCTCGATCGGGTCCGGGCCAACTTTCTTGCCATTCGCCAGCACGATGAGCTCCTTCTTGCGGCCAGAGATCCGCAGGAAGCCATCGGCGTCTAGCTCGCCCAGGTCACCGGTGTGCAGCCAGCCCTCGCTATCCAGCGCCGCCGCGTTCTCCTCCGGAAGGTTCAGGTAGCCGGAGAAGAGGCACGGCCCGTGGACCAGGACCTCCCCATCCGGCGCGATGCGGACCTCGTGGTCCATCGTCGCTGGCCCGACTGTGCCGAGGCGGTAGCGGTCCACGCGATTGACCGTCAGCGCGCCCATCGTCTCCGTCAGCCCCCATCCCTCCAGAATCAGGACACCGGCGCCGTGGAAGAAGCGCAGGATGTCGATGCCAATCGGCGCGCCGCCCGTGATCGAGAAATCGAGCGCGCCACCCAGCGCCTCGCGCACTTTGGTGAACACCAGCCGGTCGGCGAGCCGGTGCTGGAGGCGGAGGGACAGCGGCAGCGGCTCGCCGCGCTGGCGTCGCTCCACCGTCGCTTCGCCAACCCCCCGCGCCCAGTGGAATATCCGCCGCTGGACGGCTCCGCCGCTCATCGCCTTCGCCGCGATCGTGGCGTAGGCTTTTTCATAGATGCGCGGCACGCCCACAATGATATTGGGGTGGGTCTCACGGATGTCGCGCGCCAGTGTATCGATGGACCCGGCGATGAACGTGACGCCGCCCCGGTCAACGCCGATCAGATGCTCCTCGCGTCCCAGCACATGCGCCAGGGGCAGCCAGAGCAGGTGCTTCGTCCCCGGCGTAAAGGTCGTCAGCGCGGCGCCCGTGCTCCGCACCTGCCCCATGAGCGAGGCGTGGGTATGGATGACCCCCTTGGGGCGGTTGGTCGTTCCAGAGGTGTAGATAACGCTGGCCATGTTTTCTGGCCGGATGTCCGCCGCGAGGACGCGCGCCAGGGTCTCGGCCTCAGCGGCGGTCTGCCCGCTGAGGCGCCGCAACGCCTCGAACGAGATGACGCGCAGCGCGCCGTCGCGCTCTCGCTCGCTCACTTCGGCGGCGTCGTCGAGCATGATAAGCGCTTTGAGCGTGGGGACCGACGCCCGTATGCTCGCGATCTTCTCGTATTGCTCGGCGTTCTCGACGAAGATATACGCGGTCTGGGAATCGTTGAGCATATACGCGATGGTGTCCGCCGTCTGCGACGCGTAGATCGGCACGCTGACGGCGCCCAGCCCCAGAATCGCCCAGTCGGCGGCCAGCCATTCCCAGCGCGTCTCGCTCAGGATTCCGGCCTTCTCGCCGGGCCGCACGCCCAGCGCGTTGAGGCCGGCGATCAACTCATTCACCACCGCCTGGCCCCCGCTCCAGGTCATGCTCTTCCACACGCCGTCAGGTTGTCTGACCCGCCAGCGTGGCGCGTCACTAAAGCGCGCGCAGCGATCACGGAACATCGCCACCACGTTCGATTCACTCGCGGGCGGCAGCGCGGGTAGCTGGCGATGGTTGAAGGCGTCCACGGCCACAGGCCGCGCGGGCGCCGTGGCCGCCGCGGGTGTGGCCGCCGCGGGCGTGGCCGCCTGGGCGGCGGAAGGCGCCGCCTGAGAGGCCATGTAGCGTGGGGCGGGCGCGACGCCCCAGGTCAGGCGGCGCCAGGAAAGATCACTGCGCATACCGATCACCTCCAGTGAGTGGCGTGGAGCGCGGCGCCCGGCGATTCCACCAGGGCGCCCCGGGCGCGGGCTCCCGCCCGCGGTCGCGGCTTGAGACCAAAGAGCATGCGCGTGACGCGGAAGCGCCGCACGATCAGCTCGTAGGTCGCAAGGGTCAGCGTCAGCGCGGCGGCGATAATCAGGACAAACTTGAGCGCCCAGGGGATGTCGAGCGCGATGACGTACATCCCGACGACTGTCACGACGGGCATGTGGAGCACGTAGATCGGGAACGCGGCATCGTTGAGATAGCGCAGCAGCCCGTTCGTAAACGTCAGCTTGTGCAGCGCGAGGCTGAGAACCGCGACCACCCAGAACCAGCTGACAAATCCGCGAATCGGCGCTCCAAAGATATATCCCAGCGAGTAGTTCAGCGGGTCGGATGTCAGCGTGCCCTTCTGCGCTATTGCCAGCGCCAGGGCGAAGCCCGCGATGCCCAGCGCCAGGGCGATCCAGCCGTGGCGGGCGATCGCCGCTGGCATGGTCGAGATGGCGAAGGCCAGATAGCCGTACACGAAGTAGATCAGGTAGAAGCTGAACTGCACCCAGTCATCGTAGAGCGGCCAGCCCGCCGTGATTGCGATCAGATCGGTTCCGCGCACGAACATCTCGGTGATGATCAGCGGGACGGCGAAGAGGAAGATCGCCCCCGGATAGCGCATCAGCTTGCCCAGCGCAACCACCAGCCGCGCGCCACGCGGGCTTTTCAGCCAGAAGAACAGCGGCAGCGTGAGCAGCGCATAGGCGAAGAGGCGCGGGATGAACCACAGATGCCCCCAGAACACGATCGCCAGGGTCGGCGAGAAGTGCGTCAGGAAGTAGGCGTAGTCGCGCAGGTATTCGACGATGAACGCCAGGAACGATGACGTGAAATTGGGATCGTGGATTGGGACGTTAAAGGTGTGGATCAGCTCAGGATTACTGACCGCCACGGCGTAGACCTGGATGGGAATAATCGTCAGGGTCGCGAAGACAAACGGCACGATCAGCCGCTGCACGCGCTCCATGAGATAGCGTGAGCCTGAACGGTGGTTGAGCGCGAAATACGCGCTCGCCCCGGCGACGACGAACAGCAGCGGCATCCCCCACGTTCCGGCGAACGCGCCGAGCAGCGCCATGCTTTCGCTCGTCTGGCTATTCTTCAGGTACGCGTCCGCTGTGCTGCTGAAGATGACCGCGGCATGGATCGGAATCAGGCCGAGCACGACAAACGCCCGTAGCCAGTCAAGCTCGTACCGCCTGCCTGTCGCGGGAGCGCTCGCGGGGGTAGCTGGCCCGGCGCGGGCTGGAGACTCCGGCGTCGCCATAGCGACCTCCCCAGACCTTCACGATCTCGACCAGGATACATGGGACTGAAACGACAGCGAAGACAGCGAAATCCCTGCCATCTCTGGAAGGAAGCATTTGTATCCTCATCTGATTCGCTCACCAGTCCATCACACGCCCGGCGAGCGGTCTCACAGCCATCTCACACGCCACCCGTTCACGGGCTCCGGCGGGCAGCGGGCGTGGTGGCCGGACGGTGGCCGGGCGGGACGTTGACTGACGGCGCCGCGCGCAGCCCGAAAAGCAGCCGCATGACACCAATCCGGCGGATAAAGGCGTCGTAGATCAGCAGCGAGGCCGCCAGGCTCAGGACGACGATCAGCCCAAACTTGAGCCCGATATCCCAATCCAGCCGCACGACCCAGAACGCGATCAGCGACAGGATCGGCATGTGGATGATGTACACGGGATAGGCGGCGCGGGCGAGATAGCGCTCCAGGGGGTTCGTAAACCGGAGGTAGCGAATCGCGAGGCCGAGAATGCCCATGACCAACCACCAACTGCTATAGCCGCGCAGAACCCCAATGGCCACCGTCCCGGCCCAGGTGGCGGAGAGCGCTCCGGGGATCACGTACCGCAGCGCCAGCCATACCCCCAGGCCCAGCGCCAGCGCGAGCCAGGTGTCGCGCCGCACACTGGTGAGGAACCGTTCATCCAGGTAGAGCAGGTAGCCATAGAGGAAGAAGATCAGGAACGCCATGGTCGCCAATCGCGTTGCTCGCGAACGCGACATTTGTTGTTACCATCCAGCGCACGCCCTCGATCGCCAGCCAGTTGACCACCGCAAGCGGCAGGCCAAGCAGGAGCAGCGCGCTATAGCCGCGCATGCGGCCCGCCAGCCATTCCACCGTCGCCCGCCCGCGCGGCGTCCGCAGCAGCCGCGCGAAGGGGATCGCCAGCGCCGCGAAGAGCATCAGCGGCGGGATGAACCACAGGTGGCCAATCCAGTCTGGCCCGCGCGGCAAGCGCCCTGTGAAGATCAGCGCCAGGCTCCAGAGAAACTCCCCGTAAAACGTGGGGAACTGGGGCGCGGGCGTCGGCCCAGAAAGGCGTCCGATGTAGACTTGCAGCGGCACGATCAGCAGCATGCCGAAGATGAACGGCACCAGCAGGCGGGTCACCCGCTCGTTGAGATAGCGCTTCACGCTGCGCGCGGCCAGCGCGTAGCGCGCCGAGCCACCCGCGACCAGGAAGAGCAGTGGGATGCCCCAGGCGGTGATGAAGGATACCAGGAAATCCATCACCGTGCTGGTCTGCGCGTTCTTGACGTAGTCATACGCGCCAGAGGTGAAGATCACGGCGACATGGAACGGGATCAGCCCGAAGACCGCCCCCGTCCGCAGCCAGTCAAGCTCATACCGCCGCACGGATGGCGCGCTGGGCTGGTCAGCCCCCCGCGATGTCGCGGCTGATGAGGCGCTCATACCCGCCTCCTCCCCTGTTCCCTGGACGGCGCCCCGGCGCTCGATGCGACGCGCTGTTGGCCGCACTGATAAAGAAGCGGCTGCGCGTGTCACACGTTCCGCACGCTCCAGCGCGCCGTCCTTACAGGTACGTCACATGCCGCCGCTGGCTGTGACCTCATCTCCCTCCGCCATTGGCGCAGAACCGTGTCAGCATCGTGAGGCGCAGCGAGCAGGCGCAGCGGGCGAAGCGGGCAGGCGAGCGTCCGCGCAGGCGGACGTTGTGGCCACGGGCCTCAGGCGCGAATTCATTCGCCCGTCCGCTTTACGGCCCGCTCACCTTCGCGCTACAATGCCTGCGCGCGATTGCGATGGTGAGTGGAGCGCGGACCTCACCCCCTGCCCCCTCTCCTCTGCGGAGGCGAGGGGCGTAAGCGGGATGGGACCTTGGCGGATAGGGGAGATGCGGGTATGGAGACGGGGCCGCGCTTGTTCGTGAGCCACAGCCATGAGGATGACGCGTTCTGCCAGCGGCTGGTCGCCGACCTGCGCGCGCGGCTGGGCGAGGAAGCGGTCTGGTACGACAACTCAGGCTATGAGGCCGAGGCGGGGCTGCACGGCAGCGAGGACTGGTGGGACCGCATTCTGGCCGAGATCACTGAGCGCCCGAACTTCCTGGTCGTTCTCTCGCCCAACGCCAACGCCTCGGTCTGGGTTCCGCGAGAGATGAAGATCGCCCACCGCCAGCATGTGGAGCTGGGCAAGCGGCTGCTGCCCGTGCGCCTGGCGGAGTCGGAGCGCCGCGAGGACTGGAAGGACATCCAGGAGTTCGACTTCACCCGCCCGACGATCCCGCGCGCTACGACGCCGCGCTGGCCGCTGTCGCTGCGCGCGAGCCTCGATGGTCCACCACCCCAGCGCCGCCCGGCCGCTCTCGCCCAACCGAGCGGCTGGCCAGGAGACGCACACCGCCTATGGCCGCGAGCACTGGTCGGATGTGGTAGACAAAACGGACATCCTGATCGAGCGCGGCGCGATGACGCCCGCCCTCTGGCGCGAGCGCGCCTCCGCCGCCTTCGCCCTCGGCGACAACCGCGCCGGGCTGGAGATCATCAAGCAGGCGCTCAAGGCGGGACGCGCCCGACGCCGATACGCTGCTGCTCTACGTGCGCCTCACCGCCAGAGCGGGCGACGACGCGCAGACGGCGGAGATCCTCACCCGCGCCTTTGCGCTGGCCCCGCTCGACGACACCGCCACCCGCCTGATCATCCTCGACGCGCTCACCGCCGCGCTCGCCCGCCTGGGCCGCTGGGACGACTTCTCCCGCCGGCTGAGTGACGCCCGCCGCATGGCGCCCGGCGACCCGCGCTGGGCGCTGCGTGAGCGCGCGGAAGTGACATGTTGGGAGGCGGGTCGCTACGACGAGGCCATCGCCGCCGCGCGGAAGCTCCCGCCCGAAGCGGAGAAAACCCTGCTGACCCCGTCCTGGCATGCCGCCATCGCGGCAGCGGTCAAAGCGCAGAACTGGCCAGCCCGTCGCGCGCTGCTCGTCGCCGCCCCAGCCGCGGGCGCTGACCGCGCCACCATCTTCCGCTGGGGCCGGTTCGAGTTTGCGCGCTTCTCCGTCATCGCCACGCTCACCGGCCACAGCGGCGACGTGACTGGCGTGGCGTGGGCGCCCGATGGGGCGCGGCTGGCCACCGCTGGCAACGACGGCGGCGCGGGTGTGGGAGGCGGCGAGCGGGCGGCTGCTGGCGACGCTCAGCGGCCCCAGCGGCGACGTGCTGAGCGTGGCGTGGGCGCCCGATGGGGCGCGGCTGGCCACCGCCAGCGACGACAGACGGCGCGGGTGTGGGAGGCGGCGAGCGGGCGGCTGCTGGCGACGCTCAGCGGCCACAGCGGCGACGTGACTGGCGTGGCGTGGGCGCCCGATGGGGCGCGGCTGGCCACCGCCAGCGACGACCAGACGGCGCGGGTGTGGGAGGCGGCGAGCGGGCGGCTGCTGGCGACGCTCAGCGGCCACAGCGGCTGCGTGACTGGCGTGGCGTGGGCGCCCGATGGGGCGCGGCTGGCCACCGCCAGCGACGACCAGACGGCGCGGGTGTGGGGCGTCGGCAGCAGCGGGCGGCTGCTGGCGACGCTCAGCGGCCCCGGCGGCCGCGAGCTGAGCGTCGGCGGCCGCTCATGGGCCGCAGCGGCCACAGCCGGCGCGCGCTGGCGTGGGTGCGTGCCGAGGGCGCGCGGCTGGCCACCGCCAGCGACAAGACGGCGATCATCTGGGGCGAGGAGTAGCGGCGGTGCGGCCAGCGGGCGGCGAATGAATTCGCGCCTCAATGGCCTGCGGCCACAACGTCCGCCTGCGCGGACGCGTGCCAGGCGCGAATTCATTCGCTGGGCTTCCTCACCGCCCACCTCCGCGCCACCTCCGCGCCGCCGCCCTTTACATCACCAGCGGCAGCGTCGCGGAGAGGATCCACGCCATCAGGAGCGCCTCCAGCGTTGACACCAGAATCACCGGATGCCGCAGCGTCAGCCGCGTCCAGGTGGCCACCCCCGCCAGCAGCAGGATCAGAATGCCCACGATCGGCAGCAGGATGCCCAGGTACGAGAGCCGGTCGAAGTTCATGACGATCGCCCCGACGAGCGTCGCGATCATCAGCAGCCCGGCTCCGATGTCCGCCAGGATGGGGTGCTTGAGTCGCGGCGACATCGCGAAGAGCAGCGACCGCAGCGCGAAGAAGAACGGCCAGATCATCAGCGCGTAGACCGCCCCACGCCAGAGCCGCTGCGGCTCCAGCGCCAGGCTCTCCCAGGCGTAGGATGACAGCCCGCCCAGCGTCACCACCAGGAACGCCGTCACCGCCACCGCGATCAGCGCCTGCCGCGGCGCCTCGCGCCACGGCGGCGGCGTGATGTAGGCCCGCAGCCGGGGAATGCCCCAGACAATCGCCGCGAGCGCGGCGCCCGCGAACAGGAAGTAGATCGCCACATCCGCCGACACCTGCTGCCGCAGGAAGCTGAACGGGAACGGATCAGGCCCCCAGAAACTCCTGGGGAGCGCCGCCCACAGCGCCACCAGCGCCACCAGCAGCGCCGCCGGCAGCGCGAGGATGCCCATCCAGCGCGGCATCCCCGCCGGGCGCCCATCCACCGGCTCCGCGGGCCACACGCGGACCCACGCCGGATGGATGCGGAAGAGCATGCTCAACAGCCGGATGAGCGGGGCGACAGCGAGCAGGGCCGCGAGGAAGCCAATCAGCATCCAGTGCAGCCGCAGGTCCGCGATGACGGGCGTCTGGCCGATGCGCGGGTCTACCGTCTTCCCCAGCCACGCCAGCACGACATCATGCGTCGAGGAGGCGGTGACGATCGAGATGTGGTCCAGCCCAGGCAGGATCACGCGCCGTCGCCAGTCGGTGGCGTTGATCTCACACTGGTACGATGTGCCCTTGATCTGCGTCACGGGCGCGCCACAGGCCGCCGCGATCGCGTTGCGGGCGATGTCATTGATTCCCGGCAGGTCGAACTGGCCGGAGAGCACCAGCAGATTGCGCGGGTTGGTCGTCGTCGGCTTGTCCGATAGGATGCCCGCCACCAGCACCGTCGCCTGGAGGTTCTTCATGTCCGGGTGCTGGAAGGCGTACTCGCCCACCGCGATCGTGCCGAGCGAATAGCCCAGCAGCACGATCTTGGTGTTCGGGCTGGGCGCGTGCGCCTGCGCGTAGTCCACCACATCGCCCAGCGTGGCGACGATCTGCTTCACGACCTGATGCGTCGCGCCGCCGTAGTAGGCGGTCGAAGCGCCGTGGCCGGGGAAGTCGAACGTATAGACAGTGATGCCCTGTTTGGCCAGGTCCACCGCGAACGACGACATGATCTCCTTGTCCGCCGCGTAGCCATGCGCGATCACCGCGATCACCGGCAGCTGCTTGTCCGCCGGGGGCGTGTAGCGCAGCGTCGGCGTGTCGACCGTCCCGTGGATAATGAAGGCGTCAATCTGGACGCCATCGGTGTAGGCCCGCACCTGGGCGGACGCCAGCAGGAACACCGCGATCAGCAGCGCCAGCAGCGCGCTATGAAATATCGCTGGTCTGCGAAACACCCGTATATATCGCTGGACGGCGCGCCGCCCTTGTTGGACAATTGTGCGAGGAGCGGACATCGCTACCTGCCTTTTTCCTGGGCCTGGTTGGGAAGCCTGTGTGTCCGTGTGGATAGCGCGCCTCAGCGGCGCCGGGAGACGGGACCGTGTCTGTTCACGAGCAGTTTACGGCGCTCGCGATAGCGGGATTGCTGGTGACCTTCCCGGCGATGGTCATCGCCTGGCGCGCGCGCCTGCCCAGTCGCGCGCTGGCGACCGCGCTCTATGGGGCCGGGTTCGTCCTCATCGGCGCCACCCTGGTCCTCGATCCCATCCTGAGCCCGCCGCTGTTTTACCACGGGTTCTTCCCTGGCGTTGGTATCGGCGGAATCGCGCATCGCGCTGGCGCTGGCCCACCAGGACTACTGGGGGCGTAAGCGCCGCTAGCCTGGTCGCTGGCTGCGCAATCTCGCGCCTATCCGTCTCCTATACGGACGGAATCCGCCATATGGGCGCCCCATATCGCGCTACTTCTCACCCGCGTGAGCGTATTGAGAGAGTGCGAGACGCGCTGTGATGCATGTCGCGAGCATGGCGGGCCCAGTGCGCGCGCCTGAGAAGGTGGAGTGGGACATGACGCGCGAGACGAACATCACCAGCGAGCAGCCATCCATACCAGCCGCGTCTGACGCCATGCGCGGCCTCACCACCGAGGAGGCCAACGCGCGGCGCGCGCGCGGCCTGGGCGCCACCGTCGCCCCGCCTACCAGTCGCTCCTACCGCCAGATCATCCTCGAAAACGTCTTCACCTTCATCAACATGGCGCTGCTCGGCCTGGGCATCACACTCGCCCTGCTGGGCCGCATCGGCGACGCGCTCATCTCCACCGGCGTTATCTCGCTCAACATCATCGTCAGCCTCGTCCAGGAGATTCGCGCCAAGCGCACGCTCGACCGCATCGCCCTGCTGGCCCGCCCCACGGCCACCGTCCTGCGCGATGGCCAGGAGCGCGAGCTTTCCCCCGACGATCTGGTGATCGGCGATGTCCTCAAGGTCGGCCCCGGCGACCAGATTGTCGTGGATGGCCGCCTGCTCGGCGCCAGCCGCATGACCATGGACGAATCGCTGCTCACCGGCGAGGCCGACCCCATCCCGCATAGCGGCGGCGAGATGGTCTACTCCGGCAGCTTCGTCGTCTCTGGTGAAGGCTCCTACATCGCCGAGCGCGTCGGCGCGCAGAGCCTCATGAGCCAGATGACGGCCAGCGCCAAGGCCTTCCGCCGCACGCTGACCCCGCTGCAGCGCGAGATTTACCTCGTCGTGCGCATCGCCCTGCTGATCGTGCTCTATATGGAGTTTCTGCTGGTCGTCGCCTCGCTTTTCCGCCACATCAACCTCGCCGAGAGCGTCGAGAACTCGACCATTGTCGCCGGGCTGGTTCCCAACGGCCTGTTCCTCTCCATCGCCGTCGCCTACGCGCTGGGCGCCGTGCGCATCATCCGCTTCGGCGCGCTGGTGCAGCAGTCCAACGCCATCGAGTCGCTGAGCCATGTGGACATCCTCTGCTTCGACAAGACCGGCACGCTGACCACCAACCGGCTGACGCTCGAAGACCTCCACCCGTTCGCGGTGAGCGCGGCGGAGATGGGTCGCGCGCTCGGCGCGGTGGTCGCCAGCGAGGCGGGCGGCAACAAGACCAGCGAGGCCATCGCCGAGCGCTGGCCCGCGCCCAGCCGTCCCGCCGCCGGGGCGATCCCGTTCTCCTCCGCCCGCAAGTGGAGCGCGGTCGCCTTCGATGGCGCGGGCGCGGACGGTGACAACGGCGGCCTGTCCCTGCGCGGCGTCTACGCCCTTGGCGCCCCCGAATCACTGCGCCGCTACCTCGCGGACGCCAGCGAGCCTGACTCGCCCGTCTGGCAGACCATCGCCACGCAGGCGCAGCCGCTGACCCGCCTGGGCCTGCGCGTCCTGCTGCTGGCCTATGACCCGGACTACGGCCAGGACGGCGCCCGCCTGGAGGACCTGGGCGACGACTCCACGCTTCCCGCGACGCTGCGGCCCATCGGCCTCATCAGCCTGCGCGACGAGCTACGCCCCGAGGCGCGCGAGGCGCTGGCGGCCTTCGCCCAGGCTGGTGTGCGGCCCAAGATCATCTCCGGCGACAACCCGGAGACGGTCGCCGCGCTCGCCCGCCAGGCTGGCCTGCCCGTGGATGTCGAGCTGATCACCGGCGCTGAGCTGGATGAGCTGGAGGGCGACGCGCTCGGCCTCGCCGTCGAGACCGCGACGATCTTCGGGCGCATCACGCCCCGGCAGAAGGAGCGCATCATCCAGGCGCTGCGCGAGCAAGGCCACTACGTGGCGATGATCGGCGATGGCGTCAACGACGTGCTCTCGCTCAAGCGGGCGGACCTGGGCATCGCTATGCGCAGCGGCAGCCAGGCCGCGCGCGGCGTCGCCGATATCGTGCTGATGCAGGACTCCTTCGCCGTGCTCGCGCCCGCCGCGCTGGAGGGCCAGCGCATCCTGAACGGCATGCAGGCGATCCTCAAGCTCTTCCTGACCCGTATCAGCACCGTTGGGCTGGTCATCATCTCCTCGCTCGTCGTCGGCGTCTTCCCGCTCGAATTGCGCCAGGGCTCTATCCTGACGCTGTTATCTGTGGGCATTCCGACCATTATGCTGGCCCTCTGGGCGCGCCCCGGCGCCATCCCGCCCGGCAGCCTCGTGCGCCGTCTGCTGCGCTTCATCCTGCCGCCCGCGCTGATCAGCAGTGTGCTAGGCGTTACCCTGTTTTTCAGCGTCTACTCCTTGCGCTTCGCCTCCGGCGTGAAGGGTCTTCCGCCCACCGACGCTGACTTCGATGTCGCCCAGACCGCGCTGGCGTCCTTCCTCGTCTTCTGCGGCTTGCTGCTGGTGATCTTCGTTGAGCCGCCCACGCCCTGGTGGACTGGCGCGAGCAAGCTCAGCGGCGACCGGCGGCCCACGCTGCTGGCGCTGGGCCTCATGGTCTGCTTCCTGCTCTTTTCCTTCATTCCCCCGCTCGGCGCGCTCTTCGCCTTGACGCCCCTCCCGGCGCCCGCCTATGCCCTCGTCGTCGCCGCCGTTGTCCTCTGGGTGCTGCTCGTCCGCTGGGCCTGGCGCGCGAACCTGCTGAGCCGCTTCCTCGGCATGGAGCCGTAGCGGGCGCGGTGGCGCGATGCCATTCATGGCCGGCGCACGGAGCGGGGCGGTGAGCTAGAATACGACGGTGCGCGACGCAATATGCGCGAGAACCAGTCGAGCTATCGAGCTAGCGGTGGCCGATTGGGATAGCGGAAATATAGCAAAGGATGAGCATGAATCTCGTGATACGGCCCGTTTCCAGTGATGATATCGAGACGCTGGCGCAATTGGCGGTAGCGGCGTGGGAGCCGGTGTTCGCGTCGTTCCGGAACGTCTTGGGGGCCGAAATCTACCCGTTGCTCTATCCCGATTGGCGAAGCCAGCAACGACATCGGGTTGAGGAGGTATGCGCGGATGACTACGCGATGACCGTGCTGGTCGCGGAGGTGGACGGAACGATCACCGGGTTCATCGCCTATGAGGTGGACCTTGAGGAGCGGACTGGGGAGGTGGACTTGCTGGCGGTACACCCCGATTATCAGAATCGCGGCATTGGCACGGCGCTGAACACCTATGTTCTCGAGCGGATGAAGGAGCGCGGCGTGCGGCTGGCGGTCGTCGCGACTGGCGGCGATCCGGGCCACGCGCCCGCCCGGCGGTCGTATGAGAAAGCGGGATATACGGGCTTACCGCTGGTTCGATATTACAAGGACTTATAGATTCATACGATAGCTGTCTCACGATGATGATGCGTTCGTTGTCCGGTGCGCCGTCCGGTGTGTCTGCTCAGGAATTGATTGTGATGTGGGCGCTCCACCAGCGCTCATAACTGTGTGGCGGGCGTGATTGACCCAGCGCTGACTCGCCCAACAGCGCCCACCCCCGAATCCGCCGCATGCGCCGTTCGAGGCGTATACCGCGAGGAGCCGCCCGGCTGGGAAGATATCCTCCCCCAGCCGGGCGGCTCCATATCCCCGCGCCTGCCGCGTCACATCAGACGGCGCTCAGGGGGTCAGGGTGGCGGGGTACGTCGCGCCCGTTCTGGCGGCGGTCGCGGCGCCCGTTCCCCCGCCGTCGAAATGGTAGGTGTAGATCGTGGAGCCTATGCCATTGATCGCGGTTGGATCGGCCTGTGAGGCGAAGAAATTATCGCCAGCCGTCCAGGCGGGCAGCACGGTTCCGACAATCGAGAAGAATTCGGCGGAGCTGCCAGCCGCGGTACTACCGGCCACCGTCATCGCGGCTGAGGGCGTCGCGGGCGTCCCCGGATCGGTGAGCGCCTCCACATCGCCATCGGTAGCGGCGACCAGCTGCATGGTCGGCGAGATCGCGATCAACATCGTCACGCTGGGAGCGGCGGTCACGAGAATGCGCGCCGCGTGGCTGCCATCCGGGTTGGCGCTGATGAACCGCGAGGTCATCACCAGTCGGTCGGTTGTGGCGCTTACGCGCGTCTCCTGGTAGACCAGCCGCCGCCCATCCGCCGAGACGTCCCAGCCAGGGCCGTCAAAGTGGCTCTCCGCTCCGCCAAAGCCGAACGTCTCACCCAGCGTGATTGGTACGCCAATCTCACTGTGCGTCACCAGATCATAGCGGTGCAGGAACACCTTGCCCCTCATCCAGCCTTCCGGGCCGAACGGAGCCAGCGGCGTCACTTCCTGGTAGTACAGAACGCCACAGCGCGCGATACCGCCAGCGGCGGCGGTGATGTTGGAAAGCGCATGAACTGCGTGTGTAGTGATGTCGTAGATGAAGACGCGTGTGCCCTGTGACCCGTTCACAATGGTGGTATTCGTGTTGGCGCCAGCGAAGAAGACCAGTGTGTGGTCGTCCACCCAGGTCAGGCTGCGCTCGCGGAGCCACTCATTATAGTATGCGCCGTCCACATTGAGCGTGGTGGGCACGGGAATCCGCGTGGCGGCATGCGTCAGGGTATTGACGACGTACGGATAGGCGCTGACGATGTTCGGACCTTCGAGAAGCACGTTGGTCGCCAGGTATGCGCCGTCGGGTGAGAAGACGCTATAACCGGGATGCGGCAGGTTGCCGATGCTCACGATGAAGTCTTCGTTGGGCAGGCCGAGCGGATAGGCGAAAGCGCTCAACGCGGTGTCCGCCGCGCTTCCGATTTGCCCGTTAAGCTGCTGCGCGACCACACGGGCCTGCGCTGTCGTCTCGGCGCGGCTCGTACAGACGGCCGCGGTGGGCGGTGGTGTCGAGAGCGGGCCGCCATCGCCCGGCGCGCATCCGCCAATCGCCAGAGTGACCGCGAGCGCGCTCGCCACGCTGGCGCCCCAGCTCACCCAGCGCCGCGGACGCCGCCCATGCGTTTGTAACGCTGCCAATATAGCCTCCCATCAGGCGCCGTCGCCGCGACTCGGTTCGCGACTTTGCCAACGCGCGTTGGGTGCGTCGTGGCCAGCGCCAGGGTTTCGGGCGCTGGCCCGGCATTCCCGCCCGCATCGCTCCTGGCGCTCAGTGTCGCCAGGTGATAGGAGCAAGCGACGCTATAGTCCATTTCGCACATGCGTTCTCGCTCAGCGGCGCCGCATCATAGACGGGGCGGTCTAGGCATATTGGTTCTGATACGTGACCAGGAAAATCAACACTAGTCCATATCGGTGACGGGGAGTGTCAGGCGGTGACGGGTATGGTACCTTATGGTATACTGCGGTTGCAGCCAAAGCCGCCTGCTTCAGCGAACGTTCTATGAAGCACACCCCCTAGCTTCGAGCGCCCGTCTCTAACACGTGGGAGCTGCGATTCGCCATGACACAGGCCACTTTTCGAGGGTCTCCTTTGGAGCAGAACTCTAGCGGCTCCGCGCCGCTCATTACGCTTTATGAGCGCGATGACGCCATCGCAGTCCCTCTGCTCTCGCAGCTTCGCATGGCTGGCTACGATGTCCGCTCCGCGCGCACGCCCGTCGAGCTCTTCGACACCCTCAGCAAGCAGCTTGTGGCCCTCGTCCTGGTAGACCTCGGCGCCGCTACCGCCGGACGGCGCGAATTTTGGGTCGCGCTCGACGCCCAGCGCCGTGGCCGCGCTATCCAGGTGATGACGTTTCGCTTCATTACCCCCCACGGCGACCTCGATCTCGATTATGAGCCTTCCGCCCGCGCCATCGCTGATGTAGAAGCGCGCGGTGTTCACGAGTTCCAGCGCATCATTGACGGCGTGCGCCAGCGCGTCCCTCTGCATGGCGCGCAAGGCGCGCAGGGCGGGGACCCAGCGAATGGCGTCAGCTACAACCCCAACGGTGGCATCCAGCCGCTCGGCGCCGCACTGGGCATCGCCCCCACCCCCTTCACCACCCAGAATGGCCACCTCTTCAACGGGCCAGGCGCGCCGCCCACCACCGCGCCCGCGAGCTGGGGCGGCTTCGCCCCGCTGGGCGTATCGCCTCTGGTCACGCCGCTCGACCAGCCCGCTTCGGGTGGCTTCCCGCCCGTTCAGTCGCTGCCCAATCAGGGCATGCCCCCAGCCCATCTCGGCGGCTACGGCACGTACGGCCCAGTGGGGGCAATGAGTCCCGCGCCGCCGCAGATCAGCGCGCGGATGGAGACGACCCCATTCGACCCCTCCAACCCGCCGCCTGGCGTCCCGCCCTACGCGCCGCCCGGCGCGAGCCCCTTCGCCAATCCCACGCCGTCGAACCCCTTCGGCCCGGGGTCATCGCCCTTCGCCCAGCCATATGAGGCTAACCCATTCGGCGCCCAGGCGCCCGCGCCCGCGTCCCAGCCGCCTTATGCCCAGGCCAACCCCGCCGCGGGCTCTCCGGCGTCGCAGTGGCCGGCGTGGAACAGCGCGCCAATAGGCGCCCCGGGCCAGGCTTTCCGCCAGGCTTTCCGCCAGGCTTTCCGCAGAGCGACGCCCTCGGGTATCCGCAGGGCGCCCCATCGCGGTATCCGCAGGGCGCCCCGTCCAGCGTTCCTCCGTGGGGGGCTGGCGGCTCTCTCGCCCAGCCAGGGTTCGGCGGGCGGTTTGATTCCGACCCCGATAACTTCGATTTCGCGCCTGACTACGGTCCTATGTCGCCGCCGCCATACTCGCCGCCAAGCGCTCCCGCTTTTCAAGACGCCTGGTCGCCGCCTGACGATGAGAGCGAAGCCCCAACCGGCGTCGTCCCGGAGGTAAACTTCCAGCGGCCCCAGTCCGCGCGCGCGCCTCAGCCATCCACGCCCAGTGACGCCTGGGAAACCATGCGCGGGCCTGTCCCTACCCCACCGCCGCCACCCGCCTATATTCCACCCCGCTCGCAACTGGGCGCCGAGCCAAATGAGACTCCTCCCTCACGCGCGATGATGGTCTCGACCCCAACGGAGACCGCTCTTGGTGGCGTCCTGGTAGATGGCGCGCTGCTCACGCCAGGCAAGCTGGAAGCGCTGAGGGGCATCCAGGCGATGCTGGCGGGTGTTAACATGCACCGTAAGCTGGGCGACCTTGCGCTGATGTTCAAGTTCCTCAGCTCCGATCAACTCCTCGCCGCGCTGCTCGTCAGTCGCGGTCTGGTCAGCCCCCAGCAGATCGCCTCGCTGGGACGCGTCAAGCAGGAGCTGGCGGCGTCGGGCATGGATAACGACCTGGAGACGCTGCTGGTATCCTTCCACATCCTGCCCGCCGAGCAGCTCCGCCAGATCCGCGCCGAGCTCGCGGGCTAACGGGGCCACCAACTCGCCCCAGCGCCTGGCCGTGCGCGAGGCTCCCCGCTCATCGCCCCCTTCTCCGCGCGCGAAGAAGGGGTGGCCGCTCGGTCCGCGCTATACCGCCGACGCCGTCAGCTGATAGGGCGCGGGCGCGTAGCCTCCGTAGGTAACCGGCGTGATCGCCAGCTCAACGTGCGTCACCGCGCCGCCGAAATCGCTGAAGGTGACGCTGCCCGCGCCAGTGACGCTATTCATCGTGACCCGCTCGATGGTCGGCGCGGTCTTGCCGGAATGGAAGGCGACCGCCTGGACGATCCAGCTTTGCGGCAGGATGTTGTTCGAGCGCACCCAGCCGTTGGAGGACCAGGCGTCACCAGTGGAGGCGTCGTCCGTGAGGTTGATGGCCGGAATGCTGAGGTTGTCGAGGGCGAAGCCCGCCTGATGCGTGGCGTCGTCGGTCACCGTCTCGAAGCGCAGCAGGATCTTCTTGCCCGTGTAGGCGCTCAGGTCCACCGACTCCTGCGTCCACTGCGGCGTATCGCCGCCGCCACTCACGCCGGTGATACCGTGGCCGCTGTTTCTGCCGTTCGGGTTGCTGTTCGTCGCGGTCGTCGCTGGCAGCGCGGTCCAGGTGGCGCCGTTGTCGGTGGAGGCCTCGACGTAGGTGTAGTCGAAGTTTTGCTCCAGGCTGTACCAGGCCTCGAAGGTCATGATGACCGGCTTGCGGCTTCGCGGTGGGAGCGAGCGTGGCCGTCGGCGCTGGCGTAGGTGTCTTGCCCGGTGTGGCTTTGGGTGTCGCCTTGGGCGTCGACTTGGGCGAAGGCCTCGGCGTGGGGGTCGCGTTCGCCTGCGTCAGATCGAGCGCCCGCGTGAGCGTGGAATCCATGTTGTCGCCGCTGTTGCTCCACCACTCCGATGACGCCCCGCCATACGGGGTGTTGGGCAGGATCGTGGTGGTGGGCGCGCCGGCGATGTTGATCGTCAGTGTGCGCGGGCCGCTCTGGTCGCTGTTCGGGCGCACGTCATAGTAGGCCGCGCCGTACTGCGGCAGCGACTCCTGCGCGCTGGCGTAGGGGTACGTGGAGATCGTCCCGGTTAGCCGCGCGCGCTCGTTGGGGAACGCGGAGAAGCTGTAGACGCCGCGCCCGATTGTGGGATCGTTCAGCAGCGCGGCCAGAATGAAATTGGCGTAGGCGTCGTTGAAGCGGTCGTGTGACTTCTGATGGGCGAGCGCGTCGTCGAGCGCCTGCGGGGTCTGCTTCTTGTCCGCCATGAAAGCGCGCAGGAACGCCGCGCCGCCGTAGCGCTCGTAGAGATACTCCATGAAGGCATAGGAGACGCCATAGCGCGCCTGATTGGCCGCCGCGTTGTCCGACCAGCCATTGACCAGCGGCGTTTGCGGGGCGTTCAGCCACGCGCGCTCGATCCCCTGCGTCGAGAGATTGTTGATCCGCTGCGCCATCATGGACATGCCCTCATTGACCCACGAGGGATCACCTGGACGCGCCCACCAGTGAATCATGTGCTGGAACTCGTGGGCCAGCGTCGCCTGATATGCCAGTGAGCCAGGAACCGCGCCGCCGCTGAGATTCAGGTAGAGCATCTGCCGTTGGTTCGAGAACGGGTTGATGACGCTGGGATATTCATCACCTGACGAGAAGTAGCCGCCAATTGGGCCAAGGCCGGTGGTGTTGAGCAGCGTGAGATGCGCGTCGTGATTCGGGCCGAGGCTCCACTGCTGGCCAAATGCCGCGCGATCCGCGTCGTAGATTGTCGCCTCGAACTGGTCAGCGGCGTTCTTCAGCGCCAGCCCGTCCACATTGACGCCATCCTGCACGTAGACGTAGAGCAGCGGCGTCACGTAGTCCAGCCGGGCGTGAATGCGGTGGTAGCCGCTCTGGCTGGCGTTGATGACCCAGAAGGAGCGTTCATCGCCCACCTGCTCGTCATTGGGCGTGGTCGTCGCTGTGCAGGCGATACGGCTCTTCTGGTGGGTGGCCAGTCGCTGCGTCAGCGCGTAGGGATTGGTGACTGGGCGGATGGTCTGGCTGACAAGCTGCGCGTTATACTGAGCCAGCGAGGCGGGATCGGTCGCGCTGGGCGGCGCGATGTTAGGCTGGCTCTGCCCCGCCGTCCACGCGGGACAGCCAGGGCCAACCACGGGCGCACGCGGGCTGGAAGCCCAGAACGACCCGTCGCAGCCAGCGAGCGCGACGAGCAGCGTGAAGGCGAGCAACGCGCCCGCCATGCGCTGTGCGTTGGGCCTCGCGTTGGGCCTCGCGGTGGGTTTCATGGGGCTTCCTCCCTGCGTGACAGACGTTCCCTCTCTCCCTGTGGGAGCGGGGCTGGCGGTGAGGTCGCGCCGGGTGGATGAGACGCCCATCCCCGCACGGATCATCGCGGCCAGACCGCCCCGATTATAGCAGATAGCGCGCGCAGAGTAGGCCGTGTGGCTAGGGATGGCCGGGCTGGTCAAGCCGGCTGGCGGCGAGAGCCGCCCCTAGGCGCGGCTCTCGCCGCCGCCAAGCCTGCCTAGCGCAGACTCCCCGCCGCGCCGCGCCCAGGCCGCGCAGGCGGCCTTCGCGACCACAGGCGAGCGCAGCGAAGCCCCCATGCGGGTTCCGGGTTCCCGCCATGGGGGCTTCGCTGCGGGTTTACCCGCCGGGGGATGGGCTGAGACGGCCCGCGCGCTGTCGCATCGCTGGCGGTCAGCTCGCGGAAGCTGAAGCCGTCTCGCCAGCCCAGGCGCGGAAGTCGGGCAAGTGTTCCGCGTAGTGCTCGTAGGTCAGGTTGGCGATTCCTTGCCAGAGGGGGGTATCGCTGCCCCAGTGGCGCCTGACGAACGCCGGCGCGCGATCTCGGCTCGATCAGCTCCGCCTCCGATGCGCGCTCGGCTACCTTCATCAGCCCGCTCCACACGCGCTGCGCCTCCGCCTGGACCTCAGCTAGCGAGAGGCCGCGCGTCAGCTCGTGCGCCGCCAGGTTGCGCCGCTCCATATCGCCGTCATCCAGCACGGAAGGCGCCGCTTCCTCGCCCCGCGCCGCCGCCTCTAGCCGCTCCAGCAGCCAGCGCTCGTAGGCCGTGATATGCGCCACCACATCCCTGACGGACCACACGCCCGCGAACCCGGGCAGCGTCATTCGCTCCTCGCCCACCGCCGTGATCGTCTCCTCCCACTGTCGCCGCTCGGCGCGCATCGTCTTGAGGAACCGCGCCTTGGTCATCGCCTCATCAGCCATCGTTCGCGCTCCATTCCGTCACGAGCGAGATAACCTTCTATTGGCATCTTCGCTGGTTAGCAGTGTACCTGTCATAATCTAACCTGTCAAGATGCGTGTTGCTGGTTATATCAGGCGCGCTCAGATTGCTGGAGATAGGCGCAAGCCGCCACAGGCGAATGAACGCGATGACGCCAGCGCCACTGATAGTGGCGCTGGCGTCATATCTACGATGAGGTATGAGGGTGGGCGATGTCAGCCCGCGCAGGCCGTCTCACACGCCCAGGCGCGCAATGCGGGCAGGTGCTCCTGATAGTGCTCGTAGGTCAGGCTGGCGATCGCTTGGCAGAGCGTGGTCTTGCCGTCCCAACGCCGCTGGACGAACTGCGGCGCCCGGCTCACATCCTCCAGGTCATTCTCAGAGAGCCGCTCGACCGCCAGACTCAGCCGCTCAAATGTGAGCCAGGAATCCCCCAGCACCAGATCGAGCGGAAAGGCCAGCGTCAGCTTGTGCGCGGCGCGATCACGCCGCGCCGCGTCGCTGTCGTCCAGCACGGATGGCCGCGCGGACTCGCCGCGCGCCGTCGCGTCCAGCCACTCCAGCAGCCAGCGCTCGTAGGTGGTCGTGTGCGCCACGATATCCCTGGCGGACCAGTCTCCATTCAGCCCGGGCTGCGTCATGCGATCTTCGCCAATCGCGAACAGCGTCTCCTCCCATTGCTGGCGCTGCGCGCGCATCGTCTCTAACAACTGCGATTTCGACATGAGCCTGTGCGTCATCGCGTGCGCTCCCCATGGAGTCGGCGCAGGTATAACCTGCTATAGACGATTTGCTGGTTACAGCCTACCCCGCTATGGTATAACCTGTCAATAGGTACATTGGTGGTTATCAGCGGAGTGGCGGCAACGAAGACCGCCTTCGCAGGTTTAAATTCTCTCGCGTGGCGCGCGGAACGGAACAATTCACAGGCCCTGGAGGCATGATGAGATGAAAGGTGTGAGACGATGGACGGCGCGGGTGATGCGCTGGCGGAAGCGCCCGCTGGGCAGCTCTGCCTCGACTTCACGAACACGGTAGGCGACCACGCCAGCGACCACCCCGAGGAGCGGCTCGGTACCTACGGCGATCTGGTGTCGTGGGCGCGGCGCGCGGGCATCGCCTCCGAGGCCGAGGCGCGCGCGCTGGCGCGGGTGGCCGCGGAGCGTCCCGACGAGGCGCGGCGGGCGCTGGCGCGCGCCATCGCGCTGCGCGAGGCGATCTACCGCATCTTCGTCGCGCTGATCGTCCAGCAGCCAGCCCCGCCTGTCGACCTGGCGACGCTCAACGCCGCGCTAGGGACAGCTTTCCGCGGGGCCGCGCGTCGTCGCCGCTGGCGGCGCTTTCACCTGGGAGTGGCCGCTCGATCGCGTCGCGCTGGACTGGCCGGCGCGCGCGGTGGCGCTCTCAGCCGCCGGATTGCTCACCTCCGAGGCGCGCGACCGGATCGGGCAGTGCGCCGACGAGCATGGCTGCGGCTGGCTCTTCCTCGATACCAGCCGCAACCGCAGCCGCCGCTGGTGCTCGATGGGCGATTGCGGCAATCGCGCCAAGCAGCGCCGCCATGCCCAGCGCCTCACCGCGACGCGCGTGGAGGAATAACGCGCGATGCGCCAGATCACGGTCATCCGCCCCGGCGCGCTCGGCGACACCCTGATGACGCTGCCCGCGCTCGCCCTGCTGCGGCGCTGGGCGCCGGACGCCCGCCTGACCTTCGTCGCCCGCGCGGATGTCCTGCCGCTGGCGCTGTCCTCCGGCCTGGCGGATGACGCCTGGCCCTGGGATCTGCCGGACTGGGCGGCGCTTTTCGACCCCGCCACCACTTCGGAGCGGCTGACCGAGCGGGCGCGCGCGGCGCTGACTGGCGCGGGCGCCATCGCCGCCTGGGCGCCCGACCCCGACGGCGCGCTCGCCTCCACCCTCCGCCGTCTGGGCGCCGGTCAGGTGATCGTTGGGCCCGGCAGACCGCCCGAACTGCCCGGCAGACCGCCGGAGCATACCGCGCTGTGGCTGGCGCGCGCGCTGACCCCGCTCGGCGCCGCCGTCCCCGGCGACCCCGCCACCCTCTGGCGCGCGCTGCCGCCGCTGCGCTGGCCCGAAGCGGACGCGCGGCAGGCGGAGCGGGTCTGGCGGCGGCTGGGGCTGCCGGACGCGAGGGTGGTGGCGCTGCATCCCGGCAGCGGCGGCGCGGCCAAACGCTGGCCGCCGGAGCGCTTCGCCGCGCTGGCGGAGATGGCGCGCCAGGCGGGCTTTACCCCGCTGCTGCTGGCGGGCGAGGCCGACGCGGGCGTGGCGGGCGCTGTTCTCGCCCACGCGGGCGTCGCGCTGCCTCTCGCGCGCGGGCTGGAGGTTGGGGCGCTGGCGGCGCTGCTGGCGCGCTGCGTGGGGTATGTGGGGAATGATTCGGGCGTCTCGCATCTGGCCGGTATGCTCGGCGCCCCCACCGTCGCCATCTTCGGCCCGACTGACCCCGCCCGCTGGTCGCCGCTCGGCCCGCGCGTGACGGCTCTGCGCGCGCCAGGCGGCGACCTGGGGCGGCTGGCGCCGGAGACGGTGTGGCAGGCGCTGCGGGCGGTGATGGACTAACGTGAGCCGCGACGCCACGCCCGCTGATTATCCCAGGAAGTGGCTCAGCGGGACGATGGTGTAGCCACGCTGTTCGAGGCCAGCGATCACCGCATCGAGCGCCTCCGCCTCATGCGGACTATTGACGTGCATCAGGATGATCGCCCCTGGCTTGAGGTTGGGGCTGTTGAGCACGCGGTCCAGGATATCTTGCGCCGTAGTGGCGGCGTCCCAGTCCTGGGGATCAATATTCCAGGTGATCGTCCGGTACCCCAGCCGCGCCGCGAGGGTGCGTGTCTGCGTGTTGTAGCGGCCATAGGGTGGCCGGAAGTACGGGCGCGTCGTCTGCCCAGTGATGCCCGCGATGATGTGGTTCGCTTGCGTGATCTCGGAGCAGACAAAGCTATCCGTGCGCGCTGGCTTGGTGAGGTCGGCATGATCGAGTGTGTGATTGCCGATGTCTTGCCCCTCGTTGAGTATCCGCCGGACCAGGCTGGGGTTCGCCCGCGCGAAATCGCCAGTCAGGAACCACGTCGCGTGGATCTGCCGCGCGCTCAGGATATCGAGGTAGCGCGCGGCGTTGCCTGCGCTGCCGCCGTCCGAGTCGAAGGTGAGGACCACCTCGCGCGCGCTGGTCGCGAAGGAGCCGATGACCGTCGCTGACACCGGCTGCACGCCCGGTTCGGGGATACACGCGGTGGGCGATGGGGTTGGAGTTGGCTTAGGGGTTGGTTTGGGGTTGGTTTGGGAGTTGGTTTGGGAGTCGGTCTGGGAGTCGGTCTGGGAGTTGGCTTTGGGGTGGGGGTAGGTCGCGGTGTGGCGGTCGGCGCGATGGTCGGCGTTGGCGTGACGGTGGCTGTCGCGGTCGGGGAAGGTGTCGCCTGCGCGGTCGGCGTAGGGCCTGGCGACACTGAAGGGGAGCCACATCCTACGATTACGATGAGCAGCGCTATCGCGACTACGACCGAATGATGCCCGCGCGGACTCATGCGACCTAGCCAGTGTTTCAGGCGCATACTGCTCCTCCTTTCGCCAGCATGGCCGAGAGCGTTTTCCCCTTTTCCTTGCCACACGCGGACTCCCTTTCCGCGCGCTCCCTTCAGAATATCGTCGCTCGCATGGCTCACAGCGCCGTCTCGCATAGCCGCGCGATATTTCCAACCTGGTCACAAACGTCAGCTTAGGAGGCTTTCCATGCCGATCGCGTGTCCTGACCAGTCGGAGCGCTTCGGCTGGCGCGCAGCGGCGCCGTGATATGGCAACTGTCATACGCGACTCATGACATTGCTCACTACCGGACATCGGGCCTTCCCGCCTACACTTGTGGCATCGGAGACAGCACGGCGCGGCGCCACGAACTTCCCGCATCTGGACGGGAACGCGGGCGCTCGCCAGCCACAAGGAGCGCTCATCATGGCTATGTTCACCTCAACCACACCGTCCACCACGACACCCGCCGCGCCCACCCGCGCGCGAGCCGTCACTCCCGCGAGCCGCCTCCAGATCGCCGGAATCGTCATCCTGGCCGCTGGCATCGGCTGGCTGAATGGCGCCTTCATCCAGCCCATCCCGCCTGTCTGGGGCCTGATCATTGACCTGCTGCACCTGCTGCCGCTGATCGTCCTGGTTCCGCTGGCGATGTCGCTGTTGAGCCGGGGCGTCACGCGCGGTGTCCGCAACGGCATAACCGCCCTGGCGCTCTTCCAGCTTGCCACCGTCACCGTGTTCATCATCCTGGGCGCCATCAACCCCGACCCAAATTCGGTTGGCGTGCATGACATCACGGACTGGGCGGTCGTCGCCAGCATCGGCGTCGGTGGTGTCCTCTGGCTCGTGGGCCTGCTGCCAGGGCGGCGCGGCGCCTCAGCGGCGAAGTGACGCGACGGGAAGCGGCGTCCCCCTGCCCCCTCGCCCCGCGGGGCGAGGGGGTTCCGGCTGTAAAGGTGGGGGACGGATAGCGTACACTGCGATAGGGCGAGGACCAGAGTAGCAGGAGGGCGAAGCGATGGAGCGCGGCGCGGACATAGGGCGGGCGTCAGCGAGCGAGCGGCGCTCCACACAGGTACTGACGCTGATGGCGTGGCTGGTGTCGTCGGTCTGGCTGATCGCGCTGATCCCGCCGGTGTCGGACGCGCTCTCCTCGCGGTCGGCGGGGCGCGTCACGCTGTCGCTGGCTGGTGTGGCCCTCTTCCTGGCGATCTATCTCTGGGCCACCGGCGCCGACGCGCGTGAGTTCGCGATGACGGGGGCGCCCGCGCCGCAACCGCTCTGGCTGCGCGCGCTGCCCGCCGCGCTGATCACCGCGCTGGCCCTGGCGATGACGCTGGGGCTGAATATCGCGTGGGATACGCTGTTCATCTTCGCCGTCGTCACCGCCGCGCGCCGCCTCCCGATCCTTCCCGCGCTGGTGGCGACCGCGCTATTGTGCCTGCTCCCGATTGATGGGAGCCTCTCCCACGGCTCCCCCTCGCTGACGACCGCGCTCCAGAACGCCGGGCTGATCGCCGTCGTTGGCGTCACGGTTATGGGCATGCGCTGGTCCTTCACCACCAACCGCGAGCTGCGCCTCGCCCGGCGGGAGCTGGCGCGCCTGGCCATTACTGATGAGCGGCTGCGCTTCGCGCGCGACCTGCATGACCTGCTGGGCCACACGCTCTCGCTGATCGCGCTGAAGAGCGAGCTGGCGGGGCGGCTGGCCACTTCGGCCCCAGAGCGCGCCCAGGCCGAGCTGGCGGACATCGAGCGCGCCGCGCGGCAGGCGTTGCGCGATGTCCGCGCGGCGGTCGCGGGCTACCGCCAGATGACGCTAGCGCGGGAGCTGGCGGCGGCGCGCGAGTTGCTGGCGGCGGCGGGCGTGGCCTGCGTCATGCGCGGCGAGGAGCTCCAGCCGCCGGGTGCGGTGGAGACGGCGCTGGCCTGGGCCGTGCGCGAGGGGGTGACGAACGTCATCCGTCACAGCCGCGCGCGCTCCTGCGCGATCACGCTGGACGAGCGCGCAGGATGGGTGACGCTGCTGATCGAGGATGATGGCCAGGGCGCGGAGACGCCGGACGCGCCGGGCAACGGGCTGCGCGGGCTGGCGGAGCGGGTGGCGGCGCTCGGCGGGGAGCTACAGGCGGGGCCGAAGGTGGGCGGCGGCTACAGCCTGCGTGTCGCGCTGCCGGTGGGCGGTGGTCAGAATGGTGGGAATGCGGCCGCTGTGGATGGGCCGGTGGAAAGGAGCGGAACGCGATGATCCGGGCGCTACTGGCGGAGGACCAGGCGATGGTGCGCGGGGCGCTGGCGGCGCTGCTGGCGCTGGAGCCGGATATCGAGATCGCGGGTGAGGCCGCGCGCGGCGATGAGGCGCTGGCGCTGGCGCTGGCGACGCAGCCGGACGTGGCGCTGCTGGACATCGAGATGCCGGGGATGGATGGGCTGGCGGTCGCGGCGGCGCTTCATCAGCGGCTGCCGGCCTGCAAGATCATCATCCTCACGACCTTTGGGCGGCCGGGCTACCTGCGGCGGGCGATGGAGAGCGGAGTAGCAGGCTTCCTGGTGAAGGACGCGCCCGCCGCGCAGCTTGCCGCCGCGATCCGGCGGGTGATGGCGGGCGAGCGCGTGGTGGACCCGGCGCTGGCGCTGAGCGCGCTGAGCGCTGGGGATAACCCGCTGACGGAGCGCGAGCGGGCGGTGCTGGCGGTCGCGGCGCGCGGGGCGAGTGTCGCTGAGATTGCCGCTACCCTCGTTCTCTCCGAAGGCACCGTCCGCAACTACCTCTCCTCGGCGATCCAGAAGACGGGCGGCCAGAACCGCATCGAAGCCGCCCAGGCCGCCGAGCGCAACGGCTGGCTTTAAACGGCGCTGTCCCCTCGCCTCGTAGGGAGAGGAGGGCAAGGGGTGAGGCGAGGCGGTATTATACCAATTCCGTCTCGGTTATTGTCATTTGGCATCAGACCAGGCTCCGCTGTCGGGGCTTGCGACCGCCTTTCAACAACAGTCCATGCGAAACCGGCATCACATCGCCTCGTGCGGGTTGTTCCGGTCTAGAGTAATGAGCGGTTCACGAGAGGGGCATGCGTCTACGGCAACACCTGGCGCGTCCACGTCCCGTTCACCTCGTGGAGGAAGACGCCCTGCGGGACAGCGATGACGAGTGACGGCGCGCATCCACGCACGTGGTTGATGTCGCCAATGCCCCAGAGCTCGCCGCGTGCGCTAGGCGCGAGCGTGGTTGGGACCATGTCTTGATAGGGCCAGGCGACCGGGCTCCAGTGACTGTCGGTTTCCTGCCAGAGGCCAATTGTCTCTGGTGAGGAGGTGACCATCCAGGTGATACCCGGCCCAATCGCGAAGGCGAGTCCTGTCGGCGTCTCGTCCTGAGCGCTCCAGACGGTGGGGCCAACGAACTGCGCCCAGCGCACGCCATCGTAGTGGAGCAATATGAGCGTGTTGCTTGCGCCCTTGCTTGCCGATGCCCAACCCTCATCCGCGGAGAGCATCGTGAGATTCCAGGCGCCGAACGAGAAGGTCTGGGGCGCGACCGCCCAGCCGCCATTGACGAAGTGGTAGAACAGCGTCGTCGAGCTGTCCGAGCGGTTGTCGGTCCCCAGCATCCATGCCTCGTCGGACGAGACCGCCGAGAAATCGAGCAGCGTAACCGTCGGCGCGGCCTGGGGACCTGGAATGAGCGTCCAGGCGCCGCCCTCATAACGCAGCACAAGCGACCTAGGGCCGCCCTCCGTGTCGGAATCACGATTGGTTTGTGCGAACATCCAGCCTGCCTGTGGCCCAAACATCCGCACGCTGACTGTGTTGATGTTGGCTTCCAACACGGTCGCGGTTGGCCGCAGGACGGCATCGAGCGCTGGCACATCTACTTGCCGCCACGCGCCGCTGGTATAGTGCAGCACGAGCGGATGCGCGCTGCCATTCATTGGAGAAGGCGACACCGTCCAGCCATCGGAGGGTGAATCCATCGAGAGCGACTGCAACTCTGCGCCGGGGTAGGTCTGGGGGAGGCGCTGCCACTGGCCGTTTACCAGATGATAGAGGATGGCTGCGGAGGGTAATCTGCCGTCGAATGTTAGTGGATTCAGTTCGCCTGTTGCCCAGCCCTCACTTGCGCTGACCATTGCGAGGTCGTCCAGGCCAATGTTGCCAGCGGGCGGCTGCCATTGGGTCGCAGCGATGCAGGGAGTGGAGGTGGGCGTAGGACCCGCGGTCGCTGTGTTCGTTGGCGTGGCGCGCACGGTTGTCTTGCGCGTCGTGCCGGGAGCGCAGGCGGATAACGGTAGCATGAAGAGGAGCGCCAGTGCGAGCAGCCAGGGCGCGCGACTTGCCTGAGCGCCTCCCTGTGAGCATCGCGAACGTCCTATCCAACGCCACATGCCCACCCCTCCGTCTCGACACGCGATGAGCGGCTACAGCTCCAGCTAGACGATTCTGCCACTGCATGCTATGACGCGTCAGCCAAACGCTGTTTTACGGAAGGTTGGTAAATGACAATAACCGAGGCGAAATTGGTATTACGCCGCCACTGGGTGCGCCCATGCGTCATGCAGCGCCTGGATCGCCGGCCCGGCGGGCTGGAACTGGCCGCTCCCCCACGCCCAGAAGTACAGCCCCGCGATATGCGGATCACCCGCCGTCATCGCCAGCGCCGCCGTGTAGGCCGCGCCTTGCAGGGTGGGGTCGGCCGCCGCGCTCGTATGCCACGTCCACGGATCGTACAGCGCGTCCGATGCGTTGCGGTAGCCAATCTCCGTCAGGATCACCGGCTTGCCGACCTGCGCGCTCAGCGCGTCAAGCTGCGGCAGCACTGTTGACTTCCACAGCGCCTCGATCTGCGCCACCGTCAGGTCACGCGGCGTATTCAGCAAGCTGTAGTACATCGAGACGCCGATCGCGCTCAACTCCGGGTCCTTCATCCAGGCGGGCGCCTTCTGGCCCATGAGTGAGTGGTTGACGTCGTAGGTCACCGGGCCGCCAAACGCCGCCTTCACCTGATGCGTCAGCCACTTCCACTGGTCGGGATACTGCGTCTGGAGCGTGTCATACTCCGCGCCAATCGAGATTTGGCTGGCGCCGGCCGCTTTCGCCACCTTCACGTACGGTTGGTAGGCGGCCCAGTAGCTCTGGAACCACAGTTGAGCCTGCGTCGCTGTGGAGAATGTTACCCACCCGCTCCAGTTGTCCGGCTCATTACGCACGTTGAGCAGTGGCTCGATGAACACATTGAGGCCCGCCTGGCGCGCCGCCAGCACCCCGACATACAGCGCGTCGGGGCTGATCGTGTCGGAGCCAGCGTAGACGTTGGTGGCGCTGTAGCCGTTCTGGTCGAGGCTGACGATCATCTCCACCCAGCGCGCGTTCGTCTGGTCGCGCATGGACTGGACACTGGACGGCCAGGCGCTATCGTTGACACCGTAGACCTGATTCCCCCATTTCGGATAGGCCACACCCTGCTCGAAGACCTGGCGCACCGTGGGGTTCGAGGGCGTGGCGGTCACCGCCGGGGTGGCCGCGCTGGTTCGCGTCGCGCTAGGCCGCGCCGCGCTGGGCCGCGCCGCGCTCGACCCGCCGCAAGCCGGCAGGATCGCCAGCGTCAGCATGAGGGCCAGCGCCGCTACTCGCGCCAGCGCGCCACCGCGCGGGGAGAAAAACCCGTTGCTCATACGTGTGCGCCCTCCAGGAGCGAAATGGCCGGGCGGGACGGGACGAGCAGCGCCGTCAGCGCCGGAGAGATGATCGAGGCGTGCGGGCCGCCCTGTTGCGGCGTGGTTGATGGGGCCGCGCTGGGCTGGCTGGCGGGATTGGTGGGTGAGATCGTTCCGGGGCACAGCGCGTGGTCGGCGAGAATGCTGGCGGGGACTGGCCGCATGGGCAGCGGCGGCGCGCTCTTACTGTAGTAGATCAGCTGGCCATTGGCGAACGAGGCCACCAGCCAGTAGTGTGAGGTGAACGCGGGGCTGTCGGTGTTGACGGCCTTGGCCACCGTGTCATTCGGGGTGATGACCACCCAATCGGCATACGCCGCCGGGTTAGCGGTGGCGGCGGTCCAGAGTCGGTAGTTGCCTTCGTAGATTACCTTGCTGGGATCAATGCCGATGGTCGCGAAATTGTGGGGGCCGGAGAAGGTATCCATGATGATCGGCAATCCATTGTAATGCTCCAGAAGAAACAGATCGGTGGGATGGATACCGAGGCATGACACACCGTACTGCCCATCTTGCAAGGAGATGATGCCACCCGTCGTCGTAACCGCTGTTTGCGCCAGGATGACCACGACGAGCGCGATCTGCGCCCAGCGCCAGCGCCGGACGAGCTGTGCGAGGAAGATCGCCAGCGGGATTGCCGCTGAGGTGGCGTATCGCACGTTGAAGATCGAGTTGTGGATGTTTGCAGGCATGACACCCTGGACATAGATGACGGTTTGCCCGCTATAGAGCGAGACGAGATACAGCGCGATGGGCGCCAGGAGCGCCAGTGACGCGATACCCATCGGCTTGCGCCAGGTCGTGATGCCGAAGACCACCAGACCAACCAGGCCGAGCGCGATGATCGTCGGGCCAAAGAATTCGACCAGGTCGGCGCCGTAGGTCAGGATATCAAGCCAGAGCGCGTGGTAGGTGGGGAGCGCTCCCGCCTCCCGCAATAATAATTGCTGTGCGGCGGGCGAATACGGGCCGTTCTGGAAGTAGCGCGGGTTGCCCGTCAGGAGGAAGTCCCACAGCAACCAAAGCGCGATACCCGAGACACCCGGTAGCGCGTAGACCACGACATCACCGATGACCCGGCGCACGCTCTCCCGCTTGACCAGGTCTACCACCACCACCATCAGAATCAGCGCCGCGAACAGCGACCAGCCCTCATAGCGCGTCATGACGCCTAGCAGCGCGCAGATCGCCGCCGCCAGCAGCGTCTTCGTCTCGCCGTTGCGCGCCCAGCGCAAGAAATAGTAGCTGGTCGCGGCGGTCACCGCCAGCAGGGTCGCCTCGCTGAGTGGCGTCGTTTGCAGGTAGAGGATGTTGGGGTTGAGGATCAGGGCGAGCGTGCCTACGTAGCTGGCCGCGCTATTACCTGTCAACTCGCGCGCGGTGCGGAAGGTGTAGACCGCCGCCACGACGTAGCACGGCGCAGCCGCAAGGGTTCCCGCTAGGCCGCTGCGCCAGAGGAAGTCGTTCCAGATGAACGGCCACATCAGGATATGCGGCAGTGGCAGCCAGTTGGAGCCCATCTGCGCGAGGCCGGGGGTCGCGGAATCGAAGACCAGCCGCGCCAGTCGCATATGCGACTCGGAGTCGTTGTAGAGCAGCAGGTCGTTGTGGATGAAGAAATAGACACAAGCGGTCACGCTGGCCACGATGGCAGTCAGCAGCGTCGCGACCAGCCAGCGATCCGCCATCCAGGCGAGCCAGCGCGGCGCGGGCGCCATGCGCTCCGCTGTCCGCGCGCTCTCATCCCGCGCTACCCCGCCCGGCGCGACCACTCTGGGCGCGACCACTCTGGGCGCGACCACTCCGCGTGGCGGCATCGCCACCACCGCCAGACTGGGATTCGTCAGCAGCGATAGCGCCGAAAGGCGGACCCCCCGGATCGCGGGCAGGCTCGGCAGCGTCATGAACGCCGGACGGATCGCCGCCATCGTGACCGTCGAGAACATATCCACCACTGGGGCCACCGGCAGCGCCAGCGACGGCGCCACCCGCGCATCCCGCGCGTAATCCATCCGCACCGCGCGGCGCGCGCGGGCGATCTCGTCGCGCAGATACTCGCCGGGGCCACGCAGCGGCCCGCGCGCGAGATCGGACGCCAGCCCGCGCAGCCAGGCATTGCCAGCCAGCGACCGCGCCAGCGCGCCCCTCAGCGCCTCCCGCAGTTTGGCCACATCCTTCCCCAGCGACCGCGCTACCGCCAGCGCCGGCGCCAGCTCGCCCAGCGGCATGGCCGCATCCATCCAGCCGGGGGTCGCGGGCAAGTGGCTCAGCCCGTGTTGCGTCTTTTCCCAGTAGTGCGGGCGCGTCAGCAACTGGTAGAGCGCGATATACGCCGCCACACTCATCAGCGCCCAGTAGAACGGGATCAGCAGCGACCAGAGCGTCAGCGTATACTGCCGCCGGTTCAGGCAGCCAATCAGATAGGTATAGATGTAGAACAGGTTGCCGAAGACTAGACAGAAGGCCGCGGCATAGAGCATCACGCCGGGATATAGGATATGGTAGGGCGCCGTCAGCGCCTGGTGGAACACGACATACGCCAGCGTCATCAGCCACAGAACCGGATTGATGAGCTGTGTGAAGGTGCGGCCGCCGACGATCACCTGGAGCCAGAACAGCTCACCCAATCGCCCCTCGCGCACGTAGCGCCGCGGGTCGCGCATGTGGGTGAGATACGTCTGCATGTAGCCCTTGATCCAGCGTGATCGCTGCCGCAGCCAGTTCTTCAGATCAGGGTTGGCCTCTTCGTAGGTCGTCGAGTCCACCATCGCCGTCTGGTAGTGATACTGCGCCAGCCGCACGCCGAGATCGCAGTCCTCCGTCACGTTGAAGGGGTCCCAGCCGCCCACCTCGCGCAGCGCGCGCGCGCGAAAGTGATTCGAGGTGCCACCCAGCGGCAGGAAGCTGCGCATGCGCTGGAGCGCGGGCAGCGTCAGGTCGAACCACAGCGAATACTCCGCCGTAAACCAGCGCGTCAGCAGATTCTGCCGGGGGTTATAGAAGTTCAGGCTGGCCTGGACGCACGCCAGCTCCGGCCCGTAGTGCGCGAAGGTCAGCACGGCCTTCTTCAGTTGCAGCGGATCGGGAATATCCTCGGCGTCGAAGATCACGACGAAATCGCCCGTCGCCCGCAGCAGGCCGTAGTTGCAGGCGCGCGGCTTCGTGCGTGGGGAGCCATCGGGGACGGTGACCACCTCGAAATGCTCCGGCAGCCGCATCCCCAGCAGCGCCTCGCGCGTCTCCATGTCGTCTTCTTCCGTCAGGAAGAGCACCTGCAGGCGGTCAGTCGGGTAATCGATCAGGCGCATCGCGCGGACGAATTGCTCGGCGACGCCGGCCTCGTGGTAGAGCGGGCAGAGAATCGTATAGCTGGGCCAGAATCCGTCGCGCACGGCTCGCGCTACCGCGTCCTCGATCACCACCGTCGTCTTGCGTTGCAGCGTGCGCGTCGAGATCGTGGCGGTGATCGCCAGGTCGAGCAGATAGAAGCTGGTCAGCGCGCCGAGAATCACCGTCACCGTCAGCGACCCGTCCAGCGCCAGGGCGATGATGAGCGCCAGCGCGAGCGCGCCCAACACGACGAGCTGGCCGCGTGTGAACGTCCGCAGCGCGGAATACGCGGCCTGATATGGCGCGAAGGGGAGAAAGCGCTGGGCGCCGTCCTCGATTTCTTCGCTTGCGCGGATCGCGTATCCCTCCAGCGAGACGGGCGAGAGGACGCCCTGCTGGCCGGCTGTCTCCGCGCGCAGCGCCTCATGGGTTAGCCACCGCTCATAGGCGCGCGCGCGCTCACGCACAGTCGCGCCTGCTGTCAGAAAAGCCGGAGCGGCGTCCGCCGTCTGTGTGGCGCTCACTTCCCTTGCGCCCCGCTGGACGGCTCCCTCGCGCCCTGGGGCTGTCCACGCGCCACTGGCATCAGATCCTGGCGCTGTTGCGACTGTCATGCTTGTCTACCCTTCTCGAGTCTCGCGAATCCTGAGCGTATTGGCGTGTGATGACGTGTTCCTGATTGCCCTTGCCACCTGAAGCATCCCCGGCGTGCGCGCCACTCCCTCCAGGCCACCTGTGCCGCCAGTCATACGGACGCGCATCTGGGAGAGGAGGAGTGGAGCGTGACATGACGCGCGGATTGAGAAACGTGGGGATGGCGTGCAACGCCTGTGTGGATGATGACCTCGACGCTGGCCATGATGTACGGCGCGCGTCCGCCGCTCCAGGCTGGAGAGGGCCGCGCCTGGAGCGGCGCCGAACGGAGGGGACAGACTCGGATGCGCTCACGAGGATCGCACGCGACGATGTCAGACGATGTTATAGATATGTGGAGCCGCGGGAGAACGCGTCTCTGCGCTCAATCCCGTTCACAAGAAGTAGACGTGCAGGCAGGGGCCCGCGTCTCACTTCACCCATTCAGCCTACCGGGCTATAGGACTATGGCGTGACCGGGTTGGCCCAGGCGTCGCGCATCGCCTGGATGGCGGGTCCGGCGGGCTGGAACTGGCCATTCTGCCAGCCCCAGAAGAAGATGCCCGCGATATGCCGGTCGCCCGCCGCCATCGCCAGCGCCGCCGTGTAGGCCGCGCCTTGCAGCGCGGGGTCGGCGGGGGCGGAGCTTTGCCAGAGCCAGGGGATAGTCAGGCAATCCGCGGTATTGCGGTAGCCGATCTCCGTCAGGATCACCGGCTTGCCAGCCCACGCGCTCAGCGCGTCCAGCTTGGGAAGCACTATGGTCTTCCAGGCCTTCTCGATTTCCGACGCCGGCTCATCTCGTGGTGTCTGCTGCAGGATCGTGTACAGCGAGACCCCAAGATAGCTGAGCGCGGGGTCTTTCCACCAGGAGGGTGGCGTTCTGCCCAGACTCTCGTGATCCAAATCGTAGGTGACGATCCCGCCGAACGTCGCCTTCACCTGATTCGCGAGCCACGTCCACAAGTCGGGATATTCTATTTCCAGCGCCTTGAACTCCGTCCCGATGGCGATCTGACTCGCCCCCGCCAGCTTCGCCGCTCGTACATAGGGCTCATAGGCTGCCCAGTAGCTCTTGAACCATCGCTCAGCCTGCGCGTGGGAAAAGAAGCTCACCAGGCCGCTCCAGTTGTTCGACACCTGGCGCACATTGAGCAGCGGCTCGACGAACACATTCAGCCCCGCCAGACGCGCATTGAGCACCCCGGTATAGAATGCGTCAGGGCTTGTCGTGTCAGGCCCGGCGTAGACCGTCGTCGAGTAATCGCCATCCTGATCCAGGCTGACGATCATCCCCACCCAGCGCGCATTCGTCTGGTCGCTCATCGTCCGCACATCGCCTGGCCACGCGCTATCGCTGACGCCATACACCTGTGTTCCCCACTTCGGGAACGCCATGCCCTGCTCGAAGACCTGCCGCAGCGTCGGGTCAACCGGCGTCGCGGTCGCGGTCGCGGTCGCCCTGGCCGTCGCGGTCGGAAGCGCCGCGCCGCGCCGGGTCTGACTGGAGCCGCCACACGACGTCAGCAGCGCGAGCGCCACGGTCAGCGTCAGCGCCAACAGCCGCACGGAGACTGCGCCGTGTCGTGAGAAGAAGGGGGTATTCATGCGCGTGATCCTTACAGGAGCGGGGTGGGCGGAACGCCGCGCGCCGCCGCGCTCGATCTCGTTCACAAGAAGCAGACGCGCTGGCAGGCGCGCGCGTCTCACCTGGGGCATTTCAGCCTACTGGGCTGGCGAGCGCGGCGGGCCTAACGGTCGGGGTTTGGCCAGCGAAGGATGTAGCAGTAGGTGGTGTCACCGCCCTGGATACGGGCGACGATCAGCGAGTCAAAGTTGGGGGGCAGGGGAAAGCGCCGCTGGACGAGATGTTCTGGCCAGATGATGTATTCCGAGTGGGGGAACGCGTCTGGTGTGCCGATAGCCAGGCGGATGCGCTGGGGAAACAAGGTCTGCCGCATGCCCATCCAGTAATCCAGGCCGCCGCGTGTGCTGATCAAGGTAACAGTGGTGCGGCCCGAGCTGTGCGCGATGACCCAGTCTATACCGTCGGCATAGGCGGGGTAGGCGACCTGGAGGGAGGTGTTTTCGCCGTTGAGCCACTCGGCAGTGTAGCCTTCCGCCTGGCTCACCGTCGCCAGGCCGCGCGCGGGCGGCGCGATGAGCGCGACAGCGATCATCGCCGTCAGCGCGGCCGCGATCCCGAGCCGAGCGCTCTGGGTTTGTAGTTTGCTCGTAGACCAGCGGCGGGACCAGCTCACCAGCGACGGCGCCCAGCGGCGCGCCAGCGCGTCCGAGACTTGGATCAGCCCCCAGGCGGCGGTCAGCGCGGTCGCGGGCGCCAGCGGCAGCATGTAGTGCGTCCCAACGATGATGGGCAGCGCGCCGAACGGGACCAGCAGCCCTACCAGCCAGAAGAGCGCGAACGCCGCGCGCTCATCCAGCGGGCTGGGCGCGCGGCGTTCGCGCCAGACGCGCCAGATGCGCCAGATCGCCCAGGCCAGTGTCAGTCCCGCCGGAATCGTCAGGAACAGACTGAGCTTGGCGAGCAGGATGAAGATGCCAACACCGGGCGGCACATGCTCCCAGACCCCGCCATTCCAGAAGACATCGTGTCCACTGGAGGCATGGTCGTACTGGAAGAGGATGCTGTCCCAGAGGCGTGTCACCGGGTTGAGCCAGAGGGTGGGGTCGGTCACGTAGACCGTCAGCGCCGCGACGATTGGGAGCAGCGCGATCTGCCAGGGCGGGCGGCGGCGGACGGCGACCAGGTAGTGATAGCCAAGGTAGAGGACGTATGGCAGCGCGAGCGCGGCGGCGGTGTATTTGGAGGCGAACGCCAGCCCGGCGAACAGCCCCACCACCGGATACAGCCAGGGGCGCCGCGCCGCATGCCAGATGAGCAGCCCGGCCAGTGTCATGAAACAGAACAGGTACGTATCGAGGTAGGCCAGCGCGCCAAAGAACGCCAGCCAGGGACTGAGCGCCAGCGCCAGTGTCCCCAGCGCCGAGGCCCGCCGCCCGAAGATTGGCCGCGCCAGGAAATAGACGGCCACCAGGGTCAGCGCCGAGAGCCACGCCGCGGGCAGCCGGGCGCCATAGAGCCAGCCGGAGACCGCGCCATAGTGCTTCGCGCCGAACATCGCGCCCAGCCCGATAATCAGCTTGGGCAGCGCCGGGGCTTCGTAGTTCTGGAGCCAGAGGCCGCTGGTGAGGTTGTGGGCTTGCAGCAAACGCACGTCGAGCATACCGGTGGGGATGTAGACGCTCTCGTCGGTGACGAGATCGAGCGAGCGGGCAAGCTGGAGGCGCGGGAGGAGTGTGGCGAAAAAGATGATCACGGGCATGGCCACGTACCACCAGAGCAGCGACGCCTGCGCCGCCACGCGCGCCAGGGGCGCGGCGCCGTCAAAAGCGCGCTCGCCAGCGCTCCGCTCGGACGGCGGCGCCACAGTTCCCAACTCACCTGAGTGTTGTGATGGCGCGGGCGCGGGCGTTGAAGAAGAGCTCACAGGCGTGGCCTCCGCCGGGTAGAGAGCGTGTACAGTCTGATCGGAGCGAGCGCGACGGCGCTGGGCGTTCGGGCCAGAGCGTTGACGGGCCGCTCCCCAGGCCGTACACTGCGCCACAGAGCATCGAACCAATGTTCCCAAATCCGTGCGCCCGCGTCCAGCGTGGATCGCGAGGGTGGCGTCTCCTGGGACGCTCTGGAACGCCACACACCACCCAAGCGACGCCGGATGTCCAGCCTTGATCCGGCCCAGAAGGGAGCATATCACGAATGGCGCGACAGCGGCAGGGACAAAGCGGCTCACGCTCACTCTGGGCGCGAGCGGGTGAGCGGGCCGGCGATGGCGCGGGCGCGCTCTTCGCCCGGCTCGACGCCCAGGATGCGCTCGATGCGCAAGATGCGCAGGACGCGCTCGACGCCCAGGATCGAGGGGCGCCCCAAACAGCCCAGGGCCTCCAGGCCCGCGAACAAGCCGCCGTGACGCTGGAGCGGCTCGCGGCTCGCATCCGCGCGGGCGCGTGGAGCGATGAGATCGCCGCGCTGGTCGAGCGCGCCAGCCGTCTGCGCGACGCCTGAGCGGCGCGCCCGCGCGGGTCCGTCTCCGGGTCCGCGCAGGTGAGAGAGGCGCGGCGAGAGGCGCGGCGGGTGAACCCGCGGCTAAGGGCCCCATGCGGGAACCCGGAACCCACATGGGGGCTTCGCTGCGCTCGCCCGCGGGCCGCGAAGGCCGCCTGCGCGGCCTGGGACGGGGAGGCGCGCTGCCCCGGCGCTTGACACCACTTCGCGGCGCACCCTACAATTGCCCACAGCATGTCACGTTACGTCACGTTACATTACGTCGGGATGCGGATGGCGAGATGGATCTGTTCGCGCCACTCTGGCCTACGCTGGCAAGGAGACCGGCGGATGAAGCGGAGCGTGGGCGTCGCGCGTCTGTATCAGACAGAAGCGCGCCACGCCGTCACCTTCAGTCAGTCATGACCACTCCCAAGACCCTCTGATGTCGCGCGATGACGCGCATGCGCGAACGACGCTCCCAGAAACGGTGGACACCTATGGGTGATACGCTCTCGCCGCGCGGAACCGGCTCCGGCTCTGGCCCCGCCTCACAGCCGCCTGGTGGGGGAGCGTACGCTCCGCCGCCAGCCGCGCTGGCCGTTGTCGCGCCGCCCGGCCCGCCGCCGGAGGACGATAGCGACCGCTACGATCCGGATGTCAGGCCGTCCTCGCCCGTGTGGCAGGCCATCAAGTGGCCGCTGCGCAAGGCGCTGCTTGGCCTCTACATCGCCATCCAGGCCGTGCGGCGGCATAAGCTCGTGACGCTGGTCGTCAGCGCGCTGCTGATCGGGCTGATCGTGACGGCGCTGATCGTGCGCCAGCTCACGCTGTCCGGCACGACCGCGCTGGCGATCGAAAAGCCCAGCTTGCCAGCGATTCCCGCCAGTGTGGTTCATTACCTGCACGGCCAGGCCACCTACAATGCGCAGGAGATGTGGGACAGCCTCGACACGGCCGCGCGCACGAAGAGCAGCAGCACTGAAAGCCAGATTCAGACCACGCTCAACCAGGAGCGCTCGCAAGGCGTCCATGTCACGCGCTACATCTACTCTGGCGGCTATCAGGCGCCCGACGGCTCCTCGTATTACACCATCGAGGTCTACGCTCTCAAGTCAGGCCAGTTAGGGTCGTTTACCTGGTACTTCACCGTCGGCTCCAATGGCTTGATTACTGGCGTCACCACGCTCTAGGCGCCAGTACCGCGATAACACATACTGTCCCGATAGTTTCCCCTCGTTTCCCCAATCTCAGGCGTCGCGCGGGCAGCGAGAGGTGGTCGCGCTCGATGCGCCGCATGGCGCGCATAGCGCGCATGGCACAGGAGGCGCCGCATGGCCACAGACCGCGACACCGTCGAGCGCGCGATAGATCGCTCGCTGGATGACTTTGGGCGATTCCTGCGCAGGCGCTGGTGGGCCGTGCTGCTGGTCGCGCTGATCCTCACCTACGTGCTGACCCAATGGGGCCCGCTGATCGGCGCCGCGCCGCCGAAGCCGGAGACGGCGCTGGGCTTCATCGCGCAGGTGGTGAGCGTGATCCTGCTGCTCCTGGCGCTGTTCGTCGCGCTCTTCTGGTTCCTGGGCCGCCCGCGCATTTACTGGGCGCTCCCCGGCGAGACGAGGGTGACGTTCGCGGACTACAAGGGCAATCCAGAGGCGCTGGAGGCCGCGCGCCGCATTGTGACGCTGATGCGTGGCGTGCGCGGCTTCAAGGAGATGGGCGGCGAGATTAGCCGTGGGCTGCTGCTGGTCGGCCCGCCGGGAACGGGCAAGGGCTATCTCGCCCAGTGCATCAGCGCTGAGGCTGGCATCCCCTTCGCCTACGTCAGCGCCTCCAGCTTCCGCGCGATGTTCATTGGCATGGACGTGCTGACAATCAAGAACCTGTACAGCAAGGCTCGCTGGTTGGCGCGGGAGTATGGCGGCTGCATCATTTTCATGGATGAGTTCGACGCCATCGGCATGGCGCGCGGCGGCAGCGGTGGCTACATGGGGATGAGCGGCGCGGGCAGCCTCAACGAGATGCTGATGCAGATGGACCCGCCGCCGATCAACGAGAATTGGGTACACAAAGCGCTGCGCGCCATTGGCCTCTATCATGGCCACGTCCAGCGCGAGCCTGTGCTCACCATCGGCGCCACCAACATTCCCGAGTCGCTCGATCCCGCGCTGCTGCGCCCCGGGCGCTTCGACCGCAAGATCATGGTCGCCCCGCCGACCGACGCGCATCGCGGCGAAGTCATCGAGTACTACCTGGACAAGGTGCGCCACGATGACATCGCTCTGCCCAAGCTGGTCTCCGACATGATGGGCTACACCCCCGTCGCCATCAAGCACGTCATCAACGAGGCCGTCGTCATCGCGCACTTCGACGGGCGCGACAGCATCAGCTACCACGACATCGCCGTCGCCCGCGAGACGCACGAGTACGGCATCCGCTATCCGCGCTCGCTGTCGCCGCTGGAGAAGCGGCGGCTGGCGTATCACGAGGCTGGCCACGCCATCGCCCAGGCCTACCTGCTGCCGCGCTTCCGTGTCGCCCACGCGACGATCATCAAGCGGCTGGGCTCGTCGGGCGAGGCCTTCGTCGAGGCCAAGCCGCTGGAGGAGATCGTCACCCAGTCTTCTGAGGAGGTCTTCGCCCGCATCCAGGTCTCGCTGGCCAGCCGCGCCGCCGAGGAGCTGTTCCTCAACGCCCGGCTGAACGGGGTCGGCGGCGACCTCGCCAACGCCACGCAGCTTGCCCTGCAATACGTCGCGCACTGGGGCATGGGCGACACGTTCTTCTCTGCCGCCGCGACGATGGCCCCGGAGCGCATGTACACCGACCCGGCGCTGCGCGAGCAGTCCGAGAAGCTGCTGCGCCAGGCCTACACCGAGGTGCGCGCGCTGCTGGAGCGCCGCCGCAAGGCGCTGATCGCCGTCGCCGAGGCGCTGCTGGAGCGCGAGGAGCTGGACAGCGACGAGATCGAGCAGTTGATCCAGGAAGCCGAGGCGCCCTCACAGGAGCAAGCGTCCGCGCTGGCGGGCATCGCCGCGTCGGCGCTGGCGCAAGTCCCGTCCTTCGCCCCGCCCGCGCTGCTCGGCGCGCCCGCCACGCCGCCGCCCGCAACGGTGGACGCCATCCCCGCGATTGCCGCCGCCACGCCCAGCGCGACGAACGGCGCGAACGGCGCAAGTGGGACGAACGGCCACGCGCCCGAAGCGGTCACCGAGACCACGCCCGCGCCCGCTGCCTTCACCGCCTCGCCATCGCAGGAGTTGCGCGCCGACCGCGTGGTGGACCGCGCCCTGCTGCGCGGCCCGCGCCTCACGCGCCCGATCAATGGCCCTACCGATCCCAACCTGCCTGACGCCGCGCCGCAAGGGGATGAGGAGTAGCCTCACCCCCTACCCCCTCTCCCTGCGGGGCGAGGGGCAGCGAGGCGGCGAGATTGGCGGATGGTGAACGATGTTCGCCATCCGCCGGTTTCGTTTGGAGCGAAATCGTATTCCTGAATAACGCCGCCCCCACTCGACTGGCGACCACCCACTGCTCATGATATGGTTGCTCGGTCACATGGGAGCGGGCGTGAGAGCGCGTGCGACGGCGCGCATGAAGAGCGGGGAAGCATGAGCGACAGAAAAGCGCTGAGCAAGGGGTACAAGGAGCGCAAGCTGGCTGGTGGCGTCTACCTCATCAGAAATTCCCGGAATGGACGCTATCTGATTGGACACGCCATAGACCTGGCGAGCATGCGCAATCGCTTTCAGTTCGCCGTCGACAACTGGCTCAGCGGTTGATCCCCGCGTGCGGGCGGATTGGGCCGCGTTCGGCGCGCAGGCGTTCACGCTCGATATCCTGGAAGAGCTCGAGCAGGGACCGGAGCAGACGCGCGCGCAATTCGAAGCTGACCTCGTGGCGCTAGAGCAACTGCGCCGCGCCGATCTTGAGCCATCGCAGGAATACTAGCGAACGGCTGGAGCGGCGCATGCGTCCGGCTGGCGCGCCTCCTGTATCTGGGGCGCTCTACGCCTGTGGCGCGGGGTGGCCGGGGTCAACCCAGGCGACCTCTTCGGGCGACTCCACCGGCGCGAGGTCGAGGTTGACGACCACCGGCTGCTGGTCGCTGCGGATCAGGACGCAGGCCAGCGGCTCATCCGGACTGGCGTTGATCTCCTGGTGTGGCGCGTAGGGCGCGATGTAGATGAAGTCGCCGGGGCCAGCCTCGGCGGTGAACTCTAGCCGCTCGCCCCAGCGCATGCGCGCGCGCCCGCTGATGACGTAGATCACGCTCTCCAGTGGCCCGTGATGGTGCGCGCCGGTCTTGGCGTTGGGATGGATCGTGACCGTTCCCGCCCAGAGCTTGCTGGCCCCCGCCGTCGCGTGGGTGATCGCCGCCGCGCGGTTCATTCCCGGCGTCTGCGGCGTGTTGGTGTCCAGCTCGTCGCTGTGAACGATGCGCACGCCATGCTCGCGCCAGTCGGTCTGCGCCTTGGAATCCTCAGCGTCCGCCATACGTCTCGCCTCCTCATCTTTGGCCGCTCCCGGCCATGAAAGGCCGGGGCACGGTACGGGGCCATGAAAGGCTCGGGGCGTTCACGGGCATTTATGCCCCGCGTCCACCGTGCGCCGGCCATTCATGGCCGCGCCTCCCCCACCTCCACCCCGGCCAGCGCCCGCGCCTGGTCAAAGCGCCGCCGCTCCGCGGCCCAGTCTATCTTGGCCGCGTCGGGGCCGTCTGGCTCGGTGTCGCCCTCCGCTCCGGCGTCCGCGCGGGCGTCGCCCAGCGTCGTCAGCGGCGTCTCCAGAATGAGGACAGCGTCCGCGAGGCGTGGGTCGCGCAGCAGCGTCGTCAGCCCCGCCAGCGGGATCTCGCCCTCGCCGAGGCGCGCGTGGCGGTCGAGGTGGCTGCCCAGCCCGGCGCGCGCGTCGTTCAGGTGCCAGACGGGGACGCGCGCCAGCCCGAACGCGCTGTCCGCCTCATCCAGCGTCCGCAGCGCCGTCTCTGGCGTGCCGATGTCGTAGCCTCCGCCCCACAGGTGCGCCGTATCCAGGCAGACGCCGAGCCGCCCGGCGTGCTGCGGCAGCGCGTCCAGCGCGCGGGCGATGGTCTCGAAGCGCCCGCCCAGCTTGCCGCCGCCGCCGACATCGTTCTCCAGCAGCAGCATCGGACCAGTCGCCGCGTCATCCAGCGTGCGGTCAATGCCCGCGACCAGCCGCGCCAGGCCTGCCTCCTCACCCGCGCCGGTGTGGCTGCCGATATGGAACACCACCGCCAGCGCCTCGAAGCGCGCCGCGCGCTCCAGTGTCGCCCGTAGCAGCGCGATGGACTTCTCCGCGAACTCAGGATTCGAGGACGCCAGGTTGATCAGGTACGCCGCGTGGACGACCACTGGCCAGCCGCCAAGCTCGTCCCGCAGCGCGCGGAACGCCGCCTCCTCCGCTGGCCGGGGCGCGGGCGGACGCCAGCCGCGCGGGTTGGTGACGAAGATCTGCACGGCGTCGCCGCCAACCTCTTGCGTCCGCAGCAGCGCCTCTTTCGGCGCCGGAACCACTGGCATATGCCGCCCGAATCGCACGTCGCTCTGTCCTCTCCGCAATGGGGGTGACTCTGTACGCGCACAGTCTACGCGATCAGCCGCCCGCATGTCGCGGGGAGCGTGACCCGGCTTGAGGGCATACACCAACGCGGACCGGCACGAACCGAGCGGGCGCAATCAATTCGCGCCGCCAAGCGAGCGTCCGCGTAGGTGGACGTTGTGGCCGCATGGCCCTTCAGGCGCGAATGATTGCGCCCGCTTGCTCGCCCTGCGCCACCGCCGCCAGGGACAGATGGGGGCGAGAGAACACGGCCGCGTTATGGGCGGGCGCTGGCTTTGGCAGTCGTGGCGGCCTTAGCTCCTGCGGAGGCCGTGGCGGTTGTGGGGGTCGCGGCGACTTGCGCCAGGGCGGACTCCACAGCTTTGCGGTAGGTTTGCTCGGATTGGATGCCCACAAGCTGGTTGACGAGCTTTCCATTGCGGAAAACGCCCACCGTCGGGATTCCACTGATGCCGTACCGGCGGGCGACGGCCATGTTCTGATCAACATTGAGCTTGCCTACCGTGGCGCGCCCCGCAAACTCCCCAGCCAGCCGCTCGATGGTCGGGCCTACCCGGCGGCACGGCATGCACCACGGCGCCCAGAAGTCAACGAGCGCGACCCCCTTGGACCGCTCGACCGTCTGGGAAAAGTTGCTATCGGTGAGGGTAACGGGCGTTGTAGCGCTTTTTGCGCTCGCCGCCTCGATGGTGGCTTGCGGCGTGGGGCCTGCTTCGCCGGATCGCCGGGTGGCTGATGTGAGCGATGTGAACGCGCGGTGGCACACGCCAAACAGCGGACACTGGCTGGCGAACGCGCTCATGGCGTCCTTGAACCGGTTCCATGCTTGCGAGAGCATGACAGACTACCTCCTGCCGGGCCTGACGCCCGTGATGTTATCAAAATGTGGCGCGACGACACGGATATCGCCGCTGTGTCTCGCTTGCGCGTTCCGGTCATACCGCGCTGTCAGTCATTCGCTTCGACCGCCGGGTATCCATGTTCGTTAATGTCAATATTAGTATATGCCCACACAGGAATGCAAGAGGCGCCATGAGCGCCCCTGCCGCCCAATCCGCGTCGGCGCCGTGGAAGCGCCGCGCCCTCATCACTGGAGTCATCTGTGCGCTATTGGCCCTGACTGGCCCTGGGTGAAGGCGCTCAGACGCGGCCAGGCGAGGCGCGAAATCCGGGAATAATCAGCATTTTAGCGTAGGCGCCGCTGGTCTCGCGGGCGCGGTTCTTGCGCAACGCTTCTCCGCGTGTCATGAGGGGTATGACAAGCGAATGGCGAACGGTTGGGGGACCGTTCGCCACTGGCCGGCCAAGGATGGCCGGCCGTACGCGCAAGGAGCGCGACTCGCGGGCAGGTGGGGACTGACGCAAACTCACAAGGATGTTCGGGCGCGAGGGTGCGCTGTGGCGTGGCCGCCCGCTGGTGAGGCCCCGCGTTTGGAGTGCGCTTGCCGTAGCGCGTTCGTATAACCCGCGCGTCCCGCTCGTGGCTTGAACGGGGTGCGGGCGTTGGACCCCAGGCGCGCCCCGGTCGAATCCAGATGACTGCCACCTGGGGCGATTGCGCGCGTGAGAAACGACACGAGAAACGAGAGGAGGCGCCGTGGAGTGACTGTGCCGTGATTGTGTGTCGTGTTCACAGCCGTGGCGGGCGCGCCGCGCCAGATGAAGCCAGATGAGCGCGCGGCCCTACGCGGCGGGAGGTAGCGATTCATGGACCGTCAGCAGGTCTACAAGGATATCGAGCAAACCTTCGGGCTGGTGCCCAGCATGTTCAAAGCGGTCCCCGACGCGACGCTGGAGCTTGAGTGGCAGTTGTTCAAGCGGACCCAGCTCGACGAGGGCGCGGTGCCGAACAAGTATCGCGAGCTGATGGGCATCGCGATCGCGGGCGTGACGAAGTGCCGCTACTGCGCGTACTTCCATACCGAAGTGGCGCGGCTCTACGGCGCGACAGACGCCGAGATCGAGGACGCGCTGCACTTCGCCAAGCAGAGCGCCGGGTGGAGCACGTACATCAACGGGCTACAGCTGAACTTCGACGAGTTCAAGAGCGAGATTGACCGCGCGTGCGCGCATGTGCGGCGGTCTATGGGCGCCACCCCAGTCGGCAGCGCGCCGTAGCGCGCGGAGCTGACGCGGAGAAAAGCGGATAGCGCGATAGCGCTGGTGGTTAACATCGCGTCAGCGGGTGGCTCATGCCGCTCGCTGACGCGACTTCTTGCGCCCGACCGTACGGCCTGAGCGGGCGCGGACGCCGCGCTCCACTGGCCTGTGCGGCCTATACGCCTTGCGGGAAGCCCCTTCTGGCCACTATACTGCCCTTCGCGGAGCGCTGGAGCGCGGCTCGGAGCGAAAGCGATGGGGCTGGGCCGCCGCGAGCGATAGCGCGACTGGAGGCCACAGTGACCGGACCGGGAGCGGGCCTGGAAGGAACACCATTTGGGCCGTGGCGGCTGCTGCGGCTGATTGGCTCCGGCGGCCTGGGCGAGGTCTACCTCGCGGAGCGCGCCGGGGCGGAGTCTGCGCCCAGCGCGAGCGACGCCGGGCCAGCCGGCTCGCAGGGGGGTGCGCTGGGGAACCGCCAGGCCGCCATCAAAGTCATGCGTCCGCCCGTCAGCGACCCGCTGACGCGCGCCGTCCTCACCGATTCCGAGCGCGCCCGAACCCTGCGCGCGTCGCACGTCATCCCGCTCTACGGCGCCATCCAGCAGGGCGAGCGCGCTGGTGTGGCGATGGCCTGGGCGCCCGGTGGCTCCCTTGCGGATGCGCTGGCGCGGCGCGGCGCGGGCGGCCAGCCCGTCATCCCGCTGCCGATGCGCCCCGCCGTCGTCGCGCGGCTCATCACCCAGGTAGGCCGCGCGCTGGCTGACGCCCATGCCGCCAGGCTCGCGCATGGCGATATCAAGCCCTCCAACCTCTTCATCCGCCGCTCGTCGCGCGGCGGCCTGATGGCCGCGATCAGCGACTTTGGCCAGGGCGGTGTGGTGGGCCTCGCCGTACAACTGGTCACATCCGGCTCACCCGTCGCGGCGGAGCCGTGGATTCAGGAGCGGCTGCTTTTCACCGCGCCGGAGCGGCTGACCGGCGCGCCGCCTGACCCCGCCTCCGACCAATACGCTCTGGCGGCCGTCGCCTACTATCTGCTCACGGGCCGCGCGCCGGTCACCGGCGACGCTCGCGCGCTGCTGGAGCGCATCCCCTCCGTCGCGCCGATCGAGCCGAGCGCGCTGCTGCCCGACGCGCCCGCCGGCCTGGACGCCATCCTGCTGCGCGCGCTAGCGAAAGACCCGGCGCGGCGCTTCGAGAGCGTCGAGGCGTTCGCTGCGGGCGCTCGGCCCGGTTCTCGCCAGCGCGGCGGGCGCGACCGGCGTGACGCAGGAGTTCGCGCGGATGAGCGGCCAGCGGTTGACGGGCGCGCCGCGCCCGACAGGCGCGCCAATCGAGCGGCGCCCCGCCCCCGTCGACTCCACTGCGCTGCCCGATGAGCCGCCATCCCCTCTCTGGCGGGGGCTGGCGCTGGCCACGGCGGCGGCGGCGCTGATCGCGATAGTGACCTGCGGCGTGAGCCTCTTCGCGCTCAATAGCGCCGGGGTCCGTCCGCGCTCGATCCTCGCCAGCTTTCGAGGGGCCGAACGCCGTCGCCACCGAGCGCAGCGTCGAGGCCCCGCTCTCGCCTGAGGCGGCGGCGGCGAACCAGCAGTTGCGCGCGGTGGTGGCCCAGGCGTCGGTCTTCAGCGACAGTCTCGCCGCCAACCAGCATAAATGGCAGGCGAGCGGCGGTCAGCTGAGCTTCCCAGGCGGCGGGCTGGACCTGGTCAATCAGAGCGTGGCGCAGCCCGCGATGGCTGACGCTCCAGTGGCCTTGAGCCAGCCAGATTACGCTGGCCAGGTCACCATCCGCTTCAAGAGCGGCGAGGCGGGCGACCTCGCGGGCGTGCGCTTCTTCGTCACCAATACCGGCTCTGGAACGCAAGAGTATTACGCGTTCTTCCTGGCGCCCAACGGCGAATATTACCTCTGGTATTACGAGAACAACTGGCATTTCCTGGCCGGTGGCTACGCCAACCCGATCAAGCCAGGCGTGGATGTGTCCAATACGCTGAGCTTCATTACCCACAGCGGCTCAGGGAACGGTGACGATCTACGTCAACGGCTCGTACATCGCCAGCGTTCCTCTCGAAGCGGGCGGCCCCTCTGGCGGCGACGCGGGGCTGATCGTGCTCAACCACGGCGTCGAAGCGGTCTTCTCGGACTTCGCGCTCTACCCCGCGCCACACAGCTGAGCCACGCGGCGAGTGAGCGCCCGCCGCGTCTCCCGTAAACGCCGGGCGGGTAACCCCGCGGCTATGGGCCGGTGGCCGCGAAGGCCGCCTGCGCGGCCTGGGGCGCGGAGCGGCGGGGAGCCTGCGGCGACAGGCTTAGCGGCGGAACGCCCGTAGGCGCGGCTTTGCCGCCAGCCGGCTAACCGCCTTGCGCCAGCAGCCACCGCCGCTGCCGCCAGAGATACGTGATCACGACAACGCCGAGCGTGAACGTCAGGACGTTGATGCTGGCCTCGATGATGACCGCGCTCGGGTCGCCGCCCTTGGGGACGAGGTAGATGCCGTTCTCCAGGTCGAACAGCACATCCATACAGCCCAGGTAGATGCCCGCGCCACCCGCCAGCAATCCCCACAGCAGCCCCCACGAGCGGTTCAGCGCCAGCCCCAGCGCCCCCAGCAGCAGCGTCAGCGCCAGCCAGCCATCCGCCGCCGGGAAGGCGTTCTCGAACGTGAAGTAGGACGCGGCGTGCGATGAGGCCAGCAGGTCGCGGCCCCCCCAAACCAGACCGCCCAGTAGGCGATCGTCAGCAGAGCGGCGAAGATCATCGCGATGATAATAGCGAGGCGTCCGCCGCTGGCGGGAGGCCGCGCCTCCGTGGCGCCGGCGCTCCGGCGGCGCCGTCACTGCCACCGGAGCGCCGCCCTGTGAAGTTCATCCACGCAGTTGTCTCCATTCACGCGACACGCAATCCGTACCGCGCGCCGCCTATTGCGCCGTGCGCAACGGTCCCAGATTGCCTGACTGATTGGCCAGCCGCGAGAGCAGCTCGCGCGCCTGCGTCAGCGCCTCCGTAAACTCGCGCTGCGCGACGCCCGCGCGCTCGAAGGTCTCGCGATCTGTGGCGAGTGTGTTCTCTTGTGACCCGACCGCCTCCGGCTGGCGACTGATCCGCCATCGCGATCGCCTGACGGACGCACGACAGACCGTCCGTCACCGTTTGCGCCAGGACCGCGCCATCGCTCCATCCCTGCGCCGTCGCCTGCATCAGCCACTCCGCTGGCGGCGCCAGCGTGGTCTCGGCGCGTTCGGTCGCGTCACGCATGTTCCGCACGGTATCATTGAGCGCGCCGATGCGCTGCGCGGACTCCTGCGTGCGCCAGCCCAGCGCGCGCGTCGCCCCCACCAGCTCATCGCCAGCGTGTGTCACACTCTGGAGTGAGCCAGTGAGCGTGGAGATCTGGCCGTAGAGCGTGCGGCGCATCTGGTCCAGCGCGGAGGCGATCGCATCGAGCAGCGGCGAGCCAGTCTGCGGTGGCGCGGATTGCAGATGGCCCGCGCCCAGCTCCCACGCGTACTGCGCTAGCATGCGACCGCCCTGCTCGACGGCGTTCAGCGCGCTCTCGGCTCCACGTAGGCGCGAGATGCGATCGAGCATCAGGTTCAGGCTTACGCCCAGCCCCATCAGCTCACCGCTGCCAACCGTCGCGCGGGCGTTGAAATCGCCATTGGCGACGCGTGAGTGCACGTTCTGGATCATCGCGATCGCGCCCTCCAGCCGTCGCTTCTGCTCAGCGATCAGCCGGTAGGCGCGCTCCAGATCCGCCGTACGGTCAGCTTCGATAATCGCGCGCTGAACGCTGCCCGCGCCCAGCCACGAGACCACGGCGATCACAAAGGTCAGGAGCAGCGGGATGATGATCGTCGCGTACAGCCCCACCTCAGTCGATATACGCCGTGAGATTGGCCTGCTTTGTCTCGAAATAGACATCGCCGACGATGAACGCCGCGCAGCCCAGCCAGAAGAAGAACGGCGCGCTCCGTGGCAGCAGAATCCCGGCGATGACGATCGGCAGCGCGAACAGATCATACGTCGGCAGGTCCTGCATGCCCAGGCCGTTGGGCGTATACAGCAGCGACCACGCGATAGCGCAGCGCCACGCCGATGCAATAGATCGTCCCGGCGGTGTTGATCTTGCCGAAATGATTGAGCGGGATGCAGATCACCAGTATCAGCGTGATGATGGCGACACCGCCGAAGGTGCCGAAGTCCAGGACTGGGATAAAGCCCTTGGGCAGGATGGCGAGCCCCACGACCAGGGCTACCGCCAGCATGAGGCTCAACAGCCGCGCGCGGCGCAGACGCTCACGTCCGGCGGCGTCGCGCGACTGCGGGCGCGCTGGCCCTGTCAGCCGGAGCCAGAGGGCCCAGGGGTCGCGCGGCTCCGGCGTGGCGGGCGGAAGGACCATCAACTCACCGCCCGGTTGAGCGCTCGTCGCGCCGTCATCGTTCTGTGGTGGCTTCCGCTCGTCCACGTAGCCCCGTGGCGCGGGGGACGAATTATTCTGTACTGACTCATGCGCGCACCCCTTGTATTGCCATGCGCCGTTTCAGAAAGTGGCGCCGCCATGCCGTTCACATCCCTGATTGTCTGGCTATGCGTATATTGTAGCCGCACTGTAGCCGAGCGCGCGGCGTCCACGTCAATAACCGCGCTTGCGCTCACGCACGCGCGTGTCGCGATCCCCTGGCGTCGTCCTTCTAGCGGAGAAGCCAGGGATGCGCGAGCGGCGCGCGGTCGAGATGGCGGACAACTCCTCCGGGCGTAGTCTTCATGGTGAGGAAAAGCTGCCGCGAAGGCGTGAGGCGATTTCTCGCTTTAAGAGCGGACGCGCCGGTCACTCTGCGATCGCGGAGCGGTAGCGCAGGAGCGCGGGGTGGCCTTAGAATTGCGCGAAGACCACCAAGGCGACCGCGCTTGAGCAGCCTGCCCGCGCACGGTAAACGGCCGCGGAGAGGAATCCGCGCCAGGCGAGAACTGCTGCGAGAACTGCTGCGAGAACTGCTGTTGGATCGACTTGCGGCGAAGCGGCGTCGCTGCGTGTGGGCATATCGCCATGACATCACGAGGTCATCGCCATGCGCGCCATCATGGCGCGAGGACGCGCGTATCGCATGACACGCATGGACGTATGCGATCTGTGAATGGAGCAAGTGGCTGTGAAAACGTTCGTGATGCGCAAGATTGGGAGCGTGGGCTTCATGGAGAAGCCCATCCCAACACCCGGGCCTGATGATGTGATTGTCAAGACGACGCGCGCGTTGATCTGCACATCCGACTCACACACGGTTCGCGGGGCGGTTGGCCCGCGCGAGAATTTGACACTGGGCCACGAGGCGGTCGGTACCGTCCACGAAATCGGCAGCAATGTTAAGCTGTTCAAGCGCGGGGACCGTGTGCTCGTCGGCGCGATTACGCCAGACTGGGGCGACCCTGCCTCACAGGCCGGTCACTCATCGCAGTCCGGCGCGCCGCTTGGCGGCTGGAAGTTCTCGAACACCAAGGATGGCGTCTTCGCCGAGTACTTCCACGTCAACGAGGGCGACGCCAACATGGCGAAGATCCCCAACAGCGTCTCAGACGAGGAGGCGGTGTACTGCTGCGACATGCTCTCAACCGGCTTCATGGGCGCGGAGAATGGCGATATCCCCATCGGCGGAACGGTCGCGGTCTTCGCCGCGGGGCCGGTCGGGCTGATGGCGATAGCGGGCGCGAAGCTGCGCGGCGCGGGCCTGATCATCGCCGTGGAGTCCGTGCCGAAGCGGCAGGAGCTGGCGCGCTACTACGGCGCCGATGTCATCGTGGACTTCAGCAAGGAAGACGCCGTCGCGCGCATCCTGGCGCTGACGGATGGGATCGGGGTCGATACCGCCATCGAGGCGTTGGGCGCGGATAGCACCTTCCAGAATTGCGTTAAAGTGACCAAGGCGGGCGGCGTCATCTCCAACGCGGGCTACCACGGCGAGGGTGAGTTCGTGCATCTTCCCCGCGTGGAGTGGGGCGTCGGCATGGCGGAGAAGACGATCCGAACCGGCCTCTGCCCTGGCGGGCGGCTGCGCATGGAGCGCTTGCTGCGCGTCCTGGAGATGAAGCGGGTTGACCCCACCCGGTTGACAAGCCATACGTTCGCCTTCAACGATATGGAGCGGGCATTCGAGATCATGGACAAGAAGCTGGACGGGGTCATCAAACCGCTCGTTCTGTTTGGCTGATAGCCCGCCGCGCGCCTGACGCTCACCCGGCGCCGCTCAGGCGCGCGGCGGCCCCAGACGGATACGCGCGCGGATCACGTCCACATCATCGTCGGGCATCCAGCCCTCCTGCCACCAGGTGGCCCCGGCGGCCTCCCATGCGGCGATGGTGGCGGCGTCCGCGTCGCGGTCCACGCCAGTGGTATTGCCCGACGCCAGCGCATCGAACGGCGCGCTGGCGTCCTGGCGCAGCGGCAGCGTGAACGCCAGCGCCTCGCGTAGCTCGTCGGGCGTCATCAGGCGGTTATCCGCCAGCGGGCAGAGGCCATCCCAGCGCGCGGCGCGGCGGAACGGCTTCTTGTGCGGCCAGACCGCCGCCACCCAGATGGGGATGCGCGGGCGCTGGACCGGCGTGGGCAGGTAGCGCACATCCTTGATGTGGTAGTGCGCGCCCTCGTAGCTGAACGGCTCGCCCGTCCACAGGCCCGTCAGGATGTCCAGCGCCTCATCCAGCATCTCGCCATGCGGGCGGTCGTCGGGCGACTCACCGTAGGCGCTGTACTCCTGGCCGGAGTCGCTGCCGATGCCCACACCCAGGACGAGCCGCCCGTGAGAGAGATGATCGAGCGTCACCGCCTCGCGCGCCACCTTCCACGGCCGCCGGCGCGGCAGCGGCGTGACGATTGGCCCCAGCGTGATGCGGCTGGTGGCCAGCGCGATCGCCGTCAGCGCCAGCCACGGATCGGCGAAGCGGCTCTCGCCCCAGCTTGCGCCGATGTGGTCCCACAGGAAGAAGCCATCCCACCCCGCGTCCTCCGCCTCATGCGCCAGCTCCGCCAGCGCGCGGGCGTCGCCAATCGCGCCGAAGTTGGGAACATTGATCGCGAAGCGCATAGATCCCTCCATCGTGTCGCGCGGGCTCTACGCCAGCGCCCAGGGTCTGTCTGACGAATCGATCGGTTAGAGGGCGCCACCCAGGCGAAATGGCTTGTGTTCGTGCGTTGCGTGTTTCGTGTGTGGCCGTGCTCATCGAACGGTCGGATGCGGGCTGAAGCGGGAATGCATGAGCTCTCCGGCTGTGCGGTCGCACTTCGGAGACCGTGCCTACGAGGCGCCTAAGCGTCAATGGGTGAGCGCGTCAGCGATCGTCGACAACGCAACCATGGTTACGGCTCCTCACTGACCCGCATCTGCGGCGGCAGTGGGTGAGCGGCGTACCCAGGGCCATCGGGCGGATTCGTTGAGGGCGTTCACACACCGCGGATCGCCCGCTGGCCCATCTCTGTACACCAAGCAGTGCAGCCGACGAGACCCGCCATTACTCCGAGACCGTTCCTGGGGGATCGCGCCGGGAGCTCAAGAGATCTTCCACCTTGTCGAAGTTCGCCACAATGCCATTCGCGATTTTGGGCAAGGGGGCGCGGCCGACCTGGTCGCGGAACGCGAGCCGATACGTCAGCGTCGTCACACCCTGCGTCTCGTGCAGTTCGATCGACTCGACCGCCTCCGCATCGGGCCACCCGTCGTAGAGCCAGGTGGCGACGACCCGGGTCGGCGGCTCGATCTCCAAGAAGGAGCCATGAAACGACCCCGCGGTCCCGTCGTCGCCCACGAAGACCTGGTGATAGGTCCCTCCGACACGCAGGTCGATCTCGCAGACCGTCAGCTCCTCCCCTTCGAAGCGCGCCATCTCGGCCCGGTCCCGTGTCGTGAAGACGTCGAAGACGCGGGCGATCGGGGCGTCGAACGCCCGCGTGATCACAAGCTCGCGATCATTCGGCAGGTCGATGACGGCCGAATACTGCCGTTTCCGTGTCACTGACGCTCTCCGTTTCTTGTCGCGCTTGGCGGTAGCGGCCCCGCTCTGCGCTGCAAAACACGCTCTCAGGCCCGACGAAGCTCTAGTCGCCGCCGAGATCATCCTTCGCGCGTGTCGCCCAGTCGTACTCAGTCTGGACGCCATGTTGTCCGAGCAAGAGGCTCAGCTCGGCCGCATGTCCCTGGATATGGCGCATGCTGTAAAGCTGGAGCTCGGCGTAGCTAACGATCTCGCCTTCTTCCATCCAGCCGAAGCTGACGGGCTGGCGCGCCCGCTCGTCCGTCAGCGTCCCGATAGTGGCGCGGCATTTCTGGCGCGCATAGGCGAGATAGGCGCGCAGCTCATCTTTGGAATAGGGCTGGGCGGGGAATGGGCCAGCGGCGTCGTCCTGCTCCACCAGGGCATAGGGCGCCGGGGGAGCGAAGCCTTCCTCAGCCCCGAAGAGGTACAGGTCGAGCCAGAATAGCGCGTGATAGGCGACATACCAGAACTCCGCGCGCTCCGACGGGACGGACGGGTCAGGCCAAACGGGCTGGCGCCAGAGGGAATCGGGGCAGGCTACCATGGCGTTGTCGAGCATATCAATCGCCGCGCCGAACTGCTTCCACAACATGGTGCGCCACAAGCTGTCCATATGCGCTCCTCCACAGGTGACACTATCCTCGCAACTCGGCGTTCAGGAAGGCGACGGTTCGCTCCCACGCCAGGGCAGCGGCGGCGGCATCGTAGGCGTCCGGGCGATTGGCCCCGAAGAACCAGTGTTTGGTCCCGGGATACGTGTAGAAGGTGAACGGCCTCCCCGCCTCCTGGAGCGCCCGCCTCATCTCCGCAGCCGACTCCGCCGGCTCATAGGGGTCATGCTCGGCAAAGTGGCAAAGGTAGGAAGCCTTCGCGTCGCTGTAGTCCAGACCGGGGTACGTGGCGTAAAAGGTGGCGACGGCGGCGATCTCATCGGGCAGATTGATGGACATATCGAGCGCGTAGGCGCCACCCAGCGAGAACGCGACAAAGCCGAACGCGCCGCGCCCGTCCGCCGGGCTGGTAGCGCCGTGTTGGCGCAAGAACCGCAGCGCGCCCGTAATGTCGCCGCGCCACCGCTCCACCTCCCGATCCAGCGCCGAGGCTAACGCCTCCGCCTCCTCGACGGTGGTGGCCGTCTTGCCGTGGTAGAGGTCAGGGGCGAGCGCCACGAAGCCCACCTCCGCGAGCCGGTCGCAGACCTGCTGAAACGTCTCCGTCAGCCCCCACCACTCATGCAGCACGACGACCCCTGGCCCCACTCCGGCGCCTGGCGTCGCCAGATAGCCCGGCGCGGGCGATCCGCCGGCGTCGAACTCGATCATGCGTCCAGTCATAACCGTCCTCCCGATCACACGTAGGGCATGCCACGCATACCACTTGCCTGCCAGCGGAACGCCCGTGGCGCCAGTTTTTATCTTGGCCACTGTACTGGAGTCATGCCCGGCCCCTCACGCGCGGAGGCTCGCATTGCGCTTTCTCCAGCGTCCTGGGCGAACGCGGCATCACTCTCGAAGCGTTCTGGCTGCCTGGGCGTGAAACGGAAGGGGAAGGTTCGCCGCTCGTGGCGGTGCGTCCCAATCAGGCTTTATCATGTTCCAGCGCGTGGGCCTTGAGCGCCTTGGCTTCCTGGACGGACGCGGGGGCTAGCTCCCACGGGCTGGCGCGCCAGGCGTCGAGCGCATGGTCGCCGGGGAGCCACGGCGGCAGCGTCATCAGCAGGCGGTGCGAGAGGGCGAAGACGTAGGGCTCGTAGAGCAGCCGCAATTCGTTCAGCCGCGCCTCCGCCTCCGGCCCCTCGCGCAGCGGCGCGCCCGCCTCCGCCAGCAGCGCGCGCAGCCGCGCCACATCCTCCGCTGGCAGGCGCACATGGCAGTGCATGTCGGGTTTCGTGTACGCCACCTGGCTGAGGTCCACCGCCGCGTGGCGCGCCATGGCGAACGTCAGCCGCGCCTGCTGCGGCGGGATGTTGTCCACGCCGGTGATGATCAGCGCGCAGACATCGAGGATCGTCGTCAGTCCCGCCAGCCACGACTGATGCTCGTGCTGGGAGCGGAAGTAGCCCAGCGAGGGATACGAGAGCTGGCTCTCCATCAGCTCCGCCGCCCACGTCTCCCAGACGCGAAGCTGGTCGTTGAGCGTCTGGACGCCGTAGTCGCGCATATGCCGCCGCAGCATCTCGACCGCGCTCGGCGGCGACCCGGCCCGCGCGTCCAGCAGCGAGATCGCCACCTCGCGCCGCGAGAACGCCTGATACAGCACCGGCAGATAGCCAATCACCAGCGCCAGCACGCCGAAGCCGCAGCCTGCCTCGATCACCGTCACCGTGCGCGACATGGCCTCCGAGGGGATGACATCGCCCAGCCCCAGCGTGAAGAACGTCGTCCCGCTCATGTAGAGGTCGGTGAAGAAGCTGACATGTCCGCTGGGCGCGATCAGCCGCGAGCCCAGCGACCACTGGATGGTCGCGAACCCAACGATCAGCCCGCTCACCCAGACGAACAGCAGGAAGAGCAGGGCGAGCGGCCCGTAGAGGCTGAGGAATGTCTCGCGCCGTCCCTCGCGCTTGCTGAAGAACATGCGCCCCATCGCCGCCCAGGGCGTCCAGGTGGAGCCGTAGACGAGGGCGGCGACGCGCAGTTGCCGGTTGATGCGGCGCGGCAAGACGATCGTCTCGAAGATGTCCCAGAGGATGATCAGGATCAGCGCCACCGCGCCCACCGCGGCCAGCTTATGCGTCATTCGCGTTCTCCATACTGGGTTGTCTTCGGCGCGCCCTAGCTGGCCGCCTCTTCGGCGGTCTGGCGCGGGCTGACCTGCTCGGCCCAGGCGACCAGCGCCTCGATGTGCGCCCGCAGCCGCTGCCGCGTAACCTCGTCGGTCAGGCGCCCCGTCGGCGTCGAAATGCTCGCCGGCGCGGGCGATGTGTAGCTCCGGCATGTGCATGACCAGGCTGTGGGCGTCGAGGACCTGCCGCAGCGCGATCTGCGCGCGCACCGTGCCATACATGCCGCCCGCGCCCATCAGCGCCACCGGCTTGCGGCGCAGCGGCGTGGAATCCATCGGGCGCGAAGCCCAGTCTATCAGATTCTTCTGCACGCCGGTCATGCTGTAGTTATACTCCGGGACCGCGAAGAGCAGCGCGTCCGCCGCGCGCATGCGCCGCTTGAGCTCGCGCACTGGCTCTGGCCCGCCGTCCACGTTCAGCTCGTCGTTGTAGAGCGGGACGCCGGCGATATCGGCGATCTCGACCACGACGCCAGCGGGCGCCAGCTCCTGGGCCGCCACCAGCAGGCCGTGATTGTAGGAGCCTGTGCGCAGGCTGCCCCCGATGCCCAAAATACGGAATGTCGCGTCACTCACCGATGTATCCAACCTTTGTCCTGAAGGAAAATGCTGCCGTTCGCGCGTCGCGCCGCGCCTGGATGGCGCGTGCGCGACGCTTCATAAAGTGTAGCATGACATGATGGGTGGCGGCAAACGCGAGACGCTCTGCGCCCCATCCTTGCGGTGAATTCTGGCTACATGCTACACTGGCGTGCGCCAGGAATCGTAACATTTCCAGTCGTTTTCAGAGTGGGGAGCGCGAGCGAATGAACGGACAAGCGCGACAAAATAACTGGCTAGCGATCACGCTGCGTGTGATAGGCACGCTGATATTCACGATCGTGGATCAGGTGGCGCAGGGCGTGTTCATGGTCATTGGCGCGGGAGGAAGCGCGCTTCTCATCATCTATGTCGCCTACCTGGCCGTGAAGGCGGGCGCGACAGCCGCCGGTGTCACGTTGCCTGATATCTTCGGTGGTTCCGGCGCCCCGACGATCGGGCGGAAAATCTTACTCCTCGCCTTTCTGCTCGGCTTCCTCGCCTGTTACCTGTTTCTGATCTATGTGGCCTGGCGCTTCATCTTCGGGCGGCTCTATGAGTGGACAAGTGGGCTGATAAAGGGCGCCTTGCGCTGGCTCCGCGCCGCGCCGATTGATCCGGTGACAGACGTCCGCACATCGTTCCCCAGTACGCTCGGCGGCCTAGCGGAGGCGCCGTCAGCGCCACCCTCGCCACCTTCGGGCGATGCGCCAGAGAGCGCCCGCGTACTGACCGGCGGGGCCGCGATCGTGGGGTCGTTTCGCGCGCTGATCTCGTCTGGCTTCATCCTGCTCGTCCTGCCACTCGTCACCGTCGCGGAAGTTACCACCTGGATCAACCTCTCCGTGCCGCTCTCACTGGCCGCGACGTTCCTCGCGACGTTTTTCCCCTTCCTGGCGTATGTCGCGTTTGTGGGGCCGCGACCATTCTCACCGCGCGCCGTCGCGAAACGCCTGTTCACGCGCGTCCGGGGCGTCTACCGAGGCGCGCTCTTCGTCGCCCTCCTGGCCGTGATCACGGAGGGGCAAGCGCGCGACTTTGGCGACTACACCTGGTACGTGATCGGCGCGATGATTGTCGTCATTGTCCTGCTGTTCATTGAGGTCAAGCCGCGCCTCATTCATTGATGAAAAAGGAAAGCGCCACGATGGCTGTCCCTTGCTGCCCTTGCGCCCCCGTCCGCTTCCTGCGATACTGGCGCTGGATACTCGCTCTACGCTCCGTGGAACATCTGGCGTTGTGGCGGTCGTAGCGAAGGAGACGTCCCGTGGCGTCGCGCCGTGGACCCGCCTATTGGGTGGGCTTGTGTGGAGGCTGGCTGCTGGTGGCGGGCTGGCTGGCGCTGCTGGCGCTGAACGCCGCGCCATACCTCCAGGGGGCCGCGCCGCCGCCGCTGGGCGATCTGCTCACCCACCTGGTGACGCCGCCCGGCCTGCCGCTGCCGCCCGACCTCGCGGCGCTGGCTGGCTGGGCGCTGGCGGCGGTGGCGGTAGTGGCCGCCGTCATCCTGCTCGCCCTGACCATCTCCCCGCCGCTCGCCAAACCGCCAGCCAAGCCACCGCTCGCGCCGCTAGCCGTAAAGTCACCGGCTAAGCCGCCCAGCGCGCCAGAACTCGCCGCGCCTGTCGCGCCTCCCGTCGCGCCAGTGGAGCAGGCGCCAGTGGCCCCGCCCGCGCCAGCCCCTCTACCCACCGCCCCTCTGCCCGCCGCGCATCCCCTCGCCCCGCAGGGAGAGGGGGCAGGGGGTGAGGCCACCCCCACCCGTCGCCGCGTCTTCATCAGCCACTCCAGCCAGGACAACGACTTTGGCGCGCAACTGGTGGAGCGGCTGCGCGCGGCGCTGGGAGCCGGACTGCGACATCTGGTACGACTCGCAGGGGCGGCCCGGGCCGGACGGCTTGTGGGCGGATGGCATCGCGCACGGCGCCAACTGGCAGGACGAGATTCAGCGGGCGTTGCAAGCCGCCGATGTGTTCGTGGTGATCCTCTCGCCCGCCGCGATGGCGTCGCCCTGGGTGGCCGAAGAGCTTGGGCTGGCGTGGAGCCGCAAGAACATCAACCCCAACATCGAGGCCGGGCTGGTGGTCGTTCCTATCCTGCGCGAGACGTGTGAATCGCCGCTCTGGCTCAACCTGATCCAGCGCATAGACTTCACCGGCTGGCGCGCGGAAGGCTGGCCCGAAGGCCAGCGCGCATGGGACGCGCTGAACAGCGCTGTCCGCGACACCCGCACCCACGCGAGCGGCCGCTGGAGCTATCTGGGCCGCCGTTCGATCTGGCGCTGCTGCCGCCGCTGGAGCGCTTCATCGGGCGCGCGAAGGCCGTCGAGCAGGTGATCGGGCTACTGACCGGCGCGGGCGCGGGCCGTCAGGCCAACGTGGCCGCCACCAACGGCATGGGCGGCGTCGGCAAGACCGCGCTGGCGACCGAGGTGGCGCGGCGGCTGATGGGCCAGCGCGACTTCCCCGACGGCATCGCGGTGGTGGACTGCCGCGAGCAGCGCGGGCCGGAGGCGGCGCGGGCGCTGCTGCGCAAGGCGCTGGGCCGCTTCACCGATGGCCGCAAGGAGCCGGAGAGCGACGACCCGGCGGAGCTAGGCGATGCGGCGGCGAACATCCTGGCGGGCAAGCGCGCGCTGGTGATCCTCGACAACGTCGAGCGCGACCTGCCCGCCGGACAGATCATCAACCCGCTGCGCGCCGCGGGCGTCGCCGTCCTCTCCACCTCGCGCGAGCCGCTGCCCGCCGTGCCAGCGGGCGCGACCCTGCGGCTGGACGTGCTGCCGGAGGAGGAGGCGATGGAGCTCTTCGAGCAGTATTTCGGGCGCGAGCTTTCCACCGAGGAGCAGCGCGCCGCCCGTGTGATCGTCACCACCCTGGGCCGCCACACGCTGGCCACCAAGCTGGCCGCCGCCAACGCCGCCACGCTGGGCCGCCCGCTGCCCGCCATCGCCCGCGACCTGGAGACCCATCCCGACAAGGCGCTGCTGCTGGCGAACAGTGAGGAGGCCGTGCTGTGGGTGTTGGAGTCGAGCGCGGCGTCGCTCTCGCCCGAGGCGCGGCGGCTCTTCGCGGCGCTGGCGGCCTTCGCCACCAGCGACATTGGCCGCATGGCGGCGCTGGCGCTGGCGAAGGCGCTGGGCGACCCCAACCCCGACGCCAGCCTGGACCGCCTGCTCTCCCTGCGCCTCACCGACAGCGGCTACCTCGAAGCCCTCCCCGGCGGCGACAAGGCCGACCGCGAGCGCCTGCGCCTGCATCCCCTGGTGCGCGCCTACGCCCGCGACCTCTTCGACGGCAAGCGCACGGTGGCGGACGACCCCGCCTGGACGGATGACCAGCGCGAGGATGTAGAGCGCGCCATCGCCGGGTGGTATGGCGACTACATGCCGCGGTCAACAACGCCTCGCCCACCGGCTACGTCGCCCTGACCCCCGACGAGGCCAACATCACCGGCGCGCTGGACTGGGCGCTCGCCCACGGCGACGACCGCGCCGCCGCCCGCATCTGCGACGGCATACGCGGCTTCTGGCGCGACACCGGCCGCACGCGCGCTGGCCTCCACTATCTCCCCCTCGGCGCGGCGGCGGCTGGCCGCGTCGCGGACCAGACCGGCGAGACGCGAGGATCGCCTGACGTCAGGCGAATATCACTGGCTATCTTGGTGACATCCTGCAAAACACTGGACGGCTGGATGAAGCGGAAGTCATCTTCACTCAGGACCTCGACCTGCGCCGCGCCATCGAAGACCGGCAAGGCGAAGGCGTGCGCCTCTCCAGCCTGGGCCAGATCGCGCTGCAACGCGGGCGGCTGGAGGAGGCGGAGGGCTACTTCGCGCAGAGCCTGGCCATGCTGCCGCGAGGTGAGCGACCGGCGGGGCGAGGGGGCGGTCCTGTCCAGCCTGGGCCAGATCGCGCTGCGACGCGGGCGGCTGGAGGAGGCGGAGGGCTACTTCGCGCAGAGCCTGGCCATCCGCCGCGAGGTGAGCGACCGGCAGGGCGAGGGGGTGGTCCTCTCCAGCCTGGGCCAGATCGCGCTGCGACGCGGGCGGCTGGAGGAGGCGGAGGGCTACTTCGCGCAGAGCCTGGCCATCGACCGCGAGGTGAGCGACCGGCAGGGCGAGGGGGTGGACCTGTCCAGCCTGGGCCAGATCGCGCTGCAACGCGGGCGGCTGGAGGAGGCGGAGGGCTACTTCGCGCAGAGCCTGGCCATCTGCCGCGAGGTGAGCGACCGGCAGGGCGAGGGGGTGGTCCTGTCCAGCCTGGGCCAGATCGCGCTGCAACGCGGGCGGCTGGAGGAGGCGGAGGGCTACTTCGCGCAGAGCCTGGCCATCCGCCGCGAGGTGAGCGACCGGCAGGGCGAGGGGGTGGTCCTGCTTTACGCTAGGACAGCTTGCCGAGGCGCGAGAGAGATCTCGCCCTGGCCGAGACGCGATATCGGGAAGGGCTGGCGGTTGCTGCAGCGAGGTGCAGGATGGCGTACAGATCGCGATGACGCTGCAACTCCTCGGCGCGTTCCTGCTCCAGTATGATCGCGGTCAGGATGAGGGGCGCGCCAAGCTGGATGAGGCGATCGCGCTGTGGCATGCGATGGGGCTGAGCGACCAGGAGGAGCAAGCGCGGGAGACGGCGCGGGAGTTGGGCTACGAGCCGGGATAGGCGCGCGGCGCGTGGCGGCCAGGCTCTCGGCCTTGAAAGGCCGGAGCACGCGGACGGCGGCCTGAAGGCCGGAACGGCCGCCGCCTATGGCGTCGCGTGGCGGGCATTTATGCCCTGCGTCCCGTGCGCCGGCCATTCATGGCCGCGACCGCCCACCCGCGCCCCCTCCCTCCCACTGAGCAATAGTTGACGCGCGCCCGCTGAGGCCATATAGTACCCCCATACAAAAGGTAAGTCGCTGGGCAATCGGTTGTTTTCGGCCCTTCCCAAACGTGACGCTACGGCGCGGCTCGCGCATCGAGCGCGCGGGCCGCGCGATAGTGATAGAGCGTCTCTGTAGCGTGATCGTGTAGCGCGGTCGGATTGAAGCGCGGATAGGCGCGCGGCGCTCACACTCCCTCTTCACGAACGCATGCCCGGATGGGCGCGCGACGGCGCGCGTCCTGGCGCATCGCTGTTCCTTTGCGCCACCCCGGGTCCATCGCATCATGACGCCACACCACGTTGCGTGTGGCGCGCCACAGGGAGGTTGGCTTGTGATACCCGAAAACTTCGTCTACACCGCGCCCGGCGACCTGGCCGGCGTCTGGGCCGCGCTCGCCGAGCATCCTGGCGACTCCAAGCTGCTGGCCGGCGGCCAGAGCCTGATTCCCCTCATGAAGCTGCGGCTCGCCAGCCCCGCCTATCTCGTGGACCTGCGCAAGGTCCCCGGCCTCAACGCGCTCGAAGAGCGTGACGGCGCGCTGGTGATCGGGGCGATGGTCCGCGAGTCGGCGCTCGAACACTCGCCGCTCATCGCGCGGCGCTACGCCGGGCTGCATGACGCCAGCGGCTTTGTCGCCGACCCGCTCGTGCGCAACTTCGCCACCGTCGGCGGCAACCTCGCCCACGCCGACCCCGCCAACGACCACCCCGCCATGATGCTCGCGCTGCGCGCCAGCGTCGTCGCGCAAAGCCCCAGCGGCGCGCGCGTGATCCCGATAGACGACTTCCTGGTGGACACCTTCGAGACCGCCCTCGCGCCAGATGAAATCCTGACCGAGATTCGCGTCCCCCAGCCGTCGCAGCATACCGGCTCGGCCTACGCCAAGCTGGAGCGCAAGGTCGGCGACTACGCCATCGCGGCGGTCGGCGTCTGCGTCACGCTCGACGGCGGCATGTGCAGCCAGGTGGGCATCGGGCTGACCAACGTCGGGCCCAAAGCCCTGCGCGCGACCGCCGCCGAGCGCTACCTGACCGGCCAGACGCCCAGCGAGGCGGCGCTGCGTGAGGCCGCGCGGCTGGCCGCCGAGGCCGCCCAGCCCACCGCCGATCTGCGCGGCCCGGTCGAATACAAGCGCGCGATGGTCCAGACGCTGACCATGCGGGCGCTGCGCTCCGCTGTCCAGCGCGCGCAGGCTGGTGTGTAACGCGACGCCTAGGCTCGTCAAGAGGAGAGACGTAGAGCATGACACAACACGTCAAGCTGACGATCAACGGCCAGCCGTATGAGGCGGACATCGAGCCGCGCCTGCTGCTGGTGCACTTCATCCGCGAGGTGGCGAACCTCACCGGCACGCACATCGGCTGCGACACCACTAGCTGCGGCGCCTGCACGGTGCAGATCAACGGCGTCCCGGCCAAGTCCTGCACGGTCTTCGCCGTCCAGATGGAGGGCGCCGAGATTCGCACCGTCGAGGGCATGGACACGGGCGGCAAGCTCAATCCGATGCAGCAGGGCTTCTTCGAGGAGCACGGCCTGCAGTGCGGCTTCTGCACCCCCGGCATGATGATGACCGCCGAGGCGTTCCTGCGCGACAACCCCAACCCGACCGATGAGGACATCCGCCGCGCGATCTCCGGCAACCTCTGCCGCTGCACCGGCTACGTCAACATCGTCAAGGCCATCCAGCACGCCGCGAAGCAGATGCGGGATGACCAGGCCGCCGCCGTTCAGCCTGTGGAGGCGCCCGTATGACCGAGACACCGATCCGTGGCATGGGCCACAGCGTCAAGCGCAAAGAAGACGCGCGCTTCCTGCGTGGCAAGGGCCACTACATTGACGATTTCAAGCTGCCCGGCATGCTCTACATGGACATCGTGCGCAGCCCCTACGCCCACGCGATGATCAAGAACATTGACGCCAGCAAGGCGCTGGCGCTGCCCGGCGTGCTGGCCGTCATCACCGGCAAGGACCTCGAAGCGGCGGGCCTTGCCTGGATGCCGACGCTGATGAGCGACAAGCAGATGGTGCTGCCGGTGGACCGCGTCGTCTACCAGGCGCAGGAGGTCGCGGCGGTCATCGCCACCGAGCGCTACATCGCCGCCGACGCCATCGCGCTGATCGAGGTCGACTACGAGCCGCTGGAGCCGGTGATTGACCCCTTCAAGGCCATGCTGCCCGACTCGCCGCTGGTGCGCCCCGACCGCGAGGCGAAGACCAACCACATCTGGCACTGGGAGGCGGGCGACGCCGCGGCGACCAACGCGCTCTTCGATACCGCCGATGTGATCGTCAAGCAGGACCTCTACATCCCGCGCATCCACGTCTCCAGCATCGAGACCTGCGGCTGCATCGCCTCCTGGGACCCGATAGACGAGAAGCTCACCGTCTACATGACGACCCAGGCGCCGCACGCCATTCGCACCGTCTTCTCGCTGGTGACGGGCATCCAGGAGCACAAGATTCGCATCATCTCGCCCGACATCGGCGGCGGCTTCGGCGGCAAGGTGCCCGTGTATCCGGGCTACGTGATCGCCAGCGTCGCCTCGCTCAAGACCGGGCGCCCGGTGAAGTGGATCGAGGACCGCTCCGAGAACCTCCAGGCCGACAGCTTCGCCCGCGACTACCACATCAGCGCCGAGCTTGCCGCCGACAATGACGGCACGGATGCGCGCGCTGCGCGTCAAGACGCTGGCCGACCACGGCGCGTTCGACGCCGCCGCCAACCCATCCAAGTTCCCCGCCGGGCTGTTCAGCGTCATCACCGGCTCGTACACGCTGGACGCGGCGCACGTCGAGGTAGACGGCGTCTACACCACCAAGCCCTCCGGCGGCGTCGCCTATCGCTGCTCCTTCCGCGTCACCGAAGCCGTGCATACCATCGAGCGCATGGTGGACACGCTGGCGCAGCAGCTGCACCGGGATCCGGCGGAGCTGCGCATCCAGAACTTCATCCCGCACGAGGCGTTCCCCTACAAGTCCGCCACCGGCTGGGAGTATGACAGCGGCAACTACCAGGAAACGATGCGCGTGGCGATGGAGAAGATCGACTACGCCGGGCTGCGCCGCGAGCAGGCGGAGAAGCGCGCGCGCGGCGAGCTGATGGGCATCGGCATCTCGACCTTCACCGAGATCGTCGGCGCCGGGCCATCGCACACCTTCGACATCCTGGGCATCAAGATGTTCGATAGCGCCGAGATTCGCGTGCATCCCACCGGCTCGGCCATCGTCCGCATCGGCGTGCAAACGCAGGGCCAGGGCCACGAGACGACCTTCGCCCAGATCGTCGCCGAGGAGCTTGGGCTGCCGGTTGAGAACATCACCGTCGAGCATGGCGACACTGACACCGCGCCCTACGGCCTCGGCACCTACGCCAGCCGCTCCACGCCGACGGCGGGCGCCGCGACGGCGGTGGCCGCGCGCAAGATTCGCGACAAGGCGCGCAAGATCGCCGCGCACCTGCTGGAGGCCAACCCCGACGACCTGGAGTGGGCGAACTACAAGTTTCAGGTGAAGGGCACGCCAAGCCGCTCGGTGACGATGAAGGATATCGCCTTCGCCGCCTACACCAACTTCCCCACGGATGTTGAGGCGGGCCTGGAGGCGGTGGACTACTACGACCCGCCGAACATGACCTTCCCCTTCGGCGCCTACATCTGCGTCGTGGACATTGACCGCGGCACCGGCGCGATCAAGATCCGCCGCTTCCTGGCGGTGGACGACTGCGGCAACATCATCAACCCGATGATCGTGGACGGCCAGATTCACGGCGGGCTGACGATGGGCATGGCTCCCGCGCTGATGGAGGCCATCACCTACGACGAGCAGGGCAACATCCAGCAAGGCACGTTCATGGACTACCTGCTGCCGACGGCGATGGAGACGCCGGTGTGGGAGACGGACAAGACCACTACCCCCTCGCCGCACCATCCGTTCGGCGCCAAGGGCGTAGGCGAGTCGGCCACCGTCGGCGCGCCGCCCGCCATCGCCAACGCCGTCGTGGACGCGCTCAGCCATCTGGGTGTCACCCACCTGGACATCCCCATCACCCCCTGGAAGGTCTACCAGATCCTGCAGGAGCATGGGGTCGCGGAGGTGGAGTGATGCATTTCACCGGGACACAACAGATCAAGGCCTCCAAAGAGCAGGTCTTCAAGTTCGTGCTGGACCCGAACAAGGTGGCGGAGTGCGCGCCGGGCTTCAAATCAATGGAGATTCTGGGGCCTGACCACTTCAAGCCGACGCTCGCGGTGGGCATCGGCGCGATCAAAGCCACCTTCACGCTCGATGTGCTGCTGGAAGACGTGCGCGAGCCGGACCATGCGGGTATGCATGGTCGCGGCTCCGCCGGTGGCAGCGCGGTGGACATGAAGGCGGCGATGGACCTGACGGCGGTGTCGGAGACGGAGACGACGATGGCCTGGGTCGCCGACGTCAACGTCTCCGGCACGCTGGCCAGCGTCGGCTCGCGCATGATGGAAGGTGTCGCCCACAAGCTGACCGCCCAATTCTTCGACTGTTTCCAGAAGAAGATCGAGGCGGGCGGATAACGCCTAGGCGCGGTGGGCAGGGTCGCGGCCCTGAAGGGCCGGCGCACACGGACGGACCTTGAAAAGCCAGGGCATTTATGCCCCGTCCCGTGCTCCGGCCATTTATGGCCGAGAGTCCTCCCTCGCGCGGGGTAGTTTCTCTCGGCGCTTCCCCCGGCCATAATTGGCCCGGAGCATGGAGCGTCCTTAGCGAAAAGGAGACAGGACATGGCTGATCAGCTTCCTGTTAAAGTAGGATTGCTCGTTCGTGTAGAGGCGAAACCCGGCAAAGAAGCGGAAGTCGAAAACTTTCTCCGGGGGGCGCTGCCGTTAGCGGAGAATGAGCCAGCGACGCTTGTGTGGTTTGCGATCCGCATGGGCCCCTCGACGTTTGGGGTGTTTGACGCATTCCCGGACGGCGCGGGGCGGCAGGCGCATCTGGCGGGTCCTATCGCCGCGGCGCTGATGGCGAACGCCGCCGAGCTGTTAGCGCAGCCACCCACCATCGAACAGATCGATGTGCTTGCGGTCAAGCTTCCCGGGTAGCGTTCGCCAGGGATGTGGAGCCGGCCCTCACGGCCTTGAAAGCTGGGGCGCGCGGACGGCCCTTGAAAGCTGGGGCGCGCGGACGGCCCTTGAAAGGCCTGAGCACCCGCGCCCGCGCCGTGCGTCGGCCCTTCAGGGCCGCGACCGCGCCCGTGACCGCGTCCGTTCCATCGTGCGCCGGCCATTGATGGCCGCGCCATTCGCGTTATCGTAGGCATCGTAGGCGAGGATTTCCCCCATGCGAGACGACATACTGGCGAAGGCGGAGCGGCTGCGCGCCGAGGGCCGCCCGTTCGCGCTGGCGACCGTCGTCGCGGCGCGCCAGCCCACCTCCGGCTCGCCCGGCGCGCGGGCGATCATCCTGCCCGATGGGCGGCTGGAGGGCTGGGTCGGCGGCCACTGCGCCCGCCCGGCTGTCACCCGCCAGGGCCTGGAGGCGCTGGCCGAGCGCACGGCGCGGCTGGTGGTCCTCAGCCCGGAGGATAGCGCCCCAGCCACGGTGGCGGAGAAGCCGGGCGTTGTGCGCGTGCCGATGCTCTGCGCCAGTCAGGGGGAATTGCAGGTGTTCGTCGAGCCGTTCCTGCCCAGGGCCTCGCTGGTCATCATCGGTGAATCCGCCGTCGCCCGCGCGCTGGCCCGCTTCGCCGCCCTGCTCGATTTCGAGGTCTGGGCCTGCGATCCCCAGGCGGATATGGAGATGTACCCCGACGCCGACCGCCTCACGCCCAGCCTGGAGGCCCTCGCCCCCCAGCTTTCCGAGCGCAGCTACGTCATCATCGCCACCATCGGCGAGTACGACGAGCAGGCGGCGGAGATCGCGCTCGCCAGCCCCGCCAGCTACGTCGGCATCATCGCCAGCAAGACCCGGCTCAAGACCGTGCAGCAATATCTCAGCGATCAGGGCGTATCAGCCGAGCGCGTGGCCCTGCTCAAGCGCCCCAACGGCCTGCCCGGCCTGGCCCTCACCCCGGAGGAGATCGCCTTCAGCGTGATGGCTGAGCTAGTCGAGATGCGCCGCCAGCGCGTCGGCCTGATGGGCGACATCACCCCACCACAGCGCGCCGAAGCGATTGACCCGATCTGCGGCATGACGGTAGACATCGCCACCGCCCACTACACCTCGACCCGCGACGGCCAGACCTACTACTTCTGCTGCGCGGGCTGCAAGCAGACCTTCGACGCCGCCCCCGCCGCCGCGCCCATCCAGCCCCACCACGGCGCGCACGGCGGCGGCAAGCGGTAAGGTGACTTATAAGGTTGGCGCCAGGAGAATCGTTCAGTTTGGTTCGCCGTATTTCTCCATGCGCCAGCGTTCGATCTTTTCATCGGTCGGAGCGGGGTGGCCCGGCGTCGCCAGCATGCCAAGCGCATTCTTAGGCGACGCGATCCCGTAGAGCGCGTCCCAGGTCGAGCGCGCTGGGGTAGCTGAGGGGCCGCGCGTTGGGTGTGCGGCGTGCTCGAGAATCGCCCGCGCGAGTGTCACCTGTTCCTCGATTGGCCAGGACTCGATGATCCGCAAAATGGCGTCGCGGTCAAGAGGCGCAGTCGCCATGAAATCGCTCCTTCTGTGATGACTCGTCGCACCCGCAGCATATCCTATACTCCGCATTCCGCAGAGACTGGTGAGGAGTTTGGAGGATTTCTGGTACACTGAAGCCCGACGCAGAGAAAGAGGGCTTCATGTGGCAGCGACGAGGGTTTTGGCGTCGTGAGGGCCCACCGACGCGAACCGCTATGAACCACCCGCATGAGACCACTGTGGAATGTGGGGTTCAGGTGACGCGGATGGGGGTACGTAGTAGTCCCCCCTTGTACGTCACTTGTGCGGTACCCCGCGTGATCATGCGTTACGCAATCCGTTTGTACGCCCTCGTTGCGAAGACGTACGCTACAACGGTAATCCCAACGCACCACGCAAGGGCAATCCATAGCTCGTTTCCTATCGGCGCCGAGTTCAGCAGGGAACGCACCGCATCAACGATAGACGTTACGGGCTGGTTCTCCGCAAACACGCGGACGGCAGCGGGCATGGTCGCGGTCGGGACGAATGCGGAGCTAATGAACGGCAGGAAGATGAGCGGGTACGCGAACGCGCCTGCGCCCTCTGCGGATTTTGCTGTCAGTCCGGCGATCACCGCGAGCCACGTCAACGCCAGCGTGAACAGCACGAGTATGCCCGTTACCTCCAGCCACGCCACCACGCCCGCGCCTGAGCGGAAGCCCATGATCAGGGCGATCAGGATGATCACCACAACCGAAATGGCGTTTGAAACAAGCGACGTCAGCACGTGCGCCCACAATACTGACGAACGCGCCACGGGCATCGAGTGAAACCGCGCGAACAGCCCCCGCTGTATATCGGTAAACACCCGCACAGCGGTGTAGGCTATTCCGCTGGCAATGGCAATCAGCAGGATGCCCGGCAACAGGTAATCCACATAGTTGCTGGTTCCGGCCCGTATGGCGCCGCCGAACACGTAGACGAACAGCAACATGATCATGAGTGGTGTGATCACCACCGTGATAATCGTGTCAGAGCTGCGCAGAATATGGCGCATAGAACGCCCGAACAACACTCCGGTATCATGCACAGCTTTCATCTACTTGCCTTCCCTTTGACCGACGATGGCGAGGAAAATGTCCTCCAAGCGACGGCTGTTTTTCGACGTATTCGACCTTCGCGGCCGGGAACCGCTTTTTGAGTTCGTCCAGAGTCCCACTCGCGATGATTTTCCCGCCGTGCAGGATGGCGATTCGGTCGGCGAGTCGCTCCGCTTCCTCAAGGTACTGTGTCGTCAGCAGAATCGTGGCGCCGCTGTCTGCCAGTTCCTTGATGGTTTTCCAGACTTCAAGCCGTCCCTCTGGGTCAAGTCCAGTCGTCGGCTCGTCAAGGAAGATAACTGCGGGCGCTCCGACAAAGCTCATCGCGATGTCGAGCCTGCGAGCCATACCGCCGGAATATGAATCTGCCCGGCGGTTCGCCGCGTCGCTGAGCTCAAAGCGGGAAAGCAATCTATCGGCGGTTTTGCGCGCGTCGGAAACTCCCCGCAGCTTGGCAATCAGCACGAGATTTTCACGCCCCGTGAGTATGCCGTCCACGGCGGCGAATTGCCCTGTCAGGCTTATGCGCTCGCGTACCTGTTCGGACTGACGCTCCACGTCGAAGCCGCAGACGCTCGCGCTACCACCGTCGAGCTTCAAAAGCGTTGAGAGGATGTTTATGGTCGTCGTCTTGCCCGCGCCGTTCGAGCCGAGCAAGGCGAAAATCTCGCCGCGCCGCACCGCAAAATCAACGCCTTTCAGGACTGGCGTATCTTTGAACGATTTCCGCAAATCCTTCACTTGAATCGCAATGTCCGTCATTTACGCATCGTTCCCTTTTCCGAGTTTGTCCATAATGTCGCGGTTCAGCGCCTTGTTCGCTGTTTTCCCGTCCACGTCTTGGCGTTCCGCAGCAGCTCGTCGCAAAACGCGGCCACGTCCTCGCCCGTGACGTCCAACACGGCTTGCCCTCCGCCGCGCCCGTTTCGAACAGGTCGAGCAAATCGGCGAGTATTGGCATCATGTCCATACCCGACCCCACCCGAGTGACCCCACATATAGTGCTGAATCTTGTGGTAGACATAGCGGTAGTCTTCCGGCAGGGCGTTCGCGCGCGCCTGCTTTTGCCTGAACTCGCGCTTTTCCCGCGCGATGCGTTTGAAATTAAAGTACTCGTCAACAAACTCAAGCAGTCCGCTCATACGCTGCACCTCCTTCAACTCATTGATCTTCGACGCGACGAACTCCCATTTTGCCCAGAATCGGCGTAATTCCTCACGCCCCGCGTCGTTGAGCGCAAAGAACTTTCTCGGCGGCCCCATATCCGACGGTTTTTTCTCGACGTCCACGAGCCTGTTTTTTTCAAGCCGAACCAGAATGGTGTAAACCGTTCCGTCCACGACGTCCGTGAATCCGAGGGCATGCAGTTGCCGTGTGATGTCGTAGCCGTAGGTTTGCTTACGGCTGATAATCTCCAGGACACAGCCCTCTAACACGCCTTTCAGCATTTCCGTGAGGTCGTCCAGTCTCATCTCTCCTTTCTACTACGTGTTGCTGATATCCAGTAATACAGACTACTGCTATATAGTACCACTGAGTAGCATGTGCGTCAATAGGGAAACAAAAACTCCACGGGAACGCCTGGTGTACTGCTCCCATTTCGCACGTCGGATTGACCGCCGGCAAGACTATTTGGGTGGGGTGAATGCCAGGGGCCACAGGCAGGTTCCTCACGACGGGAGGAGCCTGTGGTCCTATGACGTCACGCTCCGCCGTTGACCCTCTCACCCGGCAGGGGATCGTGGCGGAGGTCTGTCGCGAGATGGGGGGCGCCGGCCGGCTCGACCAGTAGGAGCCCGGGCATCGGCAGCACGTCAGCGTGGTGAGCGATGCCAGCAAACAGCGCCATCGGATCGCGGGCGTGGAGCCAGTCCAGCGCCCGTCCCAAACAGACATCGTGGGGCATGTCCGCAGCAGTACCTGGACCCAGCAGGTGCTGCGCCGGCTGGGTTACGAAGAACTGTGGGACCAAATAGAGCTGCCGATTGCTGAAGCCCAGCCCATTGAGGATCATGGCCATCGTTGCCGTGCCCACGCTCACGCGTTCATGGCTCTGGCTATCCTGCGCGACCAGCCACGCGACCAGCCCGCGACCAGCCACGCGACCAGCCCAATTTCGCGGCAGACGCCGGCCACAATGCCCAGGTGATCCAACCGCTCTGCCACATAGACTTCCTTCCCGGCCCCTTCCTTCACTGCGACCTCCTGTTCGTCAGCTTGACAAGTGTTTCCTGTCTCAGTCTTCTCCTATTCTCCAAAAAGCGTCAAGCGCTCGTGCGGAATGTGGACCTGGGTGAAAACTTACACCTCATCAGTGATGAAATAGAGAGATGGAGAAAGATTCTTGAGGTACCGTATCAGGAGTATTTACTAAGCAAGTAAGAGGTGGAAGTTACACAGGTTTATGGCCGCCACTGTACCGTGCCATCTTTATCAAAAAGTACTTTGATGATGTGTGCTGATTTCGAAAAAACAAACTGTCGGCTATGTTCTTGTAAGTCAAGCTCGACTACTTGTTCTTCGGGAAAACCTTTTGGGTGGAAGGTTTGCTTCATGAGCATTGGCTCTCTGGAATAAATACCACGAGTGTCCTCCCAATCTATCTCACCAACATTATTGAGGTGCCTACGGAAAACTGAGATGCAATGCTCAAACGTGCCATCATCCACATCAAGCCAAACATCAATATCCGAATGCTCATTATTCTTGCCCGTTGCCCATGAACCTTCTAGCCACATAGCGTGGATGTGTCTATTCTTTTCCAACTCTGGGGCAATGCGTTCAATTACTTCGAGCAATGTCATGCCACAAGAATAACATAAAACACCCTTACAGGGTGTAAATTGCTCATTTGGTCTAACAGATATGGTGCGGAAGATGGGATACAAAGTAAACCCGCAGCTCCTTGAAGGCGCGTCCACGCCCATGCGCAGGAATGGCGGGATAAGCGCCAGCAAGCAACATGGAAAAACCCAGCAGGAAATACGCGAAAGCAAATAACGCGTACACCACACTGATGCTCATGGCGAGTGTGCGCATGCCCATCTTCCCCTGATCGCTCTGAGTTTGCTTCTGTTGTCAGATATCCTTACCACACGTCCTAAAGCGGCAACCGCCACCCCACCTCGCGCCGCTCCAGCGCAAAGCCCAGCGCCTGATACGCGGCGATGGTCGCCGGGTCGTCGCCCCACGACTCCAGCAGGTGGCGGGCGACTGGGACGCCGGGCTGGCGGGCGAGCCACGCGGCGCCCCACAGCAGCAGCGGAACGTACAGCCCGGCGCCGCGCAGCGCGGGGACCACACCCGGCGCGTCGAAATAGCCGGTAAGCTGGCCGTCGCGCTGGATGCGCTGGGCCAGGCCGCGCCCGGCGAGCGCGCCATCGGGCGCGAAGAGGAAGCAGAGACCCGACGGATCGAGGCCGACCAGCCAGTCGTGGGCGTCATCGGCGGTGACGGCGTTGTGGCCCCAGAGCCCGGCGTAGCAGGTGTTGGCGCTCTCGATGAACAGCGGCAGATCGGGCTCGCCGCGACAGGCGCGGATGGTGTAGCCATCGGGCAGCGCGGGCGCGGAAAAGCGATGTATCGCCCGGCGCGCTCAGGCGCGTAAAGGCGGCGACGGGCGCGAAGCCATGCGTGGCGGCGAACGCGGCGGCCCCGGCGTCCATCTCCTCCGCATAACAGGAAACTTCCGTCGCGCCGAGCGCGCGGGCGCCATCGAGCGCCCGCCGCAGCAACTCGCGCCCCAGCCCGCGCCGCCGCCAGGCGGGATGGACGACCAGCAGCAGGTCGGCGCGCGGTGTGGCGGGCGACTTGAAGACGCAGGCGTAGCCAGCCAGCGCGCCTGGCTCATCCGTCGCCTCCGCCACCCAGCGGTCGCGGGTGGGCTGGTGGCCGGGCCACTCATACTGGGCGCGCAACATCGCCTCGCTGATGTCCTCGCCGGAGGTCGCGATTTCCGGCGTCTCCGCCAGCAGCCGCGCGAGGGCGGGCAGGTCGTCGGGGGCCGCCGTCTGGTAGCGGCGGATGTCGAAGCTGTTCATGCTATTCATTGGCATCACATTTCATCGCGGCGAGCGCGCCTATTGCGCGGGCTGGCGCCGAATCCCCGTGAGGAGCGCTCAATCGCGGCGATCATTCTGGCGCGCCACCACCCACGCGATCCGCTGTCCGGGTTCAGGCGTCTGTGCGGTGACAGTTGAGGCGATGAATAAAGACAATAAAGAAAATAAGGCCGGAGACAGGCCGCCAGTCCACTTGTCTCGCCTGCGTCGCCCCTATTCCGAGCCCACCCAGACGCCTACCCAATTGGCGCCATCATATCACGAAAGCAAAGAGCATGCCTGCCAGTACCAGGCTCGTGCCCACAGCTTGACCGCGCGACCCGCGCTGTGGCAGTCGCCCGCGGCCTTCAGCCTGAAGGCCGCGGGCGACTGCCTGTTTTTAGCGCACGGCTTAGCTGTCTACGCGCTGGTAGGTGTTTTCCAACTCATCCTGGATGATGTATGCGATTCCGTCGGTTCGCAGAACGAAGTCCTGTTCAATCGTGCGAGCGCGGAACTGCCATCCTGCCGGCGTCCGCAAGCGTGACCCAAGCGATTGAAGCTGATCAATGGTCAGGTTGGGATCCACGATTTGGGAAGAAGCCTGCATGATATACACTTTCCCATCGGGAGCGACCAACTCGTACACCAGTTTCCCACGGGAGAACCCATACTGGGTTTTCCGCTCAATCGTGTGCTCGTTGTAGGGCTTTCTACTGGCTCCGAGCGCGCTCAGATCCGGGATCCGTATCCTCCCTACCAACCGCATTCGCACCTCGCCAAACGCGACCACGTTCCCAACGTCCGGAACCTCGACAGCCAGGGTATCCATGACCCAGTGGCGCGGCCCATTCAGGACAATCGCGTCCGCTTTCAATGCGTCTTTGAGCGCATCTGGATTCAGCGCCTGCCACTGTTGTTGCGGCAAATCGTTGAGACCCTGACTGTTGTAGATAGCCCCACTGATGCCGTTCGCATCGTGTGTCACCACAAAGATCTCGCCGTAGCGCGCTCCGCGGAGATGATCAAACGTTAGCGTGGTGCTTCGCTGGCTGCTTTTTGTTGACATCGCGGTCCTTAACTTTCCTTGCTAAGTAGGTAGACTCACAGGACTGGAATCAGCATGCGCAGGCTAACATAATCGCCTTCGCTACGAATCAGAGTTCCAGATTCCTAATGCCCACTGACTTAGCGGTTTTGCAGGGTCGTACCGAGGTGAGGTCGAGGCCTCCCAAGGCTGACGAGCGTGGCTCCTTCGCCCCGACGCGTTATCGCTGGGGCGCTCCTCAACAGTCAGCATACGCGGCGACTTCGTGATCTCATCTCCCCTTACATCGGGTGAGCCATAGGGGCGAGTTGGGCTGTCCTCTCCGTGATGCCTGACGATCTGAGCCAATGGCGCATCACTGGCGCCAATCCAACGCTAACGAGCGTCTCCAGCCAGCGCTATCTGATACGCGACTGGAGCGTCTGGCCGAGAACTTTCCCGTCTTCCGCTGAGTTGTAGGCGCGCTTTCAGGCTGGCAAAGGACTGATCCCTGCGCTCTGGCCAGCGTATACGACAGGGCGCCTTCCCTACGATATTGAGCGTGTGGCTTTCTGTCGCATTCGCTTGACACCGCCTGCCTCAATACGATATATCGTGATATAGCGAATCGAATGCCTGAAGATTCAGCAGCGACCCTTGACCTATGCCTGACCATCGCGCTATATTTGAACTGTCGAGTCATTTTTCCAACGCTATCGTCACGTATCGTACCAGTGCGTCAATAGCTGGACGGCGAGTTTTGTAAGCCAGCAAGGAGTGTCAGCCATGACAGTCAGCGCACGCGGCCTATCGCTCCGTGAGCGGCAGCGCCAGGAGCGCGAGCGGCTGATCCTGCGAGCGGCGGAGGAGCTGTTCATCGAGCGCGGCTACCATGACACCTCGATGGACGACATCGCCGCGCGCGTCGGCATCGCCAAGGGCACGGTCTATCTGCACTTCGCCAGCAAAGAGGACCTCACCCTCGCGCTGTTCGAGCATGGCATCCGCGAGTTCGTTCGCGGGCTCGACGCCATCCTCTCAGCGGACGGCACGCCGCGCGGCAAGCTGGAAGCCATCTTCGAGCGCACGTACGGCTCGATGACCGACAGCAGCTTTCAGCTCTTCTCGTCGGTGTTTCGCAGTCCGGAAGTGATGGCCCGGCTGCACGAGAAGCGGCAAATCCTCGCCGCGCTGTGGGAGGAGCCATCGCAGCGGTTGACCGAGATCCTGGAGGAGGGCAAGGCGGCGGGCGAGTTCGACCCGACGATGCCCACCCCCATCATGCTCTCGCTGCTCCTGGGGCTGCTCGCGCCGCACCGCTGGGAGCGCCCCGTCGCGGACAAGCAAGTGCTCCCCGCCGAGGTCGCCCGCCACATCAGCCGCTTCTTCTTCAAAGGCATCGCTCCCTGCGAGCACGCCCCACCCACACCATAGCCATCGCCCGTGCGCCGGCCATCCATGGCCGCGCCACCTCCCCAGCCCGCGCAGGCGGGCTTCGCGGCCACAGGCCCATAGGCGCGGCTTCAGCCGCCTGCCGCTTCAGCCCTCACGGAGGAGGAGATTTCTATGATCCGCTTATTCCGCTATCTCCGGCCCTACATTGGCTCGATTCTGCTGGTGTTCGCGCTGGTCTTCCTGCAGAGCATGGCCAACCTCTACTTGCCCACGCTGCTGGCGGATATCGTCAACAACGGCATCGTCAAGAACGACCAGACCTACATCCTGCAAACGGGCGGCGTCATGCTGCTGATCACCTTTGCTGGCGCCATCGCCTCGATTGGCGCGGCGTTCTTCGCCGCGCGCGTGGCCGTCGGCTTCGGGCGCGATGTCCGCTCCCGCCTGTTCACCCACGTCGGCAAGTTCTCGCTGCACGAGTTCGACGCCGTCGGCACAGCCTCGATGATCACCCGCACCACCAACGACACCAACCAGGTGCAGACGGTGCTGGTGATCCTGCTCACCATGATGCTCAGCGCGCCGATGATGGCCATCGGCGGCATCTATCTCGCCATCCAGCAGGACGCGACGCTGACCTGGACGCTGGCCGTCGCCATACCTGTCCTGGTCCTCATCATCCTGCTCGTCATGAGCCGGGCGATCCCGCTGTTCCAGGTCATGCAGGCCAAGATTGACAAGGTCAACCTCGTCCTGGATGAGGGCCTGACCGGCGTGCGTGTCATCCGCGCCTTTGGCCGCGAGCCACACGAAGAGCGGCGCTTCGATCTCGCCAACCACGACCTGACAGACACCGCCATCTCCGTCTACCGGCTGACGGCGATCCTGTTCCCCTTCATGATGCTCGTGCTCAACGTCACCACCGTCGCCATCTTCTGGTTCGGCGCCAACCTGATCAATAGCCAGGAGATGCAGATCGGCGCGCTGATCGCCTTCCTGCAGTACGCGATGCAGATCCTCTTCGCCTTCCTGATGCTCTCGATGATGTTCATCTTCCTGCCGCGCGCCGCCGCCTCGGCCAAGCGCATCAACGAAGTGCTGGACATCAAGCCGGAGATCACCGACTCCGCCACGGTCCGCGAGGCCACCGGCGAGCATGGCGTCGTGGAGTTCCGCGACGTGACGTTCAGCTATCCCGGCGCCGAAGAGCCCGCCCTGTCGCATATCTCCTTCACCACGCGGCCCGGCCAGACAACGGCGATCATTGGCGGCACGGGCGCGGGCAAGTCCTCGCTGGTGACGCTGATCCCGCGCTTCTACGACGTGGACAGCGGCGCCGTGCTGGTGGACGGCGTGGACGTGCGCGAGCAGACGCAGGAGGCGCTGCGAACGAAGATCGGCTTCGTGCCGCAGCGCGCGGTCCTGTTCTCCGGGACCATCGCCGAGAACATCCGCTACGGCAAGCCCGACGCCACCGATGAGGAGCTACGCCACGCGGCGGACACCGCCCAGGCCAGCGAGTTCATAGACGCCATGCCACAGGGCATGGATTCAGAGATCGCCCAGGGCGGCTCCAACGTCTCCGGCGGCCAGAAGCAGCGGCTCTCGATTGCCCGCGCGCTGGTCCGCAAGCCTGAAATCTACATCTTCGACGACACCTTCTCCGCGCTGGACTACACGACCGACGCCAACCTGCGCGCGGCGCTGAAGGCCGAGACGGCGGACGCGACCGTGCTGATCGTCGCCCAGCGCGTCAGCACGATCATAGACGCCGACCAGATTCTCGTGCTGGATGAAGGCAAGCTGGTTGGCATTGGCACCCACCACGAGCTGATGGAATCGAACGAAGTCTATCGCGAGATTGTCCTGTCGCAGCTCTCGCTTGAGGAGGTGGCGTGATGAATCGGGGACCAATGGGGCGGCGGCGCACGCCCCGCCGGCGGGCCGATGGGCGGGCCATGGGGGCGGCGGCCGATGGCCGGCCTCGGCATGTCCGGGCAGAAAGCCAAGAACTTCCGTGGCACGATGTTCCGGCTGTTGGGCTACTTCCGCCCGGAGAAGTGGCTGCTGACGGTGGTGGTGGCGGCGGCGATCATCAGCACGGTTTTCACCGTCGTCGGGCCGAAGATTCTGGGCATGGCGACCACCAAGCTGTTCGATGGCTACTACGAAACGTTCGTGGCTGCATATCCCTGGGGCGTCCATAGACTTCGTCTACATCAGGAACATCATGCTGATCCTGCTCGGCCTGTACGTGCTGAGCGCGATCTTCAGCTACATCCAGCAGTACCTGATGGCCGGCGTGGCGCAGCGCGTGGTCTACCACCTGCGGCGCGAGGTCGAGGAGAAGCTGGGCCGCCTGCCGCTGCGCTTCTATGACTCGAAGACCCACGGCGAGATCATGAGCCGCGCGGTCAACGACATGGACAACATCAGCAACACGCTGCAGCAGAGCCTGACGCAGTTCATCACCTCGCTCGTCACGGTCATCGGCGTCATCATCCTGATGCTGACCATCAACTGGATTCTGACGCTGGTGACGCTGGTGACGCTGCCGCTCAGCATCGGCGTCACGATGCTCATCGCCAAGCGCTCGCAGCGCTACTTCTCCAGCCAGCAGCGCGCCCTGGGCGAGCTGAACGGGCATGTCGAGGAGATGTTCACCGGTCACCGCATCGTCAAGGCCTTTGGCCGCGAGCGGCAATCGGTCGAAGCGTTCAACGTCATGAACGAGCGGCTGTATAACGCGGGCTGGCGGGCGCAGTTCGTCTCGGGCATGATCTTCCCGCTGATGATGTCCATCGGCAACCTGGGCTTCGTCGCCGTCGCCGTCGTCGGCAGCGTGCTGGTGACGCAGGGGACGGTGCAGATTGGCGACGTGGTGGCGTTCATCCAGTACGCGCGCCAGTTCTCGCAGCCCATCGCCCAGCTGGCCAGCTTCTCCAACACCATCCAGCTGGCCATCGCCTCGGCGGAGCGCATCTTCGATCTGCTCGACGAGCGGGAGCAGCTACCCGAGACGGTGGAGGCGACCATCGCGGCGCCTACTGGCCATGTCGAGTTCCAGCATGTCTCGTTCAGCTACAAGACCGACGAGCCGCTGATCGTGGACATGAACATCGAGGCCAGGCCCGGCCAGACGGTCGCCATCGTCGGCCCGACGGGCGCTGGCAAGACGACGCTCGTCAACCTGCTGATGCGCTTCTACGAGCTGGATAGCGGGCGCATCCTGGTGGACGGTGTGGACATCACCAAGCTGCGCCGCGACGAGCTGCGCAGGATGTTCGGCATGGTCCTGCAGGACACCTGGCTCTTCAACGGCACAATTCGCGAGAACATCGCCTATGGCCGCGAGGACGCCAGCGAGATCGAGATCATCCAGGCGGCGCGAGCCGCCCAGGCCGACCACTTCATCCGCACGCTGCCTGACGGCTACAACACCGTCCTGAACCAGGAGGCGTCGAACCTCTCGCAGGGCCAGAAACAGCTGCTGACCATCGCCCGCGCGGTGCTGGCGAACCCGCCGGTGCTGATCCTCGACGAGGCGACCAGCAGCGTGGACACCCGCACCGAGGTGCAGATCCAGGAGGCGATGCTGGCGCTGATGACGGGCCGCACCAGCTTCGTCATCGCCCACCGGCTCTCGACGATTCGCGGCGCCGACCTGATCCTGGTGATGAACCACGGCACGATCGTCGAGCAGGGCACGCACGAGGAGCTGCTGGCGGCGGGCGGCTTCTACGCCAACCTCTACAACAGCCAGTTCGCCGCCCGCGAGGCCGTCGAGGAGGCGGTGTAGCGGACGGCGCCCCCAAGCCCCCTCTCTCGCGAGGAGAGGGGGCTTGTTTTTTGCGGAGTCATTCCGAGCCCGATAGGTAACAATTCAGAGCTACCCGCCGTCTTCTGTTGCTGTGGATTCCACTAAGCATGAAGGCCAGATAGATCGGCTGCCCAGGCAGTATCGTCAGCTCCAAAACTCCAGACTACCTGCCCATTCGCGCTGATGCCGAAATCGCCACCTCCCAGTGGACCAAGATCGACCCACCGCGACGAGGACAACGCGAGGCGCAAAAGATGCCCAGGCTTAGGGACCGGTACCGGCGACGTCTCCGGCGTAAGGTTAGCAGCCGTCGTTTCACACCAGGCGAGGAGCGCACCGACATTCGTGAGAGCGCTCGGAACACAAGCCCAGCCACTATTAGCGGCCTGAAGGGCAGCGCCTGACGCATCCGGCGGGAACGGGCGGTCGCGCCAGGTTGCGCCGTCATCAGTTGTGCAGCTCAAGAGTCCTGTCTGCGGGGGAATGGTCACGAAATTGAGCGAGCCGATGCAGATCATCCATGTGCGCTGTGCGGGCAGCCAGGTGATCGGCATCTGTTGGATCTGGACTTCGCGTGCGGGAAAGGGGGGTATGGGGATAGGCGTCCACGAGCCGGTCGAGGTGTTGAGATATTCTAGCGGCAGTCCCTCGGCGCGGACGATCAATCCGTCCGCGCCTGGGCCACCATAGAGGCGGCTGACCTTCCCGCGCGTTGAGGCTCCGGTCGCGGAGGCGACGGGCAATTGAAGCGTCTGCCACGTCTCGAGGCTGTCTGCGCTCATGATAACATGGGGCATAAACGCTGCAACCGACGTATCATCCACCAGCGCATAGAGCGAAGACCCCGACGTGGTCAGCGTCTCAATCTGCACCTTGCCCGGCACAGAGCGCCAGGTCGCGCCGGCATCCTGGGAGATATAACTCAGATCGTACCCGGCTGGAATATTCGGGTCGGGCGGACGAGGCGTATAGGCGAAATCCGCCGCTAATACCTGCGCATTCGCCTGGTCAGTATAGAGACGACAATATACCGGCGAGGTGGCGTTGGCCTCGTGAGGAGTCGCTATCGTGCTGGCCTGATGCCAGTGCGCGCCCGCGTCAGTCGTGGCCCAGATGCGATATGTGTACGGGTCGGTGGACTCGCAATCCCATGCATCGGCGCCATATACCGGCGACACCGCCAATGACGCGAGCTTCGAGGCTCCCGGCGGTGGATTGACTTGATGCCACTGCGCTGGTGTCCCAGCTCGCATGGGAGCGGCCGGCGTCCCGGCGCCTGGAGACTGCCCGGCGCAGCCAGCCACCAGCGGTAGAAACAGAGCGATTGGCAACGCCACTTTCCACCACCACGCTCCGTAAGTCGACGACATCATCGACACTCTCCTCCCGCCGGCCCGTGCTAGGAATCTTCTTCCACTTCCTGGCCGCAACTCACCCCTGAAAACTGTTGCGATGGACCCATCACCCAACGAGTAACGCCAGTATACTTTCCAACCGCGCACAGCACAACGATGGATGTTGAGGCGCGTTCGCCGGTACGTTTCCTACCTACTGCGCCTAATAAAACCCATTGATACCCGGTCGAGACGTACCGTTGGCAAGCCTCGGAGTCTAAGTCCCAAATTTGCGCTTGGCTGGCGCCCAACCCCAACGCTCCGATTCAGCCACACGCCCGCGCGGAGGGGCTTATCCAGGAGGCGATGCTGGCGCTGATGACGGGCCGCACCAGCTTCGTCATCGCCCACCGGCTCTCGACGATTCGCGGCGCCGACCTGATTCTGGTAATGAACCACGGCACGATCGTCGAGCAAGGCACGCACGAGGATCTGCTGAAGGCGGGCGGCTTCTACGCCAACCTCTACAACAGCCAGTTCGCCGCCCGCGAGGCCATCGAGGAAGCGGTGTAGCGGACGGCGGCGGGCCTTTACCTTTCCGGATGCGCCATTGAGCAAACAGAACGGCGGAGGCAACGCGCTCCCGCCTACAATCTGGAAGTTCATTTGCGATTCTGATCGGATGGCGGGTAATACGGGTTGACTGGCTGTTGTGGCTGCGTGGAATCACGCCACGTCCGCTCACCCCATTGCTGGCCACCCCATTGCTGCCCATACGGCGGTTGAGTAGTTGGCGTAGATTCCGCAAGCTCTGGAAAGGCGCGTCGAGCGCGTCGAGCGCGATAGAGGAAGAAGCCACCGATACCGCCGCCCAGCGCAATCAATGCCATGATGAGACCTATAATCAGCGCCCAATTTACTTGTAAGGCAGGAAATGGCGCATTCGGAGTTGCGTCAGACGCGCCGGTCGCTGCGCCAGTCGAGGTTGCCGTCGGAGTTGTCGTTTCAGTCACGGTCCCCGTTGGGTATGGATTTGGTGTGGCAGTCGCGCCACCATTGGGATTGGCGTTGGAGCCATTGTTTGCGTTACCCGGAATAGGAGGGTTGGTCGTTGAGAAGTTAAGAATTGTCGGAGCATAGTATTTGTCACCCATGTAATCAACCTGGATTCCGCCTGCGGGTGGTACAGCAGGATAGAGCTTGGCGAGCAAGGCGCCATCGGAATTCAGCGCTTGCACGTTCGTAGATCCGCGAAGAAAGACATAGTTAACACCACCAGTCGGTATAGGTAGCCCAGGGGCAGCGTGAAACACAATGTAGAGGGTAAATGGTTGGGTGGACGACACGTTTAGTGATGTGGGATTGGAAAATAGCTGAACACTTCCAAGCGCATGCTCCTCGCTGACCGTTATGCTAAATGTGGAGGTTTCAGCGGCATAGTTTGTGTCGCCGCTGAACGCGCATTCCACCTGATAGGCGCCGATCTGTGTGGGGACTGATACCGAGAATTTGCCATTACTGTCAGGCGTGATGGTCGGAGTGACAGATGTTGTGGGGCCACTGAATGTGATGGTGACGCTCGTATTCGCCCAATTAATTACCGGGTCTGTGCCCCCTTGCCCCTCGAACAATGGCGGGAACATCTGCACATTCATAGTTTGCCCAGGTTTGAAGAAACCATTGACGTTCAATGGGGTCGGGGTCACAGATGCGTCTGGGACGCCGCAGGAAACGTTGCCGCTGATCTTCTCCACAGTGATTGTGAGCGGAGCGCTCGATACCTTGATGTTCGTGGAAGGTTCGGTATAAATACCGATAACAGTGTACTGCCCAGGTAGAAACTGCGAAGGCAGAGAAACGCCGAATTTAACAGACGTCGTGGTTGAGGTGACGTATGACGCAGTATACGATTGACCGTTGATGGCGAAGGTGTATTGAAGTTCAAAATATGAAGGTGGATTGCTAGCGGGATAGGTTAATGTCGCCGTGATGCGGTCGGATCCCTGATATTGGATATCTGTTGAGTCTGCTATTATGGTTATGGCGTATCCTGTCGTATCACTGCTTTGCGCGCCACGCGCCACCACTGGCGCAGCGGCGCCGACAAAGCCCAAAGCCATTCCACTCAGTATCACGATCAGTGCAGACAGCCACACAGCCAGCGTCCGCAGTGTATTCCCCACGTTTACCCCACCTATATTCGCTAATATCTGAAATATTGGTATCTCAACCAATTCGGCGCGGCGTGCCATTGCAACCACGCTGCGCCAGCATACCTGTTTTTGCGGATGTTGGCAAGCGACAACGACCTTGGATTCATCCAGTGCGCGGGCATAGTCTGAACCAGCGTGTGCGAGAGGTCGCGCCTGGAGATCGCGCGCTTATCTGAATCTCTGACGATGACGCTGGTATTTACGCATCGGCACAGTAACTATTCTCTCCATTGTGATGCCCGACATACCGACAGACCAGTATTACTGGAACGATAAGCCTGCATCGTGCGACAGCCACGCGGTACCAATTTTGCCGTAATCACACGAACAGGGTATGTGTTCATAATGTCTTGCCGAAAATCATTGATGAGGCTGTCACGCTCGGCTATGGTGATCGCCGCCTCACGCGCCTTCCGACACAATGTGGCGACAACCTCCACGAGCGCGGTCTGGGCGATATGCGGATCATGGCCCTGAGCAAGGATCGCACAAGTCCGAAATCCACGCGTGGCCAGGCTCGGAGACATAGCGCTTGACGATCGCCGGGCTATCGAGGAAATAGAGCGCCCTCAGCGAGGCCCCGGTCCTCGCTGATCATCTCAGAAGCGGGAATGCCGCCGCTCAAGAGCAGCGCCCGGCGCTCGCGCTTCGACGGACTCGCCACTCTCAGCCGCCTGGCGCGCGAGCGCCGCATATTCCACATCGCTGAGAGTGACAGACACCGTATAGGTCATAGCGCGGCCTCCTCCCACATCGAGTGGTCATCTTCCCTCAAAGCATATCACCACCAGCCGCGCCCCCACGCTCACTGCCCCTCCCGCATCGCTTCCAGATACCGCGCGCGACGGCGCAGCAGGCGGTAGAAGGAGAAGGCGAAGGCGAGAATGCTGAGCGCCAGTAAAGCGAGAGCAATTTTAGAGCAACTTGCAAGTTCCTTGAGCAGGCAGGGCGTAACCCGCATGGGCGAACCAAGCGAGTGCATCGCCGTGGGTGACGGCCTCGATCGCCAGGCGCACCGCCTCCTCTAACGCCTCGCGCGTGCGCGCACCTAGGCCGCGCAGGATGGCCTTGAGCTTGGAGAACGCCTGTTCGATGGGCGTGAAGTCCGGCGAATAGGGCGGCAGGAAGAGCAGCGAGCAGCCGCGCGCCTCGATGGCCTCACGGATGCTGGCCGCCTTGTGGGCGCTCAAATTGTCCAGAACGATGACCTGCCCCGGCCGCAGCGTCGGCGCGAGTTGCTCCCGGATGTACCACTCGAAGGTCGCGCTGTCCATCGCCCCCTCGATCATCCAAGGCGTCTGCAGGTCGTCGGGCGAGAGCGCGGCCACCAAGGTGATGTTGCCGCCGTGGTTGCGCGGCACCGATCCGATCGCCCGCTGGTCGTGCGGCGCCCAGCCGTAGAGCCGTGTTAGGGAGGTGTGGGTACCGCTTTCGTCGACGAAGACGAACTGCTCTGGGTCGCGCGTGGCGACCGCCGCCCGCCAGGCCGTGCGCGCCTGCTCATCGCGCTCGCTGGCTGCCAGTGACTTTTTTTATGCGTCCAGCCGAGACGGCGTATGGCCCGCCACATGGTGGCCTCACTCAGCTGTTGGCCGTGGTGCTCCTCCCACCAGGCACAGTGCTCCAACACCGTGGCATCCGGCGCCGCTTCCAGTCGGGCGCGCAAACTCGCTTCCTGGTCCTTGCCAATGCGGCGCGGGCCGCCGGGAATCGGCTTGCGCGCTAACGAGCCGGTCTCGCGCTGCTGCACGACGACGCGTTTGACGGTCGTCACGGCGACACCAAAGCGGCGAGCGGCTTCTCGCATGGGCTGACCCTCAGCCACCGCTCGCACCAAGCGTTCTTTCAGGTCGGTCGAATAGGCACGCATACCGCTCTGCTCCGCATAATACCAAATCGGCCTCGGTAGTTGTAGAAAGCATGGCTACAGACCACCTCCATATGGCTTGTCCGCGGTCAGGCCGTACTTCTCCATGCGGATCCATGCGAGATTGGCATCATCCGTCTGCTGACAGCCAGCGCGGCATGCCTGGCGCACGCACTCGATGTCGCCAAGGCTCACAGGAGTATGCGCCACCACAGTGGTAGAATGAGTGCGCACTTGGCGACATCGCAGCGAGCAAACGCGCTCCAAGGCGAACGGAAGGCGAACAGAGAGCGTGAGGGAAGCCGGTGGACTACAACCTTTGGGCACTGCGCATCCTCGTCATCCTCGTCATCCTCGTCCCACTCGCGTTCGTTGCGCTGGCCGTCGTGCTGGATACGCGGTCACGGCGGGGCTACGCGCTCGGGGCGCTCGCCCTCGGAACGCTCATCCTCGATCTCCGGGCCTCTAGTGCTATCTACTACCAGGAAGACCTGAACCGCCCAGGTCTCACCTTTCTCATCGTCTGGGGCGGACTTTCTGTCGCGCTGGTGCTGACGCTGGGCGCCATCGGTGAGACGGTCATCGCTCGTCAGTGGTGGTGGCTCGGGTTCGTCGTCATCGTGAGCGTTGTCCCGGCACTGCTCTCGTACACCCCCTCGGCGGCGCTCGAGCGCAGCCTGCTTGGCGCCCTGGGGCTCCCGGTTGAGACCGGGTATCTGGTAGTGCTGCTCCCGCCGGCGCTCGTCGCCTTCGCCTACGCGGTGGCCCGCAGCATCCGTCGACCACTCGCCGGGTGATGTTCATGGTCGGCGCAGTCAGCATGAAGTCAGCATCATGTGGCGTCAGATCACGCCAAGTGTGGCCACGCTCCGAGCACGGCTATCGACAATGTCCGAGGCGAAACTGGTATAATCCATGCCTGCCTTCGCCTCTTGCAAGTTGCTCTAGGGTAGGGCGTGGAAAGCATCAGAGGATTGTGAGCGCGCATGAGAATCGTGATGAGGATTCCCCACATAATCAATATCCAGAGCGTCCAGAGCGCGGCGGGCGCCCAGTAATAGCGCTGGCGCAAATAATCCATGCGACTGGGACGGCTTGAACGGCTTTCCGTGCCCAACATTTCCAAGCGCTCTAACACCTCCCGAAGAGATACTGGTCCAGCGCGCGGTTTCGAGAGTAAAACTGCCCCGCGAGGTTGGTAAGCGTCAATATAAAAGAGGCGCCCATCAGAAAGTTATAAGCCCAACTGGCGCTCATGGTGAGCAAAAACGTGCGGGCGCTGATAAATCACGCGGCGCCAAGCAAGGATAGATACACCATAAACCCATCTCACCTCACGGGCCCATAAAATAGCAGGAAGATGACGAGCGCGGCGATGACTAAGTACGCTCCCTCATCTGGCCAGGCCTGCGGGCGTCGCCATAGTCGCCATCCAGCACGAAGCGCGAGTGCGAGCGAGGCGACGACGCCAACCACATATGTTACGAACTCCCAATTCCCCGGTGAGGCGCCGAACTCCAGCGCGAAGGCTTTCGCGAAGTAGGCTAATTGCGCCACGCCGATAAGTACCGTCTCGGGAGTGCGTATTACCCGGTGAGTTGCGGGTTCGCGCTGATCATGCGCCATGCGATCTTTACCCCCCCAACGCTCCGGTTCAGCCGCGCTCACGCGAGCCGCGCTCGATGCGTTACCCGGCGGCGCGCAATCACCACGACGAGGCAGACGCCATACAGGGTGAACGCGAACGCGATCGCGATAGAAGAACTCAATGAACGGAAGGGCGGCGGCCCAAACTGCGTCACCGCCGCTCACAAGCTCCGTCCAGTCCCATTCACCTGGTTCAGACGCGCTGGCGTCTAGCTCGCTTCGCCTTCGCCCGCACGCCGGAACCAGTACCAGGATGACGCCCAGGTCATCTCGCCGACGGTCGTCTGGCCCGGTTCCGCGCGCTCGAGGGTGAAGGTGGGAGCGAAGAGCGCGCGGATCGTCTGATCGGTCAGGCCGTGCCGCTCGGTGTCCGCGGCGCCGTCCGCCGCCAGATGGGCGAAGAGGACGTACAGGCCGCCGCTATGGACCATGCGCGTGACTTCTGCGGCGTATGCGTCCAGGTCGGCGCCGCGCAGGTTGTGCATGCACCCGATGTCAATGGCGAGGTCGTAGGGCGGCTCCATGCCCTCCAGGTTTGTGACCGAGCCGACCGTGAAGCGCACGCGCTCGGTGAGATTGGCCTGCGCCGCCCGCTCCTGGGCGAGCGCGATCGCCTCCGGCACGAAGTCAATGCCATCGCAGCGCCAGCCGCGCTGCGCCAGATAGAGGCTGGTGCGCCCCGGTCCGCAGCCGAGGTCCAGGGCTTTTCCGGGGGGAAGCGCTTCCGCGAGCGCGATGATCTCCGGCGGCGGCAGCGGCTGGTCCCAGGGGACGTCATGCGCGCGGTAGCGCTGCTGCATCATATCAAAGGTGCTCAATGTGTTCCTCGTGTTTCTTTCTATCGGCGCGACCATCCGCATGTTCGCACATTATTCGTTAGTCCTTCCGCGCCTTCGCGCTCCGGCTCAGCGCGATGAATCCGCCCATGAAGAGCGCGAAGCCAGCCAGTATCCCAGCGCCCGCGACCTGCCATAGGATGCCCTGCTGTGTCATGCCTACGAATGTAGAGACCAGATAAATGGCCCCTCCAATCGCAGCGCAATACTCCGCTGGCCCTTTGGGCGCATGTAGAGGGAATTGCCGGAACGCCAGATACAGCGCACGCGTGATCTCGATCAGAACAGACACGGCGATGAGCGGAACGCCTATCACCACGCCCAGGACGAACAGGCCAAAGAGTGTGCTATCGCGCCCATAACTGGCGTCTGGGGGCGCGTACCACCCCACGATGAGACCGAATAACGGAACGAAGAACAGCAGCCCGCCGAGCGCCAGCAGGATTGCGCGCAGCGCACGCCAGCGCCCGGGGCGGCTCTCCACGAATCCCCCGGCGATCCCTCCGGCCGCCCCCAGGAATGCGGCCAGAACCAGGAGACCACCAACAACCACCAGCGTGAGCGTCTGAGACATCGAGAACGGTCTCCTTGCCTTCGCGGCGCTTCGCCATCACCCATCGGGCGGCGCGCTCCCCGCGCTGGGCGCCGCTGACCACGCCGCCTGGCTCGCTGGGAGTAGTATACAGCGCGGCGCCGATTATTAGCGCCCATCGCGGGAATCCAGCGCCGGGCGTTTGCGCCATCTGGCGCGAGGCGTGCGTCTCACCTTTGTGTCACCTCAGAGGAACGGACGAAGGAAGGGAGCGCGCATATGAGCTTGTGGCTGGACGCGCTCGTATGGACGGCGCTGGGCGCCGCGCTGGGCTGGCTCGTCAGCGGCCTGACACGCTCCGGGTTGGGGCTGGCGCTGATGGTGCTGATCGGTGTGCTGGGGGCGCTGCTGGGCGGCCTGCTGCTCTCACTGGTGGCGCCCGCGCTCTTTAACGGCGCGCTCTTCACGCCAGTGGGCGTGCTGGCGGCGCTGGCTGGCTCGCTGCTCTTCCTGCTGATCGCGCGCCTCGTCACCAGGCGCTCCAGCAACCACACGCTCTCCTGAACCAGCGGCCGCGCCTCACACCCTCCCGCACGCTTCCCCGTGGGTCTACCCGATGAACGCGGCGCGCCTGTGTCCGTGTGAGCCACGGCGCCCGCGTCGAAAATGGGCCATAATAGATGGTGAACACGAGGGATGTGAGGCCCTGCCCAGAATGGAGAAAGACACCGCTATGACCGCGAGCGCCGATACGACGGACCAGTCCCAGCCAGCCAGTGGCGGCCCGGCGCCATCCACGCCCGCGCGCGCGATGGTCGCCATCCTCGACTACGGCTCCCAATACTCCCGCCTGATCGCGCGCCGCGTGCGCGAGTGCCACGTCTACTGCGAGCTGCTGCCCGCCACCATCACGCTCGACGAGCTGCGCCGCATGGGCGCGCGCGCCGTAATCCTCTCTGGCGGGCCGGACAGCGTCTACGATCCCGGCGCCCGCACAGTGGACCCGGCGATCCTGGAGAGCGACCTGCCCATCCTGGGCATCTGCTACGGCATGCAGCTGTTCGCTCACCAGATGGGCGGGCGCGTCGAGATGCACACCGGGCGGCGCGAGTACGGCCCCGCCGAGATTCACCTCACCCCCGGCGAGCGCGCGGTGGGTGATGGCGGCGAGCGTGACCCCGCCACCCTCTTCGCGGGCATTGAGATGAGCGGCGCTGGCACGCCCGTCTGGATGAGCCACGGCGATAGCGTCGGCGACCTGCCGCCCGGCTTCGAGGTCATCGCCCGCTCCAACTCCGGCGCGCTGGCGGCGATGGGCGACTCGCGCGGCCACATCGGCATCCAGTTCCACCCCGAAGTCACCCACACGCCCCAGGGCGCGCAGATCATCGAAAACTTCCTCTTCCGCATCAGCGGCCTGACCCCCAACTGGACCACTGGCGCCTTCATCGAGGAGACCGTCGCGCGCATCCGCCAGCAGGTCGGCGAGGAGGGCCGCGTGATCTGCGGCCTCTCCGGCGGGGTGGACTCCGCCGTCGCCGCGCTGCTGGTCCACAAGGCGATTGGCGACCGCCTGACCTGCATCTTCGTCGATACTGGCTGCATGCGCGCCGGTGAGCCGGAGCAGGTCGTCGATACCTTCCGCGCCAACCTCCACATTCCGCTGGTCGCGGTGGACGCCAGCGAGCGCTTCCTGAACCGGCTGGCCGGCGTGACTGACCCGGAGCGCAAGCGCAAGATCATCGGCGAGGAGTTCGTCCGCGTCTTCGAGGCCGAATCCGTCCGCCTGCGTGAGGAGGGCGAGGTGCGCTTCCTGGCCCAGGGGACGCTCTACCCCGACGTCATCGAGAGCGCCAGCGCCAGCGACGCCAGCGCCGCGCAGAAGATCAAGACCCACCACAACGTCGGCGGGCTGCCGGAGGGCATGGCGTTCGAGCTGATCGAGCCGCTGCGCTACCTCTTCAAGGATGAGGCGCGCGCGGTCGGCGGCGAGCTCGGGCTGCCTGAAGACTGGGTCTGGCGCCATCCGTTCCCCGGCCCCGGCCTGGCGATCCGCGTGATTGGCGAGGTGACGCGCGAGCGGCTCGACACGCTGCGCCATGCCGACGCGATCTTCATCGAGGAGTTGCGCCGCGCGGGACTCTACCGCGAGATTGGTCAGGCGTTCGCCGTGCTGACGCCGGTGCAGAGCGTCGGCGTGATGGGCGACCTGCGCACCTACGCCAGCATGGTCGCGCTGCGCGCGGTCACCACGGGCGACTTCATGACCGCCGACTGGGCGCGCCTGCCCTACGATCTGCTGGGCCGCGCCGCCAACCGCATCGTCAACGAAGAGCCGCGCGTCAACCGGGTGGTCTACGACATTACCAGCAAGCCGCCCGCCACGATCGAATGGGAGTAGTTCACCGATGACTCACGATGGCTCTGACGGCGGCTGGGACGGTTTCGACTGGACCACCTGGGGCGTGTCCCCCCGCGACGGCTCCGACCACGAGGACGGGGAGTCCCACGGCGCCAACGGCGTTAACGGCGCTTCCAATGGCATGCTGCGCCGCCCGCTGGCCGAGGATGACGAAGACGCGCCGTCCCACGGCGGCGCGGGCGGCTGGGTCGCGCGCGGCGGCGTGATGCGCTGGAACGCGAGCGACGAGGAGGATGCCCAGCAGGACGCGCCGCTGCGTGAGGAGGCGCATTCACCCTGGGCGGCGGAGGACTTCGACTTGCCGCTCGGCGCCCCCGCCGCGCCGCGTGTGCGCGCTGTGCGCGCGTGGCTCGCCCGCCGCCGGCTGCGCGCGGGCCAGCTGATCGGCGAGCTGCTGCTGGAGCGCCGCCGCCTCTATCCCGCCTCCGAAGACGGCGCGCCCACGCCCGCCGAGGATGACGCCAACCCGCTGGCGCTGGCGCTGGCCGAGGCGCAGGCCACCGCCGATGAATACGAGACGCTGCTTGGCCTGCTCGAAGATACCCGCGCCCACGGCGGCGCCCAGGCCGCGCTGATCGAGTTCCATCTGGCCGTTACCGAGCGCCTCGCCACGCTCGCCGCCGCGCCCGCCGCCCCCGATGGGTTCGCCGAGCGCACGCTCTACGCTGGCCTGACGGAGGAGGCCGCCGCCGCCCGCGCCGCCGCGCCCGCGCCCACCCAGCGCGACCGCGCCGAATGGGAAGGCCGCGCCGCCGCCGCGCTCGCCACCCGCCAGCGCGTCGAGCGCGTCACCGCCGCCGAGGAGGGCGAGTAGGAACCCGGTGGGAGCGCGCCTCATGGGGGCAAGCCATCTCGCCACGCGAGGCATGCTTGCCCTGCCCCCTCCTCCGCGGAGGCAAGGGGAACCTGGCGCGGGCGTGTCTGGTGGAGAGCGGCGCTCTCGCCACGCGAGACGCGTGCCCTGGGCCTTCTCCTCCGCAGAGGAGAAGGTGGCCGAAGGCCGGATGAGGCCCTCAAATCCGCCCAACGCGAAGGGCCGCCTGGCGTCACTCGACGCTGGGCGGCCCTTCCGCGTTGGCGCGCCCCGCGCCGCCGGAGCGGCGCGAGACGCTCGAAAACGTCCTACACAAACAATCCTAGTGCGTGTCGTTCAGCGCGACATCATCCACGAAGAAGTCGGACACCGTCGAGCCGGTGGTCGTCCCCTGGAAGTAGACTTCCACCTGCTGGCCCGCGTAGGCCTTCAGGGCCGAGCTCACGTCGAAGGTGTACTGCACCCAGCCGTTGGTCGCGTTCACGTCGCACTGCGTCTGGACGGTCGTGATGTTCGCCCCGGCGGCCGTGCGGATGCGCGCGTAGAAGTAGTCGGAGCAGGTGGTCCCCGTGTTGTAGGTGTCGCTGTAGAGCCAGTAGCTGAGGACGACCTTGGTCGTCGTGCTGGGCAGCGTCACCGTCTGCCAGATCTGGTCATTGCAGCCGTAGTAGCCGCAGAGCCAGGCGCTGTAGCTCCCGGCATGCGCGTTGTAGTTGGTCACGATCTCGTAGCCACCCGCCGACGACTCCTGCCAGGACGCCGTCGGGCCGCTCTCGAAGCCCGGGTTGCTGAGTAGCTGCGTCGTAGTGGTCGAGGTCGTCACGGTGAAGCTCGACGAAGATGTCACCGTCCCGCCGGAGGTCGTCACGGCGATGGCCCCGGTGGTCGCGCCACTCGGAACGGTGGTCGTGATACTCGTCGCGCTGGCGACGGTGAACGTGGCGCTCGTCCCGTTGAAGGTCACCGACGTGGCGCCGGTGAAGTTCGTTCCGGTGATTGTTACGCTCGTCCCGACGGCGCCAGAGGTCGGGCTAAAGCTGGTGATGGTCGGCGGGTTCGTCGCCGCCGTCACCGTGAAGCTGGCGGAAGACGTCGCCGTCCCGCCCGCCGTCGTCACGGCGATCGTCCCGGTCGTCGCGCCGCTGGGCACGGTGGCCGTGACGCTCGTCGCGCTACCAACGGTATAGGTCGCCGCCGTGCCATTGAACTTGACCGCCGTCGCGCCGGTGAAGTTGGTTCCCGTGATGACCACGGACGTGCCAACCGGGCCGGAGGTCGGGCTGAAGCTGCTGATGGTCGGCGCCGCGACAGTGACGGTGAAGCTGGCGGAAGATGTCGCCGTCCCGCCCGCCGTCGTCACGCTGATCGTCCCGGTGGTCGCGCCGCTGGGCACGGTGGCCGTGACGCTCGTCGCGCTGGCGACCGTGAAGCTGGCGCTCGTGCCATTGAACTTGACCGCCGTCGCGCCGGTGAAGTTGGTCCCGGTGATCGTTACGCTGGTTCCAACCACGCCGGAGGTCGGGCTGAAGCTGGAGATGGTCGGAGCCGCGACCGTCGCGCCCGCCGCATCGCGGGCCAGGTTCCACACATCCGGCGAGCCGATGCCCGAGGCCATGTCATAGCCCGTGGTGGCCGGATAGTAGAGGTTGTTGCCCGAGGTCACGTCGTGGTATGCGCTGTAGGTCTGCGCGGTGTTGAAGAGCGTGTACAGCTCCGCGCTGGCCGCGCCGAAGGTCGGCTTGCTCAGCCCGGCAAGGTACTCGTTGGTGTCAGCGATTACCGACGTCCACAGCGGAGTCGCCGCGCTGGTGCCGCCAACCTCGATCCAGGGGGACGAGGAGGAGCAGCCCGCCGCCGCCACGGTGCAGTAGACCGAGTAGCCGGTGTTCGGGTCGGCGTCCGCCGAGACGTCCGGCACCTCACGATTGCCGTTCGAGTAGCTGTTCGAGACGCCGGGGCCGCTCTGGTAGCTGGGCTGCGTGAAGTAGCTGCTCAGGCCGCCGCCGCCGCCCGCGCCCATCGGGCCGCGCGACGTGTCGCTGGAATTGGCCCAGACCGACTCGCTGCTGTACGAGCCGCCCGCGCCGGTGTTGAGCGTCGTGCCGCCGACGCCGACCACATGCGGGTCGCTGGCGGGCGAGTCAACGCCGAGAGTGGTGGAACCGCAGTCATAGGCGCCCGCGTCGCCCGCGGCGGAGAAGAACGCCTGGCCCTGCGCCGCGCCCTGCGCGAAGATCGTGTCGAGCGCCGCCAGCTCCGAATTGCCGGACGACGCCTCGCAGAGGCCCCAGCTGGTGCTCATCACCTTGGCGGTGTCGTTGGTGACGATCGCGTTGTAGGTGTCGTTGACACCCTGGGTGCTGTTCGGGCCGATGTAGATATTCTGGGTGGCGCCGGGCGCGATGGCCGAGACCACTTCCATATCCAGCTCGACCTCGATCGCGCCCGCGCCGGGCGACGTGGAGGCGCCATCCACCACCACGTTGCTATACTTCGCCGAGCCGAGGCCGAAGTAGCTGAGGTAGGCGTTGATGTCGGATGGAGTGTAGCTATCCAGCTCGAAGATGGCGACGGTCTGGCCCGCGCCGTTGTCGCTGGAGATCAGCGAGTTCATGTCGTAGGCCGTGCGCAGGTCGCTTGGCGCCATGCCACCGGCGGGGCCACTGCCCGCATGCGGCGTCGCCACGGACGTCTTGGCCGCGCTGGTTGGCGTGACTCCCGCATGGCGGTAGACGCCCGCGTTGTCCAGGCCGCCCACGTTCAGGATCACCCCCGCCAGCGTGGCGGGAACCGATGGCTCAGCCGTTGGCGCGTAGACCGTGCGCCCCTGAAAGCTGAAATCGGAGATGTTGGTCTGGAACGCCGCCTCGACCTTCGCGACTGAGCCTGAGGCGTCAATCAACAGGTGATTCGGCGAGACGGACCGCACCCGCAGACCGCTGCCCCTGAGGAATGCGACCACCGCGTTCACTGTCGCCTGGGTGGGGGCGAAGCGCGCGGTGAACTGCGCGGGTGTCAGGTAGTGGTGGTAGAGGCGCGAGCCAGGGGTATTTTGCGCCGCGATCAGCGCGCTGAGGGCGGCGGGATCGCGGAGTTGCAGCGCGATGGAGAGATCCAGCGTGCGGGCGCTCCCCGTCGCGCGCAGGGGATGTAATCCACGAAGGGCCGGAACGAGATGTCCATGAATTGTGGACCGGCCAGACCCTCCCGCCGAGGAGGTTACGGGACTGGCGAAGACCGAGCTTGGAGAAAAGGCAATCAGGCTGATCGCGGCGAGCAACGCGGCGGCCACATGCAGTGACCATTTCCGAACGTGCATGCGTGTCCTTCCTCACAGCGCCTCACACCGCTGATCATCACGCGGGTGGGCCTGGAAAACATCGCAACAACGCGGCTTCCCCAATCAATCGGGAAGCACTGTCGGGAGACAAGTTGCGGGATATGCGAAGGACTTTCCCCACTGGGCAGGAGAAACGCGTATGGCGCCCTTGTGGCGGCTCCCCCCTTCCCCAACGCCTGACGCGCGGCGCGCATCGCCGGCCCATCAGCGCCCCCCTGCGTCTGATGGACTCGGCGACGGATTTTCCTTTCAGCGGCCACCCCGGTCATCTGGCGATGCTGTGGCGCTGACAACGCCGGGCGGTTGTATAGCGTTTAGGTGATTATACTGACAAACGCGTTTTTGTCAAGCGTGTTGCGATGTGCGCCAGGGCGGTGTCAAAGTCGTTGACCAGAAGCGAGCGGGCGCAATCATTCGCGCCTCAAGGCGGCTCCCGCCGCCACCAGACCTGCCGCTGCAGGTCCCCGTCCGCTGGGTAGGCGTCCGCGCAGGCGGACGTTGTGGGCCGCGAGGCGAGTGGAGCGAAGCCCCCATGCGGGTTCGGGGTTCCCGCATGGAGCCCTTCAGGCGCGGTTTCAACCGCCCGCGCGCCTCGCCGGGCGACTTTGACACAGCCCTGCGATGTGCGCCAGGGTCTGTGAATTGTCGACGTTTACGCCGCGGCCATGAATGGCCGGCGCACGCGGGGACGGGGCATCAATGCCCTGTCTGCCGGGCGCGTCCGCCCATCGGACTTTAGTCCGCGTCCGCGTGCTCCGGCCTTTCAAGGCCGAGAGCGCCGCCTTGCCGAGCAGCCCGGCAATTCACAACCCTGCGATGTGCGCCAGGCAGGGCGATGGTAAAGGTGGCGCAGCGCGCGGGCGCGCGAAATCGCGCCTACAGGCGGCCCCGCCGCCGCAAGGCCCGCCTGCGAGGGTCCTCGTAAGGGGTAGCGCAGAGGGTGAGGAGCGCGGACTTTGCTCTACCGTGCTGTTCACAAGCGAACGGCTCCACAATCGGCGCCAGAGTTGCTGCGCATGCAGACGATCAAGATACCCGCAGCGTCCCGGCTTTCCGCTCAACGGGAGAGCGGCGGGCGCCGCGCTACAGACAGGATGGCCTCCACGTGCGTGTACTCGTTGTGGATGATGACCCCGGAATACGCGAGAGCTTGCGCTCGCTGTTAGAAGATGAGGGCTACGAGGTCAGTGTCGCCGCCGATGGTGAAGAGGGCTTGCGCTTCGTGCGCGCCAACGCGGAGCCGCTCGCGGTCCTCCTCGATCTCCTGCTGCCCAATCTCACCGGAGAAGGTATGCTGACCGCCGCGCTCGAACACCTCGACGGCAAGGCGCCCGCGCCTGTCTCGTTTATCATCATCACCGCCAATCCTCAGCTGCTCACCCCCCACCTGCGCACACTCATGCGACTCCATAACATCTCCGTCGAAGAGAAACCCTTCGAGACCGACAGACTGCTCGCGGCAGTCGCGCGCGCGCACGACCAGGTTGCGAGCTGACACGCGCAGCGCCTGCCCCCACAACCGCTGTCCTCCCCATCAGACCCAACCAGGCGAGCCCGCTACCCTCCCACGCGGAGGCGCTCAGCGGCTCGCCTGGCCGTGTCACCTCTTGCCCCTCACCAGCAGCCCGCCAAAACTCGCTGTCAACTATCCCCCCGCTCGCGCGATGTACATCATAGAGAGCCAAACGCGCCCTACAAATACCCCCTCTCCTTGTGGGAGAGGGGGATGGGGGTGAGGTCAGGAGTCGCTATGCGCGAGCGTTCCCCTGAGGGGGCCGCCGGAGCAATCCCCGACGTGGAGGAAGACGCCCCCATGCTCACGCTCGCCGCCTTTACCGCGACGGTCGAGCGCGCGCAGCGGCCGCTCTACGCCTTCCTGCGCGGCATGGTCAGCGACGCCGAGCAGGCGCTCGACCTCACGCAGGACGCCTTCCACGACGCCTGGCGCGCCACCCAGCGCGGCGACGCCCCCTGGACGGCGGCGGATGACGAGGAGTCGCGCCGCCGCTGGCTCTTCCACACCGCCTACTGGCGCGCCGTCTCCCAGCTGCGGCGGCGCAAGATCATCCACTGGCTGCCGCTGGAGTGGCCCCGGCCCGCGCAGGATGGCCGCGGCCCGCGCGACGCCGCCAGCCCCAGCGCGCCGGAGCGCCCCGACGCGGCGGCGGCTTTTGAGGAGCGCATCGTCGAGAGCGACGCCCTGCGCGCCGCGCTGGCCAAGCTGGCCCCCGAAGACGCCGCCGCGCTGCTGCTGCGCGCTGTCGAGGGCTTCAGCGCGGCGGAGGCGGCGGCGATCATGCGGGTCTCGCCCGCCGCGATGGCCCAGCGTATCTCGCGCGCGCGGCGGCGGCTGCGCGCGATCTACCTCGCCCAGAACCCGCCCGACAGCGGCGCGAGTGGAACGGAGTGACGGCCATGCGAACCGACGATTCCTGCCGTATCCACGAGCCAGCTCTCGCCGCGCTCGACGAATACGAAGAACTGGCGCTCGACGCCGACGACGTGGACGCCGCCCGCGCGCACCTCGCCAGCTGCCCCCGCTGCCAGGCGCGGCGGCGGATGTGGGCGCGCCTGGATGACGCCCTGCGCGACGCCCTGGCCTCGACCGTCGCGACGCCCGCGCTCACCACCGCCGGCCTGCTGGCCACGATCGGCGCCGACCACGAGCCCAGCGAGCGCCGCACCCCCATGCTCAGCGTGATCTATGTAAGGGATGAAGAAGCCATGGACGACGAACACGCCAGCGCCACACCATCACCGGCCACCGAGACGCCCACCGCCGGCGCCGGCAAGCCCGCCTTCGCTCCGCTGCCCACGCTCACCCCCCACCGCCAGCCCACCTGGCGCCGCGCGCTCACCAGCGCCGCCGCTGTGGGAGTCGCCGCCGCGCTGATCGCTGGCATCGCGGGCGCGATGACCCTCGCCGGCCACCTGCGCGGCGCGCAGACCACCGCAGCCAGCAAGCTCAAGTCCGCTTCCGCCACGCAGACCGCCCAGGCGGCGCCACCCACAATCGCCGCGCAGTACCAGATCACCGCTCTCTCGATGGATTCACCGACCGATGGCTGGGCGATTGAAGTCAATGAGATGGGAAATATGAATGCGGCGATCGTCCTGCATATTGTCAATGGCTCCGTCATTCAGCAAACCACCCTGGCAAGCTTCTTTGGAAGCCAGGCCAACCTTCAGGCGCTGTCGCCCACGGATGTATGGGTGACGTTCTCGCAGGGGACATTTTTCTACCATTACAATGGCCAAACCTGGACGCAGGCGCACCTGCCTGCCCCTGCGGACGCGGCGGGCAATTCGGTCTCCCTGGAGATGTTCCATATGCTCTCGCCATCCGAGGGCTGGGCTATCGCGTCCTATACGCCAGGCTCCTCGGCGACCAGCGCGGGCGCCATCAACAGGCTGGCCTTCTATCGCTATGATGGGACCGCCTGGCGTGTAGAGCCAGCGGAGAAGGCCGCGACGGTGGGCGGCTCGGTTCCCACTGGCAACGGGGCGTACGCTGTCCAATTCACGGGCATTTCCGCTACGCCCGGCGGTGATGTCTGGGCGACGGGCTATCTCCAGACGCAAGACGCGAACGGCAATCCATCTTCAACGACTGGCTATATCTATCATCGCGTGGGTGGCGTCTGGCGCCTGGCGCAAACGCTGTCCGGCGATGTGCTGTCTGGTATCGCCATGTCTGGCCCCAGCAGCGGGTGGATCATCGGGCAGAGCGTGAAGGTCGTTCAGGAGGGTGGGAACATCTCGCCCTACAAAGTCACCCAGACGGCGCCCATCGCGCTAGGCTGGAACGGCGGCCGCTGGTCGCCCGCCGCGATTCCCCAGCCCGACCAGACGCAGCAGGGGATGCAGCTCAACCAGATCGTCGCGACCAGCCCCTCCAATGTTTGGGTTGTGGGGAGCGCGAACGGCACGTCCTACACCGCGGGCAGCCCGTATGCCAGCGACAGCACCTATCTCATCCACTACGATGGCTCTCGCTGGTCACGAGCCAGCCTGCCCCAGATCGCCGCTATCAACCCAACGCATGATCCCACCGTCATCAACCAGATGACATTCCAGAATATCGCGCTCACACCCTCCGGCGACCTCTGGATGGCGGGCAATCTCTGGGTAGGGCCAAATCATATCAACCAATATTTTCCCCTGCTCTACCGCTACTCCGGCGGCCAGTGGAACTCCATCCCCCTACCAGCGACCACGTCCACTGGCGGCGCGCCATCGAGCGGGAGCCAGCCAGCCGGGTGACGCGGGGCGCGGTTGGGCGCTGGCGCAAGGATGCGCTGGCGGCCTGGGGCCTCCCGGCCTTGAAAGGCCGGGGCACGGTACGGCGCCATGAATGACGTTCCCCGTTGGGGGATTTATCCCCTCCCGCCGTGCGCCGGCCATTCATGGCCGCGTCCCCCCTCCCGCCGTGCGCCGGCCATTCATGGCCGCGCCCCCTCCCCCCACCTCCCTTGCGAAACCGCCCGCACGCTGCCATACTACACCCACCGCCCGGCGTTCTACTCCCCCTCGCCTCCGCAGAGGAGAGGGGGCCGGGGGGTGAGGCCCCGAAGGAGGCGCGGCAAGCGATGTATGCAGATCGGCGAGAAGGACAAGGCCATCGCGGCCTACTACGCGGAGCTGGCGCGCTACGAGGCGCAGCGGGTGGAGCACGAGCTGGCGCTGCGCACCGCCTTCTCCAACCTGCTCGCGCCTACGCCCAGCAGGTCGGCTGGACGCTGATCCCGGAGCAGACGCTGGCGGGAGGCGCGCGGCCCGATGGCGTCCTGCGCGACCGCTCGCTCTTCTATCGCGGCTACTGGGAGGCCAAGGACACCCGCGACGACCTGGAAGCCGAGATCAACAAGAAGGTCGCCCGCGGCTATCCGCTGACCAACACGATCTTCGAGGACACCCGCCGCGCGATCCTCTACCAGAATGGCCGCCGCGCCCAGGAGGCCGATCTGCGCGTCCCCCGCCAGCTTGCCGACCTGCTGCGGACGTTCTTCGACTACGAAGAAGCCGAGATCGAGCGCTTCGAGCAGGCGATCGAGGTCTTCCGCGAGCGCATCCCCGATCTGGCCATCCAGCTCAAGGGGCTGATCGAGAGCGAGCGGCGCGAGAGCGGCGCGTTCGAGACCGCCTTCCAGACGTTCTTCACCCTCTGCCAGAGCGCGATTGACCCGCGCATCAGCGAGGCGGCGGTCGAGGAGATGCTGGTGCAGCACCTGCTGACCGAGCGCCTGATCCGCGTGATCTTCGACAATCCCGACTTCGCCCGCCGCAACGTCATCGCCCAGGAGATCGAGACCGTCATCACCGCGCTGACCAAGCGCAGCTTCAACCGCAACGACTTCCTGCGCGCGCTGGACCCCTACTATGCCGCCGTCGAGCAGGCCGCCGGGCGCGCGACCCTCGGCAGCGATCCTGGGCCGACCGCCAGCATTTTCTCAACATGGTCTACGAGCGCTTCTTTCAGGGCTACTCCGTCCGCCAGGCCGACACCCACGGCATCGTCTACACCCCGCAGGAGATCGTGGACTTCATGGCCGCCAGCGTGGATGAGGTCCTGAAGCGCGAGTTCGGCATGCCGGACGGCCTGGGCCAGCCGGGCGTCAAGATTCTGGACCCCGCCACCGGCACCGGCAACTTCATCGTCAACATCCTCAAGCGCATCCCCGCGCGCCACCTGCGCCAGAAGTACAGCGAAGACCTGTTCTGCAACGAGGTCATGCTGCTGCCCTACTACATCGCCTGCCTGAACATCGAGCACGAATACTACGCCCGTACCGGCGAGTACGAGCCGTTCGCGGGCGCCTGCTTCGCCGATACGCTCGATATGGCCGAGAGCCGCCAGATGTCGCTCTTCGGCGAGCCGAACTCCGCGCGCGTGCAGGCCGAGAAGGACGCCGCGATCATGGTCGTCATCGGCAACCCGCCCTACAACGTCGGGCAGGAGAACGAGAACGACAACAACAAGAACCGCGCCTACCCAGGTGATTGACGGGCGCATCCGCGAGACCTACGCCAGGGACTCGCGCGCGACGTTGAGAAATGCGCTCTCCGACGCCTACGTGAAGTTCTTCCGCTGGGCGACAGACCGCCTCCAGGGGCGCGACGGCGTCGTCTGCTTCGTCAGCAACAACTCGTTCGTGGAGCAGATCGCCTTCGACGGCATGCGCAAGCACTTGCTGGCAGGACTTCACCGCTATCTACCATCTCGACCTGCACGGCAACGTGCGCAAGAATCCCAAGCTCTCCGGCACGGCGCACAACGTCTTCGGCATTCAGGTCGGCGTCGGCATCACCATCGCCATCCGCCGCACCAGCAGCCAGACGCGCGGGCTGTACTACTACCGCGTGCCGGAGGACTGGCGCCGCCGCGAAAAGCTGGCCTTCCTCGCCCAAGCAGGTAGCGCGGATAGCATTCAATGGCAAGAATTGACGCCTGACGAGCAGAATACTTGGCTGACAGAGGGACTACAGCCAGAGTTTGGTGGCTTTGTCCCGTTAGGAACTAGAGAGGCAAAAGCCAAGCTGTCTAGTGCGCCAGAAACGCTCTTTCAGATGTATTCGCTTGGCGTTGCTACCAATCGAGATAGTCATGTTTATGACTTCAATGCTGAATTCCCTTACTGATCGGGCGAAAACATTCACTGAGATTTACAATCGCGCAGCGGATGTGATGCGAAGGCCGGGAGAGAAGCCTAATCCCGATGCGCTGATTGACGTGACAGATAACCGCATCAAATGGACTCGACAGGCTAAAGCATCGCTCGTTCGTGGCGAATATAGTCAGTTCGACCGGCGTCATGTGCGTACATCCCTCTATCGTCCATTCACTCGCATGAGCCTTTATTTCGACCCTTTTTGGAATGAAGAGCCATACCAGCAGCCCCGCATCTTCCCCACCCCTGATACCGAAACGGAAAACACTGTGATAGCGATCAGCGATCATGGATATCGGGCTTCATTCAGTGCGCTGGCAGCAAATTGTATCTGCAACTACCACGCGCTGGCTACTACAGACGCCTTCCAATGTTTCCCCTACTACACCTACGACGAGGATGGGACGAACCGGCGGGAGAACATCACCGATTGGGCGCTGGCGCGCTTCCAGGCGGCCTACGGGCCGGAGGTCAGCAAGCGCGACATCTTCCACTACGTCTACGGCCTGTTGCATCACCCGGCCTACCGCGAGCGCTACGCCGCCAACCTGCGGCGCGAGTTGCCGCGTGTGCCGCTGCTAGCGGGGGCGGGGGCGTTCCGGCGCTGCGCCGAGATCGGCGCCGCGCTGATGGCCCTCCACCTGGGTTACGAGACCCAGCCCGAATACCCCCTGCGCTGGGTCGAGCGTCCCGAAGCGAGCGCCGCTGGCCGCGTCACCTTCGCCGTCATGAAGATGAAGCTGAACGCCGAGCGTGACGCCGTGATCGTCAACGAGACGCTGACGCTGGCGGGCGTCCCGGCGGAGGCCTTCGCCTACCGCCTGGGCAACCGCTCGGCGCTGGAGTGGGTGATAGACCAGTATCAGGTCAGCGAGGACAAGCGCAGCGGCATCACCAGCGACCCCAACCGCCCCGACGCCCCCCAATACATCGCCAGCCTCGTCTGCCGCGTGGTGACGGTCAGCGTGGAGACGGTGAAGCTGGTGGGGGCGCTGGCGGCGGAGGTGGTGGTGCCGGACGTGGAGCCAGTGGAGCGCGCGTGACATGGAGGGATGGTAATGGGAGAATCCGCCGCGCCCAGGGCGCAGCCTGAGCGCCAGCGACATCATGCGCGCCAGTGGCTCACGCGGCGCCGGGTTCTCGGCATGCTCCGGCTCGCACTGCTGCCCTTCTTCCGCTTCGAGGTGGGCATCCGCCTTGTCCCGCCCGACCTTGGGCAGGCGTCCGCGCAGGCGGACGTTGTGGGCCGTGGCGAGTGGAGCGAAGCCCCCATGCGGGTTCGGGGCTCCCGCATGGGGCCCTTCAGGCGCGAATTTATTCGCCTGCCCGCCCGCCCGCCCGCCCGCCCGCCGCCCCGCCCGCCTGCCTGCCCGCCTGCCCGCCCGCCCTCCCTCCCGCCCGTCATCCAGCCAACCACCCACGCCCGCGTTCGTCCGCCTCTGCGCTCATATGACGGGATGCGCCGCGCGCGCGCCTTGTCTATACTCTCCTCAGGCGCGCTCCAGCGCGCCCGCTCACAGACCACTGGAGGATGACCCATGGCGATAACCGCATTTTGTGTAACCCTGTGTCAACTGCGCCGCTTCGCCCACCGCGATCCCTCCCCATCGCCACCCCCCCCCGCGCCGTGCGCCGGCCTTTCAAGGCCGCGCCCCCCACGCCCGCGATGCTATACTGCCCCGTAGCGGCCATGATCGCCGCCCAGACCTCCACATAGTCGTGAGGAGTCGCAGCATATGGCAGAGGAAACGACCACGTATATTCTGGTGGAGCGCGCGGACGGCGTCGCCACCGTCACCATCAACCGCCCCGACAAGCTCAACGCCCTCAACTGGGCGCTCATCAGCGAGCTTGCCGCTGAGATGGAGACCCTGGACCGCGACGGCGCGATCCACTGCATCGTGCTGACCGGCGCCGGAGATCGCGCCTTCGCCGCCGGGGCCGACATCGCCGAGATGTCCGGCGCCAGCGCCGCGCAGATGGCCCTTGGCCCCTTCGAGGGCTGGGACCGCATCCGCCGCATCCGCAAGCCGGTGATCGCGGCGGTCGAAGGCTTCGCGCTCGGTGGCGGCAGCGAGCTCGCGATGCACGCCGACATCATCATCGCCAGCGAGAAGGCCAAGTTCGGCCAGCCGGAGATCCTGCTCGGCATCATGTGCGGCGCCGGTGGCACGCAGCGGCTCACGCGCACGCTCGGCAAGTTCCGCGCGATGGAGATTTGCCTGACTGGCGACCAGTTCACCGCGCAGCAGATGGAGGCCTGGGGCGTCGTCAACCACGTCGTTCCCACCGGTCAGGCGCTGGCCGAGGCGCAAAAGCTGGCCGCCAAGATCGCCAGCCGCGCGCCCGTCGCCACGCTGCTGACCAAAGAGGCCATCCTGACCGCCTTCGAGACGCCGCTGGAATCTGGCCTGGCCCACGAGAAGCGCCTCTTCGCCATGCTCTTCTCCACCGACGACCAGAAAGAGGGCATGGCCGCGTTCATGGAGAAGCGCCCCGCCCATTTCACCGGCAAATAGCGCCCAATCGAACATTTCCCCCTCTCCTCGCGGGAGGGGGGCAGGGGGGTGAGGTCGCATGCCACAACCCGACGAGGCGGTGATTCTCTCCGCCGTGCGCACTCCATTCGGGCGCTATGCGGGCGCCCTGAAGGATGTGCGCCCCGACGATCTGGCCGCGCTGGCCATTGGCGAGGCCGTCCAGCGCGCCGGGCTGGAACGCGAGACCATCACGGCGGCCCTCGAAGATGTCATCCTCGGCTGCGCCAACCAGGCCGGCGAGGACAACCGCAACGTCGCCCGCATGGCGCTGCTGCTGGCTGGCCTGCCACTGGAGACAGGCGGCCAGACCGTCAACCGCCTCTGCGGCTCCGGCCTCCAGGCGATTCTCTCCGCCGCCCAGGCCATTCGCTCCGGCGAGGGCGAGGTCTTCATCGCGGGCGGCGTCGAGTCCATGACCCGCGCGCCCTTCGTGATGGGCAAGACGGAGAGCGCCTTCAGCCGCGCGCTGCCGCCGCTCCAGGACACCACCATCGGCTGGCGCTTCATCAACCCGCGCCTCTCCGCGCTGCACCATCCCTACAGCATGGGCGAGACGGCGGAGAACGTCGCCGAGCGCTACCAGATCACCCGCGAGGAGCAGGACGCCTTCGCCCTCACTAGCCACCAGCGTGCGGCGGCCGCCCAGGACGCCGGACGCCTCGCGGAAGAGATCGTTCCCGTCGAGGTCCCCGCCGGGCGCGGCGAGACAGCCACCGTCGCCCTGGATGAGCAGCCGCGCCGCGACACGACCCTCGAAAAGCTCGCCAGGCTCAAGCCCGCCTTCCGCAAGGACGGCACGGTCACCGCTGGCAACGCTTCCAGCGTCAACGACGGCGCGGGGGCGCTGGTCATCGCCTCCCGCCGCTGGGCGGAGGCCCACGGCGCGCGGCCGCTGGCCCGCATCCTTACGGGCGCCGTCGCGGGCGTGGACCCGGCCTACATGGGCCTTGGCCCCATCCCCGCCTCGCGCAAGGCGCTGGCGCGCGCCGGGCTGACCGCCGCAGACATGGACCTGGTGGAGCTGAACGAGGCCTTCGCCGCGCAGGCGATCCCCTGCATGCGCGAGCTAGGCCTGGAGCATGAGCGGGTAAATGTCAACGGCGGCGCCATCGCCCTCGGCCACCCGCTGGGAGCCTCAGGCGCGCGGCTGACTACCACGCTGCTCCACGAGCTAGGCCGGCGCGGCGGGCGCTACGGGCTGGCGACGATGTGCATCGGCGTGGGGCAGGGCATCGCCGCCATCATCGAGCGGCTGTGACAGTCCGCGCCCGGCAGGCTATAGCGGCTTTGCGCTGATTATCCTGGCCGCGCTGATCCACTCATCAACCTGCGTGAGTGTTGGGGCGTGGTTCGTGATCTTCTTCGCGTCGTTGGTCTCTTTGAGCTTGTCGTGCAGGTGTTGGGCCGTGCGATGTTGTAGTTCTTTGCAGGAGTCCACCCCGCACAATTCGAGGAGGTTGGCCATTTCGGTCCCGACCCCCTTGATGCGCATGAGATCGGCGCGATTGATCCATCCCGTCAACTGACTCTCAGCGACGCCAATCTGCCTGGCGAGCGCGGCGCGTTGACTGGGGGTCGCCGTCGCGCGCAGCAAATCCTCCACTGTCATGATGTGGGCCGCTTCGAGCTTCGACCGTGTGTCGCTATCGAGGCCCTTGATTTCCGCGATTTGATGTGTCATGGAAGGTTCCTCCTACCGGGTTCTTCCGGTTCTTCCGGGTCTTCCGCGTGTCCTCAGGGCACGCGCTACTACGGGTGCTTGCCAAATATATCACCCAGAGCCTGCTGCGCCTGGCCCGCCACGTCGCCTGCGCCCTGCTGCGACTGACTGGACACGTCGCCTGCGCCTTGCTGGCCGCCGAGCGCGCCATCTATCTGGGCCGCGATAGGGCCAGGGAGCTTGCTCTTGAGAAATCCCACCACGACCTGCACGGCCTCGCGCGCTTTATCGGGCGAGAGGCCCGTGCGCTCTGCCACCTGGTTGATCAGTTGATCCATATTGAATTCGCCTTTCCCTAGAGCATGGGAGCTCTGCCGCGGGCCTTCAGGCCCCATACGCCTGTTCAAAAGCGCGTCATCCATAAGGCGCAGCACTATCCGTGCCGAGTCTGGCCGGTGGGCGCGGCATGTGACCAGGCTGTGATAGCGCCGGGCGGGCTACTCCTCCCGGCGCTTGATGAATAGCCAGTCGCTGGGGCGGCGCGCCATGCGGATCAGCGCGTAGGGGCCGCGCAGCCGCTCGCCATGCAGCGTGAACGCCAGCTCGTCATCCGTGCGCTTCTCCAGCGTGTAGGTCCCGTGGTCCCAGATAGCCACCGTGCCAGCGCCATACTGGCCCTCGGGAATCACACCCTCGAACGCGATGTAGCCCAGCGGGTGGTCCTCTACCTGTACCGCCAGGCGGCGGTCGCCCACCCGCTCCGGCGCGCCCTTCGGCACAGCCCAGCTGCGCAGCGCCCCGTCCATCTCCAGCCGGAAATCGTAGTGCAGCCGCCGGGCATGATGTTCATGCATCACGAAGCGCGGCGCATCCATCGCCCTCGTCTCCTTTTCGCTCTTTCAGCCCTCACGAGCTACTCTCCTTGACGCCTAAAGTATACTTTCTTCGTGCCATCGGGACTCCGATGAACCGTCTCTGCGCCAACTCTCGAACGCAAGCAGAATGCGCCATCGGGCGCCTGGGAGCTCACAATATGGACGGCCACACAGGCGACGAGCATATGCGCCGCTTAGATCCCCCAGAAGGCGACGACCGTCTGCTGTGGGATCTGCATGCGTCCGAGCATTTCCTGCTCTGGCTTGCCGCCGCGGACGAACTGGGCCTCTTCCGTGCGCTGGAGGCTACCTCTGTCAGTCCTGAGGAGATCGCCCGCCAACTGAAGCTCGGCCTAACCGCCGCCGAATCCCTGCTCGGCGTGCTGGCCGCGCTCGGCTTCGTCGTTCAGTACGATGGCCAGTACGCGCTCACTCGTACATCGCGTGACTTTCTGCTCCCCTCCAGCCCGTATTACCGAGGGGCGTGGCTTGAGGCCATACGTCGCCGTCCACGGCTAACCTATGAGAATGTCACTGATGCGCTACGCGAGGACCGCCCGATAGATGACCGCTATTGGGCGGTCGAAGACTCCGACCCGACGCAAGCGCGGACGCTAGCGCAGGGGCTGCATACGTTGTCCATGCCCTCCGCGCCAGCGCTCGCCGAGGCAGCGGATTTCTCGCGCGTGCGCCGATTGCTCGATGTTGGGGGTGGATCGGGCGGCATGAGCATTGCGCTTGCTCGCGCCTATCCAGCGTTGCATGGTACGGTGCTAGATCAGCCCGTACCATGCGCGTACGCGGCTGAGGTGATCGCGGCGTATGGAGTTGGCGGACAAGTTGAAACCCGCGTCGCCGATCTGTTTTCCGGCGCATGGCCAGATGGGTGCGACGCGGTCCTGCTCAGCAATGTCCTGAATAGCTTTGATGCGCCGCGCTGCCAGCGCCTCATCCAGAAAGCCCATGACTACTTGCCATCTGGTGGGGCGCTCTTCATCCAGGAGATGCTCCTCCGTGATACGAAGGATGGCCCGCTTGGCGTGATTGGTTTGTCGCTCTATGACCACCTGGGTTCGCGTGGCCAGCAATGGACCGCTAGCGAAGTGAAGGCCATGCTCCTCCGCGCGGGATTCGCTCTAAAGCGCGTAACTCCCGCCTACGGCTACAACGTGGTCCTCTCCGCCACGAAGCGCTGAACTTCAGCATGCGTGCCGCCCGGCCAGCGCCGCTCGCCATGCGACACACGTCATCGCGATAGCGAGCGGCGTCGCTAGGCCGTCCGCAGGGTCAGCGATCCCAGCGCCACATTCGCGGCGATGGTGAGCATGGGCCGCTGGCCCTCCAGCGCGGCCCGCGTCCAGAACGCGCCCTCGCGCGTCGTGAAGCCGTCGCCCGGCTCGACATGCCCCAGCGGCATATCCGCCGTGACGCGGGCCGCAGTGGTGACGGGTATGGTGATCGTCACCGAGGACAGGCCCGCCGAGATGCGCGCATGCGTGTCCTGCCGCAGCGTCCCGCCAAAATCGAGCGTGTACGCCGCCATCCCGCCTTCGATGATGATCTCCGCGCAATTCGCGTTCGCCAGGTTGCGCAGTTCCGTACTCCCCGCTCCCGCGCCAATCTCCAGCAAGCTCATCGCCTGCGGATTGGGCGCTGAGAAATTGATATCCGTTTTCCCCGCCCCATGCTTGACCGCGAGATGGCTGATCGGCAGCCCGCCCAGGTCCAGCGTGTTCTCGCTCGCGCCGATCTCCACCGTCAGCCGGTAGGGCCGTCCCTTGCCAAGCGCCAGCTCGTAGACCGGCGCGGCGAAGCCGCGTCCAGACCAGAACGCTTCCCAGAACCCAGGCGCATGCTGGTCTTCCGTCAGCCTGACCGAGCCGCCCTCCTGGATAATCCGTGGGGGCCGCACCCCGGACGGATCCCTGTGGACACCCGTAATCCAGGCCTCCCCTCCCGGCGCGACTCGAGCCGGCAGGCTCCCTCCGTGATGTGGATGCGCAGATCGGGCGCATCTGGGTATGCGATGTTGATTGGCGTAATCTTCTCCGTCGCCGTGCGCTTGCCATGCAACCTCCTTGGATGTCCTCAGGACGTCTTCACGCGGCGGCGCCGCACGTTCGCCGGCCACCAGTTGTATCCAGCGGGGTATCCAGCGGGGTATCCAGCGGGGTATCCGCGCGCCCGGCTCTGCGATCATCCTCCGCAGAAACGGCGCCCGCTCGCGCGCAATCCGGCGCGACGGGCGTGACGGCGTCCATAAAACGAACGGCGGCGGTGGCGAAATCACTCGCCACCGCCGCCGTCACGTGCGTCCTTCGCCGCCAGCCCGCTCACATCACAATGGGGCGTTGGGCGCGAAGACCTTGACGATACGCGGGATCGCCGGGCCAAGCACGACGACGAAGATCGAGGGCAGGATCAGGAACGCCATCGGGAAGAGCATCTTGATTGGCGCCTGCTGCGCCAGCTTCTGCGCCCGCTGCCGCCGTCGCACGCGCATCTCCGCCGACTGCACCCGCAGCACGCGGCCCACGCTCGCGCCCAGTTGTTCCGCCTGGACAATCGCCCCGACGAACTGGCTGACATCTTCCACGCCCGTCCGGTCAGCCATCTGCCGTAGCGCGTCGCGCCGGGGCACACCCAGGCGCATCTGCTGCAAGACCCGCCCGAACTCACGCGAGAGCGTGTTGTTCGACTTGGAGACGATGCGCCCCATCGCCTGATCGAATCCGAGACCCGCCTCCACACTGATCGTCAGCAGGTCAATCGTATCCGGCAGCGCG